>NZ_CP079801.1:0-1297500 GCF_021545785.1 Halopseudomonas maritima
TTGATGCCTTTCTGCATGTACTCGCCGGTGCGGAACACACCGAAGTAGTTCTGCATGCAGTCCTGCAGTTCTTTGCGCAGCGGCGCAACGTCTTCGCCAGTAGCGCGTTCGTTAATGCCAGACAGACGAGCCAGGGAGGCCTCGATATCGGACTCCGAAGCGCCGCGGTAATCGATACCCTCTTTCAGGGCCGACTCCAGGTGCAGGCCGGCAGCACGGCCAAACACACCAGGTCAAGCAGCGAGTTGCCACCCAGACGGTTGGCACCGTGTACCGACACGCAGGCAATCTCACCAACAGCGAACAGGCCTTCAACGATCTTGTCGTTACCTTCGGCGTCCTGGGTGATGGCCTGACCGTGAATGTTGGTAGCCACACCACCCATCATGTAGTGACAGGTCGGCACAACCGGAACCGGCGCGGTGACCGGATCAACATGCGCAAAGGTCTTGGACAGTTCACAGATACCCGGCAGACGGCTGTGCAGCACTTCTTCACCCAGGTGATCCAGCTTCAGCAGTACGTGATCCTTGTTGGGACCTACGCCGTTGCCGGCCAGAATTTCCTTGACCATGGAGCGCGCGACAACGTCACGACCAGCCAGGTCCTTCGCGTTCGGAGCATAACGCTCCATGAAGCGCTCGCCGTGGGCGTTGATCAGGTAACCACCTTCGCCACGGCAACCTTCGGTAACCAGGACACCGGCGCCGGCGATACCGGTCGGGTGGAACTGCCACATCTCGATGTCCTGCACCGGCACACCGGCACGCAGGGCCATGCCGACACCGTCACCGGTGTTGATCAGAGCATTGGTAGTAGACGCATAGATGCGACCAGCACCGCCGGTGGCCAGCACGGTGGCCTTGGCGCGAATGTAGACGGTCTCGCCGTCTCGACGATGCAGATCGCGATAACACCAACGATGGCGCCGTCCTGGTTCTTCACCAGATCAACTGCGTACCACTCGTTCAGGAAGGTCGTGTTGTGCTTGACGTTGTTCTGATACAGCGTGTGCAGCAGCGCGTGACCGGTACGGTCAGCAGCAGCACAGGTACGGGCAGCCTGACCGCCTTCACCGAAGTTCTTGGACTGACCGCCGAACGGACGCTGATAGATGCGACCCTGTTCAGTACGGGAGAACGGCAGACCCATGTGCTCAAGCTCAAAGACCGCTTCCGGGCCAACCGAACACATGTATTCGATAGCGTCCTGGTCACCGATGTAGTCGGAACCCTTGACGGTATCGTACATGTGCCAGCGCCAATCATCGTTCGGATCAGCTGAGGCGATGGCACAGGTGATGCCACCCTGAGCCGATACGGTGTGCGAGCGAGTCGGGAATACCTTGGTTACTACGGCGGTCTTGTGACCACCTTGAGCCAGCTGCAGCGCAGCGCGCATGCCGGCACCACCACCACCAATGATGATGGCGTCAAAAGTCAGTGTGCGAATGTTAGACATTTAGTTACCCCAGAGAATCTGCACGCCCCAGACAAAGAACACAAACATGGCCAGACCGCAAACCGCCTGGAACAGGAAGCGGATAACGGTGGCAGATTTGCCAAGCGCCATGGGAGTCAGGTAGTCGGTAGAAATGGTCCACATTCCTACCCAGGCATGCACACTGAGTGCGACCAGCGCCAGAATGCTGAAGATACGCATCCAGTTCTGCGCGAACAGCCCTTGCCAGTCAGCGTAGGTCAGCCCTGGGTTGCAAATCAGGTAACCAAGCAGAAACAGCACATAAACAGCCAGCAGCACGGCGGAGACGCGTTGCGCCATCCAGTCATAAAGGCCGCTGCGAGACAGGTTGGTGACATTCGTTACCATATCCACACCCCCAGAAGAACAATCACAATGGCAGATACCACGATTACTACCTGCGAACCACGCTTACCGCTCTCCAGGCCTTCACCCACACCTGCATCCATCACCAGGTGACGAACACCGGCAATCAGGTGGTAAAGCAATGCGGAGACGATACCCCAGACGACCAGTTTGGCCAGGGGGTTCTGCAAGCAGCTCTTGACCTGTTCAAAGCCGCTCTCGGAGCTGAGAGAGGTGTCGAGCATCCAGAGCAGGATTGCAATTGCGACGAACAGGATAACGCCAGAGATGCGATGCAAAATCGACGTGTATGCGGTTACAGGAAGCTTGATTGTCCTGAGGTCTAGGTTGACGGGTCTTTTGCTATTCACGGCTATATTCACACTCATGGCCCTGTGGACAGGGCTGGATTATAGGAAGGTGCACTAGGGCACCTTTAATGACACACACTTCATGCTTCGGGCGAAGCTGTGCAGGCCACTTTGCCGGTCAAGGAGTATAGTGACTTAAACATTTGATTACAACGCAGCAACCGGCCGGAAACGCTCTGTTTCCGAGGCACAAAGTGTACTTGACCTGCCCCGCCAAGGTGGTATTGAAACTTTCAATCCCACTAATTTCCTTTCGCCATGTGCAGAATTGACAAACCGATTTATCACCTTATAGTGATGCGGGCCCTGCGTGGGGGTCACCTTTTCGATACAGCAAAACAGGAGGCCATCAATGGCTGACAAAAAAGCGCAGTTGATCATCGAGGGCGCGGCCCCCATCGATCTGCCGGTCTACTCCGGGACTATGGGTCCCGACGTCGTGGATGTACGCGGCCTCACTGGCGAAGGCGTCTTCACCTTCGACCCCGGCTTCATGGCCACCTCTTCCTGCGAATCCAAGATCACTTACATTGATGGTGACAAGGGCATTCTGCTGCACCGCGGCTACCCGATTGATCAGCTGGCAGAAAAGTCTGACTTCCTGGAAACCTGCTACCTGCTGCTCAAGGGCGAGCTGCCCAACGCAGAGGAAAAGACCAAGTTCGACAACACCATCAAGAACCACACCATGGTTCATGAGCAGCTGAAGAACTTCTTCAACGGCTTCCGTCGCGACGCTCACCCGATGGCCATCATGTGTGGCGTTGTCGGCGCCCTGTCGGCCTTCTACCACGACTCGCTGGACATCAACGATCCGCATCACCGCGAAATCTCCGCCGTGCGCCTGATCGCCAAGATGCCAACCCTGGCTGCCATGGTCTACAAGTACTCCATGGGCCAGCCCATGATGTACCCGCGCAACGACCTGAGCTACTCCGAAAACTTCCTGCACATGATGTTCAACACACCCTGTGACGAGAAGAAGATCAGCCCGGTACTGGCCAAGGCAATGGACCGCATTTTCGTCCTGCACGCCGACCACGAACAGAACGCTTCCACCTCCACGGTCCGCCTGGCAGGCTCCTCCGGCGCCAACCCGTTCGCCTGTATCGCTGCCGGCATTGCCGCCCTGTGGGGCCCGGCACACGGCGGTGCAAACGAAGCCGTACTGCGCATGCTGGACGAAATTGGCGACGTATCGAACATCGAGAAATTTGTCGCCAAGGCCAAGGACAAAGACGATCCGTTCAAGCTGATGGGCTTCGGTCACCGCGTTTACAAGAACTTTGACCCGCGCGCCAAAGTCATGAAGCAGACCTGCGACGAAGTACTGGCCGAGCTGGGCATCAACGACCCGCAACTTGAGCTGGCGATGAAGCTGGAAGAGATCGCACGCAACGATCCCTACTTCAAAGAGCGCAACCTGTACCCGAACGTCGACTTCTACTCCGGCATCATCCTGAAGGCGATCGGCATTCCGACCGAAATGTTCACCGTTATCTTCGCCACCGGCCGCACCCCGGGCTGGATTGCCCACTGGAACGAGATGATCAGCGGTCCGTACAAGATTGGCCGTCCGCGCCAGCTGTACACCGGCTCCGAGCAGCGCGATTACCCTTCCAAGTAACACCTGCCGCAGCTTAAAGATCCCCGCCTTGAGCGTAATGCTGTTCACTTAAGCGGAGCAGCCTTGCGATTTACCGGGTAGCGGGTTTTGGAAATCTTCACCGTCCTTGGTCTTGCTGGCCTTGGGCGGTGATCCAAAAATAACCCTCCGACCCCGCCGCGCAGCTCCGATAGCCTTCTACCTGTTGCCGATACCGGATTCGCTGCAGCCATGACGATGAGCTGGACGGCGATGTACTGACAGGCCGGTTTGAAGCGTATGTCCGAGGGTGCTCGACCAAAGGCCACAGCCGCTTGACTAGCCTCTCGCCGAATGATGTTGTATGCCAGCAACAGCCCCCAGACCTCCTGGTAAACCAGCTCAACCTTCTTGCTTCGCAGTGTTACCGCGTTCTGCTGCATCGAGCTTTTGATGTCGCGAAAGCCGAGTTCAATCTCCCAGCGCTCCAAGTACAGCTCAGCGACGGCCTTTGCGCTGTAGCCCTCGACTGGCAACGAGGTGAGCAGTGACCTGATGTTCCCATGGCTTTTATAGCTGACCTCTCGTACCTCCCAATGCGTAGGTAGACTAGGGTTCCGCTTGCGGGCCTGAGGTGAGACTTTCATCCGAACACGGCGATCGTATTCGCTATAACGCTCGACTTCCTCCATCACGACGTTCTTGCGGGCTGGCGTCAGCCAATGCCGATTGTTGCCTCCATCCACCACGCTTAGCAGCAGATCAGCGCCCCAGAAGCCTTTATCGAACAATGTGACTGAGTTGTCCGGAATCTGACTCAGGAAGGTCTCGGCCAAGCGCATTTCGCTGCCGCGATACGGGCTGAGTTGGGCATCCAGGATCACGTGTGAGCGTACGTTCATCAAGGCAACGAGCCGTAGCATCGGAAAAGGCGTTTGGCGTTCAGTACCTGTGTTGCCAGAGCCAAAGTGCTCCCTCAACTCGGGCGAGTCGGGGGTTCGCAGCAGTGCGCCATCCACCGCGAATACCTGCAACCCTTTCCAGTCATCGCCTTCGTATCGCTCGCATCCCCATTGCTTGGCGGTCTGGCGGAACAGGTGCTCAACCGGATCTGCCCCCAAGCGCTTACGTGCTTCAGTTACGCCGCTTCGAGCCAGCAACTGATCAGAGGCCAAACCTTGGGCGCAAATGTTCAGTCGCCTAGCAACCTCATGCACTGGCTCGTCGCGAAACAGGGCCATACCCAGCACCAGCCAAAGTACTTGGTCACTGGGTAGGCGCCGACGCCTGATGGTGGCTTGCGCCGATAAATTGAGCGCGCTCGCAACCCATTCAACAGGGATGTTCTGAGTGAAGGTGCTGAGGTCAGAGAAGTTGAAGAGCTCGCCGAGGTCGAGCAATTGCTGCTGAATGGGCATAAAAAAATCCGATACCAGAGGACTGATATCGGATTTTCTAGAAACCCCGCCATGGACTCAAATGCTTAAGTGAACAGCATTACGCATATGCGGGGCGTTTTTGTTTCAACTCAACACATTAGTGGTCCACCGCAGCTCCGGCACCACGCGGGACACGAATGTCCTCGATCAGATGCTGAATATTCTCCGGCGGCGCCTTGGTCATGGAAGACACCACTACCGCAGCGATAAAGTTGAAGATCATGCCCAGGGTACCAATGCCTTCCGGTGAAATACCAAACCACCAGTCTTCGGCCGTTGCAGTCGGGTCGATGAACTTGTAGTAAACGATATAACCGAAGGTGAAGGTCAGACCGACAACCATACCGGCGATGGCCCCTTCCTTGTTCATGCGCTTGGAGAAGATCCCCATGACGATGACCGGGAAGAACGAGGCCGCTGCCAGGCCGAAGGCAAAGGCGACCACCTGCGCCACAAAGGCTGGTGGGTAAATCCCGAATAGGCCGGCGATGGCAATCGCCACACCTGCCGCCACCCGCGCTGCCAGTAGCTCCTGTTTCTCGGTAATGTTCGGTGCCATGTTGCTCTTGAGCAGGTCATGGGATACCGAGGTCGAAATCACCAGTAGCAAGCCCGCAGCAGTAGACAACGCCGCCGCTAGACCACCGGCAGCAATCAGCGCAACTACCCAGCCCGGCAGTTCAGCAATTTCCGGGTTGGCCAGTACCATGATGTCGCGGTCAACATACAGCTCGGTAGCCGCCGGCGTGGGTTCGTTGCTCAGCAGACGTTCGCCATTAGCACCGCGCTCGTCGGTGAACTTCGGTGCGCCGACAAAGGGCGCGCCCGGGCCGTACTGAATCACGCCATCGTTGTTCTTATCCTGCCAGGCGATCAGGCCTGCGTTTTCCCAGGTAGTCAGCCAGGCGGGTACTTCCTGATAGGCGGTGTTGGGCACCGAGGTCAGCAGGTTGGTACGTGCAAAGGCCGCAACCGCGGGCGCAGTGGTGTACAGAATCGCGATGAACAGCAGCGCATAACCCGCTGATTTACGGGCGTCACGCACGGTCGGAGTGGTGAAGAAGCGAACGATGACGTGGGGCAGACCGGCAGTACCTACCATCAGCGCCATGGTGATAAAGAACACATCGATGGTCGACTTGGACCCGTCGGTGTACGCCCCAAAACCGAGTTCAGCACCCAGCCCGTTCAGACGCTCCAGTACCGACTGCCCGGTACCGGTCACCTCGCTACCAAAGCCCAGCTGCGGGATCGGATTGCCGGTAATCAGCATGGAGATGTAAATGGCCGGCACCATGTAGGCAAAGATCATCACGCAGTACTGCGCCACCTGGGTGTAGGTGATGCCCTTCATGCCGCCGAGTACGGCGTAGAAGAACACAATGGCCATACCGATGACGACGCCGGTGTTGATGTCCACTTCCAGGTAGCGGGAGAACACGATACCAACACCGCGCATCTGGCCTGCCACATAGGTAAAGGAAATGAAGATCACGCAGATCACCGCCACCACGCGGGCTGTCTGTGAGTAGTAACGCTCACCGACAAACTCCGGCACAGTGAACTTGCCGAACTTGCGCAGGTACGGAGCCAAACACATGGCTAGCAGCACGTAGCCACCGGTCCAACCCATCAGGTACACAGAGCCGTCGTACCCGGTAAAGGAAATGATACCGGCCATGGAGATAAAGGAAGCCGCAGACATCCAGTCAGCGCCAGTGGCCATACCGTTGGCAATCGGGTGTACGCCTTTGCTGGCAACGTAATACTCGCTGGTACTGCCGGCACGCGACCAAATCGCGATACCTATGTACAGGGCGAAGGTCGCCCCGACAAACAGATAGATCAAAGTTTGGGTATCCATCACTGGACTCCTGTTCTTATTCTTCGTGGAAGTCGTATTTGCGATCGAGCTGATTCATCTTCCAGACGTACACGAAGATGAGCAGCACGAAGGCATAGATGGAGCCCTGCTGGGCGAACCAGAAGCCTAACGGGAAACCGAAAAAGGCAATGGCATTGAGTTGATCGACAAACAGCACTCCAGCACCGAACGAGACCACAAACCAGACGACCAGCAGCGTCATCATGAGCTTGAGGTTTTCACGCCAGTAACTGCGCGCCGCCTCTTCTTTTGACATGGACATTAGCGTCTCCATTGTTGTTGTTATTACGCCGGTAACGGTAGCACCGGGCTGGCTTACTGGAGACTAAGACTTTGGTAGAACGCGATACTTGCGCCTGTTTTTTACCCTCCAACCAACAGTTAAATTAATCATTAACCCATTGTTTTAGTTGTTTTTTTAATTTACAAAAAACAAGATCAAGTGACGCATTAGACTAAGGCAGCACAGGCGCTTGCCACCGCTGCTGAGAGTGATCATTGGCAACAGCTCGCAGCTCCTTTTCTTCCCGTCCAAGCACCTACGCCAACGGTATCCCAGACCGGGAGGCGCGCCATTACACCAACCTGGCTCGCGCAATGCGGCGGCCCCAGCCAAACCCAAGCCCTGCAAGCGGTGCCAGAGCACCTCCCACGCGTTTCTTTCCAGCGCCTCCTTAATACCCTGTCATTTGCACCGTGGATGGGCGCCGGGCCTCTCATACGGCTGTTTGGCTCGCGGGCCCCGCCGTTCGGCGGCTACGCAGCAGAGCGGTGCAAGCTGTGACATAGCCGCTCACAAATATTCAACTGCGCTGGGCCGCAGCCGAGCCAATATGTCGATATGCTGATTGGATTGCGGGTACGCCTGACGGCAGCCCGCATCTACCAATAACAAGATATTCAGCAGGGGGTTGACCATGAGTGCCGTCATTGGCGGAGAAAACAAGGGGCACGGCCAGTTGGCCGGCTACGGGTCCAAGGCGTACCGCAACTATGTGCTGTTGGCGTTAACCCTGATTTACATCCTGAACTTCGTCGACCGCGCCCTGCTTGCGGTCGTCGGCCCCGATCTGGTGCCGGATCTCAAAATTACCGATACCCAATTTGGGCTACTCACCGGCTTCGGTTTCGCTCTGCTTTACACCGCCGTGGGTATCCCGCTGGCGCGCTTTGCCGATGTTGGCCATCGCGTATGGATCATGACCGTCTGCGTGGCGCTGTGGTCGCTGATGACCGCCGCCTGCGGCCTGGCAACGGAAGTAACCATTGGCTCGATAACCATCGGCGCGTTCTGGATCCTGCTGATATGCCGGGTTGGCGTGGGCATTGGTGAGGCAGGCTGTACTCCGCCGGCCAACTCCCTGATCGCGGATTACTTTATCCCCCGTGAGCGTTCCCAGGCGCTGGGCTTCTACGCCATGGGCGTCACGCTCGGCACCATGTTCGCGAACCTGATTGGTGGCTGGGTCACCGACATGTTCGACTGGCGCACCGCCTTCTTCGTTGTCGGTTTGCCGGGCCTGCTGGTCGCCATTGTTTTCAAGCTGACGGTCAAGGAGCCACCGCGCGGCTACACCGATCCGCCGAAAACCGAGACAAAGGAACGCGCCAACCTGAAGGAGGCAATCCACGAGCTGATGGGTAAGCCCGCGTTCTGGCTGATGACCGCCGGTGCCACCATCGCCGCCTTCTGTGGCTACGGTATTTCCTCATTCCAGTCGCTCTTTCTGGTCCGCACCTACGAAATTACCGCCGGACAGGCCGCTATCTGGATCAACACTCCGGTCGCCCTGTCCGCCGCCATTGGCACCTTCGCCACCGGCTGGCTGGCGACCCGGATTTATAAGAAGCATCCGGGGGCGATCGCCTGGGTACCGGCGGCCGGCCTGACACTGTCTGTGCCCTTCTACATTTTTGCCTTCACCACTGACAGCCTGCTCTACGCAGCCATCGGCCTGGTCATTGGCGGCTTTGTGAAATACGGCTATCTGGCTGCTCAGTACACCATTGGCCAGGGTGTGGTCAGCATGCGTGTGCGCGCCATGGCCACGGCAGTGATGCTGCTGCTGGTCAACCTGCTTGGATACGGCTTTGGTCCGCTATTTATCGGCGCGGTTTCCGACATTTTCTTCACATCCGGCGTTGCCGAGCTTGGTGTCGCAGCGGGTGAGCTGGCGCGTAATCAATGCCACCCGGCAGTAGTCGGTCAGTTGAGTGAGAACCTGCAGCAGGTTTGTGGGCAGGTCTATGCGCAAAGCCTGCAAACGTCCATGGTCATCATGGCTTGCCTCTACGCGGTTAGCGGGCTGTGCTTCCTGTTGACCTGGCGCCGCCTGGACAAGGATATGGTGGACAGACAAGGTGAAAAGCCGGCCACCGCGTAAATAACCATTCAGAGGGCGCATTGCGCCCTCTTTTGTACCTCACCAGCAACCGCTCGGGCTGCCGCCTGACGCGCCATTCTCGCGACCCGCGCGCTGCTGAACTACAGTCGTACAAACACCTGTCACTGGAGAGTCTTGACCATGAAGCGACTGCTAACCTTTGTTACTACCCTGTTGTTGGCCAGCAACGCACTGGCGTTGTCCTTGTCGGACCTTAGCCAGCAGGATACCGCCAGCGGCTTGAAGGACGCCCTCACCCAGGGCGCGCGCGCCGCCGTAGAAGAGCTAGGCCAGTCCGGTGGTTTCAGCGATAACCCACAGCTGCGTATCGAGCTGCCGGGCAAGCTGGGGGCGGCCTCGCGCACGCTCAAAATGATGGGCATGGGTGGCCAGCTTACGCAGCTGGAGGACAGCATGAACCGCGCCGCTGAGGCCGCGGTTCCTCAAGCTCAGGACATTCTGGTTAACGCCATCAGCAGCATGAGTCTGGGCGATGCCAAAACCATTCTGACCGGCCCTGCTGATGCGGCCACCCGCTATCTGGAGGGCAGCAGCCGAGAGCAAATCAAGGCGCTGTTTCTGCCGGTGGTCAAGCAAGCCACCGACCAGGTCGGGCTGGCTCAACAGTACAATGCCTTTGCCCAGCAGGCCGCCGGCTTTGGGGTGGTTGAGCAAAGCAGCGCAAATATCGAGAACTACGTAGCCGAACAGGCGCTGGACGGTCTATTCGAGGTCATCGCAGAGCAGGAAGCCAGCATCCGCCAAGACCCGGCGGCCGCAGCCACCAGCGTGGCGCGCAAGGTCTTTGGCGTGCTCTGACAGTCTCCGAAGCGCCGCTCAGCAGCCAGCCTTGCGCACATGCGCAGCCAGCGCTTCCAGTGCGCTGCGGGTCATTTCGTAGGTAAATTCGTTGCTGGCAATCGGGTGCGAGGCGGTGCGCACCAGGGTCAGTTCGGCGGCCGGATTGATATGAATCAGTTGGCCGTGTACGCCCATCGCCTCATACACGCCATCAGGGTTGTGACTGATCCACCACTGATTGTGATAGGAGTACCCTTCCATGCCGCGCCGGCCAAAGTCGGCAAAGGCTGCTTTGTCTGCGCCGCCACGAATGTCGTCGATAATCGCCTTGGGGATGATCTGCTCGCCGTTCCAGCGTCCACCGCCGCGCAGCATCTCGGCAAAGCGCGCCAGGTCGCGCAGGGTGGCGTTCAGGCCGGCGCCAGCCCATTCGGTGCCGGTTGGGTCGAGCAGCACGAGCGCGTCCTCCTCGGCGCCGAGCTTGCTCCAGATGCGCTCGCCAATCAGGCTGGCGACATCTTTGCCGCTGGCGCGACGAATCAGCCAGCCCAGCACCTCGGTATGCACGGTGCGATAGGCAAAGTAGCGTCCGTGTTCACGTGCCGGCCCAATGCTTGGCAGATATCCGTACAGGCTGGTCGGCCCGTTCCAGTCCGGTGATTGGGTGATGCCGGCAGACAGGCCGTAATGAATCACATCGGAAGTGCCGTCGGCGTACACTTCCGAATACTTGACGTCCGCCGTCATATCCAGCACCTGCTGCACGCTGGCGCCGCGCCAACCGGAGTCTGCCAGCTCCGGGATGATATCGGTTACCTGCGCCTGGGCATCCAGCCTACCCTCCGCCACCAGCAGCGCGGCAATCAGCCCGGTAAAGGACTTGGTGACCGACCACAGCATGTGCGGGCTCAGCGGGTCTGGCTGGTTGGGGTAGTGCTCAAAGATGATCTTGCCACGGTGCAGGATGATGCAGGCGTCGGTGTAGCTGCGCTGCAGAAATTCAGCAAAGTCGATGGTACTGCCATCACGTAGCTCAACTGGCAGTGCATTGATAGCTGCGCTCAGATCCTCACCGGCTTCCAATGCGCTTACCGCCTTCGCGCCGCGCCGGACTTGCCGGGAGGGAATCAGCTCGCGCATGTGTTGGAAGGCCCAGCGCAGTTTAGGGTACTGCACCAGGTAGTCGCCACGCGTTACCTGCTTCTCCGGCGAAGGCGGAAAGCCGTGCATGTAACCAAGCTGCTCGTAGCGCACGCTGTCGGGCGCTGGCAGATCGGGGGCGTTATCGGCCGCTGCGTGCAGACGGCGGGTGGCGCGTGGTTGAAAGCCATGCATCAGAGTCATTGGGCTGTCCTGCTTTTGTTGTTGTGCAACCTGACACGGTAGGGAGTCATGCCAGGCACAGCAAGCATGCTGCGCTGAACACTATGTTGCATCATTCAGCGTTTGGTAGCCGCCGGTCTGAGCAGCTTGAATTCACCTATTGATGTGCGCACAATGCTGGATATTCAACCAGTACACTTTATTTCGTGATGCCCGAACTGCTCGCAACCGACCTCTACTACCTGTGCAACTTCGAGTTTGTCCTGGACTGGGTTGGCGCGCGCTACGCGGACCTGTTGAGTGCAGACGAGCACGCCTTTGTGCGGGCGTTCCTGCAGCAGCCCGAAGCGTCTCGCGCGTTGCTGGTGCGTTTGATCATGCGCAAGGGCGACCACTTTCGCGCCAGCCGCCTGGCCTACGAGGAAGTTGGCGATATCGAGCAGGCTGTCCAGCCCCTGATTGAGCAAGGCTGGCTGGTAACAGACCAGCCCATCGAGATCGACACCCTCGCCCGCCTGCTACTCAAACGCGAGCTGGCCAGCCTGAATTTGGGCGTCAGCCAGGCAGGCAAACTCGGCAAGCAGGCATTGCTGGAGCAGATTGTCGCGCAAGGCGTAAGCGCCAGGCCGTGGAGTGAGTGGCCCGGCATTCCTTCAGACGCGTTATACAGCCTGACTATCAGCCCGCTGTGCGAGCGCCTGCGGCTGCTGTTTTTTGGCAACCTGTCGCAGGACTGGACCGAGTTTGTGCTGTCCGAGCTGGGCGTACAGCAATACGAACAGGTGCCCTTCTGTAGCGAATCACGCAGTTTCCACCGCGCCGCAGACGTTGACGATTACATTCATCTTTGGCGCTGCCGCGACCAGCTGGAAGCCGGGGTTGATGTGGCTGAGGTGCTGGCCTTGTTTACTGACTTTGCCACCGAGAACCCCTGGATCGAACGCCGCCACCAGCGCCTGCGCTTCCAGCTAGGACAGCAGCTCGAGCGCGAGCAGCGGCTGGAAGACGCCCTGACGTTATATCTGCAATGTCAGCACAGCGAGGCGCGTCAACGTGCCGTGCGGCTGCACGAGCGGCTGAATCAGCCAGAGCAGGCGTACGCACTGGCCAGCAGCGCACTGGCCGCGCCGCACAGCGCGGCTGAACAACAATTGCTTGAACGGGCGCTGAAACGTCTGGCGCGCACGTTATCGCAATCAATGCCAGCCACGCTGCCGGAGGCGGACACACCGACTCGCCTACTGACGCTCCCAGGCCCAGACCCTCTGGGCGTAGAACACGCTGTCGCTGAACACCTTGCGCGACCTGAGGCGCCGGTGTTTTACGTCGAGAACGGCCTGATCTGCAGCCTGTTTGGGCTGCTCTGCTGGGACGCCCTGTTCGCGCCCCTGCCCGGTGCCTTTTTTCATCCCTTCCAGAGCGGGCCGGCTGATCTGCACGACGCGGAGTTTGCCAGCCGCCGGGCGCCACTCTTTGCCGACGCGCTGGCGGCCATTGATGATGGCCGCTACGCGATCATCATCAAACAGCGCTGGCAGAGCAAATACGGCCTACAATCGCCGTTTGTGTTCTGGGGCCTGCTGGATGAGCCACTGCTTAATCTGGCCCTGCGCTGCATTCCCGCCCGCCACCTGCGGTTATGGTGCGAGCGCATGCTCAAGGATATTCGCGCCAACCGCGCCGGCATGCCCGACCTGATCCAGTTCTGGCCTGGTGAGCAGCGCTATTGCATGGTTGAGGTCAAGGGCCCGGGCGACCGTCTGCAAGACAACCAGCGCCGCTGGCTGACGTTTTGCGCCGAGCACGACATGCCCGTTGAAGTGGTGCATGTGCAGTGGGAGCCGAGCGCGTGAACTATCAGGTGGCCGTGCGTGCGCTGTGTGAATTTACCTCCAAACAGGGTGATCTGGACTTGCGCTTTACCCCGGCGCCCACGGCCCAGGAAGGCATCGCTGGGCACCAGACGGTAGTCTCGCGCCGGGGCGCCGGCTATCTCAGTGAACTGACCCTGGCGGGCAGTTACCCTGGCCTCATGGTGATTGGCCGCGCCGACGGCTATGACCCGGAGCTGAACCTGCTCGAAGAGATCAAAACCCACCGCGGTGATATCGGCCGTATCCCCGACAATCACCGGGTGCTGCATTGGGCGCAGGCCAAGGTGTACGGCTGGTTGCTGTGTGCCGAGCTGCAGCTGGAAGAGATTGATCTGGCCGTCGTCTATTTCAACGTAGTTACCCAGAAGGAAACCAGCTTTCGCGAGCGCTTTGCCGCTGACGAGCTACGGCAGTTTTTCGCCCGTCAATGCGACCGCTTTATTGCCTGGGCTCGGCAGGAAACCCACCACCGCGGCGCGCGTGACCAGCAGCTGCAGCAGTTGTCCTTCCCCTATCCGAGCTTTCGCAGCGGCCAGCGGCAATTGGCCAAGGCCGTGTACCGCGCCGCACGCGACGGCAAAACGCTGATGACCCAGGCCACCACGGGTATTGGCAAGACCCTTGGCACTCTGTTTCCGCAACTCAAGGCCATGCCCGAGCAGCAGATAGATCGGCTGTTCTTTCTCACCGCCAAGACACCAGGCCGGCAATTGGCGCTAGATGCGCTGCAGAGTCTACGCCGCCACAGCGAAACGCCGCTGTCACTGCGGGTACTGGAGCATATAGCCCGTGACAAGGCCTGTGAGCACCCCGACAAGGCTTGTCACGGCGAATCCTGCCCGCTCGCCCAGGGCTTCTATGACCGGCTGCCCGCCGCCCGCGCCGAGGCCGTCGCCGAGCAGTGGCTAGACCAGGCGGCGGTGCGCCGCATCGCACTTAAACACAGCGTCTGCCCGTATTACCTGAGTCAGGAACTGTGCCGCTGGAGCGATCTGGTGGTGGGTGATTACAACTACTACTTCGACATGAGCGCCCTGCTCTATGGCCTGACCGTACTCAACGACTGGCGGGTAACCGTGCTGGTGGATGAGGCGCACAACCTGATTGATCGCGCGCGCGGCATGTATACCGCCGAGCTGGATCAGGGCGTGTTCAATACCCTGCGCAAGCAGGCACCAGCAGCGCTGAAAGCGCCGCTCGACCGGGTTGCCCGCCACTGGAGCGCGCTGCATCGTGATCAGAGCGAGGATTACCAGATCTATCCGGCGATCGCGGACCTGTTCATCCTCAGCCTGCAGAAAGCCGTCAGCGCCATCACCGAACACCTGACCGATCAGCCGGATGGCAATGCCAACGCGCTGATCCTGTTTTACTTTGATGCCATGCTGTTCTGCCGTCTGGCAGAGGCCTACGGCCCCCACTCGCTGTTTGATATCACGCGCCATCCGGGCACCGGGCGCCGCACCCTGTCTACCCTGTGCCTGCGCAATATCGTGCCCGCCCCTTTTTTGCAGCAGCGCTTCACCACGGCACACAGCACCACGCTGTTTTCTGCAACGCTGAGCCCCGCCCACTACTATCGCGACCTGCTTGGGCTGCCCGAAGACAGTCAGTGGCTGGAGGTTGAGTCGCCCTTTCATGCCGATCAGCTGGGCGTTTCTATTGTTAGCAACCTGTCAACGCGCTACCAGCACCGTAGCGCCAGCCTGCAGCCCATCAGCGAGCTGATGGCCGAGCAGTTCACCCGTGAACCCGGCAACTATCTGGCGTTTTTCAGCAGCTATGCCTATCTGGAGCAGGTGCTGGAGCGTTTTCAGCGCAGCTTCCCCGACATCCCGGTGTGGGCCCAGTCACGCAGCATGAATGAGGGCGAACGCAGCGCCTTTCTTGCCCGCTTCAGCGAGCATGGCCGCGGTGTCGGTTTTGCCGTGCTGGGCGGTGCCTTTGGCGAAGGAATCGACCTGCCTGGGCGCCGTCTGATCGGCGCTTTTATCGCCACACTGGGGTTGCCGCAGATTAACCCGGTGAACGAAGAAATGCGCGAGCGGCTTGAGGTGATGTTCAGTGACAGCGCCGGCAGCGGCTATGAGTACGCCTACCTGTATCCGGGGCTGCAGAAGGTGGTGCAGGCTGCAGGGCGAGTGATACGCACTACCGAAGACCAGGGCGTGGTGTACCTGCTGGATGACCGCTTTGGCCAGCACACAGTGCGCGCCTTGCTGCCGTCCTGGTGGCAGATCCAGAAAGTGCGGATGTAGCGCACGGTGCGACTGGGTACGGGCTCACAGGCTGATTATGTTGCCGCTTTGATGAGCCACATGAAAGAGCGGGCCTAGGCCAGCTGCGACCTTGAGCCGGTTAGTTGCCAGATAGGCGCAGGGACTGCGGTAATCGGGTACACACTGAGCGACAGCAGAGAGCGCCTGTACTGACGCGACCGACATGTGAATCGATAAAACTGCGACCGAATAACCTATTCAGCTCTTTATCAATGTCAGGTTTTTCTGCTCCAATCAGGTTTTCCATGGCAGGAGCCGGAGCCCATGCAGGCAAAACTCGAACAACGTTCTTTTCTGTTGTCCCTGATCGTCGTCACGCTACTTTTTCTTTATCTTCTGAAACCGTTCTTTGGCGCGGTCTTCTGGGCCTGCGTAATCGGCTTGCTGTTTCATCCGCTGCATCAGCGGCTGGTCAAGCGCTGGAAGGGCCACGACAACATTGCTGCACTCGCCACCCTGACGGTGTGTATGGCGCTCTGTATCCTGCCCGCGGTTTTCGTGATCACCTCTTTTGTGCAGGAGGGGCATGCGCTGTATGAGCGAGTGCAAAGCGGCAAACTTGACCCTGCGGCGATCATGGAAAAGCTGCGCCATAGCTTCCCGGTGGTTGAAAACCTCTTCAGTCGCCTGAACATTGACCTGGAACGTATCAAGAGTCTGGCGACTGATGCGGCCGTGACCTCCAGCCGCTTCCTTGCCCAAAACGCGGTGCAGCTCGGTCAGGGCACACTCAGCTTCTTTGCCAGCCTCGCGCTGATGATGTACCTGGCGTTCTTCCTGCTGCGCGACGGGCCTGAGCTGGTCAAGATGCTGGTCCGCGCTCTGCCGCTGGGTGATGAGCGCGAGTACCAGCTGTTCGGCAAATTCGCCGAAGTCACCCGCGCGACCGTCAAGGGCAACCTGGTGGTGGCAGCAGTACAGGGTGGCCTGGGCGGCCTGATTTTCTGGGCGCTGGATATCCCCGGTGCGCTGCTTTGGGGCGTGGTGATGATGCTGCTGTCGCTGATCCCGGTCGTTGGCGCGAGCCTGATCTGGGGCCCGGTGGCAATCTACCTGCTGGCGATTGGACACTGGACCCAAGGGATTATTCTGATCGCCTTTGGTGCCCTGGTGATCGGCCTGGTCGACAACATTCTGCGTCCCTTGCTGGTCGGCCGCGATACCAAGCTGCCGGATTATCTGGTGCTGCTCTCCACCCTCGGTGGCTTTGCCCTGTTTGGTATCAACGGTTTTGTCATCGGGCCCTTGATTGCCGCGCTCTTTATTGCGTTCTGGCAGATATTTTCCGAGGAGTTCAACCCCACGGCGCCGGCAGCTGCGCCAAGTGACTCTGCCACCGGGCAGAATTCGGCAGACTGAGTAACCTCGACGGGACAGATTGTTGGCCTGATAGGCTCGCTGATCGGTAGCCCCGGCGGCGGGCTCCGCGTTTGCTTAACGCCAGCGTTTGAACAACACGCTGGCGTTAACCCCGCCAAACCCGAAGCCATTCGACAGCGCATATTCCATCGTCATCGACCGTGCGCTGCCGCGCACCAGATCCAGCCCTGCGGCGGCCTCGTCCGGGTTATCGAGGTTGAGCGTTGCCGGGGCCAACTGATCGCGTAGCGACAGCACGGTGAACACCGCTTCAATCCCGCCCGCAGCGCCCAGCAAATGGCCAGTCGCGGATTTGGTCGAGCTAATGGCAGGACCTTTACCCTCGCCAAACAACGCCTTTATTGCCGCCAGCTCGCCCAGATCGCCTACCGGCGTCGAGGTGGCGTGAGCGTTCAGGTAGTGCACCTGGTCCGGCGTGACACCCGCCTGCTTCAGCGCTTGCTCCATCGCCCGGCGCGCGCCGCTGCCGTCTTCCGGCCCGGCCGTCATGTGATAGGCATCAGCGCTGGTGCCGTAGCCCACCAGTTCCGCGATAGGCGTCGCGCCGCGTGCCAGAGCGTGGTCCAGCGACTCGATCACCAGTAGACCCGCCCCCTCGCCCATCACAAAACCATCACGCGCCTGATCGAACGGCCTCGAGGCCTTCTGCGGTGCATCGCCGTGGCTGCCTGACAACGCCCGCGCAGCGGCGAAGCCACCCAGGCTGACGCGGTGAATGCAAGCCTCGGCGCCACCAGCAATGGCGATATCTGCTTCGCCAGCGCGGATCATCCGTGCCGCATCGCCAATGGCTTGAACACCGGCAGCACAGGCGGTAACCGGCGACCCGAGGGGGCCTTTAAAACCATGCAGGATGGAAATATGCCCAGCGGCCATGTTGCAGAGAAAGGCCGGAATGGTGAACGGCGACAGTCGACGCGGGCCTTTGCTGTCCGTGGTGCGTACTGCCTCGACCATGGCCGGGAAGCCGCCGGTGCCGGAGGCGATAATGCTGGCCGTGCGCTCCTGCCCCTCGCTGTCCTGCGGCGCCCAGCCGGCCTGCGCCAGTGCCTCTTGGGCGGCAGCGATGGCAAACAGGATAAAGCGGTCCATCTTGCGCTGCTCTTTCGCGGGCAGGTAGCGGTCAGGATCAAATCCGGCCTCCGGGTCCTGTTCTGTGCTCTGTACCTGTCCGCCAATACGAACGGCCAGATCACCGATCAGCTCTTGCGGCAATGTACGGATGCCCGACTGGCCAGCGGTCAGACGCTGCCACACGGCTTCAACCCCGGTGCCCAGCGGTGAAACCGCGCCCATTCCTGTGACTACAATGCGCTTGTTCATCAGAGTCCTGCTCCTTCGTTACGGGAAAGTCCAACAGCAGATGGACGTTACTATCATAATGAAAGTAACATTCTAAGCCAGCCCAGAATGCAACTGACGCAAACGCCATGCAACGAACCAAGCTCACCAACGCCGAATGCCCCATCGCCCGCAGCCTGGATGAGGTTGGCGAGTGGTGGAGCATTCTGTTGATGCGTGACGCGCTGCAGGGTCTTAAGCGCTTTGACGAGTTTTCGCAAAGTCTGGGTATTGCACCGAACATGCTGACCCGCCGGCTGAATGCCCTGGTTGACGCCGGTATGCTTAAGCGCGTGCCTTACAGCCAACGCCCGCTGCGCCATGAGTATCTGCCAACCGCCAAGGGCAAGGACTTCTCGCGGGTGCTGATGGCGTTCATCGACTGGGGCAACCGTCACTACGCCGCAGATGGCGAAAGCGTGCAGGTAGTGCACCATGAGACCGGCGCCCGCTTGCAACTGGCCTTCACCGACCCGGCAGACGGCCGCGCCGTCGCCCCTCAGGACTGCGCTGTGCAGCCCGGGCCAGTGGCCAGCGCACAGATGCGCGAGCGGCTCACGCTCAAGCAGCGCCTGGAGGCCTCAGCCGGTGAGCAAATGCTCGATCAACCCCGCCGCAAAGGGTGAAATCGGCGTCTTGCGGCTGGTGCAGATTTTCAGATCGCGCTGGGCCCAACTGTCTTCTACTT
This sequence comes from Halopseudomonas maritima, assembly GCF_021545785.1. Taxonomy (NCBI): domain Bacteria; kingdom Pseudomonadati; phylum Pseudomonadota; class Gammaproteobacteria; order Pseudomonadales; family Pseudomonadaceae; genus Halopseudomonas; species Halopseudomonas maritima. The sequence continues at coordinate 19,178 of NZ_CP079801.1, forward strand.
CAATGATCGACAGCGGCTGCGGCCCGGACAGCTTGACCGCCTCGCGCGGCACCAGGCCAATGCCAACGCCTGCGGCCACCATCCGGCATACCGCCTCAAAGCTGTTGACCTGTACACGCACATTCAAGTGCGTGCCTAGTCTGGAGGCGGTATTCATCGTGAAGGTGTGAATGGCTGACCCTGCATGCAGCATGACAAAGGGTTCGCTGATCACCTGAGCAAACGCCAGGGTTTGCTCGCCTGACAAGCGATGTGATGGCGCGGTGATGAGCACCAGGCGGTCAGCGCGATAGGGTTGCAGTTCGACTTCCTGATAACCGTCATAACCAGCAACGATGCCTATCTCAACATCGCCCCGGGCAACGCCCGCAAGAATGTCCGAACTGGTGTGCTCTTCCAGGTTCACACTTACCTGGGGATGGCGAGCAAGAAACGCCGCCAGATCGTTCGGCAAGTAACTGTGAATGGCATGGGTATTGGCCCAAAGCCGCACGTGGCCTTGTACCCCTTTGGCAAAGGGTGCGAGGTCTGAATGCATCTGCTCCAGCCGGGCAAATACCTGCCTTGCATGACGCAGGAAAATCTCGCCAGCGCGGGTCAGCTCCACGCCGCGGGCGCGGCGGTGCAGCAGCGTTGTGCCCAGGGAGGCTTCCAGCATCTTGATACGATGGCTTGCCGATGAAGGCGCGAGAAAGGCGCGTTCAGCACCATGGGTCAGGCTTTCACATTCCGCGATGGCGATGAACAGACGCAGATCAGTCAGGCTGTATTTCATGTGGATTCGAAAAAAACGAACGCTTGGATGGTAAAAGCCCAATTTTATAGGCGCCGGTAGAAGCATAGCATCCAAGCAATGGAATACGACTCGCAGACCCCATCATGACCCGCCCTTCGCTCTCTTCCCATCAGCTTGGCATGTTGCTCGCGGTGCTTGCCGCGTTCGGTTTTTCGTTCAAGGCCATCTTCGTCAAGCTGGCGTACCTCAGCGCGCCGGTGGATGCGATCACCCTGCTCTCTTTGCGCATGTTGTTTTCCCTGCCGATGTTTCTGCTCACCGGGTATGCATACCTGCGCACAGGGCCAGCCCTCGACCTCAGGGATTGGGCATTGTTGATCTTTCTCGGTCTGACCGGTTACTACGGCGCGTCGATTCTGGATTTTGCAGGCTTGCAGTACATCTCTGCCGGTTTGGAGCGCGTGATTCTGTTCACCTACCCGACCATCACCATCCTGATCGGACTGCTGTTTCTCGGCAAAAAAACGAGCCCGCGGCTGATCGGCGCCCTCGCCCTCTGTTATGCAGGCGTGAGCCTGGTGTTTGTCAGCGACCACCAACTGGCGGAAGACAGCCTTGCGCCCTGGCTGGGGGCGGCGCTGGTGTTTGCCTCGGCGGTTTCCTACGCCTGCTATACGGCCTTTGCCGAAGTGTCGATTGCCAAACTCGGTGCTGCGCGCTTTTCTATCCTCGCGCTGATCGTGTCAATTCTGGCGGCGCAGCTGCACTTTGTGGTTACCAACCCGCTCAGCGATCTGATCCAGCCCTTGCCGATTTATGCGTACTGCGCGGCGATGGCGCTGTTCTCCACCGTGCTGCCGATCTTCTTTCAGTCCGGCGCGATTCAACGCATCGGTGCCGGTCCAACCGTGCTGGTCGGCATGCTTGGCCCGGTGATGACCATTTTCTTCAGTTGGTTGCTGCTGGCCGAGCCGTTGACTTGGGTGCAGCTGGGCGGCACAGCGTTGGTGATCGCCGGGATCTATCTGATTCGAAAGACCTAAGGGCACTGGCCAGGCTTAGTCATGCACGCCACCAGGCGCCACCGGCGTCTGGGGCCAGCATGTCGACAGCCTGGCCCATCTGCGGCGTCGTTACTGAGGCCGAGTGCTCCCGCGCAAGCTGAGTGATCTGCTCGAACGGATCTTCCCAGGTGTGCATCGACAGATCGAAGGTGCCGTTGTGAATCGGGTATAGCCAGTTGGCGCCAAGGTCGAGAAACGCCTGCATGGTCTGCGCCGGCAGCATGTGCACATATTGCCAGCGGGGGTTGTAGGCGCCCGTCTCCATAAACGCCATGTCAAACGGCCCGAGACGCTGTCCAATCTCGCGAAAGCCGTCAAAGTAGCCGGTATCGCCACTGAAGAACAGCTTGCACTCAGCACTCTGCAGCGCCCAGGAGCACCACAGAGTCCGGTTGCCGTCCGACAGCCCACGGCCAGAGAAATGCTGCGCAGGCGTGGCTGTCGCCGCGACCCCATCGATGGTCACCTGCTGCCACCAGTCCAGCTCACGTACCTTGCCCGGCGGCACGCCCCACCGCACCAGAGTGGCCCCAACCCCGAGCGGCGTGATGAAGTGTTCGACCTTATGCTGCAGCTGCTGGATCGCTGCATGGTCCAGATGGTCATAGTGATTGTGTGAGAGCACCACCACCTTGATCGGCGGTAGCTCTTCGATACTGATGGGCGGCGCATGAAAGCGCTTGGGCCCGAGCCACTGTACCGGTGAGGCGCGCATGCTGAATACCGGGTCAGTCAGCCAGAACGCGCCGTTCAACTTGAGCACCAGACTGGAATGGCCCAGCCGCCAAACGCTGTTGTTCGCTGCCGCCAGCAGGTCTGAACGGGTGAGCTTTTGCACGGGAATGGCGTGCTCCGGCTCCGTGCCAGACGGCTTGTTGAAGATAAAGTCGCGCCAAATCGCCAGCCCCTGACGCCAGCTCATCGGTGCTCTAGACACGCCATTACGAAAGCGCTCACCGCGAAAATGAGCCGAATCCGGATACTTGGGTAACGTCGGCCGCAGGGTGCCGCCAAGACTGGCGCGCAGCGTTGCCCCTAAAGACACTAGCAGCGCGCCGATACGTGCAGGTCGCCAATCGGCAAAGCGCCCCGTGTCTGAGTGCCGCTCAGGCTGATCATCCCCTTGCTTCCTCACTATGCACCCCTGTCAGGTCTCGTGGCTGCAGACTTTGCCTGCCAATCTGCACTGAATGGGGGCAGCGCAGCCCGCTTGCAACCGCCCAGAGGATCATCCGCGAGAAAAACGTCAGGCACTGCACCAGCAGATCCTGGTAGAGGCCGCCGAACGAGCGCTCCGGATGGGCTATCTGACCGCACTCGCTTACCAGGGTTGTTTTCACACTCGACAAGGCCGCGCAGCCGGTCGATCCCAACCGGGAAGAAAAGGGTTGACCTTAAATCTGGCTTCAACCTTACCGTCCGCCCAACACGCCATACCGCCCGGTGTCGACCCGAGCGGCCCGCGTCATCAAAACCGGCACAGACGGAGACAAACCCTTATGAACACCCTGAAGAAGATCGCGTTGGCAACAGGCTTAAGCCTCGGGCTGACGGCCCTGCACTCAGCAGCAACGACTACAGACTCAACCGATAGCGTGATCATCGATATCGCAGGGCATCAGGTGCCCGTCGTCGCGGGCGGGCTCTACGACCGCTTCCATTCCAACCCGCCGCTCGACGTGATCGCCGAAGAAGACCCAACACTCGATCTGAGCTGGTTCAAAACACTGACCAAAACCCGCGTCGACATGGGCTTTGAGTCTTACTCTCCGAACTTCTACTACCGCAACAGCCGCGTCACTATGGTTTTTACCGCCGATCTAGACGCGCTCAAGGCGCAGATGCCAGCGGAGGTACTGGAGCAGGTGCAACCGCTGCAGATCTGGCCGGGCCGCGGGCTAATCGCGCTCACGGCTTACGCCTATCACTACTGCGACAACGACAGCTACAACGAGATTGCGTTGTCCATCGTCACCAACAAGCCGGGCAGCGCCAACATGGGACCATTCAGCCTGATCGGCCAGTCAATGGACAGCAACATGTGGGGCTATGTGCTCAAGCTGCCAGTGGATACCGAAGTAGCGCGCGTGCGTGGTGTAGTTGGCTACAACCTGCCCAAATGGCTGACCCGAATCGACTACCGCGAATCAGTCGACGCCCTGACCTTCGACGTTTACGACAGCGAAACCGGCAAGTTGGACTTCACCATTCAGGCTGACCGACTGGATGACGTATCTACCGTACCGACACTGACAACCACCAGCTTTACCAACCTTGATCATGACGGCAAACTGGTCTGGGGCCACGCTGTGTCACGGCAAATGGTCTCAGCCTCATCCTCTGATGCAGAGGATGCAAAGCTGACGCTGGGCGATGGCAGCTTCTCCGAGTTCATCCGCGCACTCGATCCGGGCCGCATGATCCAGTACGAATATGTGCCTGAGTTCCAGAGCGCACTGTACGCCCCCGAGCCGTTGAGCACCCTGCTCAAGCAGTAACTTCGCGGCCTGCTCTGGCTGGCAGATGCCAGCCAGAGAGCTGCTAAAGTGACCGCAGTCACTGGAGAACCCTCATGAAAATTGGCGAACTCGCAGAACAGACCGGCCTGGCGCCTTCGCGCATTCGTTTTTACGAGCGTATCGGCCTGCTGAAAACGGTCAAGCGCCAGGCCAACGGATACCGCAGCTATCCGCCGGAAGCCGTACTCGTACTGGGTATGATCACCGCGGCCCAAAAGTCAGGTTTCAGTCTTGATGAACTGCGCACCTTGCTGCCTGCGGATCTGACTCAATGGAATCACCAGGCACTGACTCAGGCGCTGCGGCAGAAAATTCAAGACATCGAAGAAATCCAGCAGCGCCTGGCTGAGAACAAGTCACGGTTGCAGGAAGTGCTGATACAGGTAGAAGAAAAACCGGACGATATCGACTGCGCGACGAATGCCAAACGCGTCTGGTCGCAGGTCAGTTTCGGTGATGCGCACACCAAGCCAACCGGTAAAGCCGGCTCGGCCGCCAAATAATAGATCTTGCAGATACTGACCGAGCGCGGGTTGACCTTAAAGTTTAGTTTAACCCCAGGATGAAGTTCCGATACATCCGTGGCTGAAGAGATTGCTGCTGGCCAACTCCGGCCCGATGCAGCAGGCTGACAAGTTGGTTTACCTGTCTGCTGGTGCACGTCCCTGTGCACCCGCCGATTTACCACTGGTGGCTGTACCCCAATGTCAGGGTCGTGCCCGGAGCCGGCAGATGGCTTGTATTGCTGCTGCTGCGCATCAGCTGGCTGTATAGCGGGTAGTAGTCGCGGTTGAACAGATTCTCCACCCCCAGACTGACCTTGCCGTTTTCACTCAGACGGTAGTCACTGATCAGGTCCACGGTGGTGTAGCTGTCGACTTCGCGACGGCCGAAGCTGGCCACGCCGTCCAAGCGATAGTCTTCGCTGCCAACATAGGTGGCCTGAACGCGGTTGCTCCAGTTTTCATCCGTTTGGTACTGCAGATAAGCAGTGATTTTCAGTGGCGGCACGCGGAAGCCGGTCATGTCTTGCCAGTCGCCGTTTTGTGGCTTCTCGCGACCTTTCATCCAGGTGAAGGTGCCACCCATGCCCCAGACCTCGTCCAGGGTCAGCCAATCGGCGCTGCCCTCTACGCCGTAGACACGCTCCTTGGTGCGTTTGAGGATCAGACCGTTGTTGAAGCTTTGCACATCGCCTAGATCCGAGGTGCTGTAGAACAGCGCCAGCGAGGCCAGTGTCTGCTCGCCGAGGGCGCCACGCCAGCCCAGCTCATAGTTGTCGGTCTTCACCGGCTCAAGGTCCGAGGAGTCGATGTCGAAGCCGTTACGTGCATTCCGTATCTGCACGCCGATATCGGGTAGCTGGAAACCCTGGCTGAAAGATGCATAGATTTCCTGACCTGCGAGCGGCGAGTAGACGACGCCAAGGTTATAGAGCACATCGTCATAGCGAACTTTCCCACCCTGCACGGTCGCCGGGCTAGCGTTGTGAATTTCCGATAGAGGCACGAAATCATCGAACTGGGCGGTGGCGTATTCGTAGCGTATGCCGCCGTCGATTGACCAGCGGTCGTTAAAGCGATGTTGCAGCTGGGCAAAGGCACCGCTGCTGATGGTAGTAAGGTCAGGCATATAGGTCATCTTGCCGACCTTCTCGAAGTCGGTGCCACCGCTGGCGTCGTAGATCGCCGGATCAAAAATGTCGAGCGGCATGTCGCTACGCTCGTGGCTAAGGTCTCCCCCCCAGACCAACTCAGTATTTTCGCCCAGCGGCGTACGCAGGGTCAGACGGCTCCCGAAGATTTCGCTGTTCTGCATTACCTGATCGACAAAGCGGCCACGCGTGGCGACACCACGGGCATCGAATGGAGTGAAGCGAGTGAAGTAGTCGCGGTAGTAAAACTGCGCCGACAGGCGGCTGCCGAGCAGGTCTGCATGACTGTATTCGAGGTTGACCATGGAGTTCTTGATCTGATTCTGCTCGTCCAGACTCAGACCCTTGATTGCCTGCGCAGGTACCGTGCCGGGGGGCAGACTGGCTACCGATGGGTCAGAGGTGTAGTCGCTGTGCTGCTGGGCGTCGTAGTGGCTAAGGGCGAGCTGGATGCGCTGATCGTCGTCGATGCGCAGCCCCAGCTTGCCGCCGATATTGAAGGCATTGGAGTCGAACAAATCGCCCTGACTAGGCTCTGGCGCAATACGATGGCCGTTTGCATCGAACGCGCTGCCGGTATGTCGCGCGCCAAGGTCGAGCGCATAGTCGAACTGGCCCTGAGAGCCAGATTGGTGGTGCTGCAGTTGCCCGCCGAGGCTCTGGTTGTCGAGCTGAGTTAGCGAGGAGATGCCGATTAGCGTGGTTTCTGAGCGGGTTTCACCATTGGCTGGGCGTGTGGAGATGTTGACGATCCCACCCGTGGCGCCGGCACCGTAGATCGCGCTGCTGCCGTGAATCACCTCAACGCGCTCGATCAGGGCCGGGTCGATGTTGGCCAGGTTGCGTGAGGAATCGCGATTGGTGTTTAGCGGCACGCCATCGACCAGAATCAGCATGGTACGGCCACGCAGGGTCTGGCCGTAGTCGGTGATAGTGCGACTGGAGTCCGACATACCGGGAATACTCTTGGCCAGCACAGTGGCCAGGCTGCCGGAGGCCATGCGCAGCGTCTCCAACTGCTCGCGTTCGATGACGTCGACCTGTCGGGCCTGCGGTACCAGGTCGCTGGATGTGCGTGACGAAGTCACGTCTATGGGGGCCAGCTCAATAACTGCCGCAGAGGGGGCAGGGTCAACGTTGGCCGCCGCACGTGGCACAACGATGTAGGTGTGTTCCCCCTGTTGCTGCACATCAAGGCCACTGCCGTTGAGCACGAATTGAAGGGCTTCGCGAGTGCTCAAACGCCCGCGCAAGGCAGGCGACGGCTTGCCGAAGGTGAGGTCGCTGGAGAATAGAATCTGGCTGCCTGCCTGTGCCGCCAGGGCATTCAGGGATTGTTCGAGGGGCGCAGCGGGCAGATCGAAATCGATTTCGCTGGCAGCCTGGGCCATCGACGACAGGCCGAGCAACAGGCTACTGGCCAGCAGGGTAAGACGCAGGGTCGGTTTTTTCACTGATAGGGCTCCGGGAAAGTGTTGGGCGTTCCTAGAGATAGCCGCCGCAGCGATGAGAAAACCCTACCTCGTGCTCGATTATTTTTTCTCGCCCTGTCGGCTCAGGCTTAACGAGCCATCTGCAGCCGTGTGCAGCTCCAGTGGTAATATCTTGGGTAGCAGGGCCGGCAATGCACTCAGATTGGCGCGCTCGAAGATGCCAGAGACAGGAAGTTGCGCTAATGCAGGGTCGTTTAAACGCACGATAGTGTTCTGCTGTCGCTTGAGCGTATCCAGCACTTCGGCCAACGGGGTGCGATCAAACACCAGGCGACCTTCGACCCAGCCGGTCAGAGATTGGGCATCGACCTGAGTCGGTTTGTCGAACTGGCCGTTGTGCACCCGAACCTGCTGGCCGGGTGTGAGCCGCAGCTTACTCTCTTGGCCGCGCACCTCGACCTTGCCCTCTTCGACCGTCACACGCACATCGTCCTCCAGGCGGCTGACGTTATAGCGGGTACCGACTACAGTGATTTCTGCCGAGCCAGCCAGCGTGCGGAAGGGACGGTAACGCGCTGGTGCCACATCGAACAGAGCTTGTCCGGCCTGTAGATCCACACGTCGGCTCCGCAGGTGCCAGCTGACCTCGACTTGGCTGGCGCCATCGAGGGTGAGGACACTGCCGTCACTCAACGCAATGTGCTGCACCTGGCCTGGTGAGCTGCTGTAGCTGGTGCTCTGGTAGGCAGGATCGAGCCATACCAGCCCCAGGGCTATCGCGCTCAGCAATACGCCAAGCGTGGCTGGTTTCTGCTGCGTTTTCTTTACCGGTGAAGGTAGCGGGAAGCGCTTTTTCAGTTCCTCACGGTGGCGTGCCAACGCATCGTCGGTGGCGTTGTCGTCAGCGCGGCCATTCATGCGCGAACCGGCTGCTGGCTCAAGCGTGCCAGACATTTACGCATGCCAACCCTGAGGTGTTTTTCCACGGCTTTTAGTGAAATTCCAAGTTGCTTGGCAACCTGATGCTGCGGCAGTTGGTGAATTTTGTGCATGACGAATACCTGCTGGCAGCGTGGCGGCAACTCGGCAATTGCGGCGCACAGATGTTCCAACTCATCCATAGCCGCATGCTGACGCTCCGGACCAGGGGCACTGCAGAGCACCTCGTCCAGTTCGGCGTAGTCATCTACCCAGGCCTGTCGACGACGTTCACTGCGGTAGTGGCTGATGGCGCGATCATGGATGATTTTGTGCAGCAGTGCCAAGGGTACACGTACAGTTTCCTTCTCGGGCGACGCCAACAGGTTCACGCACACATCGTGCACGACTTCGTGCGCTTCCTGGCGGTCCCCAAAGCGGCGGCGCACAGAGTCCACCAGTTCGTCATAGTGACGGACCAGGACCGTGAGAAGTGAGGTTTTTGGGGATACGTGAGGCAATGAAGAGGCACAATGCGCAGGGAATTTTCGCAAATATAAATGATAACAAGTCGCAATTAAAGAAGGATCTTACCGAATTCCTCAAAAACGTAAGTTCAGATCGTGCGGGTAGCCATATCTGCGAAACGAATGAGCTGCGGGCACATCACCGTCCACGACTGCAAGTCCACATTCAGGGATTGGGCTGCTTATTTAGCGCGAGAGAACACACTATAAATCATGGTGGCATACAGCCAGCCGGGATTAAACTAATGAAACTGGTACGACATTCCACCCCACCACCCTGAGGTAACGGTGAAGCAGAATGCCACGCCAGCAAGGCGCAGTAGGAATGCGCTGATCGACTGAGGCAGACCGTCTTCTGTCATGTACCAGCATGGGCGCCTGCCCCGCGGGTACCCCATGCCATAGAACAAGACCAATAACAGCAACCAAGGACACGCAATGCCCCTCTCCACCAAAGCCAAGGCCGGGTTACTGCTCGGCATAGGCGCGCTTGCCGCAGCCGCCTGGAGCGCCAACACCGTCATGCACCAAGCCAAGGCAACCGCACAGGCCTATCTGTATGGCTATCCGCTGGTGCTCATGGAAGTGACGAAGCAACAGCAGAATGCGACCGGCACCAGCGCAGTGAACCATCTGCAACACAATACCCGCTTCCCTGACGCCGATTATCGCGCGGTGGTGACCCCCAACCTCGACACCTTTTACAGCATGAGCCACCTCGACCTGAAAGCCGAGCCGGTGATCATGTACATCCCGCCAAACAGCGGACATTTCTACATGATGCAGATCATGGATGCCTGGACCAACGTCGTTGACAGCCCCGGCACCCGCACCATCGGCGACGCCAGCAAGACCTACCTGATCGCCGGGCCGAACTGGCAGGGCGAGCCGCCTGCCGGAGTCGAGTTGCTGAAAGTACCAACCAATCTGATCTGGGTATTCGGCCGCTTCCGCGCTACCGATCCGGACGACCTGGCACCTTTGACCGCGCTGCGCAACCAGTTCAAGTTGATGCCGCTCAGTGAATGGCAAACAGGCAAGGCGGCACCGACACCCGCCATGTTTGCCCTGCCGAGGCTGGAAAAAACCGCACCGGACCTGCAGCTACGCGACTGGTCGCGCGACGAGTTTTTCGCCACCTTCTGTCAGCTGCTGCAGGACAACCCGGGGCCGGAGGCCGATGCACCGATGCTTGAGCGCATCCGTGCCACCGGACTAGTGACCGACAGTTGCCAACCGCAGCAATCCTGGCTGCAGGGCATCGGCAGCGACATGGGTTACCGCAAGGTGATGGACGTGATCGACCACATCAATGATCTGGTAGCCGATCTGCCAACCTACAACGGCTGGCGCATTGCCTATGACCTCGGCCGCTACGGCACGGACTACCAGCGTCGGGCGGCCATCGCCAAGCTTGGCCTCGGCGCCAACCTGCCGGAAGACGCCATCTACCCCAGCGTGCGCGCCGATACCAACAAGCAGCTGCTCAGCGGCAGCCATCGCTACCGTCTGCACTTCGCCGCCGACGCGCTACCGCCGGTGCGCGCCTTCTGGTCGCTGACGCTGTACAACGATCAGCAGTTCCTCGTGGCCAACGCGCTCAACCGCTACGCCCTCGGCAGCCGCGATGACCTGCACTACAACGCTGACGGCTCGCTCGACCTGTATATCCAGCACGAGGCGCCTGCCAACGCTGAACAGCAGAGCAACTGGCTGCCGGCGCCCAAGGACGGCTTCAACCTCTTTCTGCGCCTGTACTGGCCCGAGCAAGCGGCGCTCGACCAGAGCTGGCTGCCACCGACCATCGAGCTGCTGGACTGAGCCTCCCTACCGTGTGGCGTGCGGGGGCATGGCTTTCGTAGGGACGCGACATGTCGCGTCCGCACGGGGCCGGGAGATGCACAATACCCGGGGCTAGCGCGGCAGCCAGCTGGTCAGATAGGCACAGCCGGCGTTGATCGACTCCTGCGCACACACCGGGCTGATGACGCCCTCAACCGCATAGCCGTATCGCATGCAGGCAAAGGCAATATCGACCGCCAGCACGGCGACATCCGGTGATTGCGGCAACCGCGCCTCTGGATCTACCCGGTCACGCAGCAACTGGCTGATAGCGGCATCCTTGGCACGATGCGCCTCAACGTCACCGTCAGCCAGCGCGCCGCGCAACAGCAGGATGCTGGCGACCGGATTGCTGTTGTAATAGTCAACCGCAGCCGCCAACAGTAAGCGTCACGGGGCCGGTTCAGTCAGCCGCCCGCCGCGCCGCCGTCAGTTGCTGGGCGCGCAGCGTGGCGGGCGCCTGACCGAACCAGCGGCGGCAGGCACGGGTCAGCGAGCTGGAGTCGGTATACCCCAGCAGGAAGGTGACCTCGGTCAACGGCAGCTGGGCGTGTGGCAACAGCTCCAGCACGCGCTCGCGACGCAAGCGGTCGACGATGTCTTCAAACCGCAAATCCAGCGCACCAAGCCGCCGCTTGAGGGTGTGCACCGGCATCTGCAACTGCTCGGCAATCACCGGCAAGGTGCAGTTGCCGCTGGCCAGCGAGCGGGCCACCAGGCTGCTTACCTGTCGGCCAAGGTCCAGCGGGTGCCGTTGAATCAGATTGCGCACCGAACGTTCGGCCGCGCTCTGCAACTCGCTGTTGGCCGAGTCGATGGGCACCTGCCACAGACTGGCCGGGAACAGCAACCGATTGCTGGCCTGCCCCAGCGTCACCTTGCAGCCGTAAGCGCGTCGATAACGGGCCAACGACAGCGGCGACTCGTGGGCGAACTCGATCTGCCAGTCCTTGCCCGAGGCGCGAGTAATCAAGCGCAGAAAGCTACTGGAAACGGAGAACGCCAGTTCAGTCAGGTGGCGCCGCTCCGGCCCCTGAATCCCGGCGTCATGATTCAGCTCCACCACCGCGTGCTCGCCTTCTACCCAGGCGCTCAGGGTCACGCCGGGGGAATGGTATGGCATGTAGCGACCAAGCTGCTGCAGCGCCTCGCCCACGGTCTGTGCGTACAGCGCAACCAACGCCGCCGGCCCCATGATTGCGAGGCTTTGCCGCCCGCCCAAGCGGATGCCGAAGTCGGCCTTGCCGGTCAGCACCGCGGCATCATTGACCAGCTCGGCATATAGCCGCTGTGGCAGGCTGAAGTCTTCATCTTCAATCTGCTCCGGCGTCAGGTCATGGCGCGCCAGCAAGGCTCTGCCATCGCCGCCAAGCTGGGTCACCAAGGGAACGAAGCCAGTCAGCGCCCGCGCCCTTACATAAAGATCATGCTTCGTCATCGCGTTCTAAAATGCCAACTAACTGTACTCAAATGCCAAGTAATTAGAGCCAGCGCATGCCAGCATTGCAACCACATAAAACAATATTCGAGTGAATCCAGATGATCGCCAGCTATCAGGACCTGCTTGCCATCGAGCAAGCGCCGCTGCCCAACACCGACCTCTCCAGCACCTATGCACTGCTGCAACGTAGCGCCAGTTGCTTTGCCGACTCCCCCGCGCTCAGCTTCTTCCTCACGGTCGATCAGCACCCACAGCCACACCGCTGGAGCTACGCCGAGCTGCTGGCCGACGTCACTCGCACGGCCAATCTGTTCCGTCGTCTCGGTGTACAGCGCGGCGACGTGGTTGCGGTGATTCTGCCCAACCTGCCGGAAACCCACTTCGCGATGTGGGGCGCATCAACCGCAGGCATCGCCTTTGCGGTCAACAACCAGCTGGAATCGGCCCAGATGGCGCAGCTGCTGCAGGCCGCCAAGACACGCTGGGTGGTCACCGTTGACCCAGCGCTGGACGCCGACATGAACCAACGCACGCTACAGGCCTGCGCCGACCTGCCGGAATTGCAGGGCGTGCTGCAGGTGACCGGCGAACGCTATCTGACGCCCGCTGCGTCCCGGGACCCGGCAGCAATCGGCAAGCTGGCGGTGCTGAACTTTGAGCAGGCGCTGAGCGGTGAAAATGGCGACAGCCTGGACTTCGAGCCACCGGCAGCAGATGACATCGCCACCTACTTCTGCACCGGCGGCACCACCGGCCTGCCCAAGATCGCGCTGCACAGCCAACGCAACCAGGTCGCGATCAGCAGCCAGCTCGACGCGGTCATCGGCGAGGCGGTACTCAGGCATGGCCGTACCGTGCTCACTGCCCTGCCGCTGTTCCATGTCAACGCCTTGCTGGCAACCGGCCTGGCAGTCTTTGCCGCCGGTGGTCACGTGCTGCTGGCCACCCCGGCCGGTTATCGCTCACCGGGTCTGATCCCGCGTTTCTGGGAAGTCGTTGCCACTCACAGGGTCAGCAGCTACTCGGGCGTACCGACCATCTACGCGGGCCTCCTGCAGGTGCCGATTGGCGACTGGGATACCAGCTCGCTGACCGTCGCCATCTGCGGCGCTGCACCGATGCCGGCCGAGCTGATCCGCCGTTTTGAGCAGCACAGCGGCCAACGCATTCTTGAAGGCTACGGCCTGACCGAAAGCACCAGTGTGTCGTCGGTCAACCCGGCAGCGGGTAACACACGGGTCGGCTCGGTCGGCATCCGTCTGCCCTGGCAGGACATGCGCGCCATGATTGTGGATAACGACGGCCAGTGGCTGCGCGACGCCGAGGTGGATGAGCCCGGCGTACTCTGCCTGAACGGAGCCAACGTGTTCATGGGTTATCTGGACCCCAGTCACAACAAGGGCGCCTGGTTCGAAACGCCAGATGGCACCCGTTGGTTTAACACCGGTGATCTGGGCCGCAGTGACGCCGACGGTTTCTTCTGGCTGACCGGCCGCAAGAAGGAGCTGATCATCCGTGGCGGGCACAACATTGACCCGCGCAGTATCGAAGACGTACTCGCCACCCACCCGGCCGTTGCCATGTGCGCCGCAGTTGGCCGCCCGGATACCCATGCGGGCGAACTGCCGGTTGCCTATGTGCAGTTGCGTCAGGGCGCGCCGGCAACCACCGCCGAACTGCTTGAATACGCGACTCAGCACATTGCCGAGCGCGCCGCAGTGCCGAAAGATCTGATCCTGCTTGACGCCCTGCCGCTGACCGCGGTGGGCAAAACCTTCAAACCGGCACTGGTGATGCGTGAAATCGAGCACACCGTGCGCCGCGAAGCCGAGGCGTTGGGCGCCGAGCTGGAATCGGTTGACGTCGCCCAGCAGGACAAGCGCGGTGTGGTTGCGCAGTACCGTTGCACCAGCAAGCAGGCCGAGCTGGCTGCGCGACTAGCCAGCTATCACTTCGCCAGCGAAGCGATCTGATCCGGCACCCCGCGCGACTTGTAGCAGGCGACGGTGCTGCGGTTAACGCTGCAGCACCGTCACCGCCTCAATCAAACACCCGCGCAAGAAACGTCAGCTAATCGCTGACCACCCGGTACCCCCCCATTTTTAGTACTCACCAGAAGTTGATGTCAGGCCGCGAGGGCCAGCTTCTGTTTAGGGGTGATGTCTCCCAAGGCCATATTTGGTCGTTCGTGATTGTATGTCCAGATCCATCGCGTAGCGTGTTGTTGTGCCTCAGCGATGGACTCGAACAGTTTCGGCCGCCGAGCCCCAGAAACAACAAAGCCCCGATATACGGGGCTTTGAAGTCGAATAATGGCGGAGGGACAGGGATTCGAACCCTGGGAAGGCTTTCACCTTCGCCGGTTTTCAAGACCGGTGCATTCAACCGCTCTGCCATCCCTCCACGGGCGGCAATAGTACCGGAAATCCCTGTTGAGTCAATGGGGTACGCTGGCTAGTTGTTGCCGAGGCTGCAAGTTGGGCTACTGCACACGAATGGAAATACTTCGCGCAGCCTGCGCGCTTGATTTGCCAGCATCAACCCGTATTATCAGACAGTATCTGGAGGATCCCGATTTTCAATACAGGAGCGGTGCATGAACATGCAGGAACACAACACTACCCTTCAACACGCCGGCGTCAGTGAGGCGGAAGTCAGCAAGCTGTTCCGCAATACCTATTCACTGCTGGCTCTGACCATGGCATTCAGTGCCATCGTGGCCTTTGTGTCCATGAGCCTGAACCTGCCCTACCCCGGCATCATCATTACCCTGGTCGGCTTCTACGGCCTGCTGTTTCTGACCACCAAACTGCGTAATTCCGGCTGGGGTCTGGTCAGCACTTTCGCCTTTACCGGCTTTTTGGGTTACACCCTGGGGCCGATCCTGAACGCCTACCTGTCGCTGCCTAACGGCGGTCAGCTGGTGGCCATGGCGCTGGGCATGACGGCCGTGGTGTTTTTTGGCCTCTCGGCCTACGCCATTCTGAGCCGTAAGGACTTCAGCTTCCTGTCCGGCTTTATCATGGCGGGTTGTATCGTTCTAATGTGCGCCGTTGTGGCGAGCTTCTTCATCCAGATGAGCGGCCTGCAACTGGCAATCTCCGCAGGCTTTGTGCTGTTCTCCTCTGCGGTGATCCTGTATCAGACCAGCGCCATCATTCATGGTGGTGAAGACAACTACATCATGGCGACCATTACCCTGTTCGTCTCCATCTACAACCTGTTCCTCAGCCTGCTGCAACTGCTGGGTATCTTCAGCGACGACTGATCGAGAGCGCTGCGTTATACTCAATGGCCCACCTTTTGGTGGGCCATTTTCGTTTGTGAGTTCGACACCATGAAGTTTGCCATTGCCCTGCTGGCTGGTCCGCAGGATCCGGCTGCGCGTAGTGCCCTCAAGTTTGCCGAGGCGGTGCTGGCGGGCGGACACCAGATCAGCCGTCTGTTCTTTTACCGCGATGCCGTCCATCTAGCCTCTACCCTAGGCGTGCAGCCGCAGGATGAATGCGACCTGGCCCAGCGCTGGCGCGCCTTTATTCAGGACAACCAGCTGGACGCCGTAGTCTGCATTGCCGCTGCGCTGCGGCGCGGTGTGTTAAACGAGGCAGAGGCAGACCGCTGGGAGCGGCCAGCCGCAAACACAGGCGAGCCCTGGGCGTTATCCGGATTGGGACAATGGGTCGATGCGTTGCAAACCGCAGACCGGGCGGTGACCTTTGGCACCTGAACTGAAGAGCCTGCTGGTCATCAGCCGCCAGCCTCCTACCGCAGTAGCAGCGCGCGAAGCGCTGGACCTGGCCTTGGCTGCTGCTGCTTTTGGTGTACCGGTAAGCATGTTGTTCATGGATGCGGGCGTGTTGCAGTTGCTACCCGGGCAGGAGTCGGCGCTGATCGAGCAAAAACCACTGGCTGCCAACCTGCAGGCCCTGCCAATGTTCGGCGTGGAGGATATCTACGTCTGCCATCACTCATTGGGGGAGCGAGGCTTGCAACCCGGGCGTTTTCTGCTGCCCGCCAAGGCAATAGACGGCGCGGAAATCGCAAGCCTGCTGGACCATCATGATCAGGTGGTGACGCTATGAGCACGACGATACTGCATATTTTGCGTCACGCGCCGCAAGACGACACGCACTTTGCCAGCAGCCTGCGCGTAATGGGGCCGCACCAGGGGCTGTTGCTGATCGAGGATGCGGTGTATGCCCTACTGCCACGTACCAGCTCAGCCAACGCTATGCAGCTGTTGCCAGGCAGTGTCGGCCTCTACGCATTGGAGAGCGATGTTCAGGCCCGCGGCCTGCCAATCGATGATCTGCCGCGCAGAGTGATGCTCATCGACTACGCGCAAATGGTCGAGCTGTGCATTAGCCATGACAAGGTGCTCAGCTGGTGAGCCAGTCAATGCAAGTAAACGGGCGTGCCATTGCGTTGGACAAGGAGGGTTTTCTGCAGTCGCTGGATGACTGGAGCGAAGCCGTTGCCGCAGAGCTGGCGCGTCGTGAGGGCATTGAGCTGACGCCCGCGCACATGGAGGTCATCCATCTGCTGCGCAGTTTCTATCAGACCTACCAGCTATCCCCTGCGATGCGCCCTTTGGTGAAATACGTCGGACAGCAGTTGGGCAAGGACAAAGGCAATAGCATGTATCTGCTCGGGCTGTTTCCGGGCAGCCCGGCCAAACTGGGCAGCAAGCTGGCGGGCTTGCCCAAGCCCGACAACTGCTTGTAACACCGCTTAGTTGCTCTCCAGCGTTGCCAGCACCACCAGCTGGTCTCCCTCGCCCAGACGCAGCGGCTTGTCCCGTGCCGGATTGAGCTGCAGGCGTCGGCCTTCGCTGTCTGCCTTGGCCCGGTAAATGCCCAGCGCGGTGTCGCCTTGCAGCGCGATCACCGCTTCAAGGTCCGCAAAGGTCGTAACACTCTGCATCGGGTAGTCCTGCAGCCCCCGGAACACCAGCTCGGGTCCGCCGGTGGTGAGCAGGTGCTCAAACATCAGTCCCAACTCGCGCCGCTGGGCTATCTGCGCCATCAGGTGGCTAAGAATGGTCGGCCCGACAATGGTTTCTCCGCGTTTGCGCACCACCAGCGCTTCGTTGGCTGGGTCGCTCAACTCCAGCAGCAGTTGCGGGCGCTGGGTGCGTTCGCGCAGCAGCTCGTCAACAATCAGATAGCCCACCATGGCGCGGGCGTCTGCCTCCTCGCCGGACTCCAGTCGATCCGAGGAAATCAGCAAGATAGAGTCAAACCGCTGCTCTATTAGCCCGCGCAGAGCCCCTTCGACCATATAGTCAGCCTGAACGTGATGACACTCTACTCGACCAGTATCCGGGCTGTAGGCCTGAATAGCGGCTATGCGCTCTGCCGGGTCGAGCACCGACACCATGTGCACATCAAAACGAAAGTCACCATAGCCCGCCAGCTCATGAATCAAGGCAGGCACACGTCGGCTCCAGCCAAGAATCAGCAGCCGCTTCAAACCGCCGGTCTGGCGCTGCGGGGCGAGCGCCGGGCGCTGCAGCGGGCGCAAGGGGGTACTGGATTCTGCCAGCGGTTCAGCATGGACGTAATCGCGGGCCAGCATGACGACCTTGTCGCCAGCCTGGATGAGTTCGCCGCTTGGCGCGTTGAGCCAGATCTTCCAGCTGCCGCCGTCGGGACGCATCAGACCGCAGACAATCGCCTCCGGTGCGCGGCTACCGATATCGGCCAGCGTCATGCCCACGCAGTTGTCGGTCGAACGGATGTAGAACTCGTTACCGTCATAGACCGTCAGCACTTCGCCAAACAGCTCCGGCAGCCCCGGATGAATGATCGATTGGGCAAACAAGCGGCTGACCAGTGCATCACTGGCCAACACCTCCAACGGGCCTGAATAGGCGCGTTGCATAACGGTGAGCTTGCGGCGGTCGTCCACTTCAGCCACCACATAAGGTGGTGTAATGCCCCGCTGCTGAGCCTGCGCCTGTAGCGTCAACAGCGCCTTGATGGTTTCCACATCACTGCTAACCAGGCCACCGGCGGTTTGCATGCGCCCCGGAATCAGCACAACCGCCGCCTGCAGGCAGGCGGCGCGATCCAGATCCTCAGGCTGCAGCGCCGTACCGGAACGCAAAATGATGCTGCTCATATTGCGCCGGATCAGCGGAATGGCGCGCAGCTCATGGACGTGCTCCGCGGTGACCTCCTCGGCCAGAATAACCAGTCGCAGGCGTTTGGTCAGACGCGCTTTCAGCAGGCGCTGGATGCCGCCGTTCACGTCCAGAATTTCCTGTACCAAGGGAATGGTGCGGTTGGTCCAGCCCAGAATCACAATGTGGCCGGTCACGGTAACCGGAGTAAGCCCCTGTTCCAGCTTGACCATCATGGCGATCAACCAACGGGTCATGATGGCGACCAGGGCACCCAGAAAGACAACGTAGCCGCTCAACGTCAGGACGGTAGATACAATGCGCCGCCAGGTACCCTCGTCATCGCCCAGATACCCGGGATCGGTCAGACGCAAAAACGCCCACCAGACCGAGTCAGCCAGCGTGCCGTCGCCACTGCTGGGCCACACCAGCCACCCGCCGACGACCGAGATCAACGCGATGAAGGCGGCGACTACCAGCAACTGATAGTGCGCGCCCTTGATAAACTGGCGCTCGACCAGATAGCGCAGTCGATCAACGAAGGAGAATGGCAACATGGGATTCAGGGTCTCGCTGACGATTTCTTAACGGTGGGATTTCCTGCTAGATTGCGTGTTCGACTCAGCCAGCGCCTTTCTGTTCACTCTCATGGACTATTTCGAACGCATCCTGGGCATCGCCCTGCTTGTACTTTACTGGCTTTTTACTGCGGCGGTCACCCTGCGGGTGCTGGCCAAACGCACGCCAGTCAGTGTCACCCTGTCCTGGCTGCTGGTTATCTATATTCTGCCGGTGCTTGGCGCTGTCCTTTACCTGATGCTGGGCGAGTTGAACCTTGGCCGCCAGCGTGCACGGCGCGCCGAAAGCATGGTCGAGCCCTTTCTCGACAGCATCTCCGAAGACTATCAGCCCCCTGCCGGCTCGTTGCCTCGCGGCTCTCTGGTACAAGGCATTCACCAGATGCTGCAACAACGTCTGGGACAGGGGGCGCTGGGTTATCAACAACTGGAACTGCTGGACAATCCCGAACAAATTTTCGCCCGGCTGTGCCAGGATGTCGCCAACGCACAACAGAGCATTCATCTGGAAACCTACATCTGGTTTCCAGGCGGCCGGGTAGACAGCCTATCCGAAGCGCTGATAGCCGCTGCGGCGCGTGGGGTGAAAGTGTCTTTGCTGATTGACCACGCCGGCAGCCGCCGGTTTTTCCGCTCCCCCTGGCGCAAGCGATTGATCGATGCCGGCATCGAAGTGGTGCCAGCCTTGCCGGTGCGCTTGCTGCGCGCACTGGCACAGCGCATTGACCTGCGCCTGCACCGCAAACTGGTGGTCATTGACGACAAAATTGCCTACAGCGGCTCCATGAACATTGCCGACCCCCGCTACTTCAAGAAGGAAGCCAAGGTAGGCCAGTGGATCGATGTCATGCTGCGTTTGGAGGGGCCGGCAGCGCACGGTTTGAACAAGGTATTCGCGTGGGACTGGGAGCTTGAAACCGGCCTTCGGCGGCTGGCACCAGCGCCGACAAACCCGCCGGCCTGCGACAACTGGCTCTCGGTATTGCCGTCGGGGCCGGGCACCGGTGAAGACCTGATTGGTCAAGCCGTGCTATCGAGCATTTACCGCGCCAACGACAGCATCACCATCAGCACACCCTATTTCGTACCGTCGGAAGCCATTTTTGACGCGCTATGCCAAGCCGCACGGCGCGGTGTGCGGGTCCGCGTACTGGTTCCTCAGCGGAATGACTCGCGCATGGTGAGCTGGGCCAGTCGTGCGTACTTTGAGCGGCTGCTCGAATCCGGAGGCGAGATCCACCTGTTCGCCGGCGGGCTGCTGCACACTAAAGCTATGCTGATGGACGACCAGCTAGCGCTGGTCGGCAGCGTAAACCTGGATATCCGCAGCCTGCAGCTCAACTTCGAGCTGACCCTGGCACTGTTCTCGCCAGAGGGCTGCGCCAGCATTCGCAGGCTGCTTGACGGCTATCTTGGTGATAGCACCCCACTCGATCTGGAGCGCTGGAAGCAGCGCTCTCGGGCCGCACGAATGCTCGAACGCGGCATGTTCTTTTTGAGCCCCTTGCTGTAAACAGCAGAGATGTGTGGGCCGTTTGTCATCACAAAAAGAAAGGGCTTGCATTCATCGATGCGGTAGCTACACTCAAATGAGTTTGATTATCGTTTGCGAGATTGCAATGAAAGTCTATCTGGTCCCCGTCAGCTTGACCGTCAGCATGATGAGCCCCGCCATGCTGGCAACTCAACACTCCACCACTCAGAGCCTGTTGCCACGTCAAAGTGCGGTGCTGCAGCTGCATGACCACAGCCGCACTCTGGAGCAATTACTGCAGCAACCGGTGGACCGGCAGGTTCTCACTCAGCTCGAAGAGCTGAGCTACCAGCTTGAAGGCGACCTGCTGGCCCTGGGCGGTGCCTGGGTCCGGGTGGCCGAGCCGCTGGAGTCGCTGCACCAGGCCATCGAGCTGGGCGACCCAGACGCAGTACAGCGCCACGCACGGGTTTACCTGGAGGCGCTGTCCGGCTGGCGCGCCTGAACCCGGCCAACCTCACAGCTGGCCGGCAATCGGCAACCAGCCCAGCGTCCAGCTCATGAATCGGCGAAAACGACTGACGTCCGGCTCGCTGTCCCAGGTCTCACCCTCTGCGCTCCAGCGCATACTGCCGTCATCATTCAGGCTCAGAGCAAAGGCGTAATCCTCCGAGGTCCAGCGCTGGAACAGCGCCACCATCTCCTGCGCTAACGCCTCGTTTTCGATCAGCACTCCCACCTCGGTATTCAGCTTGATGGAGCGCGGGTCCAGGTTGACCGAACCGATAAAGGCTGACTTGCGATCAAACACAAAGGTCTTGGCGTGCAGACTGGCCAGCGATTCACCCAGAAAAGGGCTTGCGCGCTCCTGCTGGCCAGCAATGGGCCGCAGCTCCCACATATTTACCCCGCCCTCAAGCAAGGGTTCGCGAGACTTGGCATAACCGCTGTGCACCGCCAATACGTCAGTGGTGGCCAGTGAGTTGGTGAGTACAGAGACGTCTACACCTCGTTCAACCAGGCCAAGCAGAAAACGCTCGCCCCTATCACGTGGCACAAAGTAGGCAGAGGTCAGTAGCAACTCTTCTTCTACCTGCTTGATTGGCTCAATCAGCACTCGACCGAGAAAGGCGACCCCATTGCCATCGCCATGCGGATCAGACTTGGAGGGGTCATCATAAAACCATTGGGCCTTGCCCCAATGCCAATCCAGCGTTTCGCTGTTCATACCGGTCAGGAAGGTCGATTGCTCCACCGCCTGTACGTAGGGGTTGCGCTCGGCGGCACGGGTGTTTGAACCCAGGCGCGCGCGCATGCCGCTCAGGTCCTCGGCACTGGACTCCTCAGCCATGACATGGATAGGTATCGCGATGCCGCTATTCCAAAAGTCGTCGAAGCTGTTCGAAGCGTCGTCGCTGATTGGCCCAATCCCCAGCACGTCAACATCCTGAAAGTCGACATCGCTCAGGGCGAAATACTCATCCCCAATATTGCGCCCGCCGGTAATGAACGCCTGATTGTCAGCAACGATCAGTTTGTTGTGCATTCGATAATTGATGCGCCCGAACTCACCCAGTTTGCTGAACAGTTTCAACCAATCGTTGCGCAGGCTGAGCGGATTGTACAAACGCACTTCAATGTTGGGATGGAGATCAATGGTCGACACCTTGAAGTCTTCAAGGCCCGCGCCAACGTCATCCAGCAGCAGCCGCACCCGAACACCGCGGTCGGCGGCCTTGAGCAGGTGCTCGGTCACTAGCCCACCGGTGGTGTCGATGTTGTAGATGTAGTACTGGATGTCGAGGCTGTCCTGAGCCATGTCGATCAGCTTGATGCGGGCCGCCAGGGCGTCGGCGCCGTCATGCAGCAGAACAAAGCCGGACTGGCTGTCATCTGCAGGCCGTTGCTTTGCCACGTACTGGCTGAGCTTGGTAGAGGGGTCGCTGGGCAGGTAGTAGGTTGGTAGCTCGGAGTGAGTCATGCCTGCTGTTGCACAGCCGACCATGAAGCTGGCCGCACCGACCAGAAGCAGAGTTCGCAGCATTCAAACATCCCTTATGACAAAGGCCCGGCATGTGCAAGCCGGGCTTGTGGTCCTGACAGTTATTGGCGTTTCGACCGCACGCTGACTGGCAGCGCACAGACGAAACGCCAGCACACCTCAGCTGCTCACTCCTCGTATTGGTCGCTGACCAGCAACTGATAGCTGATACGACGAGCGCCGCGGTTATCGATAACAACATATCCGCTTGGAGCAGGTTTCAGCCCTTGAGTATAGGCCGCACTGTACAAGGCTCGCCAAGCCGATTCCACGCTATGTTGCGCAGCGTCGTAATCCAGGCTCAGCACCTTCTGCTCAGGCACCTGGCGCGCTTGATAACCCGCCTGCGGTACGGGCGTGCCATCTACCGCGTAGGCAACCATGAAATTCAGCTGCTCGGGGGTGTTGCTGGCCAGGTCATCAAACACCAGGTTCAGTGGGCCTGAGATGCGCACCTTGCCGCGACGCTGGGCCGTGACCGCCACGTTGACTGCCATGCCTCCGATCTCTTGCAGCAGTTCGTCTGGCGCCATTTGAGTGGTTCGACCAAACAGCGTGGCAGCGGGCCTGGTAAGCAGTCGCACCGGATATAGCTTGCCGTCTTCACGTACCTGCAGCTCATCACCGGCACGAATATCCACCACTGTCTGCGCACTGACCGGCAGCGGTGCATAGGTGCTGGCGCAGAGTTCGGAGGCTTTAAAGCTGTCGCGCTGACTGTTCGACAGCTCAGTGTTGCCTGCCACCGCCCGGCAAATCTGCGCATCGTACCCGCGCCAGGCTTGTCGCATGGCGCCGGCTTCCATCAGACTGCGAATGCTCGCTTCATTAGCACTGGTTGCGGCCAGCAAGAGCGCCGTCTGGCGTCCATCGGCTGCTTCACGACGATCCGGGCCGCCGACACCTGCGCCAGTTACGCTGCGCGTTTCAGCGTGCACATTGGCACCCGCCGCAAGCAGGCGGCGGATGGATTCCACCTCACCCTGTTGCGCCGCCACCATCAGTGGCGTCTTGCCCCAGTCATTACCGGCGTTCGGGTCAAAGCCCTGCTGTAGCAACAGGCTGACGGCCTCAGGGCTGGCAACTGCAGCCATCAACGCGGTATCGCCGTCGGCGCCCTGCCCGCGTGCAGTCCCCAGTACCTCGGTTTCGTAGGCAATAAAATCGTTCACCACGTTCAGGGGTGCACCGTTCAGCAGTACGCTATGCAGCGTCGCAAACTGCCGTCCCTGCTCAAGCGCGCCCGGCTCAGGCGCGAAGGCATAGCGTGGCTGATAACGGGCAAAGGGTGCAGCCAGCTCCGCCGGGAGCTGCTCAGGCACCTGCAGGTTTTCCATGCTGCGGGCAAAACTCTCATGGAAAAGCAGGTTTGCTGCCAACTCGGCTTCCTCTGCGGTCAAACCCTGCTCGACAAACATGCCAGCCAATTCACGCTGCGCCGGTGCCAGCAGCGGCATGATGCGCCGGTAGCGCTGCTTGTTGCTGAGATTGCGTTCCGACCAGGCGAAGAAGGCATCCATGGCAGCGTCATGGCGCTGGCGAACGGCTGCTTCGCGGCCGCTGCGCGAGTATTCGTCCACACCCAGCAGCGGCAGGTTGAGCAGCGTCCATTGACGCTCTTTCCAACGCTGGTGCAGATCGCGGCGATCTTGCTGGGAATAGCCCGGCAACGGATCTCCGGCCAAGCTGTTCAGCTCTGCATCCAGCAAGGCAAAGGTGGGTAGACCGCGCAGGGTGTCGGTGCGCGGCGGCGTCAGATAGCTTTGCATCAAACACAACGGCTGGAGCTCGGCGCCCAGGGCATACACGCCGGCGTAAGCAGATTCACCCCGCGCTGCGGGTGAGTAAAAGCCCCAGGTTTCATTGACCAGCGCCAGCGTTTCGCCTTGATAGCTGAACAGATCGATACTGGCGTAATCGCTGGTTTGCGATGACGATGCGTTGGCCCGCCCGCCGTAGTTGGGCTGCTTGGCGACCCAGGCCGGTAAGGTGCGATGATCCATCACTACCCGATCATCAATCACTAACCCCCGCGCACGCTGCTGATAACCAGCGTACAGGCCTGCGTTATACAGCTCGACCCGGTAACGGTGGCCGTTACGACTGACGTCATGGGCGTCTGTGCGGTTACCGGCCAGCAGCTCGGCGCCGCCCAGCTGAGCGATGTTCGGGTCACCCTTGGCAGCCAGCGCACTATTGAGCGCGGCGGCAATGGGCCCGCAGAAGCCGGGACGCTGCTCATCAACCAGTCGAAACTCCGCATAGCTTGCCCAGGCGTGACGCTGGGTCCGCGCCGCCGCCTGCGGCATCGGCCAGCGGCGAATCTGCTCAGTGCGCTCTTGGTACAGGCGCTGCAAACACTGCTGTGCGTCGGGGTTGCTGATCATCGCCGTATCGGTGTCGTTTCCCAGGCCACAATAGCCGGCGCGGGCCAGTTGCCACTGTCGCTGGCTGGCCGCCAGAACCAGCGCACCTGGCAGGTCCAGTTCATCGAGGCGACTGTGCAACAGCTCGGCCAAGGCTCTGTCCTGAGCCGCAAGGCTATCGTTGTCGCAAATTTGCCGATGCACCTCGGGCAAGGCACCGCTGCAGTCAAAACTGGCCCTCCCCGGTGCAGGCAGCGACGACAACCGAGGGGTGAGGTCAGGCTTGGGCTTGGGGCCGGGCGGCGGACTGCTGGCGCAGGCGCCAAGCAGCGCGGTCAGAGCGATCAATGCGCTGCGCGATAGATTCAACATGCGTTCACTCCCTGATCAATCAATAAAAATAGCTGTGCCATAAATGGTGTAGCGTCCAGAACCACCGCCGGGCGGCGGTGGGAACGGCCCCGCCTGACGAATGGCCTGTTCGGCTGCCTGGTCGAGCGCCGCATCCCCACAACGGTCGATCTCAAAAGACAGCATCTGCCCGCTGCCATCCACGGTGATTTCATAGGGGATGTAGCACTGGCGCTTGAAGTCTTCCGGGTCACCCTGATAGCCGGGCGGCGGCTTATAGACCGACCCTGCGGGCCGGCGCAGTTGCGCAGTTACCCTGCCCTTGACCGTATCGGCGTAGCCCGACGGCGCCATGCGCCCTCGACTGCTGGCCTGCGCTGTCGGCGGCGGGCTCGGTGGCGCGGCCCATTGCTGGTTGGCGCCAAAGCTGTGCACTGGCGGACCACTCGGCTTAGGCGGTGCCGCCGGCGGCGTGGGCCGTGGCGCCGGGCGCGCTTTGGGCGGCTCGGGAAGCGGCTCCGGTTCAGGTTCGGGCTCCGGTTCAGGCTCTGGCTCTGGCTCTGGCGGCGGAGGTGGCGGAGGTGGCGGAGGCACATAGATATCCACCGCAATGGCTTCGGGGCCAGCCGGCAGCGGCTGGTGGCGAAACTGCGCGCCCATCAACCAGACCAACAGCGCCACGTGCAAGCCGACCGACACCGCCGCGACCAGCAGGCGCACTGGCCAGCGGCTGCGGTTTGCGTTCGTGTCCATCAGGGCTCCAGTTCTTCCGAGGCGACCAGACTGATCTGCGCATAACCGGCTTTTTGCAGGGTGTTCATCACCTGCATCAGCGTGCCGTACTCCACCGTTTTATCCCCGCGCAGGAACAACCGCGTGCGCAGATCATTACCGGTAATGGCGTGCACGCCCGCGGCGAGTTGCTCCAGGTTGAGCGCCTGCTCCTGCACAAACAGCGTACCGTCGGCCTGCACACTGACATAGACAGGGTCTTCCGGTGGCGGGTTTGGCGTTGCGGCGTTGCTGGGCAAGTCGACGGGCACATCCACGGTCGCCAGCGGCGCGGCCACCATGAAGATGATCAGCAGCACGAGCATCACATCCACAAAGGGCGTGATGTTCATTTCTGCGTTTTCCTGATAATTGTGCCGCTTGACCAGCGGCCCTGAGTTCAGCTGGATTCCCATATCAGCGCCCTTCGTCCAGTTGACGCGAAACGCTGGCGATCATCTCGGCAGAGAAGTTGTCCAGAGCGCCGACAAAGCCGTTAATGTCGCGGGCAAATTTGTTGAAGATCATCACCGCGGGGATAGCGGCGAACAAACCCAGCGCGGTGGCCAACAGCGCCTCGGCAATACCCGGAGCCACCACAGCCAGGCTGGCGGACTTCAGCGTAGCGATGCTGGCAAAGCTATTCAGGATGCCCCACACGGTGCCGAACAGGCCGATAAAGGGCGCGGTAGCGCCGATGGTCGCCAGCACGCCCATCATGCTGCCCATCCGCGCCAGATCGCGCTCCTGCACAATGCCGGCGGTCAGGGCAATGCGCTGCAACAGGCGATTGATGCGGTCCGGCTCGTCCTTCTCAACGCTGAGAGAGCGAAAATGCCGCAGTTCGCCCTGTGCCACCTGCCACATGCGCCCCATCGCACTGTGCTCCAGCTGGTCACCCAGCTGCTCGGGCTGCCCCGCACGAAACGCCTTGAGAAAGCGCGTATTGCGACGCCGTGCACGGCCGAAGACAAAAATCTTCTCCAGCAGCACCGCCCAGGTCAGCAGAGAGCAAAACACCAGCAGAATCATCACCGACTTGACCAGCGGGTCGGCCTGCAGATACATCTCTTTCACCCCAAAGCTGGTGTGCTCTGCCACCACCGGGGCTGGAGCCGCAACCGGCGCGGCGCTGACAGCTGCGGCCGTCGATGCCTCCGTAGCAACTGTGGTCTCTGTGACAGCTGTTTGGCTTGCGTTCGTCTCGGCCTGTGCCAGCACCAGTCCGGCCGAGGTGCCGCCGGCCCCGAGCAGTACCAGCAGTGAAAGTGCCCGCAAGCGCTGCTGCCAGCGGGTGGCGTTTAGGGAGTAGGAACGGTTCTGCATGGAAACCCCGATTGTTGTGTTTGTTGTAAGTGCTTTTGCATGCGTTGGCTGGTCAGCCGTCGATGTTCTGTGGTGTGAGGATGGCGTGCAGCTCGGCCACATACTGACCAAAAGCCTCACGCCCCCCTGCCGTCAGGCAAACCCGCGTACGCGGTTTTTTGCCGACAAAGTCTTTTTTGATACGGACATAGTTGGCACCTTCAAGCGTGCCCAGGTGCGCGCCGAGGTTGCCGTCGGTGGTGTCGACGATGCCGCGCAGCGAGACAAAGTCCAGCCACTGGCTGGAGCCCAGGGTATTGAGTGCTGCCATTATTTTCAGGCGCACAGGCTGATGAATCAGATCGTTGGGCGTTTGCATCAGCACCTCCGCAGCCAGCAGCCAGAGACTACCAGCGTGCCGCCCCAGCTCAGCGCCAGCAGCCACCAATAGGCGGCGCCGGCAAACAGGTAGGTGCAACAGCAAAGCGTGGCCAGCGCGGTGCCAATCACAATGTAGCGAGGACGCGACTGGGCCCCGCGAATGACATAGAGGGTGGCCACAAACAAGGGCACGATCATGGCGCCCTGACGGGGCGTGATTGGCCAGAACAGCAGGTGCAGAATAACGTCGAAGAGCAATATCGACAGAACGATGAGCAGGTAGCGCGGTACCACCCCGGGCGAATCGCTGCTGGCTTTGGCCATGCGGGCACCTACCAGCACGCCGGTGGTCGCAACGCAGCCCCAGATCAGCAGTAGGTAAGACTGCAGCAACGCAGTGAGTACACAACCCGTTATATTGAGCACGCCCCAGAGGATCAGCTGACTGGCCTCGAAACGGTAATCCTGAAAACCGGCGACGCGGGCCTGCACGTTACTGATTTCGCGCAGTGCCAGGGCGGCCTCCTCGCGTGAAGGGGACATGGCAATATCCGTGATCTTTGTTTTTATCGTTGCAAAGCACTCTATTTGACAGAGTAGACAAAAACAAGATGCGTATCGGGAAAATCTGCCACCCGCTTATGTATCGCCAGACATCCTCAACTACTGTGCCAGCGGCGACGCCTCCCAGGCGTGGGCACAATTGCGCCCGGACTCCTTGGCGCGGTAAAGCGCTTGGTCCGCTTGCTCTACCAGCAAGTGCAGCGGCGCGGGGCCGACCATGGTGAAGCCGATAGAAACAGTGGTACTGAGGGTTCCATCGCCAACCCTGATCTCGGTGGCCTGCCATTGCTCGCGCAGGCGCTGGGCCATGGCGGCCAGCTGCTGCTGATTAACGCCCGAGACCAACAGCAGAAATTCCTCGCCACCAAAACGGCAGGCCAGGTCCTGTTCGCGGAGCTGGCGGTTCAATAACCGCGCAAAGGCCGCCAGTACCCGATCCCCGACCTGGTGTCCCCAGGTGTCATTGATGCTTTTGAAACGATCCAGGTCCAGCAGCATCAGACCGCCTTCGTGCCCTAGGCGTCGGTTAGCTGCCAACTGCCGATGCGCCGCCTCCTCAAATGCACGGCGATTGAGCAGATTGGTCAGCGGATCATGGGTAGCTTGCTGCTTGAGTTCTTCTTGCAGCCGACGCAGCAGGAACATGATGCAGAGCATCGAGAACGCGTAGATAAATACAATGCCCTCGAGATAAGTAAGGACTTCGACCGGTTCGGCCTGCTCGAAGGTAACCGCCTGGATGTAGACCGGGTCTAGCATGTAAAGCACGAAACGCCGGGCGTAGAGTGCTGCGTGCAGCCCCCAGATGAAGCACCAGGCCAGCGTGAGTGTGCGCTGAGACGCCTTGACACGCACTAGCTCGGCGGCCATCAGCACGCTGACCACAACCACAATGGCGCTATGGGTCATGATGCTGAAGCGCAGCGAATCGCGCAGTATGAAGAAGGCCAGGCCTTGGGCGAGAAGAAACAGCAGCATTGCCCGCCACAAGCCTTCCGGCGAGCCGCCGTGACGATAGCTGCGGGCACCCCACCACAGCAGGAAGTAACCTTGGGTCAGCGCCACCGCACTAATCCATAGCGGCAACTGCTCGCGAACCGCCTGCAACAAGGCCCCAGCCACTACAACCGTCAGCCCCGTTGCCCAAAAGCGCATCGCAGGAACCTGAGGGTTAAGCGCGGCAGCCACCAACAGACAGACAACAGCTGTCGCGGTAGTAAGCGCCAGCACCAGCATCAGGGTGGTCATGTCCAGCATGACTCGGCTCCGCAGTTTTATTATTCGGTCTTCAGACTACCGCGTCTGCCCGGCTCTCGCCATGCCCAGTTTTGGGGCTTTACTGACAGACGCTGTCGCCCTGCTCCACCCATATTAGCTTATCGACGGGGAAAACCCCGCTTGCTGGCAGCGTCAACAAAGGCCTGCTTGACCTCCTCGCCCGGGTTTGGCTCGCGCGCCAGCAACCAGAGATAATCGTGATTAGGGCCGGAAACGAACGCGTGCTGGTAGTCCTCGTCCAGGCCGAATACCGCGTAGGTACCGTAGAAAGGCCCAAAGAAAGACACTTTGAGAAAGCCGGTGTCTGTACCCTCGACGAACTTTGCCGTGCCCTCAGCCTGATTCCACTCAGCCTTCTCGGCGTTACAACCACGATTGATAACCTTGATGGTGCCTGCCTCACCGCTGCTGTACTCGGCCGTCACCTGGCTCAGCCCCCGTTCAAAGCTGTGATCCAGTCGGGCCACCTCGTACCAGGTGCCAAGATATCGCTCCGCGTCAAAGGGGCTGACAGGTTCAACGCCAGTAGGCAGTCGAACGCAGCCAGCGGTGATGGCGAGCGCTGCGATCAGGCTTGTTCTGAACATTACTGCTCCTCCAACAGGTAATCCATCAGCTGTTCAAGCAACGCTGCCGTGCTCGCCAGCTGTGCGTCACTGACCTGTAGAATCTGCTCGGCGCTTTGTACATAGGTAGCGGGCACCAGTGCGCCAGCGTCAGCGCTGACAAAGGCGTCGAGCAGCGGCCGGTTGGCCTCCAGGTGAAACTGCAGACCGATCACCGAGCGCCCCAGCTGGAACGCCTGATGACGGCAGGCTGTGCTGGATGCCAGGAGCACGGCACCAGCCGGCAGGTCAAAGGTTTCGCCATGCCAGTGCAGTACCTCAGCCGTGCCGGGAAATCGAAACGCAGCGCCATTGTGATGTGTATTTCCACGCACCGGAAACCAGCCGATCTCCCGCTCCACGCCCGGATAAACCCGCTGCCCCAGCGCGCTGGCGATCAACTGGGCACCAAGACAGACACCCAGCACTCGCTTGTCCTCAGTCAACGCACGACGGATGAAGGCCTTCTCAGTCGCCAGCCAAGGCAGTTCTGCCTCGTCATTAACGCTCATGGGGCCGCCCATGATGATCAGCAAATCGACGTCGGCCAGCTCAGGCAATCTGTCACCGGCGTAAAGACGGGTGCCGCTGACCTCAATGCCCCGCCGCCGCAGGCTGTCTTCGATGATACCCAGGCCTTCAAATTCGACGTGTTGCAAGTAATGCGCGCGCATCCGCTCAAAGCTCCTTCGGTTGTTACGAAATCTGTGATGCGCAGGGCACGCCAAAGGTTCCCTAGGGTCTAGCCCGGCTCACACATCCTTGAAGCGGAACACATCGTCCTGCTGGTAGCGTTTCAGACACAGGGTAATCAACAGGCTGCGATGGGGGCGAAAGAGGTCGCGCGCCTGGTTGGCATCAAGCATCAGCGCGCCAATGTCGTCGTCGCCGTAGGTGCGGTACCCCACCTTGTTGCTGGCCAGCTCCGGGCAGGCGGTGATGCTCATGTACAAACGGTCATCCGGCCGCTCGTACAGCGCGTACAGGCGATCGCAGTTGATTAACAGGCTGCGATATTGCTTGGCTTGGGAGTAGACGTGCACCGAACTGACAACCTGCTCCTGCACCTGCTTGGTCAGACGGCGGTCGCGACGTGTCCGGTCATTGTTGAAGTAGAACTCGATAACGTAGTCGGTCACCGCCGCGCCCTGGTTATCGAGCACCCGAACCACCGTATTCTGGTAGGCGTTGAAATGATCGCCGGGGCGCTTACTGGCCGCCGCCGTAACGCTGGCGGTGTGCTGCTCCAGCCGCGCCCGCCAGGCGGCAAAGCCGCTGTCAGGTACCATCAGTGCCCCACAGATCAGGCTCCAGGTTATCGATTCGCGGGTGCCCCGCCCCTTGGCGGTGATGCTGCCATGGTCCTCGCCATCAACTACCGCAAAAGCCAGCCCCTGCGCCGGTGCCTCCTGATAATCAATCTGCGGCGCGGTGCCAGCGGCCTGGCTGAAGTCGACAAGCATGCGGGCAGCCTGCAAATTGGCGGTCGAGACACGCACCGTTCCGTCGCTTCCCGGCTTGTTGGCCACGGCCGCAATACCGCTGTAACCCGCATTCCCAACCAGTACAGTGCACAAAAGACTGCCGTCGCCCAGCGGCGAGTCAGGGTTGAACAGATCCTGCTCAGCCAACTCCCAGCTGTAACTGCTGGCCAGCTCAAGCCCCTTGAGAATCTGCGCACCGGTCTCAAACAGGCGGGTACCTTTCCAGCCTTTGACCGCTCGGCCAATGACCGAGCGACCAGTATGTGCCAACGGCGAGCCAAAATTGGCCGGCGCCAACATCAGCAGCCGATGCACCGGCCGTTCGGACGCGCCGAAGCGTCGCAACCAATCGCGGATTACCAGCCCCCCGGTGCTGTGCACAATGGCGTCCACGCTGCGCGGTGAGCGTGGCAGGCCCCGGTCATCCCAGGCACGGTCCAGTGCCGCCACCAGGTCAGCGAACGTCACCTGATCGTCGAGGGAAATGTAGTCACCGAGGTGAATATCCGCGACATCGGCGGCAATGCCGTCAGGCGGCGGGTTGGCGAGGCGCTTGGCGAGGCCTCGAAAGGAGCTGTAGCTGTCGCTCCAGCCGTGCAGGATAACCAGCATGGGGTCGGTCTCCACGTGAACGGGGGTGGTCGGCGTGAATCAGACTGCTGGACGGCTTCTTGCCGGGTTATGTCATTGACCATAGACCGCCAGAGGCCCCTTGCAAAGCCAGAGAGCAAGACCAGTCGTCGGCACACCTCAGGAGACGCGATTGCGGCCGACTGGCTGCCAGAGACAGTCCGTTGGCTACACTCGGTCGCAGCGTCAGCCAACGCAGCCAGTGATAATGACGCCGTCAGAAGACTAATAAGGACAAGATCATGCGTCGTCTGCTCTCTTTTACCTGCCTGTTTGCCCTGAGCTGCGCCTTTACTTCCGCCCTGGCGGCCAGCCGTCCCAACATACTGCTGATCGTTGCCGATGACCTGGGCTTCAGTGATCTGGGCGCCTACGGCGGGGAGATTCGCACCCCCAATATCGATCAGCTGGCCGCCGAAGGTCTGCAGTTCACCAACTTCCATGTGGCTGCAACCTGCTCGCCAACGCGCTCGATGCTGTTGACCGGCGTGGACAACCACCTGGTCGGCATGGGCAATATGAAAGAGATCATGGCGGACAATCAGAAGGGGCAGCCCGGCTACGAAGGCTGGCTGAACGACAGCGTGGTCACCCTCCCCAGTCTGCTGCAGGATGCCGGCTACAGTACCTACATGGCCGGCAAATGGCACTTGGGTGCCCGTGCGCAAAGTCAGCCAGTGGCGCGCGGTTTTGACCGCTCCTTTGCGTTGATGGAAAGCGGCGCAGACAACTGGGAGGCCAAGCACTACCTGCCTGGCGGCAGCGCCACCTGGATTGAAGATGGCGCGCCCGTAACCCTGCCAGAGGGCTTCTACTCCTCCTTCACCTATGCCGACAAGCTGATCAGCTATATCGACAGCGGCCGCGCGCAGGGCAAGCCCTTCTTTGGCTACCTGGCCTTTCA
This sequence comes from Halopseudomonas maritima, assembly GCF_021545785.1. Classification (NCBI taxonomy): domain Bacteria; kingdom Pseudomonadati; phylum Pseudomonadota; class Gammaproteobacteria; order Pseudomonadales; family Pseudomonadaceae; genus Halopseudomonas; species Halopseudomonas maritima. Next base: position 52,168 of record NZ_CP079801.1, read on the forward strand.
GGCGGTGCACGCGCCGCATCAGGTGCCCGAAGAGTACATCCGGGGCTATGAGACGCTGTACGAGGCAGGCTGGGACCGGATCCGGGCAGATCGCTACCAGCGCCAGTTGGCCAGCGGCCTGCTGCCCGACAGCGGCGACAACCCGGTGACGAATGACTGGGGCACCTTCTATCAGCGCACCCACATCGAGTGGGACTCGCTGGGGGACGATGAAAAGGCCTACCGCACTCGCCAAATGGCGGTGTTTGCCGGCATGGCCGAAGCCATGGATCAAAGCGTGGGCAAGGTCATCCGTTATCTCAAGGGCAGTGGTCAGTACGACAACACCCTGATTCTGTTCATGAGTGACAATGGCGGCGAGTCCACCGTGCTGCGGGAAGTCGCCCCACTGTTCTACCGCCTGCGCTACAACACCGACGTCGAAGTACTCGGCGCCCCCGGCAGCTACAGCGAATACGGCCCTGGCTGGGCCTATGCCTCCAACACGCCCTTCTACTCCTACAAGGGCTCGCCGTTCAGCGGGGGCATGCGCGTACCGCTGATCGTCAGCCAACCGGGACACATCACCCCCGGCACCCGAACCCACAGCTTTGGGTATGTCACCGACATCGCCCCGACCCTGCTGGACATGGCAGGCATCGCGCAGCCCGATGGCGATTATCGCGGCCAGAGGGTGCACCCGATCATGGGCACCAGCATGCGCGCGCTGCTGGAAGGCAAAGCCGAGCGCGTGCATGCGCCGGACCATCCCACCGTGTACGAGCTGGCCGGCGGCATCGCGGTCTGGCTGGGCGACTACAAGCTGGTTAGCTCCAGTACCAGCGCCATACCCGCACGCACCGGACCGCAACTGTTCAACGTCAAACAAGACCCGCTGGAGCGCCATAACCTGGCCGAGCAGCAGCCCGAGAAGGTAGCGCAGTTGATGCAGATCTATCGCGAATACGTTGAGCGCAATCAGGTCATTGAAGTCCCGGCGGATTACCGCGCCTGGGAGCAGGTAAAGAAAAACGGTCGAGAGCAGTTCATCGCCAACCATCGCTTGAGTCTGGTGCTGTTCGCCCTGGCAGTCATTGGCCTTGTCGTTGGCGGTGGATGGCTGCTGGCGCGTCGATGCCGTCAGTAACCAGGCAGATCACCGCAGCCAATAGGGTTTGATACGCGGGCTGATTCAATCTGGCGGCCGGCGCTGGTCTGGGGATAGGGTCAGCTCTGAGTATTCATTCGGCGATGCTGTAATGTGTCGCCCTCTTTCAGGGAGGCCATATGAGTCTGGCCAAGGCGTTTTTTGATGTCGGACTGTTTACCAATCAGCGTGAGCTGCAGCAACAGTTCTGGAGTGAGCAGGTTGGACTGACCTTTGACCATACGCTCAAGCTCGGCGGTGGCGTTTTGCAGCATCGCTATAACGCGGGTATTGCGGTGCTCAAGCTCAATGACGCACGCGACAGCTTGCCAGCGCCAGGCACAGGCCCAATCGTCGAGCTGCTGGTCGCTACAGCCGGCGCCAGCGCGCCGCGCGCACTCACGGACCCGGACGGCAACCGCGTAACGCTAGTGCCCCCTGGCCATGACGGCATTCAGGGCCTGGCTGTGCGCCTGCGGGTCACGGACCCTGCACGCAGCCGCGCCTTCTACGAACAGGTGCTGGGCTGCGTACCCGAGCCCAATGGTGCGCTACGTTGCGGCGAAGCCCTGCTGCTTCTGGAACAGGGCGACAGCGCGGCCGCTGCGGGCGATGCGCCGCTGGCCGCCGTAGGTTTGCGCTATCTGACCTTGCAGGTATTTGACTGTGACGCGGCCTATGCCAGCGCGTTGGCCTGCGGCGCAGAAGGCGCCAAGGCGCCGGTAACGCTGGGCAGTACCGCGCGCATCGCGTTCATCCGTGATCCCGACGGGGTGTGGATTGAGCTGTCGGAACGCGCCTCGGTCACCGGCAAGGCAGTCAGCGAGTAATTAACCGCACAGATAGGTGCCGGTGCCAACAGCAATCAAGGTGCCGTCGTTGGCGTGCAGTTCAGAGCGCACCACGCCCACTTTGTTGCCCGAGCGCAGCGGCACAGAAGTGCAGACAAACTGCTCGCCCCGCCCCGGGCGCAGGTAGTCGACGCGCAGGTCGATCGTGCCCAGCTTGGACAGACGCATCATGCGCTCCTGCACCGTAAGGTGCGCGTGCCGGTCAAAGGCGCCAATCAGCGCCATGGCACCACCGCAGACATCAATCAATGACGAGATGGCCCCGCCATGCAAAATGCCTTGGGTGAAGTTGCCGATCAGCTCGGGGCGCATCGCCAGGCTCATCGCCACGCAGTCGCGGCGCAGCTCGTCGATCTCGATACCCAGATGACGATTGAACGGGATACGGTTAAAAAAGCCATAGACCGCCTGGGACAGCTCCTCGGGCAGAACATCAGTGGCGGGGTCAATGGTTGGCGGCAAGGCAGCAGACTCAGTCATGAAAAACTCCTGAAACAGTCCTGCCACCCTGCCCTATTTGCGGTTGCCCTGCCAGAGAGCAAAACAAAATGTCCTGTATTTGGCAGAAATGACGCTACCGGCAAACACTTACTACAAAACACCCTGCGGCGCGGGGCCGTCCGGCGGGGAAAACCATTTGAGCTTGTCGTGCAGCGACACCACCTCGCCCACGATCAGCAGCGTCGGCGGCTTGATGGTTTCGTTGGCGATACGGTCCGGCATATCCGCCAGAGTGCCAATCAAAACCCGCTGGTTAACCGTGGTGCCCTGCTGCACCAGCGCAATCGGCGTATCGGCGCCGCGGCCATGGGCGATCAGTTGGCTGCAGATCTCCGGCAACCCTACCAGGCCCATGTAGAACACTAGCGTCTGGCCTGGCGCCACCAGGTCTCCCCAGGGCAGATTGGTGCTACCGTCTTTCAGGTGCCCGGTGACAAAGCGCACCGACTGGGCGTGATCACGGTGGGTAAGCGGGATGCCGGCGTAGGCCGAACAGCCGTTGGCAGCGGTGATACCCGGCACCACCTGAAAGGGTACGCCGTGGGCCGCCAACTCTTCGATCTCTTCCCCGCCACGGCCAAAGATGAACGGGTCACCCCCCTTGAGGCGCAGCACCCGCTTGCCTTCGCGGGCCAGGCGCACCAACAGTTGGTTGATCTCCTCCTGCGGCACAGCGTGGTTGCTGCGCGCCTTGCCGACGTAAATGCGCTCGGCGTCTCGGCGGCACAGGTCAATGATCGCAGGCGGCACTAGCCGGTCGTGCAGCACCACATCGGCTTGCTGCATCAAGCGCAGGGCGCGAAAGGTCAGCAGATCCGGATCACCAGGGCCCGCGCCAACCAGGTAAACCTCGCCCTGATAGGCCTGTCCGCGTTCATCCTGCAGGCGCTGCTGCAACAGCTCGGCAGCCTGCTCGTCGCGGCCGGCAAACACATGCTCGGCCACCTCGCCCTGAAAGATGTTCTCCCAAAACGCACGACGCTGATTAATAGTCGGTAACGCGCTTTTAACCTGCTGACGAAAGCGTTTTGCCAGCTGCGCGAGCCGGCCGTAAGCCGCCGGAAACAGGGTTTCAATGCGCGCCCTGCTCAGCCGGGCCAATACCGGCGCATGACTGCCGCTGGAGACCGCGATCAATAGCGGCGAACGATCAACAATGGCAGGAAAGATCACCGTGCACAGCTGCGGCGCATCTACCGCGTTGACCGGAATGCGCAGCGCCTGGGCATCAGCGGATACCTGCGCGTTAAGCACATCATCGTCGGTGGCGGCGATCACCAGCACGGCATCGTCCAGATCACTCGATTGATAGCCGCCTTCACGCACCGCGCCTTGGGTGCTGGCGACCAGCTCGCGCAATACTGGTTCGATCTCGGGTGCGACCACATACAAGGCAGCGCCTGCCTCACTCAGCAGGCGCGCTTTGCGCAGGGCGATTTCGCCACCGCCGACCACCAGCACGCGGCGGCCAGCCAAGTTATGAAACAGCGGCAGAAATTCCATACAGGTGCGTCTCGTTTACCAGGTCATAACGGCAAAGCGGGAGCTCAAGGCTCCCGCTTGGGGGTTGGTTCGGCCAGCTTAGCCGATGCGTTCGACGCCACCCATGTAGCTGCGCAGGGCTTGCGGCACTTCGATACTGCCATCGGCCTGCTGGTAGTTTTCCAGCACTGCCACGAGGGTACGCCCTACTGCCAGGCCTGAGCCGTTGAGCGTGTGCACCAGCTCCGGCTTGCCGGTTTCAGGGTTACGCCAGCGAGCCTGCATGCGGCGCGCCTGGAAATCACCACAGTTGGAGCAGGAGGAAATCTCGCGGTACTTGCCCTGGCTCGGAATCCAGACCTCCAGGTCATAGGTCTGCTGGGCGCTGAAGCCCATGTCGCCGGTGCACAGCGCCATGGCGCGGTATGGCAGTTCCAGACGCTTGAGCACATCTTCGGCGTGACCGGTCAGTTCTTCCAGTGCAGCAGCGGACTCCTGCGGGCGGACGATTTGCACCATCTCTACCTTGTCGAACTGGTGCTGGCGAATCATGCCGCGGGTATCACGACCGGCCGAGCCGGCTTCGCTGCGGAAGCACGGGGTATGGGCGGTCAGTTTGAGTGGCAGCTCCTCAGCACCGAGAATGCTCTGGCTGACGATGTTGGTCAGCGAGACCTCGGCAGTCGGGATCAGGTACAGGTCCCGTTGATCTTCACCACGGCTGATCTTGAACAGGTCTTCTTCAAACTTCGGCAGCTGACCGGTGCCCTGCAGCGCCTCGGCCTGCACCAGATAAGGCGTATAGGCCTCTTCATAGCCGTGTTCGTTGACGTGCAGATCCAGCATGAACTGCGCGAGCGCGCGGTGCAGTCGGGCAATCGGGCCGCGCATCAAGGCAAAGCGTGCGCCGGACAGCTTGGCGGCGGTCTCAAAATCCAGATAACCGTGTTGCTCGCCCAGCGCCACGTGGTCCTTTACCTCAAAGTCGAAGCTGCGCGGCGTGCCCCAGCGGCGCACTTCAACGTTCTCGTCTTCGCTCTCACCCACCGGCACAGATTCAGCCGGCAGGTTGGGCATGCTCAGCAGCAGCGCGTCCAGCTCCTGCTGGATGCCCTCAAGCTCCTGCTTGGCCTCAGCCAGCTCGGTGCCCATACGGTCGACATCGGCCAGCAGTGGCTGGATATCCTCACCGCGTGCCTTGGCCTGCCCGATCGACTTGGAGCGACTGTTGCGTTCGGCCTGCAGGGTTTCGGTGTGGGTCTGCACAGCCTTGCGGCGAGACTCCAGCGCATCGAGCTGGGCCAGATCCAGCGCAAAGCCACGGGTGGCCAGGCGCTCGGCGAGCAGTTGCGGTTGGGTACGAACGAGTTTGGCATCAAGCATGGGTGATCATCATCTTTTGCAGTTTCAGGTGACGGCTGGTCAGCGTGTCAGCGACAGCCCAGCCCAGGTGGCGAGCAGGCCGATACAGACACTGAGCAAAACATAGCCCAGAGCCAACAGGCCCTCGCCGTTCTCCAGCAGCCGCAGCGTATCCAGAGAAAAGGTCGAAAAGGTAGTAAAGGCGCCAAGCAAGCCGGTGACCAGCAATTGCCGCAGTACCGGCGAGAGCTCCGGGCGCTCCAGCCACAGGCCGTATAGTACACCGATCAGCAGGCATCCGAGCAGATTCACCAGCAAGGTGGGTAACGGAAACAGCTTGGGCCAGTGCGCCATGGACCACTGCGCCACGCCAAAGCGCGCCAGGGCACCTAGCGCCCCGCCCAGCATAACCGCCATACACAGCTTAATCATCCGACCTCCGTTGCCTGCTACTGGCGGCATCCAGGGCGCGCAGGTGTTGCAGCTTCTGAGCAATCTTCAATTCCAGGCCGCGTGGCACCGGCTGGTAATACTGACGCGGCTCAAGCGCTTCAGGGAAGTAATCTTCACCGGCGGCGTAGGCCTCCGGTTCATCGTGAGCATAGCGATAGCCATCGCTGTAGCCCAACTCCTTCATCAGCTTGGTCGGCGCGTTACGCAGATGCAGCGGTACCTCCAGCGAGCCCTGGCCGGCAACATCGCGCATTGCGCTGTTGAACGCGTTGTATACCGCGTTGCTCTTGGGTGCACAGGCCAGATAGGTGATTGCCTGGGCAACGGCCAGCTCACCCTCGGGACTGCCGAGACGCTCTTGTACGTCCCAGGCATTAAGGCACAACGTCAGCGCTCTGGGATCAGCGTTGCCGATATCTTCGCTGGCCATTCTTACCACGCGCCGGGCGATGTAGAGCGGGTCGCAGCCGCCGTCGAGCATGCGGGCAAACCAGTAAAGCGCCGCATCAGGGTTGGAGCCGCGCACAGATTTGTGCAAGGCCGAGATCTGATCGTAAAAGGCTTCGCCGCCCTTGTCGAAACGTCGGCGGTTGTCGCTGAGCAGCTCGCCGAGCAACTCCACCTCGATGACACCGCCCTGCTCCACCAGGTCGGCGGCAATCTCCAGCAAGTTCAGCAATCGCCGCGCGTCTCCGTCACTGGCATCGAGCAGCAACTGGCGCGCTTGCGGGCTGAGCTGCAACTGCAGTGCACCAAGGCCGCGCTCCATGTCCTCCAGGGCACGGTCCAGCAGCCCGCTCAAGGCTTCTTCGTCCAGGCCCTTGAGTACGTAGACCCGAGCGCGGGACAACAAGGCGTTGTTCAGCTCAAAGGACGGGTTTTCGGTGGTGGCGCCAATAAACAGCAGGGTGCCGTCTTCAACATAGGGCAGAAAGGCATCCTGCTGCGCCTTGTTGAAGCGGTGCACTTCATCAACAAACAGGATGGTCCGCCGCCCGTTGGCTGCGTAGTTCTGCCGAGCGATATCAACTGCCTGGCGAATATCCTTCACGCCGGCCAGGACCGCAGAGAGAGTTTCAAAGTGAGCGTCGGTAACGGTGGCGATCAGGCGGGCCAAGGTTGTCTTACCGACGCCGGGTGGCCCCCAGAAAATCATTGAGTGCAGTGCGCCCTGCTCCAACGCCGTGCGCAGCGGGCGGCCGGCGCCCAGCAGATGCGACTGGCCCGCGTATTCATCCAGATTGCGCGGGCGCATGCGCGCAGCCAGCGGCTCGCGCGGCGCCGGCGGCGCGAATAGACCGCCGTTATTCACTGATCACGTCGACCCCGTCCGGCACCTCGAACTGGAAGGTGTCGGCAGCAACCGGCTCGTTCAGCACCACATTCTGGAACAGAATATTGGTGCGCTGGCCAATCGGGTCGTTGAGCTGCATATCGTTGATCAGCCCATCACGGAAGGACAGGCGCAGGGTTTCAAACATGGTGTCGCTGGCCTTGGGCGTCAGCACAAAATCATCCACGGTGCCACCTTGGGTCCAGCGGATGCTGAAGTTGTCGGTCAGGGTGCTGACGTCGCCAGACAGCAGCAGCGCGGGGGTATGCGTCAGGCGCTGGTCCAGCTTTTGGATGGTGACCTGCATCAGGTCAGGATCATACAGCCAAACCTGCCCACCATCGGAGATGAGCACCTGCTCAAGTGGCGGATCAGTATGCCAGCGGAACTTGCCCGGACGCTGCAAGGTAACCTGCCCACGGGTTTCCTGCAGGCTGGAGCCATTGGAGCTGAGGGTCATTTGCGAGAAGTTACCGGTCAGCGTGTTGGCTGCCGACAGCAACTGATTCAAGCGCTCGGCGGCGGCCGCTTCGTCCTCAGCCATAGCTGGCGCGGCCAGCAGTGCAGCGCACAGCGCAATCCAGCGCCAGGCAGTGATGCGATTCAACATAAAGGGTTACTCCCCTCAATCCCGGACCGGCGGCGGTGCAATCACCTCGCGCGAGCCATTGGTGTTCATTGCGGTAACTACACCGGCCATTTCCATTGCTTCAATCATGCGGGCGGCCCGGTTGTAGCCAATCTTCAGTTTGCGCTGTACCGCAGAAATGGACGCGCGGCGGCTTTCGGTAACGAAGCGTACGGCCTCGTCGTAGAGCGCGTCTTCTTCGCTGTCATCGCCACCACCACCGCCGCCGTCATAGCTGCCGCCACCGGCCGAGTCGTCGGCGCCATCCAGAATGTCCTGAATGTAATCCGGCTCGCCCCGCTGCTTCCACTCATCGACCAGGCGGTGGACTTCGTCATCCGACACAAAGGCGCCATGGACCCGTACCGGCAGGCTGGTGCCCGGCGGCATGTACAGCATGTCGCCATGACCCAGCAGCTGCTCTGCCCCGCCCTGATCCAGAATGGTGCGCGAGTCGATTTTGCTGGATACCTGGAATGCCATACGGGTGGGAATGTTCGCCTTGATCAGACCTGTGATAACGTCCACCGAGGGACGCTGGGTGGCCAGAATCAGGTGAATGCCGGCTGCCCGCGCCTTCTGCGCGATACGCGCAATCAGTTCCTCAACCTTCTTGCCGACGATCATCATCATGTCGGCAAACTCGTCGATTACCACTACGATCACCGGCAGCGATTCGAGTTCCGGCGCCTCGTCTTCCATGCTCTCACGACGATACAGCGGATCAGTCAATGGCGTACCGGCCTTGGCGGCGTCTTTCACCTTGCGGTTGAAGCCCGCCAGGTTGCGCACGCCCATGGCGGCCATCAACTTGTAGCGACGCTCCATCTCGGCAACACACCAGCGCAGCGCGTTGGACGCTTCCTTCATGTCGGTAACAACTGGTGCGAGCAGGTGCGGAATGCCCTCGTAGATCGACAGCTCCAGCATTTTCGGGTCGACCATGATCAGGCGAACCTCGGCGGGCGTGGCCTTGAACAGGATGCTCAGCAGCATGGCGTTAACGCCGACCGACTTACCCGAGCCCGTGGTACCCGCCACCAGCAGGTGGGGCATCTTGGCCAGATCAGCCATCACCGGGTGGCCACCGATGTCGTGGCCCAGCGCCAGGGTGACGGGTGATTGAGCCTCGTCAAACTCGCGGGTTTCCAGCACCTCGGAGAGACGCACGATTTCGCGGTCTTCGTTGGGAATCTCGATGCCCACGGTCGTCTTGCCCGGAATAACCTCCACCACCCGCACGCTGATCACCGCCAGCGAACGCGCCAAATCCTTGGCCAGGTTGGAAATTTTGCTGACCTTCACGCCGGGAGCAGGCTGAATTTCAAAGCGGGTAATCACCGGACCGGGCTGAACCTTCTCCACCTCGGCTTCAACGCCAAAGTCCTTGAGCTTAAGCTCCAGCAGGCGCGACATGCCCTCCAGTGACTCGGCAGAAAACCCCTTGGTTTTCTTGCTCGGCGGATCCAGCAGGCCAATCGGCGGCAGCGAGCCAGGGTCGGAGGTATTGCTGAACAGCGTGGATTGTTTTTCCTTCTGGCTGCGCACGCTGGCCTCGGCGGGTTTGGTGTCCAGCGGCACGATTTCCGGCGGGGTGCGCGTTTCGCGGGCAGCCACGTGACGAGCCAGCGCTTCCTGGCGCTGCGCCTTGGAGGCATCCGCTCGGCGCTGCTCCTCCGCGCTGAACGCGGGCTCCTTACGCGGTGCGGGGGTACGACTCTCACGCGAAGGTGCCAGGGGGTCTACTCGCGCATCGGCTCGACGTGTCCGCCAGCCCTGCCAGGCACGCTTGAGCAGGTCAAACAAGTCCAGGGTGAGCTTGCCGGTCAGGTCCATCACCTTCAGCCAAGAGAGGTTGGTGAACACCGTCAGACCAAACAGAAACAGGGTCAAAAACAGCAGCGTGCTGCCCTGCAGGTTAAGCACCGGCCGACTCAGGCCGCTGAGCAGCTCACCGAGAATGCCGCCGGCACCGGCGCCTTCCGGGAAATTGGCCCCGGGCGTGCCGTGCAGCGCCGCCAGCGCGGTGCCAGCAAACAGCGTGAGCACAAACCCGATCAGGCGCCAGGAGAACAGCCAGCCGTTCCAGATCATCGGCTGATGGCGGCGGCGAAACATCTGATACACCTTGACGGCAACAATCAGCGGAAACAGAAAGGCCAGATAACCCAGCGTCAGCAAGAGTACATCGGCAATCCAGGCGCCCATGCGTCCACCCGCGTTCTGCACATCAGCAACGCTGCCGCTGCGCGTCCAGCCAGGGTCTGCAGCATCAAAGGTGAACAACGCCATGCACAGATACAGGCACAGGGCGATCATCGCCAGCAGCGCGCCCTCGCGCAGACGCAGCGAAAGCTGCTCGCGCCAGGCCAACGGTGTTTTTGGGGCTGCAGTATCCTTCAAAACAGAGCTTCCATCACAGGTGAGGCGGCCATTGTACGGCCTGAGTCGACCGAATTCACAACCGCAGTGCACAATACAGAGCAAGCAGACCATCGCCGCGCCGGGTCGTTCCCCGTGAACAGGTCGCTTTATTCATTGGGGACAATAACTTATAACCTGTATCTGATAAACCGTTTGAATAATCGAAGACGTGCTGCCCCATTCCACCCGCCCTGCGGAATCGATCTGCACTTCATGAGCACTCTCGCACATGCCACCACTGACCTGGCTCACCGCTGACAATCAAGACTTTCCCGCCGTGGAGCGCGCTTTTGCCGAGCCCAACGGGCTACTGGCGGCCGGCGGCGATCTGAGGCCGCAGCGCCTGCTTAGCGCCTATCGCCAAGGCATCTTTCCCTGGTTTTCGCCAGGTCAGCCGATCCTATGGTGGAGCCCGGATCCGCGCACCGTGCTGCACCCTTCCGACCTGCACGTCTCGCGCAGCATGCGCAAGCTGATGCGCCAGACCCACCTGCGCGTCGAGTTTGACCGTAACTTTCCCGCGGTTATCGCTGCCTGCGCCGCCCCCAGGCAAGGCGCTAGCGGCACCTGGATTACCGAAACCATGCAGTCGGCCTATATCGCGCTGCACCGGCTTGGTCACGCCCATTGTGTGGAGGTGTATCAGGACGAGCAATTGGTTGGCGGCCTCTATGGGATAGCGCTGGGCCGCGTGTTCTTTGGCGAATCCATGTTCAGCCGGATCGACAACGCCTCCAAGCTAGCCTTTATCACCCTGGTGCAACAGCTGGAACAGTGGGGATTTGAGCTGATCGACTGTCAGATGCCAACCGACCACCTGTTCAGCCTCGGAGCCAGCAGCCTGCCGCGCGCCCAGTTCAGCGCCGAGCTGGCGCGACTATGCCCGGCAGGCGCCCCCTCGGCCTGGGGTGGCACACTGCGTTGACGGCACTGCCTGCGGTCGTATACTCGACAGATTGTTGTCCGGGAGACGTCATGACCGACCTGTCGCAGCTCAAGTTTTATGCCACGCACCCCCACCCTTGCAGCTATCTGCAGGAGGAGCGCGCGACCACGCTGTTTCTGGACCCGCAACAACCGATCGACCTGGATACCTACAGCCACCTCTCCGAGCTGGGGTTTCGGCGCAGTGGCGACCACCTTTACCGTCCTCACTGCAAGCAGTGCAATGCCTGCATTCCGGCACGCATTCCAGCGGCTGCGTTTACCGCCAGTAGCAGCCAAAAGCGCATCATCAAACGCAATAGCGACCTTGAGGTGAGCGAGCTGAAGGCCGAGGCGACCGACGAGATCTATGGGCTGTACGAGCGCTACATCAACGCGCGCCATGCCGACGGCGACATGTTCCCGCCCAGCCGTGAACAGTTCACCTCCTTCCTGGCCAAGGATTGGGAGTTTTGCCGCTTTCATGCCTTCCGCGAGCAAGGCACCCTGGTCGCCATTGCGGTGACCGATCACATGCGCAACGGCCTGTCTGCGGTCTACACCTTCTTTGACCCCGATCAACCGCGGCGCAGTCTGGGCCGCTACGCCATCCTCTGGCAGATCGAAGAAACCAGGCGCTTGGGGCTGGACGCGGTTTATCTGGGCTACTGGATAAAAAACTGCCGAAAAATGAACTACAAGACCGAATACCGCCCGCTGGAGATGCTCGTCAACCAGCGCTGGATTCGTCTGAGCTGAGCTGGCTATACAGCGACACACAGCGCCCCTGAGTACAAAAAATCCCCGTCAAACTTGGCGCTTGCGCTGTTTTCAGGCACAATTGGCCACCTTTTTTGTGGGTACTCTCTGCCACCCACCCGAATTTCACCCCGAGAGGTTGTTGCTTAATGGCAAAAGAAGACAGCATTGAAATGGAAGGCACCATCATCGACACCCTGCCGAACACCATGTTCCGCGTTGAACTGGAAAACGGCCATGTCGTGACTGCCCACATTTCAGGCAAGATGCGTAAAAACTACATCCGCATCCTGACTGGCGACAAGGTACGTGTTGAACTGACCCCCTACGACCTGACCAAAGGTCGCATCACCTACCGCGCCCGCTGACAGTCTATCCCGCCGGGCCCCCTCCCCGCCCGGCCGACTACCCCCACCCAGCCGATCTTACCCATAACCCGAACCTATCGGGTTTTCGCGCTGCCGTCAGCTGACGCGGTTGCGCGCACAAAAAAACCCGCTCTTCAGAGCGGGTTTTTTATCAAGCGACCAGCAATCAGCGGGGCATGTAGCGACCCAGCTCGTGCTTGCCGATAGCGGCGCGGTGCACTTCATCCGGGCCGTCAGCCAGACGCAGGGTGCGCTGCATGGCGTACATGTGTGCCAACGGGAAGTCATCGGACACACCAGCACCACCGTGCATCTGGATAGCGCGGTCAATCACGCTCAGTGCAACGTTAGGTGCAACCACCTTGATCTGCGCAATCTCGCTCTTGGCGACCTTGTTGCCAACGGTATCCATCATGTAAGCCGCGTTCAGGGTCAGCAGACGAGCCTGGTTGATCTCGATGCGCGACTGAGCGATCAGATCGATGTTGCCACCCAGCTGAGCCAGACGCTTGCCAAAGGCCTCACGCTCGACAGAACGCTTGCACATCAGCTCAAGTGCACGCTCGGCGGCACCGATGGAGCGCATGCAGTGGTGGATACGGCCCGGGCCAAGGCGACCTTGAGCGATCTCGAAGCCACGGCCTTCACCCAGCAGCACGTTGCTGTAAGGTACGCGCACGTTTTCCAGCACGACTTCGGCGTGGCCGTGAGGCGCATCGTCATAGCCGAATACCGGCAGCGGGCGAATCACCTTGACGCCAGGGGCGTCCATCGGCACCAGAATCATGGAGTGCTGCTGGTGACGCGGCGCATCAGGATTGGTCAGACCCATGAAGATCATGATCTTGCAGCGCGGGTCGCAGGCGCCGGACGTCCACCACTTGCGGCCGTTAATGACCCACTCGTCACCTTCACGGCGCGCGTTGGCCTGCATGTTGGTGGCGTCGGAGGACGCAACGCCCGGCTCGGTCATACCGAAGCAGGAGCGAATTTCGCCGGCCAGCAGCGGCTTGAGCCACTTTTCTTTGTGCTCTTCGCTACCGTAGCGCACGATAGTTTCCATGTTGCCGGTGTCCGGCGCGCTGCAGTTGAACGCCTCAGAGGCCAGCCCAGAGCGGCCCATCAGCTCGGCCAGCGGGGCGTATTCGAGGTTGGTGAGACCGGCGCCAAGGTCGGACTCAGGCAGGAACAGGTTCCACAGGCCCGCAGCGCGAGCTTTAACCTTCAGCTCTTCGACGATGGCAGTTGGCTGCCAGCGATCCCCTTCGGCGACCTGGTGGTGAAACGTGGCTTCAGCGGGGAATACATGCTCCTGCATGAACGCATCCACACGCTCGCGTAGCTCTTTAACCTTGGGGGAGTATCCGAAATCCATAGTAGTTGCCTTCGTTAGGTTGGGTATCGACGAAGAAAATGCTAGATGACGAATATAGATTTATCTAACCTATTTTTGCCGTGTATTAACATTCATAAGCGATATATACTGCTGCCTCCGCTGAACTGCATGTCTCGATGTGAGGCATTCGACTAAAGGATGATGCGATGAACCTCAGTAAGGTAGATCTGAATCTGTTCATTGTCTTTGATGCCATCTATACCGAGGCAAACCTGACCCGTGCGGGCCAGATTGTCGGCATCACTCAGCCGGCGGTGAGCAACGCCCTTGCCCGCCTGCGCGAAACCTTCAATGACCCGCTGTTTGTGCGCACGGCCCAGGGCATGGTGCCCACACCCATGGCGCAAAACATCATCACGCCGGTGCGTCACGCCCTGCAGCTGCTGCGCGTATCCGTCCAGGAAAGCCGCAGCTTTGTACCCGAGCAGGCCACCAAGACCTATCGCATCAGCATGACCGACCTGACAGAAGCGGTGATCCTGCCGCATCTGGCAGCGCGCATTCGTCGCATGGCGCCAAACATCAATATTGACAGCTTTCTGATCAAGCGCCGCGAGACCACCAAGGAGCTGGCGGCCGGCCGACTGGACTTTGCCATCGACGCGCCCCTTAATACCGACACCCAGGTGCGCCACGTCAAACTGTTTGAAGACCATCACGTATGCGTCATGCGCCCCGGCCACCCGCTGGCCAAGAAAGAGCGCATTACCCTTGATGACTATCTGGCGCAGTCGCACATCCATATCTCCAGCCGTCGCAACGGCCTGGGACACGTGGACCTGGCACTCGGCAAGATGGGCCTGCAGCGTCGCGTGGTACTACGCTCTCAGCACTATCAGATGGCGCCGCTGGTCATGGAGTCGACCGACATGGTGATGACGGTGCATGAGCGCTTTGCCATGCGTCATAACCTGCACGCCGTTGCCCTGCCCATTGACGACGTGCCGCCGATTGAAACCCACCTGTTCTGGCACGAGAGCACAGACCAGGATCCGGCCAACCGCTGGATGCGCGAACAGATTATTGAGTTGTCGCAGAAGCTGGTACGCGACCACCAGAAGAGCAAGGAAGCCTCTCCCCAGGCGCACTAATCAGCCTATCTCCAGACAGTAAAAGGCCCGCTTGATGCGTAATGCTGTTCACTTAAGCATTTGAGTCCATGGCGGGGTTTCTAGAAAATCCGATATCAGTCCTCTGGTATCGGATTTTTTTATGCCCATTCAGCAGCAATTGCTCGACCTCGGCGAGCTCTTCAACTTCTCTGACCTCAGCACCTTCACTCAGAACATCCCTGTTGAATGGGTTGCGAGCGCGCTCAATTTATCGGCGCAAGCCACCATCAGGCGTCGGCGCCTACCCAGTGACCAAGTACTTTGGCTGGTGCTGGGTATGGCCCTGTTTCGCGACGAGCCAGTGCATGAGGTTGCTAGGCGACTGAACATTTGCGCCCAAGGTTTGGCCTCTGATCAGTTGCTGGCTCGAAGCGGCGTAACTGAAGCACGTAAGCGCTTGGGGGCAGATCCGGTTGAGCACCTGTTCCGCCAGACCGCCAAGCAATGGGGATGCGAGCGATACGAAGGCGATGACTGGAAAGGGTTGCAGGTATTCGCGGTGGATGGCGCACTGCTGCGAACCCCCGACTCGCCCGAGTTGAGGGAGCACTTTGGCTCTGGCAACACAGGTACTGAACGCCAAACGCCTTTTCCGATGCTACGGCTCGTTGCCTTGATGAACGTACGCTCACACGTGATCCTGGATGCCCAACTCAGCCCGTATCGCGGCAGCGAAATGCGCTTGGCCGAGACCTTCCTGAGTCAGATTCCGGACAACTCAGTCACATTGTTCGATAAAGGCTTCTGGGGCGCTGATCTGCTGCTAAGCGTGGTGGATGGAGGCAACAATCGGCATTGGCTGACGCCAGCCCGCAAGAACGTCGTGATGGAGGAAGTCGAGCGTTATAGCGAATACGATCGCCGTGTTCGGATGAAAGTCTCACCTCAGGCCCGCAAGCGGAACCCTAGTCTACCTACGCATTGGGAGGTACGAGAGGTCAGCTATAAAAGCCATGGGAACATCAGGTCACTGCTCACCTCGTTGCCAGTCGAGGGCTACAGCGCAAAGGCCGTCGCTGAGCTGTACTTGGAGCGCTGGGAGATTGAACTCGGCTTTCGCGACATCAAAAGCTCGATGCAGCAGAACGCGGTAACACTGCGAAGCAAGAAGGTTGAGCTGGTTTACCAGGAGGTCTGGGGGCTGTTGCTGGCATACAACATCATTCGGCGAGAGGCTAGTCAAGCGGCTGTGGCCTTTGGTCGAGCACCCTCGGACATACGCTTCAAACCGGCCTGTCAGTACATCGCCGTCCAGCTCATCGTCATGGCTGCAGCGAATCCGGTATCGGCAACAGGTAGAAGGCTATCGGAGCTGCGCGGCGGGGTCGGAGGGTTATTTTTGGATCACCGCCCAAGGCCAGCAAGACCAAGGACGGTGAAGATTTCCAAAACCCGCTACCCGGTAAATCGCAAGGCTGCTCCGCTTAAGTGAACAGCATTACGCTTGATGCGGGCCTTTTACTTTAACCTTGACTGCTAACCAGCTGAACCAGAAGCAAACTCCACTTTCAGACCATCTGGCTCAAGCGCGCATTCTGCAACCAGCTGGCGGGCCAGCACCCCCAGCGTCATCACCGCCTGTTCGGTAGCACGATTCCATGGAATACCACAGTTCAGACGCAGGCAGTGGTTGAACTGATCCGAGTTGCTGAACACGATACCCGGCGCAATGCTGATGTTGTGTAGCAACGCGCGGTTAAACAACGTCAGCGTGTCTACGCCGCCTGGCAGGCTGATCCACAAAATGTATCCGCCCCGCGGCCGGGAAATCTGGGTGCCTTCAGGAAAGTACTGCTGCACGGCCAACTGAAACTGGCTGAGGTTTTTGCAGTATTCCTGCCGAATATGCCGCAGGTGCCGGTCGTAGCCGCCGTTTTCCAGATACGCAGCCACGGCCATCTGACTCACACTGCAGGCTGACAGGGTGGTGAAGGTCTGCAACTGCTCGATAGCCTCCTGGTAGCGCCGGGTAATCAACCAGCCGGTGCGCACGCCAGGCGAAATAGTCTTGGAGAAGCTTGAGCAGTAAATCACCGTATCCGAGCAATCAAAGGCCTTGAGCGCCCGCGACTGCCCCTGATCAAACATCAGCTCGCCATAGATATCGTCTTCAATGATCGTCAGCTTGCGCTGGGCCATCATGCTGACCAACTTGCGCTGCCGCGCCTCCGGCATGGTCGCCCCCATCGGGTTGCCGGCACGAGCGGTCAGCACCAGCGCCTTGATCGGCCACTTGTCCAGAGCGCGCTGCAACGCCTCAAGGCTGAGGCCGGTATCCGGGTCGGTGGGAATCTCTATCACCTGCAAATCAAGCAACTGGCACAACTGTACCGTGCCGTAGTAGCTGGGCGACTCGGTGGCAATCAGATCGCCGGGACGGGTTACTGCGCGCAACGCCAACTGCAACGCCTCAACGCATCCATTGGTTATCACCACGTTGGCCGGGTCAACCGCGGCACCGGCGTCGCGCATTCGGATCGCCACCTGGCGACGCAAGGGTTCAAAGCCGGGGCTAAAGGTGTAGCTGAACGCCTTGTGGCTATGAAAGCGCGTCATTTTGCTCATCTGCTGATGCAACGCGCGCAAGGGCAGGTACTCACTGGCCGGCACCGCAGCACCCAGGGGAATAATCCCCTCGCGGCGGGCCTGGGAGAGAATCTCGCTGATGATACTGCTGCGGGTGACAGCGCACGGCGCTTCAACCTTGGCTATCTGCGGCTTAGGCGCAGTCAGTGCAGGGGTTTGATGGACGTAGTAACCAGACTGCGGGCGCGCATGGATGAGCCCCTGATCCTCCAGTGTCGCGTAGGCCTGCAACACGGTAGCGTGGCTGACACCCTTCTGAGTGCTCAACTTGCGCACCGAGGGTACACGCTCGCCCGGCCGGTATACGCCGTTCTGGATGTCTTCAGCCAATTGCTGGGCGATGCGCTGATAAAGCAGACTGGTCATGGCGTACCTCCTGGAGCCTAGAGCGTGAGAGTACCTGCCCTCACTGCATCGGCACAATCACAGATACAGTACAGTTGACCAGTACAGATTAGCAGTGTGCCCTGTGTCTGGCAGCAGATTACTCCGCCAAGGGCGCGTCTGCGCCGCGCTCACCAACCGGGCGAAACGGTGCAGCCCAGATGCCGCGGTACTTGTCGAGCAGTCGAGTACCCTCATTGCGCCGCTGCTGCTCAAGCATCCCCAGCGCCAGGGCCGAGCGCAGCTCAGGGGTGTTGCAGACCGAATTATGTGAGATGGCCAGATACAGCGGCGCATTGATAAACGAGCCTTCCAGGGTATCGAGCTGACCGTCTACGCCCATTTGCTGGGCCAGTGCCAACCCCTGGTAGCGTTCCAGCACCACATAGTCCAGCTCACCCGCCAACAGCTTGCGCAAGGCGGTTTCACCAGAGCTTTCGCGCTGCAGTTGCAGCTGGTCAGCCGCATAGGTGTCAAAGGACAAGCCGAAGCGGCTACCTTGCTGCGCGGCGCCACGCTTACCCTGCAAATCCTGCCAGCCGGTATAAGGAAAAGCTGCACCACGGCGCACAAAGAACACACTCGGCACATCAACTACCGCTGGGTAAACGAAATCCAGCGTACCAAGCAATTCACGGGTCAAAAACACGCCAGCCATGATATCTACCTGTCCGGCCTCCACCGCCTCCAGCGCCTTGGCACGGGAGCCGAGGTCCAGCACCTCGACGGTGACCCCCGAGTTCTGCAGGGCGTTGCCCAGCATTTCAATGGTCACCCCGGTCAGCGGCTGCTCACCACCCTCTGGCGCCCAAATAAGCGGCGGGTAGCCCGGGTTGCCGGTGACCACCACACGTTCGCAGCTGGCCGGTTCAGCCTGCGCACTGGCGGCGGCAAAAAGCGCCGCCAGGCCCAAAGTACAGAGCAGCAACGGCTGACAGAACGAGCGAGCAATGACGAATGGAGGCATGATCAATCCCTGGTAGTAGTCCCATAACTAAAGCGGACTGCAGAACGCGCGTTCGGTTCAGGCGGCCACGCCACTGTGGAAGCGAAACTCCGTGTCGTCAGCCAGAATAGCCTGCTGTTCGGCCTCGGCAAAACGGGCAATATGCTGATCAATCGGACCGTCCGCGTAGGCAGTCGCCAGGCGCAGATAGTCCTGATAATGCCGCGCCTCGGACTTCAGCAAAGACCGGTAGAAATCACCCAGCTCGGCATCGAGGTGCGGTGCCAGTTTGGCAAAGCGCTCGCAAGAGCGCGCCTCGATAAAGGCACCCACAATCAGCGTATCAACCAGCCGCCCCGGCTCGCTGGTGCGTACATGCTCACGCAGGCGCTGAGCGTATTGGCTGGCGGACAGACCGCGATAGCGAATCCCGCGCTTTTGCATGATCGCGGTGACCTGCTCAAAGTGGCGCAACTCCTCGCGCGCAAGGCGAGACATCTTCTGCAGCAGGTCAGGCTTGTCGACATAGCGAAACATCAGCATCAGCGCAGTTGATGCCGCTTTTTTTTCGCAATTGGCGTGATCTATCAGCAGCTCTTGCGGATGGGCCAGAGCCTGTTCGATCCAGGCATCAGGCGTGCGACAAGGCAAAAAGGCAAGGAGTTCGTCGGGCAGCATCGGGTCTTTTCACTGGTGGTTACAACAACGGGCAAGAGTATACCTTTTGAGCCCTGCATCCACAGCTCGAATAGACCTGAATCAACACAAACCGGATAAAAAGCAACTACATTGAAGTGAACGGGCAAGATTGCCTTCTGCACAACAGGGAGAAAGCCATGCAAGCCGTGAAACGCATTCTAGTTGTTATCGATCCCAGCCAGGAGGAGCAGGTTGCGCTGAACCGCGCCAGCCTCATCGCGGGCTTTATCGAATGCGAGCTGCACCTGCTGGTTTGTGAAAACCGCGAAGACTACAGTGATCTGCTGGCACGCCTGCGGGTTGAGCAAGACGCCAAGGGCATCCGCTGCAGCGTGACCCAGGACTGGCACCACAACGCAACCGATACCATCTGCCGCGCCGTGGCCCGCGAAGGGTGTGACCTGGTGGTTAAGCAGCACCGCCCGGACAACCCGCTGCGCAAGGCGCTGCTGACGCCGGATGACTGGAAGCTGCTGCGCTACTGCCCTGCCCCGGTGCTGATGGTGAAAAACAGCGCCAGCTGGATCAAAGGGTCAGTGCTGGCGGCAGTGGATGTCGGCAACCACGATGACCAGCATCACGTACTGCACGACACCATCGTCAGCCACGCCGCCGATATCGTTGAAATGATTGATGGCGACCTGCACCTGGTCACCGCCCACCCGGCCCCCATGCTGTCAGCAGCCGACCCCGCGTTTCAGCTCAAGGAGAGCATCGCCGCCGAGTACCGCACCCGGGCGGAGCCGTACGCCAAACTGTACGACATTGATGCCCAGCACCTGCATATCGACGAGGGCCCAGCAGACACCCTGGTTCCGCAGATTGCCAACCGCATCGGAGCCAGCGTGACCATTATTGGCACAGTGGGCCGCAAGGGTATCGCCGGGGCGCTGATCGGCAACACCGCCGAGGTTGTGCTGGATCAGGTTGACAGCGACATCCTGGTGCTCAAACCGGAGGACACGCTCACGCACCTGGAGGCGCTACTGGAAAAATAGCTGACGCGCCGCCGGGAGGCCCTATCTCAGGGCACCCGGCGGTCGTAATAGGCTTTGGATAACTCAAAGAAGGCCTGATCCAGGTTGTCCCGGACCTGCTTCAGGCTTGAGCCGTGCCAAAGGGGTTGCAGCCGCAGACCGGCATCTTCAAGGCCACCCTCGGCCAGGCGCGGCAACAGGCGCCAGACCTTGATGCACACAGGCATGCGAGGGTCGGTGGGCACCTTCAAGCGCTTAAGCTGTTCTTCAAGCGCCCAGACCGACACCAGCTCAAAGCGGCTCCAGAGCAATTGCTCAAGCAGCTGTTCCAGGCGCTTCCACACCGCCGCACGCTGGCTGGGCCCATAACGATTCCAGTCAATAATTTCATGACTGAAACGTTTGCAGCCGCGACAGACAAGGTCACCAAAGACTGTGGAGCACAACCCGATGCAGGGCGTTTTACTGGTGTAGGGGTCTGAATCGGAGGACATGCGGCAGTGCTCGACGACAAATGCAGCATGATAGACCAGTCGCCGCCCGATCCCAAGACGACCAAGGCACATCTGCCTCACCGGGGATACAGCTTAACTTTGCCCTCGGCATCCTGTAGAATCAGCCCGCCGTTAGGGCTGTGCTTCAGGCGTTCGCCCGCAACCCGTTACGTATCTGCCAACCCAGTTACCCAGGTTGCCCCCCACCAGAACGGGTCAGCGCTTGCACACAGTCTTATTGCCGGCACGCCAGGGAAGCACTGAATAGCTCCCTTATCCAAGATGATTATTCAGTGCTTCCCGGAGTCCGAGAGGATTACCGTTCCGCCACAAGCGGGACAGACTGATGAGGGTAATAACTGTGCTTGAAGCCTATCGCAAACACGTTGAAGAGCGCGCCGCTCAGGGCGTCGTGCCCCAGCCGCTGAACGCCGAACAAACCGCTGGTCTGGTAGACCTGCTGAAAAACCCGCCGGCGGGTGAAGAAGAGTTTCTGCTTGATCTGCTGACCAACCGCGTCCCCCCGGGGGTAGACGAGGCTGCCTACGTCAAGGCCGGCTTCCTCTCCGCCATCGCCAAGGGCGAAGCAACCTCCCCGCTGCTGAACAAGAAGCGTGCTGTCGAGCTGCTGGGCACCATGCAGGGCGGCTACAACATCGCCACGCTGGTTGAGCTGCTGGATGATGCAGAGCTGGCTGAAACCTCCGCCAATGAACTGAAGCACACCCTGCTGATGTTCGATGCCTTCCACGACGTAGCTGAAAAAGCCAAGGCTGGTAATGCCAATGCCAAGGCTGTCATGCAGTCCTGGGCTGATGGCGAGTGGTTCGTCAAGAAGCCTGCTGTAGCTGAAAAACTGAGCCTGACCGTCTTCAAAGTCCCTGGCGAAACCAACACCGACGACCTGTCCCCGGCGCCTGACGCCTGGTCGCGCCCCGACATCCCGCTGCACGCCCTGGCCATGCTGAAAATGGCCCGCGACGGCATCGAGCCGGTTGAGCCGGGTGCCGTTGGCCCGCTCAAGCAGATTGAAGAAGTAAACAGCAAGGGCTTCCCGGTTGCTTATGTGGGTGACGTTGTAGGTACTGGCTCGTCCCGTAAGTCTGCCACCAACTCCGTACTGTGGTTCTTCGGTGACGACATTCCTTACGTTCCGAACAAGCGCGGCGGTGGCTTCTGCTTCGGCACCAAGATCGCACCTATCTTCTACAACACCATGGAAGACGCTGGCGCGCTGCCGATCGAATTCGACTGCACCGACCTGAACATGGGCGACGTCATCGACGTTTACCCCTACGAAGGCAAAGTCTGCAAGCACGGCACTGACGACGTCATCACCACCTTTGAGCTGAAGACTCAAGTGCTGCTGGACGAAGTGCGCGCTGGCGGCCGTATCCCGCTGATCATCGGCCGTGGCCTGACCGAGAAGGCTCGCGCTGAGCTGGGTCTGGGCGCTTCCGACCTGTTCCGCAAGCCCGAGCAACCGGCCGACACTGGCAAGGGTTACACCCTGGCCCAGAAGATGGTTGGTAAAGCCTGTGGCGTTGAAGGCATCCGCCCCGGCACCTACTGTGAGCCGAAGATGACCACCGTGGGCTCCCAGGACACCACTGGCCCGATGACCCGCGACGAGCTGAAAGACCTGGCGTGCCTGGGCTTCTCCGCTGACCTGGTGATGCAGTCCTTCTGCCACACTGCGGCCTATCCGAAGCCGATCGACGTAACCACTCACCACACCCTGCCCGACTTCATCCACAACCGTGGTGGTGTTGCGCTGCGTCCGGGTGACGGCATCATCCACAGCTGGCTGAACCGTATGCTGCTGCCTGATACCGTTGGTACCGGTGGTGACTCGCACACCCGTTTCCCGATGGGCATCTCCTTCCCGGCCGGTTCTGGCCTGGTTGCCTTCGCAGCGGCCACCGGCGTTATGCCGCTGGACATGCCGGAATCCGTTCTGGTTCGCTTCAAAGGCAAGATGCAACCCGGTATCACCCTGCGTGACCTGGTACATGCCATCCCCTACTACGCCATTCAGCAAGGCCTGCTGACTGTCGAGAAGAAAGGCAAGAAGAACATCTTCTCCGGCCGTATTCTCGAAATCGAAGGCCTGGAGAACCTGACCGCAGAGCAAGCCTTCGAGCTGTCCGATGCCTCTGCCGAGCGCTCCGCCGCCGGCTGTACCATCAAGCTGAGCGAAGACTCTGTTGCCGAGTACCTGAAGTCCAACATCGTCCTGCTGCGCTGGATGATTGCCAACGGCTATCAGGACCCGCGCACCCTAGAGCGCCGCGCCAAGGCGATGGAAGAGTGGCTGGCCAACCCGAGCCTGATGCAGGCCGACGCCGACGCCGAATACGCCGCCGTGATCGAGATCGATCTGGCCGACGTCAAGGAGCCGGTACTGTGCGCCCCGAACGATCCGGACGATGCCCGTCTGCTGTCCACCGTACAGGGCGAGAAGATCGACGAAGTCTTCATCGGCTCCTGCATGACCAACATCGGTCACTTCCGCGCGGCCGGTAAGCTGCTGGAGAAGAACAAGGGCTCCATCCCGACTCGTCTGTGGCTGGCTCCGCCGACCAAGATGGATCAGTACCAGCTGACCGAAGAAGGCTACTACGGCATCTACGGCAAAGCTGGCGCGCGCATGGAAATGCCGGGCTGCTCGCTGTGCATGGGTAACCAGGCACGTGTTGCTGCCAAGTCCACCGTTGTCTCCACCTCCACGCGGAACTTCCCGAACCGTCTGGGTGATGGCGCTGACGTGTTCCTGGCATCCGCCGAGCTGGCATCGGTTGCGTCCATCTTGGGCCGCCTGCCGAGCGTTGAAGAGTACATGGGCTACGCTGCCGATCTGGACAGCATGGCCAGCGATGTCTATCGCTACATGAACTTCAACGAAATCGAGTCCTACCAGAAAGCCGCTGCGTCCATCCCGGTCGAGCAGCTCTGATAGCTGACGCGTAAGAAAAACCCCGCCTGGTGCGGGGTTTTTTTATGCCTTTATGCCTCTGGTTTCCGCTGCGCGCACTCTGTCTCGCACGCATTCAGTTCAGCAGTGACGCACCCAGTTTGAGCGCGGTATCGGTTACCTGCTCGACCGACTGGGCGTAGCCGCTGGCCATCCAGTACAACGCAATATGAACCACCCCGCCGAGAATGCCGGCCTGCAGCATTTCATCAAAATGCTCTCCAGGCTGCGCCAGCGCGCGTGTCATATCTTCACTGCTGGCCTTGAGCGCCTGATCGATTGCCTCGTCGACTGCCGGGCTGATGCCGCGAATGTCGACAAACAGCAAGCGAGCCTCGCGCGGGTTATCCCGCAGGTACTTGAAATAGGCATGCAACATGGCCCGACTGCGTGCCAGCATGTCGCTACCTGCTGCCTCGGCGGCGGCCATATTGACCTCACGCACCTTGCGCGCGGCCTGTTCGTAGCAGGCAATCAGCAGCTCATCGCTGTGACTGAACGACTCGTAGAAATAGCGCTGCGTCAAGCCGGCAGCGTCGCAGACCTGTTTAACGCCGGAATGCCGGTAACCATTTTCACCATAGATGCGCGTTGCCGCATCGATAAGCTGCTGGCGGCGCAAGGCGCGGCGTTCTTCGGTAGATGAACCGCGATAACGCCGTTTGACTGAGGGAGCTGTATTCATGCAATGAATTCGGACAATAGGAATTGCCAAAGGGTATATGACAATCTAGATTGTCACCAGTACCCACACGAGGGAAGCACCATGCAAAAACAACAACAAGCATTTGAACCCGTCCCGCTCGATGTACTGATCATCGGTGCCGGCCTCTCAGGAATTGGCGCAGCACACCAGCTCAGCAGCCAGTGCCCGGACAAGCGCTACCTGATTCTCGAACGCCGCCAGGCCATCGGCGGCACTTGGGACCTGTTCCGCTACCCCGGCATCCGCTCCGACTCGGACATGTATACCCTCAGCTACAGCTTCAAACCCTGGGCCAACGCCAAGGCCATCGCCGACGGACCGGATATCAAGAAGTACATCGAAGAGATGGCCGAGGAGTCCGGCGCGGTTCATAACATTCGCTTCCAACGCAAGGTGGTCTCCGCCAGCTGGTCCAGTGACAAGGCACGCTGGACAGTGCAGGCAGTAGCCACTGACGCCGATGGCAAAGAGGTTGAAGAAACCTACGAAGCGCGCTTTCTGCTGTCCTGCTCGGGTTATTACAGCTATGACGAGGGCTACCGCCCGCGCTTCCCCAATGAGGAGAGCTTTGGCGGCCAGATCGTCCACCCGCAATTCTGGCCAGAAGACCTGGATTACCGCGGCAAGCGCGTGGTGGTGATCGGTAGCGGCGCAACCGCCGTGACCCTGGTACCAGCCATGACCGAGCAGGCGGCGCACGTGACCATGTTGCAGCGCTCGCCCAGCTATGTGGTGGCCAGACCATTGCGCGACGGCCTGGCCCATTCACTGCAGAAGTGGCTGCCGCTGCCGGCCGCCCACGGGCTGACCCGCTGGAAAAACGTGTTGCTGACCTCCTTTTTCTATCGAATGGCGCGAAACCGTCCGGAGCAGTTCAAGGAGCGCGTGTTGCACATGGTCCAGACGCAGATCGGCAACAACGTAGACATGAAGCACTTTACGCCCAGCTACAAGCCCTGGGACCAGCGTCTGTGCGCCGTGCCCGATGGTGATCTTTTCCATGCCGTACGCGCCGGGCAGGCCAGCGTTGTTACCGACACCATCGACAGCTTCACTGAAAACGGCATTCGCCTGAGCAGCGGCGAGGAGTTGCCCGCAGACATTATTGTCACCGCGACCGGACTGAAGCTGAACGCGATGGGCGACGTCAGCGTGTCCGTAGACGGGCAGCCCATGGCCTTTGGCGAACGCATGTCCTACAAGGGCATGATGCTCAGCGACGTGCCCAACATGCTGGTGACCTTTGGCTACACCAACGCCTCATGGACACTGAAGGCAGAGCTGACCGCCAACTACACCTGTCGCCTGCTGCGCTATATGGATCGCAACGACTTCCGCATCGCGGTAGTACGCCGCGACGCCTCGGTACAGGAACAACCCTTCCTTGATTTCAGCTCCGGGTACGTGCAGCGCGGTGCCAGCGTGCTGCCCAAGCAGGGAGACCGCGCGCCCTGGCAGGTTCATCAGAATTATCTGAAAGACAAGCTCATCATCCAATACGGTCGTATCGACGACGGCGTCATGCAATTTCAATAACAAGGATAATTCACGCATGCAAACCAAAAACTGTGTAGCCGTGCTGACCGGCGCGGGCAGCGGTATTGGCCGCGCCCTGGCTGACGCCTTGGCCCGTAGCGGCTGCCATCTGGCGCTGGCCGACCTGAATCCAGTTGCCCTGGCTGAAACCGCCGCGCAGGCGCGCGCTCTGGGTGTGCGGGTCAGCGAGCACCCGCTGGACGTCGCCGACCGCGCCGCCGTCGCAGCCTTGCCCGACGCCGTGCTGGCCGAGCATGGCCAGGTCGACCTGTTGATCAATAACGCAGGGGTTGCCCTGGGCGGCACCTTCGACCAGGTCAGCGTGGAGAATTTCGACTGGCTGATGGCAATCAACTTTGATGCGGTTGTCACCCTGTGCCGAGCGTTTTTGCCCGCACTGAAACAGCGGCCCCAAGCGCGTATCGTGAATGTCTCCAGCCTGTTCGGGCTGATCACTCCGGCCGGCCAGACGGCTTACTGCGCCAGCAAGTTTGCCGTGCGTGGTTTCTCCAATGCCCTGCGCCTGGAGTTGATGAATACCGGCGTAGGCGTCACGGTGGTGCACCCTGGCGGCGTAGCCACCGCCATCGCCACCAGTGCACGCTCTCCGGACGGCGCCAGCGAGGCAGACAAGCAGCGCAAGCTGGCGCGCGCCAAACGTCTGCTGCGCATGCCTCCGCCACGCGCCGCACAAATCATCCTCAAGGGTATTGAGCGAGACAAGGCGCGGGTGATTGTTGGCAACGATGCACGCATACTGGGCTGGCTGGAGCGGCTGATGCCCGTCAACTATTGGCGCTTGCTGCCGGGTTTGACCCGCAACGATGACTAACGACAAGACGCCCCCCGCGCCACACTCACGCCAAAGGACACAACCGTGAACTATCTGATTACCGCCGTACTGGTGGTGCTTGCTCTGGCCCTGTTGGGGCTGTTTCTCTACACGCTCTTTGTCGCCAAACGGGTTGAGCTGGCAATGCCGCCCGAGGGGCGCTTTGTCACCATCATGGGCAACCGAATCCACTACGTGGAACAGGGCTCCGGGCCCGACACCCTGCTGCTCATACACGGCCTGACCGGCGTTATTCAGAACTTCGGTTACGGCCTGATCAACGAACTGGCCAAGACCCACCGGGTAGTCGCCATCGACCGCCCGGGCAGTGGCTATTCGGTACGTCCAGATGCCGCCTCCGCATCACTTACGGTGCAGGCTGACGTCGTAGCCGGCGTCATCGATGCGCTGCAGCTGGGCAAACCCCTGTTGGTTGGTCACTCGCTGGGCGGAGCCGTGTCGCTGGCCACTGCTCTGCGTCACCCGGACAAAGTACGGGGCCTTGCCCTGATCGCGCCGCTCACCCATATGCCCTCACAGGTGTCCGACGCCTTCGCCGCGTTGGCGATTCGCCAAAGCTGGCTACGCAAGCTGGTTGGCTGGACGCTGGCGATCCCTCTGTCCATTCGCAAGCGTGAGCAGGTGCTGGGGGTGGTATTTGGCCCAGAGCAGGCCCCGGCGGACTTCCCACTGCGTGGTGGCGGCCTGCTGGGGCTGCGCCCAAGTCACTTTATTGCCGCCTCGCGGGACCTGGCGGCGGTGGAAACAGTGCTGCCGCAGATGCAGCAGCGCTACGAGGACCTGCAACTGCCCATCGGCATTCTCTACGGCCGAGAGGACCGCATCCTCAACCCGCAGGAACAGGGCGAGCAGTTGGCGGCTCGTCTGGACAACGCCGAGCTGACACTGATCGACGGCGGTCACATGCTGCCGATCACCCAGCCCGAGGCCTGTCTGCAGTTCATCAAGACCCGTCTTAACGGCTCTGGCACGCGGGCATAAGCGACCTGCCGAGTGTGACCAGCGTCACACTCGACCTCCGACCAGCGAACCTTTGGCGTCATACTTCTGTCACAAACTGTGTATTTGGTAAACACAACTATGTGCAAGGAGTAGTCACATGAAGCAGTTGAAACTGACCTCTATCGCCCTTCTCGGCCTGTTTGCCCTTACCGCCTGCGGCAACGATTATCTGGTACGCACCACCGACGGCCAGATCATGGAAGCTGAGGACAAGCCGGAAATTGATGAAGAAACCGGCATGATGGAGTACGAGGATGCTACCGATCGCGATCGTCAGATTCCGCAGGATGAGGTCAAGGAAATCATTGAACGCTAATCAAACAAGAAGGCCGCAAACGCGGCCTTTTTTACGACTGGGGCAACCAGCCCGACACTACCAGTTGTAGCCGCCCGCCCATAACAGCGCAAAGCCTTATTGGATGCGGTCCCGCCCTGCAGTGCAGGAACGCGCGGCCTGGCTACCTGGGCGGCATCAAATTGCATGCTGATACCCGCCTGGCGAACGAAGCGGATCAACGCTGATCGACACCCAGTAGCGCGTGCGGTAAACCACCTTGACCGGCAAGCTGCAAGGCAGGCTCGCGAGCACCTGATCGGTATTGCTCAGCTGGAAAGCACCGCTGACCGGCAGGCTGGCTATGCTTTCATCACACCGCAGCAAACCGGGACGATAGCGGCCAAGCTCCGCCAGGAATCGCCCCAATGGCAGCCTGTCAGCGACCAGCAGGCCCGCTGCCCAATCTGCGCCGTGCGGATCGACCGGCTGCGGCAGGCCAGCGCTGCGGCTGCCAAAGCGCAACTGCTGACCAGCCTGGATCTGCGGCCGCCGACCGCCGCTGCGCGGCTCAATCTCCACCACGCCGTCGAACACCTGCACCAGCGTGTACTCGCGTTGCTGCCGCACCACAAATCGGGTACCCAACGCCCGCACGCCGCCATGGCGTGTCAGTACCCGCAAAGGGCGCTGGCTGTCCGGCGTCTGCAACGGGTCGGCGCCGCTGTCTATCAGCAGCTCGCCACGGTGCAGGCGAATCAGGCGCTGGTGCCGGTCAAACTGCACGTCCAACGCGGTATCGGTATTGAGCGTCAGCTCGCTGCCGTCGTTCAGGGTCAGGGCGCGCTGCTGCCCGGTGCGGGTTCTGTAGTCGGCCTGCCATTCGCGCCAGGGCAACACTTGATAGCCGGCAACACCGGTCGGGAAAACGGTCATCAACAGCACCAAAGACCTGATGGCACGGCGACGGGATAGTTCGCTGCGTTCGGTCAGCACAGACATAACCCGCTGCCGCGGTACCAGGCCAAACTTGTCGTTGACCTGCTGGGCGCGACACCAAGCCAGCTCGTGCTGCTTGCTACGCACCCGCCACAGGGCTAACTCGGCAACCAGTTGCGGGTCATGCGCCGACTCGTTCAGGCGCACCAACCACTGGGCCGCCTCGCGAATTGCCGCGCGATCAAGCTGTTCGCGCGACTGGCCAAATGTCAGGGGGTCAGCAGTATGCATTGCTCATAGGCCTCCGCCATGTCACGTTTGATGGTGCACACGCTGACGCCGAGTTGCTCGGCAATCTGTGCGAGGCCCGCTGCGTCGTCCAGGCAGCCCGGCCCAGCCCAACCGCCAGCGATGATGCCCAGTAAAACGCCCCGCACACCTCCCGCGCCTGATCTCCCACCGTCATGGTGCTTCCCTTTCGGCAAATGCGAATAATTCTCATTGTATGGGGGTGTGCGAGCAGATGCAACGGCTGAACGTGCAATCCGTCGGTTGCGGTCAGTGATGCATGTCACGGAGCTGACAGGCCACCCTGCTGACGGATAAAATACGCGGCTTCAAAGAATGGCAGTACATGCCACCGCTCTCCCGTGAGGTTCCTGATGTCCGCCCCGTCCAACGCCCCCAAGGTGGGATTCGTATCCCTTGGGTGCCCAAAAGCACTTGTCGATTCCGAACGCATCCTGACGCAGCTGCGCACCGAAGGCTATCAGGTGGTGCCCACCTACCAGGATGCCGATGTAGTCGTAGTCAATACCTGCGGCTTTATCGACACCGCCAAGGCCGAATCACTTGACGCCATTGGCGAAGCTATCGCCGAGAACGGGCGCGTGATCGTTACCGGCTGCATGGGCGTGGAAGAAAACGCGATTCGCGACGTGCACCCCAGCGTGCTCGCCGTCACCGGGCCACAGCAGTACGAGCAGGTTGTCAGCGCGGTTCACGAGGTCGTTCCGCCCAAGCAGGATCACAACCCGCTGATTGATCTGGTGCCGCCACAGGGCGTCAAACTGACGCCGCGCCACTATGCCTATCTGAAGATTTCCGAGGGCTGCAACCACAGCTGCAGCTTCTGCATCATTCCGTCGATGCGCGGCAAACTGGTCAGCCGCCCTGTCGGTGATGTGCTGAGCGAGGCCGAACGTCTGGCCAAGGCGGGCGTGAAAGAGGTGTTGGTCATCTCCCAGGACACCAGCGCCTACGGTGTGGATATCAAGTACCGCACCGGCTTCTGGAACGGTCGCCCAGTGAAGTCACGCATGACCGAGATGTGTGAGGCGCTGAGCGAACTGGGTATCTGGGTACGCCTGCACTATGTCTACCCCTACCCGCACGTGGATGAGTTGATCCCGCTGATGGCTGAGGGCAAGATCCTGCCGTACCTGGACATCCCCTTCCAGCACGCCAGTCCCAAAGTACTGAAGGCCATGAAGCGCCCGGCCTTTGAAGACAAAACCCTGGCGCGCATCAAGAAATGGCGCGAAATCTGCCCCGAGCTGACCATCCGCTCGACCTTTATCGTTGGCTTCCCGGGTGAAACCGAGGAAGACTTCCAATACCTGCTGGACTGGCTGACCGAAGCCCAGCTCGACCGCGTTGGTTGCTTCAAGTACTCACCGGTTGAGGGCGCTCCCGCCAATGACCTGGGTCTTGAGCCGATTCCGGAAGACGTTCAACAGGCGCGCTGGGAGCGTTTCATGGCCCACCAGCAGGCCATTTCCACGGCGCGCCTGCAGCAGAAGATCGGCAAGACCATCCAGGTCATCATTGATGAAGTCGACGAAGAAGGCCCGATCGGCCGCTCGGTAGCAGATGCCCCCGAGATCGATGGCAACGTCTATCTGGATACCGATGAAGCGCTGCAGCCTGGCGACCTGGTCAACGTGGTCGTCACTGACGCCGACGAGTACGATCTCTGGGCCCAACTGGCCTGAGCCCCCCTGGGCGCGCCCTGCGCGCCCACACCCCCGCTGACCTCTTTCTTGCGTCTTGCCTTGCCCATCAGTCTGGTTGCCATGGCTGACGTCATCAGCCAAGCTGTGGTATCACTAGTGAAAAAGCGCCCGCGCAGCGAACTGCACCTGCGGCGAAGCTGGCAAAACACGAGGCACCCCGATGGGTCGGGAAAACACGGATACTCAATACCAGAGCACCAGCAACAACCTGCGCGCCCTGTTCGACTCAATCGGCGCTTACGTCTACGTTAAGGATGCCCAGGGCCGCTATCTGTACGTCAACAAGGCGGTCTGCGAACTCTATCAGCGAGACCTGTCGCAAGTGCTTGGGCTGGATGACAGCCACTTCTTTAACATGGAGCACTCCCAAACACTACTGCAGAACGATCTTGACGTTCTGACGTTGGGCAGCGAGATCCATCAGGAAGAAGAAGTCGTGCTGCGCCACGAGCAGCAACGTCGCCTGTTCTGGAGCATCAAGGTACCTATTCGCAGCACTGACGGCCGTATCGTCGGGCTCAGCGGGATTTCTTCACCACTCACCGCCGACAAGCTCAACACCCCCAACGCCATACGCCATAACCAGTTGATGAATACCATCCTGTCCAACGTCGATGCCTACATCTACGTCAAGGACAACGATGGCACCTACCTGTACGCCAATAAGAAAGTAATCGAGCTGTACGGCACTGTCCCCGGCGACATTATCGGCCGTACGGATCACGATGTGCACACACCGGAGATTGCGCGCCAGCTGGTTGCTCTGGACCGTGAGGTGCTGGATAACAACCAGCGCCAGGCGCGCGAAGAGGTACTGCACGACACCACCGGTATTGCACGGCATTTCTGGTCAATCAAGATCCCCATCGCGCTGCCGGGCTACCCTGGCGCGCTGATCGGTTTCTCGTCAGAGATTACCGAGCTGCTGACACTGCGCCGTGACCTTGAATTGAAGCGCACCACAGATCCGCTCACCGGCCTGCGCAACCGCCTCGCACTGGAAGAAATGCTGGAGCGCCAGCTGGCTGACGCGGCGCAACGCAGCCGGGCGCCGGCGGTACTAATGCTCGATCTGGACCAGTTCAAATTCCTCAACAATACGCTTGGACGTCAGGCTGGCGACGAGGTGCTGCGTCAGGTCGCACAGCGTCTGGAGGGAGCAAGCTGGCTCAAGGGCCAACCGGCGCGCGTCGGCAGTAATGCGTTTGCCATAGTGCTGTCGCGCGTGACCAGCGCCGAAGAAGCCGCCTCGCTGGCCGAGCGCGTTCGACTGCGCCTGGCTGAGCCCTATGTACTGGACAACCAGCCCTTTCAGCTGACCACCAGCCTGGGCATCAGCCTGTACCCACATGATGGCAAAAGCCCACAGCTGCTGCTGGCCAACGCCGAGTCAGCGATGTACCACGCCAAAGACCAAGGGCGTGATCAATGCTGTTTCTATTCCGCCTCCTTGGGCGAGGCGGTCAGTCGTCGTCTGGACCTGGAAAGAGACTTGCGCTGCGCACTCGAGGCTAACCAGTTTGAGTTGTACTACCAGCCCAAAATTGCCGCCGACAGCGGCCGCACCGTTGGCCTGGAGGCACTGATACGCTGGAACCGCACCGGATACGGACTGGTGCCGCCGGATCAGTTCATTCCGCTGGCTGAGCAATTGGGGCTGATCGTGCCAATTGGCGATTGGGTAGTCGAACAGGCGTGCCGGCAGATGAGCCAGTGGTCTGCCGAGGGCATCAGTGTGCCGATTGCCGTCAACCTGTCACCGGCACAGCTATCCAGTCCGGGACTGATTCAGCGGGTCAGTCAGTTGCTTAGCGACCATCAGATCGCACGGGGCGACCTGCACATGGAAGTGACCGAATCCATGATGATGCACGATCCGGCGCTGGCCAGTGCCCACCTCCAGCAGTTGAACGCGCTTGGGGTGGAACTGTCGATCGACGACTTTGGCACTGGCTATTCTTCCATGGCCTACCTCAAGCGCCTGCCGGTGCAAACCATCAAGCTCGACCGCAGTTTCGTCGAGCGCATTGCCGAAGACCAACGCGACGCGGACCTCTGCGCGGGCCTTATCGCCCTCGCGCACAAGCTGGGCTTGCACGTTGTCGCCGAGGGAGTGGAAACCGAAGCACAACGCGCTATTCTGGCAGAGCTGGGCTGTGATCTGTTCCAGGGCTACCTGTTCAGCCGCCCCCTGCCAAGCGATCAGGCCGCGGCCTATCTGCGGCAACACCGATGATCTGCGACAAGGACGCCCCTATGGACAACCTCGCTCTGCAATGCCGCTGTGGCCAGGTCAATGGCCGCGCCATCAAGGTCACACCGGCCGCAGCCACACGGGTAGTGTGCTACTGCCGTGACTGTCAGCGCTTTGCCCACTGGCTGGATGCGGCTGAGCAAACCCTCGACAGCTGGGGTGGTACCGATATTTTCCAGCTGCCGCCGGCCCGCCTGCAGATTCATCAGGGACATGAGCACATTCGCTGCCTGCGCCTGAGTGAGAAAGGGTTGTATCGGTGGTATGCCGACTGCTGCAAGACACCGATCGGCAATAGCCTCAAGCCCTCTGTGCCCCTTATCGGCCTGATCAGCAGCTTTGTCAGCGACAACCAGGCAGAGCTCAAAACCGGGCCGATTTGCGCACGGGTAAACCTCGGCGGGGCCACCGCCCAGATACCCTCGTCGCTGCTCAACGCCGCGCCGTCACGCGGTTACCTGCTGCGTTTGTTGGGCAAAATGGCCAGTTGGAAGCTGCGCGGCCTTGGTCGCCCCCACCCATTTTTCACTCCCCGGGGCGAGCCGATCAGCCCGCCGCAGATAGTCGATTCTTGAGCGACGTACACAGTCACAAAGGCGCCATCGCCCGGCAAAAGCGTGACCTGCCGCCGACAGTTTGAGTAACATGCTGGCAGGAGGGCGCAATCGATCAAGGCCCGAAGTCACCACGGATGAACTCAGATGTTGCGGTATCACTATCTGCTGGCAGCCCTGCTGCTTTGTCTGTTCGCTGTTTCGGCGCAGGCTCAAACCGGGGTTGTTATCAACTCCCCCAAGGTCAACCTGACCGACTTTCGCATTGGCTACTACGTCGACGACAGTCGTAACCTCGACTACGCGCAGGCACGCCAGCAGCCCTACAGCGAAACCAGCAACAACGCCAGCCTGGGCACCAATGCACGCGTCGCCTGGTACCGCGTCGAACTGGATAACCAGTCGGGCGAGGAGCTGGCGCTGAACGTGCACCTGCCCCACGCCTACCACGTCAAATCCGTGCAGTTTTATACCGAACGCGACGGCAAGCTGGTGAGCCAGGAAGACCTGGACCTGGAGCGCGTGGACGACAGCAATCTGATGTTCCGCGGCGCAGCCGTGTATCCCCTGCTGCTGCCCGCCGACACGACCACCACGCTGTACGTTCGCAGTTTTGTCTACTCACACCAGTGGTTTGCCCTGCAGATTTATGATCAGGACCACTCGCGCCGCGCCCTGGTGGGCGTCGCCAACGACATTGCCCTGCTGGTCGGCATGATGCTGGCATTGGTGTTCTACAACCTGCTGCTCTACTTCGCGACCAGCAAGATCGAGAACATCTACTACTCCTGTTATCTGGTATCCGGGCTGGTGTGGATCGCCCTGTCCTACGGGCTGGTTGCCAGCCTGTTCGATGTCTACGGCCAGGACGTGTTCATGCTCAACATCAGCCTGATCACCATGCCGATCTTTCTGATGCTCTTCATGATGGCAATTTTTGAAACCCGCAAGCACTACCCGCTGGAGCACCGGGCGCTGCAGGCAGTCTTGTTGCCATTGTGCGGCATGCTGGTATGGGGGTTCTTCGACATCTCCGCCGCGCTCAAGCCGGCCAGCAGCATGGCGTTGCTCATGATGATCGTCACCATCTCGGTCAGCATTTCACTGCTGCGCAAGGGCAATCCGCTGGCAGGCTATTTTCTGATCGGCCACAGCCTCTTTGTGCTGTTCAATACCCTGGCAGTGACTTTCTACAAGGGACTGATCGAGCCGAACTACATCGCCAGCCACGGTGTGGGCATCGGCATCATGCTCGAAGCCCTGATGCTGGCCTTTATCATCTCCCACCGCATCAAGATTCTTGAAGGCATCCGCGCGTCACAGGATGAGCTGAAACAGCAAGCCTCCACAGACCCGCTGACGCGCCTGCATAACCGTCGCTACTTTGCCGCCGCTGCCGACTACCTGCTGGAGCAGTGCCAGCAACAAGGTGAGCCCGTTACGGCACTGGTCGCCGACATCGACCACTTCAAGCAAGTCAACGACACCTGGGGCCACGGCGTCGGCGACAAGGTACTGGTGACCATTGCCCAACGGCTAAAAGACTGCTGCCGCAGCCGCGACCTGATTGCGCGCTTCGGCGGTGAAGAGTTTGTTGTTCTGCTGCCCAACGCCGACCCGCACCAGGCCATGCAATGCGCCGAGCGCATGCGGCACGCCGTTGAAAGCGTGCGCATTGGTGCTGGTACGAATCAACCATTGCAGTTGACCATCAGCCTCGGCGTGACTGCAATTACCCCCGGAGACAGTCTGCAAGACGCCCTGAACCGGGCTGACAAGGCGCTATATCAGGCCAAGCACAGCGGTCGAAATCAGGTCTGCCTTTACCAGCCGGCGGCGTCAAATAGTGACGCCGCGTCGCAAATTCATGGCTGAAAGGTATCAATTTGGCAACCGTGCAAGCGCGATAACAGCACCAGAGCAACGCGTCGCGCTGACATCGCGCCCAGCTGTACTGCTCCAGACACCGCATCGGCAGCTAGACTGACTGCCAATCACAGTATCTGGAGCCTGTATGAAAACCATTGGCCTGCTCGGCGGCATGAGCTGGGAGTCAACCCAAAGCTACTACGCTCTGATCAACCAGGGCGTAAAGGAAACGCTCGGCGGACTGCACTCTGCTCGCATGCTGGTCTGCAGTGTGGACTTTGCCGAGATAGCCGAACTACAACAGCGCGACGAATGGGACCAAGCTGGCGAGCTGCTGGCAGCCGAGGCGCTGCGCCTGCAACAGGCTGGCGCCGAATTACTGCTGATTGGCACCAACACCATGCACAAGGTGGCGCCAGCCATTGAAGCGGCAATCAACATTCCCCTGCTGCATGTTGCCGATGCCACCGCAGCGGCGCTCAGGGCCGAGGGCATCCAGCGCGCCGGGTTACTGGGCACCGCCTTCACCATGGAACAGCCGTTCTACCGCGAGCGACTGGCCGCCAAGGGTATCGAGGTGGTTACCCCCAGTGCCAGCGAGCGGCAGGCTATCCATCGCATCATTTTCGACGAATTGTGCCTGGGTGAGCTACGCGATAGCTCACGCCAGCGTTTTTTGCAGATTATCGACACCCTCGCCGATCAGGGTGCCGACGGCATTATTCTCGGCTGCACAGAAATTGGCCTGCTGGTCCAGCAAAAGGACACCTCGATCAGGCTGTTCGATACCACCCGGATTCACTCCCAGGCGGCGATTGCAGCAGCATTGGCGTGACATGAGCGCAGCCAAGACGGTTGTAATGTGAATGATTCTCAACTAATGTTGGCGCCTGCTGTCCCATTGACCTGTCGCCACGCCCATGTCCGAAACCTCACCTACCCACAGTGTTGAAAGCCTCTACAACCATCATCACGGCTGGCTGCGCACCTGGTTGCGTCACCGCCTGGGCTGTCCCCAGCAGGCCGCCGATCTGGCGCAGGATACCTTCGTCAGAGTGTTGATGCGGCGTGAACCGGTAACCGGTACTACACCGCGCTCGCTGCTGTCGACCATTGCCCGCGGCCTGCTGGTTGATCATTGGCGCCGCAGCGCACTGGAGCGCGCCTGGCTTGAGGCGGTGGCACAGTTGCCCGAGGCCTACGCCCCTTCTCCTGAAGAGCAGCAGGAAACACTGCAGACGCTCGAGCAGATCGCCCGTCTGCTGGACGGTCTGCGCAGCCCGGTACGCCAGGCATTTATGCTGCATCAGTTAGGCGGCCTGACCCATGCGCAGGTTGCCGAGCGTATGGGCGTATCCAGCCGCACCGTTGAGCGCCACGTGGCTACCGCCCTGCTCCACTGCTACCACCTGCGCTACGGAACCGCCTGAACATGTCCAGCGCCGAAGCCCGTCATCTGCCAGAGGCCACCGTACGCTGCGCGATCGCCTGGCAATTGCAGCTTGCGTCCAGCGATCAGCGTCCGCGTTTGCGGGCGAAGATTGACCACTGGCGGGCCGCACACCCCGATCACGAGCTGGCCTGGCAGCGTTTGCGCCATTTGCGTGAAGAACTGGGCGACATCGCCGGACGCTTACCTGACCACGATCTCAGCCTGCGTCTGCTGGAGCGGGCCGATACCGATCTGGAGCGCCGCCGCGCGCTCAAGTTACTCGGGCTGGCCCTGGCGGTTGGCGCCCCGGCCGGCTGGCTGGCCCAACAACAAGTTACCGGCCCGGACCTGCACACCGCCACCGGAGAACAGCAGCAACAGACACTGCCGGGTGGCGTGCAGGTGCAGCTCAACACCCGCTCCGGGCTGGACATCACCCATGTCGGGCAACCTTTGCAGCTAACCCTGCGTGAGGGCGAGGTGATGATCGACAGCCTGGGATCGGAGCCTCCCTTCCAACTGCAGTTACGCTGCGCCTGGGGCCGTTGCGACGCAGCGCAAGCCCGCTTCAGCGTGCGCGAGCACCAGGGTTACAGTCAGGTTAGCGTGGCCCAGGGTGCATTGCTGCTACAGGCCGCCGGCCAACGCTACCAGGCACAGGCGGGCGAAACACTGCGCCTGAGCCAATCCGGCATTGCCGCCGCCAGCCCGGCGCTGGATCCATTGGCCTGGAGCCAGGGCATGCTGGTAGCCGACAACCTGAGTCTGGGGCGTTTTATCGCTGAGCTGGGGCGCTATCGCAGCGGCGCACTGGGTTGCGACCCCAGCGTCGCCAACCTGCGCCTGTCCGGCGTCTTTCAACTGGCCGAGCCCGATACCCTGCTCGCGGACTTGCCGCGCATTCTGCCAGTGCAACTGGTCAGCCGCACACGCTGGTGGCTGCGCGTAGTACCTGCCTAAAAAAGTAGTGCCTGCCTGAAAAGTAGTATTTGCAAAAAAATCAGAGTTTTTTGTCGGGGTTTTGCGTCTCGTTCGGTTTAGAGGCTAACAACACCACGATGGAGCCGTACATGTCCCGCGCCAGCACCCACCACCGCCTCACCCTCAGCGCCTCAGCACTCTGTTTGGCGATTGCCGCCGCCAGTGCCCTGCCGTTGCATGCCGCCCCCCTTGCCAGTGCGCAGTTGCAAAGCCTGCAGATTCCAGCCGGCACCCTGGCCAGTAGCTTAAGCACCTTTGCCCAACGCAGCGGCATTACCTTGTCGTACGCCCCAGATCTGGTACAAGGGCTGCGCAGCCCCGGCCTGGACGGCGCCGTCAGCGTTGAGGCAGCACTCAACGCGCTTTTGGCCGGCACCGGGCTTATCGCCCGTCACGGGAGCGCGGGTTACGTAATTCTGGCCGCACCCGACGACGCCAGCTACCAGCTTGCCCCACTGACAGTAGAGGGTCAGGCGTTGCAGCACACGGGCGTTGCCCCGGTCAGCGGTTACCGCGCGGCGATCAGCCGAGGCGCCACCAAAACCGATACGCCCATTCTGGAGACCGCACAAAGCATCAGCGTGGTCACCGCTGAGCAGATCGCCGACCGCAAGGTGACCAGTGTCGAGGACGCGGTTGCCTACACTGCCGGCGTGCGAGTCGGCGCCGCCGGCCTGGACCCACGTTTTGATCAGATCAACATCCGCGGTTACTCCGCCGCAACCAACGCTGACTACCTTGACGGGCTGCGCCAGCCCAATACCGGCTGGCTGTCCTATTTCAACAGCGAACCCTTCAGCCTTGAGCGCATTGAGGTACTGAAGGGCCCGGCCTCCGTGCTTTACGGCCAGATCAGCCCTGGCGGCATGATTAACCGGGTCAGCAAGCGCCCCAGTGAAGACGCCATTGAGCAGGTCGAGCTGCAGTACGGCAATCATGATCATATCCAGGGCCAGTTCGATATTGGTGGCAAACTGACCGACGACGGTCGCGTGCTCTATCGTCTGGTCGGCGTAGCGCGAGAAGCTGACACCGATATCGATCAGGTGCCCAACAACATCGGGCTCATCGCACCATCGCTGACCTGGCGCATCAGCGATCAGACCGATCTGACTCTGCTTGCCCAATACCAGGACCGCGAAACCGCTGGCGCCCCCCGGTCCTATCAAGCCGGCACCGAGCTGACGGATTTCTGGCCCGGCGATGAGGATTTCGACAAGCTTGATCAACAGCAGCATCAGCTCGGCTACGAATTCGAGCACCGCTTCAATGATACCTTCACGCTGCAGCACAACCTGCGCTATGGCAATGTAGACACCGTCAACCAATACACCAGCTCAAGCCTTGCCGCCGGCAGCAGCAGTGTGCTCAACCGCACCGCCTGGGGCGTATACGAGAAGATGGACTCGGTCACCACCGACACCCGTCTACTCTCGCGCTTTGCCACCGGAGCGCTGGAGCACACGCTGCTGACCGGCCTGGATTACGCCTGGCTGGACTTTGATGTCATCTATGCGATGGGCACCGCC
The DNA here is from genome assembly GCF_021545785.1 of Halopseudomonas maritima. Classification (NCBI taxonomy): domain Bacteria; kingdom Pseudomonadati; phylum Pseudomonadota; class Gammaproteobacteria; order Pseudomonadales; family Pseudomonadaceae; genus Halopseudomonas; species Halopseudomonas maritima. Next base: position 91,891 of record NZ_CP079801.1, read on the forward strand.
CCCAGCATCGACATCAACAACCCTGACCACAATCAGCCTATCGCCAAACCCAGCAACGTGCTGGTAGACCAGAGCGGCACCTCACACCGCAGCGGCGCTTACCTGCAGGATCAGATCGAGCTAGGCAACTGGCGGCTCTCTGCTGGCCTGCGCCAGGACTGGGTGAATACCGAGAAGACCAACAACCTGAACGGCTTAAAGACCAAAAACCACGATGACCAGACCACCGGTCAGCTGGGCGCGCTCTATCTGTTCGACTCGGGCTTTGCGCCCTACATCAGCTACGCCCAGTCATTCCTGCCACAAACCGGCAGCGACCGCTTTGGCAACGACTTCAAGCCAACCGAAGGTGAGCAGCTGGAGCTGGGCATCAAGTATCAGCCGCCCGGCAGCAATACCCTGCTGACCGCCTCGGTGTACCAGCTGGTGCAGTCCAACAGCCTGACCCGCGACACCAGCGACCCGAGCGGCACCTCCAGCGTCCAGAAAGGCGAGGAGACTTCGCGCGGCCTTGAACTGGAGGCGGTCTCGGACCTGACCCGCAACCTGCGCCTGCTGGCCAGCTACACCTACAACGACGCAGAAGTGACCGAAAGCAACGACGGCGACAAGGGCAAGACTCCGACGCTGAATCCCCGCCACCTTGCGAGTCTGTGGCTCAACTACCGCGTCGACGCCGGTCCACTGCGTGGTTTGGCACTGTCCGGCGGCAGCCGTTACACCGGCAGCACCTACGCCAACGCCGCCAATACCGAAAAGAACGAGGACTACACCCTGGTAGATGTGGGCGCCTACTATGACCTTGCCAGCGGCATGCGTCTGGGCGTCAACGCCCGCAACCTCAGCGATGAGCGCTACATCGTTTGCGACGGCGGCTACTGCTATCGCGGCGAAGGCCGCTCGTTGATCGGCAGCGTCAGCTACCGCTGGTAAACCTGGTTGCCCCGCATTAGGGTCTGTTGACGTTTCATTCATCCGCCTGTTGCTGCCTGTAAAGCCGTCAATCAAGGAGCGAGAAGCGTAGGGTGTTCAGCGCATCCCTGCGCTTCCCCCCTTCGGGGCTGACGCGCAAAAACGCTCCGGCGTTTTTGTGGTGATTCCACGTAAGCGACGAGCGACGCCGAGTGGCGGCTTTACAGGCCCAACCCGCAGGGCCGGGGCCATTTTTTGACCATGCTGCGTTGTCGGTCGCTTATGTAGAGCGACTACACCGCGCTTCCTCCGCCTTGCCTGGCCAAAAAATAGCCTCCGGCAGGCGGGTGAATGAAACGTCAACAGCCCCTAGGCGCGGGGCATTTGGAGCTTTCCATGTTTCGTCTTGTTTGCAGCGCAGTGCTCAGTCTGCTTTGCTGTACAGCCGCCCTTGCCGAGCCGGCCCGACAGTCACCAGTCACTCTCGACGGCACCGAACAATGGTTGATGCACAACGCCGCCGGCACGCCCTACCGCATCATGATCAGCCTGCCAGAGGGCGAGCTGCCCTGGACCGGCGCCCGCCCGGTGCTCTACATACTGGATGCCAATGCCTACTTTCCCGGGTTTCACTCCGCCAAGCGGGGCCTGAAAGCCTATCGGCAAAGCATCATCGTCGGCATCGCCTACCCCGGCAGCGACCCGCTGAACTTTTTGCGTCGCTCCTATGACTTCTCACCGCCCGCGCCGGAGGGATTGAATACCCCGCCACAGGGTGGTCAGGATGAGCTGCTCGACTTCATCGAACAGCAGCTGATGCCCGCCGTTGCCGAGCGCTTTGAGGTCGACCCGCACCAGCAGAGCCTGTTTGGTCATTCCTTCGGCGGCATGTTCGCGCTATACACACTGTTCACCCGCCCCGCACTGTTCGACCATCTGGTAGCTGCCAGCCCCAGCCAATGGTGGCGCGATCGCTTTTTGCTCGAGCACGAACAGGCCTTTGCGCGGCAAGTGGCTGCCAACCCGGCCCTGATTACCCACACCAGTCTTGCGCTGATCGCCGCCGAGCAAGACTCACCAGCCACCCGCGAAGACGCCAGCGCGCTGGCGCGGCGCCTGCAGCCCCTGTCAATTCACGGCCTGCGGGTCAGCGAGCAACTGATCGACGGCGAAGACCACATGTCTCTGCCTTACCGCATTCCGTCTCTAGTACTTAACCAGGTGTTCAGCAATCGTCGCCGCTGATTGATTAGCTGTATTTTTATCCAGTACAATGCCGCAGCGGCCAACCGGCCGTGTCCGAAGACATTGCCGACCAGCCAGAGGTGTGTATGGCCGTTGAAATCGTATATCGCAGCAGCAGAGACCCGGAGCGCCTGTTCATGGATAAAGCCCAAGCCGACCGTCATGACAAGATGCTGGAGTTGGCCGAGTCACTGGCCGAGGTACTGCAAAGTGCTGTTCCGGGTTTGGGCGAGCAGCTGGCCGACGACGTCAGCATCTACATGGCCCGCCACCGCGACGTGTTCGCCAAGGCGTTCAAGAGCAGCCCCGACGCACTGGCTGACCTAACCGCAGCAGACGCCGCCGAGGGCTGAGCCCCGGCGGCGCGATTTCAGCGCATCCAGAAGTTGGGATGATCCTGTGGCGCAGGCTGTTGCGGCTTGCTGGCAGGGCGCTGGATAAAACGTTTGATAATACTCATGCTGTCTCTCCCTTAGAGCGTTGTTGGCATGGGCAAATCGTGCCGTTTGACGCGTTCCACGAGAAATCAAATGAGCCAATCAGGCCGATTGAAAAAAGCGGTTGGCGTCAGGCCGGCCTTTAGTCAGCCAGCAACCTTGGGGGCCGGGTGCTGCGCGAGCAGCAGGCCAGCGCGCGCAACACCCAACAGCCGACCGACCCAGCGCGGCAGTTGAACCCGTTGATCAGTCAACTCAACACCAGCAGCGCCCGGGCGGCCCCCTCCAACGCTACCTGAGCCCCATACAGTTGGCGTACCAGGTCACGGTGGCCGGCCAATCGGAGAAAATGCCGATCACGCCCACATCACGTGCCAGCACGTCTACCACCTGGTACATGTCACCATCATTGTCAATGGCGTCGCGCACGCTCTGGTAATACCACCCCCCACCATTTGCCAGCGGGCCGGAGCGCTCCAGCGACCAGGCGATCATATCCAGGCCGGCGCTGCGGGCATTCTCGGCATACTCTGAGGGCACGATCTCACCGCGTCCATTCAATGTCAGCAGCTTCCAGATCGCCGGCGCAAGCACCTTCACGCCCTGCGCGCGCAAAGACTCCATGTAGGCCAGCGATGCGGTGTCTGCGGTAATCGGCGACTCATCAAGAAATACCGCCTGATCGGCGAAGTCCGGCATCTCATTGATCCAGAACAGCACATCCTCCAGCCGGAACGACTGCGGCCAGACCTTACGCGGGCTCACGCCGGCATCCAGATAATCCTGCAGCATCTGGCGCGCATAGTCCTGCTGGCTGTAGTCACCCTCATAGGGCATATCGACCACCGGGGTTTTCAGCTCCGGGGTCATCTGTACACCCAGCTCGCGGAACAACTCGATGCTTTCTCGGTGGGTCATCAGGGTGCCGCGGCTGGCGTAAAGGTCGGTGCGCCAGTCAGCCGTGCCTTCCAGGTACTCGGCCGGCGTCATAGCGTCCGGGTTAAAGGCGTCCATCTTGCCTTCAAGCTGCTTGAATTCGGCCAGGGTGATGTCGCTGGTACGGCATTCAGCCTGTGCTTTAGTGCCGGTCGCAGGGTCTGCAGGCACAAAGGGCTGGGTGCACTTGGCGTTAAGCTCGGGTATTGCCACGATATTGGTAGTGGTGTGCAGGTCATTCTGGGCGTGACGGCATACCAGCTGGCGGTCCTGGGTGAAGGCAACATCACACTCCAGTATCCCGGCACCCATGCGCGCCGCCGCCACGTAGGATTCGCGAGTGTGCTCGGGAAACTGCAACGGAGCCCCCCGGTGACCGATCGAGAAGCGTGATCGACGCGGCTGCTTCACCTCGCAGCGCTGCAGGCGACGTTTTAGCGGTCCGGCGTCCATATCGTCCACCAGCCACTGTGGGCGCGGACCAAGCTGGACAGGTTCACGCAGCTGGCCGTAGCCGTGCCCGCCACCCTGGCCATGCCCCGGCCGTGCATGGTGTTCACGTTCATCGGCGCCAGCCAGCGCGCCAGTACTCAAGCTGGCCGCCAGCGCAGCGGCCAGCACAGCAAGCAACTGTAGGGGGTGTCGCATACCAAACTCCTTTTTGAGGTTGAGGAAGGAAAACCGCCTCACCACCTTCACCGTCCAGCCGTGACAACGCCGTGACCGGACCGTGAATAGCGTTTTGTATGTGACAGCTGTCGCACTATTGAGCATTCGCGGTAACTTTTTGTATGAGGATCGCAGCTGTTGTCCGAATGGGGATACAATCCGCGCCGCCCAGGTGTTTCGGGCCTATTCTCATTTACCCACCCGCTGCATTCGGCCTGACGTTATGCTGCTGTCCGCCGATTGCAAGGAGTCAGCTCATGTACAGGATGTTTGCCATCGCCGCCCTCGCCTGCGCGGCGGTTCAGGCCCATGCCAAGGTCGACGCAAGTCAGGCCCAGCGCCTGGGGCGCGACCTCACACCGCTCGGTGCAGAACAGGCGGCCAATGCCGACGGTTCGATCCCTGCCTGGACCGGCGGCGCCACACCTCCGGCCAATTACCAGCGCGGCATGCATCACCCCGACCCCTACGCCGCAGACAGTGAACTCTATCGCGTCGATAGCAGCAACCTGGACACCTACCGTGAGGTACTTCCGGAGGGTCTGGCCAACCTGCTGAGCCGCCACCCCGACTATTACCTGAGGGTGTTCCCCACCCAACGCAGTGCCGCAGTGCCCGAGCGCATTTACCGCGCAACCCGCGACAACGCGACCCGCGCCGAGCTGATTGCCAACGGCAACGGCATCCGCGGCGCCGCTGCCGGCATTCCCTTCCCGATTCCGCAGGAAGGCATGGAAGTTATCTGGAACCACATCCTGCATTACAAGGGCGACCAGAATCACTTTGTCAACAATCAGGCAGTGGTCATCAACGGCAACAGCAACCTGATCAAGCGTGACCGCGCCATCTACTACGTCTATAACCGCGAGGGCATGACTACCGCAGCGCTGAACAACACCCTGCTGTACTACAAGTATGTGGTCACCGCACCGGCCAAACTGGCCGGCACCGCGCTGGTTGTGCAAGACCCGCTAGACCAGGTGCTGACCACTCGCCGCGCCTGGCGCTACAGCCCCGACAGCCGCCGCGTACGCCGTCTGCCGTTGCTGGCCTACGACTCGGTACAACCAGACACCAGCGACCTGGCTACCGCCGATGTGGTCGACTCGTTCAACGGCGCACCAGACCGTTACGAGTGGAATCTGGTCGGCAAGCAGGAAATGCTGGTGCCCTACAACAGCTACGCGGTTCATCAACAGGGTATCGCCTACGACCGCATCGTACTGCCACGGACGCTCAACCCCGAGCTGCTGCGCTATGAACGTCACCGCGTCTGGGTAGTCGATGCTACGCTGCGCACCGGCTACAACCACCCCTACGCTGCACGCCGCTTCTACGTCGATGAAGATAGCTGGCAGATTCTGGCGGTAGACCTGCGAGACAAGAACGGCGAGCTGATCGGCTTGCAGGAAAGCCATCCGATCAGCTACTACGAAGTGCCAATGTTCAGCAGCACACTGGAAACGCTCTATCACCTGCAGGACAACAACTACTTCGTCGACGGGCTGGACAACAACGAGCCGATGTACAACTTCGACGCCAACCTGACCCCGCGCGACTTCTCGCCTCAAGCACTACGCCGCGCCGGCAACTGAGCAACAGCGCTGACGGCCTGTTGGGCGCTCAGCGCACGCTCAACAGGCCAGAGGTCGTGCGGCAGACGTTCTCCGCACCCTGATGGATTTCCTGCATGATGGAACTGACCTGACGGGTACGCTGGCTACCCTCTTCAGCGGTAAGGCTGACCGACTCAATGGTGTCGGTCACCTTGCGGGTCAGGTCGCGGTTACGCTGCACTACGTCGGCAATTTCCGAGGTTGATTTGCTGGTGCGCGCCGCCAGCTGTCGCACCTCATCCGCCACGACCGCAAAGCCACGGCCTTGATCGCCGGCACGGGCCGCCTCAATCGCCGCGTTCAGCGCCAGCAGGTTGGTCTGATCGGCAATGGCGGAGATGGTCGCGACAATTTCCTCAATATTCTTCGACTGGGCGTTCAACTGGGCAATCAGCGCCGTCGCATCCGCCACCTGTGCGGCGATGCGCGCAGAGGTGTCCACCGCTGCCTGCAAAGACGCCATGCCTTGCTCGGCAATGGCAGCCGTCTCCTCCGAGGTGCTACTGGCAACCTCAGCTGCCTGGCGTACCGCCTGCCCCTGCTCGATGCGCACGGTGATATCACTGGCAAACTTCACCACCTTGATAACCTTGCCCTGCTCATCAAAGATCGGGTTGTAGGTAGCTTCCAGCCAAATGGTCTGCCCGTGGCTGTTCAAGCGGTCAAACTGCCCTGATTTGAACTCCCCGCGGCCCAGCTCGGCCCAGAAGTTGGGATGCTGCTGACTGAAACTGTCGGTACAGAACATGCGGTGGTGCTTGCCCTTGATCTGCTGCAGCGAATAGCCAACCGCCGCCAGAAAATTGCTATTGGCCGCGATGATGTCGCCCTGCGGGCTGAACTCGATGACCGCCTGGGACTTGTCCAATGCGGTCATCAGGGCCTGCTGATCACGGCGGGCGCGACGTTCGGCTGTCACATCACTGGCCAGCATTACCACCTTTTCCACCGCGCCATTGGCATCGGGTACAGGCACGTAGGTTGCCTCCAGCCAGAGCGGCTGACCATCCGAGCGCAACCGGCAATAGGTACCCGAGCAGGCGCGGCCTTGCGCCAGCAGAGTCCAAAAGTCCGGTTGCTCGGCGCTATCCTCCTGCCCACAGAGCTGGCTGTGCGGCTGGCTAAGCAATTTTTCGCGCGGGTAACCAAGCAGGCTGAGCATCGGTGCGTTAGCGTCGATGATCTGGCCACTAGGCGTGCACTCAAGGCAGGCCATATGGGTTTTCAATGCAGTAATTTGAGCTTTCTGCTCTGCCAGGTCACGTCCTTGTGATTGGTATAGTTTTTTTAGTTTTGTTTTGAACATGGCGCACTCTGCAGTGGGAGGGAAGGCACATCGCCATGCTACTGTCGCCAGCCGAAGCTGAGTAGCTGAAAATTTAACTAATTGTATCCTTTTCAGTGGCGCGCAATCTTTTTATAACTCTACGCGATCAGTGAGACCATTAAGTTACATAAAAACACATAAGCGAATACACCCCAAGCGCGCACTCGGGGCTATTCATAGACAGAGGGAGGCAGCACTGCGGCTGCGCGATGACCGCTCAGGCGGACGGCAGGTGAGACTTGAGAATCTCGTACAGCGCGGGGCGGTTGGCCTTGATTTCCTCGGCGCTCAGGCCTTCCAGCGAATGCGGATACTTGAGCCAGGCATCGGTGCTGTGCAAAAAGTACTGCGGCTCCCAGTCCAGCTCGTTGCGGCTGGGCTTGTAGTAAGGCACCGCCACGCGAATATCATGCGGAGTATTGAGGCGGGCTTTGTTTTTCAACTCCTGAATGATCGCCTCAACCGAGCGGCCGGTATCAAACACATCATCGACGATCAGCAGCGAGTCCTCGTGGGTCATGTGCTTGACCAGGTAGTTGAGGCCATGCACCCGTACCTCTTTCTCCTGCTGGTCGATGCCATGGTAAGACGAGGTACGAATCGCAATGTTGTCCGTCTGCACGCCGTGGTAATCAAGAAATTCCTGCACGGCGATGCCCATGGGGACGCCGCCACGCCAGACCGCTATCATAAAGGTCGGGCGAAAGCCGGAATTGAGGATCTGCGCTGCCAGTTTGAAGGCATCTTCCAGCAGACTTTGTGCACTCAGGTATTGTTTCTCAGCCATAAGACCGTAAGCTTCTCCCGGGAAGCGCCACCAAAGCGCGCAATGATCACACCAGACGGAGCAGCCTGGCAAGCCATGACCCAAACCGACGCCCCGCAGCACAGCCCTCGCAATCGCCGTTTTCTCGATGAAAATCAATTGATCGAAGACGCCTTTCGCCTTGGCGTGCAGGTTTTTGAAAGCGGCTTCCGCCCCAATTTTATCGTGGGTCTGTGGCGTGGCGGCAGCACAGTGGGCATCTACGTGCAGGAGTGCCTGCAGACCCTAGGCGTGAAGACTGACCATATCGCCCTGCGCACCTCCTATCGCGGTATGGAACATTACGACGCCATGGTTGCCGCGCCGGAAGCAGAAATTCGCGTGCACGGCACACACTACCTGCTGGACAACCTTAACCAGGATGATCGCCTGCTGATTGTTGATGACGCCTTTGGCACGGGCCACAGCGTGCAGGCCGTGCTGGGCAAGCTGAAGGCGCAACTCAAACGCAACATGCCGACTGATACCCGCATCGCCACGCTCTATAAGCGTGCTGGCGCCGCCAAAACCAGCCTGCAGCCGGACTTTTGCCTGCACACAACGGAAGACTGGCTGGTGTTTCCCTACGAGTTGAACGGTCTCAGCCGCAGCGAAATTGATACCCACAAGCCCTACCTGAGCGCAATTCTCGACTCGGTGAAGGCTCAGTAACAGCGCCGTTGATCACCCATTCGGGTGGCATGGGTCGACGCCGGCACTGCGCAGCGCTACCCTGACTGAGCACCCTGTCATCTGAATGAAAAATAACAATGATAAGTCGACGGTCAATGCATGGGCGCCGGCACCTGCTGGTGCTCTGCGCAGCGCTTACCCTGCTGACGCCCATCGGTGTTCGGGCTGACCAGGTCTTGCCTGAGCTGCGCGCCGGTTATATCACCTTCCCGCCGATTGCCTACACCGACGAACACGGCAATGCCCAAGGCACCATCATCGACCTGACCAACGAGCTGGCCGCCCTGAACGGCTATCGCATCAAGTGGATCAACTACCCAATCAACCGCATTTACCACACACTCAATAACGGCGACATCGACTTTTGGCCCGGCTCCCCCAATGTGCCTGCGCTACAGAACTTCACCGTTGAGAGCCAGCCCCTGGGTATCAAGGTCAAGCTCTGCGCGTTCGCTCTGGAAAGCACGCCGGCGGTAAGCAGCCTCGAGGATCTAGCCGACCAGCAGCTGGTTCTGATCCGTGGCTACACCTACCGCGAGCAGTTGAACAGCCTGTTCAGCAATAACCAGCACGCGCCCATCGTCGCGCCCAACAACCAGGCAGCCATGGAGTTGTTGCTGCGCGGCCGCGCCCAGTATGTGATCAGCTATGGCCACCCTGTGCAGGAAGCCCTGCAGGACTACCCCCTACACGGTACACGCTGCAATCAGCTGGACGAGTGGCCGCTGGTGTACGTGATATCCGGTAAGCACCCGCAGGCCCAGCAACTTGCCGACCAGTTTGACGCCGCATTCCAGAGCTACATGCAGCCCGGCCCCCCAGCCCAGCCGCTGCGCGACAGCCAACAACGCTACGCCACCTCGCCCTAAGCCCTGAGCCAACACTCCAGGTTGTTGCGCCGGCCCACCTGATAGCTGCGCCCCCTTGGCAGCGCCGCACTCAGCCCCAGCTGGTCCAGCGTGGCGAGCAACGTCTGCTGTTGGTCTGCAGGCTGGGCATCCAGCACGGCGGTGCCCCGCTGCAGCACGTACAGCAAGTATGGCTCCACCCCAACCTCAATAGCGGCACCGCGAAACTGGGTCTGCACCAACCCAATCTGCCGCACCTGCGGGCGCGTGGTTACCGGACTGCCGTCCGCCGGCTGCTGCTCACTGACCCAGGCGTCCATAAACGCGAGCTTGTCGGTTAGCTCGGGAAAAATCTCGCCTGAGATGTGCCTTAGTAGCGCCTGCAGGGTTGCCGGCAACGGACCGTCATCCAGAAAAGCCGGTACTTGCTCGGGATACTCGACGCAGTCCAGCCCTGGCGCCGTCATACGCTCAACCCAGCGGTGTACCCGAGGCGCTCGTTGCTGCATCAGTGCCAGCGGCACCGGGTCACGGCCGAGGTGCGCAAACAGCGGCGCAATCAACCCATAGTCAGCAATCGAGGGGCGCGAGCCCAACAGGTACGGCATCTGGGCGAAATGCGCATCCAATAACGCCAGCAGCTCGTGATAGGAGGTTTCAATCTGCTCAATACTGCCGGGGTTGACGCCCAGGCGCGGCAGGTAGGAATTCATGCGGCCCATGATCTGCTCAGCCATTTCGGCGCCGGAGCCCAAGGTAAACGCGCAACGCAGAAAGTCTTCCTGCTCTTCGCGATAGCTCCAGCGGTAATGCATGGCATGCTTGAGCATCGCCTGGCAGCCGTAGTACTCGATGATGATGGCCAGGATGTGCAACAACGGCGATTGCGGATAGACCGGCCAAGGCACTCCTTGAGCTTCCAGATAGTCGATGATGTCGATGCTGTCCTGAATAACCCGCCCCTCAGGCGTTTCCAGCACAGGAATGATGCCGCGACCAATCTGCGGCAGGATGCGAGCAGCAAAGTCCGGATGCCAGGTGGGCAGCTCGACGTAGTCGATGCCCTGGTTGCGCATATAACAGCGAACCTTACCGGTGTACAAGGAGTGAGAGGCGCCATACAGGCGGTAGGGTGCAGCGGTCATCGGGTGCCCTTGCGGTTGTTGTTGTCAGGGAGTCCGATACTGCCACCTGCGCCGCCCGCGAGACAAGGGCGACCCTTGTCTCGATACAGCTGAAACAAAACGGCCCCGGCGCCATAAGCGCTGGGGCCGTTTATCACTGCCAGACAGATCAGGCAGCGATGGGGCTGCGCCAGTCATCCGAGCCGGAGGTACCGGACACTTCGTGGGTCCAGACGATCTTGCGGTAGGTGAAATACACGTCTTCCAGATGGGTGAAATGCGCCTTGCCCGGGTCCTGGCAGTTGGGCATGTGGGACTGCACATCCACAATAATGGCGTCCTGCAGTTCGATGGTGAAATAGTGCTCCTGGGTGCCCGTGGCCGAGGTGCGATACCACTCCAGGCGGCAGCGAGACAGACGCTCGCCCGAGGTCAGGGCATTGAAAATCAGCGGCGAGGATTTATCGAACACCTTGGTGATCATCAGCGGCTTGTGCACGCGCTGGCCGGTCGGTTGGCCAGATTGCGGGTCGCGGGGGATGATCACCTGATGATCAAAGCCTTGAACCAGAACCTGATCCTCGTGGCCTTCCTGAAAGATATTGCCGACCGAATCTTCGGTGAATGTACCGGCGGTAATCAGGCCCTGCTTGGTGCCTTCGATGGTCAGGTATGCGGGAGTTGGCATGGGTGCTCCTTGCTAATGAGGTTGCCGGATCATTCCGGTCCCCATCTATAACAAGGCGCATGCCAACCAATACAGAACACTTAAAAATCATATAGATACGAATAAAACATAACGCACAACACGACATATTAGACCGCTTACCAACCCGATTTAGCGCAGCTTTCAGCCGCCACTTGCGCAACTTATTGCCATATCTCAGTGAGCGCCAGCACCACGCACCTGCCGCAGGCAGAGCGCCACCAGCAAGGCGGCAGACAGCATGATTACCACGCCGATCAGCGCATTGGCGTGCAGCGCCAGAGTAAAGCTGCTGTTGATTGCCGCGTGCACCTGCTCCAGTTGCCCCGGTGGCAGTTGGGCCACCACGCCCATCGCCCCGCCGATGGTGTCGCTGGCGACTGCCAGTTGATGGCTGTCCAACACACCGCGCAGCTGCTGCTCCATCTGGCTGCGATAGAGCGTGGCGCCAACGCTGCCAATGACCGCGATACCCATGGCCATACCGAGTTCTGTCGCGGTTTCCGAGGTCGCGGCGGCGGCGCCGGTTTTCTCGGGCGGCGCCGAACCAATCACCAGGTCAGTACCCAGAATCATCATCGGCATCACGCCAATGCCCAGCAGAACACTCGCTGCCACCATCACCAGCAGGCTGCTGTCAGCACTGATAGCCAGCATTAAACCCAAACCGCCGGCCGCCAGCAGCAAGCCACCGCTGATCAACCAGGCTGGCGCCAGCCAGCGCGACAACCGGGGAACCAACAACGATGCAGCCGTCTGCAGCAGCGCAGAAGGCAGCATCACCAGCCCCGCCTGCAGGGCACTGAGGCCACTGACACCTTGCAAAAACTGAAAGATCATCAACCAGCTGCCGGATAGCGCCAGGATGCACAGCAACATCGCCGCCACCGACACGCTGAAGCTCGGCTTGCGGAACAGCGTCAGGTCAAACATAGGGTCGGCCAGCCGACGCTGCCGCCGGACAAACAAGGTGCCGGTCAGCAGCGCAGCAAACAAGCTGAGCCCCGCCAGCAGATTGATGCCATCGCGCGCACCATCCTTGATTGCGAAAATCAGCAGCAGTACCGCGCTAATGCAGAGCAACGCGCTGGGCAGGTCCAGCTTGCCGGCGCTTGGGTCACGGGACTCTGGCAGTAGCCAGGGACCGACCAGCAGCAACAACAGCATCACCGGCACCGCCAGCAAGAACACCGAGCCCCACCAGAACCACGCCAGCATCACGCCGCCCACCAGTGGCCCAATGGCGCTGCCTACAATAAACCCGGTCATCCAGATAGTGATGGCGAGCGTGCGCTCATGCTCGACGTGAAACAGATTGCGGATCAGCGCCAGAGTAGAGGGCATCAGCGTTGCACCCGCGATGCCCAGCAAGGCCCGGGTAGCAATCAACATGGCTGCCGAGTTGGCAAAGGCAGCGGCGATGGAGGCCAGGCCAAAGGCGCAGGCGCCAATCAGCAGCAGTCGACGGCGGCCAATGCGGTCGCCCAGCGTGCCCATGGTGATCAGAAAGCCCGCCACCATAAAGCCGTAAATATCCAGTATCCACAGCAGCTCTGCGCTGGTGGGCTCAAGGTCCGCGCTCAACCGCGGCGCCGCCAGGTGCAGTACCGTCATATCCAGCGCCAGCAGCAACGTCGGCAGCACCAGAACAGCCAGGCCCAGCCATTCACGGCGGCCAGCTCGGGGCGAGAGTGAAGCAGATGAGAGAGAAAGGTCGGACATGAAGCCTCCTTGCAAGCAGGCTCTTATACGCCTCACCCGGCCACCCCGGCAAGGTACAGTTGTGACGACAGCTATCGGTACAGCGACCAGCCCAAGCACCGTCAAGCCTCCCCCCGCAGCGCCCCTTCTGCTATCATCCCAGCCCTTTCACGTTCAACCGCAAAGTGTTCCAAACGCCCATGTCCGATATCGCCGCGACTCGTCAGATCCTTGTTACCAGCGCCCTGCCCTACGCCAATGGCTCGATTCACCTGGGGCATATGCTGGAGTACATCCAGACCGATATCTGGGTTCGCTTCCAGAAGCTGCGCGGCCATCAGGCTGTGTATGTCTGCGCTGACGACGCCCACGGCTCCGCCATCATGCTGCGCGCCGAGAAAGAAGGCATTACCTCCGAGCAGCTGATCGACAATGTGCACGCCGAGCACGCGGCTGACTTCGCCGACTTTCTGGTCAACTTCGACAACTTCCACTCCACCCATTCGGAGGAGAATCGCGAGCTGTCGGAGCTGATCTACACCCGTCTGAAAGACGCCGGCCACATCAGCACCCGCTCGGTCACCCAGTACTTTGACCCGGAAAAGGGCATGTTCCTGGCTGACCGCTTCATCAAGGGCACCTGCCCCAAGTGCGCGGCCGAAGACCAGTACGGCGACAACTGCGAGAAATGCGGCGCCACCTATGAGCCGACCGAGCTGAAAGACCCGCGCTCGGCCATTTCCGGCGCCACGCCGGTGCTGAAAGACTCCAAGCACTTCTTCTTCCGCCTGCAGGACTTCAGCGACATGCTCAAGCAGTGGACCCGCAGCGGCTCCTTGCAAGATGCGGTGGCCAACAAGATCGCCGAATGGCTCGATAGCGGCCTGCAGGAATGGGACATCAGCCGTGATGCGCCCTACTTCGGCTTCGAGATTCCCGGCGAGCCCGGCAAGTACTTCTATGTGTGGCTGGACGCGCCTATCGGCTACATGGCCAGTTTCAAGAACCTGTGCGATCGTCGCCCCGAACTGAGTTTTGATGCCTACTGGAACGCCGATTCCAGCGCCGAGCTTTACCACTTCATCGGCAAGGACATCGTCAACTTCCACACCCTGTTCTGGCCGGCCATGCTGGAAGGCGCAGGCTTCCGCAAGCCGACCGCCGTCAACGTGCATGGCTACCTGACCGTTAACGGTCAGAAGATGTCCAAGTCACGCGGCACCTTCATCAAGGCCCGCACCTACCTGGATCATCTCAACCCCGAGTACCTGCGCTACTACTACGCGGCCAAGCTGGGCCGTGGCGTGGAAGATCTGGACCTGAACCTGGAAGACTTCGTGCAGAAGGTCAACTCTGACCTGGTCGGCAAGGTGGTCAACATCGCCAGCCGCTGCGCGGGCTTTATTCACAAGGGCAACGGCGGCGTCATGGTAGAGGCCAACCCGGCGCCTGAGCTGAGCAGCGCCTTTGTTGCCGCCGCGCCGAGCATCGCCGATGCCTATGAGAAGCGCGACTTCTCCCGCGCCATGCGCGAGATCATGGCGCTGGCCGACAAGGCCAATGCCTGGATCGCCGACAAGGCGCCCTGGGCACTGAACAAGCAGGAAGGCAAGCAGGATGAAGTCCAGGCGATTTGTTCACTGGGCATCAACCTGTTCCGCCAGTTGATAATCTTCCTCAAGCCGGTGCTGCCCACCCTGGCGGCAGACGCCGAGGCCTTCCTCAACGTTGCTCCGCTACGCTGGGAAGACCACACACAGCTGCTGAGCAATCACCAGCTCAACGCGTTCAAGCCGCTGCTGGCCCGCATCGAGTCAGCCAAGATCGACGCCATGATCGAAGCGTCCAAGGAAGACCTGGCAGCCGCCAACAGCACTGCGCCCGTTGGCAACGGTGAGCTGGTCAAAGAGCCGCTGGCCGATGAAATCAACTTCGACGCCTTTGCCGCTGTAGACCTGCGTGTCGCGCTGATCGAGAAATGTGAATTTGTTGAAGGCGCCGATAAGCTGCTGCACCTGAGCCTGGATATTGGCGACGCCAAGCGCAACGTTTTCTCAGGCATCAAGAGCGCCTACCCGGACCCGAGCAAGCTCGAAGGCCGACTGACCCTTTACGTTGCCAACCTGACGCCGCGCAAGATGAAGTTTGGTGTCTCCGAAGGCATGGTGCTGGCGGCCGGCCCTGGCGGCGAAGATATCTTCCTGCTTAGCCCGGACCAGGGCGCAAAACCCGGTCAGCGCGTAAAATAGTCTGTAGCACGCAGTACAGAGGCGGACCGCCGCCTTGATTAGCCTGGACCGGCGCAGCCACCGAGAGAGTGGCGCGACCGGGCCACACATGGGGTTGGGTTAATGGCTGAATTTGCCCTTATTCTGGTCAGTACCATACTGGTCAACAATTTCGTATTGGTGCAGTTCCTCGGACTGTGCCCCTTCATGGGCGTGTCCGGCAAACTGGAGACGGCCATCGGCATGTCTGCCGCCACCACCTTTGTACTGACCCTGGCGTCGATTCTCAGTTACCTGACGTTTCAGTACATCCTGGTGCCGCTGGATCTGCAGTTTCTACGCACCATTTCCTTCATTCTGGTCATCGCGGTTGTGGTGCAGTTCACCGAGATGGTGGTGCACAAGACCAGCCCGCTGCTCTACCGGGTGCTGGGTATCTTCCTGCCGCTGATCACCACCAACTGCGCGGTACTGGGCGTGGCACTGCTGAACACCAACCGCGCCGAGCAAACCTTCATGAAGTCCGCCACCTATGGCCTTGGCGCGGCGATCGGCTTCTCGATGATCCTCATCCTGTTTGCCGGCCTGCGTGAGCGCATCGCCATTGCTGACGTACCCACGCCCTTCCGCGGCGCCGCCATCGGCATGATCACTGCGGGCCTGATGTCGCTGGCCTTTATGGGCTTCACCGGCCTGATAAGGTTGTAAGCATGTCGATGATCATTACTGCCGTACTCGTTCTGCTGGGGCTGGCGCTGATCTTCGGCGCCGTACTCGGCTTTGCCGCTGTCCGCTTCAAGGTCGACGGCGACCCTATTGTCGATCAGATCAACGACCTGCTGCCGCAAACCCAATGCGGCCAGTGCGGACACCCCGGCTGCCGTCCCTACGCCGAAGGCATCGCCAACGGCGAGCCGATCAACAAGTGCCCGCCCGGTGGCGAGTCCACCATTCAGGCGCTGGCGGACCTGCTGGATGTTGAAGCGCTACCGCTGGACGCCGAACACGGCGAAGAAAAACCCCGCATGGTCGCCTACATTCGCGAGGCCGAATGCATCGGCTGCACCAAATGTATCCAGGCCTGCCCAGTAGATGCCATCCTCGGCGCCGCCAAGCAGATGCACACGGTCATCACCGATGAGTGCACCGGCTGCGACCTCTGCGTAGAGCCCTGCCCGGTCGACTGCATCGACATGCTGCCGCTGCCTACCACGCCGCAAAGCTGGAAGTGGGATTTCCCACTGCCCAACGCTGCCCTGATCGCCACTGACGCCAGCCGGGGAGCCGCCTGATGACCGCAGCTACCCCGATCCGTATCTGGGACATTCCCGGTGGTATTCACCCGGCCGAGAACAAAACCCAATCCCTCGGCCATGGCATTGAAACCCCGCCGCTGCCCGCGCAGTTAGTCGTGCCGCTGCAGCAGCACCTGGGTGGTCGTGCCGAACCCTGCGTCGCGGTTGGCGACCAGGTACTCAAAGGGCAGATGATCGCCGAGGCCAGTAGCCTGGTCAGTTGCCCTGTGCACGCGCCGACCTCCGGCACAGTCACCGCCATCGGGCCAGCGCCCTACCCGCACGCCTCCGGCCTTGAGGAATGGGCCGTTCATATTGAGGCTGACGGCGAAGACCGCTGGTGCCCGCTGCAACCGGTTGCCGATTTCCGCAGCCTGCAGCCAGCCACCCTGCTGGAGCTGATCCGCCAGGCCGGCGTCAGCGGTCTGGGCGGCGCCGGCTTTCCGACTGCCATCAAGCTGAACGCCAGGCCCGAGCAAAAAATCCACACGCTGATCATCAACGGCACCGAGTGTGAGCCTTACATCACCGCCGATGATAGCGCCATGCGCTACCGCGCAGAGCAGATCATCAGCGGCATCGAGATTCTGATGCACGTGCTGCAGCCCGAGCAGGTGCTGATCGGCATTGAGGACAACAAGCCCGAAGCCGCACAGGCCATGCGCGCGGCGGTTGGCGAGCGCGCCATGCAGGTGGTGGTGTTCCCGACCAAATACCCCTCCGGCGGCGAAAAGCAGCTGATTCAGATTCTGACCGGCAAGGAAGTACCGAGCGGCGGGCTGCCAGCCGACCTCGGCATGGTTTGCCAGAACATCGGCACGCTGCTGGCGATCCACGACGCGGTGCTGCTCGGTCAGCCGCTGATCAAGCGCATCACCACCCTGACCGGCGAAGCCCTGAGCCACCCAACCAACGTTGAAGCATTGATCGGCACACCGATGCGTGAGCTGCTTGCCTTTGCCGGTCTGCAGCCCGACAAGCTGTATCGCCTGGTCATGGGCGGGCCAATGATGGGCTTTACCCTGCAAAGCCTGGATGCGCCCATCGTCAAAACCACCAACTGCCTGCTCGCCGGCACCCGTGAAGAACTGCCGCCGCCGCCCCCGGCACAGCCCTGCATCCGTTGTGGCCTCTGTGCCGAGGCCTGCCCGGCCAGCCTGCTGCCGCAGCAGTTGCACTTCTTTGCCCTGGGCAAGGACTATGACCAGCTCAAGCGTCAGCACCTGTTCGACTGCATCGAATGCGGCGCCTGCTCCTACGTCTGCCCCAGCAGCATTCCGCTGGTGCAGTACTACCGCGCCGCCAAGTCCGAGATACGCGCTCTGGACTTGCAGCAACACAAGGCCGACCACTCCCGCCAACGCTTCGAGCACCGTCAGGAGCGCCTGCAGCGCGAGGCCGAACAGAAGGAGCGTGACCGCCTGGCCCGCGCCGAAAAGGCCGCCCGCATCAAGGCTGCTAAAGAGGCAGAGGCCGCCAAGCAAGCCGATTCCGGTGACAGCACGCCGGCGAGCGCTGCACCGGCGCCGAAAGCGGGCGCCCTGTCACCCGAGCAGAAGCAACTGAAGATCGCTGCCGCCACTGCACAAATGGCGCTGAAGAAAGCACAGAAGCAACTGACCGCCAACCCGGACAACGCCGACCTGCAGGCGCAGATCTCGCAGCTCGAACACGCTGCGCGCGAAGCGCAGGAGGCCTTCGACAAGGCCCAGGGCCAGGCCAGCAGCCAACCCGCCGCAGCAGCGCCCCAGGCCGGCGGCGACGATGAGGTCAAGAAGCTGAAGATTGAGGCCGCCATGCTGCGTGCCGCCCTGAAGAAGGCAGAGCGCAACGCTGGCGACAGCCCGAGCGAAGAACAGCAGGCCGAGATCACCAAGTTGCGTGAGCAGGTCGAGGCGGCCGACGCCCGCATCCCGGCCAGTACCGCGCCCAAGAAGCCGGTGGACGAAAAGCTCAAGCAGGCCAAGCTGGATCTGGCCATGGCACGCGCTGCGCTGAAAAAAACCGAACGCGCTCTGGGTGAGAACCCGGACGATGCTGACCTGCAGGCTCAGCTGGCAAGCCAGCAACAGGCCTATCAGAGCGCTGAAACGGCCCTGCATGAAGCAGAAAACAGCAGCCCGATTCCACCACCGCAGCGCCAACTGGTGGACAAGAAACCGGTTGATGAGCAACTGCGTACCCTGAAGACCGCCATGGCGACCTGCAAGGCTGACTTCAAACGGGCCGAACGGGAGCTGAAAGAACCCAGCGAGGCCGACGCGGATACCACCGCCGCCCAACAGAACCTCGACACGGCCCGCGCCGCACTCGACGTTGCCGCCAAGGCCTTCGCCGACTACATGGCCAGCAAGGAGACCAACTGATGGCGCTGGTTCGCATGACCTCCCCCCACGCCAAGGGCAACAACCACACCCAGACCATCATGCTTTGGGTACTGGGCGCCACCTTGCCCGGCGTGCTGACCATGACCTGGTTCTTCGGCTTTGGCACCCTGATCAACATTCTCTATGCCAGCGCCATCGCTCTGGCTGTCGAGGCGCTGATCCTGTGGGTCCGCAAACGCCCCATCGGTTTCTTCCTGCGCGATGGCAGCGCACTGGTGACCGCCTGGCTGCTGGCCCTGGCGCTACCGCCCTACGCGCCCTGGTGGCTCACCCTGGTTGCGGTCAGCTTCGCGATTGTGTTCGGCAAGCAGCTGTATGGTGGCCTGGGCCAGAACCCCTTCAACCCGGCGATGCTGGGCTACGTGGTAGTGCTGATTTCCTTCCCGGTCGAGATGACCAGCTGGCCAGCCTGGCGCGGCATCGAGGCCGCTGTGCCGGATGTGCAGGCCACACTCGGCCTGGTGGAAGGTTTGAGTCGTATCTTCCTGCACGGCGGCGCAATAGACGGCTGGACCCAGGCAACCCCACTGGATGTGGTCAAGACCAACAGCAGCCTGACCATAGCGGAGCTACACGCTGCCAAGCCAGTCTTCGGCCAGTTTGCCGGCTACGGCTGGGAGTGGGTCAGCCTGGCCTACCTGCTGGGTGGCGCCGCGCTCCTGTACAAACGCATCTACAGCTGGCACGCCCCTGTTGGCATGCTTGGCGCCCTGGCACTGATGAGCCTGCTGTTCTGGAATGGCAGCGGCTCGGACTCCAACGGCTCGCCGCTGTTTCATCTGTTCAGCGGCGCCACCATGCTGGGCGCGTTCTTCATCGTCACCGACCCGGTCTCAGGCGCCACCAGCAAGCTGGGCCGGCTGATCTTTGGCGCTGGCGTCGGCATTCTGGTGTATGTGATCCGCGCCTGGGGTGGTTACCCCGACGCGGTGGCCTTTGCCGTGCTGCTGATGAACCTCGCCGCCCCCACCATCGACTACTACAGCACACCGCGCACCTATGGCCACAGCAAAGCCAAGCGCGGTATGGGCAAGACGGACTGAGCTATGGATACGCCAACTACAACCAGTCGCTCTATCCTGCGCAACAGCGTCATTCTCGGCCTGTTTGCTGTTGCTACCGTCGGTATGATCGCCGTTACCCAGCAAGGCACCGCCGAGCGTATCAGCGAGGCCCAGCGCCGGGTCCAGCTCAGCGCGCTGAACGAGATTGTGCCGCACGACCAGCACGACAATGACCTGCTGACAGATACCTTCACCGTGCAAGACCGCCAGTACCTGAGCCTCACCGGCCCGCGCGAGGCCTATCGCGCGCGCCAGGGCGAACGTGTCAGCGCGGTGATCCTGCCAGTGGTGGCGCCAGACGGCTACAGTGGCCGCATCGACCTGCTGGTGGGTATTCGCGCCGACGGCAGCATTGCCGGGGTACGCAGCGTCAGTCACCGGGAAACGCCTGGGCTGGGTGACAAGATTGAAACGGCCAAGAGCCAGTGGATATTGTCGTTCAACGGCAAAAGCCTGAGCATGCCGGTTCCCGAGCAATGGGCGGTACGCAAGGACGGCGGTCAGTTTGACCAGTTCACCGGCGCCACCATTACGCCTAGAGCCGTGGTCAAGGCGGTCTATCAGGCCCTCACCTATTTCGATGCGCACCGCGACGCCTTGCTGCAGCAAGACGAGGACTAATCCATGGCCAATAAAACACTCACCGAGATCACCGCCGACGGCCTGTGGCACAACAACCCGGGACTGGTGCAACTACTCGGTCTTTGCCCGCTGCTGGGCGTCAGCAGCTCGGTAGTTAACGCGCTGGGTCTGGGCTTGGCCACCATCCTGGTACTGACCGGCTCCAACCTCGCGGTCTCGCTGATCCGCAGCGCAGTCACCGACGCGGTGCGCCTGCCCGCTTTTGTGATGATCATCGCCGCACTGACCACCTGCATCGAACTGCTGATGCAGGCGTTCACCTACGAGCTGTATCAGATTCTCGGCATTTTCATCCCGCTGATCGTCACCAACTGCGCCATTCTTGGCCGCGCCGACGCCTTTGCCTCCAAAAATCCGCTGCTGCCGTCAATGGTCGACGGTTTCATGATGGGCCTTGGTTTCACCCTGGTGCTGATCGCTCTCGGCGGTCTGCGCGAGCTGGTCGGGCACGGCACCCTGTTTGCCGGCATGGACCTGCTGCTGGGTTCCATCGCGACCGACTGGACGCTGGTAGTGTTCCCTAATTACAAGGATGTGCTGTTTGTCATCCTGCCGCCCGGCGCCTTTGTCTTCATGGGTCTGCTGATTGCCCTGAAGAACCTCATCGACGCCAAGGTCAAGGAGCGCGCCGCTGCCCGCGAGGTCAAGCCAGCAGCGGCTGGCAGCAAGCGCGTACGGGTCACCGGTACCATCAACTGAGCCTGGCCGATGAACAAGGAAAAACGCTACGAGATCTTCCGCCGCTTGCGTGAAGACAACCCGCACCCGACCACCGAGCTGAACTTCAGCACACCGTTTGAACTGCTGGTCGCCGTTACCCTGTCGGCGCAGGCGACCGATGTGGGCGTTAACAAGGCCACCGATAAACTGTTTCCGGTGGCCAACACCCCGGAGGCGATTTACGCCCTGGGCGTCGACGGGCTGAGCGAATACATCAAGACCATTGGCCTGTTCAACAGCAAGGCGCGCAACGTGATTGCCGCCTGCAAGATCCTTATCGAGCAGCACAACAGCCAGGTACCCGACAACCGCGAAGCGCTCGAAGCCCTGCCCGGCGTCGGCCGCAAAACCGCCAACGTGGTGCTTAATACGGCGTTCGGCCAGCCGACCATGGCCGTCGACACGCATATCTTCCGTGTCAGCAACCGCACCGGCATCGCCCCTGGCAAGAATGTGCTGGTAGTCGAAAAGCAGCTGCTCAAGCACGTGCCCAAGGAGTTTCTGGTCGACGCCCACCACTGGCTGATTCTGCACGGGCGTTACGTGTGCAAGGCGCGCACACCACAATGTGGCAGCTGCCGAATCGAGGATCTGTGCGATTACAAGAACAAGACCTCCGACTGATTGCGCTGCGCCTACCCAGCAGTAAGCAACCTGCGCTTTTTCGCTGTTTTCAATAAAAAAATTCTATTTCCGCAAATCCGACTTCACGTTTATAAGGTGCGCAAATGGCATCTTCACTGTGGAGTTGAGTCATGGCCAAAGCAAAATCCGATATCGAGCTGGACGACGACGACTTCGTCGAAGACGACGATACCCCAGACACCGATAACGCCCCCAATACACGCAACAGTCTGACCAAGCGCCGGCTGATTGATAACTACCTCGAAGAACGCCGCCTGCAAAAGCAGCTGTCCGACTTCGACTTTGACTGACTTCTGCCGCCCACTGCATCGCCCCGCACAGCGCGGCGATGCACGATTACCTTTGGCTATCGCGGCTATACAACAAATCCCCTTGCCCGTCGTGCTGGCGGCTTCTAATCTGACACCATTCAGCAATGATTCTCATTTAATGCTTGTCGGAGCCAGCCATGATCAAAACCATCACTTTTGCCTGCATGCACTTTTCCATCGCCTTCGGCGTGGTGTACCTGATGACCGGAAGCATTCTCGTAGGGGGCGCCGTGGCGCTGGTTGAGCCTGCCGTCAACACTGTCGCATTCTACTTCCACGATAAGCTCTGGAACCGTGTGCAGCAGCGTCGACAGACTGTCTCCAGCGCACTCATCGCCTGATCGACAGCAGGGTTTCACGGCGCACCGGCAATCGGCTGGGCGGGGCTCCAGGCCCCGCGCGCACCCGGCCCGGGGGAACTTTTCGTGCCTCAAGCGGGTATTTGTAGGGACTTGCCAATTTATGCCACCAGGAAAGTGACGCCTTGCCAATCTATCGAAAGACGCTCGGAATCTGCGCCGGATTGCTCACCGCCTTTACGCTCACAGCCAACGCCCAAACGCCTTACGCTTACCCGGTAACCAACCCATTTATGGCTACTGTTGCCGGTACTCCAGAAAAGCTGCGAGCGCCCGTCCCCAGCGACGTAGATGTGCAACAGACGGACCTGAAAGTACGGGTGCTGCCCGAGCGCAACCTGCCACCGGCGCTGTCCGAATACCGTGACCTGCATTATCGCGTGGCATGGCATGATGAGGCGGCTCCGCTGATCTTTCTGGTCGCCGGTACTGGCTCCGGCTACGACAGCACCCGCATGGACTTTCTCAAGCGCCTGTTCTGGCAGGCCGGTATGCACGTAATCGTGCTGTCTTCACCCTCCAATCACGACTTTATCGCCGCGGCGTCGCGCAGCGGCCTGCCTGGCATGGGCGCCGATGACGCGCGCGACCTGCACACTGCGATGAGCATGGCGGTCGAAAAGGCGCAGCAAAAACTGGGATTCGAGGTAACCTCCTACCGCCTGGCCGGCTTCAGCCTTGGCGCCCTGCACGCCGCCTTTGTAGCAGAGCTGGACAGCCGTCTTGGCCAGTTCGACTTTGAACGCGTCCTGCTACTCAACCCGCCTGTTGACCTGTACGCCTCGGTTGGCCGTCTTGATGCCCTCTCCTACACCAAGATCCAAGGCGTGGACGACAACGACAGCTTCTACGAGCATATCTTTCAGAAGCTGTCTCGGCACTTTGCCAACCGCGGCAACAGCGACATTCAGGAAAGCCTGTTTGCAGAAATTCAGAGTTCGCCCGAGGCGCTGACAGACGCCGAGCTGGCCATGCTGATTGGCGCGGTGTTTCGCTTCTCTGCCGCCGACCTGAGCTTTATGAGCGATCTGGTCAACCACGGTGGGCGCTACGTACCAGCGGATCAGCAGCTCAGGGTCAGCACGTCTCTCACGCCGTATCTGCGCCGCGCACTGTTCTGCGACTTCACCTGCTATATCAACGATCAGCTGCTGCCTGCCTGGCAGTTGGAAAACGCCGGCAAGACCATCGAAGACATGGCCTGGGAAACCAGCCTGCGCAGCCTGCAGGACTACCTGCGCGACAACCGCAATATTGCCGCGGTCAGCAATGCCGATGACCTGATTCTGGCTGAAGACGACTATCGCTTCCTTGCCACTACCCTTGGCGAGCGTGCCTTTCTCTACCCCAGCGGCGGGCACGGCGGCAATCTGGACTACGCACCAGTGGCAGAACGCTACCTGGCCTTCCTGCAGGGAGGTGCCCAATGAAAACATGCATGCCACTGGCCCTGCTGACCGCAACCCTGACTATCGGCGGCCAGGCTCAAGCCCAAAACGCCGCAGCTGAGGTGCCCGCCTACCAGGATCCATTGCTGAAACTGGACATTGACGAGCGCGAAAACCGCTACCAGTTCGAGCGCTCCAGCCTGCGCGCACTCAAGGTGCAAGACCCGCTGGAGGGTATCAATCGTCGTATCTATCGTTTCAACGCGCGTTTTGACCGCTACGTCTACCTGCCGGCAGTGCGCACGTACGTCTGGGCCACCCCTAAACCGGTCCGCACGGGCGTATCCAACGTCTTCGACAACCTGCGCGACATCCCCAACCTCGGCAACAGTCTGCTGCAGGGCAAGTTCCACCTCAGCGCACAAACCACCGCGCGCCTGCTGTTCAACAGCATTTTCGGGCTGGCCGGCATCTTCGATGTCGCCGAAAGCATGGGCCTGCCGCAACAGGACGAGGACTTCGGGCAGACCCTTGGCGTCTGGGGCGTGCCACCCGGCCCCTACGTAGTCATTCCCTTCCTCGGCCCATCGAGCCTGCGCGATGGCACCGGCCGCGCGGTTGACTGGGTATTTGAGGATTACGTCAACTTCATGGAAAACCGCGATTTCATGAACAACTACCAGGCCACCTGGGGGCTGTGGGCCATTGATCTGCGCTACGGCATCCCTTTCCGTTACGGTGCGCTGGACAGCCCCTTCGAGTACGACCAGGTGCGCTACCTGCATACCAAGCTGAGGGAGTTTGAGATTTCGCGTTGAGGCTAACCAACGCGAAAGATGATGTGATCTTCCCAGTCGTCATCGGCCACGCTGCCTTCGGGCAGCATCTGGCCAGACAGCGATATACCGGCCTTGTGCACGGCCTGTTCGTCGCCGCATACCAACGGATGCCATGGCGGCAGGTCTTTGCCCTCGGCCACCAGGCGATAACCGCAGGTCGGTGGCAGCCAGGCAAAATCGCGCGCCTTGCCCGGGGTCAGCTGAATGCAGTCGGGCACAAACCGCTGACGATTGGGATAGTCGCTGCAGCGGCAGGAGTCCAGATCCAGCAATTTGCAGGCAACACGGGTGTAGTAGATCGCCTGCGCGTCGTCTTCGTCTTCCAGCTTCTGCAGGCAGCACAAGCCGCAGCCGTCGCACAACGACTCCCACTCGTCCGGCTCCAGTTCCGTCAACGTCTTGCGCTTCCAGAAGGGTTCTACACGCATCGCCATGGCTTAACCCTCTTCGCGCAGATGATCGGCCAACCAGTCCATCAGCTGCGGCAAGTCAAACGGCCAGTCCAGCTCGGCGCCGGTATCAGAGCGCTGCAAAACCGGTATACGCAGCTGATAGCGCGCCATCAGCGCCTCGCTGTCGGCGATGTCCACCTGCCTGATAGAGACAGTGTTAGCCAGTGGCGCCAGTTCAGCCAGCGCGGCGTCGCAAAGATGGCACCCGAGGGTGCCGTAGAGAGTCAGTTCAAGCATGGGCAGGCACAGCAGCAAAAGCCGGCATTCTACCCCTTTTGCCCGTTCGCTGTTGCCCATTCATCGTTACAGACCCCGGCTTGGCAGCAGGACTGCGGTGCCACATACTCGGGGCTGATTCAGGGAGCCAACTATGGATTGGGAAACACTGCTGTGCCGCGAACGACTGGGCAAACCGGTCGCTAGCGACGATGAACTGGGGCGTACGCCCTTCCACAAGGATCACGACCGCGTCATTTTCTCCGGCGCTTTCCGCCGCCTGGGCAAAAAAACCCAGGTTCACCCGGTATCCAGCAACGATCATATTCACACGCGCCTGACCCATAGCCTGGAAGTAGGCTGCGTCGGCCGTTCACTCGGCATGCGAGTGGGCGAGATGCTGCGCAGCGAGATGCCGGACTGGTGCCAGCCCGCCGATCTGGGTGTCATCGTACAGGCCGCTTGCCTGGCCCACGACATAGGCAACCCGCCCTACGGCCATTCCGGAGAAGACGCAATCCGCCACTGGTTTCGCCATGCCAACCAGCGCGGATTGCTGGAACAACTGAGTGAAGCTGAGAAACAGGACTTTCTGCACTTTGAGGGCAATGCGCAGGGCTTCCGGGTGCTGACCCAAATCGAATACCACCAGGCAGAAGGCGGCATGCGCCTTACCTACGCGACCCTCGGTGCCTACCTGAAATACCCCTGGACCGCCCGGCACGCCAACGAACTGGGCTACAAGAAGAACAAATTCGGCTGCTATCAGGCCGAATTCCCACTACTGCAGCAAATTGCCGACAAGCTGGGCCTACCCGCGCTGGGCGAGCACCGCTGGGCGCGTCACCCGCTGGTCTATCTGGTCGAAGCCGCTGACGACATTTGCTATGGCCTGATCGATCTTGAGGACGGCCTGGAAATGGACCTGCTGGCTTACGCCGAAGTGGAGCGCGTGCTGCTCGATCTGGTCGGGGATGATCTGCCCGAAACCTACCGCCAGCTAGGGCCAAACGACTCCCAGCGGCGCCGGCTGGCGATTCTTCGTGGCAAGGCTATCGAGCATCTGGTCAATGCCGCCGCCCAGGCTTTCATTGACCAACAGCCTGCACTGCTGGCCGGTGCGCTGCAGGGTGATCTGGTCGAGCATATGCCGCCGGCGGCGCGCAACTGCGTGCTTACCGCCAAGGATATGGCCCGCAAGCGCATCTTTCAGGACAAACGCAAGACGCTGCACGAGATTGGCGCCTACAGCACCCTGGAGACCTTGCTGGAAGCATTCTGCGGCGCGGTCAACGAGCTGCATGCCGGGCAGAACCTGAGTTTCAAGCACCAGCGCATACTCGACCTGATAGGCCACACCATTCCGCAAGCCGACTGGCCACCCTATCGCAGCTATTTACGGGTACTGGACTTCATTGCCGGCATGACCGACCTGTACGCCGCCGATATGGCCGCACAAATCCGCGGCATCAGTCCGGCGTAGTGCCGGACTGCTCCAGCCGCTCAAGCAACAAGTCCACCAACAGCAGTTGCGCACTGATCGCCTGGGTCGCAATCTGAAAGTAGTCCGCTGAACGCAGCGCCGCTGGCTGCTGTTCCAGCAACTCGCGGATGTGTTGCAACAGCACATCCAGTGCCTCCTCAGCGGCGCGCACTGGCTGATCCAACAATGGACGCAGTGCCGGATCCGATACCAACCGCGCCAGCGCCGCGTAGCACTGCTCATTCACACGGCTGCTGAGCTGCGCAAGACGCGCACGCCAGACCGGCAGGTTCTGCCGGTTCGCCGCGATGCCGGTACCGATGGCCCGCGCCTGGCCGAGCAGCTCAATATTCTGCAGCAGTTCAAGCCATTGCCCCTCTGCTTGCGGGGCCAGACGACCCAGACACACCAGGTCAAACCGCTCCGCCAGCGCGGCAATGGTATCGAGCAGCGCTTGCACCAGCTCGGTCTGCAGGCCCAGCAAGTGCTCAGGGGCTACCGCGTCGTCCGCCTGTTCCACACGCTCCCACAGCTGCAACGCCTGATGCCAGCCGGCCAGCCAGTGCAGAGTCGGCTGATGCGGACGGCAACACTCAAATAGCTGCCGCACCTGCTGATCGACCGACCACAAACGCGCTTCCAGGGCGCGCTCGCCTGACTGCACACCGTAAGACAGTCCACGGCGACGCTGCACCTGCTCAATCAACTGGCGCAGCAGGCGTATCTGCTGCAGCGCGATGCGTCGCGCTTGTTGTTGCTCACGTCGGCGGCGCCGACGCGAATACAGCCAGGTCACTACTATCAGCAGAATCAGAAGAGTCAGTAGCGTCCCAACCATAGTCACGCCCACCTCCAGTCGCTACTCCCTGGCCGACAGCAGCTCGATACGGTAGCCGTCCGGGTCTTCCACAAAGGCGATCACGCGCGTGCCGTGTTTCATCGGTCCGGCCTCGCGTACCACATGCCCGCCGGCTGCGCGGATCTGCTCGCAGGCGCGATATACATCCAGCACCTCGATAGCGATATGGCCGTAGCCGCTGCCCAACTCATAGCGGGCGGTATCCCAGTTCCAGGTGAGTTCCAACACCGCGTGCTCAGCCTCATTGCCGTAACCGACAAAGGCATTGGTAAAGCGCCCGTCAGGGTAATCCTTGCGACGCAGCAGCGTCATGCCAAGTACTTCGGTGTAGAAAGCGATGGATTTTTCCAAATCTCCAACACGGAGCATGGTGTGCAAAATTCGCATGATCGGCGCCCTTGCGTGGATATACAGACAAAGCTAGCGGTTTCACCGCTGCGCGTAAACGAAAACGCCCGGTGAAATCACTTTCACCGGGCGTCAGGCCGTGCAGCAAGTGGCTTAGAGCAGCTTGCGGCCCTTATTGGCAGCAATGCGCATGCGCAGTGCATTCAGCTTGATAAAGCCGGCCGCATCTGCCTGATCGTAAGCACCAGCGTCGTCCTCGAAGGTTGCGATGTTGGCATCGAACAGCGAATCGTCGGACTTGCGACCGACAACAATCACGTTGCCCTTATAGAGCTTCAGGCGCACAACACCGTTTACGTTGACCTGCGAAGCGTCGATCATTTCCTGCAGCATCACACGCTCAGGGCTCCACCAGAAGCCGTTGTAGATCAGCTCCGCGTACTTGGGCATCAGGCTGTCTTTCAGGTGGGCCACTTCACGGTCCAGGGTGATGGACTCGATGGCGCGGTGACCCTTGAGCATGATGGTACCGCCGGGGGTTTCGTAGCAGCCACGGGACTTCATGCCGACAAAACGGTTTTCAACGATATCCAGACGACCGATACCGTTGTCGCCACCCACCTTGTTCAGGTAGGTCAGCACTTCAGCCGGCGTCATGTCCTTGCCATCGATGGCCACGATGTCGCCATTGCGGTAGGACAGCTCCAGATAGGTGGCCTGATCCGGTGCGTTCTCCGGCGAAACCGACCAGCGCCACATGTCTTCTTCATGCTCGGCCCAGGTGTCTTCCAGCACACCGCCCTCGTAGGAGATGTGCAGCAGGTTGGCATCCATGGAGTACGGCGACTTCTTCTTGCCGTGGCGCTCGATCGGAATGTTGTTCTGCTCGGCGTAGTCCATCAGCTTCTCACGCGACAGCAGGTCCCATTCACGCCAGGGTGCAATCACTTTAACGCCCGGCTTCAGCGCATAAGCGCCCAGCTCAAAGCGCACCTGGTCATTGCCCTTGCCGGTAGCGCCGTGGGAGATGGCGTCGGCACCGGTTTCGTTGGCGATTTCGATCAGGCGCTTGGCGATCAGCGGACGGGCGATAGAGGTGCCCAGCAGGTATTCGCCTTCATAAACGGTATTGGCGCGGAACATCGGGAACACGAAATCACGCACGAATTCTTCACGCAGATCGTCAATGTAGATTTCCTTCACGCCCAGGGCTTGAGCCTTGGCACGCGCGGGTTCTACTTCTTCACCCTGGCCGAGGTCGGCGGTAAAGGTCACCACCTCGCAGTTGTAGGTTTCCTGCAGCCACTTGAGGATGACCGAGGTATCCAGACCGCCGGAATAGGCCAGGACGACTTTCTTGACTTCTGCCATTTCGTGCTCCCATAAAAGCAAGACTGAACCGCCACTCCGAACGGAGCGGGCGAAAGGCGCCTATTCTAGCGCCAGACAGGCGGGAATCACAGGGGAGTCGGGGCGATAGCGCTATTACCGCTGCTAGTGACGGGCAAACGAAACCACAACAGGCGCTAGTTGTATTGCAAACGCACCATCACGCGGCGGTTGGCCGCACGCCCTTCGGCCGTGCGGTTGCTGGCAATCGGATAGCGGTCACCGTGAAAACGCATGCTAAATAGCGACTCTTCCACGCCTTGGGCCATCAGATAGTCGCGCACGGCCAAGGCGCGCTGACGCGAGAGCTCGCGGTTATCCAGCCGATTGCCCTGGTTGTCCGAATGGCCATCGAGCACGATTTCGCTAACCTCGTCGGCCGCCTGCAGGTACTGCAGAATCGCATCCAGCATGCCCTTTGCCTCGTCGCTCAGCACACTGCCGCCAGAACGAAAGCTGATATTGCTCTGCTCGGCCTGGGCCGCGCTGATCGGCAGCAGCTTGCTGACGCAGGCCTGGTAGTCATTCCAGGCCTGCTGGTAGCCAACGCTGGACACCACCACGCGGACCGATTCACTACCGGCCGCACTGCTGCGCATGATGGTCGGCTGCAGACCGGAGGCAAGGCCGGCGAGCATTCTGCCCGCCTGCTCAAAGGGCAGCAGCATGGCCTGGCTACCGGGCGCAACCACGCCTTGACCCACCGGCTGCGCCGCACTCCCCGGCCGCCATGGCGGTGGATCGTTGAAGATTTGTGCCGTCCCGGGGCGCATGGGGTTATCCCAAGCCTTGAGCTCAAAGGCCGCACGCTCGCCAGCGCGGCGAACAAAAGTAGCCTCGCCGTAGCCCGCCACCGATTGAGACAGACGGCAAGCGAACTGGTCTCCTGCCACCTGCCAGCGGACATCTTCCATTCGGGTCTGGAAGGTCATCGCCTGCGCTGGCAGTGCCACGCTCAGCAGGATAGTCAGATAGGTTCGCGTCACCAGGGTGTCTCCACGCTTGCTCCACAGCGCTTGGCGCATGGACGGAAAATCTCTCATGTCGGGCTCATCGGCCATCCAACCAAAAACTTTAGGGTCTGTGGCCGCGCTATCTTGCGACAGCCGACCGGCGGCAGAGTGTCAAAAGCAGGCCCTTTGCGGTAGCATTGCGCCATTCTTTAGCAGTGGATTCCCCCATGACTGACCGCCTGACGCTAACCCGCCCGGATGACTGGCATATTCACCTGCGCGACGGTGCCATGCTGCAACACACGGTGCCCGACGCCGCCCGTAGCTTTGGTCGCGCCATCATCATGCCCAATCTGGTGCCGCCGGTACGCGACGCCGCCGAGGCAGCCGGCTACCGCGAGCGTATTCTCGCCGCCCGCCCGGCTGGCTCACAGTTTGAGCCGCTCATGGTACTGTATCTGACCGATCAGACCTCCCCTGAGGTCGTTCGCCAGGCCAAAGCCAGCGGTCAGGTGGTAGCCGCCAAGCTCTACCCGGCTGGCGCCACGACCAATTCCCAGTCTGGTGTCACCGCGCTGGAGAACATCTATCCCGCGCTTGAAGCCATGGCCGAGGTAGGCATGTTGCTGCTGGTGCACGGCGAGGTGACCCATGCCGAGGTCGATATCTTCGACCGGGAAAAAGCCTTCATCGACCAGCAACTGGTCAAGGTGGTTGAGCGCTTCCCTACCCTCAAGGTGGTATTTGAACACATCACCACCGGCGATGCCGTCAGCTTCGTCCAGCAGGCGCCTGACAACGTTGGCGCGACCATCACCGCCCATCACCTGATGTTCAACCGCAACCACATGCTGGTTGGCGGTATTCGCCCGCACCTGTTCTGTCTGCCGGTGCTCAAGCGTCAGACGCACCAGCAGGCACTGCGCGAGGCCGCCATCTCCGGCTCAGCCAAGTTCTTCCTGGGCACCGACTCCGCGCCACACGCACGCCATGCCAAGGAAGCGGCCTGCGGCTGCGCCGGTTGCTACACGGCTCACGCGGCCATCGAGCTGTACGCCGAGACCTTTGATGAACTGGGCGCGCTGGACAAGCTTGAGGGTTTTGCCAGCTTCCACGGACCGGATTTTTACGGTCTGCCGCGCAACACCGATACCATCACCCTGGTCCGTGATAGCTGGGCGGTACCAGCAGAGCTGCCGTTCGGTGATCAAAACGTCGTCCCGCTACGCGCTGGCGAACACATTCACTGGCGTCTGGCCTGATACTTATCAACCGTTAAGGAAATACCGTGAGCGAGTTCGACTTTGACGATGAAGAACGCGATCCCGTGACCTCGGGCAAGGCCAAATCGCCGCTGGCCTATCGCTTTCGAGGCTTCCTGCCGGTGGTGGTGGACGTGGAAACCGGTGGCTTCAACGCCGCCACCGACGCCCTGCTGGAGATTGCGGCTACCACCATCAATATGGATGACGACGGACTGGTCTATCCGGACCAGACCAGTTTCTTCCGTATCGAGCCGTTTGAAGGCGCCAATATCGAAGCCGCCGCGCTGGAGTTCACTGGTATCAAGCTCGATCACCCCCTGCGTCAGGCGGTGACCGAAGAGCACGCGCTTGGCGAGATCTTCAAGCAGATCCGCAAGGCCATCAAATCGGCCGGCTGCAAACGCGCCGTGCTGGTTGGCCACAACGCGTTTTTCGATCTGGGGTTTCTCAACGCTGCGGTCGCCCGTACCGACCTCAAGCGCAACCCCTTCCACCCCTTCTCCTGCTTTGATACCGCCACACTTGGCGGCCTGGCCTACGGCCAGACCGTACTGGCCAAGGCCTGCAGTGCGGCGGGCATCGACTTTGATGGTCGCGAAGCCCACTCCGCGCGCTACGACACGGAGAAAACCGCCGACCTGTTTTGCACCATCGTCAACCGCTGGCGTGAAATGGGCGGCTGGCCCCCGGTCGAATAACGGCCGGCAGCCCAGTGTCGTCCTGCTTGCCCAGGTGCGGCACTGGGGTTAAGGTCGCAATGAAAGTGAAATCATCCACTACACTGAATCGGTAATCCTGTTCGGCTCTGCAGCAGGACAGGAACGCTCTGTTCACACGCGCTGATCAGTTCCCGTCCCACTCGGGGCTTGGCGGAATTTATCTGCCTGTAGCGTGGTCTACGGCCAGAGGCCGGACCATTGATAATCAGAAAAAGGAGTCATTTCACATGCGCAAATCCCTTGCCCTGCTGTTCTCAGCCACCATCGGATACGCTTCCCTGGGCGCCACGCCTGTTGCCGCCGAAACCTTCGTGACCATCGGTACCGGTGGCCAGACTGGCGTTTACTACGTTGTCGGTCAGTCGGTGTGCCGACTGCTCAACCGCAACAGCGCGGACCACGGTATTCGCTGCAACGCGCCGTCCAGCGGCGGCTCGGTGGCCAACGTCAACGCGATTCGCGGCGGCGAGATGAACATGGGTGTGGTGCAGTCCGACATTCAGTACAAGGCCTACGAAGGTATCCAGAGCTTTGAAGCCGATGGCGCCTACAGTGACATGCGCGCGCTCTTCGCCCTGCACGGTGAACCGCTGACCGTGGTCGCCCGCAAGGATGCCGGCATCGCCGGTGTCGCAGACCTGAAAGGCAAGCGCGTGAACATCGGCAACCCGGGCTCCGGTCAGCGCGACACCATGGATGTGGTCATGGGCGCCCTGGGCTGGACCGTGGATGACCTGGCCCTGGCCTCCGAGCTGGGCGCCGCCGAGCAGGCAGCGGCTCTGGGCGACAACAACATTGACGCCATGGTCTATGTGGTCGGCCACCCGAACGGTTCGATCCAGGAAGCCACCACCACGGTCGACGCCAATCTGGTATCGGTATCGGGCCCGGAAATCGATCAACTGATCAGCGAGCGCCCCTACTACGCCAAGGCCATTATCCCCGGCGGCCTGTACCGCGGTAACGACAACGACACCGAAACCTTCGGCGTGCGCGCCACCCTGGTTGCCTCGACCGCCACCGACGAAGAAACCGTGTACCAGACCGTGAAGGCGGTGTTCGAGAACTTCGACCGCTTCAAGCGCCTGCACCCGGCCTTCGCCACCCTCAAGGAAGAGGAAATGATCAAGGAAGGTCTGTCCGCTCCGCTGCATGACGGCGCCATCCGCTACTACAAGGAACGCGGCTGGATGTAACGCCAAAAAGGGGCCGTCCACTGGACGGCCCCTTTTGTTTATGCGCCTGAACATCCCATTGCTCTGCAGTGTGGCTCCACAAGAGCCGCCTGCCCCGGCCGTTCTATCAGAGCCGCCTCAGGATAAAACACCAATAAACAGGAGAAGCGCGCAGCCATGAGCCAGACAAGCGACGCCAATGATCTGAATACCGAGCTTGAAGACCTCGTCGCCTCCAGCGACACCGGAGCCCGCAAGCCAAGCGGAGCCGCACGCAAGCTGCTGCTAAGTGTTGCTGCAGCCTGGTCCGTATTCCAGCTATGGATCGCCTCGCCCTTGCCTTTCATACTGGGTTTCGGGGTGTTTAACAGTACAGAGTCTCGCTCGATCCATCTGGCATTCGCCGTGTTTCTGGGCTTTATGGCCTACCCCGCTTTCAAGCGGTCACCGCGCGAGTACATCCCCGTCATTGACTGGGTTTTGGCGCTCGTGGCCGCGTTTTGCGCCGCGTATCTCTATATTTTCTATACCGACTTGGCCGCACGGCCGGGCCGTCCGATCACGCAGGATGTGATCGTTGCCGTTATCGGCCTGGTGCTCCTGCTGGAGGCAACTCGCCGCGCCCTTGGGCCACCGCTGATGATCGTGGCCCTGGTGTTTATTGTGTATTCCATGGCCGGCCCCTGGATGCCGGGCATTCTTGCGCACCGTGGCGTCAGCCTCGAAGCGCTGATCAACCACCAGTGGCTGACCACCCAGGGTGTATTTGGTATCGCCCTGGGCGTATCCACCAGTTTTGTATTCCTGTTCGTGTTGTTCGGCTCGCTGCTCGACAAGGCCGGTGCCGGCAACTATTTCATCAAGGTCGCCTTTTCGCTGTTGGGCCACTATCGCGGCGGCCCGGCAAAGGCCGCCGTGGTCGCCTCCGGCATGACCGGGCTAATCTCCGGGTCGTCCATCGCCAACACCGTGACCACCGGCACTTTCACCATTCCGATGATGAAACGGGTCGGCTTTTCTGCCGAGAAGGCCGGCGCGGTCGAGGTTGCCTCCTCGGTCAACGGCCAGATCATGCCGCCAGTGATGGGCGCTGCCGCCTTTTTGATGGTTGAGTACGTTGGCATTTCCTACGTCGAGGTAATCAAACATGCCTTTTTGCCCGCGCTGATCTCCTATATCGCGCTGGTGTACATCGTGCACCTGGAGGCGGTGAAAGCCGGCATGCAGGGCCTGCAGAGCAGCAACCCGCCGCGCCCACTGCTACGCAAGGTGCTCGGCTTTATGACCGGGCTGATCCTGCTGATGGCGCTGTCCTTTGCGGTTTACTACGGCCTGGGCTGGCTCAAACCCCTGCTCGGCGACGCCGCCGGCTGGGTGATCGGCGCGGCGCTGGGCGCGGTCTATATTGGCCTGCTGAAAATCGGCTCTCGCTACCCCGAACTGGAAATGGATGAACCCGATGCGCCGGTCGTCAGCCTGCCGCAGACCAGACCCACGGTGATGTCAGGCCTGCACTTTATTCTGCCGGTGATCGTGCTGATCTGGTGCCTGATGGTGGAGCGCCTGTCACCCGGCCTTTCTGCCTTCTGGGCCACGGTACTGATGATCGTCATTATCATTACCCAACGCCCGCTGATGGCGCTGTTTCGCGGCCAGGGTGAAACCGGCGCTGCGGTTGTTCAGGGGCTGGACGACCTCTGGCAGGGCCTGGTAGCCGGCGCACGCAACATGATCGGTATCGGCATTGCCACCGCGACCGCCGGCATCATCGTTGGCGCGGTTTCCCAGACCGGGGTGGGCCTGGTGCTGGCAGACCTGGTTGAAATCCTGTCAATGGGCAACCTGCTGCTGATGCTCGCGCTGACAGCGGTGCTCAGCCTGATTCTTGGGATGGGTCTGCCGACCACCGCCAACTACATCGTGGTATCAGCGTTGCTCGCGCCGGTGATCGTTACCCTGGGCCAGCAGAGCGGCTTGCTGGTGCCGCTGATTGCGGTGCACCTGTTTGTGTTCTATTTCGGCATCATGGCGGATGTGACCCCGCCGGTCGGCCTTGCCTCCTTTGCCGCTGCGGCCGTATCAGGCGGCGACCCGATCCGCACCGGCTTTCAGGCCTTCTATTACAGCTTGCGCACCGCCGCGCTGCCCTTCCTCTTCATCTTCAATACCGACCTGCTGCTGATCGACGTGGACTTTATGCACGGCCTGCTGATCTTTGCGGTGGCCACCGTGGCCATGCTGATCTTCGCAGCGGCCACGCAGGGCTGGCTTGTCGTAAAAAGCCGCTGGTACGAGAGTCTGCTGCTGTTGCTGGTCGCCTTTACCCTGTTTCGCCCCGGCTTCTGGATGGACATGCTGCACGACCCCTACCGCAGCGTGCCGCCGGCCCAGCTGGAGCAAGCACTGGGGCGTGTTGATGAAGGCAGCAATTTGCGCATTCAGGTCAATGGCGAGGACGACATCGGCCAGCCACGTACATTTTTTGTGCTGGTGCCGGTGCCCGATGGAGAAACCGGCAGCGAACGCCTGGACAAGCTTGGCCTGCTGCTGATGCAGGACGGCGAGCGCACACTGGTGGATATGGTGACCTACGGCAGCCCGGCGGCGGATATGGGTTTCGACTTCGATCAGGAAATTGTTGAAATCCTGGCCCCGGTAGATCGCTGGGCCAAGGAGTGGATGTGGATTCCCGGCATCGCCGTATTTCTGCTGGTGATTGGACTGCAATGGCGCCGGCGCCCCGCCGCCGCCTCAAGCGCGAGGGCCTGAGCATGTACAACAAGATTCTGCTGCCGATCGACCTGAATCACAAACAGTCCTGGGACAAGGCGCTGCCCACGGCGCTCAGCTTCTGCCAGACCTACAACGCCTCACTGCATATTGTCACGGTACTGCCTGACTTCGGTCTGCCACTGGTGGGCGGCTTCTTTCCGCGCGAATACGCGGACAAGGCCAAGAAAACCATCAGCGCCAACCTCAAAGCCTTTGTTGCCGAGCACGTGCCCAAGGGCGTCAAGGTCCAGCGCATCGTCGCCGACGGCAAGGCCTACGAGGCCATCCTGCGCGTAGCCAAGAAGGTGGATGTAGACCTGATCGTCATGGCGTCGCACAAACGCAAACGGTTGGAGGATTACCTGCTGGGAACCAACGCGCTGCGTGTCGTGCAGCAGTCGCGCCGATCGGTCATGATTGTGCGCTGACCTACGCCGCTTTAATCAACCAGCCCAAACCGCTGGCACAATATCTGCT
The DNA here is from genome assembly GCF_021545785.1 of Halopseudomonas maritima. Lineage (NCBI taxonomy): Bacteria > Pseudomonadati > Pseudomonadota > Gammaproteobacteria > Pseudomonadales > Pseudomonadaceae > Halopseudomonas > Halopseudomonas maritima. The sequence goes on from NZ_CP079801.1 coordinate 128,896, forward strand.
TGCTTTCAGGTAGGCGGCCTCATCGAAAGGCCGCCACATGGACAACGGCGTCTCCTCCAGCCCGACTCAGGTCGACCGCTGGCGGCGGCGTTTTTTTATGCCTGAATTGGAGCCACGGCACGCCAGACGGCCGCTCCAGGGTTCTCAGAGGAATACCGCATGCACACCAGCTTCTGGAAAGCCGGCCACACGCCGACCCTGTTTTCAGCTTTTTTGTACTTCGACCTGAGCTTTATGGTCTGGTATCTGCTTGGCCCTCTCGCGGTGCAGATTGCCACCGATCTGGAATTGAGCGCACAGCAACGGGGCATCATGGTCGCCACCCCTATCCTCGCCGGCGCTCTGCTGCGCCTGGTACTAGGCTTTATGGCCGACCGGCTGTCGCCCAAAACCGCAGGCATCATTGGCCAGGTAGTAGTGATCATTACACTGCTGCTGGCCTGGCAACTGGGCATCAGCAGTTATGAGCACACGCTGCTGCTGGGCCTTGGCCTGGGCTTTGCCGGCGCCTCGTTCGCCGTGGCGCTGCCGCTGGCCTCGCAATGGTACCCGCCCGAGCATCAGGGCAAGGCCATGGGCATCGCCGGCGCCGGCAACTCGGGCACCGTCATGGCTGCGGTCTTCGCGCCGGGCCTCGCACACCTGTTCGGCTGGCAGAACGTGTTTGGCCTGGCCTTGATTCCGCTCGGCATCGCGCTGATCGTTTTTATGCTGCTGGCCCGCAACGCCCCCAGTCGCTCGGCACCCAAGGCACTGGCAGACTATGCCCGCGCGCTGCGTGACGTCGACAGCTGGTGGTTCATGTTCTTTTACAGCGTCACCTTTGGCGGCTTTATCGGCCTGGCCAGCGCCCTGCCCGGCTATTTCAGCGACCAGTACGGCCTCAACCCGGTGACTGCGGGTTACTACACCGCCGCCTGCGTGATGGCCGGCAGCCTGATGCGCCCACTCGGCGGCGCGCTGGCTGACCGTATCGGTGGTATCCGCGCGCTGCTGTACATGTATGGCATTGCCGCGGTATGTATTGTCATTGTCGGCTTTAACTTGCCCAGTTCCTGGGCTGCACTCGCCTTCTTTGTAGCCGCCATGCTTGGCTTGGGCACGGGCAATGGCGCGGTGTTTCAACTGGTTCCGCAGCGCTTTTTCCGCGAGATTGGTGTGATGACCGGGCTCATCGGCATGGCCGGCGGCGTGGGTGGCTTTATCCTGGCGGCGGGCCTGGGCGCCATCAAGCAGCATTCTGGCGACTATCAACTCGGCCTCTGGCTGTTTGCCTCACTCGGCCTGCTTGCATGGTTTGGTCTGTACAACGTCAAACGCCGCTGGCGCACCACCTGGGGCGCGTCCAGCATGACCGCAGCGCGGGTCTGACAATATGACGCTGCAACTTAGCATCTGCGAGGCGAGCGACAAGGGCCCACGACAGGAGAATCAGGACGCCCTGCGCGTGGTCACCCCAGTGCCCCAGCTGGCCACCAGCAAGGGCCACCTGCTCGCCGTTGCCGACGGCGTCACCCAGTGTGCCGACGGTGCCCTGGCGGCTCAGACGACGGTACAGGCGTTGGCCCTGGACTACTACTCCACGCCGGAAACCTGGGCCATTGCGCAGGCACTGGACAAGCTGCTGACCGCACACAACCGCTGGCTTCGTGCCAACGGCGGCGGGCAACCCTTGCTGACCACACTGACCGCCCTGATCCTGCGCGGACGCCGTTACTGTCTGGCGCACGTAGGTGATTGTCGCGCCTATCTTCTGCGCGAAGGCAAATTGCGGCAGCTGACCAGCGAGCACGTGTGGGAGCACCCGGGTATGGATCATGTGCTCAAGCGCGCCATGGGCCTGGATGAGCACCTGCTGATGGACTACAGCGACGGTGCCCTGCACCTCGGAGACCAGTTCCTGATTGTCAGTGATGGCGTTTGGGCCGCACTGACCGACGCCGACATTCAAGGTAGCTTGCAGCAGCACCCCTTCGAGCAGCAGTGTCAGCGGCTGCTCGAGCTGGCCTGGCAACGCGGCAGTCAGGACAATGCCAGCGCCCTCTTGGTACGGGTCGATGCCTTGCCCGACAGCACCTTGGGCGAGGCGCTGGCGCCACTTGATGAACGGGCCCTGCCGCCGCGCCTGCAGGCCGGACAAGCCTTTGAAGGCTGGGATGTCGTCAGTCTACGAGGCGAGTCTCGCCAATCGATGATCTACCGGGTGCGCGACCCGCTGCAGCAGACCTGGCTGCTAAAGACGCTACCCGCCGCCCTGCACGATGATGAGGCCGCCCGCCAGGCACTGGTGTTGGAAGAGTGGTTTCTGCAGCGGGTGGCCGGTGACTTCACCCCGGAACTGCACCCGCTGCCACAGCGCCGACACCTCTACTACGTCATGCGCGAACACCCGGGCCAGACCCTGGAGGCACGCAAGCGGCAGCACGGACTGATGAGCATTGCCGCCTGCAGAACGCTAGCGACCCAGCTCTTGCGCGCCGTGGGCAAGCTGCACCAGCGTAACCTGATCCATTGTGACATCAAGCCGGAAAACCTGCTGCTGGGCGATGACGAGCGCCTGCGCTTGCTGGACTTTGGGCTCTGCTACTGCCCCGGCTTGTCCGCTGGCGACCGCATCAGCGCGGCCGGCACGCCTAGCTACATGGCGCCAGAAACGCTTGCCGGTGCAACGCCAACCCCAGCGCAGGACATCTACGCCTGCGGCGTTACCCTCTATTATCTGCTGACCGGGCACTACCCCTACGGCGAAGTCGAAGCCTTCCAGCGCCCGCGCTTCACACAGCCTACACCAGCCAGCCGCTACCGCCCGGACATCCCACCCTGGCTGGACGATCTGTTATTGCGCGCCGTTGCCAGAGAGCCGGCCCAGCGCATTGAAACGGCGGAACAGTGGCTGTTGGAGATGGAGCAAGGCGAACAACGCCCGCTGCTAACCCGCAGCCAACCCCTGCTGGAGCGCAATCCGCTGGCATTCTGGCGTTGGCTGGCAGCCGCATCACTGACAGCCAATCTGGTACTGCTGGTGCAATGGCTAGCGCCCTGAGTGTCGAGCCAACGGTGACTGCCCCACCGCAGTGCACCGCGCCACATGATTGGGCAAAAAGACTTTAATTCTTTCTCATAAAGTGCACTTAAGCGCATGATTTAAATATAAAAACACTCTTGGCACGCCGCCTGCATTAAACGAAATAACAACAGGCGGCCGGCTTAACGATTAGCGCCGTCTCACATAGTTTTTCCGGACAAAGGCGTCCCTGCTGCTCTCGCGGCAGGGGCGCCTTTTCTGTTTTCCGCCCTTAGGGAGCGCCACACGATGCGAAAACTGAAACTGGTGCTGATCGGCAATGGCATGGCAGGCGTTCGTACCCTCGAAGAGCTGCTGAAGCTGGCGCCTGATCTGTACGACATCACGGTCTTCGGCGCAGAGCCTCACCCCAACTACAACCGCATCATGCTGTCGCCCGTACTGGCCGGCGAACAGGACTTCAATGACATCGTACTGAACGATCTTGACTGGTACCGCGAGCACAACATCACCCTGCACCTGGGCAAGCGAGTAGCCCGCATCAATCGCGCGGCGCGCAGGGTGATTACCGAAGACGGCACCGAGGCGGAGTACGATCGCCTGCTACTGGCCACAGGCTCCAACCCTTTTATCCTGCCCGTGCCTGGCAACGACCTACACGGCGTGATCGGTTACCGCGATATCAGCAACACCCAACAGATGATGAAAACCGCTCGCACCCACCGCCACGCTGTGGTGATCGGCGGCGGCCTGCTAGGGCTTGAAGCAGCCAACGGCCTACGCCAGCGCGGCATGGACGTCACCGTGGTGCACGTAGGCAAATGGCTGCTGGACCGCCAACTGGATGAAACCGCCGGCCACCTGCTGCAGCAGGCGCTAGAGTCGCGGGGCATCCGCTTTGCACTACAACACCACACCGAGCGCCTACTGGGCGACAGCACAGGCCGTGTCTGCGCCGTTGCCTTCAAGCATGGCGAGCAGATTCCTGCCGACCTGGTGGTTATGGCTGCCGGCATCCGCCCAGCCACGGATATCGCCGCCGACGCAGGGTTGGCCTGTGATCGCGGCATTCTGGTCGACGACACGCTGCAAACCTTCGATCCGCGCGTGTACGCCATCGGCGAGTGCGCGCAGCACCGAGGCGTAGCCTATGGGCTGGTGGCACCGCTGTTCGAACAGGCCAAGGTCTGCGCCAACCATCTGGCAATGCTGGGATACGGCCGCTATCTGGGGTCCGTCACCTCGACCAAACTCAAGGTAACCGGCATCGACCTGTTCTCAGCCGGCGACTTTATGGGGGACGACAGTTGCGACATCGTCACCCTGCGCGACCCGCAGAGCGGCAGTTACCGCAAACTGGTGATCCGCGATGACGTACTGGTTGGCGCTTGCCTGTACGGGGACACCCGCGAGGGCAGCTGGTACTTCAACCTGGTGCGCAGCGGTCAGCGCATTGGCGCGCAGCGTGATTTTCTGATGTTCGGCCGAGCCCTAGCCACTAGCGCACATGAGCCTCAGCCCGAGACGCTGCAGCCAGTGGCCGAGCGGAGGCTGGCCTCATGAAGCAAACCGCCTCCACCTGCTGCTACTGCGGCGTTGGCTGTGGCGTGCTGATCGAGCACGACGGCCAACGCATCCACAACGTCAAGGGCGACCCGGCGCACCCGGCCAACCTCGGCCGCCTGTGCAGCAAGGGCTCCACCCTGCACCTGACCGGCGACCTGGCGGCCCGCGCCCTGCAACCGGAACTGCGTCTAGGTAAAAGCATGGCGCGCAGCCGCACTGATTGGGACAGCGCCCTGGGTCACGCGGCGGAGGTGTTTGCGCGCACCATTGCTGAGCACGGCCCCGACAGCGTGGCCTTCTATATCTCCGGCCAGTTGCTGACCGAGGACTACTACAGCTTCAACAAATTGGCCCGGGCGCTGATCGGCACCAACAACATCGACAGCAACTCGCGCCTGTGCATGTCCAGCGCGGTCGTCGGCTACAAGCGCAGTCTCGGCGCCGATGCACCGCCCTGCTCTTACGAAGACATCGAGCAGAGCAACTGCCTGCTGATTGCCGGCAGCAACATGGCCTACGCCCACCCGGTACTGTTCCGCCGGCTGGAAGCCGCGCGCGAGGCTAATCCGGCGCAGAAAATTATCGTGATCGACCCACGCCGCACCGAGACCTGCGACGTCGCCGACCTGCATCTGCCGCTGCGCCCCGGCAGCGACGTCGCACTGTTTCACGGCCTGCTACATCTGCTGCTGGAAAATGGCCAGGTAGACCACGCCTTTATCGAAGCCCATACCGACGGCTTCGAGGCGCTGCAGACACTGGTGGCAGACTACCCGCCAGCCCGCGTCGCCGCCCTGTGCGATATTAATGAAGCGGACCTGCGCCAGGCGGCTGAGCTGATCGGCAGCGCCGACAGCTTTCTCTCGCTCTGGTGCATGGGGCTCAACCAGTCCAGCGCCGGCAGCGCCAAGAACAACGCGCTGATCAACCTGCACCTGGCCACCGGTCAGATCGGCAAGGTCGGCGCCGGCCCCTTCTCGCTGACCGGCCAGCCCAACGCCATGGGCGGCCGCGAAACCGGCAGCCTGTCCAACCTGCTGCCGGGCCACCGTGACGCCGCCAATGCCGAGCATCGCCGCGAGGTCGCTGACTACTGGGGCGTAGCCGGCCTGCCGGAGCAACCCGGCCTGAGCGCCATCGAGCTATTCGAGGCGGTGCGCGATGGTCGTATCAAGGCCCTGTGGATCGCCTGTACCAACCCGGCCCAATCCATGCCGGACCAACAGTTGATCCATCAGGCGCTCAGCCTGTGCCCCTTTGTCATAGTGCAGGAAGCCTTCAGCACCACCGAGACCTGTCACTATGCCGACCTGCTGCTACCCGCCGCCAGTTGGGGCGAGAAGGAAGGCAGCGTGACCAATTCCGAGCGGCGCATCAGTCACGTGCGCCCCGCCATTCCCGCCCCCGGCAGCGCCCGTGGCGACTGGGATATCGTCTGCGACTTCGCCCGCAGGCTGGAGCAAAAATTGCGCCCCGGGCACCCCAGCCAGTTTGCCTTTGCCCGGCCAGCCGAGCTGTTCGACGAATACAAGGGGCTGACGGCCGGCCGCGACCTCGACTACAGCGGGCTGAGCCATGCACTGATCGACGAACTGGGCCCGCAGCAATGGCCCTTCCCGGCTGGCAGTCGCCAGGGCACCGCGCGGCTGTATGCCGATGGCCACTTTGCTACCGCCGACGGCCGCGCGCGTTTTGTTACCGAGCCCCATCGCCCACTCAGTGAACCGGCCGACCGCGACTATCCGCTGGTGCTCAACACCGGCCGCCTGCGCGACCAGTGGCACGGCATGAGCCGCACCGGCACCGCCGCCCAGCTGTTCGGTCACGTGGAACGCGCCCAGTTGGCCATGCACCCGCAGGACATGCAGCAACGCGGGCTAACCGAGGACGACCTGGTGACTCTTAGCAGTCGACGCGGCAGCTTGATTTTGCCAGTGCAAGCCGACAGCCAGCTGCGCCCCGGCGAAAGCTTTTTGCCGATGCACTGGGGCAACCGTTTTCTCAAGGGCCTGGGCAGCAACCGCCTGACCCTCAGCAACCACGACCCGCTGTCCAAGCAACCCGAGCTCAAACAGGCCGCCGTGCAGGTGGTCCGCGCAGAACTCCCCTGGCAGCTGTTTGTATTGGTGGAAGGTGATGTACAACAACGCTTTGCCCGCCTGCGCGAGCTAGCAGAATCCTTCGACTACCTGAGCATTGGCCTGGTTGGCCGCGACCGCCCTGCGGTTCTGCTGCGCGCCGCCGCCACCCAGGCGCCCGACGCCGCCCTGCTGCGTCAGCTGGATCAGGCTTGCGAACTCGACAGCCCACAGGCACTGAGCCTGGAAGACAGCGCGCGGCAGATCAGCAAACGCATCGCACTCGATGGCCAGCGCATCATTGCCCTGCGCCTCAGCGGCGAGACCCTGGCCCGCGACTGGCTGCGCAAACTCTGGCAAGACGCCGATGACATTACCGACCTGCGCCGTTGGTTGCTGGCCCCGGTCGCCACCCCGCCGGGTGTCAGCGCCGCCGCCACGGACAAAACCACTTGCAACTGCATGAACGTCAGCCAAAGCCGCATCTGTGCCGGCATCGAGCAAGGCATGCAGCTGGACGATTTGAAGCGCGAACTCGGTTGCGGCACCCAGTGCGGCTCCTGCGTTCCGGAAATAAAACAACTGCTGGCCAAGACCGCAGTCCCCGCCTGATGCAGGAGAAACAGATGAACAGCACACCAAACGTATGGCTGATTGGCGCTGGCCCCGGCGACCCGGAACTCCTCACCCTCAAGGCCGCGCGCCTATTGGCGGAAGCCGAGATCGTCATGGTGGACGACCTGGTCAACCCCGAGATCCTGCAACACTGCCCGCAAGCACGGCTGATTCGCGTAGGCAAACGTGGCGGCTGTCGCTCCACTCCACAAGCCTTTATCAACCGACTGATGCTGCGCTACGGCCGGCAGGGCAAACGCCTGGTGCGCCTGAAAGGCGGCGACCCCTGCATCTTTGGTCGCGCCGGTGAAGAGGTGCAATGGTTGCGTGAGCGTGGTGTTGAAGCTGGGATCGTCAACGGCATTACCGCCGGGCTGGCCGGTGCTACCCAGTGTGATATCCCGCTCACGCTGCGCGGCGTCAGCCGCGGCGTCACCCTGGTCACCGCCCACACCCAAGACGACAGTGAACTCAACTGGGCCGGCCTCGCCGCCGGCGGCACCACCCTGGTGGTCTACATGGGCGTCGCCCGCTTGCAGCAAATTCAGCAGGGCCTGCTGGCCGGCGGCATGCCCGCCGACATGCCAGTCGCCATGATCGAAAACGCCAGCTCACCAAACCAGCGTCAGCAGAGCTGCAAACTGCACAACCTGTGCACTGCCGCCGCCGAGTTCAGGCTGAAAAGCCCGGCGGTACTGGTGATTGGTGAGGTGGTCAATGCTGCCGCGCTGGCTCAAGCTGGCGCCGAGCCAAACCAACTTGCAGGATAAGGCGCGCCAGGGGCAGCGCGCCGGCAATAACCAGCTCAGGCCTTGGCGGGCTTGAGCGCGTCCAGCATGCGGCCCATGGCCGCGTGAATGGCGTTGACTGCTTTCAGCGGGCGTACCATGACCTTGAAATCGACGATTTTGCCGGCGTCGTTCCACTGGATCATGTCGATGCCGTTGATGGTGATACCGTCGATCTCGGTTTGAAATTCCAGCACCGCGTTGTTGCCATCGACGACCTCTCGCAGGTACTTGAAGTGCCCCGGTGCGTTCAACGTTTTGAATGCGGCCGACAGGTACAGGGTAGTGATCGCCTTACCCACCTGCGGGGTGTGCACCACCGGAGAATGAAACACCACCTCGTCCGCCAGCAGATCCGCCAGACCGCGTGGGTCTTGCGCCTCAACAACCTTGTGCCACCGCTCGATTACACTGCTCATTGCTGTTCCTTATCATCGTTCGTACGGGCTGCCATTGTTCGCCGCTTGGAAGCGCGGCGACAAGGGAGATTCAGCAGATGAATCCTGGGCAACATGACCGGCAAGCCGGCGGAGGGCCGGCTTGCCGGATGCTCAATCTTCGTGGGGAATCGGATCGACGTTGCGGTCCCATCCCACCAGCACCAGGGTCGCCAGAATGCCAATCACCAGACCGACCCAGGGTTCGAAGAACGCCAGCGAGGCGCCAATGAGTACCACTGCGCCGCGGGAGGTGTTGTTTTTCGGGATGGCCATGGCGATATAGGCACAAGCAAACCCCGTCAGCACCAGCGTCAGCGATAGCGCAATGCCCAGCAGCGGCTTGAGCCCAGTCAGCAGCGGCAGCAGGAAGAACAGAATCGGCAGCCCCATCAGGTAATAAGACGCCAGGCCGCTGTGAATGCTGTCCATGGCCTGTTTGCCCTGTTTCCAGCGCTGCATGATGATCACGTGTACCCCAGTCCAGAGCGCGCCCTGGGTCGGGAAGAACGGCGCACTGATGCCCATCAACGCATTACGGATGGCTAGCGAGATGTGCGAGCGGGTCGGATTAATGTCGATGTGCTCGTCCTGGCGAGTCTCTAGCCCTTCGCGGATAACCTCGTTACCGGTGACCAGATCGCCAAACAGAATCACGTAGGTTATCAGCGCCAACGGCATGCCCTGGATAAACATTTCCATGCTTGGCCAGCCAATGGCAAAGGGTGAGACCTTGGCCCAGGCGTCACCTAGCGGCGGGATCAGAATGCCCCACTGAATGTCGTAGCTCACCTCTCCCACCATCGGCCCGATAATACCGGCCAGCACAAAGCCGGGCAGCAGCCCCAGCGCGCCAAGCAAGGCGAAGAAGCGGTACTTTTCCTTCAACTTGGCCATGGGAATGCTGAAGGCGAAGATCAGGCATACGGCACAGGCGATGGTGGTGCTGATCGGCTGCTGCAGCAGAAAACGCTCGGCATCGTCAACGAACACCCGCTTAAGCGCCGCAATAGCCGCACCAAGAATAATGCCCGCCTTTAGCGTGTCTGGCAGCCAGAGGATAAAGCGCTTGCCCAAGCCGGTGATACCTAGCAAAAACAGCAACAAGGCAAAGTCCAGCGAAATCGCCGCCATCGCCTGAAAGCGCGCATCGGGTGCTTCATAACCGCCCAGTACAAACGCGAGCACCAGCGGCAGCGCGGGCGTGATCCAGCCCGGCGCATAGGGCTCGCCAAAGACAATGATGGCGGAGCCAATCAATGCCGAATGGATCATGGAGATGGCTACCGCCTCTTCAAAAGTCAGGCCGAAGAAGCTGGTCATCAGGGGCACCAGCGACAGGCCCGTGGCGGCGGCAATCAGCAGCCCCTGAACCAGTTCGGGCCAACAGAGTTTGGAGTGATAAAACGGCAAACGAAAGGTAAAAGGCCCCCAACGCCAGCCCGGTTGTTCAGGTTGCGACATGCCCATCTCCATTGTGTCTTGTTGTTATTACCCCGCGAAGCGGGTTACCGCATTATGCCCAGCCTCGGTGACCTGTGGGTCACCATCACCGGTGTCGATGATGCCCCACAGCCAACCGTTATTCTTCGGTGCTCAGTACCTCATCAAAAAACTGCTGCATCGCGGCAATACTGCGCTTGGCCACCACTGGATGATACTCAGCCTTGCCCGGCATGCTGGCGTACGGGTCGGAGAAGGAATGTACCGCGCCACCGTAGCTGATTAGCTGCCAGTCTACGCCTGCGCCGCGCATCTCGGCCTGAAAGTCGGCAACCTGCTGGTCAGGCACAAAGGGGTCGTCTGCCCCGTGCAACACCAGGATCGGCGTCTTAATATTGGTAGCATCGGCTGGGTTGGGAGTGTCCAGATTGCCGTGGAAAGACACCACGCCCTTAAGCTCGGCACCCGAACGCGCCAACTCCAGCACCGAACCACCGCCAAAACAGAAGCCGATGGCAACCAACTGATCGCTGGCAACCGGCGCCCGTGTCTGGCTGGCCAACAGCTCCAGCCCGGCATTCACCCGCGTCCGCATCAACGCCCGGTCATCGCGCACCGTGCTGGCAGCGGCGCCGGCCTCCTCCGCGTTGGCCGGGCGAATGTCACGGCCGTACATGTCCACCACAAACACCACATAATCTGAGCCCGCCACCTTGCTCGCCTTCTCTACCGCAGCGTCCGTTACCCCCATCCAGTTGGGCACCATCAGCACACCGGCCCGCGGCGCTTGCACGCTGGCGTCGTACACCAGACGCCCCTCAAAGGCTTTGCCATCAATCTCGTAGTCCACCTGCTCGACCTTGATCTGCGCTTGAACCAGGCCCGCCAGCGTACTTATCACCACGCCCCCCAATATGTGCTTCATCGTTGCCTCCGCCATAAAGTGCCCTTCCAGCATAGCGCCATCTCAGAATGCCAACGCCCGGCGCATCAGCATACGCCAGCCTTGCACAGGTTTAACTGCCCCCCCGATAAGGATTGGTACGCCCAGATCATCTGCACCCGGTACCGAAAGACTGTTCATTTTCCCCGGCGCCAGAATACTCTCCACGTGAATGCCATCACCTAATGGAGCCTTGGCAACGCTAGGGCCTGCCAGTACACTCGCTTTCGTTTGATAAGCGACCAACTTCCTTGGCTATGCCATCGCGAGCGGTCAGCCGCAGCATATGCCCACACGTAATGTTGTGCGTATGGCATTACCTCCCGGCGTCAACCGTCGGTCGGATAGACCTAACGCTGCGACGCCACCGTTAATAAAACCTCAGCATAGGATGCTGCTGAACTCGTCTACAGGGATGACACATGCTTGTTTTCTTGCTGGTTCTTGCCTTCATTTTTTTCGCAGCCATTGCGCCAATAGAAACGACAGTCGCGTTCTTGATTAGCGTTGTCGCGACTACCTTGTTAATCAAGGTTTCGACAAAATTGATCACTCATAACGATGTCGGCTTTCTGGACGCGCTAAAAGCCGTTGGTCTTTCCACCGTTTTTGCCATCCTTGCCTTCATGGGCTTAGTCGGCAGCACCCTCGCCGGCGTTGGCGGCCTGTCTATACTGCTATGCATTGGCTTGTTCTTTGTTGCCTACATCGCCGGGTTCAGCATCGCGCTGGGTACCAGCTTTGGCCAAAGCGCAATCATCGCTCTTGTCAGCAGCGTAGTATCTGGTTTCTCTATGACACTCATGGGCATCTGAGACCAAAGGAAATCTGCAAAACCCTAGATAAAAAACCAACAGCGCCAGAATCAAAAATGCCTGCACAAGGCAGGCATTTTTGTTCACGCTTTAAAGCAGGCTGGCAGCTTAACGGCTCAGTTCAACCAGCAGCGCATTGAGGCGGCGTACATAGGCACCCGGATCCTGCAGCGCCTCGCCTGCGGCCAGTGCGGCCTGGTCGAACAGGATGTGACTCAGATCGGCAAAGCGATCTTCGTCCTGCTCGCTGTCGAGCTTGTCCAGCAACGGATGAGACGGGTTGATCTCCAGGATGGGCTTGCTTTCCGGCGCCTTCTGACCGCTGGCCTCAAGGATGCGGCGCATTTGCAGCCCCATATCGTCCTCGTTGATGACCAGCACCGCCGGGGAGTCAGTCAGGCGGTGCGACACGCGCACTTCCTGCAGCTGCTCCTTGAGTGCTTCCTGAATGCGCTTGACCAGATCGGCCTTGGCTTCGGCGGCCTTTTCCTGTTCCTGCTTGTCCTCGTCGCCTTCCAGCGTGCCCAAATCCAGATCGCCACGGGCGATATCGACAAACTGCTTGCCTTGATACTCGGTCAGGTGGCTCATCAGCCACTCGTCGATGCGGTCGGTCAGCAGCAGCACTTCGATGCCCTTCTTGCGGAAGATTTCCAGGTGCGGGCTGTTCTTGACCTGCGCATAACGCTCGCCGGTGAGGTAGTAGATCTTGTCCTGACCTTCGACCATGCGTTCCAGATACGCGTCCAGGCTGACCACTTCGCTGTCATCGTTCTGCGCGGTGGAGGCAAAACGCAACAGGCCGGCAATCTTCTCGCGGTTTGAGTAGTCCTCGGCCGGGCCTTCCTTCATGACGCTGCCAAAGGCCTTCCAGAAGGTCGCGTACTGTTCGGGCTCCTTCTTCGCCATTTTCTCCAGCATGTCCAGCACGCGCTTGGTCAGCGCGGACTTCATGCTGTCGATTGCCGGGTCCTTCTGCAGGATCTCGCGCGAGACGTTCAGCGACAGATCGTTGGAGTCCACCACGCCCTTGATAAAGCGCAGATACAGCGGTAGGAACTGCTCGGCGTCGTCCATGATGAACACACGCTGCACATAGAGCTTGAGCCCACGTGGCGCCTCACGCTGGTACAGGTCAAACGGCGCACGGCCCGGCACATACAGCAGGCTGGTGTATTCCAGCTTGCCTTCGACCTTGTTGTGGCTCCAGCTCAGCGGGTCTTCAAAGTCATGAGCAACGTGCTTGTAGAACTCCTTGTACTCCTCATCCTTGACCTCGGTACGCGGGCGGGTCCAGAGCGCGCTGGCGCGGTTGACGCTCTCCCACTCGGTCTCGGCTGCGGCCTCTTGCTCATCGGCCGATGCCTGCTTGGGCAGCTCAATGGGCAGGGAAATGTGATCGGAATACTTGGTGATGACGTTACGCAGACGGAAGGTATCGGCAAACTCGCTCTCGGCGGCCTTGAGGTGCAGCACGATGCGGGTTCCGCGCTCGGGCTTGTCGACGGTGGCGATGGTGAAGTCACCCTCACCGGCCGACTCCCAGTGCACACCCTCAGCGGCGGCGAGACCCGCGCGGCGGGTAAACACTTCAACGCGGTCCGCGACGATAAAGGCGCTGTAGAAGCCCACACCAAACTGACCGATCAGTTGAGAATCCTTTTTCTGATCCCCGGTCAGCTGCTGCATGAAAGCTGCGGTACCGGATTTGGCAATGGTGCCCAGGTGGTCAATGACCTCCTGACGGGACATACCGATGCCGTTGTCCTCGATGGTCAGGGTATTGGCCTTGCTGTCGGCACTGACGCGGATACGCAGCTCTGGCTGATCTTCCAGCAACTGCGGCTGGGCGATGGCTTCGAAGCGCAACTTGTCGGAGGCATCCGAGGCGTTGGAAATCAGTTCTCGAAGGAAGATCTCCTTGTTCGAGTACATCGAGTGAATCATGAGGTGCAGCAGCTGCTTTACCTCGGTCTGGAATCCCAGGGTTTCCTTATGAGCGTCCACGGTCATAACGAAGCGTCTCCATTTGATGCTGTTCAGGGCACACCAGCAGAAGCTGGCAATGCAGCAGAAATGGGGACAATCGATGTGTTTTCAAGGCCCTGCACAGAATTGACTGCACAATATCGCCGACGGCCTCAACCCCGGGGCCAGGTCTCGATCAGTGCAATGTCCGGTGGCTGGAACTGAAAGTCGACCTGGTTAGCGCCTTGCGGCAGGCTCAGCACCAAACGTCGTTCGGTGGTTACTGCCTTGAGCACACCTTCATATTCGCGCCCAGCGATGGTAACCAGACGCAGTCGCTGGCCAACGAAGTGCTCCGGCTCATCCAGCAGCGCAAGCAGGCTCACCTCCTGCCAGCCCTGCGGCGTGACCGGTGCTGGGAGTGGCTCCGGCGCAGGCGGCAGAACCTGGTTGCTCTGCCGTGTGCGGCCCAGCCAGGTTGGGCGCTCGTTCAGGCGGACGCGGCCGCCCAGCCAGGTGCGATGTTCGGCAGGCAAAAGCAGATGCACCACCAGATCCGCGCTGCCATTGCCCTGAGGGCTAAGCGACAGGCTCAGGCTATAGCCAGCGGCGATGCGGCGCAGCCCCGGCGCTGACAAGGCGCCTGTGTACCACTGGATGACCATTTCCGGCCAGGGGCCGTCATCGCCTGGAATCAAGTCGATTGCCGTGCCCTGCAATAGCTCTTGGGCTCGATCAAAGCGAACCACCAGCGAGCGCTGGGTACGCTCGCCCACGGTCTCGGCAAACACCAGTTGGTCGCCGCGCCAGTAAACCCGATCAGGAACAAAGGGCTGGCCCATCAGCGTGCCCTGCAGTTCGCCCTGCGGCGCTGGGTCCTGCCACTGGCCGCTAAGCAAACGCTGAAAACGCTCGGGTTGTTGTTGCTGCAATAGAAACAGACCGCCGCCCAGGCAGAGCAATGAGAGCAAAATCAGCAGACGGGGCAGCCGAGGAAAGTCGGTTTCACGCAAGAACGGAGTAACCAGCGGCAGCAAAACGGCCAGCAGAACCGCCCTGCTCCCCAAGCGCAAACTACTTGCAACCAGCCAAAGCCAGGCGAGCAGAAATCCGACCAGACCAGCGACAATCAACAAGGCTTCCATCGCCGACTACACTCCTGTCACGCGTGCGTTCAGTCCAGCTTGAAGTGAGCCCGTGCGGTGGCAATAGGCTCGCTGGAATGGGTTTGCCAGGCGGTGATGGCCACATTGCCAACACGTCGCCCCTGCCGCCATACCTGACAACTGGCATAGGTATCACGGTACAGCCCGGCGCGCAGGTAATCCACCGAGAAATCGATGATTTTGGGGAATACCTCACTGTTCATGAACATCATCAGATGCAGCATGGCCGACTGCTCCATAAACCCCGCGATAACCCCGCCATGCAAAGCCGGAAGTACCGGGTTGCCGATGTTGTCCTGGGCACTGGGCAGACTGAAAAACGCCTCGCTGCCAAGGCGGGTCACCTGCATGCCTATCATGCTGGCGTAGGGAATGGCTGCAACCAGGCCACTGTAATCGCCGGTTTCGTGGGAGCGGCTGATAATCGCCTGCACTTGCTGCTCGGTCAGACTCATGCGTCCCCCTGATCAATTTGGCGACCGAGATCTGCCTGATCGACAGCCTTGCCCATACGCATAAAGGTGCCAACAACGTGGGCGATCGGTTGATCACGATCATCCTGGTAGGCAATGCCGCGAGTAAAAATGACGGTAGGCGTGACCCGATAGCATTCAGCAAAACCGAAAATCGCCTTGCCGGGCTGGGCCGGATGCATGTAATCGATGCGCAGATCCAGCGTCGGGCAAATCTCGAATTCAGGCAGATAGCACACGGTAGAAATACCGCAGCAGGTATCCATCAACGTGGTGATGGCGCCACCGTGAATCACACCGGTGACCGGGTTGCCGACAATTTTCTCGCTGTACGGCAGTTTGATGATAAGTCCCTGCTCATCAGCCTGCTCCACGCTCAGCTGCAGATGCTGGCAATGCCGCAACGCAGACAGAAAGTTACGTGCGCGCTGTTCAATTTCAGTCATGGGTCGAGGATTTCCAGGGGCGTTACCGATAAGGTTGAGCATAGTACCCAGAACGTGAACTAGACTCCAGAAGTCAGCGTCTTACGGAACTTTGCCAGCGGGTTGCCTTACTAACTCACTGAATAAATCGCTTGCAAGGAGAATGCATATGAACCGTAAACTGACTATCGTCGGTGCTCTGCTGCTGTCCACTGGCCTGCTGGCCGCTGCCGGTTGCCAACAGGAGCCGGAAGACAAAATGGAAAGTGCCAAAGAGTCGATGTCTGATGCTGTCGACAGTGTTGGCGATGCAGTAGAAAGCACCGGCGAAGCGATTGAGCAAAAAGCGGAAGAAGCACAATAAGGCGAGTGATCGCCAACTAGGATCGTCAAGGAGAGCACCATGAAAAAACTAGCTGCAGCGGTAGTGTTAATGGCTGGCGTAGGTCTGTTGGCCGGCTGTCAGGAGAGCCCGGAAGACAAGATGGAAGACGCCCGTGAGTCCATGTCTGATGCCATGGACAGCATGCAGGACGCCGCTAGGGATGTTGCCGACGCCACCGAGCAAAAAGCCCGTGAAATGACAGGCAACGAGCAAACCGCAGGCGAGGTAATGCAGGAAAAGGTTGATGCCGCTGGCGACAGCGTGCAAGACGCCTACGACGCTACTGCGCAGAACATCGAAGAAGCCTACGATGCCACCAAGGAAGGCGCTACCGAGGCTTACGACAGCACTGTTGAATACGTCGAAGAGAAAGGCGAAGCCATTAAGGATGCAGCGGTCGAGTCCAAGGAGTCCATGGAGCGCGCCATGGAAGAGTAAAGGATCCGCGAGTCACCAAAAGGGGCATGCCTGTCAGGCATGCCCCTTTTTTGTTGCCGCACCCCTCAGCGCAGTAGCGGCAACAGCATCAACCCGAGGCTGGCAACAAAGCCCGCGCCCCACACCAGGCTACGCAGGGTGGCCAGGTTGAGCAGATACAACGCGGTATAGGTCACCCGGCTCAGCAGAAACACGAGGCACAGTACATTGGCTGCCGTTCCCAGGGTACCCGTTACCAGCACGACCAGTACCCCGGCGGCAAACACCGGGAACGCCTCGATCATGTTGTGATGCGAGGCCAGTGCGCGCGCTCCCCAGCCGGTCAGCCCTGCCTGTTGAGCCCGCGGATGTGCGTTGTCGTAGCCACTACCGGAGCGCGACTGGGCAACGGCTACGGGCGCCTTGGTCAACACCAGCATCAAGGCAGCAATAAACAAACTCCACAGGGGTACACTCATTCCAATTTCTCCATTTGCGGTGGCGGTATCGGCGCAGGACTGAACATCATGATGTGTAGCACGTCTGAATGGAATTCACGGCGGTACAACACAAACACGACGCCAGCACTGGTCAGGATGAACAACAACGGATTGATGAACCAGGTCAGGGTGCCCAGGGCAAAATAGTAGGCCCGCAGCCCAAGATTGAACTCGTTGCCTGCCATCGACAGCACCCGGGCCATACGCTCGGCATAGGCATTACGCTCTGCTTCGGTGACATTCTTTTCGCCCAGCAGAGGCGCTGACCCCAGCAACACCGAGGCAAAGTTGTACTGACGCATACCCCAGGAAAAGGTGAAGAAGGCGTATACAAAGATCGCCATCAGCACCAGCAGCTTGAGCTCGAAGATCTCCCGACTGACTTTGGCGACAAAGGGCAATTCGCGCAGCAGCAGTTCTGCCTTGTCGGTGGCGCCCATTACCGTGATCAGACCTGCCAGAATAAGCAAGGTACTGGAGGCAAAAAAAGAGGTATTGCGCTCCAGGTTGCCAATGACGCTGGCATCGGCCATACGCTGCTCACGCATCAGCAGGCGGTTCATCCAGTCACGTCGATACAGATGCAGCACACTGGCCAGGCAGGCCGTATCTCGCCCCTTGCGCAATGCATAATAGGTGTAGCCCATCCAGCACAGCATCAGCCAACTAATGGCCAGTACGTTGATCCAAACACTTCCTGCATCCGGGATCGACAGCATTCACGCTCCCAACTAT
This sequence comes from Halopseudomonas maritima, assembly GCF_021545785.1. Lineage (NCBI taxonomy): Bacteria > Pseudomonadati > Pseudomonadota > Gammaproteobacteria > Pseudomonadales > Pseudomonadaceae > Halopseudomonas > Halopseudomonas maritima. Next base: position 146,675 of record NZ_CP079801.1, read on the forward strand.
GAGTGGGTTCAATTCAAGGGGCGACACAGCGCCCCGCTCTAGCGCCGCAGACTACCGTGGCGCAGATACTCCACCAGTATAGCCAGCAGCAAGGTCACCACGACGGGCAGCAGCCAGCCCAGACTCTGATCCGCCAACGGCAGTGTATCCAGCCAGGCACCTGCACTACTGATCAACTCCGCTGCCTTCAGCCCGTCAATTACGCCAAAGATCAGCGTCACCAGCATGACCGGGCGCAGCATATTCTGTGGCCGCGCCCAAGCGGCACCCAGCAGACTGACAGATACCAGTACAATCGCCAGCGGATACAGGCCCACCAGCACCGGGATGGAAACGCTGATCAGGCTGTCCAGGCCCTGGTTTGCCACCAGCATACTGAACAGACCAAACGCCCAGACCACGGCCGAGTAGCTTAACGGCAGCAGCTTGCTAAAGTACTCGCCACAGGCGGTCAACAGGCCCACCGCCGTGGTCATGCAGGCCAGAATGATCACCAGAGCCAGCAATGCGCTGCCGGCGGTGCCAAAGCGATGCTGCACATAGGCCGCCAGAATCTGTCCTCCATTGACGCCCGATTCGACCAGCGAGCCACTCGTGGCCCCCAAATAAAACAGCGCCAGGTACACCAGCGACAGGCCGACTGCGGCAATGATGGCGGCCAAGATCGTGTAGCGAGTAATCAACGGCGCTGACGCCACCTGGCGGTCTCGAATGGCGGTGGTGATCACAATGCCGAACACCAGCGCGCCCAAGGTATCCATGGTCAGGTAGCCCTGGAGAAAGCCCTGAATCATTGGCGCATCACGGTACTGCTCGCTGGCGACCTGCATCTCCCCGGCGGGGAAAAACAACGCAGCCAGGCCCAGAAGCACCAACCCCGACAGCAATACGGGCGTAATGTACTTACCAACCCGGTCTACCAACTGACCGGGTTTCAGTGCCAGGAAGATCACCGCCGCAAAGTAGATCAACGAGTAACCCAGCAGGGCTTGCCAGCCATCGTTGGCAAACGCCAGCACGCCTATCTCGTAGGACACAACCGCCGTGCGCGGCGTGGCAAAGAGTGGGCCGATGGCCAGGTAGACCAGTACGCTGAGCGTGACGCCCGCTGCGCGCCCTAGCGGCGAAGTCAGCTGGGCAAGCCCGCCGCCAACCCGGGCCAGGGCAATCAACGTCAGTAGCGGCAGCCCAACAGCAGTGATCAGAAAACCGAAGGCTGCGGGCCAGATGTGCCCCCCAGCCGCCAGCCCGGCACCGGGTGGAAAAATCACGTTGCCCGCGCCAAGAAACAGCGCAAAGGTCATAAAGCCAAGGGCAAGAATATCGATGGATCTCAGTTGTTTTGTCATAACGTTGCTGTTGTGGTCCGCGAAAGCTCGGACGTCCCTGTCGCGTAACGTACTTACCGAGCCGGCTCGGGGCAGTCGGCAGTGCGCCAGAGGTTGGTTGGGATGCGCACCCCGTCGATCATCAGATCGGGCTGCGGCTTGGCGGCGAATTCTACCTTGTTCTGCACTATCGCATCGAACAAAGCTGCCGGGCGGTACTCCAAAGGACACCCGCGTTCATCTTGCGGGCTGCCCAGATCGCCAAAGACAACCCACTGGCCTTGAGCATCCGGCAGCCAAAGGCGCCCGAACGGCATATTGTGGTCGCCGTCACGGCGTAGAAGCACATAGCCTGTCTGCCCGCCAGCGAAGGCCTCCAAGGCCCAGATCAGGCAGGCGCCGGAGGCGCTGTTACTATTGCACGACAGCAAGGCCGACTCCCGGCCAAACGCTTGCACGAGCCCAGGCGGCAACACCGCTCCGGCCGGAAACAGCGGCAACGCCTGCACTTGCTCGGCCAACGTCGCGGCTGTTGGCCGCCCACCCGCCAAGGCGTTTCTGGCGAGCATCGCAAGCAGCTTCGTGTGGTCGTCACTTGACGCCGGCGCGCGTGCCAGCTCGGTCAGGACATCCAGGCCGTACCCGTCGCCCTGGTAACGCAGAAAGTTAATGAAATCTGCTGCGCTGATACGTTGAGTCTCCAGACGCATCATCTGACTGTCGACACTGACTCGCCGTGGGTCCAGTGGCCCACCAAGCAACAGCGAAATACCGAGTACCGCCACCAGCGTTGCCGCCATATTGCTCGCAGGCAGCAACCGGTTAGCCGCAGCGCCGCGCAGGCAGTTCAGTGCATCCAAGGCTGCGCCCAGAGCCATGATCAGCAGCACCAGACAGACCAGCATGGCCCAGATGCGCTCAGGGGTAAGCCCATACTGCGCCAGGCGCAGCCACAATGCATAAGCCGCCACCACCATCATCGGCAACAATGCCAACTTGCCCGCAATCATCAGCCAGCGCAGCCAGGCGGCTTGCGTGCCCTGCTCTGCTCCACCGCGCGATGCCAGGTTGATCAGTAACAGGTTCAAGGTGACAAACCAGAACAGCAGGTGTGCCGCATGTCCGCTGTCAAACAAGCCCGCCAGCCCCTGCACGCCCCAACTCAACACAAACCCGATGGCCAGCAAGCCCGCCAGCGGATACAGCCAGCCACATAGCAGACGCGCACGCGCAGACAGAAAGTCGGCCACGCCGCGGGTTCGCACCGCGACAGATACCGCATGGGAGAACACCAGAGTAGTAAGCGGAATACTGAACCAGCTCTGGTTTATCAGGTCATCCAGAAACGCCAGCCCCACCAACCCGAATAGCCCGGCAGCGCTGTACAGCAGCCCCCAGAACAAGCCCAGCACCAATGCGGCCTGCAGCAAAACCAGGCCGTTGTGATGTAGAGCATCAATCCAGCGCTGGTAGTCCGATCTCTGTGGACGACCACGCAGTATGGCCAGCGCAGGGGCAACCAGAAACACCGCGATAGCGAACACCAATGTCGGTTGCAAATAACCACTGCTGCGGGCAGGTGACCAGCCTCCCTGATAACCCTCCGCCTGCCAGAGCGACACCCCGGCCGTCAGCCCTTGATGTACGCCTATCAGTGTCGCCAGCAGCCCCAGGCCCAGGCTGAGTACCCAGCGCCGCACTGCCGGCGCCTCACTCGCACAGTAGAATGCCAGTGGCAGAGCGACCATCAGCATGAATAACGGGATGTAGGCCGCCGCATGGGTTGCAGGCCAGACCTCCAGCTCCGCTGATTGAAACAGGCCGTAGGCGAGGATTGCCTGCAGCGCCCCCACCATCATATGCAGACTGCTGATACGGTCGAAGCTTTTCAATTACGTCCCCCAAAAAACAAGGGTATCTGGATCAAACGGTTGATGGGAAGCTGGATGTTTAAGGGTGAATCAGCCCGTACCCGCCACTAACCCTTTATTCATTTGGCTCTGCTCCTTCATCGAGCGGATCACCCCTCTATGTCACCGTTACGAATCGCTATTCTGACAGCTTCGGCGGTGGTCGCCACTCCAAGACGGTGACGGGCTCGACGGAGGTGGTTTTCTACCGTGCGTACAGACAGGCCAAGGGTGGCCGCAATGTCAGCCTGACGCCTGCCAACAGCCGTCCATGCCAGCACCTCACATTCGCGTTTTGAAAGCCTCCCGCGTTCCTCTCCCATAGGCAATTCCATCAACCTGCGGGCTGAGAAAAAAGCAGATGTCGCCACTATATGCATCGATAGACGTGCCCTGGAAGATGCATCGATTCTTTCGCCACCAAGGCTCATGGCACCTTCCAATCCGCGTGGTCCAAAGACCGGGATTTGCAGACCATGGATACCTGCTCCTTGGGGTTTGCGAACGACGCGATAACGCTCTGCGTCTTTATCTGTAGCTTTAGTCCAAAAAAACGGTTCGCCCGCCTCCAAAATATGCCGTGTCACCGGACAACGGCGAATGTAGGTAGTAGCGTCGACAGCTTCGCCATCTCCGAACCAGTCCCCTTCCACCCAGTAGATACGCTCTACAATTTCATCGATCATTGAAGTGGCGGAGTACAGTACATAACGATCATAACCGTACGGTTTGGAGAAAGTACGCACTGCGTCTTGAATGGCTGCCAGACTTTGGCAGCCCTCAATGATCATTGCAGTTCGAATCGCGTCGTCTGCTGGCATAGGGGTTAAGCTTTACCAACCTCGTCCAGCAGGGCTTTGGCCGCAAGCTTGCCGAGATTATTCCCGGCTAGCGGGCTATCACCGGTCAGCATTTTCTCGTGTTGATGCGTAGCACCAGAAATATCCGTATTCACAATTTCGAAGCCAAGCGCTTGCAGCTTTTCTCCAAACTTCCACGTCAGATGACCTGGCATGTAGCCAATATCCGGAGTCTGGGCGTCGAGATCATCAGGGAAAGCACAAATCTTGTACCCAGAAAAGCGAGGGTTGTTACCAACAGAAAGGAAGGCCGCTGGCCCATGACAGAGCGAGATAATGAACTTGTCATTTGCAACTGCCCATTCAAGGACGGCTTTCATCTCTTGGCTTTCAGGCAAGCCGATCAAGGCACCATGTCCTCCAGGAATGAACACCCCAATATAGTCTGAATCATCGCCCAGCGCTTTTTCGACAACATTTGCAAGTTTCAAAGGCTCCTTGAACTGGTCTCGGTATTTGGCGAACAGTCCTTTTACTTCCTCGTCTTCCGACGGCATCGCCCAGAACTCAAACTTGACCGGGTTGCCAGACAGCGTCGCGACATCGAAAGAAAAGCCGGCCTTGTCCAGATGATACATCGGCAAAAGCGTTTCCACCGGGTGGTTTCCAGTCGAAAACATGGTGCCATTGTCCGTACGCAGATAGCGTTCATCTGCGCCAACCAGCAGGATCTTCCAGCGACCGCCTGTGTAGGGGGCAGGATAATTTGCGTCACTCAGGTCAGATTTTGGCGACGTAAACTGACTCAGTGAATAGGGCGAGGGGAAGAATGCATTGTCCTCCGCTGGATCTGGGGTCGGGTATTTACTGCTAGCTTGTACGTCTGTCATGGTTGTCTCCGGCGCTGTATGGGGTTGACCATGTCACTATAGAAGGTTGAACCAAGCTGTAAATGGGGGATATCCCGCAACCCGGAAGCGCGATCTCACGATCAAAGAATGTCATGAGCCGGATGGATAGCCGTGCGCGGTGCTTGGGGCCTCCCCTGATCGAGATAAGGACGAAACGGCCATCCTGCGACAATTGGTGACATTGTTTGCCCTATAAAGCCGGCCGGATATGCAGGGCTACTTCAGAGTATCCCTAAGCGATAAACACGGGCGAGTTCGATTTGCATGAAATTGATCGAGCATTCATTTTTATGGAGCATGGCTAAAAAGCTGCCGCGAGCAATTTCTTGCCAACCATTTAAGCCGGAAACCCAAAAAACAAAACCCCGCCAAGGCGGGGTTTTGTCAGCACACTGGTTAGGTCTAGCTTACTTCATTTCCCAACCAGTCAGTTCTGCCAGCGCAGCGCCGATTTCGGCCAGCGAGCGAACAGTTTTAACGCCTGCATCTTCCAGGGCAGCAAACTTCTCGTCTGCAGTACCTTTGCCACCGGAGATGATCGCACCAGCGTGGCCCATACGCTTGCCTGCCGGAGCAGTAACACCAGCGATGTAGGACACAACCGGCTTGGTAACATTGGCCTTGATGAAGGCTGCCGCTTCTTCTTCAGCGCTACCGCCAATCTCACCAATCATAACGATCGCTTCGGTCTTGGGGTCTTCCTGGAACATCTTCAGGATGTCGATGAAGTTGGAGCCCGGGATCGGGTCACCACCGATACCAACGCAGGTGGACTGACCAAAACCGGCGTCAGTGGTCTGCTTGACCGCTTCGTAGGTCAGGGTGCCTGAGCGGGAAACAATGCCGACCTTGCCCGGCAGGTGAATGTGACCGGGCATGATGCCGATCTTGCACTCACCGGGAGTGATCACGCCCGGGCAGTTCGGGCCGATCAGGCGCACGCCCAGCTCGTCACACTTGACCTTGGCATCCAGCATGTCGAGGGTCGGGATACCTTCGGTGATGCAGACGATCAGCTTGATGCCGCCGTTGGCTGCTTCCAGGATGGAATCCTTACAGAACGGAGCCGGAACGTAGATAACGCTGGCTTCGGCGCCAGTGGCTTCAACGGCTTCAGCAACGGTGTTGAAAACCGGCAGGCCCAGGTGAGTAGTACCGCCTTTGCCCGGGGTTACACCGCCGACCATCTTGGTGCCGTAGGCAATCGCCTGCTCGGAGTGGAACGTGCCCTGCGAGCCGGTGAAGCCCTGGCAGATTACCTTGGTGTCTTTGTTGATCAGGATGCTCATTATTTACCCTCCGCGGCCTTGACGACTTGCTGGGCAGCGTCGGTCAGACTGGTTGCAGCGATGATGTTCAGGCCACTCTCGGCCAGTACCTTGGCGCCGAGATCGGCGTTGTTGCCTTCCAGACGGACAACAACCGGTACTTTAACGCCCACTTCCTTAACGGCGCCGATGATGCCTTCAGCAATCATGTCGCAGCGTACGATACCGCCGAAGATGTTAACCAGAACGGCCTGTACGTTGGAGTCGGACAGAATGATCTTGAATGCTTCGGTCACGCGCTCTTTGGTCGCGCCGCCGCCAACATCCAGGAAGTTGGCCGGCTTGCCGCCGTGCAGGTTGACGATGTCCATGGTGCCCATGGCCAGACCGGCACCGTTGACCATGCAGCCGATGTTGCCTTCCAGAGCAACGTAGTTCAGTTCGAACTTGGCAGCGTGGGCTTCACGCGGATCGTCCTGAGACGGATCGTGCATGGCGCGCAGCTTGGGCTGACGGTACATGGCGTTACCGTCGATGTTGATCTTGGCATCCAGGCAGTGCAGGTTGCCGTCTTCTTTGATGACCAGCGGGTTGATTTCCAGCAGCGCCAGATCGTAGTCGGCAAACAGCTTGCCCAGACCTACGAAGATGTTGGTGAACTGCTTGATCTGGTCACCTTTCAGACCCAGTTGGAAAGCCAGGTCACGGCCTTGGTACGGCTGCGGGCCAACCAGCGGATCGATAGTGGCTTTGAGGATCTTTTCGGGAGTCTCTTCAGCAACCTTCTCGATCTCAACACCGCCTTCGGTGGAGGCCATGAACACGATGCGACGAGTAGAACGATCAACTACAGCGCCCAGATACAGCTCTTGAGCGATGTCGGTACAGGACTCAACCAGGATCTTGCTAACCGGCTGGCCGTTCGCATCAGTCTGGTAAGTGACCAGACGCTGACCCAGCCACTGCTCGGCGAAGGCTTTTGCATCTTCCTTGCTCTTGACCAGCTTGACGCCACCGGCCTTACCACGGCCACCAGCGTGAACCTGAGCCTTGACGACCCACATGTCGCCGCCAATCTTTTCACAGGCCTCGGCCGCTTCTTCCGGAGTGTCTACAGCAAAACCCTTGGAGACAGGAAGGCCGTATTCAGCGAACAGCTGCTTCCCCTGATATTCGTGAAGATTCATGCGTTTCTACCGTTTTGATCGTGTAGGAATTACTTTCTAGCCGCCACTCTACGAGTGCCCGCCACCATTGCCGCCTGCCGCTAGCCTGTTAGCCCGAACATGGTAAACACTGCACGCTTCAGCAGGGTTACATTTTGTAACCACCCTGCAGGCGCCACGGTTTCGGGGCAACGGCCGTCGGCCAGTTGGCTGGCCACCTCGTTGTGGCCTGACCGATCACTCGGTCAAAGTTGTTCTTTGCACAGCAGACCCGACGGTCAGAATGATGACCGCCGGGTCAATGAGGCGCTATGTTAACGCTTCTTGCGGTTTGCGACATGAATTGCGTGACCATTTACGGCCAGCGCGGCTTCATGCACCGCTTCGGACAGGGTCGGGTGCGAGAACACCATCATGCCGAGGTCTTCGGCACTGGTGCCGAATTCCATGGCAATGGCGCCCTGCTGAACCAGCTCGGCTGCGCTCGGGCCAATCACATGCACACCCAGAACGCGGTCGGTTTTGGCATCGGCAATCATCTTGACGAAACCGCCGGTGTCGTTGGCCGCCATGGCGCGGCCACTGGCTGCAAACGGGAACACGCCCACGTTGAACTCAACACCTTCGGCCTTGAGTTGCTTCTCGTTCTTGCCAACCCACGCGATCTCCGGGTGCGTGTAGATAACCGACGGGATCAGGTCGTAGTTCATCGCCGCCTTATGGCCAGCAATGCGCTCAGCAACCATCACGCCCTCTTCCGAGGACTTGTGGGCCAGCATCGGACCGCGAACCATATCACCTACAGCGTAGACACCCGGCACGCTGGTGGCGCAGTAGTCGTCAACGTAGACCATGCCGCGCTCGTCCAGATCAACGCCGCAGTCGGAGGCCAGCAGGTTCTCGGTGTACGGGCGGCGGCCAACGGCAACAATCAGCTTGTCAAAGGTCAGCTGCTGCTCGCCTTCGGCGTCGGTGAAGGACACAGTGACCTGCTTGCGCTTGATCTCGGTGCCAGTGACGCGAGCGCCAAGGCGAACCTGCAGACCCTGCTTGGTGAAGGTCTTCATCGCTTCCTTGGCAACCTGCTCGTCGGCCAGACTGAGGAAGCTGTCCAGCGCTTCGAAGACAACCACTTCGGCGCCCAAACGGCGCCATACCGAGCCCAGCTCCAGGCCGATAACGCCGGCACCAATCACGCCAAGCTTCTTGGGCACAGCGCTGAATTCCAACGCACCGGTGGAATCAACGATGATGTCATCGGTCAGCGGCGCCGGCGGAATGTTGATCGGCACCGAGCCGGAAGCCAGGATGACGTTCTCGGCATCGATTACGGTTACGTTGCCGTCTGGCGCAGTGACTTCGACTTTCTTGCCGGCCAGCAGCTTACCGTGACCTTCAATGCTGGTGACGCCATTGGCCTTGAACAGCGCAGCAACGCCGCCGGTCAGTTGCTTGACGATCTTGTCCTTGCGCTCGACCATCGCCGGCACATCCATGTTGACGCCCTTGACGTCGATACCATGGACCTTGAAGCCTTCTTTGGCCTCGTGATACTTCCAGCTGCTGTCCAGCAGTGCCTTGGACGGGATACAGCCGACGTTCAGGCAAGTGCCACCCAGTGCCTGCTTGCCATCTTTACCGACGTACTTCTCGATACAGGCGGTTTTCAGACCCAATTGCGCGGCGCGGATGGCGGCCACATAACCGCCGGGGCCCGCACCGATAACTACCACATCGTATTTCTGACTCATGAGCAAATCCTCTGTTGGCAGCAGTATTCAGACGTTCGCCCGGCGCCTGCGGCTGCCGGGCGATTCTTGAGGTACCGCCGAAAACCCGTTGGTTCTATCAAACGTCCAGCAGCAGACGCGCCGGGTCTTCCAGCAAATCCTTGATGGCAACCAGGAAGCTGACCGCTTCCTTGCCGTCGATCAGGCGGTGATCGTAGGACAGCGCCAGGTACATCATCGGCAGGATGACAACCTGACCGTCTACCGCCATCGGACGCTCCTGGATCTTGTGCATACCCAGGATAGCGGCCTGCGGCGGGTTGACGATCGGAGTAGAAACCAGCGAGCCAAACACACCACCGTTGGAGATGGTGAAGGTGCCGCCAGTCATTTCTTCCATGGTCAGCTTGCCGTCACGCGCCTTGCGGCCGTAATCGGCGATGGTGCCTTCGATATCGGCCAGACCCATGTGCTCGGTGTTGCGCAGAATCGGCACCACCAGGCCGCGGTCACTGGATACCGCAACACCGATATCCTGATAACCGTGGTAGACGATGTCGTTGCCGTCAATCGAGGCATTAACAGCCGGGTAGCGCTTGAGCGCTTCAGTCGCCGCCTTGACGAAGAAGGACATGAAGCCCAGGCGAACGCCGTTGTGCTTCTTCTCGAACAGGTCCTTGTACTTCTTGCGCAGGTCCATGACCGGCTTCATGTTGACCTCGTTGAAGGTGGTCAGCATGGCCATGCTGGACTGGGCATCAACCAGACGTTCGGCGATGCGCGCGCGCAGGCGGGTCATGGGCACACGTTTCTCAACGCGATCACCCTCACCCAGCGCAACAGCGGCAGCCGGAGCCGCGGCAGCCGCAGGCTTGGCAGCCGGCGCAGCAGGAGCGTTCTTCTTCGCTTCAATAGCGTTCAGCACGTCCTCCTTGGTAACGCGACCGCCCTTGCCGGTACCAGTGATATCGCTGGCAGCCAGGCCGTTTTCTTCGGCCAGTTTGCGCGCTGCCGGCGACAGCAGCGGCTCTTCGCCACCGGCCTGTTCAGCAGCCGGCGCGGCGTCGGCCTTGGGCTCTTCTTTCTTGGCAGCAGGCGCGGAAGCCGCTTCGCCGTCTTTCAGTACGCCCAGTACTTCACCACTCAGCACGGTGTCGCCTTCGGCCTTGGCGATGTCACCCATAACACCGTCTGCTTCGGCCAGTACTTCCATCACAACCTTGTCGGTTTCGATATCTACCAGCAGCTCGTCGCGTTTTACCGCATCGCCCGGCTGCTTGTGCCAGGTGGCAACAGTACCGTCGGCAACCGACTCGGGAAATGTAGGGGCTTTGATTTCGATAGCCATTGTCGATCCTTATTAATCTCTGTTGTCTGGCTGCGCTCAGACGGTAAAGGCGTCTTGCAGGAGCTTTTCCTGCTGTTCCGCGTGCATGGAAGGATGTCCACAGGCCGGGGCGGCAGACGCCTCCCGTCCAGCGTAGTCCAGATACAGATTCTTGGTCTTGTGCTGGGCAAGCACACGGCGCATATGGTGCTGGCTGCAGTACCAGGCGCCCTGGTTCATCGGCTCTTCCTGACACCACACCACCTTCTTCAGATGCTTGTAGGGCGCCAGAACCTCGGCCAGATCGTCCTCAGGGAACGGGTACAGCTGCTCAATACGCACGATGGCGATGTTGTCCGCTTCTTCGTTGCGGCGCTTCTCCAGCAGGTCGTAATAGACTTTGCCGCTGCACATGATGACGCGATCCACTTTCTTGGGATCGATGGCATCGACCTCAGGAATAACGGTCTGGAAGGAGCCGTCAGCCAGCTCTTCCAGCGTCGAGGTGGCCAGCTTGTGGCGCAGCAGCGACTTGGGCGTCAGGGCAATCAGCGGCTTGCGCAGCGGACGAATCACCTGGCGGCGCAGCATGTGGTAGACCTGCGCCGGGGTAGAGGGCACGCATACCTGAATGTTGTGCTCGGCCGACAACTGCAGGAAGCGCTCCAGACGTGCAGAGGAGTGCTCAGGACCCTGCCCTTCGTAGCCGTGCGGCAGCAGCATGGTCAGACCGCACAGACGGCCCCACTTGTGCTCACCACTGGTGATGAACTGGTCAACTACCACCTGGGCGCCGTTGAAGAAGTCACCAAACTGGGCTTCCCAGATCACCAGCGCGTTCGGCGTGGTGGTCGCATAACCGTATTCGAACGCCAGCACGGCCTCTTCAGACAGGAAGGAGTCATGGATGTCGAAGCGCGGCTGGTTTTCGCTCAGCTTGCGCAGCGGTACATAGGCACGACCGTCGTTCTGGCTGTGCAGCACGGCATGACGGTGCGAGAAGGTACCGCGACCCACGTCCTGGCCAGTGATGCGCACGGGGTGACCTTCGTGCAGCAAGGTGGCGTAGGCCATGGTTTCGGCAAAGCCCCAGTTCAGCGCCAGTGCACCGGCAGCCATCTTGCGGCGATCTTCGATGATCTTGCCGACCTGACGCTGCAGCACCAGACCGTCGGGCAGGTCGGTCAGCTTGTTGGCCAGCTCCTGCAGGGTTTTCAGATCAAAGCTGGTGTCGTGGCGGGCAGTCCACTTGTGGTTGAGGTAAGGGGCCCAGTCGACGAAGGACCCGGTGTCGGGCTCCTTGACCAGGCTCTTGACCACGTGATCACCATTGTCCAGCGCGTTACGGTATTCCTCGAAACGCTCCTGCACTTCATCACTGGTCAGCACGCCCTCGCCTACCAGACGCTCAGCATAGATGTCGCGGGTAGTCGGGTGCTTGGTGATGACGTCATACATCAGCGGCTGGGTGCCGGACGGCTCGTCAGCCTCGTTGTGGCCACGACGACGGTAGCAAACCAGATCGATAACCACGTCGCGCTTGAACTGCATGCGGTAATCGACAGCCAACTGGGTTACAAACAGGACCGCTTCCGGATCGTCGCCGTTGACGTGGAAGATCGGCGCCTGAATCATCTTGGCGACATCGGTGCAGTACTCGGTAGAACGCGCATCGTCCTGGCGGCTAGTGGTAAAGCCAACCTGGTTGTTGATGACGATGTGGATGGTGCCACCGGTCTTGTAGGCACGGGTCTGGGACATCTGGAAGGTTTCCATGACCACGCCCTGCCCTGCGAAGGCGGCGTCGCCGTGGATGCTGATCGGCAGCACCTTGTCACCAGCCGGATCCTGACGGCGATCCTGACGGGCACGTACCGACCCTTCTACCACCGGAGACACGATTTCCAGGTGAGAGGGGTTGAAGGCAAGCGCCAGGTGGACTTCGCCACCGGAGGTCATCACGTTGGAAGAGAAACCCTGGTGGTACTTAACGTCACCGGAGCCCATGTCGACCTTCTTCTTGCCTTCAAACTCGTCGAACAGGTCACGCGGATTTTTGCCGAGGGTGTTGACCAGGACGTTCAGGCGACCACGGTGTGCCATGCCAAGCACAACTTCCTGGGTGCCGTAGGAACCGGAGCGCTGGATGATTTCGTCCAGCATCGGGATCAGGCTTTCACCGCCTTCAACGCCAAAGCGCTTGGTGCCGGGGTATTTGGTACCCAGGTACTTTTCCAGGCCCTCGGCGGCAGTCAGACGCTCCAGCAGGTGGCGCTTGGTGTCGGCGCCCAGCTGAGGCTTGCCGCGCACGCTTTCGATGCGCTGTTGAAACCAGCGGCGCTGGGTGGAATCGACGATGTGCATGTACTCGACGCCGAACGTCGAGCAGTAGGTGACCTTGAGCGCATCGAGGATTTCACGCAAAGTCGCTTCGTCCTTGCCGATCTGCAGCTCACCGGTGCGGAACACGGTGTCGAGGTCTGCGTCGGTCAGGTCGTAATCAGCGAGGGTCAGATCAACGATTTCGTCACGCTTCCAGAGCCCCAGCGGGTCAAGGTTGGAAGCCTGATGCCCACGCATCCGAAAAGCCTGGATCAGGCGCAGAACGTCAACTTGCTTTTTTTCATGCTCGCTGCTGACCGCACCGCCGGAGGCAGCTTGCGGACGACGATTGCTCTTGGCGAGATGAAGGAAGTGATCGCGGATGGTGGAATGGGCTACATCCGAACCGGCATGGCCGTTGACCTGCGGCAGCTTTTGAAAATAGCTGCGCCACTCTTCGGCAACGCTGTTCGGATCGTGCAGATAGAGCTCATAAAGCTCTTCAACATAGGAGGCATTCCCACCGTCGAGGTGAGAGGTACTCCACAGCTGCTGCATTACGCTGTCTGGCATGCTTGGTCACCCTCTATAAGGGGACACCACCTGGCGCTAAGACCATTAATTGGCAAGGCAAAGCCTTGTCATCCGCGCGAAACATGCTGGCGTTGATCCGGGAGCAGTGTCGCTGCCTCCGATCCTGCCGCCACCTATTCCGTAGAACGGAAAATTGCCGGCCCCGACAGATAGTTCGGGTGTTACCCGAGTGCCCCTGTTGGTTTAGGTACATACAAACCGCTGCTTTTTGAGCGTGCGGTTCGTTAAAAAACTGTCCGGCTCCCTATGGCAGGAGCCGGCTCAGGCCAACTTAATGCAATTACAACCGATCAGGTACCGTTTTGCAGCAACATGTTGCGGATGTGGCCAATGGCGCGGGTCGGATTAAGACCTTTCGGGCACACATTCACACAGTTCATGATGCCACGGCAGCGGAATACGCTGAACGGGTCATCCAGGGAAGCCAGACGCTCGGAGGTCTTTTCATCGCGGCTATCCGCCAGGAAGCGGTAAGCCTGCAGCAGACCTGCCGGGCCAATAAACTTGTCCGGGTTCCACCAGAAAGAAGGACAGGAGGTGGAGCAGCATGCACAGAGGATACACTCGTACAGGCCATCCAGCTTTTCCCGCTCTTCGGGTGACTGCAGGCGCTCGATAGCCGGCGCCGGCGTGTCGTTCTGCAAATACGGCTGAACTTTTTCGTACTGCTTGTAGAAGATGCTCATATCTACAACCAAGTCACGAATAACCGGCAAACCAGGCAGCGGACGCAGGATCAGCTTGTTGTTCTTCACTACCGCAGACAGCGGAGTGATACAAGCCAGACCGTTTTTGCCGTTGATGTTCATGCCGTCTGAGCCGCAAACGCCTTCACGGCAGGAACGGCGATAGGAAAAACCAACGTCCTGTTCCTTGATCAGGGCCAGCACGTCAAGAACCATGATGTCCTTGCCGTTGGTGTCGACCTGAAAGTCCTGCATGAACGGGGCGTTGTCGCTCTCCGGGTTATAACGATAAACACTTACTTGCAACATATCGATGACCCTCAGTAGGTACGCACTTTAGGCTGGAACGTCGGAACGGTCTTCGGCGAGAAGTTAACTGCGCGCTTTCTGAGTTCCTTGGTGCCCGGCATGAACAGGCTGTGGCACAGCCAGTTCTCGTCATCGCGATCCTCGAAGTCTTCGCGGGCGTGAGCGCCACGGCTTTCTTTGCGGCCCTCGGCTGCGATGGCGGTGGCTTCTGCCACTTCCAGCAGGTTTTGCAGTTCCAGTGCTTCGATACGTGCAGTGTTGAACGCCTGGCTCTTGTCGTCGATCTTGACGTTGGCGATGCGTTCACGCAGGTCAGCAAGCTGCTTGATGCCTTTCTGCATGTACTCGCCGGTGCGGAACACACCGAAGTAGTTCTGCATGCAGTCCTGCAGTTCTTTGCGCAGCGGCGCAACGTCTTCGCCAGTAGCGCGTTCGTTAATGCCAGACAGACGAGCCAGGGAGGCCTCGATATCGGACTCCGAAGCGCCGCGGTAATCGATACCCTCTTTCAGGGCCGACTCCAGGTGCAGGCCGGCAGCACGGCCAAACACCACCAGGTCAAGCAGCGAGTTGCCACCCAGACGGTTGGCACCGTGTACCGACACGCAGGCAATCTCACCAACAGCGAACAGGCCTTCAACGATCTTGTCGTTACCTTCGGCGTCCTGGGTGATGGCCTGACCGTGAATGTTGGTAGCCACACCACCCATCATGTAGTGACAGGTCGGCACAACCGGAACCGGCGCGGTGACCGGATCAACATGCGCAAAGGTCTTGGACAGTTCACAGATACCCGGCAGACGGCTGTGCAGCACTTCTTCACCCAGGTGATCCAGCTTCAGCAGTACGTGATCCTTGTTGGGACCTACGCCGTTGCCGGCCAGAATTTCCTTGACCATGGAGCGCGCGACAACGTCACGACCAGCCAGGTCCTTCGCGTTCGGAGCATAACGCTCCATGAAGCGCTCGCCGTGGGCGTTGATCAGGTAACCACCTTCGCCACGGCAACCTTCGGTAACCAGGACACCGGCGCCGGCGATACCGGTCGGGTGGAACTGCCACATCTCGATGTCCTGCACCGGCACACCGGCACGCAGGGCCATGCCGACACCGTCACCGGTGTTGATCAGAGCATTGGTAGTAGACGCATAGATGCGACCAGCACCGCCGGTGGCCAGCACGGTGGCCTTGGCGCGAATGTAGACGGTCTCGCCGGTCTCGATGCAGATCGCGATAACACCAACGATGGCGCCGTCCTGGTTCTTCACCAGATCAACTGCGTACCACTCGTTCAGGAAGGTCGTGTTGTGCTTGACGTTGTTCTGATACAGCGTGTGCAGCAGCGCGTGACCGGTACGGTCAGCAGCAGCACAGGTACGGGCAGCCTGACCGCCTTCACCGAAGTTCTTGGACTGACCGCCGAACGGACGCTGATAGATGCGACCCTGTTCAGTACGGGAGAACGGCAGACCCATGTGCTCAAGCTCAAAGACCGCTTCCGGGCCAACCGAACACATGTATTCGATAGCGTCCTGGTCACCGATGTAGTCGGAACCCTTGACGGTATCGTACATGTGCCAGCGCCAATCATCGTTCGGATCAGCTGAGGCGATGGCACAGGTGATGCCACCCTGAGCCGATACGGTGTGCGAGCGAGTCGGGAATACCTTGGTTACTACGGCGGTCTTGTGACCACCTTGAGCCAGCTGCAGCGCAGCGCGCATGCCGGCACCACCACCACCAATGATGATGGCGTCAAAAGTCAGTGTGCGAATGTTAGACATTTAGTTACCCCAGAGAATCTGCACGCCCCAGACAAAGAACACAAACATGGCCAGACCGCAAACCGCCTGGAACAGGAAGCGGATAACGGTGGCAGATTTGCCAAGCGCCATGGGAGTCAGGTAGTCGGTAGAAATGGTCCACATTCCTACCCAGGCATGCACACTGAGTGCGACCAGCGCCAGAATGCTGAAGATACGCATCCAGTTCTGCGCGAACAGCCCTTGCCAGTCAGCGTAGGTCAGCCCTGGGTTGCAAATCAGGTAACCAAGCAGAAACAGCACATAAACAGCCAGCAGCACGGCGGAGACGCGTTGCGCCATCCAGTCATAAAGGCCGCTGCGAGACAGGTTGGTGACATTCGTTACCATATCCACACCCCCAGAAGAACAATCACAATGGCAGATACCACGATTACTACCTGCGAACCACGCTTACCGCTCTCCAGGCCTTCACCCACACCTGCATCCATCACCAGGTGACGAACACCGGCAATCAGGTGGTAAAGCAATGCGGAGACGATACCCCAGACGACCAGTTTGGCCAGGGGGTTCTGCAAGCAGCTCTTGACCTGTTCAAAGCCGCTCTCGGAGCTGAGAGAGGTGTCGAGCATCCAGAGCAGGATTGCAATTGCGACGAACAGGATAACGCCAGAGATGCGATGCAAAATCGACGTGTATGCGGTTACAGGAAGCTTGATTGTCCTGAGGTCTAGGTTGACGGGTCTTTTGCTATTCACGGCTATATTCACACTCATGGCCCTGTGGACAGGGCTGGATTATAGGAAGGTGCACTAGGGCACCTTTAATGACACACACTTCATGCTTCGGGCGAAGCTGTGCAGGCCACTTTGCCGGTCAAGGAGTATAGTGACTTAAACATTTGATTACAACGCAGCAACCGGCCGGAAACGCTCTGTTTCCGAGGCACAAAGTGTACTTGACCTGCCCCGCCAAGGTGGTATTGAAACTTTCAATCCCACTAATTTCCTTTCGCCATGTGCAGAATTGACAAACCGATTTATCACCTTATAGTGATGCGGGCCCTGCGTGGGGGGTCACCTTTTCGATACAGCAAAACAGGAGGCCATCAATGGCTGACAAAAAAGCGCAGTTGATCATCGAGGGCGCGGCCCCCATCGATCTGCCGGTCTACTCCGGGACTATGGGTCCCGACGTCGTGGATGTACGCGGCCTCACTGGCGAAGGCGTCTTCACCTTCGACCCCGGCTTCATGGCCACCTCTTCCTGCGAATCCAAGATCACTTACATTGATGGTGACAAGGGCATTCTGCTGCACCGCGGCTACCCGATTGATCAGCTGGCAGAAAAGTCTGACTTCCTGGAAACCTGCTACCTGCTGCTCAAGGGCGAGCTGCCCAACGCAGAGGAAAAGACCAAGTTCGACAACACCATCAAGAACCACACCATGGTTCATGAGCAGCTGAAGAACTTCTTCAACGGCTTCCGTCGCGACGCTCACCCGATGGCCATCATGTGTGGCGTTGTCGGCGCCCTGTCGGCCTTCTACCACGACTCGCTGGACATCAACGATCCGCATCACCGCGAAATCTCCGCCGTGCGCCTGATCGCCAAGATGCCAACCCTGGCTGCCATGGTCTACAAGTACTCCATGGGCCAGCCCATGATGTACCCGCGCAACGACCTGAGCTACTCCGAAAACTTCCTGCACATGATGTTCAACACACCCTGTGACGAGAAGAAGATCAGCCCGGTACTGGCCAAGGCAATGGACCGCATTTTCGTCCTGCACGCCGACCACGAACAGAACGCTTCCACCTCCACGGTCCGCCTGGCAGGCTCCTCCGGCGCCAACCCGTTCGCCTGTATCGCTGCCGGCATTGCCGCCCTGTGGGGCCCGGCACACGGCGGTGCAAACGAAGCCGTACTGCGCATGCTGGACGAAATTGGCGACGTATCGAACATCGAGAAATTTGTCGCCAAGGCCAAGGACAAAGACGATCCGTTCAAGCTGATGGGCTTCGGTCACCGCGTTTACAAGAACTTTGACCCGCGCGCCAAAGTCATGAAGCAGACCTGCGACGAAGTACTGGCCGAGCTGGGCATCAACGACCCGCAACTTGAGCTGGCGATGAAGCTGGAAGAGATCGCACGCAACGATCCCTACTTCAAAGAGCGCAACCTGTACCCGAACGTCGACTTCTACTCCGGCATCATCCTGAAGGCGATCGGCATTCCGACCGAAATGTTCACCGTTATCTTCGCCACCGGCCGCACCCCGGGCTGGATTGCCCACTGGAACGAGATGATCAGCGGTCCGTACAAGATTGGCCGTCCGCGCCAGCTGTACACCGGCTCCGAGCAGCGCGATTACCCTTCCAAGTAACACCTGCCGCAGCTTAAAGATCCCCGCCTTGAGCGTAATGCTGTTCACTTAAGCGGAGCAGCCTTGCGATTTACCGGGTAGCGGGTTTTGGAAATCTTCACCGTCCTTGGTCTTGCTGGCCTTGGGCGGTGATCCAAAAATAACCCTCCGACCCCGCCGCGCAGCTCCGATAGCCTTCTACCTGTTGCCGATACCGGATTCGCTGCAGCCATGACGATGAGCTGGACGGCGATGTACTGACAGGCCGGTTTGAAGCGTATGTCCGAGGGTGCTCGACCAAAGGCCACAGCCGCTTGACTAGCCTCTCGCCGAATGATGTTGTATGCCAGCAACAGCCCCCAGACCTCCTGGTAAACCAGCTCAACCTTCTTGCTTCGCAGTGTTACCGCGTTCTGCTGCATCGAGCTTTTGATGTCGCGAAAGCCGAGTTCAATCTCCCAGCGCTCCAAGTACAGCTCAGCGACGGCCTTTGCGCTGTAGCCCTCGACTGGCAACGAGGTGAGCAGTGACCTGATGTTCCCATGGCTTTTATAGCTGACCTCTCGTACCTCCCAATGCGTAGGTAGACTAGGGTTCCGCTTGCGGGCCTGAGGTGAGACTTTCATCCGAACACGGCGATCGTATTCGCTATAACGCTCGACTTCCTCCATCACGACGTTCTTGCGGGCTGGCGTCAGCCAATGCCGATTGTTGCCTCCATCCACCACGCTTAGCAGCAGATCAGCGCCCCAGAAGCCTTTATCGAACAATGTGACTGAGTTGTCCGGAATCTGACTCAGGAAGGTCTCGGCCAAGCGCATTTCGCTGCCGCGATACGGGCTGAGTTGGGCATCCAGGATCACGTGTGAGCGTACGTTCATCAAGGCAACGAGCCGTAGCATCGGAAAAGGCGTTTGGCGTTCAGTACCTGTGTTGCCAGAGCCAAAGTGCTCCCTCAACTCGGGCGAGTCGGGGGTTCGCAGCAGTGCGCCATCCACCGCGAATACCTGCAACCCTTTCCAGTCATCGCCTTCGTATCGCTCGCATCCCCATTGCTTGGCGGTCTGGCGGAACAGGTGCTCAACCGGATCTGCCCCCAAGCGCTTACGTGCTTCAGTTACGCCGCTTCGAGCCAGCAACTGATCAGAGGCCAAACCTTGGGCGCAAATGTTCAGTCGCCTAGCAACCTCATGCACTGGCTCGTCGCGAAACAGGGCCATACCCAGCACCAGCCAAAGTACTTGGTCACTGGGTAGGCGCCGACGCCTGATGGTGGCTTGCGCCGATAAATTGAGCGCGCTCGCAACCCATTCAACAGGGATGTTCTGAGTGAAGGTGCTGAGGTCAGAGAAGTTGAAGAGCTCGCCGAGGTCGAGCAATTGCTGCTGAATGGGCATAAAAAAATCCGATACCAGAGGACTGATATCGGATTTTCTAGAAACCCCGCCATGGACTCAAATGCTTAAGTGAACAGCATTACCGCCTTGAGCGGGGATTTTTTTGTCCGCGCAACTGTGCCGGCAAAGCGCAGCCCAACTGTATGGCTGAAGGCTGCGCATTTCGTGCTTGTATGACAGGCCATTCATCTGCGCCTGTCGCCGCCTTGCACACCCACAAGCGCCACCTGAACAGGCCCTGCACCGAGAGCGCACCATGTCACCGGCAGATCTTGGCCGAGCCCTGATTGTCATCCTCCTGTGGGGGCTCAACTTTGTCGTCATCAAGATTGGTCTCGACGGGCTGCCACCCATGCTGCTCGGCGCCACGCGCTTCACCCTGGCGGCCATTCCTGCGGTGTTTTTCATCCGCCGACCCAAGGTGCCGCTGCGCTGGCTGCTCGCCTACGGCATGACCATTTCCTTCGGCCAGTTTGCATTTCTGTTCAGCGCCATGGACAACGGCATGCCCGCCGGCCTGGCCTCGCTGGCCCTGCAGTCCCAGGCGTTTTTCACCCTGCTGCTGGCTGCCGCGCTGATTGGCGAGAAGGTGCGCGCACACAACCTGATCGGCTTGCTGGTAGCTGCGGCCGGCCTGCTGTTTATTGGCCTGCACAGCGGCACCAGCATGACCCTAACCGGCCTGGCACTCACCCTCTGCGCCGCACTGATGTGGGCCTGCGGCAACATCATCACCAAACGTGTCGGGCAGGTAGACCTGACGGCGCTGGTGGTCTGGGGCAGCCTGGTTCCGCCACTGCCCTTTTTCGCAATGTCGCTCTGGCTGGAGGGGCCTGAGCGCATCAGCCAGGCACTGACACATATCAGCGGGTCGTCGATTTTCGCGCTGATCTACCTTGCCTTCGGTGCAACGCTGCTCGGTTACGGGCTCTGGAGCCGACTGCTATCGCGCTACCCGGCAGGACAGGTTGCCCCCTTTTCCATGCTGGTGCCGGTGATTGGCCTCAGTTCAGCGGCGCTGCTGTTGGGTGAATCACTCAGCGCGCTGCAATTGGTCGGCACGGCACTGGTTATGGGCGGCTTGGTGATCAACGTCTTCGGCGGCCGACTGCGCCGTGGCTCTGCTCAGGTGCTGGCAACTGCCAGTGTTTCGGATTCGAGCCAACCGATGATACGCAGCGCATCAGCTCGGGACTGACCACACACCGACGCCTCAGGCAGAAAGCCCGCGCACACCGCCGGGCGCTCCGGTGAGGCAAAGATCGCACAGCGCATATCCGGTAGCAGCTGCACGCAGGGAACGCCCGCCGGCTTACCCTGCGGCATACCCGGAATCGGCGAGCTGATCGACGTCGCCGTGCAGCAGGCGCCGCACTCAGACCGACACTCCATCAACTGTCACGCTGCAGACGCGCAATCAGGCTGGAGGTATCCCAGCGCCCACCGCCCATCGCCTGCACATCGGCATAAAACTGATCCACCAGCGCCGTCACCGGCAGGCGCGCACCGTTGCGCCCAGCCTCCTCCAGCACAATGGCTAAATCCTTGCGCATCCAATCAACGGCAAAGCCAAAATCAAACTCACCATCGAGCATGGTGCGGTAGCGGTTTTCCATCTGCCAGGACTGCGCCGCCCCCTTACTGATGACCGACACTACCGCCTCACCATCAAGCCCTGCCTGCTGGGCAAAATGCATAGCCTCGGACAGCCCTTGCAAGAGTCCGCCAATGCAGATCTGATTCACCATTTTGGTCAACTGACCACTGCCAACCGGCCCCATCAATCTGACCATCCGGGCATAGCTGCTAAGCACAGGCCTAACCAGGTCGAATACCGCGGCATCACCACCAGCCATGATCGTCAACTGACCCTTTTCTGCCCCTGCCTGACCGCCAGACACCGGCGCATCAATAAAGCCGATGCCCTGCGCCTGGGCCAACTCTGCCAGCTCGCGCGCAACACCCGCCGACGCCGTGGTGTGATCCACCACCACCAACCCCTTGTGCGCGCCAACAAACACGCCCTGGGCACCGCAAACCACCTCACGCAGATCATCGTCGTTGCCCACGCACAGCAGCACAATATCCTGCTCCCGCGCCGCCTCAGCCGGCGTCGCAGCGCTCAGCCCGCCAAACTCCTCAACCCAGCTGGCGGCCTTGGCCGCAGTGCGGTTGTAAACGGTTACCTGATGACCTGCACGCTGCAGGTGACCCGCCATGGGATAACCCATAACACCCAGACCGATAAATGCGATGTTTGCCATGTAGCACCTCGTAGTAGCGACGACCGCCTGCGGCGACTCAAATCAATCAGACCAGCGACGCGCAATTGCCCGCCCCAGCAGCGCTCGGCATAATGAGCGCCCTTTTCATCTTCAGGAGTATTGCCCGTGTTTCAGGTAAATCAGTATTTCGACGGCCAGGTTGCCTCCATTGCCTTCAAGCAACCTGAAGGCAACGCAACCGTTGGCGTCATGGCGGCGGGCGAATACGAGTTCGGCACCAGCCAGCTGGAAATCATGCACGTTATCAATGGCGCCCTGATCGTCAAACTGCCCGGCAGCGACGAGTGGAACACCTACAACGCAGGCGACCAGTTCACCGTAGCGGCCAACAGCCGCTTCAACCTCAAGGTCGAGCGCGATACCGCCTACCTCTGCGAATACCGCTAAGCCTGCCGCCCGGCGCACCCTGCGCCGGGCCTAGGGAAGCACTGATTAATTCCGCATGCCCTCTGGCGCCTCGGTCATCCCCTCTCGGTAACCTTCGATAAACGCCTCCGGCATGCGCTTTGGACGACCGGTGGACAGCTCGATGCACACAAAGGTTGTGCGGGCACGCAGCAGCGTCACGCCATCACTCTTGCGCACCAGCTGAAAATGCCGCGTCATGCGCAACTTGCGATCCCAGGTAATAATCCAGGTCGCCATTTCCAGCTCGTCACCCTCGTAAGCTGATGCGAGATAATCGATCTCGTGACGCAACACCGCCATCGCGCGGTTAAGCTCCCGGTATTCAGCCAACCCCAGCCCCAACGACTGCGAATGCTGCCACGCGCAACGCTCCAGCCAGCGCACATAAACCGCATTGTTTGCGTGCCCAAGCTCATCAATATCATCTGGGCCGACCGCGATGGGCAGGGTGTATGGCGTTGGCAAATCCCAATTCACGAGACACATCTCCTTGGTTGTGAACATTGGATGCCCGATGGTACTACAAAGACACCCAGGCAAAGCCCAACCAGACCAACACACAGAACAATCTCCACACCTCAAACAAATACAGGCGAGCCATGCAAACCAGGCACACCTGACGTAGTCTGAAAGCAGTACTCGCCACAGGGGCACCCTATGTTCAAACAGTTGAACTTCCCGATTTTGCTTATCCATCCGGCCATCGGCCAAAACAACGTCGCAGGCCGTCAGCTCGACGCCCTGTTTCAGGCGTTGGGCAGCGAGGGCTTTGAGGTACTCGGCGCGGAGCAGCTGGAAGAAGGTCGCCTGATCGCTGAAGCGCACCGGGGCCTGTCCTGCATCCTGTTTACGCCAGAGGCGGTCCCGGATCTGAGCGAAGTTGAAGCCCTGTTTTCCGCCGCCCACTGCCGCTCGCCGGAGCTGCCGATCATGGCCCTCAGCACGCGCCAGAGCATCGACCCGGAACGGCTTTCAGCCCTGCGCGAACTGCATCAGATTCGCGGCATCATTTACCTGTTTGAAGACACCCTGCCCTTCATCGCCGGCCAAATTGCACGCACCGCGCGCAGCTATCTGTCGCAATTGCTGCCGCCGTTTTTCAAGGCGCTCCTGGACTACACCGGACGCGCCAGCTACTCGTGGCACTCCCCGGGGCACGGCGGCGGTGTCGCCTTTCGCAAGAGCCCGGTAGGCCGGGCCTTTCACGATTTTTTTGGCGAGAACACACTGCGCTCGGATCTCTCGGTATCGGTCCCAGGGCTGGGCTCACTGCTTGATCACACCGGCCCCGTGGCCGAGGCCGAAAGCAACACCGCCCGCGTATTCGGCGCCGACCACAGCTTTTACGTGGTCAACGGCACCTCGACGGCCAACAAAGTCATCTGGCACGCCTATGTCACCCGCGATGACCTGGTGCTGGTGGACCGCAATTGTCACAAGTCGATCCTGCACGCAATTATCATGACCGGCGCCATCCCCCTGTATCTGACCGGGTCGCGCAACGACTACGGCATCATCGGCCCAATCGCCCGCGAGCGCTTCAGCGCCGATCAACTGGCGGCGCAAATTGCCGCACACCCGCTGCTGCAGAACCGCCAGACGGCTCCGCGCATCCGCCTGGCCGTGCTGACCAATTCAACCTACGACGGCCTGTGCTACAACACCGACATGATCGTTGAGCAACTGCAGGACCGCGTCGAGGTACTGCATTTCGACGAAGCCTGGTTTGGTTACGCTGCCTTCCATCCGTTCTATCAGGGCCGCCACGGCATGAGTCGCAGCCGGCCGCGCAACAGCGGCCACCCACTACTGTTTGCCACCCAGTCGCCGCACAAGGTACTGGCCGCGCTATCTCAGGCGTCGATCATTCTGGCCCGCGACAGCGCCGACCAGCAGCTCGATCACGAGCGCTTCAACGAGGCGTACATGATGCACACCTCAACCTCTCCACACTACGGCATGATTGCCTCCATCGACGTTGCCACCGGCATGATGGCCGGCCCCGCCGGCGAGTCGCTGGTGCAGGAAACCCTGGATGAAGCATTGTCATTTCGCAAGGCCATGCAACAAAGCGCCGAGCAGCTGGATGACGAGCAGTGGTGGTTTGACGTTTGGGAGCCAGAGCAGGCACTGGAGCAGGACAACCTCGACAGCGCGGACTGGACCCTTGGCAACGGCGCCAACTGGCACGGCTTTGGCCCGATGGCCGACAATTACGCCCTGCTGGACCCTATCAAGGTGAGCCTGCTGACGCCCGGCGTCGAAGAAAAAGGTCGCCTGGCCAAGACCGGCATACCCGCGGCATTGGTTACCCGGTTTTTGGCTAACCGTGGCCTGGTGGTCGAGAAAACCGGGCTGTACTCCTTCCTGATCCTGTTTTCCCTCGGCATCACCAAAGGCAAGTGGAGCACCCTGCTGTCCGAGCTGCGTGAATTCAAGCGCCTGTACGACCAGAATGCGCCACTGGAGAGCACCCTGCCCGACATCGCCAGCCAGCCGCTCTACGCCGGCCTCGGACTGCGCGAGCTGGGCGAACAGCTGCACCAGTGCTACAAGCAGCACGCCCTGGTCCGCCTGCAGCGCAACATGTACACAGAGCTGCCCCAGATGCATCTGCGCCCCGCCGACGCCTACCAGCAGATGGTGCGTGGCCAGGTGGAGCCGGTGCCGGTAGAAGCACTGAGCGGGCGCATGAGCGCGGTCATGCTGGTGCCCTACCCGCCGGGTATTCCGGTCATCATGCCCGGAGAGCGCTTCCCTGACGACAATGTGATTGCAGCCTACCTGGACGCCGCCATCGACCTGGAGACGCGCTTCCCGGGCTTTGGCAACGACATACACGGCCTGCGCCATGACCTGATAGACGGCGAGCGCCGCTGGCGGGTGGACTGCTTGGTGGAATAATCGATGGACGCCCGCCAAATCGCAGGCAAAAAAAAGCCGACATCAGTGATGTCGGCTTTTGAAATGGTGGAGCTAAGCGGGATCGAACCGCTGACCTCCTGCATGCCATGCAGGCGCTCTCCCAGCTGAGCTATAGCCCCAGGTCTTGCGACCCTGACACACTTTCGCGTGTCGGTAAAAATGGCGTCCCCTAGGGGACTCGAACCCCTGTTACCGCCGTGAAAGGGCGGTGTCCTAGGCCACTAGACGAAGGGGACGCAAACCCTTCTCTGAACAGGCTGGAATCTGTTCAGCAGTGTATAAAACAGGCCAACGCGAACGTCGACCGAAAAACTTGGTGGAGCTAAGCGGGATCGAACCGCTGACCTCCTGCATGCCATGCAGGCGCTCTCCCAGCTGAGCTATAGCCCCGTCTCAACGACGGTGCGCATATTAAGATCGACGCCCTGACCTGTCAACAGAAATTTACGCAAAACAGCAACTTATCTAAAGCAAAGCCGCAAGCTGGAAGCTTTAAGCCGCAAGTTGATTGGGGTGGCGGCGAATCGCGGCGTAAGGCTCAAACCCCGCGCCGCTTTTGCTTTTGCTTTTGCTTTTGCTTCTAGCTTGCCGCTTGAAGCTTGAGGCTTGCCGCTTCAGATGCTCTCCAGCTCTTTCTGCCACGCCTTGTTCTCTTTCTTCGAGGTACCGCCCAGCATTTCGACGGTTTGGCGCAGGCGGTAGCGTGTGAGGTCTGGGCCCAGGTGTGCCATGGCATCGAGTACTGACACCGAGCTGGCCTGGCCGGTGATGGCCGGGAACAGCAAGGGCATCAGATCACGCAGTTTCAGCTCCATATAACCAGCCACTGCCTGAATGACCGCGGTGATATTGTCTTTGTCCCAGTCGCGCAAGGCTTCCAGCTTCCACAGCAGCAGTTGCAGAGCCTTGCGCACGCCGTCCGCATCCAGTTTTTTGTGCGCAAACAATTCCGGCGCCGGGTCCACCTTGCCAGCCATGAAAAAGCCCAGCAGGTTCGGCAGGTCGCTGAAGGTCTCAACACGGGTCTGAGCCAGCGAAATCATCGGTTTAAGATACGCCGGATTAAGCGCCCACTGCTGTACTGCAGCGGCAAAGTCATCCTCAGACAGCTCGCGAATCCATTGGCCGTTGAGCCACGACAGCTTTTCGATGTCGAAAATCGGGCCACCCAGCGATACGCGCTGAATGTCGAAGTGCTCAACCATTTCGGCCAGGGTGAACTTTTCACGCTCATCGGGCATGGACCAGCCCATGCGACCCAGGTAGTTCAGCAGCGCCTCCGGCAGATAGCCCATACGCTCGTAGAAGGTGATGCTGGTCGGATTCTTGCGCTTGGACAGCTTGCTCTTGTCCGGATTGCGCAGCAACGGCATATGACACAGCGCAGGCATCTCCCAGCCAAAG
Organism: Halopseudomonas maritima; assembly: GCF_021545785.1. Lineage (NCBI taxonomy): Bacteria > Pseudomonadati > Pseudomonadota > Gammaproteobacteria > Pseudomonadales > Pseudomonadaceae > Halopseudomonas > Halopseudomonas maritima. Next base: position 173,573 of record NZ_CP079801.1, read on the forward strand.
TACTGGTACAGCAGGATGTGCTTGGGCGCCGAGTTGATCCACTCCTCGCCGCGCAGCACGTGGGTGATGCCCATCAGGTGGTCGTCCACCACGTTGGCCAGGTGATAGGTCGGCAGACCATCTGCCTTCATCAGTACCTGCATATCGACCTGCTCCCAGGGGATGTCGATTTCCCCGCGCAGCATGTCCTGCACCTTGCAGATACCTTCGTTCGGCACCTTCATGCGCACCACATGGGACTCTCCCGCTGCAACGCGGGCACTTACCTCTTCCGCACTCAGGTGCAGGCAGTGTCCGTCGTAGCCAGGCGTTTGCTTGTTGGCCATTTGCTCGGCGCGCAAGGCATCAAGACGCTCGCTGGAGCAGAAGCAACGGAAAGCATGGCCCTTCTCGATCAGCTCTTCACTGTGCTGCTGATAGATGGCGCTGCGTTCGCTTTGGCGATACGGGCCGTGCGGGCCACCCACATCCGGACCCTCATCCCAGTTCAGGCCCAGCCAGCGCAGCGAATCCAGAATTTGCTGCTCGGAGGCAGCACTGGAGCGTACCTGGTCGGTATCTTCAATGCGCAGGATGAACTGGCCACCGTGCTGACGGGCAAAGCACTGGTTAAACAATGCGATGTAGGCGGTGCCAACGTGGGGGTCGCCAGTCGGGGACGGAGCAATGCGGGTACGAACAGTCATGGACTCTCTCGATCAGACAGCCCGGCTGCGACCGAGCTGTATTGGTGTAGTAGGCCGCCGATTTTATCAGGGCTCAGCCTTCAATCTCTATATAGTCGGACGCCCGCTCCTGCAGACGCTCGATGACAAAATCAATGAAGGCCTTGACCTTCATCGCCTGAAAACGGCGTGACGGATAAAGCGCGTACAGCTCACTGGAGGGCAGGTGCGTGTTCTCCAGCACCCGCACCAGGGTGCCGTCCTCCACGCAGGCTTCGGCGATGAAGGCCGGCACATTGATGATGCCGGCACCCGCCAGCGCAGCCTCACGGGCAAAGGTGATGTTGTTTACCAGCAGCACCGGGTTGATCGGCACACTGACCGCCGGCTGCTCGAAACGCCATTTGCGCGCCCCATCAACCAGCGCATGAATGCAGCGGTGCGCGCTCAACTCGGCTGGCGCAGCGGGCATACCGTAGCGCTTTATATAGTCGGGGCTGGCATACAGCTGGCGTGGGCTGGTCATCAAGCGGCGCGCCACCAGGCTTGAGTCCTGCGGGCGCCCGAGGTGAATCACCACATCCACCCCCTCCTCGACCGGGTCAACCGTGCGGGTGCTCAACTCGACCTCGACCTGAATGGCCGGATAGGCGCGCATGAACTGCCCGACTACTCCGCCGAGAAACAACTGGCCGAATTCAATCGGCGAGCTGACCCGCAGCAACCCTGTCGGCTCGCGCTGCAGCTGCATGATCGCCTGCTCAGCCTCGGCAAACTCCTGCATGATCTGGCGACAGCGCTCATAGTAGGCCTGCCCCACCTCGGTGAGGCGCAACTTGCGGGTGGTACGGTTCAGCAACCGCACGCCCAAACGCTCCTCAAGCTGCGCAATGCGCCGGCTTACAGTGGATTTCTGCATACCCAGCGTGGTCGCGGCGCTAGTAAAGCTGTGGCACTCGACTACCCGAGTGAAGATCAAGGCGTCATCCAGCCCCATTACAACTGTTCCCCTGCTGCAACAAAGTTTCCAGATTCTAGCGCCTCCGACGCCCCGGGGAACAGTGTTAGAGTGCGGGCAGAACAAAAATTGAGGTAACGCATGTCAGCCCGCGTCAGAGTCCGTCTGTTTGTCTTCCTGCTCATTTGTGCCCTGCTGGGCGCCGCTGCCTTTGCCCATTGGTGGCTGGTAGGCCGCCACTACCAAGAGACCGACAACGCCTACGTGCAGGGAGACATCACGTCGGTTTCCAGCCGCCTGTCCGGTCAGGTGCTCGATGTTCTGGTAAGCGACAACCAATCAGTCGCCGCTGGCGACCTGCTGGTGCGCCTGGACGCACGTGACTTCGAAATCGCCGCTGCCGAAGCGCGCGCCAATCTCGCGACCCGCCGCGCCGAACAGCAACAGGCGCGGTCACGCCTGACACAGCAGGACAGCCTGATCGCTGCCGCTGCCGCCAATGTCGAGGCCAGCCAGGCCGAACAGCGGCGTATCGAGCTGGATATCAAGCGCATCACCCCCCTGCGCCAGTCCGGCTACGCCTCGGAAGAACAACTCAGCAACTTCCACGCCCAGCTGGAGGTGGCCCGCGCACAGGTCAGCAAGGCCCGCGCGGACCTGCAAACTCAGACCCTGGCCAAAGACACCCTGAATGCCGACATCGCTCGTCTGGACGCCCAGATTCAAGTCGCCGAAGCGACCGTAGAACAAGCTGAGCTGGCGCTTGAGCGCACCGAGATTCGCGCACCTGTTGCCGGTCTAGTCGGGCAACGCACCGTGCGCATTGGCCAGAACGTCGCCCCCGGCAACCACCTGTTGGCGGTGGTGCCTAACAGCGATCTGTGGGTCAAGGCCAATTTCAAGGAAACCCAGATCGACCAGATGCACGAAGGGCTGCGAGCGGAACTGGTGTTCGACAGTTTCCCCGACCAGGTCATTGAAGGCCGCGTACAGAGCCTGTTCCCGGCCTCCGGGGCACAATTCAGCCTGCTGCCGCCGGACAACGCCACCGGCAACTTTACCAAGGTCGTACAGCGTATTCCGGTCAAGCTGGTCATCGATCCCGAGCACCCCTTCAGCGACCTTGTTCGCCCTGGCATGTCGGTGCACGTGAAGGTCGACCTGCGTGGCTGATGCCGGCTTCAACAACGAGATTCCACCACCGGGCAGGCGCGACTGGATAGCCTTGCTCAGCGCCATCCTCGGCGCCTTTATGGCGATTCTCGACATCCAGATCATCAACTCCTCGCTGAAGGACATTCAGGGGGCGCTGTCGGCGACCATTGAGGAAGGTTCCTGGATATCCACTTCCTATCTGGTGGCCGAAATCATCATCATTCCGCTGGCGGCCTGGTTGACCACCATCTTCTCGCCGCGACGCTTTGCGATCACCATCTCCACCATCTTCGTCATTGCCTCGCTGTTGTGCTCCATGGCCTGGAACCTGGAAAGCATGATCGTGTTTCGCGCCTTGCAAGGCCTGGCCGGCGGCGCGCTGATCCCCTTTGCCTTTACCCTGATCCTGACCAAGCTGCCACCTGCCCAGCGCCCCAAAGGCATGGCCATGTTTGCCATTACCGCCACCTTCGCGCCATCAATTGGCCCCACCATCGGCGGCTGGCTAACCGAAAACTTCGGGTGGGAGTACATTTTCTATATCAATATCTTCCCGGGCATTCTGATGGCTGCCGGCTTGATGTACGGCCTGGACAAGGCCAAGCCGCGCTGGGACCTGCTGCGTCAGGGTGACTATATCGGCATCGCTACCATGGCGATTGGCCTGGGTTGCCTGCAGGTGTTTCTGGAAGAGGGGCATCGAGAGGACTGGTTTGAGTCGCGGTTGATCACGACCCTGGCGATCATTGCCTTCATTAGCCTGTGCAGCTTTGTGATTGTCCAATTGACCCGCGACGATCCGCTGGTAAACCTGCGCCTGCTGAAAGACCGCAACTTTCTGCTCGGCAGCCTGGCCAATATTGGCCTGGGCGTTGGCCTGTACGGCACGGTGTTCGTGCTGCCGGTGTACCTGGCCCAGATCCAAGGCTACAACGCCCTGCAGATCGGCCAGGTCATCATGTGGATGGGCATACCGCAGCTACTGATCATTCCGCTGGTGCCGATCTTGATGCGGTTTATCGACGCTCGCCTGATCTGCGCTACGGGCTTCTTCCTGTTTGCCTTTGCCAGTTTCTTCAGCGGCCGCCTGAATCTGGACTTTGCCGGCGACCAGTTCATCGCCATCCAGATTTTCCGCGCATTCGGTCAGCCGATGGTGCTGGTGCCCATGTCGATCCTTGCCACTGCCATGATTGCGCCGTCGCAAGCGGGGTCCGCCTCTAGCCTGTACAACATTTTGCGCAACCTGGGCGGCGCCATCGGGATCGCTGCCCTGGCGACCATCCTAGACAGTCGCGCCAAGTATTACTTTGACTTTCTGCGTGAGCACATCACGCCCGGTAATGCAGCGTTTGAACAGCGTATGCATCTGCTCACCGCTCAGCTCGGCGACCCCCAGGCTGCGCTGCAACTGCTCAATAATCAGGTGCATCAACAAGCGGCGATCATGGCCTACAACGATGCCTTTCACCTGATCGCTATCATGCTCGGCTTTTCGATGGTTTTCGTCCTGATGTGCCGCGCCCTTCCCAAGGAAGAACCAGAACCGGCTGCCAGCACTGCCGAGCCCGCCCCTAGCTGAGCCTCTGCGCGGGCGATCCCGCCGGCGGCCAGCTGTGTCTTTTTTTGAGCACCCTATGGCAATAGAGCCTTCCTGCGAGTAGCATCAGCGAATACTGTCAAAAATATTCAACAATCGCATAGGTGCCCTCATGGTCGAGACTCAACACACCACGTCCTATTACGCCGCCTCGGCCAACCCTTCACCAGCGCGCCCCGCACTGCAAGGCACTAGCGAAACGGATGTGTGCGTCGTGGGTGCTGGCTTTACCGGCATTTCGGCCGCCCTGCACCTTGCCGAGCAGGGGTTTCGGGTCACCGTACTGGAGGCTGTGCAGGTGGGCTTCGGCGCATCCGGACGCAACGGCGGGCAGATCGTCAACAGCTACAGCCGCGATATCGATGTTATCGAGCGCACCCTGGGCGCCGACCAGGCTCGCCTGTTGGGCGACATGGCCTTTGAAGGCGGCCGTATCATCCGCGAGCGGGTGGCCCAGTATGGAATCGATTGCGACTTGAAGGACGGCGGCGTGTTCGCGGCGTTTAACGCCAAGCAGATGCAGCACCTGGAGGCACAGAAAAAGCTCTGGGAACGCTACGGCAACACCCAGCTGGAGCTGCTCGATGAGCGCCGTATCCGCGAGGTGGTCAATACCGATATTTACGTCGGCGGCATGCTGGATATGAGTGGCGGCCATATCCATCCGCTGAATCTGGTGCTGGGCGAGGCGGCTGCGTTTGAATCGCTGGGCGGCATTATCCATGAACATTCGCCGGTAACCCGCATCGACCAGGGCGAGAACCCCGTGGTGCACACGGCCAACGGGCAAGTGAAGGCGCGCTACGTCATCGTTGCCGGCAACGCCTACCTTGGCGACCTGCTGCCGCAGTTGGCGGCCAAGTCGATGCCCTGCGGTACGCAGGTAATTACCACCGAGCCCCTGTCCGAAGAACTGGCCAGTTCACTGCTGCCACAGGACTACTGCGTCGAAGACTGCGCCTATCTGCTGGACTACTACCGGCTCTCCGGCGACCGCCGCCTGATCTTTGGCGGCGGCGTAGTCTATGGTGCCCGCGACCCGAGCAACATCGAGGCAATGATTCGTCCCAACCTGGTTAAAACCTTCCCGCAGCTCAAGGACGTGAAGATCGATTACGCCTGGACCGGCAACTTCCTGCTCACGCTGTCGCGCTTGCCACAAGTCGGTCGCATCGGCAGCAACATCTACTACTCACAAGGGTGCAGCGGGCACGGGGTCACCTTTACCCACGTTGCCGGGCGTGTGCTGGCCGAAGTACTGCGCGGCCAAGCCGAGCGATTCGACGCCTTCGCCGCCCTGCCACACTACCCCTTCCCTGGCGGCCGCCTGCTGCGTGTGCCATTTACTGCCATCGGCGCCTGGTACTACCAGATGCGCGACAAGCTCGGGCTGTAGTCGAGGGCGCGCGGGAGGTGAAGCAGATCACAACGGCAGTGGCACTTCGGAACCTGCAGCCGTTGCACAGGTCGTTAAAAGGGAGCGCAACATGCGCATCGGACGTCCACCTTCCGGTGGTTGAAAGCTTCCACGCAGGGAAGCCACAACAGAATGAGGAATAACCCATGACTTTCATGCGATCCACCAGGCGTTACCTGTCTATCCTGCTGACCGCACTGTTCATGCTGACATCGATGGCCAGCCTGCAAGCCCAGGCCGCCATGGTCGGCACCAGTGAAGCCGTCGCCCAGCAACAACTGAGTGTAGACCGCGCCGAGCTCAAGGCAATGCTCGACGATCAGGCCGTACAGGATAAGCTGGCCAGTCTCGGCGTCTCTCAGGACCAGGTCGAAAAGCGTATCGACAGCCTGACCGCCAATGAGCTTGCCGAGTTCAATAGCCAGCTGGATGACGCGCCGGCCGGCGCCGGTGTTGTCGGTATCATCGTGCTGTTTCTGGTGATTTTCATCATCACCGACATGCTGTGCGCAACCGACATCTACAGCTTCGTCAACTGTGTGAATTAAACCATGTACAAGGCTCTGCGCCTTGGCCTGCTACTAGGGCTGGCAGCCATGCTGTCAGCCTGTGCCGGCCTTGCCCCCCGCACCACTTTCGATCTACCCACCGACCTGCCCGCCAACCGCTTGCTGACTAACCTGCCCTTTCACGCGCAGGATGCCTATCAGTGCGGCCCGGCATCGCTGTCCATGCTGCTGGGTCAACGGGGAATCCAGATCAGCCCAGAGCAACTGAAGGGTCGAGTCTACCTGCCCGAACGTCAGGGCACATTGCAGGTGGAAATGGTCGCTGCCGCCCGTGAGCAGGGGCTGCTGGTATACCCACTGCCCCCTGAACTGGACGCTATTCTGCGTGAACTGGACGACGGCAATGCGGTGCTGGTGATGCAGAATCTGGCCTTCGACTGGTATCCCCAGTGGCACTACGCCGTCGCCGTGGGCTACGACCTGAATACCCGGGAGCTGATCCTGCATTCAGGGCTCAATGCCCGTCAGCGCGAGCCCTTCGCCGTCTTTATGCGAACCTGGGAACGTGCTGAGCAATGGGCGCGGGTTGCGGTACCGCCGGGCCATATCCCGGCCAGCGCCGAGCCCCTGCCCTACCTGGCCGCCGCGGCAGACCTGGAGCAACTCGGTCAACGCGACAACGCCGCCAAAGCCTATCAGGCCGCCGCCGAGCGCTGGCCAGAGCAACCCGCAGCGCTGCTGGGCCTGGGCAACATTGCCTGGAACAACGGCCAGCAAGCAGACGCCATCGAGCATTTCAGTGAATTGGTACGCCGTTTCCCCGATTATCCAGCCGGCTGGAACAATCTGGCCACAGGTATGCAGGAAATGGGTTGTGACGCCGCCGCCGAGCAAGTGCGAGCCTGCGCTGCAAACAGCCAGAGTGTCAGCGATGGCAGCTGCATGATCCCGGTCTGTCGCTGATCCGAGAGACAGCACGCGCCACTTTTCGCCAGCACTGCGCAAGATGTTGCGCAGTGCGCCGAGATAAGCATCACACCTCCCGCAGCCGAAACCTCATAAGCAACATAACCCTATGATTAGCAAAGAATAAAAATATCGGCACAAAGCTTGCCTCATGCTGAGCTATCGACCCAGGACGGGTTCAGTTCAGTAGCAAATGGATTAAGCAATGCGCCTATCGCTTCCCCCTCTCCACTTCGCGCCTTCCACAGCGCTCTTCCTATCGCTCTGCCTGCTCTGCGGGTGCAACGGCAACCTGCGCTTCGATGACGAGCAATATCAGCCCCTCGACGCCTCCCATCGCACCACCGATGCAGGAGGGCGCTAGATGGAGCTGATGCTCGAAGTAATCTCCCCCCCGCCAGAGCCGCAGCAACCACCGCTATCACGCCTGTTCAGACAAGCTGGCGGCGTCATTGGCCGGGCCGCCGATTGCGACTGGGTACTGCCCGATCGCCAGCGCATCATCTCCGGTCACCACGCGCAGATCAGTTACAGCGACCAGGCGTTCTATCTGACCGATACCAGCAGTAACGGCATTCACCTGAAAGCTGACGGTCGGCGGCTGACCAAGGATCAGCCCGAACGCATTGAGCACGGCCAGATCTACTGCCTGGGCGAGCTGGAGGTCCGGGCACGTCTACAGCAGGTCTCGGCCAGCAACCACGCCCCCATCCCTGACGACGCCTTCCTCTCTCTGGATGGCGACAGCAGCGGCGCCGACAGCCCAGACCCACTCGCTGCCTGGCTCAGTGAACCGGCCGCTTTGGTGCAGCCTACCTCCAGCGCCGAGCACCATCGCGTCGAGGCCGAACACGTCAGACTTCCACGCGCACAGACCACACTCACAACCACACCCGCTGCGGAGGGCGAACTGGCCGAACAGCTGTGCCAGCAGCTTGGCATTCAGCCTGCGTCGTCCGCCCAGGCGGTCGCCATCAGCAAGCAGGCCATCACACTGTTACGTAGCGCCGTGGCCGAACTGCAACACAGCCTGTACGCACAGCAGCAAAGCGCCGGGCAACTGCAAGGTGGCAGCAACCGCCACCCGTTAACCACCGGCCAGGACAGCGCCGCCGCGCTGCAGCAATTGCTCAGCGCCGCTGACGGCGACGAACTGCTGCGCAGTGCCTGGCGCCAGTTGCGCACCCATCAGCTGGCGCTGCAGCAGGCCAGCAATCGGCTGACCGATCAACTGCCGGCGCTACTGGCGCCCGCGCAATTGCTCGGCCCAGCTCTGCTACGTACCGACGGTGCCCGCTGGCGCGCGCTGCAGCAGCAGTACCAGCAACCCGCCGCGCTGCAGCAACGCTGTCAACAGGCTCTCAAAGACGCCTACCAGGAGCAGCACCAGCTGCTGCAAAGCCTTCACCACAACCCGTTCGGATGACCCTCAATGTATCGTCTTCTTCCCGTACTAGCAGCCTGTCTGCTGAGTGCCTGCAGCATGCTGTCACCCTACTCGGAGCTCACCAAGATAGACTTGCAGCTCAGCGCCAGCGACAGCCTGAACCCGGACTTGCATGGCCGCCCCTCGCCCGTCGTGCTGCAACTGGTTGAGCTGCGCCATCCGGTAGCCTTTGAGCAGGCCGACTTCTTCGCCCTGCAGCAACGTCCACAACAGATATTGTCACCCGATCTGCTGGCCCTCCAGGAGCTGGAACTGCGCCCTGGCGAGCAGCGCAGCTTCAAGATTGCAGCGCGCCCGGATACCCGCTACCTGGGCCTAGTTGCGGCATACCGTGACCTGCCCAACAGCCGCTGGCGTATCCAGTTGGCGCTGCAACCCGGTAAGCGCAACACCTTCGAGCTGGCCTTGGGTGAATACGGCATCGAACCACGCCACCCAGCCGGAGACCGCTGACATGCCGGCATTGAAAGTCGTCTGGCACGAAGGCATGTTGCTGCGCCCCCAGCACTTCCAGCAGCACGATCGCTACTACGACGAGCAACTGACCCGCCGCACCAACGGGCTGCATGCGCACGCCTGGGGCTTTACCCAGCTGACGCTGGACAGCCAGTTTCTCGCCCTAGGCAAGATCGTCATCACCGATGCCAGCGGGCTGCTGCCCGACGGCAGCCTGTTCGATCTGTCCCAAAGACCCGAACCTTTGGCCCTCGATGTGCCCCCCGGCACCCTGAACAGCCCTGTCTACCTGGCCCTGCCGCTGGTCAGTGGCGGGCACGTTGAAGTCCAGACTCAAGGCACGGACAGCTCGCTGGCACGCTATGTCAGCACCGACCACGACGTTAGCGACGCCAACGCCGGCGCGGCCGGCAGCGCTACCCTGCGCTGCGCACAACCGGCTTTTCGGCTGATGCTCGGCGAGGCTAAGGACGACCAGGCGCTGGTGCGCCTGCGCCTGTGTCAAATCCAGGAGAGCAACAGCGACGGCAGCATTCGTCTGGACGACGAGCAGGTCGCCAGCTATCTGCACTGCCAGGACAGCCCCTTTCTGCAGAAATGCCTGCAGGAGGCCATCAGCCTGGTACAACACCGCGCCGATGCACTGGCCGAGCGCCTGCGCAGTCGCGGCAAGGCGGCCAGCGCCGAACTGGGCGATCTACTGATGCTGCAGTTGCTCAACCGCCACGAGCCCCTGCTGCGCCAACTGCGCAGCGGCAGCCATACACCACCAGCCGCCCTGTTCAGTCTGCTACTTAGCCTGCTCGGAGAGCTTTCCACTTTCAGCTGCGACAGCAAGCGACCGCCCACCGAGTTGCACTATCAGCACAGCGACCAAGGCGGCAGCTTCCGCCAATTGATGCGCGCCCTGCGGCAAAGCCTCTCGATGGTGCTGGAGCAGCACGCGCTGGAGCTGCCGCTGCAGCAACGACAATACGGCATTCGTGTCGCCCCGCTCAGCGACCCGGCGCTGCTGGACAACGCCCTGTTTGTCCTCGCCGCCAAGGCTGATTGCGATAGCGACAGCCTGCGCAAGCGCCTACCCAATCACCTCAAGATCGGCGCAGTCGAGCAGATTCGACAATTGGTCAACCTGCACCTGCCAGGCATCCGGCTGCGCGCACTGCCAGTGGCTCCGCGTCAGCTGCCGTTCCACAGCGACCGCACCTATTTTGCGCTAGAGCTCAGCGCTGACGAGCGCGCGCAGCTTGCCAGCTCCGGCGGCTTCGCCTTTCACGCCGGCGCAGAGCTGAGCAACCTGCAACTCGCCTTTTGGGCCATCAGGAGCTGACTTCCATGCATGCAATGGCATCCCCCCAGGACGACCGCACGGTCATCCTCGCTCAGGACGACAACTTGTCAGCCGACACACCGCTCACTGATTACAACCCGGTGTTCCAAGCGGCACCTCTGGCCCAGCGCCTGACCTTACCGCCCGGCAACAGCTCGTTACTGATAGACGCCCACGGCCCCAACACCTTGTTGGCGCTCGCCGCCCCACTGTTCTCCGAACTGATTCAGCTGAAGTACGCCGCCCCGCAGGACAGCCCTGAGCTACTGCGCGAGTCTCTGCGCGTCGGCATCCAGCAGTTTGACCTGCAGTGCCAGGAACACAAGGTTGAGCAGACCACTCGCCATGCGGCCCGCTACGTCCTCTGCACCGTGCTGGATGAAGCCATTCTGGGCACCCGCTGGGGTAACGACAGCGACTGGTCGCAACACAGTCTGCTCAGCCAGTTCCACCAAGAAACCTTCGGCGGCGAGAAGTTCTTTGTGCTGCTGGAGCGCCTGTTTCGAGAGCCGAGCCGTCACCTAGACGTTCTCGAATTGATGTACGTCTGCATTGCGCTCGGCTTTCAGGGCCGCTACCGCCTGCAGCCGCGTGGCGAAAGCGCCCTGGCAGATATCAGCGAACGCCTGTATCGCGAGCTGAAACGCTACCGCGACGAACCCGACAGCCGACTCGGTACCACAGCGGCGCCCGAAAACGGTACGCAACAACTGTCACGCGGTATGCCCGCGTGGCTGCTGATCGCCGGCACGCTGGGCATGCTGTGGTTGCTGCACAGTGGTTTCAGCAGTGTGCTGGACCAGCAACGCAATAACACCTTGCAACACTACAGTGCCCAGGAGGCTCAGCCATGACACCCGCGCTGACCCGCTTACTTACCCTACTGCGCTCACCACCCGGCTGGTCCGCGCTGTTGCTGATACTGCTCGGCTTGCTGATCTGGCAGCTGGGCCCCATGGTATCCATCAACGGCCACGCTATCTGGAGCAGCCGCTGGAGCCGCGCGGCGACCCTGGCCTTACTGGCCACGCCATGGGTGATATGGCGCCTGATCAGCTACTGGCGCAAACGCCCGGCCCCCAAGCCACCCAGCCCGGAAGAAGAGCAACAGCAGGCCCGTCAGATCGACGTGCACCTGGCCCTGCATCAGCGCTGGCTGCTGGCCCAGCAGCAAATGGGCCACGCCGGACTCAGTGCCCGCGAGCGTCGACAGTTGCCCTGGTACTTGTTGATTGGCCCGCAAAACGCCGGAAAAAGCAGTCTGATTTGCCAGTCGGAACTGCCCCTGGTGAGCACCACCGCCGATGCACCGGAAGGTGACGCCGGCCCAAGTCCGGCTGAATGGCACTGCCACCGAGCAGGTGCGCTGATTGACTGCAGTGGCCACTGCCTGCCCGACGCCGAGTCCGCCGCACCAGCAGCGCACTGGCAGGCACTGCTCAATCTGCTGCGCCAGCGCCGCCAACCGGCACTGAACGGCGTGCTGGTCACCCTACCAGTCGACCTGCTGCAACAGGACCACAACCTTGAATTGGACAATCTGGCACGCCGCCTGCGTCAGGCACTGGCAGAGCTGCGCCATCAGCTTGGTCTGGACCTGCCGGTGTATCTGCTGCTGAGCAAGGGAGACCTGATCCCGGGCCTCACCGAACTGCTAGAGCAATTGCCGGCCAATCAACGTCAGCAGCACTTTGGTATCCATATCGATGACCAACCCAACACCGATCCGCAACAGCAAAGCCGTGCCTATGCCGGCCTGCTCGGCCGCCTGAATACTCAGATGCTGAACCGCCTGCATCAGGAGCGCGACCCGGCCCGTCGCAGCCAACTGTTTGACCTACCCTGGCAGCTCGCTCGCCTGGAAGGTCCACTGCAACGCTTTATCGAGCAGAGCTTCAGCGCCAACCGCTACCAGCCCGGTGCCCGCCTGCAAGGCCTGTACTTCACCTGCGCAGGTCAACACGAGCACGACTGTCTGATGTCCTCACCACTGCCGGCCAGACAGTCCGGGTTTATCACGGAGCTGTTGGAGCAGATCATCCTCGGTAACCCCCAGCGCGTATGCCTCGACCAGCAGCGCCGACAACATCAGCGGCGCCGTCAGCGCATCGGCCTGGGCCTGGCTGCCGCCGGACTGGCAGCCTGCACCCTTGGCTGGGGCTGGGCCTATCACCAGCAGAGCGAGCGCCTCAGCCAGCTGGCGCAGCTGGCTGAGCACTTCCTGCCTACTACGCCTACCATTGAAGCGCATAGCCGCATCACAGCGCTGCTGCAGCAATTGGACACCCGCTACGCGGCCACCCTGGTGCAACCCAAGGTAACCAGTAGCGCGCTTGGCCAGAACCTGACGTTGGAGCAGGCTCCAGCAGTACAACCACAGGTGCAACGCCACTATCAGCAAGCGCTACGCGATTACCTGCAACCTCTGATCAGCCGCCAGCTGGAGGCGCGGTTGCGCAGCGCACACGCCGATCGTCAACAGCTGATTGGCCACCTGCGCGCCTACCTGATGCTCAGCCAGAGCGAGCGCCTGGACGCTGACTACCTGCAACAGTGGATGCGCGAAGAGTGGCGCCACCGATACCCCGACCAAGCCGACGTCCAACAACACCTGAACCAACACCTTGCCAGGCTGCTGGCACTGCCCTGGCAGTCGGCAGCAGCAAACCACGAGCTAATCAGCGCGGTGCGCGAACAACTGCAGCAAGAGTCTCTGGCCCAGCTGACCTATCGTCTGCTGCGCGAACAGGCCCGCGCCCTGCCCACCTACCGCCTCGACAGCCAGTTGGGTGCCGATCACCAGCTGTTGGCCAGCCGACCGGTGGAGATTCCCGGTTTCTATAGCAAGCCGGGCTATCAGACGCTGTTCCAACAACGGGGGCCGGCGTTAATCGAGCGCCTGCTGGAGGACAACTGGGTGCTTGGCAATCGCAGCCGCCTGACGCCCAGTGAGCGGCGGCAGCTGCTGATTGAAGTGGAAGCGCTTTACTTTCAGGATTACACCGATCAATGGGTACGCGCCCTGGCCGCACTGCGCATGGCACCGCTACGCAGCGGTCGTGCCGTCACCGATCTGGCCGCTCTGGGCGCCAGCAGCGCGCCACACCTGCAACTGCTGCTGCAATTGCGCGAGCACACCCGGCTGATTGACCCGGCACTCGACCATTCAGCGCCTGCCAGCCCGGCCAAACAGGCGTTGCAGCAACAATTCTCCGAGTTGCACGCACTGCTGGATGACACCGGCGCGCCCAGTCCAGCGCTGCGCCAGAGCCAGCAGGCGCTAGCGCAGCTGCAGCTGCAGGTCGCCCAGCTATATAACAGCGGCGACAGCGGCCAACAGGCCTTTGAAATGGCGCGCAAACGCATGCAGCATCAGGCTGATGCCATCAGCGCCACCCGTGACGCCGCCGGCGTGCTGCCGGCGCCACTCGACAGCTGGATCGGTCAGGTGGCGTCCGACGCCTGGGGACAGGTGTTGGCCGACGCAGGACGCTATCTCAATCAGCGCTACCGCGCAGACCTCTACAGCGTCTACCGCAGCGCCCTCGCCCAGCGTTATCCATTCAGCGCTGACAGCAACCGCGACGTTGAACTGAATGACTTCCGCAGTTTCTTCCAGCATGAGGGTACGGTCGAGCGTTTTATCGGAAGTTACCTGCAACCCTTCGTCATCCACAGCAATGGACGCTACCGCCTGCGTTCGCTGGACGGCCGCAATCTGCCGCTCTCTGCGGCTCTACTGACGCAACTGGGCCGCGCTCAGGCGATCCGTGACGGCTTCTTTGCCGACGACCCCTTCGAGCCCGGCGTACAGTTTCGCCTTGAGCCCTATGCCCTGGATGCCAGTCTCGGCCGATCCAGCTTTCATTATGGCCCGCAGCAACTGGAGTATCGCCATGGCCCGATTGTCGCCACCGCTTTCCGCTGGCCTGCGGCAGAGGGCAGCGAGCGCATCAGCCTGACCCTGGAAGACCTCGGCGGCCGCCGCATGCGCCTGCAGCAGGAGGCCGGCGCCTGGTCTCTATTCCGTCTGCTAGATCGGGTGGATATCGAACGCCAGGAAGAGCGCGATGCACTGCTACTGCGCGCCAGCATCGGCGGCATGCGCGCTCAGTACCTGCTGCACAGCCAGCGAGCGCCCAATCCGTTTGACCCTGAACTGCTACGTAACTTCGCCCTGCCAGCGCAGCTATGATCCACTGGGACAGTGCAAGCCAGACGCATACCGGCAAGGTACGCAGTCGTAACGAAGACGCCGTGCTGGACCGGCGGCCACACAGCCTGTGGGCAGTCGCCGACGGCATGGGCGGCCACCAGAACGGCGCTCTGGCGAGCAGGATGATTGTCGAGCAACTGGCAGACCTGCCGTTAGGCGCCAATCTGGATCAAAACCAGCGGCGGATACGTCAGGCTCTGCATCAGGTCAACCATCGCCTGACCCAGGACCTGACGCTGTCCGCCGGCCAGCCCGCACCGCTGATTGGCAGCACCGTGGTCGCGGTCACCGCCTATGGCATGCGCGCAATGTGTCTGTGGGCCGGCGACAGTCGCTGTTATCTGTGGCGCCGGCAGAAGCTCTACCTGCTATCCAAGGACCACACCCTCGCCCAGCAACTGATCAGTGGCGCCAATATGAGCCCGGCACAGGCTGCCCGACACCCCAGCGCCCAGGCGCTCACCCGCGCGGTGGGCGCGCACCAGATCCTGCGCCTGGACGTCACCGAGTTCAACCTGCAAAGCGGCGACCGACTGCTGCTATGCAGCGACGGCCTGTACCGTGCGCTGACAGTCCGCCAACTCAACCAGGCACTGGCGCTGCACAGCGCCCGCGCGGCGGTTGAGCACCTGTTTGCACAGGTCCTGCAAGGCGCCGCCAGCGACAACCTCAGTGCCATTGTCATCCGCCCGACTCCCCCGCCGAGCCTACCGTGAACCAGGCAACCCAACCCCTGCAGGCACCCAGCGAGCTTCCGCAGCTGATGGGCAAACGCTACCAGATCGAGCGCCTGCTTGGCGTCGGCGGCATGGGCGCGGTGTATCGCGCCCGCGACCTGCTACGTGAACAGTTTGGCGACCCCGAGCCCTGGGTCGCACTGAAAACCCTGAACGACACCTTCGCCCGCCATCCCGACGCCAACGCCCTGCTGTACAGTGAATTTGCCCTTACCAGCCGCCTGCATCACCGCCATATAGTGCGCCCGCACAGCTTTCACGTGGACGCCGAAAGCCAGCGCGCCTTTCTTACCCTGGAATTACTGGATGGTCCCACGCTCGATCAGATCATGGCCTCGCACCCGCAGGGCATGCCCTGGGCCGAGCTGCAACCCTTGGCTCTGGCCCTGCTGGATGCCCTGCGGCACGCTCACCAGCGCGGCGTGCTGCACGGCGACATCAAACCGACCAACGTGATGCTCTGTGCCAGCGGTGTCAGGTTGTTTGACTTCGGTCTGGGCCAGGCTAATGAAGGACTGTTGAGCAGCCTCCCAAAACTGTCGCGCCGCCGGCTGGCCGCCTGGACACCCCGCTACGCGGCGCTGGAACTGCTGGATGGCGGCGACCTTAGCAAGGCCACCGATCTCTACGCACTTGGTTGCGTACTGTATGAGCTTGCCAGCGGGCATCACCCCTTCAGCCGCCTGACCGCACGCCAGGCCATGCGCATGGACCAGTACGCCAGCTTGCAAAAACCCGCCGGCTTGCCAGCGCACTGTTGGCCAGCACTGCGCACTGCGCTGGCTTTCGAACCGGCACAACGTCAAGGCAGTGTGGAACAGCTACGGGAGGTTTTCGGGCAACCGAGTCGACGCTGGTGGCTGCCGCTGAAGCGTAATCGGCCGACGGTATTGCCGCCGGCCTGAGGGTCAAATCAGAGCGCCAGCTCGCGATTGGAGGCGGCGATAAAGGCCTTCTTCAGGTCTTCGTAGGTGTGAACTGCGGGGAATTGCGGAAACTCGCGAATCACATTGTCCGGGGCATGGAACAGAATACCGGCATGTGCTTCAGACAGCATGGTAGTGTCGTTGTAGGAGTCACCCGCCGCGATGATGCGGTAGTAGATACTCTTCAGCGCGATGACCGACTGGCGCTTGGGGTCTTTCTGGCGCAGCTGATAGTCAACAACACGGTCGTTCTCATCCGTGATCAGGCGGTGGCACAGCAGCGTTGGGAAACCGAGCTGACGCATCAGCGGCTGGGAGAACTCATAGAAGGTGTCAGACAGAATGACGACCTGAAAACGCTCACGCAGCCAATCGACAAACTCAACAGCGCCTTCCAGCGGCTTCAGCGTCGCGATGACTTCTTGGATATCCGACAGCTTGAGGCCGTGCTTGTCGAGAATAGACAGACGTTGCTTCATCAGCACGTCGTAATCGGGAATGTCACGGGTGGTCGCCTTGAGCTCCTCAATGCCGGTCTTTTCGGCAAAGGCAATCCAGATTTCCGGGACCAGTACGCCCTCCAGGTCAAGGCAAGCAATTTCCACGCGACACTCCTGATTTTCAATAGTTGAGGCTGGCGCACAATCTACCGGCAAGCGCCCCCGCGCGCAACGGGAAGCGGGTTTCCACCGCCCGCCACCATGGCAAAAAGGCATAAAAATATAACCAAATAAAAGAGGATGGACTAAGACGCCCTTTGTTAGACTGCCGGCGTAAACCAGAAACGGTGGCACACCGATCCACCGCCGGATTGAGAGCCTGATGCAATGAGTAATTTCGACATCGACCAGTTGGCCAGCGAATACGCCAACAAGTCGCCCCAGCAGATCCTCGAACTTGCCCTGGGCCAGTTCGACAATCTCTGGCTGTCATTCAGTGGCGCCGACGATATCGTCGCTCTGGATATGGCCTGGAAAATCAACCCCGAGATCAAGGTGTTCACCCTGGACACCGGCCGCCTGCACGCCGAGACCTACCGCTTCCTTGAGCAGGTACGCAAACACTACGGCATTGAGCTTGAAGTGCTGTCTCCAGATCACCAGCAACTGGAAGCCTACGTCCGTGAAAACGGCCTGTTCGACTTCTATGAAAACGGTCACGGCGGCTGCTGCGGTGTGCGCAAGATTGCCCCGCTGCGCCGCAAACTCGGCACAGTCGACGCCTGGATTACCGGCCAGCGCAAGGATCAAAGCCCCACCCGTGCCGACGTGCCGGTGATTCAGCTGGACACCGCCTTTTCGACGGACGACCACTCACTGGTGAAGTTCAACCCGCTGGCAAACTACAGCAGCGAGGACGTCTGGAACTACATCCGCATGCTGGAAATCCCCTACAACCCGCTGCACGAGAAGGGCTTTATCAGTATCGGTTGCGAGCCCTGCACCCGTCCGGTCCTGCCCAACCAGCATGAGCGCGAAGGCCGCTGGTGGTGGGAGGAGTCGACCAAGAAGGAATGCGGCCTGCACGCCAGCAACCTGATTGCCCGCAGTTAGGGCCTGTTACCGACCGAGGCCGGTGCTAGAGCACCGGCAACTCGACCCCATCAAATAAAGCTTCCAGCTCCACCTTATTACCGCACAGCAGCGCCTGCTCGATCACATCGCGGGTCAGGTGAGGCGCAAAGGCTTCGATAAATTCGTACATATAGCCGCGCAGGAAGGTGCCTCGGCGGAAGCCAATCTTGGTCACACTCGATTCAAACAGCCGGCTGGCGTCAATGACCACCAGGTCCGGGTCAGCCACCGGGTCAACCGCCATGTGCGCGACAATGCCGACTCCCAGGCCCAACCGCACATAGGTCTTGATCACGTCGGCGTCGGCAGCGGTAAACACCACCTTGGGCGACAATCCGCGATTATTGAACGCATCGTCGAGCTTGGAGCGGCCGGTAAAACCAAACACGTAAGTGACCAGCGGCCAATCCGCCAACGCCTCCAGCGTCAACTCTGGCAGCTGCGTCAAGGGATGCCCTTTGGGCACGATGACGCAGCGATTCCAACGATAACAAGGCATCATCACCAGGTCGGAGAATAACTCCAGTGCTTCGGTGGCGATGGCAAAATCGGCGGTGCCATCAACCGTCATCTCGCAGATCTGCATCGGCGACCCTTGATGCATATGCAGGGACACTTCCGGGTAACTCTGGATGAACTTCTGAATGATCGGTGGCAACGCGTAACGCGCCTGGGTGTGCGTTGTTGCCAACGTCAAGGTGCCCTTGCGCTCATTGCTGAACTCTTGGGCAATCTGCTTGATGCTGTCGACCTTGCGCAGTATCTCGCCAGCGGTAGCGATAATACGCTCGCCCGCTGGCGTAATACGGGTCAGGTGCTTGCCACTGCGAGAAAACACCTCTACGCCCAACTCGTCCTCAAGCAGGCGAATCTGCTTGCTGATGCCAGGCTGAGAGGTATAGAGACTCTGGGCGGTGGCGGACACGTTCAGGTCATGGTGGGCCACTTCCCAGATATAGCGCAGCTGCTGCAGCTTCATGAATGCATCCTCTGTCGATCCAAACCCGGTGCGGCTTGGCTGGCGCGGCAGCGCGGAAAGCGCTTATAACCAGATCGCCTGTTTTGACAGTTAGGTTAGTCCATAAATTCCAGCAACGGAACGAATTAGTGCTGCGTCTCACACAGCCAATCGCTCATCAAGCTGAAGAGGATGGTTTGAGGTTGCTGATCCCGTGCGGCACATGCCCGGTAGGCACCACGCCCACGGCGCGCTGACAGTGGCCTTCCTGATCATCAAAAAACAGGTCGGCACCAAAGGCCTGGAGAAACTGCGACTTGTCCAGCCCGCCGAGAAACAGCGACTCGTCCAGTCGAATATCCCACTCGCGCAAGGTGCGGATCACCCGCTCATGGGCCGGAGCACTGCGGGCGGTGAACAGCGCCGTGCGAATCGGGCACTGTTCGCCGGCAAATTCGGTCTGAATTCGATTGAGCGCGGCAAGAAACGGTTTGAACGGACCACCGCCGAGGGGGTCGCGTGCGGCGGCCTGTTCACTGGCCTGGAAAGCGGCCAGCCCGTCGCGCTGAAACACCTGCTCCGACTCATCGGAGAAAAGCACCGCATCCCCATCAAAGGCAATACGCAGCTCATCGCGCTGCTCTGGACGGCGCTTGGCTGGCAGAATGGTTGCCGCAGCAAAACCGGCCTCCAGCGTCGCGCGCACATCTTCAGCGTGCGTCGAGAGAAACAGCTGACAACCAAAGGCCGGAATGTAGGTAAAGGGACTACGGCCGCCAGCAAACGCCGCGCGGGTGATGCCAAGGCCATAGTGCTGAATGGAATTGAATACCCGCAAGCCGGTGTCCGCGCTGTTACGCGAGATCAGCACAACCTCGACGCGGCTATCGCCTTCGAGCAGATTGTTGATGCGCAGCAGCTTTTGCACCAGCGCAAAGGCTTCGCCCGGGTCCAGCGGAATATCCTCACGGGCGATCTGATACTGCCGGTAGGCTTCCAGCCCCTGCTGCTCGAAAACCTGATGGCTTTCGTCCAGATCAAACAGCGCTCTGGACGAGATGGCAATGACCAGTTTGTCTCCGAGCAGGCTGGGCATGGAACGTCCCTATTCGTTAGTCAGGTAGCGGGCCTGAAGAAATGTCAGCTGATCCAACATTGCCTCGATTTTCGGTAGGCTGCAACCGGCCTCTGCGCCCAGACGCAGCAGCTCACCATAGAGAGCGTCCAGCTCCATCGGGCGCTTGTGCAGCCAGTCATGGTACATGCTCGGATGGTAGTCCGGCATGGCTTCAGTACCCTTGAACATGTAGTCGATCACACCATCAGGGATGCCGACGCCACGCGCACGGGCAGCAGCAATCACTTCTTCCATCATTTCGGTGATCAGCTTACGGCTGGCGGGGTTGTTGACCAGTTCCTGAGTACCGGCGTTGAGCACTACAGAGATGCCATTGAAGGGCGCATTCCAGATCAGCTTCTGCCAGCGCGCCTCATCTACACCAGGCAGCAGACGGGTCGGGATATCGCCCGAGGTGAGCAATGCCACGCCCTCTTCCAGCAGCGCCTGCTGCTCGTCCTTGGTCGCCGCCGGGCCAGAGTGATAGCCCAGATCAATCATTCCGTTGGACTGGTGCTTGACCACACCCGGACCTTCGCGGAACAGGCAGACGTAACACAGGCCGCCGATCAGGTGCATGCTGTCAGGCAGGAAGGGGCGCAGGTGATCTTCATTGTTCAGGCCATTCTGCAGCAATACGACCTTGGCATCGGACTTGCCTGCCTTGGCAATAATGTCGCCCAGATTGCCGGCGGTGGATTTTGCGCCTACGAAAATCCAGTCGCACTTGGGCATGTCTGCGGCATCCTTGTACGCCTGAACCGGATGCACGTGCAGTGTGGGGTTGACCAGACTGTCGATGGTAATGCCCTTCTCTTTTACCACTTCGTATTCGCTACGCAGCAGGAAGTGCACGTCATTACCGCCATTGGCCAGCATCGCGCCGTAAAAACCACCGATAGCGCCGGTGCCAATGATCCCGATCTTCAGATTACTCTGACTCATACAACCCTCATTTGGATGATGTGTTATTGGTATCCGGCCATGGTAATCCGCCCACCTGCTGCACGACAGTCAACAACACGACAAAATCAGGCCACTGCTGCACATTCGGGCGCCGATTAATTTTGTTTTTCAGGGCGATAGCGGCCTGCGGGGTAGCCTAAGCGGCCAACCTTGATTAAGCTGTGACGCACTCAAAATAGTGCCGCACTACGCGGCCGGTACCACTTCCGGGAAGACTGATGGCCGATTTACCTATTGATGACCTGAACATTACCTCCAACGAGATCCTGATCACCCCCGAGCAGCTGAAAGCCAAGATTCCGCTCAGTGAGGCTGCCCAGGCTACCGTGGTGGAAAGCCGCCAGGTGATTCGTGACATCCTCGACGGCAAGGACCACCGCCTGTTCATTGTCATCGGCCCCTGCTCTATCCACGATATCGAGGCCGCCAAGGACTACGCCGCGCGTCTGAAGAAGCTCGCCGCCGAGGTCAGCGACACCCTGTATCTGGTGATGCGCGTGTACTTCGAGAAGCCGCGCACCACCGTGGGCTGGAAAGGCCTGATTAACGACCCCTACCTGGATGACTCCTTCAAGATTCAGGATGGTCTGCACATTGGCCGCCAGCTGCTGCGCGACCTGTCGGAAATGGGCCTGCCTACTGCGACCGAAGCGCTGGACCCGATCTCGCCACAATACCTGCAGGATCTGATCTCGTGGTCGGCCATTGGTGCACGCACCACCGAGTCCCAGACCCACCGTGAAATGTCCTCCGGCCTGTCGTCCGCTGTAGGCTTCAAGAATGGCACCGACGGCAGCCTGTCCGTTGCCATCAACGCCCTGCAGTCCGTCTCCAGCCCACACCGCTTCCTGGGCATCAACCAGCAAGGCCAGGTATCGATCGTCACCACCAAGGGCAACCCCTACGGCCACGTGGTACTGCGCGGCGGCAACGGCAAGCCCAACTACGACTCGGTCAGCGTCGCCCTGTGCGAGAAGGACCTGGAGAAGGCCGGCATTCCCAGCAACATCATGGTTGACTGCAGCCACGCCAACTCCAACAAGGACCCGGGCCTGCAGCCGCTGGTCATGGACAACGTTGCCAACCAGATCCTTGAAGGCAACGACTCCATCATCGGCCTGATGGTCGAGAGCCATATCGGCTGGGGCAACCAGTCCATTCCCAAGGACCTGTCGCAGTTGCAGTACGGTGTCTCTGTCACCGATGCCTGCATCGACTGGGCGACCACCGAGCAAAGCGTGCATAGCATGCGCGACAAGCTCAAGGAAATACTCCCGCGTCGCCCACGCATGCAACGCTGAGCAGCAGCCAACAAAAAACCCGCCGGATCGGCGGGTTTTTTGTTGGTTTCGGCAAGCTATTCAACGTGTGCAGCGTGGCGATCCATATAACGCTCAACGTAAGAACAGGAAGGAATGACCGTGTAGCCGTGCTCACGGGCAAAGGTCAGCGCGTGGGCGGTCAATTTGGCCGCTAACCCCTTGCCACGCAGGGCATTGGGTACAAAAGTGCGGTAAATATCCAGCGTCTTCTTGCCCAGATCCATGTAGGCGAGATAAGCGCGTGCACCTTCCAGTGCGATATAGAACTGCTTGCCTTCCTGATCGTGCTGAACGGTGGCGTTCATAGTCATTGTCAGTCTCCCAGGCAGCTATAACTCCAAGCGAGGAATTATCTACTGTAGACCTTATTCAGCAAGAATGTTCCCCATCTGGTGAAACTTTGTGCACTTGAGCACGCGGCGCACACCTCACGCCGCGCGCTCTGCAGGCCTCAGGAGACCATACCCATGCCCAGGGACATCAGCAGACCGATGGATGCAAGGCAGGCGATGATCGGAATGGCCACGGTCACCACAAAGATGTCGCGATAGGCTTCCTTGTGGGTGATACCCATGATCATGAAGGTCGCAATCACCGCGCCACAGTGCGGCAGCGAGTCCAGACCGCCGGAAGCAATCGCCGCGATACGATGCAGAATTTCCGGATCAACACCCATCTCGATGTAATGCGGACCCAGCGACTGCATGAAGATCTGCAGGCCACCCGAGGAAGAGCCGACAATCGCCGACACCACGCTGACCGAGGCAAACACCGACAGCAACGGTGGCAGGTCGACGTTGAGGATCCAGTTGGCAAACTGGCCGAAGCCAACCGTTTGGCTCACCACACCGCCAAAACCGATAACGGCAGCGGTATTAAGCAACGGCATAATGGAGTCATCAGCGCCCTGCCCAAAGGCCTGAGCTGCGGTACGACGCAGATTCGGGAACAGCAGCACGCAGGTCAGCGACCCCAGAATCAGCGAAATGCTCGGCCAGATGATCGGTTGGGCCGCGCTGAACATCAGCACGCGGGCCATCGCGCCATCGCTCTCTGACCAGTCACCCATACCCAATAGTGCTCGCGGCAGCATGATCGAACCCAACACCACAACCATCGGGATCAGCGCCATCCACCAGACCGGTGCATCGTTCGGATCGCCAATCAGCTGCTCCATGCGACGATCCTGAGCGTTCTCCACAAAGCCTTCGCCACACGCTTGGGCGCGTTTCCACTGGTTTTCTACGTACCACATGCCCAGTCCGGCCATGAGCAATGCCGCGAAGATACCGATCCAGCCTCCGGCGAACAGGTCTGTGCCAAGCGAACTGGCGGAGATCACGTTATGAATGGACGGGGTACCCGGCAGCGCCGTCATGGTGAATGTGCCTGCGCCAACCGAGGTAGCGGCGGCCCACAAACGCTTGGGAAGGTTGGCTTCGCGCATCAGTGTGATGCCCAGCGGATACATGGTGAACACCACTACGAACACCACAACACCGCCATAGGTCAGCAGCGCACAGACCACCATGCCAACCAGTAGTGTGTGGCGCACGCCCAGGGCGCGGGTAATCGACAGCGCGATACTCTTGGCCGCCTGACTGGTCGCCATGACCTTACCGAAGATCGCACCACACAAGAACAGCAGAAAGAATTTGCCAGCAAAGGTGAATGCACCCAGCGGACCGAAGGGGAAGAACTCGAGGAAGGTTTGCGAGATAAGCATGCCGTTGGTCAGGGCAACCACCAGGGAGCAGACCAGAGAGGCAATGAAAATGTTGATCCCTCGCAGCGCCAGATAGATAAGCAGCGCCACACCGGCGATCAGACCGAGGTTTCCGAGCATTGTTTTTATCCTTGTGATGAACAGCGCAGGTACATTACCCCAGCACAGAATCAGCACAAAGCCCTGAGCAGCCCAATCAGAGCCCTTTATTGTTGTTGATTAGTAACAGAATTAGCGCACCGCCACTTCCAAGCGTTCACTCAACTGCTACTATTACCTCGCTGTCGGGAACGTACAGCAGAGCATCTTGGGAACTCATACGACCTTCCCGGGTCTTCTGCTGTGCGTTCTTGAAGCATGGAACTTTTACATAAGGGGAAAGTTATGAAGACTGCACTGAAAGTATCCGCCGTAGCACTGGCAGCCCTGGTTGCCGCTGGTTGCAGCAACAGCATGGAAAAGGAACTGAGCGCTCGCGTTGCCGCCAACGAAAACGCGACCGCCAGCGCCCAGGCCCGTGCAGATGAAGCATACCGCAAGGCTGATGAAGCTCTGGCTGCCGCTCAACGCGCCCAGCAGACTGCTGACGAAGCCAACGAGCGCGCCCTGCGCATGCTCGAAAAGGCCAGCCAGAAGTAAGATGGCTGCCTGCAGCCGATCCGGATCACATGGCCCGGATCGGCTGTCCAATCACCCCGGGAATGCCGCTCTCGGCATACACCAGATCCCTGATAGCCTTCCAGTCCAGCCTGAAGCCCTGCACCTTCTCCTGCTGCTCCGCCAGCAGACGCTGAATTGCTGCCTGCTTGTCCAGCGTTGACGGCATGCCGTGCTCATCCAGCGCCGTGTGCACCTCCAGATACAGCAGACCGTCCTTGACACCCAACTTGTAGGGCTGGTTGACGATCGTCACCGGCGTGCCAACCGGCACTTGCGGAAACAGCTCGGTGATATCCTCGTTACGCATGCGGAAACAGCCATGACTTACCCGCATGCCGATACCAAACTTCTTGTTGGTGCCGTGGATCACGTATCCGCTAAGCGCCAGGTTCATCTTGAATGGCCCCATCGGGTTATCCGGACCCGGCGGCACAACCGAGGGCAACGGGTCGCCGTTGGCTGCGTGCTCTTCCAGAATGGACTTGGGCGGATACCACGACGGGTTGGCCTGCTTGCGCAGGATGCGTGTCTCGCCAATCGGCGATGACCAGCCCTCACGGCCGATACCTACCGGATAGCTGGACACCAGCTCGCCCCCCTTGTGGTAGTAGTACAGGCGAAACTCGGGCAGGTTGATCACCACCCCCTCTCGTACGCCCTGGGGCAGCACGTGTTCCCCCGGCAGCACAATTTCTGCGCCCGCTCCCGGCAACCAGGGGTCAATGCCAGGGTTAGCCGCAGTCATTTCCAGGTAGCCAAAGCCGCGCACACTGCCCAGGTCGGCAAAGGTATCCTCGTAGGAAGCCTGGTAACGCTCAACCTCACCGATCATATCCTGCTCGGGCGCAAGCAACGGGTAGTCGTTAGCCAGCACCGATGTCGCCAAACTTGCCAGCAGACCGGCAAGCAGCCCTTTTTTCAGTCCTGGACGCATCATCCACATCAGTATCAGCTCCCGCTCACCGTCATGTTCAAGTCAAACTGCTGCATCTGCGCTGTCGCCGGGCGCGAACGCCCGCCGCTACTGCGTCGCGCGCCGCCCTTTGTCTGTTCTGCGTGGTTCACACAGGCCGGACACAGCGTGCGCGCATCGGCCCGGGTCAACTCCCTGTAGACAGGCAACGAGGGCAAGAGGTCGCCGCACAGCGTGCGCTCGCGCGGCACATCCAGCCGCAGGTTGATATCTACCAGATGAACGTGCCGGAAGTCTTCGACAAAGAGATCCAACTGCTCATCCTGCTCTACCAGACACCAGCGTCTGGCCATCCAGGACAGGTTCAATCTTCGCCCTCACCCACCGCTGGCTGACGCGCTAGCCAGGCTTCGATCAGCGGCCAGGCGTTCTCCAATATCCCGGGCTGGCCCTGCACGTTGGGGTGAATACCATCACCTTGCATAAGCGCTGGCTGCCCCGCAACGCCCTCCAGTACAAAGGGTACCAGCGCAACCTGCTGCTGCTCGGCAACATCCCGGAACACCTGCTCAAATGCCGAGGTGTAGCGCACACCGTAGTTGGGTGGTATCCGCATCCCCAGGATGGCCACATCGGCGCCGGCCTGGCGCGACTGTTCGACCATGGCCGCAAGATTCTGTTGCATTTTGTCCGTGGGCAGGCCCCGCAAACCGTCGTTACCACCCAATTCAATAACCACCAGATCCGGCTCATGCCGCGTCAGCAGCGTCGGCAGGCGTGCCAACCCACCGGCGGTGGTGTCGCCACTAACCGAGGCATTATGCACCTGCACGGAGCTGTTTTGAGCCTGCAAACGGCCCTGCAACAGGCTTACCCAGCCGTCACTAATTTCCAGACCGAAAGCGGCGCTGATACTATCACCGAGGATCAAAATCCCCTGTGCTGCTGCGGGAAGAGAGAGCAAACACAGCAACAGCCCTCCCAGCCAGTTTCTCAAGACGTTCATCAGGCCCGTTACCATGTCAGACGCAGTCGTAATTGCCCGCCACCTTAACAAAGTCGTCACCACCTCGGAAGCGCCACTGCAGATCCTCAAGGACGTAAACCTGAGCATCCAGCGCGGCAGCAGCGTTGCCATCGTCGGCGCCTCTGGGTCGGGCAAATCCACTCTGCTCAGCCTGCTCGCCGGTCTGGACCTGCCCAGCAGTGGCGAGGTGCTGCTGGCCGGCCAGTCGCTCACCACCCTGGATGAAGACCAACGCGCCGCCCTGCGCGGTCTGGAAGTGGGTTTTGTGTTTCAGTCCTTCCAGCTCCTGGACAGCCTGAACGCGGTCGAAAACGTGATGCTGCCGTTGGAGCTGGCCGGCCGCCGAGATGCCCGCCAGCACGCCACCGAGCTGCTGGAGCGCGTCGGCCTCAAGGCGCGTATCAGCCATTATCCGCAGCAACTGTCTGGCGGCGAGCAGCAGCGGGTTGCCATTGCCCGCGCCTTTGCCAGCGAGCCCGCCATTCTGTTTGCCGACGAGCCGACCGGCAACCTGGACGCCGCCACCGGCCAGAAGATCACCGACCTGCTGTTTGACCTGAACCGCGAACACGGCACCACACTGATTCTGGTCACCCACGACGAACGCCTGGCGACCCGCTGCGAGCGCGCCCTGCACATGCAGGCAGGCCAACTGCAGGCGGAGCAGGCTGTATGAACAGCGCGCCGCTGGCCAGCCTCGCCTGGCGCCTGTTGCGTCGGGAATGGCGCGCGGGGGAGTTGCGCGTCCTGCTCGGCGCATTACTGATTGCGGTCACCATCAGCACCGCGATCAGTTTTTTTACCGAGCGGCTTGAACGCAGCATGACCGGTCAGGCCGCCGAGTTTCTCGGCGCCGACCTGGTGATCTCCTCCGGCAGCCCGCTGCCGACCCTCTATGCCGAAGAGGCCCAGAGCCAGGGGCTGCAGATCAGCCAACAGGTTGGCTTCAACAGTGTCATGGCCAGCGATGCAGCCATGCAGCTGTCCAGCGTCAAGGCGGCGGATGCAGCCTATCCGTTACGCGGCCAGATGCGCATTGCCGAGCAACCTTTTGCAGCCGAGCAACCGGTCAGCACCGGCCCGGCAGCCGGCGAGCTGTGGATCGAGCCGCGCCTGCTGACCCAGCTGGAACTGGAGGTGGGTGATGCGCTGGAGGTGGGTTACGCCAGCCTGACCATCAGCGCGCTACTAACCCATGAACCGGACCGCGCCGGCGACTTTTACAGCCTGACGCCGCGCGTGCTGATGAACCTGCAGGACCTGGAGGCCACCGGCATCGTACAGCCCGGCAGCCGCGTGCGTTATCGCCTGTTGCTGTCTGGTAGCGATGAGCAGCTGAGCGCCTATCAGCAGTGGCTGGAGGAGCGCCTGGAGCCCAACCAGCGGATCACCTCGGTCAAGGACGGCAACCGTCAGGTGGGCCGCGCGCTAGGGCGAGCGGATCAATTCCTTGGCTTGGCCAGTATCGCAGCGGTGGTGCTGGCGGGCGTTGCCGTGGCCCTGTCCGCGGGCCGCTTTGCCCTGCGTCATTTCGATACCAGCGCCATGCTGCGCTGTCTCGGGCTGTCACGCCGGCAGGTGATGCGACTGTTCCTGCTACAGCTACTGTACCTTGGTGCGCTCGCCACCCTGCTGGGTCTGGCATTCGGCTGGCTGGCCCAGTGGGGACTGCTGCGGCTACTGCGCGAGCTGCTGCCCAGCAGCCTGCCCGAGCCCGGGCTGACGCCCTTGCTGGTGGGCGGCGCAACGGGCCTGTGTGCGCTGCTCGGCTTTGCCCTGCCGCCACTGCTGCGCCTCGGCCAGGTTGCCCCGCTGCGCGTCTTGCGCCGTGACCTGGCGCCCATGCCCAGCAGCAGTTGGCTGATCTATGGCCTGGCGCTGGCAGTACTCAGCCTGTTGATGTGGCAGTTTACCGGTGACCTGCAAATCACCCTGGCGATAATCTTCGGCGGCGCGGCGGCGGCGTTGATATTGGGCCTGCTGGCCTGGCTGCTGCTGCGCAGCGTTGCCGGCAAACTGCACAACCTCAGCCTGGCCTGGCGCCTGGGCAGTGGCGAGCTGCTGAAACGCCCGGCAGCGGCGGCAACGCAGATTCTCGCCTTCGGCCTGATCTTCATGAGCATGCTGGTAGTGCTGATTCTGCGCACGGAATTGCTCAGCGACTGGCAAGACCAACTACCGGCCGATGCCCCCAACCACTTTGCACTGAATATCCTGCCCAGTGAGCAGCAGGCCTTTGCCGAGCAGCTGGAGCAGATAGGTGCGCGCAGCGCGCCCCTCTACCCAGTTACGCCGGGGCGGCTGGTCAGCATCAACGGTGAGCCGGTGCGCCAGGAGGTAAGCAAGGAAACTGAGGCTGACGGCCAGGGTCGTGAACAGGACCGCGGCACCCGCGCCATCAACCGCGACCTCAGCCTGACCTGGTCTGCCACGCTGCCGCCCGACAACCAGCTGACCGCCGGCCAGTGGTGGGGCGACAGCACGCCTGATAACGCCGTCTCGATCGAATCCGAGCTGGCGGAGAGTCTAGGCGTTGGCCTGGGCGATGAGCTGGGTTTTGTCATCGAGGGCCAAGCCCTAAGCGCCACCATCACCAGTATTCGCCAGGTCGAGTGGGACAACTTTACGCCCAACTTCTACATGGTGTTCGCCCCCGGCGTGCTGGATGGTCTACCCGCCACCCTGCTCACCAGCTTCCATCTGCCCAGCAGCGAGCGTACTTCGCTGCGCGGGCTGACCCGTCAGTTTCCGGCGATGACATTGCTTGAGGTGGAGCCGGTCCTGGAGCAGATTCGCGGCATCCTCAAGCAGGTCACCCTGGCGGTCGAGTATGTGCTGGTCTTTGTCCTGCTGGCCGGCTTGGCTGTGCTGTTTGCCGCGCTGCAGGCAACGCTGGATCAGCGCCTTTACCAAGGTGCACTGCTGCGTACTCTGGGTGCTGAACGGGCGCTGCTGCGCCGCGCCACCTGGCTGGAGTTTTTGCTGCTGGGGCTGCTGGCCGGTGTCATGGCGGTGGTGGCAGCCGAGCTGGCTACCTGGACGCTCTACCGCTTTGCCCTTGAGCTGGATTGGGCACCCCACCTGCTGTTCTGGCTGCTCACACCACTGGTGGCTGCGCTATTAATTGGCTGCGCCGGCGTTTGGGGTACCCGTGCAGTAGTGCGCCAGAGCCCCATGCGGCTGATCAGCCGGGGCGCCTGAGCTATGAGCCGTTACCGTCCACCCCGCCGCGCCGGCACCCCGCTTATCACCGCAGCAGGCGCCGCGCGGCTGCGCGAAGAACTCGATGAGCTCTGGCTGCGCAAGCGCCCCGCTGTTACCCAGGCCGTCAGCGAGGCCGCCGCCCTGGGCGACCGCTCGGAGAACGCCGAGTACATCTATGGCAAGAAGATGCTGCGCGAGATCGACAGCCGGGTGCGCTTTCTGCGCAAACGCCTGGAAGCCCTCAAGGTAGTAGACCGGCCTCCGAGCGACCCCAGCCGCATCTACTTCAGCGCCCATGTCGAGCTGGAAGACGAAGACGGCAAGATACTCAAGTTACGCATCGTCGGCCCTGACGAAATCGACCCAAAACAGCAACACATCAGCATCGACAGCCCCATGGCTCGCGCCCTGCTGGGCAAGCAGCTGGACGATGAGATCTGCGTGCAGGCGCCCGGTGGCGAGCGCCTGTACTGGGTGACGGCTATCCGTTACGCCTGATCCGGCAGTTGAGCGCTCTCATCAGCGTTGCTCTCGCGCCGCATCGCAGCCTCTTCACGGCTGGTTTCCAGGTAAATCAGCGTCCAGTCCGCTACGGGTTCAAGGGCTTGGGCCTGAGAAAACACTCGGACACGTCGCTCTGGCGTCAGGGCTAGCATGGGCACACGGTTCTTGCCCGCTTCCTGCTGCCACTGCTCGAAACCAAAGCCCTCAGTAAGGGTAGTGGCCTTGAAGCGTGCGCCTTGACTGATCAGGCTCGACAGCTTGCTGAAGGTCATCCCCTCCGCGCCCATCAACAGACCCTCGTGGGCGCTGGATATTTGCAACCGCTCGTTAGCCCCGCTGCGCTCGTTACGCACGCTGAAGATGCGGTGCGCGGAGAAATCCCGCTGGAAGTGCTTGTTGAGCAGCGCGTTGCGTTCACGCTCAGGCGTCAGCGTAAGCAACGTGCCAAGCCCGGCAAGATCCAGATTATCGTCAAAGTGCGTCGACAACGGATTGCCGCGCAGGGTGCGCAACCCCTTCATACGTGCCTGACGAATCGAGTCCCAGTGGGTATCGACGATCAGCAGCGGCACCTCCAGCTTGTGCAGCACCTCGCCCAGCGAGCGCGCTACGGCGTTGGCACCAATCACCAGCACGCCCCGCCGCTCCGGCTCAGTCACACCCAGCAACTGCGCCATGCGCCGGGCTGTAGCGCTTTGGAACACCACTGTCCCGATGATCACGGCAAAGGTCAGCGCACTGACCAGCGCGGCATCCTCATAACCAGCCTGCTCCAGCCGCAAGGCAAACAGCGCCGACACCGCAGCCGCGACGATACCTCGCGGCCCGATCCAGGCCACCAGCGCGCGCTCGTTCCAGGTCAGCTCACTGCCGATGCTGCTGATCCACACCGCCAGCGGTCGCGCCACAAACTGAATCACGGCCAGCAGCGCCAGCGCCGGCCAGCCCAGCGCCAACAGCGCGCCCAGATCTACCCGTGCCGCCAGCAAGATAAACAACCCGGAAATCAGCAGTACCGAGAGGTGCTCCTTGAACACCAGAATTTCCTCGATATCCACGCCCTTGGCATTCGCCAGCCAAATACCCATCACGGTGACAGTCAACAGGCCGGACTCGTGGGCGATCTCGTTGGATACCGTAAAGGCCACCAGCACCAGAGCCAGCGACGCCAGCACTTCCAGATATTCAGGCACCCAGTGACGGCGCAGTGCAGTGGCCATCAAGGCGCCACCCGCAGCACCCGCTATGGCGCCCACCGCGATCACCTCAACGAATATCCACAACCCGGCACTAATACCATTGGCGCCGGCGCCCTGGGCAACAATCCACTCGTAGACCAACACCGCCAGCAAGGCACCGATCGGGTCAATCAGGATGCCTTCCCAGCGCAGCACCTTGGAGATCCGCTGCGTGGCCCGCAGGGTGCGCAGCATGGGCACCACCACCGTCGGCCCCGTCACCACCACCAGCGCACCAAACAGCGCCGAGAGCGCCAGATCCAGCTCGATTAACCAGTGACAGGCGGCGGTAATCACGCCCCAGGTCACCAGCGCACCGACAGTAACCAGCCGGCGCACCACGCTGCCGGTTTCCTTCAGCTGTTCAAACTTGAGCGTCAGGCTGCCCTCAAACAGGATCAGCGCTACACAGACCGACACCAGCGGAAACAGCAACTCACCCAGGAAGGCATCAGGCTGCAGCAAACCAAACACCGGCCCCAACAGAATGCCGGCCAACAGCAGAAACAGGATCGCCGGCAAGCGCAGGCGCCAGGCTGCCAACTGGCAGACCAGGCTGACCAGCGCCACCCCGGACAGGGTCAGCGCCGGGGTAATCATCTGGTGTATTTCGCTCAATGTTATCTCCCTGTAAGCGAAGGAATATCAGGCACCACGCAGCGCCTCGCGGCCATGCGGAACCCGCAGGTCCGGCCCCGTTCCAAGCGGCACAATGCGCGTCGGATTGATGGTGTCGTGGCTGTAATAATAGTGCTGTTTGATGTGCTCAAAGTTCACCGTTTCGGCTACACCCGGCCATTGATACAACTCGCGCAGATAACCCAACAGCGCTGGATAGTCCTCAATGCGCCGCAGGTTGCACTTGAAGTGGCCATGGTAAACCGGGTCAAAGCGTATCAGGGTGGTAAACAGTCGCCAATCGGCAAGCGTGATTCGCTCACCCAACAGATAACGACGCTCGCCAAGACGCGTCTCCAGCCAGTCGAACGCGCCGAACAGCGTGGCACAGGCCTGTTCGTACACCTGCTGCTCAGTAGCAAAGCCGGCCTTGTAGACCCCGTTGTTGACTTCGTTGTACACACGCTGGTTGACCTCGGTCATCGCCTCTCTCAGCGCAGCCGGGGCAAAATCACAGGAGTTGCCGGTCAGGCTGTCAAAGGCGCTGTTAAACAGCTCGATAATCTCGGCCGACTCGTTATTGACGATGGTCTGCTCCTGGGTATCCCAGAGCACCGGAACGGTAACCCTGCCGGTGTAATCTGCCCGGGTGTGGGTGTAGAGCTGGTGCAGGTGCCGATAGCCGTACAGTGGCTCGGGCTCGGCAAAGCTCCAGCCGTGCTCGAGCATGTGCGGATGTACCACCGTCACACCGATGTGCGGCACCAACCCTTTGAGCTGTCGCAGAATCAACGTGCGATGCGCCCAGGGACAGGCCAGCGATACATATAGGTGATAGCGACCGCTGTCCGGGGCGAAGCGCCCGCCCGGCTCGATCCGTTCGCGAAAACCGGCGTCTTCGCGCTTGAACGCGCCGCCGGTGCCCTTGGTGTCATACCACTGGTCAACCCAGCGTCCATCGACAAGACGTCCCATCTGGTTGTTTCCTATTGCTTGGCCCAAGGGGCGTTTTGGCAGCGCAGAGCGCTGCCAGCTGTGCAGCTAGACTGACATTCTGATCAGATATTGCAACGCTCAGACAAAAGGCTGCGGTAATTTGCCGGCAAAGTCCGTATAATACGCGCCCATCTTATCCCCCAAGGTTTACTCCCCCTATGTCCGACACCTCTCCGGCGGCTCCGCAGTTTGCCGATCTTGGCCTGCCCGCCCCCCTTCTTGAGGCGCTCAACAGCCTCGGCTATGAAACACCCTCCCCGATTCAGGCCGAGGCTATCCCGACCCTGCTGTCCGGCAAGGACCTGCTGGGTCTGGCCCAAACCGGCACCGGTAAAACCGCTGCCTTCGCCTTGCCGGTCCTGGCCGGCCTGGATGTCAGCCTGCGTGCCACCCAGGCACTGATCCTGACGCCCACCCGCGAGCTGGCCCTGCAGGTCGCCGAAGCCTTCCAGCGCTATGCCCAGAACATGCGCGGCTTCTCCGTGCTGGCCCTGTACGGCGGCTCGGCCTTTGCCCCCCAGTTCAAAGCACTGGAGCGCGGCGCCCAGGTTGTCGTGGCAACCCCTGGCCGTCTGACCGACCACCTGCGCCGTGGCAGCCTGAAGCTGCAGGATCTGCGTTACCTGGTGCTGGACGAAGCCGACGAAATGCTCAAGATGGGCTTTGCCGACGACCTTGAAGCGGTCTTCGAAGAAGTACCGGAGCAGACCCAGAAGGCGCTGTTCTCCGCCACCATGCCACCCGGCGTGCGCAATGTAGCGCGCAACCACATGAAAGAGCCGGCCGAGATCCGCCTGCACAGTGGTTCGAGCAGCAGCCTGGAGACCATTACCCAGAAGGTCTGGGAAGTCTCCAACCACCACAAGCTGGACGCCATGACGCGCCTGCTGGAAGTCGAGCCGGTCGAGGCCATGATCGTCTTTGTGCGCACCAAGACCGCCAGCCTTGAGCTGTCCGAGCGCCTTGAAGCCCGCGGCTTTGCTGCCGCCGCGCTGAACGGCGACCTCAGCCAGCAGCTGCGTGAACAGGTGGTTGACCGCCTCAAGCGCGGCCTGCTGGACATTGTGGTGGCGACTGACGTTGCCGCCCGTGGTCTGGACGTAGAGCGTATTACCCACGTACTGAACTACGACCTGCCGCACGACAGCGAAAGCTACGTGCACCGCATCGGCCGTACCGGCCGCGCCGGTCGTCAGGGCACCGCGATTCTGTTCGCCACCCCGCGCGAGCGTCGCCTGCTGCACGTGCTGGAACGCGCCACCGGCCAGAAGATCGAGCCGCAAGCGCTGCCCACCGCCGATGCCGTGCGCAGTGGCCGCCTGAACAAGCTGGCTGCACGCCTGAACGACGCCCGCGAGCACTCCACCGCCCTGCATCAGCAACTGGTCAACGACCTGCAGGAACTCACCAGCCTGGATGCCTCCGAGCTGGCCGCCGCGCTGTTGAGCATCCTGCCGAGCGCCAAGACCCTGCTGGAGCCGGTCGCCGACCTGCCTGCCCAGGCACCGCGCAAGGACCGCCAGTTTGACCGCGACAGTGGTCTGACCCGCTACAAGGTCCAGGGCGGCCGCAAGAGCGGCCTGATGCCCAAACCGCTGGTTGACGTACTGGTCAAGGTGGGCGGCGTCCAGCGTCAGCAGATTGGCCACATCAAGCTGTTCCCCGAGCACACCGGCGTCTACCTGCCGCAGCTCGACCAGCAGACCCTCAACCGCCTGGCTGGCGCCGAGATCAACGGCATCGCCCTGCAGATCAAGGCCTGGCCGCTGCCCGAAGGCGAACTGCCGCCGCGTGATCACGCGCCGCGCAAGCCGCGTCGTGACTTTGCCAAGGGCAAGGGCAAGCCGCCGCGCAAGGGCTGATCGCGGAGTCGGTGACAGATGGAATGGATTGATATCGGCGTCAACCTGACCGATAAGGCCTTTGCCCAGGACCGCGATGCGGTGCTGGAGCGGGCCTGGCAGGCCGATGTCAGCCAGATGCTGCTGACCATGACCTCTCTTGAGCAGGCCGACAGCCTGCTCGCGCTGTGCGCCGAGCAGCCGCAACGGCTGTTCACCACCGCCGGCGTACACCCGCACGAAGCTCGCCACTGGGCCGCTGACAGCAGCCGGCAACTCGCCGCTCTGTGCACGGAGCCTGCGGTGCGCGCCGTAGGTGAATGCGGACTCGATTTTAACCGCGACTTTTCTCCCCGCCCGGCGCAGATCAAGGCACTGGAGGAACAACTGGCGGTCGCCGTTGATACCCAGCTACCGGTTTTTCTGCACGAACGCGAGGCCAGCGATACCCTGCTGGCAGTGCTGCGCGACTATCGCGATCAGCTCAGCGGCGCCGTGGTGCATTGCTTCACCGCCGAGCGCGACGCGCTCTATGCCTATCTCGACCTGGACCTGCACATCGGCATTACCGGCTGGATCTGCGACGAGCGACGCGGCACCCACCTGCACTCGCTGGTACGCGACATCCCCGCCAGCCGCCTGCTGCTGGAAACCGACGCGCCCTGGCTGCTGCCGCGCACCCTGTCGCCCAAACCGAAAAACCGTCGCAACGAGCCAGCGTTTATCGTTGAGGTAGCGAAAATGGTAGCGCAGTGCCGCGGCGAATCCTTGCAAACCCTGAGTGATAACAGCTGCCGAGCAACGCGCGCGCTGTTTACCCTACCCGAAGGAGCATGATGGTCTATATTGGCTGAGTCGCACGGACGCCAAGGACCCGCATGCCTGCCACACCGAATTCTCCGCACCCAAGACAGCTTGTCGCGCCGCTATTCGGACTGGTATTGCTTCTCCTGCTGGGCGTAGCGCTAAGCCTGTTTCATTACTATCAACTCAGCCAGGTGATGCGCAACGACGGCAGCAAGCTATTTGAGCGTGTAGTGCAGCAGGTCGGACGCGAACTGGACAACGTATACCGGCCACCCATGCAGGCGCTAAACCTGCTCAGTCTGAGCTCACTGGTCAAGACTGAAAACCTCGCCGAACGCTTGGACTATCTGCCCTTGCTGGCGCGCGTATTGACCGATAACCCCCAGTTAAACTCGGTCTATGTCGGCTGGCATGATGGTGACTACCTGATGCTGCGTCCACTGCGCAACCCTCTCGGCCAACAGCGCTTTGCCGCCCCGCAACACGCCGCCTGGATGGCCTGGCATATTGGCGCCGATGGCAACCTGCGCCACAACAGCTACCTGTTCCTCAATACCGATCTGCGCATTATCGAGGCACGTATGGCGACAGACGAAGGCTTCGACCCGCGCCAACGCCCCTGGTACGCCGCAGCCAACAGCGCAGATCAGCGACTGGTCACGACACCTTACGTGTTCTTTTCTACCCGCGAGTTCGGCACAACCCTGGCCAGGGCGGCCGATAATCATGCCGTACTAGGGGCCGACCTGACCCTTGACCAGCTCTCCGACACCCTGCGCCAACAACGGGTTACGCCCTCCTCGGAACTGATTCTTTATACCGGTGAGGGTATCGTCATTGCCTACCAAGACCCGCAACGACTGCAACACACGACCCTAGGCAGTGGTGCGCTTGAACCCAGGCGTTTTCAGGAGCTAGGCAGCACCCTGCTGGCGACCATCGCACTGGATGGCTACCGGCAGCAACGGCAAACGGTAAAGGAGCTGGAGGGGCAACGCTGGGTGATACAGCAACAGCGCATCGGCGTACAAGGCTCGCCCGACACCTATCTCGCGGTACTGGTGCCGGAGGCCGAGCTGCTGGCCGATGCCTATCGCTTGCGCCAACAGGGTTTCTGGTTCTCTCTGGCGGCCAGCCTGGCGTTGCTGACCCTGGGTTGGGTGTTGTGGTGGCGACTGCGACCCGCGCTGTAGGTTGAGCACCCGCTTGACAGTGCCTCCCATAACCGACCGCTAATCCGAGAATTTACTTTAAGCTCTCGACCCAACTCTCTATTTAAGTAATGATGCGCAAAAACAGGGACTGACAGGAAAGCGGTTCTGCCTCCAGCCAACACTCGCTCCGGGAGCTGCCCCACATGCCGAACGTTGTCTCACGTGCCCTTCTGTGCCTGATCCCCCTGCTGGGCTTGTCAGGCCTTGCTGCCCAGGCGCAGGCCGCCGATAGCGGCACCCTGCCCGCCCGCGTGCAAAGCGCGCTGCAAGCAGCGCAGATCCCGTCTGACGCGGTGTCACTGGCCGTGATTCCTCTCGAAGGCCAGGGCATGGCCCAGTTCATCAACGCCGACGCGCCGGTCAACCCGGCCTCCACGATGAAACTGGTGACCACCTATGCCGCGCTGGAAATCCTTGGACCGACACACCAATGGCGCAGCGATTTATTCATCGACGGCCCGGTGGTCAACGGCACCCTGCAGGGCGACCTGATCTTTCGCAGCGGCGGCGACCCCAAGCTGACCCTGGAGCGCATGTGGCTGATGCTGCGCGACCTCAAGGCGGCAGGTGTTCGTAACATTACCGGCGATCTGGTACTGCAGCCGGCAGACCTGCGCCTGCCCAATGACGTACCGCCGTTCATCGACGACAGCGGCAACCAGAACCGCCCCTTTCTGGTCGAGCCCGACCCGCTGCTGACCAACCTCAAGCTGCTGGTGGTGAGCAGCTATGGTGAGCAAAATGGCGTGCGCATCAATGTCGAGCCGGCGCTGCCGGAGGTCAAGATCGTCAACCAGTTGACCCTGCTGCCGCCCACGCGCACCTGCCCCAGCCCCAACGTGGCATACGGTATTCAGGATGAAGGCTATCAGGCCACCATCACCCTGACCGGCAGTGTGCATGAGGGCTGTATCGCCCAGCGCTACCTGTCTGCCTTGACTGCCACCACCTACACTGCCAGCACCCTGCGCACCCTGTGGCAGGAAATGGGCGGCACTATTCAGGGCGGTACTCAGATTGGTCGGGCGCCAGCCAGTTCAAGACTGGTAGCACAAAGCTGGTCACCGGATCTGGTTGATGTGGTGCGCGACATCAACAAGTGGAGCAACAACACCATGGCCCGGCAGCTGTTTCTGACCATTGGCCGTGAAAACCGCATTGCCAGCGACCGCGATGATCACAAGGCAGCCGTGCGGGTTATCAACGAATGGCTGCGCGGCAAGGGCATCCAAACCAACGCTCTGGTGATGGAGAATGGCTCCGGCCTATCACGTATGGAGCGCTTGAGTGCCCGCGACCTGAGCCAGTTGCTGGCACAGGCTTGGCAGAGCCCCTATCGCGCGGAGTTCATTGCCTCCATGCCGTTAGCGGCAATGGACGGCACCATGCGTCGGCGCCTGCGCAATACGCCGGTAGCCGGCCAGGCCCATATCAAGACCGGCTCACTGCGCAGCGTGAAGGCCATTTCCGGCATCACCCGTGACGCCAATGGGCAAAGCTGGGCGGTGACGGCGATCGTCAACCACGTCAGCGCGGCCTCCAGCAGCCAGGCGCTGGACTTGGTACTGCAGGACGTCTACCGCCGGGTTCCAACCGATATTGCTACCGCGCAGTAAAAGACCAAGACAGCCGTGGCATCTCGCGCCGTGGCAGAAACCGCACGGGCACGACATGTCGTGCCCCTACAGCGCCCCGCTCAGGGGCGTTTCTGTATCTGCCAGGTGCGGTGAATGCGGCTGTTGCGCTGGAAGTCGCGATCCAGCGTCTGCGCGGATATATCCTCAACCAGATAGCGCGCCTCAACCGCCTCATCCATCCGAAAACGCCGGAAGTTGTTCGAGAAGTACAGTACCCCGCCCGGCGCCAGCAGCTTCATCGCCAGCTCCAGCAAGCGCGGGTGGTCGCGCTGCACATCGAACACCCCTTCGAGCTTTTTCGAGTTGGAAAAGGTCGGTGGGTCGATGAAGATCAGATCAAACTGTTGTCCACCCGCTGACTCCAGCCAGGCCATCACATCGGCGCGCTCAAGCCGATGCAGATCAGACAAGCCATTCAGCGACAGGTTGCGCCGAGCCCAGTCCAGGTAGGTGTTGGACAAGTCCACACTGGTGGTTGAGCGAGCACCTGCAGCAGCGGCATGTACCGTTGCTGTCGCGGTATAGCAAAACAGGTTGAGGAACCGCTTGCCCTTGGCTTCAGCTGCAATGCGCAGGCGCATCGGGCGGTGATCCAGAAACAGACCGGTGTCCAGATAATCGGTCAGATTGACCAACAAGCGCACCTGCCCTTCGCGCACTTCAACAAATTCGCCCTGCTGGGCCATGCGCTGATACTGCTGCTTACCCGACTGACGCTGGCGCTGCTTCAGGGCGATATACTCCGGCTTTACGCCCAGCACCTGCGGCAGCGCGGCCATTACATCCTGCAGGCGGGCTTCGGACTTCTCTTCGCTGACCGAGGACGGCGGCGCATACTCCTGCACGTGTACACGATCACCGTACAGATCAACCGCCACAGCAAACTCCGGCATGTCGGCGTCATACACCCGGTAGCATTCAATATTCTGCTGACGCGCCCATTTACCCAGCGTCTTCAGGTTCTTCTTCAGGCGGTTGGCAAACATCTGTGCCGACTCGCTAAGCCGAGCGGTTTCTGCCGCCACCTGGCCCGCGGTGGGCGCGTCGGCAGCCTTGGTGACAAAGCGCTCACTCTCCAGATTCATCAGCAGCAGCTTGCACGGCAACGCGCCGTTAAACAGGTTGTACTGCTTGTGGCTGCGAATACCCATGCGTTTGCCCAGCTCGGCGTTGCCGGTAAAGATCGCTGCCTGCCAGCCCTGACATTGCTGGCGCAGCACCTCGCCCAGCTTTTGATAGAGGTACACCAGACTGGCCGTCGTCCCCAGGCGCTCGCCATAGGGCGGGTTGCAGACCACCAGGCCCTGCTGACCGCGATCAGGCTTGGGGGCAAAGGTCGCCAGTTCGCCC
This sequence comes from Halopseudomonas maritima, assembly GCF_021545785.1. Lineage (NCBI taxonomy): Bacteria > Pseudomonadati > Pseudomonadota > Gammaproteobacteria > Pseudomonadales > Pseudomonadaceae > Halopseudomonas > Halopseudomonas maritima. The sequence continues at coordinate 213,627 of NZ_CP079801.1, forward strand.
TGGTACACCTTGACCCATTCACCCACCCCTGCACGCTGGATATTGTTGCGGACCGGCTGCAATAGTCGCGGATCGGCCTCGTAGCCTCTGATCCACAGCGGTGGCCGCGCCAGGCCGCGCTCGGCGCGCTCACGCGCCTCACCCAAGACCTTCTGCCACAACACCGGCACGTGCTGCTGCCAGCGACTGAAGCCCCAGTGCTCGCGCTGCAGGTTGGGCGCGACATCGGCGGCCATCAATGCCGCCTCGACCAAAAAGGTACCCGAGCCGCACATCGGATCACTCAGCGCGCCGCCCGCCTCGGCCAACGCCGGCCAACCGGAGCGAATCAGAATGGCTGCGGCCAGGTTTTCCTTCAGCGGCGCAGCGCCCTGCTGCAGGCGATAACCGCGCTGGTGCAAACTGGCACCGGACAGGTCCAGCGCCAGCTGCACTTCGCCACGGTGGCAATGCACATTAATGCGCAGGTCCGGCCTTACCTTGTCGACGCCGGGGCGACTACCGTCGGGGCGGCGCAATTGGTCCACCACCGCATCCTTGACCTTGAGTGCACCAAAGTGGGTATTGTCGATACCGGCCAGGCTGCCGGTGAAGTCGATAGCCAGCGTACCGTCCGTCGCCAGGTGGTCGCGCCAGTCGATCATCTGCACGCCGGCGTACAGGTCTTCGGCAGTGCCGGCAAGAAACCGCTTGAGCACCAGCAGCACGCGGTTGCCCAGACGGGACCACAGGCACAGCCGATAACCCAGCTCGATATCTCCCTGCACCGACACGCCAGCGACGGTTTCCTTGGCGGACTCGGCGCCCAAGGCAAGCACTTCGTCGCGCAGCAGACCCTCCACGCCCTTTGGACAGGTAATAAAAAATTCAAGGATCTCGCGCATGTCGTTGATTTCCGGATAACGATGACGTTTATATTTCAGTGACAACTAACCAATTGGGCGTGGTATGCCAAATCGATCTTTGAAGTGTCTGCCTGCGATAGGGTACAACAGGCTAAGACTTGAGCGGTGAGACAGTATTCGGAGCCGGGCCAGACAACCCTTTTTCCCGGTCTCCAGGCAGCGTAGCCGATCCATGGCTGCGCTCCGATTGCGGAGCGACTTCGGTCGCTCCGACCATGTCATAGCAAGCGAGGACGCCAACTTATGAGAAGACTCAAGCGTGATCCGATGGAGCGAGCATTTCAACGCGGTTACCAGCATGGAGTGAGTGGCAAATCCCAAGACACCTGCCCTTTTAACAACCCCTCTACCCGCCAGAATTGGATCAATGGTTGGCGTGAAGGTCGCGCGGACCGTTGGGATGGCTATACCGGCATCTCGGGAGTACATCGTCTCAACGAGATGCACGCCGTAGGCTAAGCCTCAGCTGTTTTTCAATTTTCCCCAAGGCGCTCGCCCACAGCGCCGGGCCCAAGCGGGCCCATCCAGCCCCCGTTCTGCGGGGGCTTCTATTTTCAGCGCCCCGGCATGACCGCAATAGCATCGGCACACTCGCGAATCAGTTCCGGTCCGCGGTAGATAAAGCCACTGTACAGCTGCACCAGACTGGCGCCCGCGGCGATCTTGTCTGCCGCATCCGCGCCGCTGAAAATGCCGCCCACACCGATAATCGGCATGCGCCCTTTCAGCTCATCGGCCAGCAGACGGATCACCTCGGTAGACATATCGGTCAGCGGCGCACCAGACAACCCACCCGCCTCCTCGGCGTACGGCGAGTCCGCAACTGCGCTGCGATCAAGGGTGGTATTGGTGGCAATCACCGCATCCATCCCTTCCTCCAGCAAGGTCGCGCCAACCAGCGCAACCTCCTCAGGCGTCATGTCCGGCGCAATCTTGATGGCGATAGGCACGTAGCGGCCGCGCTCGGCTGCCAGTTGTTGTTGAGACTGCTTGATCTGCCTGAGCAGTGCTTTCAACGTCTCGCCGTATTGCAGCGTGCGCAGGCCAGGAGTATTGGGCGAAGACAGATTAACCGTGACGTAGCTGGCACGGTCGTACACCTTGCGCAGGCAATACAGGTAATCATCCACGGCATTCTCGACCGGGGTGACCGCATTCTTGCCGATGTTGATACCCAGCACGCCCTCATAGCGTACACCTGCCAGGCGCTCCAGCATGGCATCCACACCCTGGTTGTTGAAACCGAAGCGGTTGATGATGGCCAGCTGATCGGTCAAGCGGAACAGGCGCGGCTTGGGGTTACCCGGTTGCGGACGCGGCGTTACGGTACCCACTTCGATAGAACCGAAGCCCAAGGCGGACAAACCGTCCACAGCGATCGCATTCTTGTCCAGCCCCGCCGCCAGCCCAACCGGGTTGTCAAAGGTCAGCCCCATCACCTCGACCGGCTGCGAGGGCACCGGGCGGGCCAGTTTGCCGGCAAGGCGCAGGCGCCCAGCGGCGCCAAGCATGTCCAGTGCGAGGTCGTGGGAGGTTTCTGCAGGCAGGCGAAACATCAGCGAGCGAAGCAAATCGTACATGGCGGCATCCGGGGCAGAAAATTCAGGGGCCAGAGTATACCCGATCAATCCGCCAGACGTTCGAGCTTGATCAACTTGCCCTCGTCGGTGAACTGCAGCACAAAACTGCCATACACACCCTGGTGGGTGAGAAAGGGCCGCAAGTGGTGGGCAGGCAGGCTGACCCGGCGGCCATCACGGCTGATCATACTGACCCGCTCAGCGTGCCCCCGATACCAGGCCAGATAACGCTCTGCCGGCAGCGCGAGGTCGAGAATAAGTTGTTGCATGCTGCCTTCTGTCACCGAGGTAAAAACCAGACACCGGGCCAGCGGCTGCCGCCCGGCGTCACATCGCTGCGCAGATCAGCAGACAGTACCCGCCTAATCGGCGTCAGCGTCACCGCCGTGGTGACGCGCGTGCTGCGCCAAATCAAGCAGCTCTCGCATGGCGACGGCAACAATCGCATAGTCACCAGCGCCAACGCTGCGCAGTTCAGCCAGCATCGCCTGCCAACGCTGCACCAGCGCCTGATTGCGGCTGACCCAGTCAGCAACCAGGGTTTCAACCGGTTGTTTGTCGGCAGCGCCCTGCAGCGCTGCTACAGTCATACTGCGCACCTGCCAGTCCAGGTCATCGCGGTAGCTCTCGCGGGCCAGCGCCTGCCAATGGTTGTCGACCGGCAGACTGGTCACCTGCTGGCTGAACCAGGGCAATTGCAGCTCGCTACCCAAAGCAAAGAACACCTGCGCTACGCGCTCGGCATTTTGCCCGGTCGCGTCCGCCGCTTCAACAATGCCAAGCAGTGTATAGGCGTGCCCGGTACCGGCGACCATCCGCGCGATGTCTTCCGGCACACCGGTTTCCACATATCGATTGAAGCGCGCCTCCCACAGCTCGCGCACATCCCCCTCAAGCAACTGATCAAAACGCTCGGCCAGGGTTTTCACACAGGGCGCGAAGTGCTCTACCTCGCGCTCGGGCAGCAATTGCGCGCGACGGTTGCGAATAAACCAGCGACTGGCCCGCCGCCCCAAACGCATCAACTCGTCCATCAGCTCCAGCTGAACCTCAGCGGGCACCTGATGATCCAGCGCCTCAATGCCGGCAAAGTGGGTCTGCAGATGGAAAACATCACGCGCTACCACCCAGGCGCGGGCGACATCGCTGATGCTGGCACCGGTCGATTGCACCAGCCGGCGCAGGAAAGTGATTCCCATGTGATTGACCAGGTTGTTGGCCAATTGGGTCGAGACAATCTCTCGACGCAGCCGGTGACTCGCCAGAGCCTTGGAATGCCGTTTGAGCAGCACCTGCGGGAAGGCCGTCTCCAGTTCACGCGCCAGGTAGGGGTCCTCGGGCACGTCGGAGGCTAGCAGCGCCTCTTTCAGATCCGCCTTGGAGTAGGAAATCAGCACCGACAGCTCGGCACGGGTCAGGCCCTTACCGTTAGCCTTGCGCTCTGCCAGCTGCTCGTCATCGGGAATGAATTCCAGCGCACGGTTGAGTTTGCCGCTGCTCTCCATGGCGCTGATAAAGCGCTGATACTCGCCCATGGTCTGCGCTGCCTGACGCTGCGCCAGACTGATCGCCTGGGTCTGCTTGTAGTTATTGGCCAGCACCAGATCAGCCACGGCGTCGGTCATGCTGGCCAGCAGCGTGTTGCGCTGCTTGGCGGTCATGTCCTGGGCAGCCACCACCTCGTTCAGCAGAATCTTGATATTGACCTCATGGTCCGAGCAGTCGACGCCACCGGCGTTGTCGATAAAGTCGGTATTGAGTGCCCCACCGGCCAGGCAAAACTCGATACGGCCCAGTTGGGTCAGACCCAGATTGCCACCCTCACCCACCACACGGCAGCGCAGGTCGCGGCCGTTGACGCGCAGGGCATCGTTGGCCTTGTCGCCCACATCGGCGTGCGTCTCCATGCTGCCCTTGACGTAGGTCCCAATGCCGCCGTTCCAGATCAGGTCTACCGGCGCCTTGAGCAGCTGATGGATCAGCTCGGTGGGCGTCAGACGTTCGGCGTCGATGGCGAAACACTCGCGCATTTGCGGCGTCAGCGTTATCTGCTTAAGACTGCGGGCGAACACGCCGCCGCCTTCAGAGATCAGGCTGCTGTCATAGTCCGTCCAGCTTGAGCGCGGCAGCGCAAACAGGCGCTCGCGCTCCTGATAGCTGGCTTCCGGGTCGGGATTGGGGTCGATGAAGATATGCTGATGGTTGAACGCGGCCACCAATTTCAGGCTGCGCGATTGCAGCAGACCATTACCGAACACGTCGCCGGCCATGTCGCCGATCCCGATCACGCTGATCGGGTCGGTCTGCACATTCAGTCCCAGCTCGCGGAAGTGCCGCTGCACCGACACCCAGGCGCCACGCGCGGTAATCCCCATTTTCTTGTGGTCGTACCCGGCAGAGCCGCCGGAGGCAAAGGCATCGCCGAGCCAGAAGCCGTAGCCTGCCGCGATTTCGTTGGCGATATCGGAGAAGGTGGCGGTGCCCTTGTCTGCGGCCACCACCAGATACGGGTCGTCGGCGTCATGCCGCACCACGTTGGCCGGCGGCACGACCTTGCCGTCGACCAGATTATCAGTGATGTCCAGCAAGCCCTGGATAAACAGCCGATAACAGGCGATGGCCTCCTGCTGAACCTCATCGCGGCTCCCACCCACCGGCAGGCGCCGCGGAACAAAGCCGCCCTTGGCGCCAACGGGCACGATAACCGCGTTCTTCACCTGCTGGGCCTTGACCAGCCCCAGTACCTCGGTGCGGTAATCCTCTTCGCGGTCGGACCAGCGCAGCCCGCCCCGGGCGACCTTGCCGCCACGCAGGTGCACACCTTCCACGCGCGGCGAATAGACGAAGATCTCGAACATCGGGCGCGGCAGCGGCAGTTCCGGTATCTGCGTCGGGTCAAACTTGAGACTCAGGTACTCGCGCATCTGGCCGTCGGCGTCGCTTTGATAAAAGTTGGTACGCAAGGTGGCTTTGATCAGGTCCAGATAGCGCCGCAGGATGCGGTCTTCGTTAAGCACCGCCACCTCATCCAGCGCCCCCAGAATCGCCTTCTCCAGCTTGCCCTGCATGTCCGCCAGATCATCGGCACTCAGCTTGCGCCCCAGATAAAAACGGGTACGGAACAAGCGCACCAGCTCGCGGGCGATATCCGCGTGCGCCACCAGGGTGCTGGCAATGTACGGCAGCTCAAAACCCAGGCGAATCTGCTTGAGGTAACGCGCGTAGGCGCGTAGCAGCGCCACATCACGCCAAGGCAGCCCAGCCAGCAACACCAGTCGGTTGAAGGCGTCGTTTTCTGCCTGCCCCGACCAGACCGCGGCAAAGGCATCGCGGAACAGCGCGTTGGTCTCCTGAATATCCAGCGAGGCGCCGGCGCCAAAGGTGAACTCAAAATCGTGAATCCAGAACTGCGTACCGTCGGCCTGCACCACACGGAACGGGAACTCGCCCAGCACACGCAGGCCGAGGTTTTCCAGCACGGGGATCACATCCGACAGCGGCAGTGATTCGTTCAGGTGGTAGAGCTTGCAGTGCAGTATCCCCGGCTTCTGTGCCAGCGGCTGGTAAAAGCTCATGGCCAGCGGCGCCGCCTCGGTCAGCCCCAGCAGGGTTTGCAAATCAACCACCCCGGTGGCTGGCGTAAAGCGGTCGCTGTAACCCGGCGGGAAGCCGTCGCCCAGATGTGCCAGCACATCGGTCGCCCGCGCCTCTCCGAGACTCTCCAGCAGACGATCACGAAACTCGTCCTGCCAGTTGCGGCAGGCGCGCACCACTTCCTGTTCAATTTTCACGGGGTCGATATCCAGGGTCTTGGTCGGGTCAACGCGCAGGATGAACTGGGTGCGCGCCAGGGTGGATTCAGAAAAGTAGGTCCAGAACTCGCTTTCACTGGCTCCCACGCGTCGTGTCAGCACCTCCTGGATGGTGCGACGAATATCCGTGGAATAGACATCCCGCGGCACAAAAGCCAAACAGTAATAAAAACGCCCGTAGTTACCTCGGCGCAGGAACAGCCTGATCTGGTTACGCTCCTGCATCTGTACGATGGCGATAGCCGTTTGCGCCAGCTCATCAACCGGGGTCTGGAACAGATCATCACGGGGCAGTACCTGCAGCACCTGCTCCAGCTCCTTGGCCAGGTGGCTGCGCGGAATAAAACCGGACACCTCGCGCACATGCGCCACCTTGCGCCGCACATGCGGGATATGGTCCACCAGCGCCGAGTAGACCCGTGAGGTGTAAAGGCCCATAAAACGATGCTCCAGCAACACGTTGCCGTCAGCATCCACCTCGCGTACCGATACATAGTCCGGATAGGCCGGGCGATGCACCCGGCTCAGCTGCGAGGCCTTGGCGAAGGACAGCAGCAGGGGCGCCTGCAAATAGGCCGTGACGGTATCCGGCAAGCCCTCGAGATTTTCATCACGCGGATTCAGGGCCAGCGCGCCCAGGCTGGCGTCGGCACGCAGCCCCAGGCGCTGTTCGGGCAGGCCTTCGTTGATGGCAAAACACTCGTAGCCGAGAAAGGTAAAGTGGTCCTCCAGCAGCCACTCGAGAAACGCCACCGCCTCGGCGCGCTCATCGCGCGAAAAGTACTGCTTGCGACGGCTGCCGAGCTGGCCAATCAGGTCTTGCACGCGCTCGCGCATCGCAGCAAAGTCCTGCACCGTGGCGCGCACAGTCTCCAGCGCGCCCAGCAGGCCGCTTTGCAGGGCGTTCAGATCGGCGGTATTGGTCGCCCGATCAATTTCGATATACATGACCGATTCGGCCCGCGCGTCACTGGCGTTGCTGCCGCCGTTCAGCAGTTGCTGCAGTTGCCCCTGCTCGTCGCGCTGCACCTGCATGATGCTGTTGTAGAGACTATGAATGGCGTATCCCTGGCGCGTCAGCTCCATGCGTACCGAGTCCACCAAAAACGGCAGGTCAACGTGCAGCACCTCGACAATGCTGTGGGTGCTTTGCCAGCCGTGCTGCTCTGTATCTGGGTTGAAGACCCGCAGCTTGACCTCACCCCCAGGCAGTTGCTGAAAGAAGCGCCAGGCGGCCAGGATAGACCCCAGCAGGTCGGTATCCTGCCGGACCTCCAGCTCGGCCAGCGAAGCGATGCCGAAAAACTGACTGCAAAACTGCGCCACGGCAGCGTGATCACTGCGTGGTACCAGCGCCTGTAAGCGGGTTTGCAATTGCTCGATAAACGCCTGCTTGGAACTGGCCGTAATCAGCGCCATGTTGCCTCCCTCCTCGGGATTGGGTGTAGTAAGTCGGCGCCTTTGGCAGTTACACCTGCCCCTGCCAGAGCGCGTAATGCACTGTTTTTTTCTGTGAGGATAGTCTAGACCAAGGGCTTTTCGTTAAAGTGACATCCACTGATTCCAGCCCGTGCCTCAGAACAACGGACACCACATGACCCACCGGGATTCCCTGCTGCAGTTGAAGGCCTTTATGGGCCAACACATTTTTGGTCAGGAACATCTGATCGACCGCATGCTCATCAGCTTGTTGGCGGGCGGTCACGTACTGGTAGAAGGCGCTCCTGGCCTGGCCAAGACCAAGGCCATCAAAGCCTTGTCCGAGGGTATAGAGGCGGATTTTCACCGTATTCAGTTCACTCCAGACCTGCTGCCCGCCGACATCACCGGCACCGAGGTCTACCACCCGGAAACCGCCACCTTCAGTTTTCAGCAGGGCCCCATTTTTCATCACCTGGTGCTGGCCGACGAGATCAACCGGGCGCCGGCCAAGGTGCAATCTGCCCTGCTCGAGGCCATGGCCGAGCGCCAGGTCAGTATCGGCCGCGAAACCTACGGCCTGCCTGAGCTGTTCATGGTGATGGCGACCCAGAACCCCATCGAGCAGGAAGGCACCTACCCGCTGCCCGAAGCCCAACTCGACCGCTTCTTGATGCACGTTCGCATCGGCTTTCCCGACGCGGCCCTCGAGCGGCAGATTCTGCAACTGGCCAGGGGTGAGGCCCGGGGCGAGGAACCGCGCATTGCCGAGCGCATCAGCCAAGAGTGCATTCTCGCGGCCCGGCAAGAGGTGCTTGAGCTGTTTATGGCCGATGCGGTGGAGGAGTATCTGATCCAACTGGTCATGGCCACCCGCCGGCCAGACCAGTACAACCCGCAGTTGGCCGAATGGCTGGAGATGGGCGCCAGCCCGCGCGGCACCATTGCACTGGATCGCTGCGCTCGCGCGCACGCCTGGCTGGCCGGGCGCGACTTTGTCAGCCCCGAAGACGTACAGGCCATTGCCCACGACGTGTTGCGTCACCGCGTGTTGCTGAGCTTTGAGGCCGAGGCCGCCGGTATCGACAGCGATCAGGCAATCAACCTGCTGATCGACTCGGTGCCGGTGGTCTGAGCCGCATGAGCGCCGCAAGCGACCCGGCCATCCACACCACGCTGGATGCCCTGCTGGCCACCCGCAGGCACTGCCATGAGCTGCCGCTATTCAGCCGACCGGTGCGCAGCAGCCGGCAGATGGGCCAGCAAAATTCCCGCTTGCGTGGTCGTGGCGTGGACTTTGACCAGGTACGCGCCTATTTGCCCGGCGACGATATTCGTAACATCGACTGGCGCGTCACCGCACGCAGTCAGAAGGTACACACCAAAGTCTTCAACGAAGAGCGCGAGCGGCCGGTCTTTCTGATCGGCGAGCAAAGCGCACGGCTGTTCTTTGGCAGCCAACGCTGCTTCAAATCCGTACTGGCCGCCGAAACCTGTGCCCTGATCGCCTGGACCGCGCTGGCCCACCACGACCGGGTAGGCGGCATGGTGTTTGGTGATGCCGAGTGCCATGAGGTGCGCCCCCGCCGCGATCGCAAGGCGTTGCTCAAGCTACTGCAGTTGCTGGTGCAAGCGAACCACACCCTGGCCCCTGAGCAACAGGACCCGCAAGAGCCTGGCGCCGAGTCGCTCAACCTCGCGCTGCGTCACAGCCGCGAGATCATTCGCCCCGGCAGCATTCTGTACATCATCTGTGACCACGCGGCCATCGACGGTCTCAACCAGAGCCTGCTGGTGCCGCTGGCGGGTCACAACGATGTGATCCTGCTGCCGGTCTTCGATCCGCTGGATGCCGAGCTGCCGCGCTGCGGTCTACTGAATTTTGCCCAGGCCGGACGCCACCTGACCCTGGACACCCGCCAGGACGCAGTGCGCGCGGACTACGCCAATCAGTTCAATGCCCAGCGCCAGGCCTGGTTGCGGCTGGCGCGCCGGCTGCGCTGCAGCCTGCTGCCGCTGGATACCCGCTACCCGGCTCACGAGCAGTTGCGCGACACCCTGAGCGGGCACCCCCGCCCGGCCGCCCTGTGACTAGCCCGCTGCAGGAGAGCCTGCTGTTACCGGCTCCGCCGCCACCGATCAGCTGGTGGCCGCCCGCGCCTGGCTGGCTGCTACTGGCTGCCCTGCTAGTCAGTCTGCTGGTGTTGGTGCCGCTGCTGCTGGTCCTCAACCGCAAGCGCCAGCGCCGCCGCCTGAAGGCTCAGCGTATTATCTGGGAGGTGCCGGACAGCCTGACAGATCAGGACTGGCTCGCCGCGCTCAACACCCAACTCAAGCGCCACCTGAAAAGCCGCGGCAACGCCACCGCCACACGGCTCTATGGCCAGGCCTGGGTCGACTACCTGTGTCAGCACTACCCGCGTCCACGCAACGACTTGCTGGCCCCGCTTGGCAGTTCCCTGTATCAGGCGCAACTAACGCTGAACCCACAGCAGCGCAGAGCACTGCAGCGCGAGCTGCTGCGCTGGATCAGGTACAACCATGTTTGAATTTGCCTGGCCCGCCGCCCTGTTGCTGCTACCGCTGCCCTGGCTGCTGCGCTGGCTGCTGCCTGCGGCTGAGCGCCCAGCCAGAGCCCTGCAGGTCGCCTTTCTGCCGCGCTTGAGACGACTGGATAGCAAACAGCAGGTGCTGGTGCACACCCCGCGTAGTGCAGCGCCACTAATTCTGATTTGGCTACTGCTGGTGATGGCCTGCGCCCGCCCGCAACTGCTCGGTGCCCCCCTGCCACCGCTCAGCAGCGGACGCGACATGATGCTCGCCATCGACCTGTCGGCCAGTATGGACACCCGCGACCTGCAGCTCGATGGCGCTGCCAGCGATCGTCTGAGCGTCGTCAAGCACTGGCTCAGCGAGCTGATCGGTCAGCGTGGCGGCGACCGCCTGGGCTTGATCCTGTTTGGCGACAAGGCCTATGTGCAGTCGCCGCTGACCTACGACCTGGACAGCGTCAGCACCTGGTTGAACGAGACCTTCATCGGCTTAGCTGGACGCGATACCGCCATCGGCGACGCCATCGGCCTGGCCATCAAGCGCCTGAACGCGCAGCCGGCCAACAGCCGTGTCCTGCTGCTGGTCACTGACGGCGCCAACACTGCCGGCACCATGTCGCCCATCCAGGCAGCGCGTATAGCCAGCGACGCCCACATCCGTATTTTTACCGTTGGCGTGGGCGCCGAAGGCGGTGGCCAGAGTGATTTGCTGAGCATTCTGGAAGGCGACAGCGACCCCGCCAACGATCTCGACGAGGCCACACTACAAGAGATTGCCAAGCTGACCGGAGGCGACTACTTCCGCGTCAGCGACAGTGCCGCGCTGCAACAGATGATCGAGCGTATCGAGCAGCTTGAGCCCAGCCAGCGGGCCGACCGGGCCAGCCGCGAGGCCAAACCACTCTACCCCTGGCCGCTGGCACTGGCGTTGCTACTCAGCACCCTGTGGAGCAGTCGCCCGGTGCGCCGGAGGATGCATGCCTGAGTCGGGAATGCCCTTCGCTTTTCTGCGCCCCCTGTGGCTGCTTGGCCTGATTCCGGCGCTGCTGCTATGCGGTTACCTGTACCGTCATCATCGCCAGCATTCCGGCTGGGATGCGCTGCTGCCGGCCAACCTGCGCAGGGCACTGCTACAGCATCAGACCGGACGCCACTATAGGGGGCGCTACCTGCTGCTGGCCTGCGTCTGGAGCCTCAGTCTGGTGATTCTCGCCGGCCCGGCCTGGGAGTCAGACAACACCCAGCGCCGCGAAGACAGTGGCAGTCTGATCCTGGTGTTGCAGGTCTCGCGCAGCATGCTTTCCAACGACCTGCCACCGACCCGTCTGGAGCAGGCAAAGCGCAAGATTCGCGACCTCCTACAACGCTACCCGGACCGCCGTGTGGCGCTGATTGCCTACGCTGGCAGCGCCCACCTGGTGGCCCCGCTGACCCGCGACCACGACACCCTGCGCAACCTGCTGGACGCATTGCACCCGGACATCATGCCAGTGCGCGGCCAGCAGCTCGATCAGGCGCTGCAACTGGCCGCCGACATGCGCTCACAGCGCGGCGACAGCGCCACCCAGGTACTGCTGCTGGCCAGCAGCATCGAGGGGGTAAGCAGTGAAAGCCTGTCTGTCAGCGCCCGTGAGCTTGGCGCTGCCCTGCGTATCATCGGCATTGGTACGGCTGACGGTGCGCCCATTCCGTTGGCAGAAGGCGGCTTTATGCGCGACGACCAGGGGCGGATTCTGCTGCCGCGTCTGGATGAACAGGCGATGCTCGATTTTGCTCGATCTGAGGGCGGTGATTACCGCCGTCTCAGTACCGATGAGCGTGACCTGCAGCAACTGCTGGCCGACAGCAGCAACCAGCCAAGCGACGCCGGACTGGGCGTCCAGCGGCAAGATCAGGGCCATTGGCTGCTGTTATTGCTGCTACCGCTGGCGGCCCTGGGCGCACGCCGTGGCTGGCTGCTGCTGATACTCTGCGCCCTGTGGCTGCCGCTCCCGGCAAACGCCCTGAGTTGGCAGGATCTGTGGCAGCGCCCTGACCAACAGGCCAGCGCCCTGCTGCAGGCGGGTCAGGCTGCCGAAGCCGCCAGCCGTTTTGAAGATCCGCAGTGGCGCGCCTGGGCATTGTTGCAGGCCGGCGACTATAGAGCGGCAGCCGACGCCTGGGGCGCCTTGGCCAGCGCCGAACCTGACAACGCCCAGTATCACTTCAGTCAGGGCACCGCGCTGGCGTTGGCCGAGGACTACCAGGGCGCGCTACTCGCCTTTGAAGCTACTCTGACGCAGGCGCCCGACCACACCGCTGCGCGCCATAACCGCCAGCAGGTCGAGGCCTATCTGGCCAGCCTGCAGGAGCAGGCCGATCCCGATGAAGAGCCAGCGCAAGAGCAGCCCGCGAGCGAGAACGCCGAGCCAGATACCCAGCCTGGGGGCAACAATCCGGGCGAAGCAGAGGTCGACGGTGCCAGCGACGAGGGCCAGGCCAGTAGCGGCGAAAGCAGCAGCGCCGGCGGCCTGGACCCTGCCGCCGGTGCCCAAGGCAGCAGCAGCGGCGATTCCCAGGGCCAAAGCACTGGCGCCCTACCCGGCGAGCTGATCGCCAGCCCGGAGGATGCGGGAGACGCCACTCAGCATGGCGGTAGCGGCGGCGGTGGCAGCAGCCGGCAACAGATCGAACAGCAACAAGCTGTGCAACAATGGCTACGGGACATACCCGATAACCCGGCCGAACTGCTGCGCCGCAAGTTCCTCTATCAACACCTGCAAAAACCGGACGGACGCCCACGATAATGCGCCAGCTGTTTCTTCTCCTCGTGCTACTGTGCTGCAGCTCGCCGCTCCAGGCGGCGCTGCAGGCCAGTGTCAACCGCATTCAACTGGCGCCGCAGCAAACCGTCGAATTGACGCTGGAAAGCACCCTGGCCAGCCGCGAGGATCAGCTCGATCTAAGTCCGCTGCAGGAGCACTTTCAGGTACTAAACCACCGCCGTCTGAGCCTGGTCAGCCAGATCAACGGTCGCACCGTACCGGTGACCCGCTGGGTCGTCGAACTGCAACCGCTGCGCACCGGGTTTGTCGTTATACCGCCGCTGTCGCTTGGCGGCGAACACAGCGACCCGGTCAGCCTCCGGGTGCTGACCGCGGAGCAACTGGTCAGCGCCGACCCGGCCAATCAGGCCGCCGTCTTCATCGACGCCGAGGTCGACACCGCCACACCCTACGTGCAGGCACAGGTGCTCCTCACCCTGCGCATCTACCATTCCGTTTCACTGTACGACGACTCTACCCTGAGCGGGCTGGATATCCCCGAGGCGCGCGTAGAAGCCCTGGGCGCGCCCAAAACCTATGAACGCACGCTCGATGGTGTGGTACATGGCGTGATCGAGATTCGCTACGCTATCTATCCACAGCGCAGCGGGTCGCTGGAAATACCCTCGCAGCTGTTCAGCGCCACCGCCCTGCAACCCCGTAAGGCAGAACGCAACAGCGGCCACAACGCACGTTTTCTGCAGCTGCGCTCGCCCAGTCTGCAACTTGAGGTACGCCCCATCCCCGCCAGCTACCCGGCCGACACCCCTTGGCTGCCGGCACGCCAGGTTCGCTTGAGCCAGAACTGGCAACCCGACCCAGCCCAGGAACTGCAGCGCGGTGAGCCCCTGACCCGCACGCTGTCAATTCAGGCCGACGGCCTTACCGCCAGTCAGCTCCCCGAGCTCAGCACCCTGAACCTGAACAACGACGACCTGCGCCAATATAGTGACCAGCCGCAGCTGGAAAACCAGCTTTCCGATACGGGTATCCTCGGCCTGCGGCAAGAAAGCTCGGCGGTTGTCACGCGACATGCCGGCCACTTCGAGATTCCTGCTATCGCCGTGCAGTGGTGGAATACGCAGACCGATCAGTTGGAAACATCCGAACTGGCTGCCGTGCAGCTCAACGTGCGCAGCAACGGCGCTCCCCAGGCACCGCCCCCGGACTGGAATCTGCCGGCCAGCAACGAGGCACCGCTGCTGTGGCCCTGGCAGCTGATATGCGCCCTGCTGACCTGCGCCCTGCTCTGGACTCTTCACCTACTACGCAACGCCCGTTCAACCCTCAACAGCCTGCAGCAGCTCGATGAAGACAGCGCCGGCCTGGAGAGCGACTTGCCCGACAACCCGCTGGCAGACCTGCAAACCGCCTGCCGCCACAACCGCCCGGCCGAGGCTCGCAAGGCGCTGGAGCACTGGGCCAAACGGCAAGACAGCGACCTGATCTCCCTGAGTCACGCTTATCCGGTGCTGGCCGATGCGCTGGACGAGCTGAACGCCTGCCTGTTCGGCCAGATCGACAGCACCTGGCGCGGCAAGCCCCTGTGGCGCGCCGTGCGCAAGGTTACCCAAGCACGACAGCGCGAGGCCGAAGCGCTGACCGAGGGCGGCATCGAGCCACTCTACCCGGACGTGTAAGGAAGCACTGATCAATTCCACACGCCCTCTGGCGCTCAGGCTGGGCAGCACTCTGCGTTGTGATTTCTCGACAGGTCCCGACATGCCTTCGAAATCACGCCTTGATTGCAGCCCAGCCGAATGCGGCCCAGCCTGAACGCCAGAGGGCATGCGGAATTGATCAGTGCTTCCTTCATAACCTTCACCCAACCGTCACACAACCGTCACACAACGTTGCGATCATCTGGTTTCCCCACGTCCGAGCACACCATGTCAGACGCGCAACACCAGATTCACCGCCACCTCCCCGAACACGCTCAGCTTGAGCAGTTACTGCATCAGGCTGCCCGCCACCTGCGGGTCAGCACCCCCTTGCATGTACCCGTCAACGGGCTGTCGATTCCGGTACGGGTGATCGAGCTGGGCAGCCGCTCGCCACAGGCGCCGGTGATCGGTTTCTTTGGTGGCGTGCACGGTGTCGAGCGCATTGGCACCCAGGTACTGATCTCCTGGCTGCACAGCCTGGTGCACCGGCTGGACTGGGATGATCAACTGCGTGAACAACTGGAACGGGTGCGCCTGCTGTTCATGCCGATGATCAACCCCGGCGGCATCTGGCACCACAGGCGCAGCAACCTCAATGGTGTAGACCTGATGCGCAACGCCCCGGTCGATGCGATGGGACCGGTGCCCTGGCTGGTCAGTGGCCACCGCATCAGTCGACGCCTGCCCTGGTACCGCGGCAAACTGGGCAGCGCCATGGAGCCGGAGGCGCAGGCGGTGGTGAACACCGTGCAAAAGCGCATGATGAACGCGCCCTTTGCCATGAGTGTCGACTGCCACAGCGGCTTCGGTCGCCGCGACCGGCTCTGGTGCAGCTACGCGCGCAGCCACAAACCGATCGCCCATATCGCCGAGGTGCTGCGCCTCAAGCAACTGTTCGAGCAGACCTACCCGCACCATCACCCCTATATCATCGAGCCGCAGTCGATCAACTACACCACCCACGGCGACCTCTGGGACTACCTGTATGACCACAGTCAGGAGCACTGTCCTGACAACCTGTTCCTGCCGTTCACCCTGGAAATGGGCTCCTGGTTGTGGGTGCGCAAGAACCCCCGGCAGATGTTCGACTACTTTGGCTATTTCAACCCGGTCATCAGCCACCGCAAGCGTCGGGTACTGCGTCAGCACCTGCCGTTGTTCGAGTTCCTCACCCACGCCACCCGCTGCTGGCGAAGCTGGACGCCAACGCCGCAAAACCGCGAGCAATTGACCAGCGACGCCATCGCAATGTGGTTTGTCGACAAGCCGTAACGCTCCTGTCGTACCCCTGTCACGCACAGCTGCCATAAGGGAAGGCTGATCGACCTCGCACGCCAGTGACGGCGCAGGGCATGGGTCGGCTTCCCCATCACCATCAATCAGGAGCAGTATCGTGGGCGGATTCAATCGGCGGGATTTTTTGCGTGCCTCGGCCCGAGGGTCTGCTGCCGTTTCGTTTACCCGCCTGCCGGAGGCCATTTTTCGGCCAGGCAAGGCGGAGGGAGTTCAGTGTGGTCATTCCACACAAGCGACCGACAACGCAGCATGGCCGAAAAATGGCCCCGGCCCTACGGGTTGCGCCTGTAAAGCCGCCACTCGGCGTCGCTCGTCGCTCACGTGGAATGACCACGCTACGCTCCTCGCTCCTTGATTGACGGCTTTACAGGCTGCAACAGGTGGGTGAACGAAACGGCAGCAGGCCCTAGGCAGCATTGTGGTATCCAGCGGCTTACAGGGGTGCCTGTCGAGCAGTTCCTCTTCCAGCGACGAAGAACCAGTGCGGGGCCTCGCCTTTGAGCACGGCGTAGCCAGCGGCGACCCACTGACCGACCGAGTACTGCTGTGGACTCGCATTACCCCCACCGATGGCAACAACGCAGAGGTGCAGATTGGTTGGGAGATCGCCAGCGACAGCGCCTTCACCGATCTGGTACACAGCGGCACCGCCAGCACCAGCGCGGCGCGTGACTTTACCCTCAAGGTCGACGCACAAAACCTGTTGCCAGGCACCAGCTACTACTTCCGCTTCAAGGTAGCCGGTCTCACCTCCCCCGTCGGCCGCTGCAAGACACTGCCGGCCGGCAGTATCGAGCAAGTGCGCTTTGCCGTGCTCTCGTGCTCCAACTATCCGGCAGGCCTGTTCCATGTCTACGCCGCTGCTGCGGCCGAGGCAGAACTGGACGCGGTGCTGCACCTGGGCGACTACATCTACGAATACGGCAACGGCGGCTACGCCACCGAAGATGCAGCCGCGCTAGGTCGCCTGCTGCCGGACGACAACGCCAGTGAAATCCTCTCGCTGGATGACTACCGCAAGCGCTATGCCCTCTACCGCACCGATGAGAACCTGCAGCTGCTGCATGCCAGCGCGCCCTTTATCGCCGTGTGGGACGACCATGAAGTAACCAACGACACCTGGCGCAATGGTGCCGAGAACCACAACGACGGCGAAGGCGACTTCACCGAGCGCAAGCTGGCGGCGCTGCAGGCTTACTTTGAGTGGATGCCCGTGCGCCCGGCCAGCGCCGACGATGAAGAAACTATCTACCGCCGCTTTGACTTCGGTGATCTGGTCAGCCTGCACATGCTCGATACCCGCATCATCGGGCGCGATGAGCAACTGAACTTTGCCGATTACATCAGCGCCACCGGCTTTGATGCAGTGCGCTTCAGCGCCGATGTCAGCGACACCAACCGCACGCTGCTGGGGCTGTCCCAGCTTGACTGGCTGCAGACTCAACTGGCCACCTCGACCGCCACCTGGCAGGTGCTTGGCCAACAGGTGCTGATGGGCCGCATGCTGCTGCCCGCAGAGATGCTTACCGCCCTGCAGAACCCGGGCGCGGTCGACATGACCACCATGCTGACCGAGCTGGTCACCATCAAGCTGCGCCAGCAGGCCGGTGACCCGACGCTCACCGCTGCCGAGATTGCACGTATCGAGACGGTGATTCCCTACAACCTGGACGCCTGGGACGGCTACGCCTACGAGCGCGAAGTATTACTGGGCGCGGCCCGGGCCCTGAATCAGAACCTGGTGGTGCTGGCCGGCGACACCCACAACGCCTGGGCCAACAACCTGGCCACGCTGGCGGGCGATGCGGTGGGTGTGGAGTTTGCGACTGCCTCGGTCAGCTCACCGGGGCTGGAGTCCTACCTGGGCCTGAGTGAGGCGCAAATTCCAGCCGCCGAGCAGGCCATCACCACGCTGGTAGACGGTTTGCAGTATCTGAACGCCAATCAGCGCGGTTATCTGCTGGTGACCTTTACCGCAGAGGAAGCACGCGCTGACTGGCGCTTTGTCAGCACCGTCAAGGCTACCGAGTACAGCATCGACAACAGCCGCGCCCGCAGCTTGCGCACCCTGCCCGGCGCAGGCAATCGCGTACTGGTGCCAACTGCCTGAGCGAGTGCGGAACCAGTCAGTCTACAGGTCGACCTTGCCGCGTAGCTGTTTGGTGCGGCCGCGCTTGACCTTACCGTCCACCCGCTTGAGTTGCGAGCTGCGGGTGGGCCGGGTCGGGCGGCGCTTTTTTTGCACCACAGTGGCAGACAGAATCAGCTCGCGCAGTCGCGCAATGGCATCCTCGCGGTTCATTTCCTGGGTGCGGTACTGCTGCGCCTTGATCACGACCACACCGTCACTGGTGATACGCGAGTCGCGCAGCGCCAGCAGCCGCTCCTTGTAGAACGGCGGCAGACTGGAGGCGTTGATGTCAAAGCGCAGATGAATCGCGCTGGACACCTTGTTGACGTTCTGACCGCCCGCGCCCTGGGCGCGGACGGCGCTCATCTCGACTTCCCAGTCGCCGAGCTGAACCTGATTGGAGATAAAAATCATGGGCGCTCCCGCGCTGAATAAGGGTGCGGAGCAGGATACGCCGCTACCCGGCCTCAGGCAAAGCCTGCACCCTTTTGCAGAAAGTTGACGATCCAGTCGAACATCAAATCGCTGTCCAGCTCCGCGTGCAGCGACGCCTTGCCGGCACGCACCCGCGCCGGCGGAATGGTGTGCGAGCGCATGTCCATCAGGTCGAAGGAGTAGGCTTTTTCAAACTCCGGATGCCCCTGCACGCTAAGGAAGTGCTCGCCGTACTGCAGGAGGTAGTTTGGACAGAAATCGCTGCTGGCAATGACTTGCGCCTGCGCTGGCAGGTCGATGACCTGATCCTGGTGACTGACGATCAGGTCAAGTGACTCTTGCGCCGGTTGCATCCACGGCTGTGGCTCAATCACCTGGTTGAAGGACACGCCCACGCCCCAACCACGCTCGGACTTCTGCACATTGCCGCCCATCGCACGGGCCATCAACTGGTGCCCGAAGCACACCCCAACCAGCGGTTTCTCGGCCGCCCACAGATCACGCACGAAGACTTCCAGCCCACGAATCCAATCCAGGTCTTCGTACACCCCGTGCTTGCTGCCGGTGGTCAGGTACACGTCGCACTCGTGCACATCGCCAGGCAACTCTCCGCGGTGAGCCGCATACACCCGGTAGCTCATATCAGGCAGGCGCTTGCGTAACGCCTGCTCAAACATCTGTGGATAATTGCCATGTGCGCCCAGCAGATCCGCGGCGACATCGTCACACTGCAACAGCCCTACTTTCATACGGTCTCACCTACCTCAGTCGTTCTCACAACCCGGCACTCCCTGACGGATGCGCTGGGAAAAAGGTACCTCACTGTGCTCATCACGCGCACGCTCGGTAATGCGCCCCAGGCGGCGCAGCTCGGCCAGCGACCACGGTTTTTGCAGTCCGCCCTGGGCATACACGTAACTGTCCAGATAGCCGCTGAGCAGCAGGCGAATATCGCTGCGCAGATCCGGACGGATGCGTTTCATCAGGATAAAAACCACATTGGTGCAGTTGGCCCGCAAGGTGTGGTAGAAGCGCGGCCGCACCGCAAGACGATTGGCCGCCTCTACATAACCCAGCAGTAACTGGCGGCCCGCGGCCGGTGACAGGCGCGTGCGGTAGAGGTACATGTCCTCACCGCGATGGTTGCTGCGAACCTTGACGATATCGGTCTCTTCACTGGCGACGATGTTGAGCTCGAAGTGTTTGAAAAAACCAGCGATCGCCGAATATTCCTCATCGCGCACCCGACGAATTTCCACCGACCAGGCCAGATAGCGGCCATCGGAAAAACCAAAGGAAATCAGCATATGCGCAATGGAGCGATGCCCCCAGAAAGAGGTCAGCATATCCACTGAACGAAGTTGGGACAGCGCGTATTCACGGCTCTCCCAGCGAATCTGGTAATCCGTGGCACTACGCCAGTCAAAACAGCGTACCCGCTGCAGCCGCAGACTGTTGCCATCCACCACGCCAGTGGTGGTATAGGCCATGTCATCGGCCCAGTCACAGTTGCCCTTGGGCAGCACACCACGCCACCACAACAACAGGGGGGCAAAGCCCGCCATGAAGGACAGCGCCGCGCGCAAGGGCTCGCCCCGAGAGGCAAACACCAGCACCAGGGCCATCAAAAACAACCAGAGCGCAAGCGGCAAAAAACGCAGCAACAGGCGGTGGGGACGGTGATACCAGAGCGCCGGCAGCGCCCAGAGCGACACCAGCAGCACCACCAATACCTGCAGACACAACAGCATGACGCCTCCTCAACGGACCGCCGTTGAATACAGCGCTTCCACCTGGGCGCAGTCTACACCCTTGCAGGCCGAGTGCCATCCACCAGACGGGCTATACTCAGGCTGTGGGCGGGCTGATCAGTGCTGCGCAGCGTTGATCCGCGCTTGCCGGAAGGGAGCAAAACAACATGAGCAGAGTCCACCTTGCCGTAGTGTTGTTGCTTGGCATCACCAGCGCGCAAGCCGCGCCAAACGATGATACCGACCTGGCCCCCTGGGCCGTTGAGACCATTACCCCGGTCCACGACCGCGTGACCCGTTGGGTGGACAGCACCGCACGCAATCTCGATGGCTTTTTCGGCACGCTGGATAGCCAGGAGGTCGACAACGAATCCTACCTGCGACTAAGCAGTGACTTTGACTGGATGGAGTCAGAGGATTTCGAGATTGACCCAGGCATTCGCTTCAAACTGGACTTGCCCACTACCCGAGAGCGCCTGCGACTGATCATCGAGAGCGACCCGGAAGAATCGCGCGGCACCCTGGAAGAGCAAGGCGCCGAGCCCCTGCGCCCCCAGGACGACAGCCTCAGCAACACGGTGGTGGGCCTGGCCGGGCTGGACAACAAAGACCCCGCTGCCGGCTGGAAAACCCAAGCCGGCGCCGGCGTGAAGGTACGCTGGCCACTCAACCCTTACGCACGTGCCAGCGCCGAGCGCCTGTGGCAGCTGGGTGACAGCCCCTGGCAGCTATCGAGCTATAACCGCGTATCCTGGTTTGAAGATGACGGCTACTCCGCACGCACCCAGTGGGATGTTGGCCGACCGCTGGACAGCCACCGCCATCTACGCTTTATCAGCCAGCTGCAATGGCAGGAGGAGTACGACACGCTGGAGTTCTCGCAAGGGGCGCAAGTCAACGAGGTGCTAGGGCCGCGCAGTGCCATTCGTTACGCCGGGGTATTGGTCGGAGACAGCGCCTCCAACCTCCGCGTCAACGATTACTACCTGCTCGCCGACTACCGCCGAAACCTTCACCGGGAAATGCTGTTCGTCGACATCGTCCCGGAACTGCATTTTCCACGTGAGGCAGATTTCCAGCCCCGCTGGGCCATCAGTCTGCGCATTGAAATGCTGTTTCGTGCGAACCTGCTGAAACGATGACAACAGCCCCTACTCGGCCTCTTCGCGCAGGTTACGACAGACCTCGCCCGCGTCCAGCTCATTGAGTTCTTCGCTCTCCAGCGGCCCTTCCCAGTGGTCATGGGGCGAATCAAGCTCAGGCAGCGGCAGATGCGGCATATTGTTCTCACCAGGATGCTTCTGATCAAACGACATGATGCTCTCCTCATAAGGGTTTCTAGGGGCCAACGAAACAGCAACGGACCCTACCCTTAGTCAAGCAGACCTGAAAGCGGGTTCAAATCGACTGGACGAGCGGAACCAAGCCAAAATTTGCACAAAATTTACAATCGAGAACCTTTCTCAAATAAGGCTTTACCTTTAGGCTAGCGCCTCATCTTTGCAAACACGCGGCGCTATGAAACTACCTTTCCATCTGGGCACCCTGCGCCAGTGGCACTGGATCAGCTCGGCTATCTGCCTGGCGGCCTTGCTGCTGTTCTCGGTGACCGGCATTACCCTGAATCACGCACACCAGATCGAGTCACGGGCCCAGGTCACCGAAATTGAAGCCAGCCTGCCCGCTCCACTGCACGCGAGTCTCCTGCAAAACCCGCCAGAAGACGCCACCTTGCCACCCGAGCTGGCCGACTGGCTGGAGCAGACCCTGCCGGTTTCGTTAGCCGGTCGCACGCCCGAGTGGGATGACGGCGAGCTGTACATGGGCTTTCCCCGACCGGGTGGCGACGCCTGGCTGAGCCTGGATCTGGGCAGCGGCGAGCTGCTGTTTGAAGACAGCGACCGCGGCTGGATCGCCTACCTGAACGACTTGCACAAAGGTCGCCATACCTCAGACACCTGGAGCTGGTTTATCGATCTGACCGCAGTTGCCTGCCTGGTGTTTGCCCTGACCGGGCTGCTACTGCTGCTGCGCCAGGCCAGCCACCGCCCCTTCACCTGGCCCCTGACCACCCTGGGGCTGCTTATCCCGCTGTTGATTCTGCTACTGAGCATGCATTGAGAAAGGAGACCACCATGAAACCCCAACTGGCCTTTGCCCTGGCCGCCCTGCTGGGCAGTAGCGCCCTGCAGGCCGCCGAAGTGCAACTCACCGTGCAGATCCCGCGCCTGGATGTTGCCGAGTATCACCGTCCCTACGTCGCCATTTGGCTGGAAAACGACGCTGGGCATGTCGCCGACCTGACCGTCTGGTACGACACCAAGATGCGCGACGACGAAGGTGAAAAGTGGCTGAAAGACCTGCGCCAGTGGTGGCGTCGCAGTGGTCGCGGCCTGGACCTGCCAGTCGATGGCGTCAGCGCCGCGACCCGTCCACCCGGAGCCCACGAACTGGCCCTGCAAGATCTGCCAGCCTTCAAGGAACTGGCCCCCGGCGACTATGAACTGGTGGTCGAAGCGGCTCGCGAGGTGGGCGGCCGTGAACTGCTGAAGGTGCCCTTCAGCTGGCCCGTCAGCCAAGCCGCTGATCTGCAAGCGCAAGGCAGTCGCGAACTCGGCCAGATCCGCCTGCAACTCACTCCCTGAACAATAAGGACAACATCATGAAACTGCTCAAACAACTCTCTGTACTGGCCGTAGCCGCCGCCCTGCCGCTGACCGCCGATGCCCACCGCGCCTGGATGGTGCCCTCCTCCACGGTGCTGTCTGGCGATGCACCCTGGGTTACCGTAGATGCCGCCGTCGGCAATGGCATTTTTTACTTCGACCACTTCCCGATCATGCTCGAAGGCGTTGGCACACCACCGGCCGACAGCAACCGCCAGCCTGCTCCGCTCAGCATCACCGCACCCGATGGTAGCGATGTTGCACCGCAAAACGGCCATCTGGGTCGCCTGCGCAGCAGCTTTGACCTGCAGCTGGAGCAAAAAGGCACCTACAAAATCGCTATCGCCAACAGCGGCCGAGTAATGGGCATGTACGAGCTCAACGGCGAGCGAGAGCGCGTCATGGGCAGCCTGGGTGACATCGTCAAGCAGATCCCAGCCGACGCCGAGAACGTCAGCATCGTGCGTAGCGACTCGCGCATGGAGCTGTTTGTGACCTCCGGCAACCCGACCGAAGACGTGCTCAAGCCCACCGGCCAGGGCCTCGAACTGCAGCCGGTCACCCATCCTAATGACCTGTACGCCGACGAAGCTGCGGAATTTGTATTCCTGCTGGACGGCAACCCGGCTCCCGGCGTCGAGATTGCCCTGATTCCGGCCGGCGCCCGTTACCGCGACAGTGATCAGGCACGCGAGCTGACCACCGACGCCGACGGCAAGGTAAGCATTGAGTGGGGTCAAGCTGGCCTGTTCTGGCTGGAAGCCGAGTACAAACAGACTGAAGGTCTGGAGGCGCCGGTGACCCAGCGCCGCGCCAGCTACAGCACCACCCTTGAAGTGCTCGCGCCCTGATGGGAAACAGCGCCTGGGCCGTGGTGGCCAGCCTGCTCTGGCTGGCCGCCGCCTGCTATTGGCTGCGCCCGCTATGGCGCCGCGAGCGGACCACTGGCGAGTACCAGACCCTGGTGGTCTGGGCCAGCCAGACTGGTCAGGCGCAGCGCCTGGCCAGGCAGGCTTTGCACGCACTGCAAGCCGCTGGCCACTCGGCCGCTGGCGTGCCGCTGGGGCAAGTGACCCCAGCCCAACTTCTTGCCTGTCGCCAGCTTTGGCTGGTGGCAAGCACCTACGGTGACGGCCAGGCGCCAGACAGCGCGCAGGCTTTTGAACACCGCCTGATGCCGCACAGCCCTGCCCTGCCAGAGCTAAGTTTCGCCCTGCTCGGCCTGGGCGATAGCCAATACCCGCACTTTTGCGCCTTCGCCAAACGGCTGGAGAACTGGCTGCGTGACCGCGGCGCGCAACCCCTGCAGGACAGCATCTACCTCGACAACCAGGACCCAGACGGCCTGGTACGCTGGCGCGCCAGCCTGGCCCAACACACCGGCCTGCACGAGCTGCCGGAAGCGGACGAGCAACCCTGGCAACCCGTCACCCTGCTCAGCCGCAGCGCGCTCAACCCTGGCAGCCCTGGGTTGACCGCCTTTCACCTGAGCCTGCAAGCCGATGATCTGGGTCCGTGGCAAGCCGGCGATCTGCTGGAGCTGCAGCACGCTGGCCAGCGCCGCCTGTATTCCATCGCCAACCTCGGCGTGGGCAAACAGGTGGAGCTGCTCGTGCGTCATGTGATGAAAGAAGATGGCAGCCAGGGCCTGATTTCAGGCTGGCTGTGCCAGCGGGCAACGCCTGGCGATCAGATTGAGGCACGCGTACATCACAACCCGTCATTCGCGCTGCCAGTCAGCCCCGCACCAAGCATTCTGATTGGCAGTGGTACAGGCCTGGCCGGTTTGCGCGCCCTGCTGCAAGACCAGCTACAACGCGGACAACCCAGCTGGCTACTGTTTGGTGAGCGCAGCCCGGAGCATGATCGCTGGCTGGCCAGCGAGCTGGACCAGCTGACACCACAGCAAGTGCTGCTGCAGCGCTGCTTCTCGCGCGACAACAGTAGTGCCGACACGCCGCGCTATGTGCAGGACCTGCTGCGCGAACAGCCCGAGCGGCTGCAAGACTGGGTAAGCCGCGGCGCCAGCATCCGCGTCTGCGGCAGCATGGCGATGGGTCAGGCCGTGGACAGCATCCTGCAGGGTCTGCTAGGCGCGGCCACCATCAAGCAGATGGCGGCCGACGGCCGTTACCGCCGCGATATTTACTAAGGAAGCACTAACTCATTCCACACGCCCTCTGGCGCTCAGAGCCAGCTCCAGGAAAACCCGGCGTACACGCCAAAGCCTTCGCCAGGTGTCAAACGCGCCGCTTCCACCCCGTTGTCGTTGTAACCGGGGGTCACGGTGGCCGCGTAGTGCTCATCGGTCAGATTGCGCAGCTCCAGCCAGGTCTGCCAGTCCCGCTTGGGCGCGTCATAGCCAACCACGGCGCCGAAAATCGTGTACGAATCCGCATTCCAGGAGGTGGCGTAATCCACCGGCACCTTGGACGCATACTGGGTATTCAACCCAACGTAGACGCCTGCCGGGTGCTGATAACGCACCTCACCCTGATAGTAATGCCGTGGCAAACCGGGCAGCGCGTTGCTGCCAAAGGTGTCGTCGTCGCGGTAATGGAAGTCGCTGAAGGTGTAAGCCTGACGCAACGCCAGCGCGCCCAGCTCATCACCCTGCCACAAGGTGCTGGTCAGCCCGGCTTCAATACCTTGGTGCACCGTTGCACTGGCATTGGACTCGGCAAAAATGTTCGGCTCAATCTCGACGGTCAGCAGCTCGTGATTGACCCGCGAGTAGTACCAGGCCAGATCCCACAGACCAACGACCGAATCACCACGGGCACCGACTTCAAAGGTCGTCGCAGTCTGGTTATCCAGGCTGACCGGCGTGCTCTGGCGGTTGCTCCAGGGCTGATTGCTGACCGGGAAACGGGTCGGCGAGCCCCAGATCATCGACCACGGGTGCGGCGGCTCGACCGAGCGGGACAGGTTGCCGTACACCTCGGTGCCGGACGCCAGTTGATAGCGCAGGCCCAAACGTGGCGCGTAATCCCAGGTGCCCTCATCCAGCCGCTCATTGGTGCCCGGCCAGGTAACCTCTACCTCACGCTGGGTATAGATCAGCGCCAGTCCGCTGCTCAGCCACAGGCGTGGTGCCAGCTCCAGCTCGTTGCTGACATGCAGCACGTTGTCTGAGCCTTGGTGCTCGTATTTGCGCATCAGCGTGCCGACCGGGTAGACAGTTCCATTGGCGTTGAGCGGCTGATAGGCGGTTTCCTTTGCATCACTGCTGGGCAGATTGGTGGTGGTGCGCCAGCCAACGGTGGTGTTGGCGTTCAGCCCAAACAGCTGGTGCTGACGCTTGTAGTTCAGGGTTGCGCTGACGTCGCTGTAGTCCACCCGAATGCGGTACGGGCTTTCCATCAGGTCCATCGGGTAGTAGTGGTAAACCAGCCCCATCTCCAGGGTGCTGACGTCATCCAGGCGCAGTGTTGTTTTGTTCGCCAGCCAAGTACTACCGGGCTGCTCGCGCTTGGCATCGCGCGCGATATTGGCGGCGTTAGCCTGGGTTGGGTCATCATCGATTTGCGACTGGGTCAGACGGCCCGGCGTTTGGTGTTCGGTCTCCCGGTAGCGCACGAAGAAGCGGGTTTCCAGATCAGGCGTCAGCTGCAAGCCAACGTTGGCAACAACACCCTTGCCACTCCCTGCCGAGTGATCCTGCTGGCCGTCGTAGTGCAGGTCGGTAATACCGACGTAGTAGTCCAGGTCACCAATCACCTGGCCGGAGGCAATATGGCGCTTGAGGTAGCCATCATTCCCCGCCTCCATGCGCAGTTGCAGGCGCGGCGCATCAAAGCCGCTGCGGGTGATGTAGTCCACCGCGCCGCCCAGTGCCAGCGCACCACGCTCAAAGCCGTTGGCTCCGCGCAGCACCTCGGCGCGGCTGAGCCACAGCGGCTCCAGCAGCTCATAGGGCGTACCGCCCGATCCGGTCAGCGGCAGGCCGTCCAGCAGGATATGGTTGCCGGACGCATGCGCACCGGGGCCACGGTTGATACCGGAGCCACGGATGCTGATCTTACCCCCTCGTTGCCGGGCGACTGGGCGTACACGCCCGGCTGATAGGCCAGCACATCCGCGACACCGGCTACCCGCCCCTGCTCAACCTGCTGCATATCAACCAGATTGGTAGCGCCCGGCACCTCATCGAGCGCCTCACGGGCCTTGGCAACCTCATCGTACTTCTGCCCGGCAACCGTAATCGCGTCCAGTTGGGCAACATCATCTGCCTGGGCAAACGCGGGTGATGCCATCAGACAGGCAAGAAACAACGGCGCCAGACGTTCCGGCGGGGAGATCAGGTTGGACATGCAGCAACTCCGGCAACAGACAGGAAAAATGCGAACGGCGCATTTTACTGGTTTCCCCGGCGTGAACAACCAAGCGCCAGAGCTGGGCACAGGCGGCTCGACAAAGATTGATGCGCCTGCTGGCAAGAGAGTTTTTCCCCTCCGCCACATAATCCGGACAAAGAAAAGACACCTGATATGGGGAGCCAACATGAGCGATCACATCTGCACGCCGGACTACTTTGGCGGCAATATGGACAACTGGCGCACAGCCTCAAGTCTATAAAAGCTCATCGCTGGAGACCGCGATGCGCAACGCCGTCCGCAAGACCCACAGCTATCTGACGACCAAGCACGCGCTCGGCGAAAACAACGCCATCTCAATGATCTCGGTCGCGGTGGACTTTGGTATGACTCAGGTGGCCGACGGCAACCTCGGCATGCACGCCACTATATTCACAAGGCGGTGTTTCCCGAGAACCAGGGCCGCCAAACCAAACCCTGCTAGCTGAGCAGCCGAGCTGTCGGACAGTCTGAAACGACCACGCACAGCGACCGAGCAGCAGCGGAAAAAGCACACAGGATGGCGCGATCCGCACTTGTTTGCTGGTAACCTGCTCGCGACACTGGGCACACCAATAGTGCCCCGGTTGATCCATACCATGACACAGCCTGCTCCCAGCGCATCCAGCGAGCACCTCGACAAGATCGTCAAGGGCTTGCGTGCCTGTGTACCGGAAAGCAGGCTGCAGGCAGCGCTGCAGCGCAATCAGCTACTGGCCCCAACCCGAGCGCAACGTATACCTCTGGCAGCCATACGCACGCTAGTGACCGAGCTGGCCAAGGAACAGCAAGAGCCTTGGTTGCTGGTCCGCGCCTTCAGCTATCTCAACTACACCGAAGCCTTTCTCGCGACTACCTATCTGGGCAACGCCCGCACCCTGCGCGATGCAATCAACCTGAGTAAACGCTACTTCCATCAGAACAGCGATCTCGCCAGTCTTGCGCTGGAGTTGAACGGCAACCAAGCCAGTATTGTGGTAACACCAACAGCCGAAGCCCAGGCAACCGACCAGCAATTGCTGGCGGCGTTGTACGCGGTGATGCGCACCTGCCAAGGCTTGGGTTTACAGCAGGCAAGCGCGGGCATTGCGGGGATGTCTGACGACACCCGGGATGCTTGCCGGCGCCTGCTACGCCTCCCGGTCGCGGTCCTCTCCGGCGAGCAGCGCCTGGAACTGCAGTTTCCCGCAATGGAACTGGCACGTGCGCTGAATACCACGCAGCCCAATATCGCCCGCCTCGCACGCCGAGAGCGCCAGCTGATTCGCACCAACGCAGACCATTGCTGGAGCGAGTCAGTACAGTTGCTGCTGACTGCGCTGCTGCCTCGCGGTGAAACCCGGATCTCACGCTGCGCCAGCCTGCTGGCTGTGGCACCTCGCACCCTGCAGCGCAAACTGGCCGCAGAGCAGCAACCGTTCAGCGCACTGCTTGCCACAGTTCGTCAACGACTCTGCCTGGAGTACGTGCAGGCTGACCACGCAGATGACACACTCGCGCTGTTGCTCGGCTACCGCCAGACCAGCCAGTTCTACCGACAATTTCGCCTATGGTTCGGCTGCTCACCGGGCCAGCTGCGCTCACGCCTCACACCTGAAATAGCAAAAACAACCAAAACAAGAGGACGCATCCATGCGCCGCCACACCCTGCTTCCCGCCCTACTCCTGCCCCTTGCGCTAGCTACCAACGCCGCTGATAGCTCACTCGATGAGCGCCTGACACAGGGCGCTGAAGCCATTCAGCCCAAAGCCATTGCCTGGCGTCACGATATCCACCAGCACCCCGAACTGGGCAATCAGGAGCAGCGCACCGCAGCCCTGATCGCCGAGCATTTAAGCAATTTGGGGATGGACGTAGAAACCGGGGTTGGCACAACCGGCGTCGTCGGGCTGTTGAAAGGCGGCAAGCCAGGCCCGGTAGTTGCCCTGCGCGCCGATATGGATGCCTTGCCGGTACTGGAGGCCACTGGCCTGCCCTTCGCATCCCAAGTCCGTCAACAGTATCTGGGCGAAGAGCGCCCGGTGATGCACGCCTGCGGCCATGACGCCCACGTCGCCATCCTGATGGCAACCGCAGAAGTACTAGCCAGCGTTAAAGCCGATCTGCCCGGCAGCGTGAAGTTCATCTTCCAGCCCGCCGAGGAAGGCCCAAGCGACTATGCCTACGATGGCGAACGCCACTTCGGCGCCCGGCAAATGGTTGAGGCTGGAGTGATGAAAAACCCCGAGGTTGCTGCAGTGTTTGGCCTGCACGTCGCAGCCTCGATGCCAACCGGCCTGATCGGCTATCGCAGCGGCCCCGTGATGGCCAGCTCAGGCGATTTGCACATCCGCGTACACGGCAGGCAAACCCACGGCGCTCAACCGTGGGATGGCGTCGATCCGATCGCTACCAGCGCGCAAATCATCAACGGCTTGCAAACCGTAGTCAGCCGCCAGACCAACATCATGCCCGCCCCGGCGGTAGTCACCATTGGCACCATCAACGGCGGCACTCGCCACAACATCATTCCCGAAGAAGTCGTCATGACCGGCACTGTGCGAACCTTCGGCGACGACGTACAACAGCAGGTAAACGAACGCATCGAGCGGACCGCGAAAGGCATCGCAGAAGCGGCTGGAGCCAGCGCGGATGTGAAGATCATCGACAACTACCTGACCACCATCAACAACCCAATACTGACCGAAAGCATGGTGCCGACCCTGCGCCGTGCAGCCCATGATCGCGTAGTGGTCGCCCCCATGGTCACCGGCTCCGAAGACTTCTCGTTCTACGCCAACCAGGCCCCGGGTTGTTCGTATTTCTCGGCGTGACACCAATGACCCAGATGGGTAAGGCTGCGCCCAACCATTCGCCCGGATTTCTGATTGATGATGCAGCGCTGGTCACCGGCGTGCGAACACTGAGCATGCTGGCAAGCGACTACCTGCAGCAGGCCCAGGCCGAGAATTAACCAACGACCGCCCGGCGTCGGTCCAACCGGCCCGGGCTGCCTTCACGTGCAAGCCCACCCACCCGCTGGAACCTATCAAAGTCCTGGGGCGTGCCTGGCTCGGAGGCTGGTCCCCCCACTGCCGTCTTGACGCCTCCGCACGTTACGAACAAACCGGACCGCTCTATGTCCGGGTCGGCGGTCAGCTTCAATCGATTGTTTAATCAACTGCAAAACGCGCAGCGGCAGGTTGTAGAACGCCATATTTCAGATGTGAGCACCCGCCTCCGAGCACGCACCCGTTCCGGCGTACCCAGCCAACCAGAAAGAGTACTTTGGCATAAGCGGGCTAAAACCAATCCGGGCGATAGTGGAGAGGGGGCAGGCTTCCACTAGCCGCCGGGCAACCCAGCCTGGGATGCCCAGCGCATTCACGGTTGGTATGCAGAATGTAACGAAATAAACCTGCACCAGCCACGCGCCCCTACCGGTGGCGCAGGAGCGGCTTGCCGGTCTGGGTTATGCGCGAATAGTGCGCCAGGTTTGCGCCGCCCGGGCGTAAAAAAGGACCAAACCGCTAAGTGCTTGATCCTTCTTTAAAATATGGTCGGGACGGAGCGATTCGAACATTCGACCCCTTGCACCCCATGCGCTTTTTTGGTGGATTCCCACGGATTCCCATAGACGTTACCGGAAATCAAAAACCCTAGTAAATACGGGGTATACAGGCTAGATTAGCATCCACGAACGTCCACCACCATCCACCGCCAGCCACGCGAACCGGTGGGGCAAAAGTGGGGCAAAATTCTAAGCTACCGTTTTATACAAGGGGTAGACAGTGGCCAAGATTACCGCCAAGCAGCTTGAAGCACTCACCACGAATGACGACGGAAAGACCCTCCGCGAAGATGGCGGATTGGTTGGTAAAGTACGTGCCGGTGTCCGCGGGATCACCGTACTTTTTCGCTACGAATTCAAGCTCGATGGCAAGAAAGGTGACCACCGACTGGGTAGCTGGCCAAAGAAGTCTCTAGCCCAAATTCGTGCTGAACGTGATGGCGTACGTGCAACGGTCAGCAAAGGCGTTGACCCAACCTCCGCCCGCAAGGCAGCCAAGATCGAAGCGCAAGCCGCCATCGCTGCCACAATCGCTGAAGCCGAGCGGCAGGCCAGTGAGAGCAAGACCGTTCAGGATCTCTTCGATACCTGGCTGGCTGACGGTGTCGCTCGCCAGGACGGCAATGCCGAACTGCAGCGCAGATTCAAGAAAGACGTCCTCCCCTTTATTGGCAAAACTCAGATCCGCAACCTGACAGACAAGGACCTACTCAGCGTCCTGCGTAAAGTCAAAGCACGCGGGCTTAACCGCTCTGTTGTGATCCTCAACAACGACTTAGGCCAGATGCTGCGCTGGGCCGAGAAACGCAAACCCTGGCGCCCGCTGATGGCTGACGGCAACCCAGCTGACCTGATCGACGTAAAGAAACTACTTGATCACGACTACCAGGAAGAACGCGACCGCGTCCTGTCAGCCGACGAAATTCGCGAGCTCTGGAACATCTTCATCAAGCTGGAAGAGGACTACACCGCCCTGCCCGCCGGCAGCAAGTACAGCGGCATTCGACCAGTCAACGAGCGCGTGCAATGTGCCGTCTGGATTTGCCTTAGCACCTTGTGTCGCATAGGTGAACTGCTCAAGGCCGAATGGAAGCACGTCGATTTGGAGGCCGGACGCTGGTTTATTCCAGCCGAAAACACCAAAGGCCAGCGCGGTAAACGCCAGGACCACCACATTTTCCTCTCGGACTTTGCAAAAGAACAGTTCCAACGCCTGCAGCACGAAACCGGCTCTACACCATTCGTGTTTCCAAACCGTTCCGGCGATGCCCACGTCAACACCAAAACTGTCAGCAAGCTGATTGGCGACCGCCAATGTCGATTCAAGGATCGCAGCAAACCTCTTGCCGGCAGGCATCACGACGACAGCCTAGTTCTAGCGAAAGGTGCTAACGGCGAGTGGACACCGCACGACATGCGTAGGACTGGCGCAACCATGATGCAAGCGCTGGGAGTACCTCTCGACATCATCGACCGCTGCCAGAACCACCTTTTGGGCGGTTCCAAGGTCAGACGGCACTATTTGCTGCACGATTATGCTGAGGAAAAACGGCAGGCTTGGGAGATTCTTGGCAAAGAGCTGCAGTTGATTTTGAACTTGCCGGCCGCTCCACTCTCGCCTTCCTGTGGGCGTGTATCCCTGGCTGCTTACTGATCACCCCAGTATGCGTGGATTCGACAGTTCGGTCATTATCACTGCTATCTACCTAGGTCGAACCCCATCCAATCCCTGCCAGACCAAAGAAATCCGTCCTCTTCTGGTATGACAGGTGCGCCCTTCAGCCGCATAGAAAAATGTTGCCTCTTCTCTATTGTCTTGAGCGACCAAGTTGCCTGGCAAGCTCCGCATTGACAATAGAAATCCTGCTGCTGCCCGCGCTCGAATCGCGCCGGATGTCCACAAAGTCGGGCAAGCGCTGCGATCTGTTCGATAGCTTCCTCGACGGCCTCCACAACTTGCGTATTAGCTGAATCTTTGAGAGTAGCCTTCAGTTCGGCTACTTTCTGAGAATCGACTGGAGCGAGGAGCCTGACATGGGTAGACGAAATAGATTCAAACTGTTCTGGCCAAGCTTCGGTTAGCTTTTTGGCCGGTGTGGGCAAAGGCCCCAGTTTTCGGCCATGACCTTGGAGCAACTGTCGCAACATCCACTCATCGATCAATCTCCCCATCTTCTCCACGACATAAAGGTCCAGCGGAGAGACTGGAAGACTCTGCGGAGACGCGACACTGTTTGGTACACCTGGCCAACACGCAATGCGACCAGGCTCCAGACTCTCACTGACATTTACTGACGCGCCGAACCAGGCGATCGGCACGATCCTCAGGATAGATCCCTCAGACTGGGTTATGACCCAATCATGCACATCAGGTCGGAGTGTGAAACTCCGCCCCGCCCAGCTGAAGACGAAATCTCCATCAACCCTGCGCAGACCATACCGTTCAAGCGCCCGCCTGATCACAAGACCAACGTAACTGACATAAGCCAGTTGCAACTGAAGTTGCCGCGCCAAGCGCTCTTCCGGGGGGAAGAGCTGCTCTTCCCGATCGTCTTTCAACTTCTCCCAAAGCGGGGGCAGATGACGATAGTGCGGATCGTGGTTGAGAATGTTTGTCCGGTGAACCTGGGCAGGAACCACAGATGCAGGAGGCACCAGCGAATAAAGCCCCCTTTGCTTTAACCCTCTGATTGCACGCAACTGGGACTCCAAGTCGCTAAGTGCACTTTTTCCTGACTCCAACTGCATCCCGGTCTTGTCATCAAGATATGACTCCCCCCAAAGGCTGCAGATATCCTGGCGAAGTCGAAAATGCGTTTGCTCAGAATCTTGGAACTCCAACGCTCGCTCCAGTCGTGAATTGACTCCCCGGATGCGAGCCAATCTACGAGCAAGGTGTCGATCAAGGCGATCTAGTAGCCGCTTGTAGAGTCTGTTCTCATAGATGGCGTAGTCATCCTCGCTGAAACGTGCAAGAACCTTTCTCGGTTGAACACCACTGAGCGTCCGCTGCTGCCAGCAATCAGAGTGTGATGCCAGGTGACTTAACGACGAAGCCGCGAGGCGTCTAGCTCGTGCCACTGGTGCAACCAAGTCGTCATATCGAAGGTCTCTGCGGGGTCGGTCAGATATTGAATGTAGATGTCCATCTCTGAGTACCGCCGCCAAGTCGCGTTCAAGTTCCTCGAGCTCGCATTGGTCGGCCATCTCAGCGGGCAGCATGGGCGATACATTTGCATCATGTGCGTGAGCGATTTTTCCGGCGATGGAAATAATCGCCTCTGCCGACAAATCGGAGTCCGCCTGATCATGGTCAGACCGATCGATAGCGAGCACCTGGGATTCAGTGCCTTGAATCCGGAGGACGCCCGAGCCGTCATCCGAGAGCAGATCGCCGGGCTGCAAGCGACTGTGTCCGTTGACCACGAGTGACTCAAGCAAGCAGTACCGCCCCGGTAGAAGCGCTGCGGGTAAGCGGCTGAGTTTGTTACCCGTAAGGCGGTCCAGAAGCATCATGCCCCACGTTCCTTGCGACGACGGTCTTCAGCCAACAAGGCAAGGGAACGGCGAGGCTCCGATGTCCATCCTTTCCAAACAGTCGTAAGCGCGTGTTCGACGGCGGTCAAATCATCGATAGTCTTATCGAATCTATCAGTGACCTTACCGCGCCTGAGTATTCTGCTGGCAAGCAAATGGTCTAAGGCGTCTTCTTTGCGACCACCTGCAGCCATGTAGACGGGGATAAATCGCTTGGCCTGACGCTCAAGTCGATTGCCCCAGCCTTGGTTAAAGCGATCTTGCAAAATGCTCGTTAGCGGGCCTGTGGTCAACTCCATCAACAGCTCTGAAACCTCATCAGCGTTTTGTTCCACAGCAGCACCGAAACGCTCCATCAATGATTCATAGCTAAAGCTAGCCTTCGGCGTTGTATCTGGCTTGAATCTCGCTTCCTGGCGAGGAAGCGTCATGACATGAGCCCGGTCGTAGGTTTTGTCAGCGAACTCATTTGTCGTTTCATCGTGGTTAGCAGTACCTACAAACCAGACGTTGTGGGGAATCCGAATCTTTCGCCCCTCGACCAACAGCGCTGGCGCGTTCAGCAACTGGCTCTCCGACAAGCTGATTAATCGATCATCTGGGTCATTCTTTTCGAGCGCCGAGAGGAACTCAGCAAAATACTGCTCCGGGCGCGACAGGTTCATCTCGTCAAGCAATATGATGTTACACCGGTCCTTGTAAGCTGCGGTTTGCGCACGGTAGAGGCCTTGCAGGCAGTCGCGCTCATAGAAGCGCTTTTCGAAAGCGTTGTAGTGTCCCAGTAGGTCATCACGATCTCGCCAGCCAGCCTGGACGGCAATGTCAGTGCAATGCCCCCCAACGGCCTTGGCGAACGCCTTGGCCAGACTCGTTTTGCCCGTGCCACTAATTCCCTGAAAGATGTGAAGCGGGCTCATGGCCAACCCGGCAATCAGCAACTGAATAACTTCGAGATCAAAATGCAGTTCTGTACCTTCCTCCGCTTGAGCGATCCGGTGCTGCAACTCAACCGAGAATGTCTTCAAATCGGGAACGTCTTGCTCTGGGAGGCTCAACTCCTTGGCCTTGCGATCCTTGATCCAATCGGCAGTGGATGCGGAATCCATCCATGCCATTTGAGGGAACGGCTTCTCAGATTGCTGTGACTGAGTTAGGTCATCTACCGTTTTGCCCAAGTCATTGAGCCTTGCACTCAAGATCTGATTGTTCTTTTCCAGGGCGCGCTTTTCTCTTTCTAGGTTCTCTTTGTCACTCACGCCGAGGCGAAGGCGATGAAGCTGAGCTTTTGCATCAGCCAAATCCAAATGAACCTCGTCGACTTGGGCCTTTTGCTCATCGCGGAGTTTTCGCAGCGCCTCGTTCTCAAATTGCAACTGATCATCATGGCTGTTTGCAATTTGGTTTTCCAATTGAGTGACTCGACGTTTTTGGGCAGCCAGCTCGTCAAGTATCTCGCGAGCAGACCTCCCTGCCAATGCCTCTGAGAACTCCCGGTATTGCTCTAGCTTCTGTTCAGTCGATGTCCAGTCGCGGTAAACCTTTTCAAGGCGTGCCTCTGCGCGTAGTCTAGCATCGGTCAATCTGGCAATTTCCTGACTGGCCTCGCGAAGTGAATCTTCGCGGATCTGGACCCGTTCACGCTCAAGCTCTTTCCACTCTGCATCTAGTCGCCGTTGCTGCTGCTGTAGAGCTCTCTCATTGTTTGCAATCTCCGCTTCACGTTCCATCACTTCGGATGCGCGCGCGGACTCATCGTCACGTGCTTTCTGCTCCGCTTTAAGGATGCCGAGTTGAATCTCAGTCTTCCTAGACTCGAGCTCCACGATCTCCTTCTTGAGATCACTGAGTGCGGCCACGTTTTGGGCGGCAAAACCGGAACGCGCGTCCAGTTCTCGCTTCTCAAGCTCACGCTCCTTATCGGCCAAACATGATTCGGACTTTTTTATCTCAACGTGTCTTTGCTTCAACTCTTCGTCGAGTTTTTTGATCTCTTCGGTTCGCTTCTTGTTCTCATCACTTCGGCGGGAGAATGCCTCCTCCTTGCGAGCCAGGTCATCAGTGCGTTTTTGTGCGTCTTCTTGTAGGTCATGAACTCTCTTTGCGACATCAGAGATATCCGCTAGCAACCTCTCGAACTCAACTTTTTTCTCGGGCTCTACCTTATTCAACTCTCTGATCTGATCTTCCTCCAAGTCAGGGAGTGCCACAGCAGAAGCATCGCCTTGAATCAGCGATGCAAGGGAGTCAACGCCAGCAGTTGCCTTCTGATATTTCGGCGCAAAATCACTTTGTGCCGAATTCGTATTTTGGGCCTCAGGGGCTTTTCTTGCTTTATTACGTTTAGCCATTTCAATACCAGTCTTTAAAAATTTGAGCCCATTCGATGACAAAGTCAGCGTGTTCCATAGCTTCTTCTTTATCGACTCTTTCGCTACCTGAATGCCCTGCTTTTTTGTTTCTATCACGGGTCATATCAAGCAGACGAGCCAGCTGAAGCTCATCAGCTGATAACTTGAGGAAGGGGTGCGATGACTGATCCACTGTTCCTAGAAGCCCCGCAAACAACAGCGCCTTGAGTGAAGAGTTACTGCGCTTAACAGCTGCGCGCACCTGGTCCAATTTTTGATTCGAAAGTTCGCCAATGACTTCATCGGTAAGGCAAGGAAGCTGAAGATAATTGAGGTAAGAGCTTGCCTCACCATCTTTCCAGTCCCGCTGGTTTTTCCAGTGTGGCAATCGGCGGATTTCAGTTGGATATGCTTTCAACAGCCACTGCAGCACGCTTTCTGCCAGGTTGTGAGTCTCAATGAGAAGGCTAGTCACATCCTCCTGCCAAGACCTCTCCTGACTAGCCAGCACGAGTCTTCGTCTCAGAACGCTAGCGAGGAATCCCTCAACAATCGGCACCTTCCGCGACCAGTTGTAGTCTGCAAGCAGTGTCAAGTCGATCTGATTCTCCAAGGATCGGAGCCACTCCTCTGCCGACAAATCGTTCGATCTCGTCGAACCCACCGCACCAGCGATGTATCGCGCGAGACCATCGTTTCTCGGCAGTACTTCCTGCAGGGGTTTGCGCAACCACGACGCAGCCTGCTGCAACCCGAACGGATCGGCAACCAACCAGGGTTGTGGCCCAGCCTCGTCGGGAAAAACCCATGTCCATAACCACATCGGCTGCGCCGAATCTTCGACGAAGCTCAGGCTCTCAATGCGGACACGTGCCGAAAGCTCGTCATCACGCTGCCTGGCGTGATCGTGATCCGTCCGATAGCGCTGAAACGCATCAAAGAGAGCTGCTGTGTCCAGTGCGCCCTCTCGGAAGTGATTGAGGCGGAAAGGGCGATCCTCCTTTCCGGAATCGAGGTCTCGCAGGAACACTGGGTAACCACGTTCATCGACTCGCTTCGCTTCGATCTCTGGAAGTTCTTCAGTGAATCGCGGCAGCCAGTTCCCCGAAATCGCGTCCTGATACGCGTACCCCATGCGAACTTCCTCGCTGGCATCCTGAGTCTCTTCGAGGACACGCTCACCTTGAGAGGTGACTGATCCCAAGGTGGTCATCCAACCGTTCGGGATCAGTTGAGTTCCAATGATGAATGTCACCAGTTCTCGGTCCAGCCCCAGCAACTCAGCCATTTCCGAACTGTCCTGGCATCTGGCCCTTGCCAGTCCAAGGATCGCCTGCTGGAACAGGTTCAACTTGAGGACACGATTTGTTGGATAAAGGACCTTCCAAACGCGGACAGGCCACAGAAGCGGCCGCCCACCCGGGGGGCGACGGACATCGAAGCGAAGATAGCGGTCAGCGGCCATGCGCCATCTCCTCTCTGCAAAGCTTGAGGAATGCAGCCAGCGCCGGGACCCCTTCCTCAGACTCGGGTCCTTCTGCCATGTGTTTGGCACCGACGGCGACGAGGAGCTTCCTCTGGCGACTCATCGCCACGTTCATGCGATTTGCCAACCGCAAGTGTCCATACTTGCTGTTTAGCAATCGTTCGCGCTCTTCCCCTTCCTTGTGATCGGGAATCACCACGTCGTTAGCTCGCACTACGGCCAGGAAGACGAGGTCAAACTCTTTGCCTTGAAACGCGTCAACCGTGCCGACGCGCAGTCGCTCATCACCTGATTCAGTCTGCCGGTAGGAGCGCGCGATACGGATCTCCCCATCCTCTTCCTCTGCCAAGCCCTCGTCAGCCAGTGCATCAAGTATCAGGTCACACTGGGCGCGGTAGAAACTGATGACCCCAATGCTCAGCGACGGCCCACAAGAATCAGCAATCCGCTTAACCTCTTTTGCAATAGAAATTGCCTCCGCACGTCTTTCATAACCGGGTTTTAGGAATCTTTCTTTCCCGCCCTGCAGAGGCACATCCAACCAAGCCGCACATTTGCCTTGGTAGCCAGGAATCGTGTGAGCGAAATCCTCCGCAGGTCGCCCCGAGTGCAAGACGTCCAATCCCTCAGATTCATAGAACTGTTTGCTGATGAAGTCACCCAGTGTCGGATGCATTCTGTACTGCGTATCGAGCATCACGACGCGTTTGATGTTGTCGACTTTCTCTTGCTCCCTAAGCTGCTTCACCAGCCGCTCAAAGAGACTCTGCTCATACGCCTTCGCTTGGGCCGCAGTCAGGCTTTGCTTAGAAATGAGTTCATCTTCCAACTCTCGCTGAACAAGGTGAGGTAGTTGCCGATGGTCACCAACCAGGATGATCCGACGCCGCGCCATCGCCATTGGAACGAAAAGATCGAGAGGATTTGCTCTTGCGGCTTCATCGATGACAACCGTGTCGAATTCGATTCCTTCTGATGCATCTAGGTCGCTCAACTCCTTCAAGCTGCTCATCGCCTTACCAGCTGACTGCTGGCAGGTCGCACCGACAATGCTGGCGTACTCGCGGACCGCTCTCGCTGCCTCATTGGGGGCTTGGGAAAGTGCCGCGTGGTACGAGGCCACTACCGCAGAGATGCCACGGCGAGATTGACGCAAAGGCGCGTCGATTGCGTGCTCGATGTCGGCCAAGAGACCAAGTGCTTCGCCGCTCAGCGCTTGCTTTAGCTGTGGGGGCCTGTAATCGGGGCTCAACCGATCCAGCATGGACCTCTTAAATGCAGCCAACTCAGCAAGGTCTGCTTCAGTGGCATCGGCAACCGTTGAAAGTCGCTGGAGCAAGCCCCATTCCGCGTCTTGAAGTTTGACCTTGCTGCGCCGCAGCGTGCGCTCAAGCTGGTGAGCTCTGTCCGGCCCGTCATCGGCGAACCCGATAGAACTGGTGCGCAGGGCTCTCAGCAAGCGCATAAGCCCAGTAGGCTCATTGGCCTGACGCTGGGTTTCGATACTCTTCTGCTGTGCAAGAAACTCATCCCATCGGTCCTTAATTTGGGCCGGGAGACGAACGTCTAGATCGAACAGCCGACGCAAAAGGATATCAATCTGTTCGAACTGTGTTTGGCGTTCCTGTGCCGACATGCTCGCGAGTCTCAATGCTGTGATACGTCGATCTAGCTCTTCCAATGGTTGAGTCAGCGGCTCATTCAGCCGAATCGCGTCGAGTCGAACAGAGATTTCTTTCCGTTTGCGTTCACACCAAACACCAACGGGGTCGACACCGCCTTCGTCACGGCGCCCTCGACCGCCAATTCTAACGGCAGGCAAGCCAAAGACTTCTGCACGATTCAGGGCGTTATCGACCGCATCGTGCTGGTAACTGCTAATCAGCACTTGGTGCTGCAGCGAGTTTTCACCGAGTGTTTCGGCAAGGCGCCGCTGCAATGCTGCTATGACCTGGGTCTTACCCGTTCCTGGTGGGCCAACAATCAGCGCAATGTCCGGGGTATTGATGGCTACATCCAAGGCCAGCTTTTGGCGCTCGGTTGGAGGCCCCTTGAAACAAGCTTTGGCGTAGACAGATAGGCCTGATACTTGGCGCCGACGAGCACTTGGGGGGGCTACACCTTCCAGCAAGTAGCTCAATTGCGGCAATCGACGCCCATCATTGATGGATTGTTTTGCGCGCGCACGATTTTTCTGAACATTCTCCTCACCTGCCAGCGAGTAAAAAATATATCCCTTTGCAGACGGACGTTCTGAGCGCCTGTCTTGGGGAAGGGTCAAGACCACACCCTCTCGCTCGAACCGCAATACACCACGAACCGGGCGACGGCGTGCTCGATCAGCTTTGCCCGGCGCGTCTTCAACATCGGAATCAAGATCAAGTTCCCGATCCCCAAGCTCCACTTGCGTCGTTTTCGCCAGCCCCAAAGCTTTCCATCGTTTCCGGAAATCCCTTAGGTGATCCGCATCAACTTTTAGAAACCAGGCCCACTGTTCGCCTTCGACGAGTTCCGCGCTCTTGAAGCGAAGAGAACCCAGTTCCCTCGCGCAATCTCGAGCCTGCTCCCATTCAAGCGCACCATACTCTTGCCATAAACGTAGGTAGCTGCCGTTGTCGCGCAGCGCGGCATCCAAAAGTGCGCGTTGCTCTGTACTCTGGAGACGCATGGCGACACTGGCATCTTGGAAAGAGATCTTACCAACGGCCATCGCTACACGTGCTCTAGCCCCCTTGAGACGAGTGACACTCATCAGTTTCAGCACGCCAGCATCTCGTCTGACGTTGCCGCGCCAGCCTGCACCAAACAGAACGAAACTTTCATCGGAAGCGTTGTCGAAGTGGCCAAGAAAAACACGATCCATCTCTGCGGTCGGTGCTAATTCAGCTGAGATGAATCGCTCATTCAACCAACCAACTGCAGTGGGTACGTCTGGAGGAGAAATCTCATCCCTGCTGGCCAATTGCTCCGCAATGGCCTCATCAACAGAAATCGCCATGTCCAGTTGGATCTGCTCAACCAAATCCAGCGATTGAAGGTGGAGAGCCTCGCCATGCCGATGTCTTAACACCCACAGCGTCAGGCCTCGTTGGACCTGAAGCGCAGTTCGATCTTGACGTCCTTCTACTTTGCCGACGCAAACGGAGTTGCCCTGTCGGAGAAGATAGTCATTACCGTGTGCCTGTACTGACACAGCCTCACCGATTTGCCAATCGGCTCCCAGGTCGTCACATGTGAACTGGGTAAGTTCACCCGACAGAAGAGGAAAGTCGCAGAGTTTCATCGTTGCCTCACCAGTTGAAACGCCAAACGACGTGCTCTTCTTCTACTGCGCCTAGGTGGAGCCAAAAAGACACTCCTGAACGACTGTCTGACTTGAGCCGCTGACGACGCACAACCGCGACGACTTTGTCATCAGATGCTCTCTGCAGGGAAACTTGGGTACCGACTGATGGCTCTATCCACAGCCCATCCTTAGCAAGTTCGACAGTGCATAGCGGACGGGCATCCGCGTACAGGGACGTCCCCAAAGGCAAAGTCTTCAACTCGGTAGGGCTCATACTCAAAACCATCGCCTTACCTGTGCGAGTCCAGCACTCTTTTCGAATCGACGACTCTGGAACATCTTCCGGCAAGTCCTCCCGGAGCAGATCCGGAGGCATATAGCGATATTCCTGCAAAAGAATCGTGCGATTCGTGTCCTGGGCGTGATCGCAAAATGGACAGATGTGCTTCGAGGTGTAAAAAAACGTGCTGCCGCAAGACTCGCATTGATCGCAATGGCCTGTGGCAGCCTCGAAGGCATCTGCCCACTCATTCAGACTTGGCCGTTCACCCGTATTGTTCAACCCAGCATTGAAGCATCGTTCAAACAGCGCACGCAGTGGCGCATTGAGCGTGATTTCGCGGGGAAGGCCTATCGACAAGGCGTTGCTGCGATCAACTGGGTGATCTACCCAAGGGAATTCGCCTCGGAGAGCCGCCTCTTCACTCTCGGGTTCACCCTCAAGAACAACGTCCCCCTTAAGGGGGTGAACCAGCGTGAGGATGCGATACGCCATGACCGCAAAACTCCAGCTGTCGGTCAGGGTGTTGATGCCGGACTCTCCCCTCAGAATCTCTGGAGCCCCGTAATCGGGGGTGAAAACCCCTTGTTGGCCATCGCGCGACTGACTCGCAACGTTGTCGGCATCGATTAACCAGACTTCGGCGTACTCAAGAGACTGCGATACGAACACATTTGCAGGAGAGAGATCGCCGTAGGCGAGTCCTCGGCCATGCAGATCCGCCAACACCCGAGCCAGTCGCGCGAGCATCTTCAACCGACGCAGCAGGCCACCTGTCTTCACATAGCCGGAGAGGCCATCATCTGACATCAAGGCGTCAGTGGCCACCTGTATCAGTTCAGTCATTGGCGCCAGTCCATCCATCAATTCCATGACGTAACCGGGCTGCGGCTGCGTGATGAGGGCTTGCGGATGTGCGATGGGAAGGCCCTCAAGTGGCTGACGCATAAGTGCGCGAATGTTGCTCGTCCAACTGTTTCGCTTTTCTTCTGTGGTTGCGCGAGAGACTTTGACGAGTACATTGGGGTAGTTGGTCGTGCAAACGATCCCCTGACCGCCTTCGCCGATACGCCCTGTCAGTTCATAGGACTGACCGTGTTGGTCTAGCACCGTCCTGTTTTTCTTTGGTGCCTCTGGTGTTGCTGTGCTCATTCAGACGTCCTAAAAATGGCCACGAGTGTTTTGTCGTCGCTGTGTAAGGGTGTCGCCCAGTCATTCAGTTCAGACTGCAACCAGCGTCTGCCTCTGCGCCGATTTCGAGCGCTTAAGTCTTGGTAAAGCGCATCAAAGAAGTCGGCAAGATGGGCTGGTTCGAGGTCATCGGCCACGCCATCTGTCATCAAGACAACACCATCACCCGGCTCGGTGAATCGGCCCCTTGTCCAGCTCCATTTGTCCTGCAGGTGCGTGGACTCAAGTGCCCAAGTCTGATTGCCATAGGCCGCGCGCTCTGGCGTGATGCGACGGAACTCACCAGCGCATTTCACCAGCAGAAGACCATCACCCAATTGGGCTGCATGGACCTCGCCTAGGTCTGTCACGCTACACAACAGTAGTGTGGTCGCGGCATCTCGTGGAGTTGTCGGAGCAATAGCTTCGAGCCATCGCTGATGAATCAAGGGCAAGGTTGCGGGTAGACCGAAATTGCTCGATGTAGCGCGCAAGATCCGCCGGGTAACTTGGCAGGCACTACGTGCTCCCAGATCACTACGTGCTCTCGATCCCAACCCGTCTGCCACAGTCGCAATCCAGCCACCTCGGCAACCCGCCAGGACCATCGCGTCCTGATTAGGCTCGCCCAGAT
Source organism: Halopseudomonas maritima (assembly GCF_021545785.1). NCBI lineage: Bacteria > Pseudomonadati > Pseudomonadota > Gammaproteobacteria > Pseudomonadales > Pseudomonadaceae > Halopseudomonas > Halopseudomonas maritima. The sequence goes on from NZ_CP079801.1 coordinate 257,289, forward strand.
CCCGGTGTCGCGGACCAATAACGCTCGCGCCGCAGGCAATAAACCTCATTAGAAGTCAAGGTCCAGTGCGTCGTCATCCGGGGGCGGAACAACGAAAGCGGTTGAGGTGTCTGGGTTTTGGCTTGCCGTGCGAGTGGTCACACTCATGGTCACTGCACGGAAGAAGCGGTGGATATCCCGGGCGTTGTGGGCCTTAAAAATGGGAGCCTCTGCGTCGTTTGCAAAATCCTTCAGCATTGCTACATCGGCATCCGGCCCAATCGCCATGGCTAGCCGGACCGCCTTCTGCGCCCGCTCGGAGTTACAAAGAGCGTTGAAAGGAGCCTCCCAGTCGTCGTTCGGTTGTCCGTCAGACAAAAGGATCAAAACTGGGCGATAGGCTCTAGAGGGGATACGATCCTTGTCTTCCAGCAACTGACGAGCGAGGTCAAATGCCGCACCCATCGGCGTAGCACCACCAGCCTGAAATTCCGAGACTCCGGTTACGCCATGCGCCGCAACCAACGGTAGATGCATCTGCGCCTTTCCACCGAAGGTGATCAAGCCCACCTGGATTTCGGCGCGCAGACGACTCTCCTGAGCGAAAGTTGAGACCATCTCCTTCATCGCCGCATTTAGCGCCTCGATTTTGCTGTTCTCCCCCATGCTTCCGCTTGTATCAGCCAGGACAATCACAGGGAGAGGGCGAGGCGTGGCGACAGCGAATTTTTTGAGACTACTCATCTTGTTTATCCTTTGATCAGATTCATTACTCGCACTCGGGCACGGTTTCTTGGGTGCTGAAGCCGGCTCCTTGGTAGAACGCATCGCAAGATCGCCGACATATCGACTCACGATGTCTTCCTGGTATTTGGCAAAACCCATGACCTAGCCTCCTATTCATAAAAGTTCTTGTCATAAGTAGTACAAAACGGACGGCCATCTTCATCCTTGATAATCCGGCACGATTAGAGTGGCCGCCCTCGTCCTTGGTACCACCTAGTCAAATCTCGCTCACTTGGCGGCGCAATCGACATCAGCGAAAACCGTCTGCCTCATTGGAAAGCTCGATCAGTTGAGTATCAGCAGTTTGCCAATAATCGGAAGGCTTCCCAGAGTTCCCCTTGAGCACTGCAATAGTTACTTTCCTTGGCGATTTACGCTAAGGATCAGCGAAATGTGTGCCAACTACATAAATCCATATTAATCAACATGTTAAGACCTGAATAACTTGATCAACATCCCGCATGCCAATAAAAAAAGTTACCACCACGAAAACTTTATTACCTTTTGGGCTGACACCTAACCACGACACTCACGAATTTCTCCGATCCTGCGCGCAGGTACCCGTCCTCTCGCACAGCCGACATCCAACCAGGGCGTGCCACCCTCCCCAACTGCTCTCACAACCCCCAGTAGTACCCTTTAATCTTCTGCGCCATCAACCGGCGGCGTTCAGCCAAAAATGCCTCAAACTGTTCTGGCTGGTAGGCACACAGATCTTCGGGCAGGCAGTTGGCGGCCAGGTTTGCCTTAAGGTCATCCAGGCTGATGATCGCACCATAGTGCGCTGCGCCTTGCTGACACTGGTCAAAGACCTTTGCCATATAAGCGGCCGGGGCGGTGTCGCCGATTTTGATGTTCACTTCCTGCTGCACGTACACGTAGTTGGCCACTTGGTTGTACTTGCTTCTGAGCAGCCCCCGCTGCTTGAGGAAGTTCTTCGGGAAGATGTGATGGATATCGCCGTGGTGCGTAAGCATGTCACGCACGGTGATGTCCTTGGACAGGAAGCCCTTGTCACCGCGATTGGCCTGTGCGGCCCAGAATACCTTGATGGCCGGAGCGTTCACTGAAGAGGTGTTCAACGCCTGCGGCAGACCGAAGTCCCAGAAGGCATCAGACAGTTCAGCCGCTTCGATATCAGACAGTACGTCAGCAAACGCTCGCTCGTGCACGGCCTTGATGTCCTTATCGAAGCGGGATTCTGGCGAACCCGAGTAACGCCCCGTCAGCAGCGACATGACGAACCAGCGGCGCACCCAGCTTTCGATATTGGGGTTGTTGCCCAGGTCGCGCTTGAGCTTGAGGTACAGCACGTAGGCGAAGTTCAGCGCGTTAACCGAGCCAATCATCGAGCTGTCCACGTAGCCCGCCGAACGGATGATCATCAGGAAGCGCTTGAAGTGCGTTTCGTTGATGAACTCCTTCACCCCCTCGCTCAGCGTTTTGAAGGACGCCTCTTCGATTTCCTTCTCGTAGCTGCGGGTTTCGAAGTTACGGCCCGAGAGCAGCCCGACTAGATCCGACAGCCTTCCACGATTGAACTTGGTGGTGAAAGCTACGCGCAGCATGTCCGAGTAGCTGGGGTCGTAGAGGTCGTCGTTCTCACTCTTCAGCCAACGCATGGCTCGGAAGTAGTCGGTCTGCACGAAGGCCTTATCGTTGTTCTCAATGTGCGCGTAAAACTCGGGCGCGATGGAGAGGTGGCAGAAGTAGTCGATGGCCTTGCGCAGGGTGTTGCCGTCGAACTCCTCGTTGGCAGCGATCTTCGACATGACAAAGTCTGCCTGGCTCAGCACCACACCCTTGGAATTGATGCGGATAAAGATCTCGGTGACCGTCTCGATATCCAAATCCGCCGCCAGCTCGATCAGGCCGATCTGCTTCTTGGTGATATCGCACAACCTGTCCAGGCGCTCGTAAAGCAGGTCTTCATCGACATCAGGGTTTAGCTCCAGGTAGTCACGACCGACCTTATGCGCCTTGAGTTCACCGCTAACGATGGGCGCGATATCGGCAAACCAGGCTTTGTCTTTCTCGATGGCCGGGTTGCTGACCTCGAAGCGTTCTTCGATGGGGTGGAAGGCGATGCGGATACGCACCTGCTGGTAATCCTGGTTGATCACCTGCTGACCGGCGATGGCAGCGGTCAGCGCCGTGACACGCTGCTGACCATCGATCAGCACCTTCTTGCCCTCGGCCAGCGAGCCGTCTTTCAGCTTCACCGTCGGGTTACGCCAGGCAATGATGTAACCCACCGGAAAGCCCTGATACAGGCTGTCCATCAGATCACGCACCTTGCTGGCGTCCCACACAAAAGGCCGCTGGATTTCCGGAATGGCGATCTCGCCAGACTTAACCCAGCTCAGCAGCGTTTCGATCAGGTGTTGGTTAACCGAGTATTTCTGTGCCGACATAGCGTATATCCCTATATTCGCGCTTGATTCTAAAAACGACTTTCATGACTACCCGCAAGCAGCAAACCCGAATCGAACATGATCCTGTTTTCTGTATGCCTGCAGCCCTCACCCTCAGACCGATAGTTCCGGCACCCCCAGAACTCGCCATTTCGCCCCTTGCGCTGGGTCATTTCCGCACCACACTTCGGGCACGTAGGCACCCAACGCTGACAGTCTGGGTTGATACAAACCTTGAAGCGCCCAGCGCGGCGCATTTGTGAGTCGCAATGCGCGCAGCCGCGCTCCTTGTGAGCGCAGAGCGGGAATTTATTGCAGCCAAAAAACCGGCCAAACTGGCTTTGCCTCGACACCATGGTCCCGGTTTTACACTTGATGCACTTGAGCATGTGCAGCAACTGCTGGCTGAGTGATGTTGAGAACTCGTCCAGATCGAGCTCGTATTCGTTCTTCAACAACTCGACAACAAAAGCCGACGCCACGGCCATATCGGCGATCAGATAAGCACGCTGTCTTGCCCGGGTAAGGGCCACATAAAACAGCCGACGCTCCTCAGCGTAAGGGAAATCCTCTTGTGCCGGCAGCAATGCCTCCAGCAACGGATGCGTGGTTTTCTGCGAGGGGAAACCATGCTTGCCAGTCTCAAGGCCGAGCAGCACCACGTAATCCGCTTCTTTGCCTTTGGCAGCGTGAATGGTGTGACACTCCAGCGCTAACGAAGGGAATCGCGATGCGAGTCGCCGCAGTTCGCCTCTGTCTGGCAAGTTAAAGCCGTAGCGCCCAAGCAGATAGACACTGCTCCCAGGCTCGGCAATTTCTGCGATGCGGGCAACGACCTTCTCCAGCCGGCTTGGCTCCTCGCTGCCGGGTTTAGGCCGGTTGTCTTCCCTGAGCAGGGATACCGCAGGGCGTTTAACCTTTTGCAGCGTATTAAGCTGCTTCCTGACCTGGATCGGGTTTGCCAGCACGAAGCGCGTCGCCACATCACTGATGCTGTTATTGAAGCGGAACGTCAGATCGAGGGCCGTTACTTTGGTCGTGCCAAACCGTTCACTAAATGCCGTTGTAAAGCTCAGATCACTGCCGGTGAAGCGGTAAATAGCCTGCCAATCGTCACCCACGCAGAATAACGAGCACTCCGGCACAGAGTCCCGCAGATACCTGATCAAGCGGGCACGCGCCTCAGAGATATCTTGGAACTCATCCACCAGAATATATCGCCACGGGCTACGGAAACGCCCTTCGCGGACGTACTCAATAGCCTTGCCAATCATGTCATCGAAATCGATATGCCCGGCGCTATCCAACAAGGTCTGATAGTCGTCCAGAATGGGCCGCAGCAGTGCCAGCGCAGCGTCCACCTGCTTCGGGTTCTTCGCGCGCTTGATCGCAGCCTCCACCTGCCCTTGCTCGTAACAATTAGCGCGGTAGCGCTTCAGCAGATCGGCCAGCAGTACGGCAAAGCTGTTGATTGCGCCAAATTCTCGTAATGTTTCGAGCACCGCTTCCGGGGGCAATTCCTGGTACTGAACACCCAGTGCGGCCAGCTGCGCGTCGATGGCATCAAACAAGCCACCTTCCATTAACTGATAGTGGTACAGCTCCACCAGGCGCGTACCTTTATCGGCATGCAACTGGCGCTTCCACGCCATACCCTGGTGGTACTGCTCGCGTTCTACATAGGGGGCTGTACCGCCCTGCCGGTCGATACCGTAATACTCGATGTAGATACCCTGCTCGGGCAGATAGAAATCCGGCTGGTATTGGCGATAAAGGGAGCTGGCTGTCTTGTGCTCGTAAGCAGGCTCATACAGGTAGGCAATACCCTGCTTGAACAGGTAGTTAGCCACCAGACACTCACCCAGGCTTTTAACGGCCTCGCCTTTAAGGGTGCGGATATCATTGGCTAGGATGTAGTCGTAGTACTCCCCCTCTGACGCGAACTCAAAGGGGTTCGCCTCCGGGTACAGGTGGTGCTGGAAATAATCAATCGCCAGCCGCTGGTAATCCGGAGTCTTGAGATGCTGCTCGAACCACTGACTCACCTGCCTGGCCAGCGCCTTGTCATCTTCCGCCAAGGGTGAAAGGGAGGGCTGCTCGCCCTCTACCTTGGCGATAATCGTCTTACCCAGTTTGTGAAACGTACTGGTGGTGATACCGCACTTACCCAGCCGGTGATCGATACGCTCCTGCATCTCCTTCGCCGCTTTGTTGGCGAAAGCCAGCATCAGAATATCCGCAGCCCGGGCCTGCCCACTCGCCATCAAAAAACCTGCACGGCCTACCATGGTGCTGGTCTTGCCCGTACCGGCACCCGCCAACACCAGGTTGTTATCCTCATCTACGACACAGGCAACACGCTGGCGCTCGGTAAGCGGCTGGCTCTCTACCCTGTCGAAGAAAGCGCTGTTGCGCGCCAGTTGCCGATCAACGTATTGCTTGCGCAGCTTTTCCCAGTCCGCTTGCTGCCACCGGGTAACCGCTGCCAGCCACTCGAATGGAGTGACATCTACATCGGTGCACCACTGGGGCTCAGGCACACGTTGAAAACGCTGCAGTGCTTGCTCGGCCATGACCCTGGCCGCGTCCAAGCGGGATTGGCGGGGATACCCTTTTGTCAGCAGGGCCCGGATTTTACGAGCGACCTGCTCTATCTCGGGCGCCAGTTTGCGTAACCAGTGCGCTCGCAACCAGTGAAATAACTTCTCACCGTCAACCTTTCGCAGCCCAGGAAAAACCTTTTCGCCGCAGTCCGTTTGCAGAACCAAACGGGAGAAAACGACTCCCTGCTGGAAGGTTGCCTCGTTAGCCAGCGACGTCGCCTCGATCAGGTAGTTCTCACCGCTCTTGGTTGTGACCTCCAACCCTTTGTCACCCAATGTGAAGGTGGCCGCTTGCGCGCCAAACAGGCGCATCAACCAGTGCGGGGCGACATCTATCGATGAGGATTCAGCAGTCATAGTCAGCCTGTGGGCATGTGTCAGCGAAAGACACACTGAGCGCCTTGTCTATTCAAGCGAGCCCGACCTCTCAAGGCTAGCCGATTGGCCACGGTCATTACGACCGACGATGCCGGTCATGGCTTCGTCGATGGGAATAACCGTGGTGGCGCGGTAGCCGCGAAAATGGGTGAGCTTGACGGACTTGAGGCGCATGAGGATTTCCTTATCTATAGCTGGCCAGAGACAAATGTGACAGGTTCACATTTGCACAGCCGCAGGCTGGGGCAAAGCCCAGAGCGCAGGGAGGTTCAAGTGAACACTTTTTGGCTATCAACACTCACCTCGAAAGACTTTTTGGCTGAGGGCGGAAAATAGATCTGCCAGATTTCCTTCCGATTGGCTTTGTGATTTCAAGCGCTGTTTAGTCGCTTCAAATATCGCTGCGTATTTATTTTGCATCTCAATCGGAGGCAAGAGAATCTGAATATTCTGCATCTCCTGAGCATTAATGTTAGCCATCCCAACAATGCTCTTGCACATACTTTGCAGCGTCGACTTGCCGTGCGTTGAATTCAGATAACCGGAGACATAATAGGAATTACCTTTTTCATTCATGCGAACACGAATTAGGTAGCCGGCAATTGCAGCCACATCATCCCGGTCATATACAGCCGCTTTACCAACCAGCTCTTTACTGTTCGTGCGATTGAAAAGCAAATCGCCTTTTTCAACTAAATACTTTGGCTGTTCTTTCTTGCTGAGGTCTACGTATTTCAAACCGTTGAAATCAATGGCACCGGAGTACGTAATATTCCCCATGCGTAGCATTGGAAACTCGCCTTCTGCTTCGGAAGCTTTTGCCGATGAACCATAATTAGCGGTATCAACCAAATCCCGAATCGTACCTACTGGAAACCCCTTCGGATTGGTCACCGGGTCGCCGAACATGTCCAGAAACACGGCGCGGAGGAAGTCGTCGGCGAGCTGGATGGCTTGCTGGCGTTTGCGGCGGATGGCGTCGGCCTTGTCGAGGATGGCGGCGATGCGCTTTTGTTCGGGCAGGGGTGGGAGCGGGATTAACTCATCATGAACCAGATTTCTATTAAGAGTTGGCACACCAGCCCCCTCAGAAAACCGCTCTAGCTTGAAGGCTGAAAGCATGTAATAGACCCATCGCGGATGGTTGCCATGAAAATCCATCACATACAAAGCGGTGTTCAGCGGCCAAAACCCCTCTTCGCTATAGTGAACCTTTCCAATCGTTCCTGACCTTCCAGTTATTACGCCAGGACCTTTAATTTTTACTTCATCGTGAGCGCCATTTTTTCCATTGGCTGCATATATAGGCACTACACCTTCATTTCTCTCTCCAACCGGCAGGTCGTATCCACGCTTTAGAGTCGCAATATTCCTGAGCGGAACCAAAGGCCACCCTGACTGGTTTTGGAAGAAGCTCACAGCATCCCCTCCAGCTCATCCAGATCCGCCATAATTTCACGCTCCAGCCCTTTCAGCCGTTGCAGAATCACCTTCGGATCTTCGTACTCTTCTTGCTCGTATATCACTTCTTTGTAGCGGTTGATGGAGAGGTCGTATTTGTTGGCGGCGATATCGGCTGCCGATACCACAAAGGCCTTTTGGGTCTTATCACCAAAGGCAGCATTAATCGCATTGGCGCTGATGTTGCTTTCGACCAGACGACGATAAGTGTGCCACTGGGCGATGGCGTCGGGTAGGTCATCGCTGCCCTCACCTTTCAGCTCGGTGCGCTTGTCGTCCAGCGAGTAGCCGTCTGCCTGCAGGTCATAAAACCATACGCGCTCGGTAGTGCCGCCCTTGGTGAAGAGCAGAATGGCAGTGCTTACGCCGGCGTAGGGTTTGAATACGCCGCTGGGCAGGCTGACGATGCCTTCCAGCTGGTTGTTTTCCAGCAGCTCCCGGCGCAGTTGCTGATGGGCTTTGGATGAGCCGAACAGTACGCCGTCCGGCACGATTACCGCGGCGCGGCCACCGAGTTTGAGAGAGCGCAGGATATGTGCAACGAACAGCAGCTCGGTCTTTTTGGTTTTGACCAGGCCGAGCACATCCGGGTTGGTGTTGCTTTCGTCCAGGCTGCCCTTGAACGGCGGGTTAGCCAGCACCACATCGAAGAAGTTCTCTTCCTGCCGTGGGTAATGCTCCTTGATGGATTTGCTCAGGGAGTCCTGGTAACAGATGTTCGCGCCATTCACCCCGTGCAGCATCATGTTCATGCTGGAGACGCGCAGCATGGTGGTGTCGAAATCAAAACCCCAGAACATGTGGCGGTTGATGTGATCCCGGTAGGGTTCCAGCAGGTCGCCAGTGTAGTGCTGATTACCGTCTTCATCGGTGAAGATACCGGCTGCGCTGGAGTGCACGCGGGTGAGGTATTCCATGGTGCGGGCCAGAAAGCCGGCGGTGCCGCAAGACGGGTCACAGATGACGTCGGTCGGCTGCGGGGCGACCAGTTTGATCATCGCGTCGATGATGTGCCGCGGCGTGCGGAACTGCCCGTTGATGCCGGCGGTAGTGAGCTTGCTGAGCAGGTATTCGTAGATATCGCCTTTTACGTCGCTCTGGGTCAGTGGCAGCTCGTTGACCATTTCAACGGCGGAGGTCAGCACAGACTCGTTCTTGATTTCCAGGTCGGCGTCTTGCATGTACTCGCCGATATGGCCCAGTGCCTGAATAGCAGAGCCTTCCTGCCCGAGACCGTCGTTCTCGTCTGACACCCGCCCCAGGGTGGCGAACCACGGGTAGACCTTGTTCTTGAGATGGCTGTGCAGGGTTTTGCCGCCCATGTGGTGGAAGTTTTTCCAGCGCAGCAACTGACCTTCAGGCGTGTCAGGGAACAGGCGATCAACGGGCTTGCCGGTGCGGTTGGCCTTGCGCTCGGCCACGTCTTCCTGCATGTCGAGCATGCGGGCGAACATCAGGTAGCTGATCTGTTCGATCACGGTCAGCGGGTTGGTGATACCGCCGGTCCAGAATTTTTCCCAGAGTTTGTCGATATCGTTGCGGAGTTTGCCGGTAAGCATGGGTGCGGGTTGTCTCTCGGTAACAGGGTTATCAGGCTTGAGTGAGCGTATTAGCCGGTGCTTTTTCGCCGTGTGGCAACACCTCAAGCTGCGGTTCTTCGATGGCTTCGACGATCAGCGACAGCCGCTCGGTTTCAAAGTCCATATGGGTTGGGTCAAGGGCCGGCAGGCTCTTGCTGACCTTGGCAGACAGTTGGCTGAAACGGTCTACCTTGCCGTACAGGCCCTGCTGGCCGGCCAGCGCCTTGACCGTGTTGTTGTAATGGTTGCTCGCGGTATTGAGCGTGCCGCCGAGCTTGGCCAGCCGTTCGGCGACAGTGCAGACCTGGTTGTAGATGTCCCCGGCCTTTTCGCTGATTTCACGCGCTTCAGCATTACTGCGCTCGATCATCCAGAGGTTGGAGACGGTACGCAGAATCGGGATAAGCGTGGTATGCGAGACCAACACGATGTGCTTCTTGTAGCCGTACTCGAACAGGTCCTTGTTGTGCTTCATGGCCTCGATGTACGCGGGCTCGATGGGCATGAACATAAGCACGAAGTCCGGGCTGTGCATGCCAACCAGGTTGGTGTAGTCCTTGGAGGCCAGATCATCGATGTGTTTGCGCACCGCCTTGACGTGCTCGGCCATTGCCAGTTGCTGGTCTTCGACCGACTCCGCCGCGACGGCGCGATCATACGCGACCAGTGACACTTTGCTGTCAATGATAATGTGCTTGCCGTCAGGCAGCTTGATCAGGTAATCGGTCTGTTTGGAGCGGCCATCGGCATCCTTGAAGGCGCTCTGCACTTCGTAGTGCGCATCTTCCACCAGCCCGCTCATTTCCAAGGTACGGCGCAGCTGCGCCTCGCCCCAGGCTCCGCGCTGCTGGGAGTCACCCTTGAGCGCAGAGGTCAGGTTATTGGCCTCCTTGCTCATTTGCATACCGATATCGAGCACCTTGCGGATCTCGGCATTGAGGCTGGTATTACCCTGCAAAGAAGCGTCGTGCACTTCGTTGATGCGCTTTTGAAAGCCATCAATTTGCTCGCGGAAGGGCTTGAGCATGCCATCGATGCTGGTCTGACTGGTTTGGGTAAAGGTCTTGCCCTTCTCTTCGAAAATCTTGTTGGCCAGATTCTCGAACTCCTGGGTCAGTGACTTGCGGGTATCCGCCAGCTGGCTCATCTGCTCCTGAAAGTGCTCTTCACGCTTTTGCAAGGTGGTTTGGAGTGCGGTGTGCTCGGATGACAGCGTTTTGAACTGCTGCTGGAGACCAGCGAAAGCCTCTGCCCGTTCACGCAGCTGCTGCTTGCTCTCGGCCAATTGTTCACGTAGGTCCCGTTCAGCGGTTTCCAGTGACTTGGCGCGCTTGCCCTCACCCGCCAGCTCGTCTTTCAGACGGTCACGGTCGGCGTGCAGTTGCTGATTGGTTTCTTCTCCTTGCTGCAGGCGCTCGCGTAGATCGTTGATTCTATCCTGCTGAGCTCGACCTTCGGCTTGAACAGCTTCCAAACGGCGGGCGGCGTCGTGATGCTGCAGCGTTGCCTGTTCCAACCTCAGCTGTAAGGCCGCGTTGTCATTCTTGCTTTGCTGCTGCTCCTCAGTCACACGCGTGATGTTCTCAGCAGAAGACTGCAACCGGGCTTTCAGCTCGCTCTCTGTCAGTTGCAGCGCCTGATAGCGCTCGTTTGTCAGCCGGAGCTGCTCTGCCACCGAGGCGCTATCCGCAGCCGCTGAAGCTTGTGCCTGTTTCGCCTGCTCAAGCTGAGCAGCCAACGAGCTTAGCTGACGCCCCTGACGCAAAGCCGAGGCAAAAAAACCAACCAGCGCACAGGCGGCTGCAATAACTGCGGTGATCACAATGATGTCAGTAGTCCATTGACTCGCTTGCATGGTCACTCCGGATCAGGCGGCTGGTGCGCTGTCGGCGCGCAGGAAAGGTTTAAGTACGGCAACCAGCTCGCCAACATCTTCAGGTGCAAACACACCATCAATGCCCTCATGAGAAATGCTGTCGAACGGCGGTTCGTAGAGTTTTTCAACGACGATGCTGCCATGTTGGGCGATGTAGTTCTTGAGCAGGTTCATAAAGCGCACCTGCTGGGCAGTCAGACTGGGGTGTGCATGCAGGAAGCCCTTGAAGTGCTCTTCAATGGCTTGGGCATCCAGGCCGATGATCTCGCGCACAGTGAGGTGCAATTGATCTGCAGTGCGGCGGTAGAACTCGTTCAATACATCCAGGCTGACACCCGGATGGCTGGTAAGGATGGTTGAGGTCAGCGTTTTCAATTCGGGCTCTGCGATGGGCTCGCCCTTGTGGATCTTCTGCAGCGTCGGGTTGGCGGCGAGCATCTGGTCCAGAATATCCTTGAGACGGCGTCGATAAATCATCGCTTCGTTGGCGCCAGCGATGACCACCTTGCGCTCGTTGATCTGAATATTGTCGTCACCAGTACGCGTACTGCCGATAGCGTAACCGGGGCCCGTGCCGCTCTGGCGGTATTTCATGATGCCTCGCAGTTCCTTGCGAGCATGTTCCAGCTTGGCAATGCTGGGCTGTTGCCAGAATTCGGCGCTACGCACCTGAGCGATCACCTCATCCTTCTGACGTACCGCCTGGATGTTCACAGCCAGCCTGTCCAGCTCAGCCAGCAGGTCGACCTTGCCATCATCAAAGCAGCTGGCCTGCTCTACCAGACAGCGCTGGATGCCAGCGACGAGCTTGTCTAGCGCAGTGGCGTGCTTGTCGCGCAGCACACGAGCAGACATCAATGGCGCGATGGTTTCGGCAAGCAGGTGCTGGGTCTTGCCATCAAACTGCTGCAGTTGGTCGGTTTGCTGCAGTTGGTGCACTGCACGCAGCTGACGTCGAACGGCCACGCTGTCATCGGGCAAATCGTTAATATCGGCGCGCAACAGTTCAATAGCGGTGTCGAACCCTGCCGCGTTGTTTTGTTTGAGGGCTGCCTTGGCCAATTCCAGACGCGCTTCAAAGGTCGTCTGCAACAATGACTTGCCGCCAGTATCTTCCGGCTCCTGATACTCCTGCTCGAAGAAATCAAAGTTGCCGTAGTGATCGAAGATCAGAAACTCGGTCTTGTCCTTTCCTGGCCCAAACAGATTCGGGCGCAAACGCGTGCCACGGCCGATCATTTGCCAGAACTTGACCCATGACTTAACCGGCTTGGCAAACACCAGATTGACCACCTCCGGCACGTCGATACCGGTATCGAGCATGTCGACCGAGATGGCGATACGGAAGTCGTTATCCGGCTTTTTGAATTCCTTGATCAGGGTGTCCACGTGCGGAACGGCGTTGTGGATGACCTTGCACACCTTGGTGCCGTATTGCGGATACAGCTGGCAGAACAGTTTTTCCAGATGCTCAGCATGGTCCTGACGCTGGGCAAACACGATGGTCTTACCGACCAGAGAGCCGGTTTCATCCTTGATGCCGTTATTGATCAGGTTCTCGAGGATGATGCGGTCTGTGTCGTCGCTGAAGATCTTGCGACCGATATCCTTGCCTGCAACGGTCGTGCGCTGAGCCTCTTCTTCGCCAAGATCCTCTTCGAGCTGCTTCTTCTGCTCGTCGTTGAGCTGGCTGTAATGAATGCCGTCGCGCAGAAAGTCGGTGGTCAGATCCTTCACGCGGAACGGCACCAGATACGGCGGCTCGTTATTGATCGCCGCATCCAGACCAAACTCGAAGGTCGGGTCGGTGGTTTCACAGTCGAAGATGTCGAAGGTATTGCGGCTGATGAATTTGACTGGCGTGGCGGTCAGCCCGACCTGAAGTGCATCGAAGTAGTCAAACAGATCGCGGTACTTGTTGTAGATACTGCGATGGCTTTCGTCGGCGATGATGAGATCGAAAAACCCAACGTCCAGCTGGGCGAAGCGGTTCATCATGCCCGGATACGTGGCGATATAGATGCGTGCTGTCTGATCAACCTTGTTGGTCTCGCCGATAACGCAACGGGGCTCGCTGGGCAGGTTCTGCTTGAACGCATCATCAGCCTGGACGCGCAGCTCCTTGCGATCACACAAAAACAGAACCCGTTTAGCCCATCCGGTGCGCAAAAGCAGCTCGGCCTGCGCGATGGCAACCCGGGTCTTGCCCGTCCCGGTCGCCTGAATAATCAGCGCCTTGCGACGCTGAGTTTGGAAATGCGCTGCTACCGTCTTGATCGCCTCGATTTGATAGGGTCGATCGGCAATTTTCAGGTCGGGGTTGTGCTGCTCCAGCTCGGCCACCCGATACTGCCGCTGGTAGATCAGATACTCGAGGCTGTCCTTGCTGTAAAAGCCGTAAACGGGCCGGTAGGTGTTGTATTGACGGTCATCCCAGATGAAGGTTTCGTAGCCGTTGGAGTAGAAGATGACCGGCCGCTGAAATCCCATGCGCTCGAACCCGTCCGCATACATGCGGGCCTGCTCACGCCCAGCCTGCAGGCTGATATTGCCGGACTTTTTGGCCTCGACCACAGCCAGAGGCTGACCGTTGTCGCCCCACAGAACATAATCTGCGCGGCCTTTGCCAGACGCGTTATCCGGGAAATCGACCTCTACCTCATGGCCAACCTGGGTAGGGTTACCCACATCCCAACCCGCCTGCGCCAGCATGGAGTCGATCAACAGGGCACGGGTCTTGGCCTCGTTCCACTGCAGGCTATCGGATACGCTCTGGCTTTGTTCCTTGCGCTTCTGCTGATCCGGCTTGGCCGGAGGGTCGAGCCTGTCGAGGTTGCGGGTGCGCTCCTGCTCCAGCGTATCCATAACGCGTTGAAGCTCGTCCTGCTGCTTTTGCAGCTCCTTCTCGTAGGTGGCAACGGATTTCTGCAGCGAACCCAGCGCCGCTGTCGGGTCAGATACTTCGGTGAATTCGGCGATGTCTGCCTTCTGAACACCGTAGTACTTGATGGCCATATACATAGCCAGCTGATAGGCGGTGCCCAGTGCCTGCTTTGCATCGCGCAACTCGCCTTCGGCACCGTGCGCCGTGTCGTTGCCCTGGATACGCAGAAAATTGATCTGATGCACCAGTGAACGACTGGTGCAGTCGAGAAACACCGGGTTTTTGACCAACTCGTAGAAGCTGGATTGGGGCAGACGCGGCAGCAGCTCGAGTTGATAAATTGCCTTGGTCAGCTCCTCGGCAAAACTACGCAGGCGCGTCAACGCGCTACCCGGATCGATGTGCAAAACCGCTTCGGCAAGCCCGCCGAGGTTCGCCAGCGTCTCGTTGCCAGGCCGCAGAAACTCGAAGTTGACTGATTTCATGTAAACGATTCTATCCATGCAAGCTGAATAGCGAGGATCGTGCCAAGGCTATTCAACATCGTATTTTTTCATCCAGTTAGTCAGCGTTTGCTGGCTGGCAAGCCCCAACAACTCAGCCGCCCGAGTCTTGTTTCCACCAGTGTATTTCAGCGCCTCGATCAAATGACCTTTCGTAAAATCACGAATCTTCCCATTGATATCAATGCCTTGCGAAATATCCGGGGTAGCGTTGGAGGAAGCAGAAGGTGGCATATCAAAGAGTGCACCAGCGACATCTTCCGGACCGAGAGTATCACCTTGAGACCATAGAGCTGCGCGCAAAAGCGTCGCCTGCAACTCTCGAACATTGCCTGGCCAAGCGTGCTTCAAAACAATATTTTTTGCCTCAGTAGAAAGTTTCTTACCTTCCAATTCACTATCTTGTAAAGCAATGCCAGCAAGCAACGCATCGGCCAGCAGCAGCAAATCCCCTTCGCGCCCCCGCAAGGGCGGCAAGTGCAGGACGCCGACAGCGATACGATAGAACAGGTCTTCTCGGAAGCGCCCTTGCACTACGTCGCTCATCAAGTCGCGATGGGTTGCGGCTATCACTCGGACGTTGACACGCCTCTCAGCGCTATCGCCCACCGGCGTTAAGGTGCCTTCCTGCAAAACCCTGAGTAACCGCACCTGAGCATCCGGGGGCAGTTCACCGAACTCATCGAGAAACAACGTCCCGCCGTCAGCCTGCTGGAAAACCCCAGCGCGGTCGGCAACCGCACCAGTGAAAGCGCCCTTTTTATGACCAAATAACGTGGAGTCAATCAGATCAGCGGGAATGGCGCCGCAGTTCACCGCGACGAATGGCATCCGTGCTCGCGGCCCGGCGTTGTGAATGGCCCGAGCAAACAGCTCCTTGCCGGTACCCGTTTCGCCATACACCAGCACCGGGACCTGCTTCTGCGCCAGCACCTGTGCCTGCTGTTTAAGCCGGAGCATGCTCTTGCTACGCGCGACGATATGATCGAACGCGGCGTCAACCGGCGCAGCCTGCAGTGCAATACGGCTAAGACTTTCACTGCTGACACCAGCGACGGCTGGAACGTATTCGGCTGCAATCTCGAATGGAATGTCGACGGGCTGAACGCCCTGCTCCAATGAAGACTGATAAAAGGACGCGGAGAAGCGTGTTTTACCCAGCAAAATCCAGACAGCCTGCATAGCTGGAGTCCCGGGGCTGAGCAATATCGCCAGAGGTCCACCCGCGACCTGAATACGCTCAAGCTGCCGGAACGCCGCCTGATGGATTTCAGCGAAATTGACCGGTGAGCTTAGCGGCTCATGATAGATCTGGATTGGCACATCAGTCTGTGTGTTCAGCCAGCCCTGATACCGAACCAACTCTTCCTCAGGGTATGAGCACAGCAGCTCCGCACGCGCGAAGCGCTGAGCACGCAAAGTGGCCAACACTGGCCCTACCTCGCCGCCGGCGACAGCCTTGAGATCGTTTCCGCCAATCCACGAAACCAGTACGGGTAATGCTTTACTGCTCATTGACGCTCCGTATCGAAAACTGACTGCGGCTTGCCGAGCCCAAAGCGAGCCGTTCGAGACTCGCGCTATACGCTTTGTACGCCGTTGGCAGCCAACTCCAAACGCGCACGGCTCTGCGCAGACACCTTCTGCAGACCAATTTCCTTCGCCATACCGTAAATGAGCTCATCGCCGCGCATGCCGTGCTCAACCAGATAGCGGGCCAGCGCTTCCAGCTCCTTCACACTGATGTCATCCACCGGACGGAAATCCTCAGCATCATCAGGACGACGAAACCGAACCGCACCATCATGCTCGATGTGTGCTGGCCAGAAAAAGCTACCGGCATCATCCACGGTGTGCCGATGAGCCAGTGTTGCCATCTCACTCACCCGAGACTTGATTCGATTACCCGTCCTCACCCAACCATGGGCTCGCGCAATGCGCTGAGCGAGCACTTCGTCCCGGATCGGGCCCTCATGATGAATGACATGCGACACCATGGCGCTAAGTGCTTCGTCATAGTGCTTGCTGTAAAACGCATCCGGCTTGGGACTACCAACCGCATCGAGCGGGTCACTCTTGCGGTACGACACCGGTGCCAGAGGGGGCATTGATTGCGCCCCTGGAACATCGGCACGCGCATACTGAACAGGCTGCTCTTCAGGCTGCTCACCGTCCACCGTGCCTTCGTTCGCACTCACTTCCGTTGGAGCAGTGCTTGTTTCATAAGGATCTGGTTCGTTCAATAACTCGGCCTCAGCGCGCCGTGCTCTGGCTTGCTCGAGTAATGCCTCAAGGCGCTGGTGGAGCTTGTCGGCGACGCCGCGCGGATTGGTCCACCAATCCGTCGACCAGACGCGCAGGATTTCCCAGCCCAGTCCGCGCAGAACCTGCTCACGCAGCATGTCCCGATCTCGTGCTGTGGCACTGCGGTGATAGGTTGCCCCATCACACTCCACACCTGCCAGGTAGCGGCCCGGGGCATCCGGGTCCACAACCGCCAGGTCGATACGGAAAGCGGACACGCCAATCTGGGTAGCAACCTGCCAACCACGAGCACCAAGGGCCTGCGCTACCTGCTCCTCGAACGGGCTGTCGAAGCCGCCGCGGCTTCCAGTATCCGCCTCCAGGATGGCGCGAGGCCCACGCTCGGCAAATTCCAGGAAGTGCTTCATATCGCGCACACCCAACGATTGGGTGCGGGCAAGATCGATTTCTTCCGGTTTGAACGACGCAAATACGCGCATCTCGTAGCGAGCTCGTGTCACCGCAACGTTCAATCGACGCTCGCCGCCCGATGCGGTCATTGGACCGAAATTCATGGTCAGACGATTACCGGCAGCATCCTTACCAAAGGTATTGGAGAAGTAGATGATGTCGCGCTCGTCGCCCTGTACGCTCTCCAGATTCTTGACGAATACTTCCTCGTACTGCTGATCTGCGAAGTAGCCATCCAGCTCCGGATCATTGCGGCGCTCAGCGTCAAGAAGATCTTCAATCAGTCGCTGTTGCTCGCTGTTGAAGGTCACTACACCGAAGGTTTTGGTCCCGCTCGCGCGCATTTCATCCTTGACCCGAGCGACCAAGCTCCGAATTAGCGCTTTTGCTTCGATCAGATTGGTACGTGAAGCTCCTCGCTCATAAACGCCCGGCACATAGTGAAAGCTCACCGCCGTATCGCAAGTAACCGGTGAGGGGAAGGTAACCAGTTTGTCTCCGTAGTAGCGGCTGTTGGAGAAGGCAATCAGGCTTTCATGGCGGCTACGGTAGTGCCAGTTCAAGTTCAGGGTGGGCAGGTTGGCACTAAGGCATTCATCGAGAATGCTTTCCAGATCCTCTTCAACTTCATCATTGTCGTCAGCCGATCCCGCGCGATCAAAGAATGAGGTCGGAGGCATCTGCTTCGGATCCCCGACCATGACCACCTGCTTGCCCCGTGCAATCGCGCCGATTGCATCCCACACCGGAATCTGGGATGCCTCGTCGAATATCACAAGATCGAACAGTGCCGCATCCGTCGGCAAGTACTGAGCAATTGATAGTGGGCTCATGAGCATACAGGGCGTGAGTAATGTCATCGCCTGCGGAATGGACGACATCAGCTCGCGCAGCGGCTTGTGCCTGGTTTTCTTGGAAATTTCATGCCGGAGCACACCCCACTCGGATGCGTTCTTCACTGTTTCCTGCTGGGGTAACTCAGCGCACAGGCGAGCGCGCAGCAGATCCCGCGTCAACGCAGTGAAGCGCTCATCCAGCTCTCGGAAGTCACGGATGCGCTGCTCATGCTCGGCGCTGACAAACTCACGAATAGTTGCCTCGCGATCAACCGTCGCATTCAACCACCAACGCGCATAATTTGCCTCGAACACCCTGCGGACGGTGCCAGGCACAACAACCCCAGCCTCCATCGCATCGACTAGTGGCTTGAGCCCTGCGCTAATCGACTCATCTCTGGCTTTTCGCCATGCGCTCCAAGCATTCAAACTGTCCTTGGCAGCAATCAACGACTCACAATGCTTGCGCTGTGCCGCCAGCTCAAGCTGTGCCAGCAGGTCTATCGACTCGGGAGCATATTGTCCAACGCTCGACACGGCTTCCATGGCCTGCTGAAGCTCACGCAGACTGTGCAAATAGCGAACACCCGACTCCGACAACAACCCGCCCGGCTCAAGAAGCGTGTTGGCGTCGCCCAGCAAGGGCTCAAGGGCGCTTTTGATGGCACCGATCTCTTCCGGCGTGCTAACCATGCTGGCGATAGCGGACGTCAGTTGATGCTGGAATGCCACCGCTCTTTCGGCGATGTCCGGCTTGGTATGAAGACCGGCCCACACACCCGGAGCATCCTGACGCAGGTCGTCATAGGGCCGCAGTTGTTGCTCAATCTGCGCGCGCTTGACCAACGCCGCGTGCTGACCCTGAAGTGGCTTACCGCAGGCACCTGAAGCAACCAGATCATGAGGTAGCTCCAGCGCCCCACTCTCAGCAACAGCGCGACGCTCTTCCTGGAAAGCAATCGCTGCCGCCAGCACATCGACTGGCGTGTCCATGCCATTCCAAACACCTTTCGCCCCCTCAGCAAGCGAGTCAGAAAGCGCTTTGACCTCTCGCTCAAGCTTTGCGCACTCCCGCAGGGTAGCCAAAGCCTTTCTCAACGACTCACCCCCTGCACCAGAATCGATAAGGTCGAAGCCCTCATCCACCCACTGCCTTGTAGCAATGTACGCAGTGATGGCCTTCTGGAGTTCCAGCGCTTGGTTTATCACCGCCACCGGAGTCGTCTTTGCTCCTCGCCAGAAGCTTACAATCTCCTGTGATACGACCAGACCATCTATTTCTGCCCGAACACCTCGGATCGCAGCCCACCGATCAAGATCCGCTTTGGCGTCGAGCTTGGATTTCTCCTCGGCAACCGCTGCAAGTTGCTTGGTAATCTTGCGTTTGCTTAGAGCAGACATCGGCCAGAGCGACCGATCAGCTTCCTCCCATTGTGCTGCAAGTGCAGCAATATCCAGCTCCTCAACCCTTTCAGAGTATGGTGTGGAAAGAGCATCCTCCAGTTTCCGGGCATCAGAGAACAACGTCAGAGCACGATTCAGTGCGACTGTTGATGAAACAGGCCAAGCATCTGGAAGTTGGCCACGCAGAACCTGATGCTGTTTCAGCAGTTCCAGCGCCCGCTGGGCATCCATCACCAATGCTCGAGGCCAAAAATCTGGCAGCAATGTATTCAGTTTTGAGTGCGCTGCCAGTAACTGGCAGCCCTGCTGTATGCGTTCAGATATTTGCCGCCCGCGGGGGGAAAGGGCAAAACGCCAGTCTTGCCCTGCCGCACCTGGCAGGATTTCAGCAAGACGAGCTAACCCCTCTCGCCCGTGCTCGGTAAGCGGTATCGCCGGGAGCGACCCGGCTTTGATGAAGCTCTCTGAAGCACGAATCGCAGCATCAATCTTGGGTAGAGCCTGACTGGCGAGTTCAACCATTTTCATCTGCCACGAAGGCGACCAGTCCGTGTTGCTGATCGCCTTCAGCGGATGGTTAAGTAGTCCATCATAACCAACAGCCTGTGCGTTAACCTCCAGGCGCTTACTCAGCTCCTGCAGTTTCAGCAAAGCTTCCCGGTCATGCGATGAGGGAGAGGGCCACGAAAGGTTAACGAGCGGCAAACCCTCTCCAGCCAGGGTAGCGCCGATAGCATTGTAGATGCTCAGACCATTAGGATAACGCTGGTGCAATCTATCCACGTAGACATTGAGACCGCGACGAATTTCCTCCAGCCGTTCGGCTTCAATTCTCCAGCTTGCGGGATCAGCGGTACCACGAGCCAACCAGGCGGAGTTCAACTGCGCGAGCACATCCGTTTTACTAGCCTTGTTGGAGTGCACTTCAAGGCAAAACTCACCCAATCCGACTTCTTGTAGCCGACGGTGCACAACATTCAGCGCTGCAATCTTCTCGGAGACGAAAAGAACTCGCTTATTCTCGGCAAGCGACTGGGCAATGACGTTAACGATAGTCTGACTCTTGCCCGTACCTGGTGGACCAATCAGAACAAAGTCCTTCCCTTGCCTCGCTGCAAGCACTGCGGAGAGCTGAGAAGAGTCATACGGCAGTGGACAAAACACCTGTTTAGGGCTGTAGTCCTCGTCCAGCGTGCGCTCTTCGGGGAACGCAACATCTGCCCCCGCCGTATAGGCGTCTCTCGGAGAATCGAGTAGGTGTTGCACAACCGGGTTCTGGCGCAAAGCCTCACTTCTGTCAGTGAGGTCTTTCCACATCAAGTACTTGGCAAACGAGAACATCGAGAGCACGACGTCCTCGGCAACCTCCCAACCTTTGATGTCCTTGACCGCATTTGCGACCCCACGCCAAATGGCGTGAACATCAAGACCCGCGTCATCACGCGGCAACTCGGTATCCGTAAACCCCAGATTAAGACCAAAATCCTGTCGCAGCAGCTCGACCAGCGTTGGGTTGAATCTCGGCTCATCACTGTGGAGCGAGAGGGTAAAACCGGAACGAATACTCCTGCGCTCGAGCTTTACCGGAATCATGATCAGCGGTGCTTTGTACTTCACTCCATCACGATCAGCAGGAGACCAGGAGAGAAAGCCAACCGCCAGGAAAAGTGTATTGGCGCCGCCCTCTTCAAGATTTGCTCTGGCCCCTCGAAACAGTTCAACAAGCCGAGAGTCAAGCTCAGCCTGTGAATGGGCAATGTGGATCTCTCCACGCGCCAACGCATCTGCTGCAAATTTTTTCCTTACATCCTCATGCTCACGAAGCTCGTAAATTTCCTTTGCACGCGGATCTGCGCCATCCATCAAATCAAGACGCGCCATCAACTTGATCTGCTTACCTGTCGACAGCACATCCTCAAGAGCACCGGGATCAGGCGCCTCGAATTTCAATGCTTTTTTTGCCGCCTTAAAGTTGAGCAGATTATTACGCAGAGACAGATCCAGAAGCTTACGCTGCCAGCGGCCCAAGCGATCCTTTGGGTCGATCGCAGCGACATCAATCTCGCTGGGAATCTCGCTTGGCAGCGCGGTCGCAAGCTCAATACCCAGCTCAGCGCGCACAGCCGGTGCCTGCTCCGCCCTCTCTAGAGTCGCGACATTTGCCTCTGCGCTCGCCAACGGTTTAATGCGTTGCATCCGGGCCCGCCGGATGTCGATAGCCATTTCAAATTTGGAGGATTCTTCCTCTGAAACCTGCTGAGCTGCTCGCTCGATGGCAAAGTTCAAGGAAACTGGTTGGGATTGCGTCACCAACGTGGTTTCGAAAAGCTTAAGCTCATCAAGCTTCATACGCTTGCGCAGCGACGAGACGTCCTCGATCGTCGAAGAACTGAATTCTTCCTTCTTCAGCCACACACCTGCAAATGCATGCCCTTCAGTAAACACAATCAACGGGTTGAGCCCTGCTTGTTCCAACGCAGCGCAGAATAGAAGCGAAGAGTCCATGCAAGTAGCCAAACCGCTATCCACAATCTGGCTAGGACTACGTACCTTCTGCCCTTCCCGCTCAAAACTGGCAGGGGGTAAGGCGTAATGCAGGCCCATTTTAGAAACGGTGCTCCAGATCGCAGAGGTAATATCCCAAGCGTGCTGAGCACCACTGGCATATCCGTTCAGCGAGGAGGACTTACCGCTTTTCTCGAGCAGATCAGCCGCGTTTCGCAGCAAATGCTCAACAGCCTTGTCGTTTGGCTGGACAAAAGCCGCCGTCATTTCCGGCAGATGGGATAGCCCACCCCAGTGATTTCGGGGAAGCATTTCGAGGGTAACTTCCTGCCTAGCCACCTCTTGCGGCTCTGCGCCCTCGGTAACGGAGCACAAAACAAAACTGAGGGTGGCGTTTTCGGCTTCGGTCAACCGAGTTAGCAAAGTACCGTCGACAGCGACATCTAGGCCCGGGATCTGCAGAAAAACCCCGGCCCCAAGCGCATCGATATGCCAAGTCTTTGGTTTGAATATGCTGGGCTCTGCGGTAAGCGTCAGTGTCAGCTGACCGAATTTACTCTCGGTCTCATTGATAACCCGCAGCTCACGAATCACCGGAACCGAATTCTGATGATCAGCCAAGTTCAGCTTGGCCACCACAGTGGCGTTGATCTTAACTGACTTGGCAGGGAGCTCATCCGCCTCGGAGATGACTGCACTCCCCTCAGTTAGCTCGACTACATCCACTGCAACGCCACCAGACTCTTGCGTGACAGGTTGTTTGCCAGGATTGTGATTCGGTTCGTCAGACATCAGAGAGCCTCCCTGCAGCACTTCTACTTGAACGCCAAGGACGCCCCAGCGCCCAAACACTTCCTTATTCGATAACTGGATCTGAGGAGCGCTCAGAAATAGCCTTGCCCCCCCAGAAAGATGCCTTGAATCAAGCCAGATAAAGACACCCGTAGTTAGCTGCCATTATCTTGATGGCAGATCCTGTCGCTGTCTAGCAACAGCGCACCTCAAAAGCGCATAAGAAGCGGTCATCCATGACCAAGGGCTCCATCCCTGCCCACTCCAAGCGGGCACAGTTGGATGATATGTCGCGTTAGCTGACAGACCAATAATGGTCATGCATACAGGTCAAGTTTTCAGGCAGGTCTGATGTCATCCGCCTAAGCTGAACAGGTACTGATTAGCTGATTCAGCCTGTGCCAGAGTAGCCCAGCACACAAGCAACGATTCGTTCTTCCCATGTTTGCCGCAAGGCGATGCCTGAAATCCGCTCGATGATCGCCGAAGCCGGCAACGGATCTACGAGCAGCGCCTTACGAATATCACGCAAGCGAACGATTTGGGAGCGCCTAGCTGTTTTGTTCAGATAGCCAAACCAAGTCGGCCGCACGAGATCCAACCAGGCGTCTGCCAGCTGCGTCCAATCGGGGCAGTCGTCTGTGCGGTTATGCTTGAGCGTCTGCAGCAGGCGCTGAATCGCGTCAGCCTGACCCGCGCTTTCAATCCACCCCTTTCGGCCCGTCCAAGCCGAAATGACCTCCTGCATTTGATCCAGTGCACGCTGTTTACGCTGTGGCAACAACAGTCGCTCCTGCTCCGACAATCGCGCCAAGAAGCGCTCAAGTTGCCGCCCAGCACCATGACTGAGCGGGAGATCTTCCTGCCCCTGACCCAGACGTTTCCGCAGTTGCTCGACAATATCCGGCAAATGCACCAACGGTTTAGGCTGCTGATCCACGACCAGCACCCAGCGAGGCGCCCTTTTGGCTTCTCCCGCAAGACAAACAAATAGCCACGGCCGCTCAGACCTCACCAGGCTGACGCGGGACAACACAGCCAGAGTCTCATCTCTAACCGAGGCGTAGTCCTCTGCAGTCAGCACCGCTCGGCCCCCTTCGAGTAGCCCACGAACCGACGCGAATGCATCCTCAACACCGTCCCACGGGATCGTCGCGCGCTGCTCGAGTTCCTGCTGCTGCGCCTCTGGTGTTATCAGTTGCTCCGGTGCAGCGGTTGTCAGCATGGCATCGGGAAGTTGCAGGTTGCCGCCAAGTGACGACTCCACATCTTCTACGCGCGCTACAAACCGCTCATCCGCCTTAAGCGCAAAGGTTTCGGCATCCCTGGGCCACCAGCATTCGATGCTGTCATGCGGACTATCCATGCGATCTATACGACCGACTCGCTGCTCGGCATAACGCACCACGCTGGGCATATCCAGATGCACCATTGCCGAGGCACGCTGAAGGTTAACGCCTTCAGACAAAGCATCGCTGCACAGTGCGATCACGCGCCCTGCACCACGCTCGGGATCGAGTCGCGCCTGCAACACCTGGTTCTGCCGTTTCTTGCCCCCTACCCCAAGCAAAACCTCGGCACCTTTTTCACCCCGCGGGCGCGCCATGAGGTGCCGGAGATAGCGCAGCGTCAACGGGAAATGATCAAAAGCAATCACTTGCTCGTGTTGCCGAGCCAGGTCAAGCAACAGTTGGCATTTACGTTTCTCCCGGCCGTCGCTCATGCGCTCCAGGCGGATGAGGATATAGGTATAACGGCCGACCTCCGCTTCGCACTCGCGGCGATGCGCATCGGGGTCTGATAACCAGACAGGCAACTCGATGCCCAAACGATTCTCAGGAATACGGCCCTGCAGAGCAGTAATACGCTCCTGCATATTGCCGGTGGTGTCGTCGCCCTCTACTGTAAGGTCATCCTGCAAATGCAGCCTTACCAATGCCTCGCGCTCGCCGAGAATATGCCTGAACAGGGCGAGCCGGGATGAGCGCAAACTGGCCATGACATGATGACAGGCAAGTCCGTTGGCGGATCTCAGCCGCATTTGCAGGTAGGCCTCTGCACTCATTCCGGATCGAGCATGGCTCTCGGGCAGGTACAGGGCTTTTTCAAAATGCGTTATGCCCACCAATGATCGGGCAATTGTCAGAATCTCTCCGGCAAGCTTGATGTCACGCGCACTTTCATCCAGCTCGTAGACCTGCGGATGGTGCTCCGGATATCGGCAAACCCGGCCGGAAGGCAAGCGGTATGCGTCCGGCTCAAGATCGACCATGCTGTTGAGCTGTTTCTTGGTGCGGCGCACCATGAATCCGGCCAGCGCACTCTTCAGCGTCGCGAGATCCTCTGGCGCCGCATCTCTCAACCCACCTTTCAGACGCGTCAGTCTTTCCAGGGTCGCTAGAACCTGATCATCGAAGTTGTCTGCACCAAGAATGTCGACCATGCGCAACAGGTCACTGGCAGATCGATTGAACGGGGTTGCGGTAAACAGCACGACCTGATCTGCCAGGTTATGGACTAACTGGCGAGAGCGGTTAGATGTCTGGCTAAGGAAATTATGTGCTTCGTCAACCGCCAGGGTTTGTGACCGCACCATCAGGTCGGAGATGATGCTCTCGTCCCCTGCTCTGGAATGACTCAATGCGCCATGAGACCGAATATTGAGCTGAAGGAAACTCCGCAAGCTTTCGCGCTCCCAATTGGCGATCACCAGCGGAGGGCATACCATCGCAATCAGGCCTTTATGCCCCTTGGATGCTGACCAGATGCGATCATATACGGCGCGTAGCAGATGCACGCCCATTCGGGTTTTGCCAGAACCCGTCGCATCCGCAATCAAGACACCTCCCACGGTTTCGATCAGATACAACGCCTGACCGATACCTTTGCGCTGGGAAGGCCAAAGCGTGACATCGGTCGATTGGCCAATGGACTTCAGGTAGCTGTCTGCCCAGTCACCTTCAAGCAACTCGGCACAGGCACGAGCAAGAGCCTCTCTCCAGGTTACACAGCGCAGCAGGCTTTCCAGCAGCGCCACCAGCGCCTCTTCAGCATCGGTACCTTCCTCCCACAGACACTCAGCGTATTGCCATATCTCTCGGAAACGCCTTGGCTCATCTTTAGGGGTAAAGCGAGCGTTGGCCTCATGCTGGGAATGCAGACCTGGTGCAGTGAAGTTGCTGGAGCCGAGGGTAACGGCCGATTGCGTACAGTAGATTTTGGCATGCACGCGTGGACCAGGCCCCGGATAGCGGACCGAAACGACTCTGTTGCGAAGTAACTCAATGCAATGAATCAGCTGTCCGCTCAAGCGCAGGGAGACGCCTCTGCTGAGCCAATAAGAACGCACTTCCTGCTCAAAGCTTCGATTGTGCAGAGAAAAATCCTGGGAGCTACTCAAGGATGGCTCAGAGCCCAGCAACAGCCTGAGCCGACCGGTAGCATCAGCTCGTTGACTTACCAGGCGTATGAGCTGATCGAGCCCGCTATAGCCGGTTACAACCAGTACCTCACCTGCTGCCAGGAGGTCTGGCATCAGCGTGCGATGAACCTGACGTGCTCCGTGATTAAGCGGCATACGCGCTGGCGGCGGTAACTCGACATCACTTGATGGTGACTGGTCGAACAGCGATCCCTGCATACTTGCGCTCCATTAGGCAGGCCCTACGGTGCTCTCAACGTAGCCGGCGCCGGTACCGCTGGACTGGGCTCCGTGGCGACGTGGGGTCGGTCATTTCGATCAATCCCGCGGCAAGCGCCGGTTTCAAATACGACTTGCCGAAGCTTTGACGATGAGAGAGCCCCAAGCGCTCCATCAACTCGCTAGCCTTGAGTGCAGCCCCTGGAGGCAACTCTGCCAGCAACCGTTTTACTTGGTCGGTTACTTGTTCGGTTACTTGGTCGCCAACCACCGCTTCAAGTAACGCTTCGCGCAATGCCGTCAGCATGAAGAGAACGAACGGAGTGGCTTCAGATACCTTGTCTGCCTCGGCCAGAGCTGCGTAATACTCGCCCTGATGGGCCTGAATAACGGTCTCAACCGGAAGGTAGGCCAGCAGTGGCTGCCAGCGACTCAGGATGAGCGTTTGCCAAAGTCGCCCCATGCGTCCGTTACCGTCCGCAAACGGATGGATAAACTCAAACTCGTAATGAAACACACAGCTAGCGATCAAGGCCGGTAGTTCTGTAGCAGACACCCATGCAAGCAAGTCCTGCATCAGCACGGCCACGCGGCTTGGCGGTGGCGCCATGTGCAGCAGTTGCTCGCCGCGATAGATACCTACGCCGCCCGCGCGATAGCACCC
Source organism: Halopseudomonas maritima (assembly GCF_021545785.1). Taxonomy (NCBI): domain Bacteria; kingdom Pseudomonadati; phylum Pseudomonadota; class Gammaproteobacteria; order Pseudomonadales; family Pseudomonadaceae; genus Halopseudomonas; species Halopseudomonas maritima. The sequence continues at coordinate 284,309 of NZ_CP079801.1, forward strand.
TGCACCGTCCAGCAACCCGTGCATGAGAAGTCGATGAGCCGTCAGCAGGTGCTCCACTGAATCAGGTCGCCAACCGGCCATCGCATCATAGGCTGCAAACGCATTGCGCACTTCCTGGATCTCCACCGGCAGGCCGAGGACACGCTTGCCATCGAGCACAGCGGTTACCTGTTCAACGCTCAAGGTATTGTTTTCGATGGCAAGAGACGCCTGAATGGTTCGAATCCGATTACCCCGCCGAAGCTGCGGGGTCAGTCGGCTATGCTCCTCAGCAGTCAATCGGCCAACCAGCTCGCAGATCTCTGTCACCAGAGTCAGCATGCGGGGAGTCAGCGTTAGCGGCGGTTGGTAATCGGGCACGTCTCACACCTTAGTCATCAGCAAAGTCGCTTCACAACGGCTTAGCGCATAATCGCATGCAGTTAATACTACCTGCTGCATTCTGGACAGCTAACGTAATCAGCTCAAGCACCCGATCCATGCTGATCAAAGCAACGTCAGTCCGCGGGCTTACAGCTCTTGGACATTGGCGTCTTGGCGATATCGCCGCTCCCCGTGCAGACAAGACTGACCCGCATGCCAGCCTGTAGCTTCGCTGCGGAGGATTCATGGGCACGATCCAGTTCGAACTGCGGTTCCATGAACTGATTCACCCCTCCTCGTAGCGTCAGATAAGGGCGTCCGAGAAAGTCAGTGTTAATCGAATCAACAACACCGGTGACCAAAAAACGCTTGCCCTTAAACTGCTGATCCGCGGCAACAGTATTGCGGTCATAGGCCTGCGCCAACTGACTCGCAGTGACCTGCAGCAACGGTTGCTCTACCGGTGCCGGGCGCGGTGTCTGCGGTGCGCTGCTACTGGAAATACTGTTAGAACGAGTGACTGACCCGCTGCTGGTATCTGCCGCCTGCTGGCCAGTCATTGCCAGAAGCGATAAACCCAGCCAGACAAAGCCGATCACTCGGCTGGTGGTGGAGTGCCCCTTGCGTAACAGAAACCAGGAAAACACCAGCGGAAATACTAAGACCCCCACCCCCAACCAGAAGCTTACCGTACGAGGCTGCTCCAACACACGCACCGGCGTAGCCAAGGGCTTCTTGCCGACCGGGGCACCGCATTTCGGACAGGCTGCTGCCATTTCACTCACAGTGCTGCCGCACTCGCTGCATTCAATCAGTGCCATATGTCTTCTCCCTGTTTTCCATAACGAGAAAGCTGCAGCAAGGTGGCTTGCAGCTCAGCAGAAACATATGTAGATTTTTTAGACAGATCTATATTGTTTACCCATACAGGTAAAGTTTTCGCACAGGTAAGGACACCATGAAACGCAGCACCACCCCCGAATCCGTTCGCTGGGATCTTGCCCTTCGCTACCGTCTGATCGAGACGGTCGCCTGGTGGGAAGGTCGGTTGACCACTCAGCACCTGATGCAGAGTTTTGGTATCAGCCGTCAGCAGGCCTCCAAGGACATCAACACCTACATCACCGAGCATGCGCCGAAGAATCTGGAATACGACAAGCACCTGAAGGGCTATGTGCCGAGCAAGCGGTTCCAGCCGCGCTTTATCGACGACAGCGCCAGCGCATACCTGCATCTGCTGAACCAGAGCCACGACCGCGCGCCGCATATTGAAGGTTTGGCATTGGCCTATGCCCATACCGAGGTGCTGGATGTGCCGGACAGGTCGGTGCGTCCTGAGGTGCTGCGGCCGCTGCTGAAGGCCTGTCGCGAAGGTCAGCGACTTGAATGTGAGTATGTGTCGTTTACCACGCCCGATGGCGAGACGCGATTGATCGCACCGCATACGCTGGTATTTACCGGTATGCGCTGGCATGTGCGTGCCTACTGCGAGAAGAACGGCGACTACCGCGACTTTGTGCTCAGCCGATTCCGTGGTGTGCCTGAGTTGATGGATGACCTGTCGGACAATACGCGCGAGGCGGATACAGGCTGGAATACCCGAGTCGCCGTCATCATTGAGCCAGACTCACGTTTGAAGGCTGAACAGCGGGCCATCGTGGAGGCGGATTACGGCATGATCGGCGGGCAGCTGGAGATCCAGACCCGCGGCGCATTGGTGCAGTACGTATTGCAGCGCTACCAGATCGACCCAACCAAAGTGCACGCCAAGCCTACAGCCCAGCAGATTGTGGTCGGTAACCTCGAGCAACTGCAGCCGTGGTTTTACAAGTAACCCAAGGATCCCCGATGGCAACCAAACCCACGCTGTACACATTGTTTATCCAACTGGAGCCGCTGCAAATCGAACCGCCCGTATGGCGTCTAATCCGGGTAAACAGCGACTGCACGCTACGCAAGCTCCATCACTTCATCCAGGCGGCGTTTGGCTGGCACAGCTGCCACCTGCATGAGTTTCAGGTCGGGCTCAATCACTATACGCCGCTGGATCCGGAGTCTACCGACCTGCAGGGCGATGCGCAGGATGACCGACGCGTCAAGCTGACAAAGGCGTTCAAGCATGTGGATCGTGTGCGCTACACCTATGACTTTGGCGACAGCTGGCAACACGTGATTGCGCTGGAAGCTCAGGAGCCGAGCGATGTATCCGGCACCTGGTGCGAGGTACTCGATGGTGCCGGCGCCTGTCCGCCAGAGGATGTGAGCGGCGTGCCAGGGTATCTGGACTTTCTGCAGGCGATTGCTCGGCCAGACAGTGACGAAGGCAAAGAGGCGCTGGCCTGGGCCGGTGGTCACTTTGATCCGACGTTATTTGACTGCAGGGCTGCCAACGCAGCCGTCCAGCGTATCTGCAACAACCTGTGGGGTTAAGACTGAAGAAGCTGCTGGTTACTCCTCTGGCAGCGTCTTGCAGACCGTCATGAAGAAACGCCCCGGCTGGCCGTCAACCATCTCGACGTAGCCTTCGCGCCGCTCCTTGCACCAACCTGCATCCCAATCAGCCGCAAACCGCCTGAACTCGACGCCCTCTTCGCACTCGGCTAGAAAGTCCTGCCAGGCCGTATTCAGGTGTCCGAATGGCAGGTCGGGCACCGCGCCAAGCGGGTCTACAACCCGCTCTCGGGCTTCGATTTCATCCACTGTAAGCGACTCCAGTAAATGGTCCCCGGCTACAGCGAACTCGGGTTTGGGCGCTTCTGGTTCAAACGGTCGCTCCAGCAGAGGAAGCAGAAGCAGCACCGGCCAAATCACACTACTGATCAGAATCAGTGGTAACCAGCGCCGCTTGGGTGGCTGCCAGTCCGGGTCAAGGGCCTGCGCTACCACCTCGGTTATTGGCGGGTTTGTTGCGTAGGCTCGCGCGCCATTGATGCTGAAGCCAATGCCGACCAGCAGACCAATGCCGAGATACAGGTAGAGATAGGTCAATCGTCCGTCTCCTGCTGCGTGCCCGGCCTCGAAAACACCGTCAGCGCCCCGACACCATATCCCTCGGGGGCATCCGGGTTGTCCGATACGCCGTTGTGCTTCTCCGCCGACGCAACAAGCACACCCCGCTCAAAATCCAGCAGCACATCGCGCTCGTAGACACTTGCGTAACCCGCGTGAACGTACTTCAGCAGCCTGCCACGCGGGACCCTGATGCGGCCGGAGTACCAGTGCGCGAATACCCGTTCCGGATAGCCCGGGAAGACCGATTCCAACGACGCGTCCGCCCCATCACTCAGCCAACCCTGGATCGCGATCAAGTACAGCCGGTCTTCCAATAGCTCCCAGGTGGCAACATAACCACGCATGAGCGCCGTGGAGCTAGGTTCAAACTCAGGATAGGCGCCGCCCAAACGAAAGTAGGTGCCAAGCGGTGCATCACACATGGTCAGCCGTTCGCCCTGATAGAAAAGCAGATCACCGATCTGAGCGGTCATCACGCCTCCGATGGTGGATCAGGTAGTTCAGGCACAGAAAAGGCCGCAGCACCGAGCAGCAACGCAACCCCAAACATGAACAACCCCATGCCCCAGGACTCCGTCAAACCCAGCCAGAGTCCGTAGCCCATGGTCGCCAGCTGCAGCATCAGGATGCTGGCGTTAAAGATGTACTTGATCAGAATGCTCATACCGCAATTCCTCCTACCAAGAACAAAGCCCGATGAGGCTCATGGCGCGACGGCGCTTACGCTAACGCTCTCGAAGCAACGCCGGTCTTGATGCGCTCGATGACCTGATCTCTGAACTCTGCATGTCCATACTCCGCGCGCGGATGCGCTATGCGGTAGCAGGTGGCACCGGCCGCTTCAAACTCCCAGAGCTTGCCCGGCACCAGCTTTTCTTTAGCGGTTTGGTACCCGCCGAAGTGATCAATAAACAGGCTCCGAATGGCCTCATCGGCGCCTTTGATGCCTGAAGCGAATACAATGAAATTCGGTTTGAAACGGCGTATCTGCGCAGCAAGCAGTTGCTGTGACGCTGATACGATCTCATCGAACTCGGTAGCTGGGCGATTTCTTGGGCTCTTCTTGTCATAGTCCCAGGCAAACAGGTTCGCGTAGATCAGTGCTCTCGGGTGTAGGTCAAGCTCCCTGGCCAGCCGGAAGTAGTACTGCATAAAACGGCTTCTGGACGTCTCGACGACCTTGTCGCCTTTCAACTTGAAATGACTCCTATAGCGCCCGAGGGACTCATCTACAACCTCCGATACCGCGACGCCACCGAGTCCCGCAGCCCGCTTGATGGTATTTCTTGGCGGAGACGTATTGGTGTTCCAACCTGCCGTCTCACGGCCGACCAGCATGACTTTCGTCTCAGCTGCCCAATACTCCTCAAACGGATCAGGCAAAAACACACCCGAGTACTTGTCTTCGGCCAGGTTGAACTGGTCAATCTGCAGCCCCTGCAGAATGCGTACGTATTCCTGTTTCAATGCATCCATTCGTTACGTCCTCTATCCATTTTCAGATTCGTCATCGACCAGCCAGTCAACGCTTATGGCGCCTTGGCTTATGCTCACGATACCGTTTTTCCATCGAGATTGACCGCACTGCGCACGATACCGAATGAGGATGTCCAGCAGTTCCATCAGATACACCTTGAATCCTGAGTCGTTGGCTAGCACGTACCAGGTGACATCAGTGGACCAGGACGCATGGCTCAGGCGGGCCTCATCATCGGCAGCAAAGCGAACCTCGCAACTGCCATCCGCATGCTCGGGGAACTGCCGGAGCAGCATCCCAAGACGCAAGGATTCGAAGTCTGGATCAAACTCGGTTTCTTCTACGGTCATGGTATGCGGTCCTTCCGGGCATCTGCCGAGTGGCTCATTTGGACAGCATGACAGTCTGAGCGACAGACTCTGTCGCATAGGAGTGGATACTGACATCCACGCAGACAACAAGGAGCCAATGCTCAATGGCGATAGATCTCGAATTTCTGAACTTCATCGTTCCAATCTCCGTGATCGAACGGAAATACCCAGGTGGCTGGCAGCAGTGCAGGACGGACTACATCGGTGAAACCGGCGGCCCTGCAAGGCATGACGACCAGCTGTTTCGGCTTGGCGCCATGGATCCGCTGAGCATGGGGCTTATGGTCAGAGAGTGGGAGGAGATGGGATTTCAGATAGAGCGCAAAGTGAAAGGCGAGAGCAGATGGAACCACGGCTGCATCATTGGAGCCGGCGAATGTGCACCCACCCTACCCTGCGCCTGGTTGATGGTCGCTGACGATGGCATGTCAGCCCGGATGAAACCGGGGCATCCGTATGAAACGAATCTAAATAAACGCAGCTAAGCTCAAAAGCAGTCATGCTCTAGTGGGTCTGAAGCTCTCGCAGGCCCAATGCTCCAGCAATTCACCAGCCCGGATAACGCCGACGCAGCTCCGCCTCGCCACCTGTCTCATACGTCGCCGGAATGTCGACCAGGTCCAGAGCCACCTGCGTAATCACATCACGCAACTCCAGCTCCTCCAGCCAGCGCTCAGGAATAGCCTGTGGGCCATAGATCAAACCGAGCAGATTACCGGCAATCATGCCAGTGCTGTCACTGTCACCACTGTGGTTTACGGCCATGATGATGCCGTCCTCCAAGCTTTCCGCCGCCAGCGCGCACCAGAGACCGATGGCGAGTGCTTCGTCTGCAACCCAGCCTCCGCCCAGTTCGGCGATACGTTCCGGGTTGGGCCGCACGCCCTGCTGGTGCAACCGCAGCACATATTCCACAAGCCTGCGGGTTTCCTGCATTCCTGCTTTGCCACCGTGAGCCTGCAGGGCGATCACCACCACTTCGGCCAACGGCAATGACTGACGCCACAAGCGATTCAGAATGTCAGCAAACAAACCAGCCGCCAGGTAGCCGGTTGGGTGGCCATGGGTCAGCCGAGCCGACTCACACGCGACCGCGAATGGGTCGAACAAAAAGGCACAGGGCGCAACGCGCATGACGCCACCACAGCCCTTGCTGTCGTTCACCGCCGGCTCACCAAACACCCGGCTATCCATCAGCGCAGACAAGCAGGTATTGCCCGGCGCTCGGCGTGACCATAGCGCAACCTCCTCGATCAACCAGCCATCCCGGCAGGGGCTCAATGCAGGCTCAACGCCTTGCGTGAGCAACCAGCGCTGCAACGCGTGGTGAATGACCGCCGGTACGTGACAGCTACCCGTTTCACGCTGACGTACAAAAGCCCGCAACAGCCCCTCAGCGGTGAACAGCATCATCTGGGTGTCGTCGGTTACCGCACCGCGTCGGCCATAGATCGGCGCCATTGAGCGAATACCCCAGTTACCGAAACCCCGACGAATCTCGTCCCAGGACAGGAACTCGACCCTGGCGCCCAAAGCGTCACCGGCCGCCCCTGCCAACAGGCAGCCAAGCACACGCTCTGCCTGAGGTGACATTGGCGCAGGCATCGACCATCGCCGTTCACGCCCACACACAGAAGCTTGTGTCACGCTGATTTCGCCTTCGTCACCGCCTTCAAGAGCAATACGCGGATGGCCGCATACATCGCGCTGCAAATAGCGCAGCAGCAGTTCCTGGCGTTGTGCGGTAGAAAGCGTGTGAGGGCTGGTCAGGGTTGCGTTCATTCAGTCACTCCATGGTCATTGCTGAGTGACATCCTAGATTCGACATGCGACGATTCATGTCGCTGCCACTAGACACAAGGACTTGCCATGAGCCAGCACGATACGTTGATGCGCCACCTCGCCCTGCTGCGCATGATCCCCCGGCACCCCGCCAAGCGCGCGACCACTACCCTGCATGAAAAGCTCAGCGAAGAAGGGTTCACCCTGACGCCACGCTCCTTGCAGCGCGACCTTGAACGGCTCTCGACCTGGTTTCCGCTTACCTGCGACAAATCCGAAAAGCCCTATCGCTGGTCTTACGTTGCCAGCTACGCCAGTGACCTGCCAGCGATGGATACGGTCGAGGCTCTGGTGCTGGTCATGGCAGAGCAAGGATTGGCAGACAAGCTGCCGCCCTCCGCACTCAGTCACATCAGCTACCGCTTTGAACGCGCACGCCAGCACCTTGAGAGTCTGCATGCAAATGGGCTCTCCCATTGGAGCAAGCGCGTTTCCAGCATTCCTGAAGGCAAGTCGCTGATTGCACCAGAAGTCAAAGCAGGCATTTGGGACGCTGTGTCGGATGCCTTGCTCAATCAGCAAGCCATTGAGGTGGACTACCTCAGCCGCTACAAGCAGGATCTCCAGCACTTCACAGTCCACCCGCAAGGACTGGTGACGCGCGGGCAGATCAGCTATGTCCTTGCCACCATCAACCAGCACGATGACATCCGTCAGTTGGCGCTGCATCGCTTTCAAGCAGTAAAACACAGCAGCGAAGCTTACCGGCCACATCCGGACTTCAACGTGCAGGATTACATCACCGAAGGCAGCTTTGGCTTGCCAGTCACAACAGACCCGGTGGTGCTTGTTGCCCAGCTGAACAACCACGTTGCCTGGAAGCTGAGGGAAACACCGGTAAGCGATGATCAAACATTGTCTGAACCCGACGCAGATGGCTGGATTGAGTTACGCGCAACAGTACCGAACGACCAGCAAACCCTCTGGTGGATTCACGGCTTCGGTGCCGGCTTTCACGTAGTGCAACCGGCTGAGTGGCGAGATCATCAGGCGGAACAGGCGGAGAAGATCTTGTCGCAGGCCAGAAAAAACGGTTACCAGCCTGTACAGCAGGAGGTGACGTCATGAGTTACGAACGCCTCAAGCAACGCCAACGCGCCGAACGCCACACCCACAACGAGAACCTTGCCCTGCGCACTCACCGCTCACTCAGCTGGCTCAATCGCGCCGAGCAAGCCGAGGATCTCGACGGCCAATTCATTTTCCTCTGGATCGCTTTCAACGCTGCCTACGCCACAGAAATCGATGAACGCCTGCGCCTGAGCGAACAGGAAACCTTCAAGGCCTTCCTCAACAAGCTATGCGAACTGGATCAGCAGAACACGCTGGAGAAGCTGGTATGGCAAGCATTCCCCGGCAACATCCGGGTGCTGCTCGACAACCCGTTTGTGTTTCAAAGTTTTTGGGATTACCAGAACGGTAAACTCAGCCACGAAGAATGGCAACAGCGCTTCACCGCAGGCAAGCAACGCGCCAAAACCGCCCTCGGCTCCCGCGACACCGCTACCGTCCTGGCCGTGGTGTTTAGCCGACTCTACACGCTACGCAACCAATTGATCCACGGCGGCGCCACTTGGAACGGGAAGGTCAATCGCGAACAGCTGCGCGACTGCGTCGCCATCCTCGGTCAACTGGTACCGCTGGTGATCGAGATCATGCTCGATAACCCGAACACCTTGTGGGGCGATGCGTGTTATCCGGTGGTAAAGGACTGAACCAGCCGCTGACAGGGGCAATTTAGCCTTACACCCCGTCCGCAGTAAGCGCAGCGAACCATCGGGATTGCTGCAAGCGCGCCTTGGTCGGAAGGCATCCCTCCTCATCATCCCAGTGCCCCGGATCAAACTCCTGAGCAAAGAAGCGCCGCAGTTCAGCCTTGAAGGTACCCGCCAGTTCTGACCGAGCCACAATCCCTTCCAGCAACAGCTCATCGGGATAGCGCCGCTTGACCCGTAGCAAAACACGCTTTGGATCCTCGGTAGGAAGCACAGCCAGCACAGCCGTCGATCCTTCCTCATCGACCTCAATCATGACAGGAAGGTCACCCTCGTCGATTTCCCGCCCCCAGGCCACCAGATCATCAAATGGATCAAACACGTTGGACAGATCCATCACCGCGCTGCAATCAGCCAACGACATATGCAACCTTGCCCAACCGTATTGGCCCATTTCGAACAGCACACCCACTGGTGCATCGGTGATATCAGGTCGCAAGCGAAACCAGCGAGGCAGATCTTCGCATGGTCGAAACAGCCGAGCTCCGTTGTGAGCTGCATCGCGTAGCCCTATATGCCCAGTGTTGCCAGACACAAAGAATGGCGTCAGCGACTTCCAACGAGCAGGATCGACTGTGCCGGAAACGGGATCAACACCATTGAACCACTCCACCAACTCGCCATAGCTGCGCCAGCCAAACGGCGCGACAGCACGCAGCTCAATGGCGCCGGCCAGATCATCAAGTACATCCACGACGTATGAAAATGATTTTGCCAGCCGCGGAATCAGACCAGGCCGTAACTGCATGGCAAAGAACTCATCGGGATCGTGACCGTCAAGCAGCAGCAGATCGCCACCAAACGCCAGATCAAGAAGCTGCTGCACGGCAACCCGACGCGCCGACAACCCTTCATTCGATCTCACCGCTGCAGGAATGGCCTCAAGCGCTCGACGCACAGTCTCATCCCGACAGTACTGCAACGGCAGCAACAACCCTACACGTGAGGCCACGCCGGGGCGGTCTCCACCAGTCAGTGCTCCCAATGCGAACAGGCCAGCCCGTATCCCCGACGCGCAGCCACGAAAGCTCCGCCCAGACAAGCCATACTCCGCGAGATAGATACAAGGGAGAAACGCATCTGGGCGTCCCTGAAGACAACCAAAGGTCCGACGGATCTTGGCACTCATCAAAGTCAGCCCCTCGTTTTGGGTAATGCGGAAGACACGAATCAGCTCGGCATTGATTCTGAAATTGCCGCTGAGGCCAGCGTTGAGGCTGTAGAAAAACCCCTGATTTGGTAGTCTGGCGTCAGATCAACAAGGAGTGTTGCATGCCGCGCTTCAAGCCCTACGACTACAGCCAGCACAGCATGGTGGTGATCAACTACCAGGAGCAGCTTCAGCCCGGCACGTTCGAGTACGCCGTTCATTATCTGATTGAACACAAGCTGGACCTTTCGGTCTTCCATCCCCGTTACAGCAACGATGCCACAGGCCGGTTAGCCTATGACCCGGCCATCTTGCTCAAGATTATTCTGTTCGCCTATTCCAAGGGCATTACCTCTAGCCGCCAGATCCAGTGGTGCTGCGAGACCAACATTCTATTCAAGGCGCTGTCCTGCGATACGGTTCCGCATTTCACCACCCTGGCCAGCTTTGTCAGCGAGAACGCCACGGCGATCGAAGCGGTGTTCGAGCAGGTGTTGCTGGTGTGTCATCAGCAGGGTTTGTTGGGTAACGAGCTGTTTGCTATCGACGGTTGCAAGATGTCCTCCAATGCTGCCAAGGAGTGGTCGGGTACCTTCAAGGAGCTCAAGGCCAAGCGCGGCAAACTGCGCAAGCTGATCCGTCACCATCTGAACGAACACCGCCAGCATGATGCGGCGGAGACAGAGGTGGAGATGGAGCGAGCCATCCGCCACGGCAAGATGATCCTCTCGCTGGATCAAGCGATGGAAAAGGTAGATCGGTTTTTAAAGACCCAGAGTCCAAGGATGGGCCAGGGTAAGCGCCGCAAGGAAGTGAAGAGCAATATCACCGATAACGACAGCGCCAAGATGACTACCAGCAAGGGCACGCTGCAAGGCTACAACGGCGTCGCCATGGTGGATCGCAAGCACCAGATCATCATTGAGGCCCAAGCCTTCGGCGAAGGGCAGGAGCACCATACCCTCAAACCCATGCTGGAAACCTTGGAGCAGCGTTATGCCCGACTGAAGATTGCCGATGCTATCTATCAGCACGGCGTGGTAGTCACCGCCGATACCGGCTTTGCCAACGAAGCCAACATGCAATACCTGCATACCAGACAGATCAACGGCTATATACCGGACAACCGCTTTCGTAGTCGTGACCCGCGCTTTGCCCTGCAAAAAGACAAGTACGGCAAGCGCCACCAGAAGCCCGCAGGCGTGACGCGCAGTCCGACATTCCCGGCCAGTGCCTTTGATTTTGATCCTATACACATGACCTGCCGCTGCCCGGTTGGCCAACAACTCAGCCACCGTGGCGTGCGGACAAACGACGCTGGTGTACCGGTAGCCTATTTTGAAGGACGCTTGCTGCAATGCCGAACCTGCCCCAAGCGCAACGCCTGTATGCACAACCCGCAGTCTGCAGAGCACCGCAAGGGCGCGGGGAGGCAGGTTTCGTTTCGATTGGAGGCGAACCGGCCACCGAGCTATACCGACTGGATGAAGCACCGAGTGGACAGCCCCGAGGGCAAAGCGATTTACAGCCACAGGATGTCGGTGGTGGAGCCGGTGTTTGGGAACATCGGCACCAACAAGCGGTTGAGCCGCTTCAGCTTGCGCGGCCGCAGAAAGGTTCAAGGTCAATGGCAGTTGTATTGCCTAGTCCACAATCTGGAGAAGCTGGCGAATTACGGGCAATGCGGCTGACGACGCTTCAGAGGTGGCTGTAGAAAGCCTTGCAAGGCTTGTTTGGCGGATACCAGATCACGCCAGCGTGTTTGAATACAGTACGGCCCAGACGAGTTTGGGTTGAAAGATAAACAAGGAGATGGCTGGAGTGAGCCCGGAATGGGTTTTTCTACAGCCTCGTTGGCCTGCACCCACTGCTTAAAGACTTGGTGGCAGTTCGCTTGACGGACCTGAGTGCTGGCAGCTCAGGTAGAGTCCGATTATCAACCGACAGCTTTTGTCGCGGCTACAACTGCTGCGCTTCATAACGGCAATCTATGAGGAGCCGGGAGCATCATTTCAAAGTAAGAACAGACGCAGGAACTTCACACTTCTGGCATCCACAACTCAGCAGGAACCTCCCCCCCCAACTTCCTCTAGAAAAATCAAAACGCCCGGATAGTAATATCCCGCAGCATTGACATAACAACGCTCCTCCATCCGCGGGAACACATAAGCCATTTGCACTGGCCCATGTCCCGGAGCACAACTAGCCGATGAAGGACACGTAGATAATCCCGATAGCCATTGAGATAGCCTGCCGTTGAAATCAGCCTTTGCGGCTTCGTCCAAAACTGCCGTGGATATAAAGGGAATGACGAAAGTGACAGCATAATGGACATCAGCTTCGCCAACCAGCTTCAGTGCGTCTTGGCGCGCTGCATTCATACCCTCCGTAACTTTCCCGCTACAGCCAGCAGTCTCAAAACCAGGATCTAAACGGAGCCAGACCTGCTTTGCCTCAAACGCATAGTCTTCATGAGGCGTGGACACGTACAAATCTACCCTACCTCTAGCGTCAGAACCCTCTTCAGCGTCAACGACCGATATAGGTGCACCTGCCCGCTTCAAAGTTGAATATTCCTCCAGCGCAACCCAACCCTTGGTCCAGGCAGCGCCGGCGAGAACACTGACGTTTGTGCGCTCGTTATACCACCAGCAACAGTCACCCCCTTCTCCAGCGTCACCCTCCATAATTTTGTCGTAGCGCAACACAGACTCAACCCACGCAGCAAGCAGTTGGCTGACTACATCTTGCCCAGAAGGGCTATGTGTCGACATCATCAATGCATTTCCTTTTCAGTCAAAACGAGTAAAAACAGAAGCGCCGACCAGCACCGTAAACAGCTTTCCAACGCTACTTACTCTGATCAAATGGGCACGCCCAAGAAAAAAAGCGTCGTCCTCTTGTTTGGGTGGACCCCGTACCCCAAAACGGCCTTCTCTGCACCAGGAAACGCGGTCTCAAGTGCATCCCAAATACGAGTAAACCTGGACATGGGAATCACCTCCGGACCACCAATCACGTGACACAGCAATGGACGTAATCGGAGTTGCCGAAGTTTTGAAAGCAATTCCTGCTCCGTGCACTCACAATCGACCCACGCAGCAGTGACTGCCCGACCACCACCTGCATTCAACGCGGAAACGATATCAGCGAAATCGGCACAAACGGGGCCAGTGAAGCGCACGATATCGATCATCGACTCCATTGCCTTCTCAGCCCATACGTCGAATGCTCCCTTCGGAATTCCGGATGGCGCAAGCAGCTGGAAGCACCGCTCAGGAAGAGCCCGCTCTGGATCTTGGTGATCCACAAACAGAGTTAAGCTACTCCTCACCTCAGGCAGATAATCTGCAGGCGCAGCGAGAACAAACTCTAGATCGTAGGGCCGACTATTTTCAGGCGGAAGTACACCAGTCGCCCAATCTCCTCTCTGATTGATGGTGTCCGAATACAGCAACAAAGCTACTCCTTCCGGGTAGTTATCGCAGCCAACGGTGAAAGGCTCAGGTTTCATTGGTCTCTCACAAATAGAAAAAGTCGCTAAATCATCTCCCGCCTTGGCGACAAAACGTGTCGCACGCCTGCAAAAAGAGCACGAAGGTAATCAGCCCACCGCAGTGAATTGCATCGGTTTCATGCAGGCTTGGCTAAAACGAAATGATCTCCAGGCAACCCGGGGCGGTTCACTTTTGTGACGACATATTCAGCAAATGCCGCGCCAAAGCTCATCTGACTCAACAACGCTGACAAGCCAGCGAGCAGTAAACCCATCAGGAAACAACGAACCCACATACCCCTCGTCAAGCTGATCTAAGGGTCTGAGGAGCTGTTTTTCATCACGCAGAATGATTTCCAGTGCTTCACGCGATACCACCCTAAACCCATCAACCGACTGCCCATCGAATTCAATGGAAGTGTCAATAATCCAAGAGCGCATATCCGCCCCAGGTTTATGACTGTGATAGCCCAGCTTGGCCCGCAACTCCTGATCGTCAATCAGCGCGTTGAGCACGGCGACCTGTTTGCGTCGTAGCTGCCAAGCAGCCTTGCGCAACGTGTTGGTGCGATGCAACCACACCTCATGCCTGGTCGAGCGTATGTAGCCTGACTTGACCTCTAGGAGCAGCACAACGCCATCCCTGTGACAGATCAGATCCACTTCACCGGCATCATCCTCTGCAGTCACCAGTGGCCGATAGCCCACTTTCACAGCAAAGCCTCTTTGCCGAAGGCTCTCTGCCAGCACCAGCTCTACTCGCTGGGTTTCTTCCTGTACATCAGCTCTGCGTGCATTCACGCGCCGCAGGTTATTGATGGCTGCCGTCAGGTTATTTTGCTGAGCAACCACCCAAGGAAACTGAAAGCTGTATCGACCGATCTTGTAAAAGGGTTGCTCGTGCAGGCGTGGTGCTGGCATGCCGGGCTGCTGCTTGAGTTGCTGCCCTAGTGCTTTGAGGTCGCTGGTCCAGAACTTGAGAATGGCTTTAGCAGACTCAGCACTGCCTCGCGGACAGTCTTCGCTAACCGTCCAGCCTTTAATCCTACCGATCTTTTCTTCCTCTTCGGACCAGGTCATGGGGAACCTGTTCTCTCCCGACAATAAGCCGTCCATAGCCAAGCGACCAAGTGCATGAGCAAGCACGCCATGTTCTTGGAAATAATGTTGGAACGGCTGGATGAAATGCCCCGTAAAGAAAACCGAGGTCAGCTCGCTCGCCAGCAACACCTGATGAAGCCGAACCTGGATGCCATCACCGAGAGCAATCCGGTCAGTCAAGCCATAAATCTGCTGCAATTGCAGCTCGCTGCGCATAGCCTTGATATACGCCAACTGATTCAGCTCATGATTCTCGGGCGAACCGATAGTTTGCTCGGCCATACCGGATTCAATGAAGGCCTGAACAGCACGGTTCATCCAATAGTGCCAAAGCAGATCGCCTTTACGCTCCGTTCGCTTCCATCGCTCTGTTCCAGCACTTGACTTGTTATAGATAACCGGCTCGCCTGGCTTTAACTGATAACAACATTCCTGATCGAAGCAGAACCAATCAATGGAACCCTCGTAGTCGATTCGCTCTTGGGTTGCGGCAGTAAGAACAGCCAGCCATTCAAGGTTTTCACGGCACCTGGCTCCATCTGCGCTGGACGACTCAGGGAAAAGGATCGGTGACAAGTGGCGCTTCAGCGACCGGGCGAGCCGAGACTCAGTCAGGCGAAAGTCACCTTCCGAGCAAGTCTGGAGTTTCCTTAGAATAATGCGGTTGTAAACCTGCCAGTGCTTACCGGATCTATCGGCGTGCGAGTCGTCGGTAATGCCCTCATAAGCCAGCACGCTGAGATAAGAAAACAGCTCCAATAGGGACAACCGTTCAAGCTGTTTTTCAGCGCTGGCGATCAGCTCGTCAAAGGGCTTGAGCTGAACCAGCAAACGGTCGCAGACAGCAAAAAACACTTCCCACTCATTCCCCGCAAGCCCAGCCCGAAGCGCCAGCCAGAGGGGCGAAGTTACACGCATGAACAGCTTTGAATAGCGAATGGCCCATCTAAGCACCTCAGGGTTACGGCTGGCGAGGTGCAACAGGATCTCGATACTGATTGCATTATCAAAATGCAGCACGCGACTAAGGGCCAGGCTGGCGAGTTCGGATTGGGCAAGCGCATCCTGATCAAGCCAAAACGACACCCGTGCTAAGCCTTGCGCACGCTCGAGAGCTGACAAGTTCTTACCCGCGGGGCGCTGATCAAGGAAGTGATGTAGGCATTCATCAAGAGCTCGGCCCTTGTTGATCTCTGGATGACTCCGTTCATATACCGACTGGTAATGCTGCCGGCAACGCTCTCCCTTTTCTGTCATCCCTTATCGCTCATATCAGCCTGAACCCCCTAGTCTGAGCCTAAACTATCGGCAGGCCAAGGCGCCACTGGGTACAACTCGACTGACCAACAGATCTACCAGCGATTGAGACAAAAGCTGTCAGCGCCGGCATTTTTTATCAAGCGGTTTCTCCTTCCTCGTAGTGTATTGCCATTACGGCAAACGTGTTGGCGCCACCATTGGTACCGTAGTTGGCACTTTTACCGGTGCTGCAGCCAGTTCTGCATCCAGCGCTGCTGCAGGCACGGTGCTTGACGCTATCACCGGTGCATTATGCTGGTTGCATCGCAGGGCTGTGCTTAGGCAGGGTGCTCGATGAGCAACTGCTATGCCGTTTCCGCTACTCCCGCCGCCAACGCCATGACGAGGCAAGCGGGTCTAAAGACTCTTTCACGCCGATCACGCATTGGCGCATCACAGACATTCGATTCAAAACATTTTCAGACCTATATCACCTACCTGAGCAAACCCCGCCGGCAGGCTCAACCGGCGTTTCAGAGGTGATATCCATGATTCCAACCTGTCCTGCCTGTCATTCTGACCAGATCCAGCATTGTCACTACGGCAAACGCGCCGGCGGCACCATTGGTACCGTTGCGGGCGCCTTTAGCGGCGCGTCTGGCGCTACTGCCGGCGCTCTTGAGGGCGCACGCATTGGTGCTACCGTCATGCGCTTTGCTGGCCCCACCGCAACAGCATCTGGCGCAGTGCTGGGCGCGATATCAGGCGGTCTGATTGGCTGCGTTGCCGGGCTCAAGCTTGGTGAGGTGGTCGACCAGGAACTGCTCTGTCGTTATCGCTGTACCCAGTGCGGCAAGCACTTTTAACACCGGCAGAAGTCGGTCCGTACGCGTCGTTTCTCCAGCGTTCTTGTTTCTCTCGTTACCCGCTTTACCTCTCTTTCCCCTACTTCAACGGCCACCCTGCCCCAGCGCCTGCTGGCGCGGGGTTTATGCCGCTACTCAATACTCAGGAAACCCCTATGGCACATCAAATCGAAAACATGGCTTACGTTGGCGCAACACCCTGGCATGGTCTGGGTAGCCAGCTTTCAACGCATCAGCCGCTGGAAGTCTGGCAGCGCGAAGCCGGCATGAACTGGCACATCGAAGAATCGCCGGTGCGCTTTGTATCCGGCAATAACGCCCACCTAGGCAGTATCCATTCATTCCCGGAGCAGAAGGTCCTGTTCCGCTCAGACACCAAAGCGCCGCTCTCTGTTGTCTCCCAGCGCTACAAGGTCGTGCAGCCGATGGAAGTGTTGGAGTTCTATCGCGACCTGACCGAGTACGCAGGCTTTGAGCTGGAAACAGCCGGGGTACTCAAGGGCGGCAAGAAGTTCTGGGCGCTGGCCCGCACCGGCCAAAGCAGCCAGCTCAAAGGCCGTGACGAGGTAAACGGCTACCTGCTGTTGGCCACCTCCTGTGACGGAACACTAGCCACCATGGCAACGCCCACCACAGTGCGCGTGGTCTGCAATAACACCCTGGCCATTGCGGTCGATGGCGCAACTCAGGCGATCCGGGTTCCGCACAGCACCGAGTTCAATGCCTCCCGCGTTAAACAGCAGCTTGGCGTATCGGTCTCGCAATGGAGCGAGTTCATGTACCGCATGAAAACGCTGTCTGAGCGCAAGGTAAAACCAGCCGAAGCGCTGCGTTACTTCCTGCAGGTGATCTGCAGTACCGATGCAGACCTGACTGACCTGACCCAACTGCCACAGCATCGCGCCCTGCAAAAGGTGCAGGACCTGTATCTGGGCCAAGGTCGAGGGGCTCAGTTGGCATCCGCGCAGAACACCGCGTGGGGGCTGCTCAACGCCGTCACTGAGTTTGTAGACCACAAGAAACGCGCCCGCAGTACTGACCACCGACTGGACTCCGCCTGGTTTGGTCAAGGTGCGGTGCTCAAACAAAAAGCCCTGGATCATGCCCTGCAACTGGTTGCCTGAGGGCAATGCCGCACGCTGATCACCTTCCTCAACTGACTAACTACCTCTCCCGTTCGCCATAGGTCCGGCCAGCATCGCTGACCGGGCTTTTGTGCGTCTGGGCGCGGTGTTTTGGCTTACTGGAGAACCCTACATGAAATCGGAAAAACGGAATTATTCAACGCCACGCAAAGGCACTGCCCTGCGCCTGGTCAGTACCACCCAGCTGGACCGGGAGCAGTGGCTAGCTGTGCGCCGCGGTGGTATCGGCAGCTCAGATGCCGCTGCAGCTGTAGGCCTGAATCCCTATAAATCGCAGTTGGCCCTGTGGCTGGAAAAGACCGAGCGAGATGCGGGCATGCCGCAAATCGATCCTCAGGACGATACCACGCCCACCTTCTGGGGCAGCATCCTTGAGCCTATCGTTGCATCGCAGTACACCAAGCGCACAGGCCTCAAGGTAC
This sequence comes from Halopseudomonas maritima, assembly GCF_021545785.1. Classification (NCBI taxonomy): domain Bacteria; kingdom Pseudomonadati; phylum Pseudomonadota; class Gammaproteobacteria; order Pseudomonadales; family Pseudomonadaceae; genus Halopseudomonas; species Halopseudomonas maritima. The sequence goes on from NZ_CP079801.1 coordinate 302,568, forward strand.
GCAAGGTGAATGCAGTGCTGCAGCATCCCGATCCTCAGCTGCACTGGATGATGGCAAACCTGGACCGGGAGGTCGTCGGTTCATCCGAGGTCCAGATCCTGGAGTGCAAAACAGCCGGCATCAATGGTGCCCGCTTGTGGCGTGACGGCGTGCCTGAGTATGTGCAACTGCAGGTGATGCATCAACTGGCGGTTACCGGTAAACAGGCAGCCGACGTAGCCGTGTTGATCGGTGGACAGGATCTGGAGATTCATCGTATTGAGCGTGATGAAACGATGATCGCGAACCTGATAGAGCTGGAACGTCGCTTCTGGCAATACGTTGTCGATGATACGCCGCCACCGGCTGATGGCAGCGATTCGGCAGATCAGGCACTGCGTTGCCTCTACCCTAAGGACAATGGTCGCACGCTTGATCTGAGTGGCAACCCCACGCTCAGCGTGGCGTATGTTGAGCTCAAGGCCCTCAAGCAGACCATCAACAAGCAACAAAAGCGGGAAGCCGAGCTAAAACAGCAACTGCAACAGGCCATGGGGGACGCCAGTCGAGCGATATTCGCTGGCGGCCAGATCAGCTGGAAACGCAGCAAGGACAGCAACGTGCTGGACGTCGATCAACTCCTCAAAGACAAACCCTATCTGCAAACCCGCTACAGCAAGGTCAAGGAAGGCAGTCGTCGCTTTCTGATCAGCTGACCCTCTCTACTGCGCAACCCGTTCTATCGCTGTCCTCTCCCCTGTTGTCTCGGGCGGCTTCGGCAGCCCGGGGCTTTTTCCGTTTCCTGTTTATCGATCCAAGGAGTACGTCATGCTCAAAGGTCTCGCTATTACCCCACCCGTGTTGGGCCGCGTTGCCATCGGCAAGGTGGTCGAGCGCAACGGCAAACGTCTGCCGGAAAAAGACGATCAGTTCACTCTCACCTCTCAGGTTCAATATGACGGTCAGTGGCTGTTGCATCCGCTGGACAAAGAACTACGCACGTCCGCTACCGACAAGCTGCGTTCCATTCCGGTACGGCTGCTGTTCAACGACCCGCAGCTGAACTTCCGGGCTCACTACGCGTTGTTTGATCGCGCGTCTGGACGACCTCTGTGCGTGGGTGACGGCGAGCAGTGTAAGCGTCGTACCCAAGAAGGCATTCAATCGCTGCCCTGCTCCTCACCGGATGGCTGCCCGCTAGCCCAAGGTGGCCAGTGCAAACCCTATGGTCGACTCAACATCAGCATTGGCGATGAGGATGCCCTGGGTAGCTTTGTGTTTCGCACCACTGGCTACAACAGCATCCGCACATTGTCGGCGCGGCTGGAGTACTTCCGGGCGCTGTCTGGTGATCGGTTGGCCTGCCTGCCACTGGAGCTACGCCTGCGTGGCAAATCCACTCGCCAGAGCCATGGCACGCCCATCTACTACGTCGACTTGACGCTGCGCCAGGGCATGAGCGTTGAAGAGGCCCTGCGCGATGCCAGAGCGCTTGATGAGGCCCGTCGAGAGGCCGGCTTTGACCAAGCGGCATTGGACCAGGCAGCTCGCAATGGGCTCGCCAACGGTGCCTTCGAAGACACCGACGAAGAGTCTGGTCAGGTGCTGGAGGAGTTCTATCCAGATACTCCCGCGCCAGCATCTACATCCCAACCCAGCCTGCAGGAGCGCCTGGCCAACAAGGCGCAAACGGCAGCCCAAGCAAACACCGAGGCAACACCATGACCACAACTGAGCAAACACCGGGCCTGCTCTGTCAGGAACTGCCGGTGTCCGAGGCGGAGATCCTGACATGGGCTGAAGCCATCCTGCGAGCACGCTTTGCCCGCTCCAACTATCTGACCAGCCCAGCGCTGGTACGTGACTACCTGCGCCTGAACCTGGGCGCCGAGGAGCGCGAGGTCTTTGGGGTGATTCTGCTGGATAGCCAACACGGCGTGCAGCGCTTTGAGCGCCTGTTCTACGGGACCATCGACAGTGCCAGTGTGTATCCCCGAGAGATCGTTAAACTCGCTTTGCAGCAAAACGCTGCCGCCGTGGTGCTGGCGCATAACCATCCCAGTGGTAACCCCGAGCCTAGCGAGGCGGACATCAAGCTGACCCAGCGCGTCCAGCAAGCCCTGCAAACGGTCGACATCCGCCTACTGGACCATCTGATAGTCAGCGGTACCCATTCAGTCAGCTTGGCTGAACGTGCCCTGATTTAACTCACCACGTAACCAACACCCTGGAGGTACCTATGTGCCCTACTCCGGTATCGCCCTGCAGTGCATGCGGGGCATTCACGGTCTTGCACCGTGACAACCTGTACCCGGTCACGTTAGCGGCTGCAGTGCTCGACTGTGTATTGCGGCTACACCAGCAACCTACAGCAGCACCATCGCCACCATGGTCGCAACTCGCAAGCCTTATAGAGCAGGTGCCAGACATCAGCAAGGAGCTGGACCAGTGCAAGGCGCAGGCGCACGCACTCAGTGGGCTGATTCAGCGCAACTGGCTGGGGCCCTTTGATCAACTGTGTTTGAGCTGTGGCGTAATTGCCTTTGCAGAAGAAGGTGGGCAGGAAGACGCCGTCGAGACTGACACGCCTCCCGAGGCGTAGACGCTGGCCTCAGCGGGCCAGCCGAGCGCTTAACTGTTTTACCACCTGCAAGACCAGCTCCCGGTCTTCGCCACTCAACCCGTTCAGCAACTGCTCCAGCTCCCGGGCCTGGTCGCCGGTGCGCACGCTGCCTTCGGTCAGCAAATCCGCTGTATCGCAGCCAAACAGCTCCGACAACTGGAACAGGCGGGCGACTGACAAGCTCGCCACACCCCGTTCCAGACGCGATACCGCCTCACTGCCAATATCGAGCTTTTCGGCCAGCTGCTCCTGGGTCATGTTCGCCGCTGCCCGGCGGCGAGCAATGGCCTGACCAATACGGGCCGACCAGGCATCTGTAGTTGATTTGGACATAGCCCCTCCTATTCATCTCGAATGGTTGGGTATCCACCCGTTGACATGAAGGACCTTCAAAGATGACACTCAACCCAATTAGGCGACTTCACGCCAAGTGCAACCAAGGAAAAACCCAAGGAGGAAAAATGAAAGGAAAACACCTGGCCGCTTTGACAGCCGCCCTGATCGCTACCAGCTCAGCGTTAGCAGGTACCTATGAATGGACCGAAGGCTGGGGAATGGGCGTGACCGAATACAGCGTCGATGACGGCAATAACAACAGGCTGGTTATCGCCTGCCCAGGCGATGAGTCCCAGTCACTTTCAGCAAGTGCTTCCATTGCGGGTAAGGAGTACTACTCGGGCTATGACCTGGGATTCGACGTCATTGTCGATGGAGAGAATTACACCAACCCGTTCTACACGGAATGTAATTTCTGCAGAGCGCAATTCGATGTGTTCTGGAAGGCGCTGCGTAATGCAAACCACCTGAAGCTCACTGCTGACGGGCAAACAGTCAACCTCCCAACCACCAACCTCAAACAGCTACTCCTCCCCCTGGGCGCGCCGGAAAACAGCTGCCGCTCTACCTGGTAACCCTCAATCAAACAGAAAGGAATCAGCATGGACCAAGAACCTTATGATCACGACATGGAGGACGTTGCAGCCTCCCGGACACCAACCATCTCCCCTGCAATCATCGGCTGGGCTATTGCGGCTGTTGCCCTGGCCATATTCTCAGTCACATCCAACAACTCAGCCATGGTCCTCGGCGCCAGCACCTTCGCCAAGATCATCGCGGCGGCAGCCGGCTCGGTGCTGGGTCTAGCAGGCGCACTACTCGGCGACGCGCTCCGCCGCTTCGCTCAGCCAGATGGCGTATTCACCCAGGGTGGCATGCTTAGCCTGATCTGGATTCGTGTCTTTTGGTCTATCGGGCCGCAAGTCATAGGCCTGGTTGGCGGAGTATTTTTGGGCGCAGCTTTGGTACTCAAATGATTAAACCTGCAACCTCAAAATTTATCGCTACCACAGCCTGCATCCTGATGTTGCTGGGCTGCTCTGATGAGAGCGACCGCATGCGTGGCAAATTTGTCTCCGGCTGCATGCAAGGTGGTGCGCCGGAGCCTATCTGTCGGTGCGTTTACACCAAACTGGAAGCAAAATACTCTCTGGCGGACATCGAACAAATGAACGAGGCGTACGAAATGCCTCCTGAAACGATGATGAGGGATATCATTCAGTTCGCAATGGCTTGTGATGCTCGCTGAGACGACCGCTGCAATGTATGGAAGACCTCCCAGCGGAGGTCTTTTTTTTTGCCTGAAGAGACCGATATTGCTCCCAGGAATGCTAGGCTAATTAACATAGTAAAACTACTGCTAGACGCCGCTTGCCGACAATGGAGGACAATGACCCTATCATTTCTGCTTGCCATGCCACCACCAGCGCTTATTAGCCACATCGCTAAGATCTTCTTCCCACCCCCTCATCCAGTCTTCATAGCCAGAGTCGGAAGGGACCAAACCTGCTTTGCCATCAAGTAGGCTTAATCGTCGAATTATACGCTTCTCGCCAGACAGTTTCTTATACCGTTCACTGACTTTAACCCCTTGTGACGTGAGGCATTCGGCTAGTTTACAGGCAAAGAAAATGACATCGTCGGTGTAAATAGCTATCGCCTGGACAGTTGAGCCGTACTCATTGTTAACCACCCCTCCCACAGGCAGTCCGAGATAGTAATGCTCGGGCATAAACCCTGCTGGCAATGCACCATTCCTAAACACTCCTAAGAGCTCGTTATATGACTCAAGCATCCCGTTGAGATTTTCAACGGCGTCCGCTAGGGCTATCACTGACCTTACCCCATTTGGGGATATACTCATGCCGTTTAGAACAATACCCTGTAGCTCAGAAATGGGCGGCGCTATAGCTTGGAGTTTGAAGTTATTAATGCGTAGCGTAAACGGTCCTGCTGCTCTTCCGGCAGCTTGGTGCTGAGCGAATCTCTTCAGATCTGATTCGTACTTGCTACGGAGCGCTAAAACATGCTGCCCTTTAAGAGCACCTGCTACATCTATTACCGATGCACAGAGTGTTATTGCGACATCGATGCTGCGAAGCTCAGCCAATAGCTCGTCCCGCAACTTGGAGCTCCTAGCTATACGGCCGGCCATCCATGCACCAACGCCTGCACCGAGTCCTGCGCTAATTAAAGCACTGCCCCATTCTCCAGCGGCAGCACCTGGAACGCTAGATACCCAGGAAAACAACGGTGCCGTGGCTGTAAAAACGCCGTTAACCGGCTCCCACAAATCAGCCATACCAATTCCTCACACTCTGCACCTCGGCCATTAGAGGCAAATGAATCACCATCTTAACGGGATCGCCATCAGCCTGTCCCCGTGATAGTGAGCGAGTAGTTAAGACGCAGAACTCTTTGGCCTTACGAGCGGCGCCGTAAGACCGAATCACAGAGTCAGACAACGGTAGCTCCTGGCCGACGCCCGTCTGCTGCTAATCAGCTAGGCATCGACGATAGCGCCCTGACGCAGCGACAAACCTCGGTCACTCAGGTAGCCATTGGTTACGGCCAGGATACCAGCAGCCAGTTCGTGCTTTTCCAGCAGACGACGGAAGTTGATGATCGGGTTTCGTCGGGAATAGGCTCCAGGCTCAGCCCAGCCAACTGGCGCAGGATAGTAGTCTCCTACAGCGCTTCATCCATGGCCGGATCACTGTAGCCATCGGCCCAATCTGCGCGGACTGGATGCGCGCCAACCTCATCACGGTTGGATTGCGACCGGGGAGACTGCGCCCCTCCACTGAGCTCCATCGCTTGACAAGCCAAGTGCTATAGTGGGATTTCCGCTCACAGCATTTATTATTTTTAGTTATGAACTGTCATTGAGAATAGGATATGGAAAATTTGTTGCATGCGATTCTACGAGAAATTAAAAATGGTGCCACATCGTTTGACCCCAGCAGCGCTGGTGGCGATATTAAAAAATTCCAAGACATAGCGAAAACAATTGTTTATGCCGATAGCCAAGGGTATATCTCTAGAATTATTCCCCACATGGAATCTATGAGCGGGCAGCGACATTATGACTGCATATTAGTGAGCGGTGGACTAACATATCTGGGCGAGCAAACCCTAATTGAGCTTTCGGGCCAGCCGACACCAATCGATGAGGCGTTCCTTGATATTCTAAATCGCATTCCAAGCTACAACATCCGGGAGAAATGGGACAAAGCTCTCCATCGCCGTATAACAGACCCCAGCGGCGCAATTACTGCTGCCAGAAGCCTGCTTGAGACCACATTAAAATGGATCGTTGAACAACGAGGCGGAAAGCCCTCTAAAAACAACAAAGAATTGTTTAATCAGGCAATTGATTCTCTAAGAATCGAGGTCGAAGGAAAACCGATCGAGAAAACCATTAATGGTCTCAACACAATTCTTTGGGGCATAGGTGAGATGCGAAACAATCATGGCGATGCGCATGGTGCTGCGTCAAGCAGTACGCCGCCAACCGTCGGCGAGGCAGGTTTTTGTGTGAACCTGGCTGGGGCAGCGGCGTTGTTTCTATTGGAGGAGTTTGAGAACGGGGAGACTTAAGTCTCCCCGGAAGCGATTTATTATTTATCGGCTACAAGAACCAGCAAACAGAAGCGATATATCACGCCGTCACTCTAGGCATTGCGGTACCTGAACTGGTTTACATCAGAACTTGAAAAACTTGCGTGCTACAGCGAGCTGGGACTGTAAGTGTTCAGCGGTGCAAACTTGCAGAAGCGGTTGACCTCCTCTTCAATCTCCTCCCAGCTCACACCAGCGCTATTTATAAACTTGCGTGCTTCGCGCGCCCGTTCCTGGTCTGAGGGATGCCCCGCAAAGCGTTTATCTACGATACCGAATGCTTGTTTAAGTGGTCTTTTCCACACGGCTTGGTTCCTTTCAGGGTGGTGTCATAGATTTCCGCCGCCGCACGCTGCTAATGCGTTTCCACCAGGCTTCCTTTGAAGAAGATAAACCGAGGGGACCAGAAGCAATATCGGCGTACCAGAGCGATAACCTGCTCGAGCGTCGCTGTTTCAGCTGGCTGCTTGAGCCGGCAAAAATACATACCGCTCCACTCCGCATCAAAATACTCTTGAAGCTCTAGCGGATTCAACGTTTCGGCAATAGGCCTACCGTCAGGGTCTTCCTCATCGATTTGACTGGCATAGCACTCGAACAGCCGCTCTTTCAAAAGATCGAAGGCATACGGCTCCCACTGGAGCGGACAGCTTTCATCATCCAGGTCAGGTAGCCCTGATGGGTCGAACGCCAGGAGAAAACCTCGAAAGTATGCATCCTCAATCGGTTTGCACTGGTCTGCAGCGGCTGCGACTTGATGCCAGTGGTCAAACCCAACAGCTTTCGCCGTGAGCTCAAGTGCCTGGTGGTGAGGAATGCATTCCGCTCGCTTCGTCCATCGTGCTCGTTGCTTCAGAACAGAGACGGCTTTCTGAGGGATCAAATAGATGTATTGCATGGAGAGGCTCCTCTGCTTACGGAGATCCGGTGCCCACTTCCGAGATCCACACAGGGAATCCCAAAGATATGAAAGTAAGAAGAGAATCGTCCCGTTCGGGTTCGCCAAGGTGGGCAGCAGGTTTCGATCCAACCTGCCCAAAGCTTACGAGCTGCTGCTTTGTGATTTCAAGCGTTTTCTCATATGCAGAGCTCGCCTTGGAAGACCTGAATCAGGCTCTCACTCAAGGGACTGCAGTGTTCGGGGCGATGCAAGGTTTCAGCAAGCTCCAGCCGAAGGAGCAGGCCGTTTTGCCCCTCCTACGCCGGACCGTCAGTCTCCGCCTACCGTCTGCTGGCGTTAAAGCCATGTGCCCTCGAACCAAACTCCTTGGTAGCCGCTTTGCACAGGTAACTCGCTGCGTAGAACACGTCCTCCAGGGCTTGATCATCGCTCTGATGAAGCATCCATGAAGAACGACCGGGAGGAAGACTGACCAGGCCTGAAGCGTTGTGGTAGTCGACCCCGATAGCGCTCGCCCACGCGCCCCTGATGCGATTGTAAAGGCAGTCAGCATCTGGATTGGTGTAGTCCCCCACTGACCGATAAGCATCACCGTTGAGCAAAAGCAGAACGTGGTAATGGGGCCTGCCACTCTCCTGGCCTACCTCTCGAGCCCAGACGTATCTGAGGTGGTGCTTGTTGGCCTTCCCGTCTCGTGCTTTCACACAAGCATAATTAGAGTCGAGACGGTAACGCAGGCTGGCTATGAAACGCTCCATGACAGAATTCGCGGTCGCCTCAGGAGGTAGATCCGCACGCCTGCTGTACCTCAGGTCTATGCGCACGGCAAATACACGTGGAGTGGCAAGGCTAGCGGTGATGATGGTTCTGAGGAGCTTGTCGAGGTACTCCTCCACGGCTGGGCCTTGGGCTACTTGGATGGGTAGGCCTTGATAAGGGCTACTGAATACCAGTCGCTGGTTTGTGTTGAAGGGGTTACGTTTGTAGTGGTGGTCGTCGCTCATGAACACTCTCCTAGGTTGGTTCATAGCAACGTGTGATGTGTATAAATTTATCTATCGAGAAGCACCTCCACGGTTGGCTCTGGTCCTTGAAGGACCATCGCTGACGGTGTGCTCCTTCTCAGGGCTTGATAGGTGTGGACAGGATGTGTACTGGTAAATCTTGGGTGGTACTAATATATATACCGGAGAGCCTGGCTAGGCGAACGCTTGAGCCCTGCACAAGATTGAAAGCGGATCCGTGGGAGTCGGGAGAAATAGAATTCTGGAAAGGTATTAAACACAAGAGCCCTTGGGATGTGACCCTAACCATGCGTCTCAACCAGCTACGTCGCGCTCTGCCACCCGCGCTGACATCCACTCTAAAATCTCGCTTTCAAGCCAAGCCACCGAACGCCCGCCAAGCGGAACCGCTCTGGGAAACGTTCCCGCGGCGATGTACTGGTAAATAGTTGCGCGGGCTAGGCCGGTGAGTGCCATCACTGATTTCAACCGAAGAAATTTCATTCTGAGCGACCTCTGAACGTGGATTCAGAAGATCTGGCGAGGATGTAAAATCCTACTCACAGCCCGAAGAAAAGCACCGTTCAATAATCGGCATAGCGCTTATACTTCGAGAAGGTCGACATCAAGCCTGCCTCGTGGCGCACCTCGGCCGGGATGCTAGACTCACAAATATAGTCCGTCCAGCCATCGAAAAAACCCCAATGATCAGCCACCCGAAAACAGCGCCCCCCACTATCCTCTTTTTCAATAGCAAGCACCGCGCTTAAACCTGGGGCACCTTCAGGGGGCACTGCAGAAACAAGGAAAAACTCATGCGCCCCTAAGTACCGCGGCGAAATACGCTTCAACCGTGAATAAACAGATCCAGCTAAAACCTGAGAAAACTTACAAATTAAAACCTGCACAGAAACCCCAGAAAACTTTCTAGCAAATCGTGAGGGACTTCGATCTTTAACCCAACTTGCGACCTGAGCCAAAAATTCACCATCATATGCAACTTCACCATTAACAACCCTGTCGAGGCAGTGGGATAAAAAATGTGAAGCGCATCTCTCAACAACAAACTGAAGCATACCACACACCGCCTTTCTTCGCTCTTCAGAGAGGCCGGAGAAAAGAGAAGAAATATCATTGAAGCCTTCATAGAAGACAGCTGAATTATCGAGACCCAAAATACTCGAAAAATCCCCCTCATCTGCCAAATCAAAAATCAGCTGCGCAGCACTTTTTCCACCAAATTCAGTGCAGGATTCAAAAACAAAAACGGAAGACCCGCTCCCAGTCGATACAATATCCGGGTGATTGAGATTCAGCAAGTAAACAGTTTTCTTAGACCCAATGAAATCCGACCCACTAAACCCCGGAATTTTTGACCGTATTAAGCCAAAGGCATTCAACTTGAACAGTTGAGATTCTAGCCTATGCGCAGATAACCCAGTCAGCTTCCTTAACTCCGCACTACCAACCCCCTCGACGACTCCAAACTTATTAGCACGACAAAGCAAAACAACTAAAAGCAACCGATTAGTGAGACTCAGCCTTGCCTTTAACCCCGCTCGCCCCAACTTCGACTTCTGTTGTACCTGCTCAAGATATGAAGGACCTATAGTTCTTTTTGCCCGCAACACCCTGTCAATGACCGAACTCAAAGCGGGGGTCGATCCGTTGAGCTCGATCACGTTAGACCATCTATATCGAATCCGACGACTTCCAGCCCGACCTTCTGTACGGCAGATGCTGAATACCTCCGATTCGACAAGCTCCCCAAGTACTCGCCTAAAAAGCCGTTCCGAGATACCGGTCCTCCGCGCGTAGCATTCCAGCCCCCACCGTGATGCCAGCCCTGCAGGAAAGCAAGCTGATACTCCTGCAAGAAGCATCTTCGCCTCTGCAGACAAATTGGTACCGCTGATCTGGAGCGAAAATTGGGTCACCACCTGATCCTTCTTCAAGAGAAATTCTTATTATTAGAGCATAAAACAGGGTGTTTTCCTTTTTTTTATCACGCGTCATATGACGCGTGATATCATCGAAAAAGCATCATAAAAAAGGGAGTCGGATATGCTGAAAGATTGGGTAAAAAGGCACGACAACGTGGATAGAGATTGGCTAGTAAATTACCTATCCAGCCCTACCCGGCTTGGGGACCCCATAGGCAATACTTACGAGGACATTCTGAACAGATGGGAAAGCCGACTGTTAAGCACGCCCAACCCGAAAGAAATAATGCAGGCACTGAGTGCAGCCTGGGCGACCAAATGCTATAGGGATCGCGACAAGCACAGTAGCTGCAACTTAATGCTTAAGAGCGCATCAAAGAAAAAGCTGAAAGAGCTCTCGAGCAGCTTTAAGATAAGCATGGGAGCAGTTGTTGACGGGCTGCTTTTGGGCGAAGGTCCTCACCAAATTTCAAAAGAAGTCCGAACCGAAAAAAGAGAGAAAAGCAGACAGATTGCAAAGATGAAAAAGGAAAATGTCGAGGAGAGATGTTACTCAGAGGCATTAAACGAAATGCTTACAGCTGCCATAATTGAAATATCAAGACTCAAACTATCAACTCCCAAAGAGAACGACAAAACACCCCCATCAGCTTGCGTCGTTGCACAAGCTGCCGAATTGGAAGTTAGGGAAATCGCCGTTGGATTAGGACAAAATCTCGCCCTTATGAAAAGGCTGCGCCAAGGACACACTTTTGACCTAGAGTACATAGGCAACCGACTAAAAACGGGAAATAGTAGCCCACTTGCGTTGAGGCCACACAGTATTAGGCGCAAGCTCTCTCTAGCAAACCTGCCCAGCCCTAGAGCAAGGCTAAGCGAAGCAGAGCACCAGTTAGCGCCAGTGCAAGAAATTTTAGATGGGAGCTGGCTCTCGCCAGGAAACATACTAACTATCAGCGGCCGCGCCGAACAAGACTCAAACCGTATTGCCAGCGCAATAGCGATACATCATTGCACTAATGGGGCTCGAATACGCCACACCACCGCTTTCGACTTATTTAACAAGCTAGAAGAATCAAAAAACATCCATCTAGAGCAAAAGATCTCTCACTTAAATAGCATTGCCGACCTGCTGATAATCGGAGGATGGGACAATATAGGCTGGACGGGCCGAAGGCTCGAGATACTCCTCGATCTAATTACTAGCAGAGAGCGCTTCGGGTCAACCATTATAATCAGTAGAATAAGTATCGACGCATGGTTGGAAAACATAAAAGACGACAGAGTTATGCGTCAAGCATTCTCTTCCAAGCTACTTGACAACTCATACAAACTCACAATCACCCCAGAGCCTATAGCCAGCGATACAGAAGCGTTAAAGACCAGTACTGGAAAAACCTCAATAGCCAGTCGCTTTACATATTACAGCATGATAAAGAACACCGGGCACATCAGCGTTCCGCTCACCTCTCAGCATTGTATTACCCACATACTTTCAACTAAAAAATGAGTCTCATCACGCCGAAATTACGCTAGAAGCCATATGTACAGTTCCAATACTCACCTGACACCAGCCCCGTTCCGGAGCTGAGTTAAGCAGCGTCCTCCGTGGCCGGTTCTGGCTGCTCAACAATACCTTCGATGAACGCCTGGCTTGGCGTTCTGCCATTCCTCATTCGACGCTGGTGTGGCCACGCGTGCTTGCAATGATGCAGATATTGATCGAAGTCCTCCTGCATCTGTTCAACGCTCTCATACCACGTCGTACGCCCTGCTACGCGGAAGTGCTTGTCCAACAAGGAGCGGCGCAGTCGCCCCACAAAACCCTGGCTCCGTGGTCGTAGAACATACCGGGTTCGGCGGCCTAGTCCTTCTAGTTGCAAGACGAGTTCTAGGGGGTAGTTATCCGGTCTGTCGCCGTATTCTCGGTCGTTACGTGGCAGCAGGACCCGGCCCCCTATTACAGCCTGCTCAGCCGCAACGGGACGCGCCACCATGTGGTACGCGCATAGCCAGCCGCAGCCTACCTACAGGGGGGCGAGCACAGCTCCACAGACATATAGACGCTGCTAGCGCCTGGTGTCAGCGCTTAGCACTCCTCCACGAGGACAGCCTCGCCTAGGACAGCCAACATCGACGCAAAAATCCGGTGGGGCAAAAAGTGGGGCAAAAATGCGAGGCAAACAAAAAGGGGCTAGACCGTATCGATCTAACCCCTTGATTTGATTGGTCGGGACGGAGTGATTCGAACACTCGACCCCTTGCACCCCATGCAAGTGCGCTACCAGGCTGCGCTACGCCCCGACGATGCTTCGGTTTGTCTGCCGAAGCGGGTCGCATAATACATTAACTATCTGAAATGAGAAAGTTTTTTTTGGTATCAGCGAACGCGAAGCACGTTGAGCACTTCTTCCAGCTCGGCAATTGTCTGACGGATCAGTTGCTTGTACTGGGTGAGGTCTTCCCGTGCTTCTTCACCGGACAGACGCTGACGCGCACCGCCGATAGTGAAGCCCTGATCGTACAGCAATGCACGAATCTGGCGGATCATGAGGACATCCTGGCGCTGATAGTAGCGTCGATTACCGCGACGCTTGACCGGCGACAGCTGCGGAAACTCCTGTTCCCAATAACGCAGAACATGGGGTTTCACTGCACACAGCTCGCTGACCTCACCAATGGTGAAATAGCGTTTGCCGGGGATAGCCGGCAATTCGTCGTTATGGCTGGGTTCCAGCATAGGCTTCTACTCGTGCCTTGAGTTTTTGTCCTGGGCGAAAGGTCACTACCCGGCGGGCAGTAATGGGTATTTCTTCGCCGGTCTTGGGATTACGGCCGGGGCGCTGACGCTTGTCGCGCAGATCAAAGTTGCCGAATCCCGACAGCTTGACCTGTTCATTGGTCTCAAGTGCATTGCGAATTTCTTCGAAAAACAACTCGACCAACTCTTTGGCTTCGCGTTTGTTGAACCCTAACTCTTCGTACAGCCGCTCAGCCATTTCCGCTTTTGTCAGAGCCCCCATTTGACCTATTTCCTTAGTGTGGCGTTGAACCCTTGCTCCAAGGACTGCAGCACTCTGTCCATGACAGCATTCACCTCGTCATCGGTAAGAGTGCGCGACGAATCCTGCAACGTCAAGCCGATTGCCATGCTTTTTCTATGCGGATCAATACCTTTGCCCTCATAAACATCAAACAACCTGAGGTTCTTGAGGTGTGCGCCGGCTTCCGCACGGATGCAGGACAGCAAATCTTCAGCCAGCACGGTACGGTCCACCACCAGCGCTATGTCCCGTCTGACTTCAGGGTAGCGGGACAATTCCTCAAAGCGCGGCAATTGACCTTGGCAGATCTTTGCCAATGCCAACTCGAACACAAAAACCGGGCCGTTAAGGTCCAGATCGGCCACCAGCTGCGGGTGCAGCGCGCCCATCAGACCTACCTGCTCGCCGCCATTGAGGATGCGCGCGGACTGGCCCGGATGCAGCGCCGGGTGCTCAACCGGTTCAAAGCGGAAGGTTACGCCGGCAGCGCTCTGCGCCAGAACAGCCTCTACATCGGCTTTCACGTCGAAGAAGTCGATCTTCTCTGCGCCGTTGGCCCAGCCTTCCGGCTGGCGGCTACCGGTGACGATGCCGGACAGCATGACTTCCTGCTGCAGGCCATCGGCAGCGGGAATAAAGCGCTGACCGCTCTCGAACAGACGCACGCGACCCTGCTGACGGTTCTGGTTGTACTGCACAGCCTTGCTCAGGCCCGGCCACAGCGAGGGACGCATGACGGCCATGTCGCTGGAGATCGGGTTGGCCAAGGCCAGCGGCTCGATCTGCGGCTCAAACTGCTTGCTCAAACCAGGCTCGATGAAGCTGTAGGTGATCGCTTCATGGTAACCACGGGCAACCAGCAGACGGCGCAGCGCCGGCAGCTCGCCGCGGGTTTCAGGCTTGCCGGCCAAAGTCAGGGCCGCTGTCGGCGCGCTGACCGGCAGGCGGTTGTAGCCATACAGACGGGCCAGCTCTTCAATCAGATCCACCTCGATGCTGATGTCGAAGCGGTGGCTGGGCACATCTACCTGCCACTGACCCTCTGCCTGGGCGCTGACACCCAGACCGAGCCCCTTGAGGTAACCCACAACGTCGGCTTCGCTCATTTGCATGCCGAGCATCTGGGTGATGCGTTCGTTGCGCAGGGTAATCTGCTTGAGCGTAGGCAAGGCGCCCTGCTCTACCGCCTCGATAACCGGACCCGGCTCGCCGCCGACGATCTCCAGGATCAGTGCAGTAGCACGCTCCATGGCTTCGCGCTGCAGCTGCCAATCTACGCCGCGCTCAAAGCGGTGCGAGGAATCGGTATGCAGGCTGTAGCCACGCGCCTTGCCGGCGATGGCGATGGTGTCGAAGAAGGCGCTTTCCAGGAACAGATCACGGGTGTTCTCGCTAACACCGCTGTGCTCGCCACCCATGATGCCGGCCATGGCCAGCGGGCGTTCGTGATCGGCGATGACCAGGGTGTCGGCACGCAGGCTGACTTCCTGGCCGTCCAGCAGCACCAGCTTCTCGCCCTCTTCTGCCAGGCGTACACGAATGCCGCCCTTGATTTCAGCGAGGTCAAAGGCGTGCATCGGCTGACCCAGTTCGAGCATCACGTAGTTGGTGA
Organism: Halopseudomonas maritima; assembly: GCF_021545785.1. Taxonomy (NCBI): domain Bacteria; kingdom Pseudomonadati; phylum Pseudomonadota; class Gammaproteobacteria; order Pseudomonadales; family Pseudomonadaceae; genus Halopseudomonas; species Halopseudomonas maritima. The sequence goes on from NZ_CP079801.1 coordinate 317,631, forward strand.
TGTCGACAACCGCATCAATGCTGCGGATATCGCTGCGACGCAGGCGCTCGACCATCCACAGTGGCGTGGCGCGCGACAGGTCAACATTGCGGATCACCCGGCCCAGATAGCGCGGGCAAGCCTCGGTAGCAACCAGCTCTACCGGGCGCACGTCCTCGTGTACCGCTGCAACCGGCGCCACCTCGACACGGGTGACGGCAGCGCCGTAGTTGGCACCCACTTCACGGGCCAGGCCGGCGATGGACAGACAGTCACCGCGGTTCGGGGTCAGGTCGACCTCAATGATGGCGTCGTCCAGCGCCAGATACTCACGCACGCTCTGCCCAACCGGGGCATCCTGCGGCAGCTCGTACAGACCGTCGTGGTCTTCTGAAATCTGCAGTTCAGCCGCAGAGCACAGCATGCCGAAGGATTCGACACCGCGCAGCTTGGCCTTCTTGATCTTGAAGTCTTCGCCCAGAACCGCGCCCACCATGGCGAACGGAACCTTGATGCCGGCACGGGCATTGGGTGCGCCGCACACCACCTGGAATTCTTCACTGCCGTTGCTGACGCGGCAGACGCGCAGCTTGTCGGCGTCCGGGTGTTGCTCTGCGCTGAGAATCTCGCCCACCACAACACCGGAAAACTCGCCGGCTGCCGGGGTAACGCTATCTACTTCGAGTCCGGTCATGGACAGGCGCGCCACCAGCTCATCACGGGAGATGTCGGGGTTCACCCAGGTGCGCAGCCACTGTTCACTGAATTTCATTATCGATTCCTGCTGTCAAAAGGGTTGCGGGTGCGGCGCTCAACGGAACTGCTCAAGGAAACGCAGATCGTTGTCGAAGAAAATACGCAGATCGCCCACGCCATAACGCAGCATGGTCAGACGCTCTACGCCCATCCCGAAAGCAAACCCCTGATATTTTTCCGGGTCGATACCGGACATGCGCAGTACGTCCGGGTGCACCATGCCGCAACCCAACACTTCCAGCCAGTCGGCCTTCTCCTCGCCGTTCTTGACCACACGACGACGGATGTCCACCTCGGCGGACGGCTCGGTAAAGGGGAAGAACGAGGGACGGAAGCGCACTTCCAGGTCAGCCTCGAAGAACTCGCGCAGAAACTGCTCGATGGTGCCTTTCAGATCAGCAAAGCTCACACCTTCGTCGATCAGCAGGCCTTCAACCTGATGGAACATGGGTGAGTGAGTCTGATCCGAGTCGCAGCGGTACACGCGGCCCGGGCAAATGATGCGGATCGGCGGTTGCTGGCTTTCCATGGTACGCACCTGCACCGGCGAGGTGTGAGTACGCAGCAGGGTATTGGCGTTGAAATAGAAGGTATCGTGCATGGCACGCGCCGGGTGGTGGCCCGGAATATTCAGCGCCTCGAAGTTGTGGTAATCGTCCTCGACTTCGGGGCCTTCCGCGACGGTGTAACCGACGTGGGCAAAAATCTGTTCGATGCGTTCCATGGTGCGGGTAACCGGGTGCAACCCACCGGTTGTCTGACCACGGCCAGGCAGCGTGACATCAACACGCTCGGCAGCCAGGCGGGCATTCATCGCCGCGCTTTCCATCTCGGACTTGCGTCCGTTGAGCACGCTCTGCACCTGCTCTTTGGCCTGGTTAACCAGGGCGCCAACCTTGGGGCGCTCCTCGGCCGGGATGTTGCCCAGGGTCTTCATCACCTGAGTCAGCTCGCCTTTCTTGCCGAGGTACTGCACGCGGATCTGCTCCAGCGTGGCCACGTCTGCGGCCTGTTTGATTGCCTCAAGTGCTTGTGCGACCAGGGCGTCAAGGTTTTCCATCAACACGTACTCCAGAAACAAAAATAGGGGAAGAGCTTGGAGGCTCTTCCCCTATCATTGACGTTGCCAGCCGCGCCGCAGGGCGCGGTGATTGTCGTAACGAGGGCTTAAGCCAGGCTAGCCTTTGCTTTTTCGACAATCGCGGTAAACGCCGCTTTTTCGTTCACGGCCAGATCAGCCAGAACCTTGCGATCGATCTCGACGGACGCCTTTTTCAGGCCGGCGATCAGGCGGCTGTAGGACAGACCGTTCTGACGAGCACCTGCGTTGATACGGGCAATCCACAGCGCGCGGAACTGACGCTTGCGCTGCTTACGGTCACGATATGCATACTGACCAGCTTTGATAACCGCTTGCTTGGCAACGCGGAACACGCGCGAGCGAGCACCGTAGTAACCTTTAGCCAGCTTGAGAACTTTCTTGTGACGCTTACGCGCCATGACACCACGCTTTACACGAGCCATTGCTTTCTTCCTCTAACCTGTAACCTGATGATTAACGCAGACGCAGCATGCGCTCGACTTTTTGGACGTCAGCAGCATTGAGCTGCGAAGTACCGCGAAGTTGACGCTTACGCTTGGTGCTCATCTTGGTCAGGATGTGGCTTTTGAAAGCATGCTTGTGCTTGATGCCGTTCCCGGTTTTCTTGAAGCGCTTGGCAGCGCCACTTTTGGTCTTCATTTTTGCCATGTTCAGTTACTCCAAATTGAAGTGCATCAAATAATCGCAAGGCCTGGCGTTGCCCTGGAGATTACTTTTTCTTTTTGGGGGCGATGACCATCATCAGCTGACGACCTTCCATCTTCGGGTGCTGTTCCACGGTGCCGTATTCAATCAGGTCGGCTTCGACCCGCTTCAACAGCTCCATGCCCAGCTCCTGATGGGCCATTTCGCGGCCACGGAATCGCAGGGATACCTTGGCCTTGTCCCCGTCAGAGAGAAAACGCATCAGGTTGCGAAGCTTGACCTGATAGTCTCCCTCTTCCGTCCCTGGACGAAACTTGATTTCTTTAATCTGAATCTGCTTCTGATTCTTACGCGCGGCGGCCTGCTGTTTCTTCTTTTCGAAGATGTGCTTGCCGTAATCCATGATGCGGCACACGGGCGGTGCCGCATCGGGAGAGATTTCAACCAGATCCAGCTTGGCCTCTTCAGCAGCGGCCAGCGCCTCTTGAATGGATACGACGCCGACTTGCTCTCCGTCGGGGCCAATCAGACGCACTTCACGCGCCGTGATGTTTTCGTTAATCGGCGGGCGTTGCGCAGCTTTTCTGTCTTGTCTCATCTCGCGTTTAATCTTTATTGCTCCGAATTCGGGCGGCCTCGTTGTGCCACAGCGCGAGATAGGAATTCAGCGAACTCGGTTACAGTCATTGAACCCAGATCTTTACCCTCTCGCGTGCGCACGGCCACGGTGTGCGACTCGACTTCCCGATCACCTACAACCAGCAGGTAGGGAGTCTTGTGCAAAGTATGCTCGCGGATTTTAAAGCCGATCTTCTCGTTTCTCAAGTCCGCAACGGCGCGATAGCCGGATTCATTGAGAGTTTTCTCTACGTCGGCACAGAACGCGGCCTGATTATCGGTGATATTCAGCACCGCAGCCTGGGTCGGCGCAAGCCATGCCGGGAAGTCACCCGCGTAGTGCTCAATCAAAATACCGATAAAGCGCTCAAAGGAGCCGAGAATCGCACGGTGCAGCATGACCGGCGTCTTGCGGGCACCATCTTCAGCCACATACTGCGCGCCCAGACGGCCCGGCAGCATGAAGTCCAGCTGCAGCGTGCCGCACTGCCAGACCCGACCAATACAGTCGCGCAGGGAGAACTCGATCTTCGGACCGTAGAATGCACCCTCACCCGGCTGCAGATCCCACTCCAGACCGGCTTCGTTCAGCGCGTCTTCCAGGCCTTTTTCAGCCTGATCCCACAGCGCATCGTCACCAACGCGGCTTTCCGGGCGAGTGGACAGCTTCAGCTCGACATCATCAAAGCCAAAGTCGCGGTACACCTTGAGGGTCAGGGCAATAAAGTCTGCCGCTTCCTTCTTGACCTGCTCGTCGGTACAGAAGATGTGCGCATCGTCCTGGGTAAAGCCACGCACGCGCATCAGACCGTGCAGCGAACCGGACGGCTCGTTACGGTGACAGGAGCCGAACTCGGCCAGACGCAGCGGCAGCTCGCGGTAGCTCTTCAGACCCTGATTGAACACCTGGATGTGGCACGGGCAGTTCATCGGCTTGACCGCGTAATCACGGCTTTCCGACTCGGTAGTGAACATATTGGCAGCGTAGTGCTCCCAGTGACCGGAGCGCTCCCACAGCACACGATCAACCACCTGCGGCGTCTTGATCTCTTTGTAGCCGGCATCCACCTGCACCTTGCGCATGTACTGCTCGAGTACCTGATAGATGGACCAGCCATTAGGGTGCCAGAACACCATGCCCGGCGCTTCTTCCTGGGTGTGGAACAGGTCAAGGCGCTTGCCGATCTTGCGGTGATCGCGCTTCTCGGCCTCTTCCATGCGCTGGATGTAGGCAGCCAGTTGCTTCTTGTCTGCCCAGGCAGTGCCGTAAATACGTTGCAGCTGCTCGTTCTTGGCATCGCCGCGCCAGTAGGCACCGGAAATCCGGGTCAGCTTGAATGCTTTCAAAAAGCGCGTGTTCGGCACGTGCGGACCACGGCACATATCGACGTATTCTTCGTGGTAGTAGAGGCCCATCGCCTTCTCGTCGGGCATATCCTCGACCAGACGCAACTTGTACTCCTCACCACGGGACTCGAACACCTTGATGACCTCGTCACGCGGGGTCACTTTCTTGATCACGTCGTAATCGCTGGCGATCAGCTCGGCCATACGCTTTTCGATGGCGGCCATGTCATCCGGCGTGAAGGGGCGCTCGAAGGAGATGTCGTAATAGAAGCCATCATCAATCACCGGGCCGATAACCATCTTGGCGGTGGGATACAGCTGCTTGACGGCATGACCGATCAGGTGAGCACAGGAGTGGCGGATAATCTCAACGCCTTCTTCGTCCTTGGCGGTGATGATCTGCAGGCTTGCGTCCTGCTCGATCAGGTCACAGGCATCGACCAGACGACCATCTACCTTGCCGGCGATCGTAGCCTTGGCCAGGCCGGCACCAATCGACTGGGCGACTTCAGAAACGGTAACGGGATTATCGAAATTGCGCTGACTGCCGTCAGGGAGGGTAATAACGGGCATGTGCCACTCCTTCTCAGTGGTGACCCCTACGCAAGGCCACATGATGGAAACGCCGCACGGATGCCCCGCTGCAGTTCATACCGATGTCACGATTACCGGCAGCCCTCATCAGGCTACTGCAACAGCACTCCGTACAGCACAGAAACAAAAAACCCGGCCACAGGGACCGGGTTTTAAATTTGGTAGGCACGATTGGATTCGAACCAACGACCCCCACCATGTCAAGGTGGTGCTCTAACCAACTGAGCTACGTGCCTGCGATGGGGGCGAACTTTACGCACCGCCCCGCACACTGTCAAGCACTAAGTTACTGAAAACCTGAAAAAACCTTAGGGTCTGTTGCCGCTTCGTTCACCCGCCTGCCGGAGACCATTTTTCGGCCAGGCAAGGCGGAGGGAGCGCAGCGTGGTCATTCCACATAAGTGACCGACAACGCAGCATGGCCGAAAAATGGCCCCGGCCCTGCGGGTTGCGCCTGTAAAGCCGCCACTCGGCGTCGCTCGTCGCTCACGTGGAATGACCACGCTACGCTTCTCGCTCCTTGATTGGCGGCTTTACAGGCTGCAACAGGAGGGTAAACGAAGCGGCAACAGACCCTAGCCACCGCAGCAACTCGCCCCACTGATCATTCCGCGTACAGGATTCAGGCCTGCATCAACTGATCACGCAGCTTCTGGATCTGATCACGCGCCTGGGCAGCAGACTCGAATTCCAGATCGCGCGCGTGCTGCAGCATCTTCTCTTCCAGCTCGCTGATGCGCTTGGTGATTTCCGCCGGCGTGCGCGGCGCCGCATACCCTGCACTGTCTTCGGCGGCCTTTTGCTGACGCCGGCGACCGCTGCGGCTACCCGGCACCACCGCGCCCTCCAGAATATCCGCCACGCTTTTGGTAACACCGCGCGGCGTAATGCCGTGCTCTTTGTTAAAGCTAATCTGCTTCTCGCGGCGGCGCTCGGTTTCACCAATGGCGCGCTCCATCGATCCGGTGATGCGGTCCGCATAGAGAATGGCCTTACCGTTCAGGTTACGCGCAGCGCGGCCAATGGTCTGAATCAGCGAGCGCTCCGAGCGCAGGAAACCTTCTTTATCCGCATCCAAAATGGCAACCAGCGATACCTCCGGCATATCCAGGCCTTCGCGCAGCAAGTTGATACCCACCAACACGTCAAAAGCGCCAGTACGCAGATCACGGATAATCTCGACGCGCTCCACGGTATCGATATCCGAGTGCAAATAGCGCACCCGCACGCCGTGGTCACCCAGATAGTCGGTCAAATCCTCGGCCATGCGCTTGGTCAGCGTGGTGACCAGCACGCGCTCTTCCTTATCCACCCGCAGGCGAATCTCAGAGAGCAGGTCATCCACTTGCGTAGTGGCCGGACGCACTTCGATCTCCGGATCAACCAGACCGGTCGGGCGCACCACCTGCTCGACCACGCGACCGGCGTGGGCCTCCTCATAAGGGCCGGGGGTGGCAGATACGAAGATGGTTTGCGGCGAGATGGCCTCCCACTCATCAAAGCGCATGGGCCGGTTATCCAGCGCCGAAGGCAGACGAAAACCGTACTCGACCAGGGTCTCCTTGCGCGAGCGGTCACCCTTGTACATGGCACCGACCTGGGGCACGGATACGTGGGACTCGTCGATAATCAGCAGGGCATTATCCGGCAGATAATCGAACAGGGTCGGCGGCGGCGCGCCCGGCTCACGGCCCGACAGATAGCGTGAGTAGTTCTCAATGCCGTTGCAGTAACCCAGCTCCAGAATCATCTCCAGATCAAAGCGCGTGCGCTGCTCCAGGCGCTGAAACTCGACCAGCTTATTCTGCTCTTTGAGCACAGCCAAACGCTCATCCAGCTCCACCTTTATATGTTCCACGGCTTCAAGCAATGTCTCACGCGGCGTCACATAATGGCTTTTAGGGTAAATAGTTACGCGCGGAACCTTACGTAAAACCTCACCCGTTAACGGGTCGAAGAAGCTGATCGTCTCAACCTCATCATCAAACAATTCGATACGAATGGCTTCCAGGTCAGATTCCGCCGGAAAGACATCAATCACATCACCACGCACCCGGTAGGTAGCGCGCGCTAACTCCATATCGTTGCGGGTGTACTGCAGCTCCGCCAGGCGGCGCAACAGGGTACGCTGATCCACCCTATCACCCCGGTCCACGTGCAGCACCATGTGCAGGTAAGACTCCGGATCACCCAGACCATAGATGGCCGACACCGTGGCGACAATGATCGCATCCGGGCGCTCCAGCAGCGCCTTGGTGGCCGACAGACGCATCTGCTCGATATGGTCATTGATGGAGGCGTCCTTCTCGATATAGGTATCGGAGGACGGCACATAGGCTTCAGGCTGGTAATAGTCGTAGTAGGAAACGAAGTACTCGACGGCGTTGTTCGGGAAGAACTCCTTGAACTCGCCATACAGCTGCGCCGCCAGCGTCTTGTTGGGCGCCATGATGATCGCCGGGCGCTGCATTTTCTGGATGACATTGGCGATGGTGAAGGTCTTGCCCGAGCCAGTCACCCCCAGCAAGGTCTGGTGCGACAGGCCCGCCTCCACTCCCTCGGTCAGCTGGGCGATGGCCGTAGGCTGATCACCAGCCGGCTCGAAGCGGGTTTGCAGGTTGAACTGACTCATCACTACCGGACCTCACAGGGCTACAACAAACGAACATGATAACGCAGCTGGCAGCACGAGCGTCTGTCTCTGCAATATGCAGCATGGGAACCCGATTGGAGTTATGCGTTCAGTTCTCTATAATAAACGGCCGCTAACATTGACCCGGCTGGCGGAGCGCTTCACCCCTCCCGCCTGCCCGCCCGCTCGATGTCCAGCACCGGCACAGCCCGACACCCTACATTCACTTGAATATCGAGTTTGCCCATATCATGAGTTTGTTTTCCCCGGTAGAACTGGCCCCGCGTGACCCCATCCTTGGCTTGAACGAAGCGTTCAACGCCGATACCCGTGCGAACAAAGTCAATCTGGGCGTTGGCGTGTACTGCAATGAAGCCGGCAAGGTGCCGCTGCTGCGCGCGGTGCAAGCTGCCGAAGAGGCCCGTGTGGCCGAGCACGCCGCCCGCGCCTATCTGCCAATTGACGGCCTGGCGCCCTACGATCTGGCCGTGCAAAAGCTGCTGTTTGGTGCTGACTCCGCGCTGCTGGACTCCGGCCGCCTGATCACCGCCCAGGCCCTGGGCGGCACCGGTGCCCTGAAACTCGGCGCCGACTTTCTCTACCGTCTGACCGACAAGCGCACCGTGGCGATCAGCAACCCGAGCTGGGAGAACCACCGCGCGCTGTTCGAAGCCGCCGGTTACGATGTGGTCAACTACACCTACTTTGACCCGACTACCAACGGCCTGAACCTGAACGGCATGCTGGCCGACCTGGAAGCCCTGCCCGAAGGTAGCGTGGTCATCCTGCACGCCTGCTGCCACAACCCGACCGGCGTCGACCTGGGTCTGGCCGACTGGGCCAAGGTCATCGACGTAGTTGGCCGCCGTCAGCTGGTGCCTTTCCTGGATATCGCCTATCAGGGCTTTGGTGAAAACCTGGAAGACGACGCCGTTGCCGTGCGCCTGTTTGCCGAGTCCGGCCTGCCCTTCCTGGTAGCCAGCTCCTTCTCCAAGTCCTTCTCGCTGTACGGCGAGCGCGTTGGCGCCCTGACCATGGTCACCGCCAGCAAGGAAGAAACCGCGCCGGTGCTGTCGCAGCTCAAGCGCGTTATCCGCACCAACTACTCCAACCCGCCGACCCACGGCGCCAAGGTAGTCGCCGCAGTACTGACCAACCCCGAGCTATACGCCCAGTGGGAAGACGAACTGGCTGAAATGCGCGACCGCATTCGCGACATGCGCGCCGCGCTGGTCGAGAAACTGCAGGCCGCCGGTGTAGAGCAGGATGTCACCTTCATCCAGCGTCAACGCGGCATGTTCTCCTTCTCTGGCCTGAGCAAAGATCAGGTTGCTCGCCTGGCAGACGAGTTCGGCATTTACGCTGTCGGCAGTGGCCGTATCTGCGTAGCGGCGCTGAACACCAGCAACATTGATGCTGTGGCAACCGCCATGGCCGCAGTGATGAAGGGCTAAGCTTCAAAGCATGGCTTGAAAACCAGGCTTCAAGACGTTGACTTTGATCGATTTTTTGGTAAAGTGCGCAGCGTCCGATCCGCGATAGCTCAGTCGGTAGAGCAAATGACTGTTAATCATTGGGTCCCTGGTTCGAGTCCAGGTCGCGGAGCCAAATTGAAAAACCCGGCATCAGCCGGGTTTTTTATTGCCTGCAATTTGCCTTACGCCAGCGCGGCCAGCACCTCATCTGCCTCGGCGCGCCCCTTGGCAGCCTCCTCCGGCCCCATCGACTGGCCTTCCACGTTCACAAACTCCACATCCGTAATGCCGATAAAGCCCAGCAGTTGGCGGACGTAGGGTTCCTGGAAGTCCAGCGGCGAACCCTCGTAACGACCACCACGGGCGGTAACGACGTAAACCTTACGATCCGGCGTCAGGCCAACCGGACCAGCCTCGGTGTACTTGAAGGTACGACCAGCCCGCAGCACATGGTCAAACCAGGCTTTGAGGGTAGAGGTAATGCCGAAGTTATACATCGAGGAGCCGATCACCACGATATCGCTGGCCAGCAGCTCATCCACCAGTTGATTGGAGAGCGCAGAGGCCGCCTTTTCCGCCTCTGTTTGCTCCTCGGCCGGCTTCATCCAGCCGCCCAGCAGGGTCGCATCCAGGTGCGGCACCGGCTCAGCGCCCAGGTCGCGGGTTACCACCCAGGAACCCGGGTTAGCGGCCTCGATCTGACGTACCAGTTGCGCGGTGTACTCACGCGTCAAGGAACCTTCCTGGCGGGCGCTGGACTGCACTACAAGAATCTTTTTCATGGTGTTACTCCATCAATGTTGGCGAGATGGAGCCATGATAGAACCAATAAAAAGATAAAAAAGCGCAAAAATGCGCTAAAATCAATCAAGCAAACTGATAGATCTAGCTCGCGTGGCAATTCAGCGTGATGCGCACCCGGGTGATGGCTCGCAGGAACGACTGGCTGATCGTCGTACTTTCTCCTGCCGCCAGCTTGACCCGCCGGGGCGTCGGACGCTCAGGCCCGTTGACAAAGCTCGCTTCGCAGAGCGCGGCGCTCTCGCCACTATTACGCAGCAACACGGTGGCGATGTTGCTCATATCGCTGGCTTCAGCCTCAATGGAGACGCCGTCGAACTGGCTTTGCAGGTCAATTGGAAAAGCGTGCACAACAGCAGGCGACAGCCAGGACAACAGCAGGCTGGCAGCAACAATTTTGCGCATGGTTAGCTCCTTGCAGCAGATTGGCTTACGGCACTACGCTGGCGCCGCGCAGGACAATCATTTGTCCCCCGCACCCACAATACGGCAGAGGATGGCAGGATGAAAGCACCCCGTGTAACCCTGGAGCAATGGCGCACGCTGCAAGCCGTAGTCGACCAGGGAGGCTTTGCCCAGGCAGCCGAGGCGCTGCACCGATCACAGTCTTCGATCAGTTACACGGTTGCCCGCATGCAGGAGCAACTAGGCATCCCGCTGCTGGAAATAGAAGGTCGCAAGGCGGTACTGACCGAAGCTGGCGCAGCCCTGTTGCGCCGCTCCCGGCAGCTGGTCGCCCAAGCCAACCAGCTTGAAATGCTGGCCAGCGAGATGGACCAGGGCTGGGAGGCAGAGGTACGTCTGGTGGTAGACGCCGCCTACCCCACCGATCGTCTGGCCAGCGCCCTGCACGCCTTTATGCCGCAAAGCCGTGGCTGTCGCGTGCAACTACGCGAAGAAGTGCTCTCCGGTGTGGAAGAGCGTCTGCACGATGGCAGCGCCGATCTGGCCATCTCCGGCCTGAGCATCGCCGGCTACCTGCCCCAGCAGCTCAACGCCGTGCAATTTGTAGCGGTTGCGCACCCTGATCATCCATTGCATCAATTGCAACGCACGCTCACCCACGATGACCTGGCCACTCATCTGCAAGTGGTGATTCGCGACTCAGGCGAGCGCCAGCCGCGCGATTCCGGCTGGCTGGGCGCCGAGCAGCGCTGGACCGTTGCCAGCCTCGGTACAGCTGCCCGCCTGGTTGCCCGCGGCCTGGGGTTTGCCTGGCTGCCCGAGCATGAAATCGTCCAGTATCTGAACAGCCAGCAGCTCAAACCGCTACCGCTGGAGCAAGGCGCCCAGCGCTCGGCGTACCTGTTTCTCTATGCCAACAAGGAGCGCCCGGTCGGCCCAGCCACGCGCATTCTGGCTGACCTGATCATTGAACATTCGATGACAGACCATTGAAGGGCTTCAATTCCCGACAATTCCGCGCCTAGAATGACCATTTCGACCATTCGGACCCTGCCCATGCCGCAGATCACGCTGAACGACTGTCAGTTTCACTACACCGACCAGGGCTCCGGCCCGCCGCTGCTGCTGCTGCACGGCCTGGGGTCCAGCGAGCAGGACTGGGAATATCAGCTCCCCGCCCTGACCCCGCACTACCGGGTGCTCTGCCTGGACATGCGCGGCCACGGCGGTAGCGACAAAACCGGCAAGGGCTACTCGATTGGTCTGTTCGCCCGCGATTGCCTGGCCTTTATCCAGGCAATGGATCTGCACAAGCCCCATATCGTCGGCCTGTCGATGGGCGGCATGATCGCTTTTCAGCTTGCTACCGACGCCCCTGAAGTGCCCGTCAGCCTGACCATCGTCAACAGCGCCCCCGAGGTGATTCCGCGCAAGCCGCTGGAATACTGGATGGCCGGCAAGCGCCTGTTTTTTGCCCACGTGCTGCCCATGTCGGCCATCGCCAAGGGCCTGGCCCGGCTGCTGTTTCCCAAGCCAGAGCAGGAACACCACCGCCAGACCTTTATGGAGCGCTGGTGCAGCAACGACCGCAAGAGCTATCTGGCCTCCCTGCGTGCCATTGTCGGCTGGGGTGTGAGCAACCGGCTGGAGCGCATCAACTGCCCGGTGCTGGTGGTCAGCGCCGACCGCGACTACACCCCGGTCGAGCACAAGCGCGAGTACGTCAGCCACCTGGGCGATGCCCGGCTGGAAGTCGTCGCCGATTCGCGGCATGCTACGCCGGTCGATCAGCCGGACGCTTTTAACCAGTTGCTGCTGGATTTTCTCGCCGAAGTCGACAGCGGCCCGGCCGCCGCAATAACAGATCCCGCCCAAGCGGGACTTACAAGCCCCTGACCACGGAGTCATCCATGCTGAAACACCTGATTGGCGCAGCCGCCCTAACCCTGCTCAGTACCGCCGCCCTGGCCGACAACCCTCGCGTGCAGCTGAGCACCAGCCTGGGCGACATCGTCGTCGAGCTGAACGAAGAGCAGGCCCCCATCAGCACCGAGAACTTTCTGCGCTATGTCGAAGCCGGCCACTATAACGGCGTGATCTTCCACCGCGTGATTCCGGGCTTCATGATTCAAACCGGCGGTTTTGACAGCAACATGCGTCAGCTCGACACCGGCCGCCCCATCAAGAACGAAGCCGACAACGGCCTGAAGAACCGCCGCTACACCCTGGCCATGGCCCGCACCCAGATTGTCGACAGCGCCACCAGCCAGTTCTTCATCAACCTGAGCGACAACGATTTTCTGGACCACGGCGGCCGCGACTTTGGCTACGCGGTATTCGGTGAAGTGGTCAGCGGCCAGCATGTGGTCGAGACCATCGGCAAGGTACAAACCACCAGCCGCGCCGGCCACCAGAACGTGCCGGTCAACGCGGTCAGCATCATCAGCGCCACTCGCCTGGAAGAGAGCGCGGAATAACGCCCTTACTCAGCTGCCTGCCTGAACGGCAGGTAGCTGAGCGCATCCTCCCGATACGCCTCTACCCCAGCGCGCTCGCGCAGCAGAAAATCTCCCACCGCTTCATGCAGCCCCGGTTGCAGCTTGTGCCATGACTGCGTCAGAACCGGCTCAAACCCGCGCACCAGCTTGTGCTCACCCTGAGCGCCGGCATCGAAACGCGCTAGCCCTTCGGCGATACAACGCTCCATACCCTGGTAGAAACAGGTTTCAAAGTGCAGGCGGTCAAACTCTTCAAGGCAGCCCCAGTAACGGCCATAGAGCGTATCGCCGCCCACCAGAAAGAGCGCACCCGCCACCGCTCGCTCCCCCTGCTTTGCAAACAGCAGGCGCACATTGGCGTTGCAATAGCGGCTCAGGAGAGTAAAAAACGCAGGCGGCAGGTAGGGCTCCTGCCCGCGCTTGTAGTAGGTGGCGGCATAAAAGGGATAAAACTGCGCCCAGGCAGCGGCATCCAGTTGCTCGCCGGTCAGCCACTGAAAGTGAATGCCCTGCTCGCGGATAGCCTGCCGCTCCTTGCGGTAGTTCTTGCGCTTGCGTGAATTGCACGCCGTCAGAAAATCATCAAAACTCGCGTAGCCCCGGTTGAACCAGTGAAACTGACAGCCCAAACGCTGTAGCCAGCCACGTTGCGCCAGCCAGCCATTCTCTGCTCCAGTATTGAACAGCAGGTGCAGGCTGGACACCTGCTGGGCCTGTAGGTCGACATCCAGACTGTCCAGCAAAGCGCCGGCCGCATCCGCATCACGGGCCACCAGTCGCGGCCCCTGCACCGGCGAGAACGGCGCCGCACTCAGATACTTCGGGTAATAGCTACGACCGGCGCGCTCCCAGGCGTCAGCCCACTGCCAGTCAAAGACATACTCGCCCCACGAATGGTCCTTGAGATACAGGGGCAGCAGCGCTTGCAGCTGGCCGCCACGCTCCACCACCCGGTGCGCCGGTTGCCAGCCAGAGGCCGCGCACACCGCGCCGCTGTCCTCCAGCGCACGGATAAAGCCATGGCTCAGAAATGGGTAGTCCGTCGCCAGCAGGCCATCCCAGCTGGCAGCGTCAACATCATTGATGGACGTGAGGTGTTTGGGCACCATGAATAAACTCGGCAGGGTCAGTACAGCCCGATGATGACCGTCTGCAGATTCAGTAGCAAGATAGTGGATGCGGCTAGCGCCCCGCACAGGCACCATCACAGCACACACCTCGGCCAGAGCCAGCCCATGACGCAGCCAACTTCCAGCAGCCAGCAACAGCGCTGGCAACAGATTCAGCAGCGCGACAGCACCGCCGACGGCAGCTTTATCTACGCCGTGATCACCACCGGCGTGTACTGCCGCCCCAGCTGTCCGTCACGTCACGCCAAGGCCGAGAACCTGCGCTTTTTTGATAACGCCGCCCAGGCCCGCGCCGCCGGCTTTCGTCCCTGCCTGCGCTGCAAGCCAGATGAAGCAGCGGGCGATGCACAGCAAACCCGCATCACCCACCTCTGCCGCCTGATCGAGCAGGCCGAACAGCCGCCCACCCTGCAGCAGTTGGCCGATGCCGCCGGACTTAGCCGCTGGCATCTGCAGCGTGAGTTCCGCAAGGCGACCGGCCTGTCGCCGGCCGAATACGCCCGCGCCGTGCGACAACAGCGCCTGCAACAGCAGCTAACCCACGCAGGCAGCACCACAGACGCAGCGCTGGCCGCGGGCTACAACTCCGCCAGTCACTTTTATGCGCAGGCACCCACCGAGCTGGGCATGTCGGCGGCGAGCTACCGTCAGGGCGGGCAACAGCAACGCATCGGCTTTGCCACCGGCCGCTGCCCCCTGGGGCGGGTGCTGGTGGCTCAGAGCGATGTCGGCGTGTGCGCCATTTTGCTCGGCGATAGCGACGAAGCGCTTGAACGCGACCTGCGCGCACGCTTCCCCAAGGCCGAGTGCGTGGCAGACAACACACTAGGTGAACAACTGGCCGCCGTGGTCGCCCTGATCGAAACCCCGCACAACGCCCCGCCGCTGCCGCTGGATATCCGCGGCACCGCCTTCCAGCGCCGGGTGTGGCAAGCCTTGCAAACCATTCCGCCCGGTCAGACGCGCAGCTACTCGGAGCTGGCCGAGGCCATGGGCACGCCCAGCGCGGCCCGCGCTGTCGCCGGCGCCTGCGCTGCCAACCCGCTGGCCATCGCCGTGCCCTGCCACCGTATCGTCCGCAGTGACGGCAGCCTATCCGGCTACCGCTGGGGCGTGGAGCGCAAGCGCGCCCTGCTGCAACGCGAGGCGCAGGGACCAAAGGATGACTGAACCTGGCACCACCCTGACCCTCTCGCTGCCGGCAGACTTTCGTCACGCCGATGTGCTGCGTTTCTACGCCCGTGACCGCGAGCAGGTGTCTGAGCGCACAGCAGACCAGCGCATCGAAAAGGCACTGCACTGGCAAGGCCAACCCGCCCTGCTGCAACTGGATTTCAGCGAGCCGAGCAACCTGCAGGCCCGGCTGTCGGTTGCAGAACCCAGCACCACTGCGCTCGCGCATTACCTGCGCAGCCTGCTCGGCCTGAATCAGGATATCGACGGCCTGCACGCCACCCACGGCGACCACCCCGAGATCGCCCGGTTACTCCAACAGACACCCGGCCTGCGTATGCCGCAAAGCGCCAGCCCCTTTGAAGCCGCCTGCTGGGCTGTCATAGGCCAGATGATCAGCGTCGAAGCCGCCATCTCCGTACGCCGCCGGGTTATCCGCGCATTGGGCACGCCGCTAGACAACGGTCTGCTCTGCCACCCCCAAGCCTCACAGCTGCTGAACGCATCACACGAGGCGCTGCGCAGCTGCGGTCTGTCCGCCAACAAAGCCGCTACCCTGTTGCGCATGGCCGAAGCGGTAGAGAGCAACCAACTGCCATTAGACACCTGGGCCGCCACCAGCCCACCACCTGCCGCAGCTATTGCCCATGGCCTTGCCGGCATCAAAGGCATCGGCCCCTGGACCCAGAGCTATATCCTGCTGCGCGGCTACGGTGTACTCAACGGCTCCATGCACGGCGACATTGTCGTGCGCAAACGCCTCGGCGCCCTACTTAAACTGCCGGACACGCCAGACCAGCCCTTCACCGAGCAGTGGCTGGCTCAGTTCGGTCCCTGGAAAGCACTGGTCGCAGCACACTTGTGGGCAATGCCTGCGGACGCTCCCGCAAAGGACTACTGAGCAATAAAGCAACGGCCCGTGGCCGACTATCGAGATATTGATTAAAAGCCAGCGATGCTGGAACCAGCCAGCCCAACCGCCAGTCCAAACGCCAGAGCAGCACTGACCACCCCATTCTCGCCATCGCGCGCTCGCGACAGGATCACCAGGGAGGGTGATATCAACATTCAGCCGCATAAGAACAGCACCCAACAGGCCCGGTGTTATCCGGTGCCTGGCACGCGCCTCTTCCAATACACACCCTCTGGACAGTACCTGCCAGGGTTGCTATGCAAACACCACCTACCTGTTGGAGTCCTTTTCTCATGGCCGATGAGTCGATGATTTACGCAGAAACGCAATTCAGCGTCGGAACCGAAACCGTTTTGGAGAGCCGTTCGCCAGTGAACAGCTTTGCGGTTGTCTTCGAGGACGACGGCAGCACGGGATACTTCTACGGCCTCGATGTTAACCAGGAAGGAAACCCGATCCTTGATGCGCTGCATATCTACAATGTCGACAACATCTCGGACAAGCATTTGCCGTCTGAAGCGCAAATTGTCTGGTCCGGCGACGGCAACAAGTCACTGTTGCTGATCAACGGATATCCGCACGCAGCATTCAATTTCCTTAACCAGAGAGGCTACTGCCGAACTAATTTCCCACCGCCAGATGAGCGATGGACGCAGCACAGCCACGAGTGGGCTGACGAGGTACTGGCGCTATTCTGAGCAGCCCCACCACGCAAGATATAACCGCTGCCACAGGCAACTTGCCAGACAGCCCCCATAAATGGAATCACCGTCAGCCAGTAGAGAGCCACGATGGAAATCATCCTCATAGTCTGTCTGATCCTCCTATTAGGAGCAGCAGTGTATTTTGCACTGCGGCTTGCCAAGTGGGTTTTGCGCGGTAAGAGACGAACCCAACTGGTTGGTGTGGTGCTGGCAGTATGCGTCCTTGCCGTAGCTATCGATCACAGCTTCCTGCGGAACATGCAGCTCATACAGTCTGCGGTGTACCCCAGCCTCTATCTGGTGAAATACCCGCAAGACGATCAAGACGCCCTCCACCAGGCAATCAGGGATGCAGTCGCCGCTCACCTTCGCGTCGACTGGCCAGACGGAAAAAAGCTGGCGTACCAGAAGGAAAACTCGATTTTCTTTTACACCTATTACAAAGCCTTTCCCTTTAGCGTTTTTCAGGACGAGGGCACAGCGTACTTCCTGGAGAATGAGGAAGACCTGGGTGGTCTGGTCACCGAAGAGCTAGGCATGTACGAAAGGTACAAACTCGCAGACTTTCACTACGCGCCCTGCACCTCGAATAAAGCGCTGCTCTGCGGCGAACTGCGCTTTTTCAACGCGCAAAAGCTAGTGGACTCCGAACGCCTTGCCAATCTCCCAACATCGGGAAACACGCAATAAAGACAAAGAGTTAAGCATGGTGCACTAGCCGCTGGATAACGCGAAGGGGCTGGCCCCGCTCCGCCGTGCATGCCTACAATGCCCTAACCCCACAAACCAATGCGACTCAAGGCACTCTCGACAATGCTTACTCGCGACTACGGCAACGCTCCTCAATGATCAAACACTGGTTCGGTATTTTCCGCGCAGCGGTGCAGAACTGGCTGGAAAGCCAAGCCTTTATCTACGCCGCGGCCCTGGCGTTTTTCACCGTGTTTTCCATCGCACCGGTGCTGGTAGTGGTTGTCGCGCTGGTGGGGCTGGTATTAGGTGAAAGCGCGGTCGAAGGCCAGCTCTTTGCGCAACTTGAGGGCACTATCGGGCCGGAGGCCGCTGGCGTCATTCAAACTGCCGTCGCCAACTCACAGATTGACCAAAGTGGTATCTGGCCAGCGTTGATCGGGATTTTTGCCACCATCGTCGGGGCTACGACAGTGTTCACCAAGATGCAGCAGTCGCTGAATCAAATATGGGGCGTTGCCCCACGCCCCTCACGCAACAACATCTGGGCGTTGATCACAAGCCGCCTGCTGTCGCTCACCCTTATTCTCGCCATCGGCTTTATTCTGCTGGTGTCGCTGATGCTGTCGGTGGCATTCAGTGCCGTAATGGCATTTGCTGACAACTGGCTGCCCATACCAGGGCCAGCCATGTTGGCGATGGAGTTTGCCCTGTCGCTGACGCTGACGACCCTGCTGTTCGCCGCGATGTTCAAGATTCTGCCTGACGTACAGCTGTCGTGGCGTGACGTTGTGGTTGGTGCATTTATTACCGCAATCCTCTTTACTGCCGGTCGTTTCTTGATTGCTCTTTATCTGACCTACTCAGCCACTTCATCAGCGTACGGCGCTGCGGGCTCACTCGCGCTGCTGCTACTTTGGGTAAATTACTCCTCGATGATTCTGCTGTTTGGCGCCGCGTTCACACGGGCGCACCTGGAGGCGCGTGGCATGCACGTACGCCCCACACGCACCGCAGTGCGTGTCCAGCGCGAGCTGCTCGCGCAGGCGCTACAGGACTGAGGCTTATAAAGTATTTAGCAATCGACGGCCCATAAATCACCCTGACTTATAGACCGGCGGCCTGCCCCTATCCTGCGGCCAAGTCTCGTAAGTTACGCCTACAACAATAACGATGGAGTACACACATGAAGAAAGGGATCATCTCGCTGGTAGTGCTGCTGGCCCTGGCCTGCGGCGTTTTTTGGGCAACTGCCGATAAGGATATGCGCCGCGTAGTGCTGAACCTGCCGACCAGTACCAACGTGCTGTTCTGGACCAGTGATCAGCGCGATGCCGGCTTCCGTGCATTGGACCGTATGCCGATTCTGAGCCAGTCCCGGGTCATTGAGGCCGGTGATTCTGTCTCCCCCCTGCCAGCAGGCGCACCACTGGATGTAGGTGTAGATGTTGACGCCTACATGGCGTCGCAGCACGCCGCCGCCCTGATCATCGTCCACAACGGCAAGGTACGGCTTGAGCAGTACGGTCTGGACTTTGGCCCAGACGGACGCTGGACCAGCTTCTCGGTCGCCAAGTCGTTCACCTCGACGCTGGTCGGCGCAGCCATTCAGGATGGCTACATCAAGAGCATCGACGATATGGTCTCGGACTACATCCCGGATCTCAAAGGCTCGGCCTACGACAACGTGACCATCAAGCAGCTGCTGACCATGACCTCCGGTGTGGCCTGGAACGAGGACTACGCCGACCCACAGTCCGACGTGGCACTCTTCAACTCCCACAAGGCAGACCCGGGCGTAGACGTGACCGTCAGCTACATGCGCCAGCTACCCGCCGAGGCAGAGCCCGGCACCAAGTGGGTCTACAAGACCGGTGAAACCAACTTGATTGGTGTGCTGGCCAGCTCTGCCGCCAACAAGCCACTGGCCGAGTACCTGTCCGAGAAGATCTGGAAACCGTTCGGCATGCAGCAGGACGCCAGCTGGATGCTGGGCTCCACTGGCCATGAAATTGGCGGTTGCTGCGTGCAGGCAGCTACCCGTGATTACGCCCGCTTTGGTCTGTTCATGCTCGGTGGCGGCATTGCCGGTGGCGAGCAGGTGCTGCCAGAAGGCTGGATTGGCGAGGCGACCACCAAGCAGGTAGATATTGGTCGCCCGGGCTCCGGCTACGGTTTTCAGTGGTGGACGCTGGATGACGGTGCCTACATTGCCCAGGGCATTTTTGGCCAGGGCATCTTTATCGACCCCAACCGTCAACTGGTAATCGCCTCCAACGGCAACTGGCCGCAGGCTACCGACAGCCAGGGCGGCACCCAGAGCCAGGAACGCCTGGCGTTCTTCCGCCAGGTGCAGCGGGCCATTGATGCCGAGTAGTCGAGAGACCAGAGCGGACTAGCCGCAGGCGCGTCCGCGCACTTGCGCCGCGTGAAGCGGCTACGCGTGGCCAAGGCTACGCGATTGACCACCCTACCGACACATGCACAAAAAAATCCCCGCGCAAGGCGGGGATAAACGTGCAGCACACAAAACTGACGGGGCATTGAATTCTTACTGAGCTGCCCACTCCAGGAAGGCATCGCGGCTTTCCGGGCTGAGCATCAGGTAAATCTGCTTGAGGGTTGCCAGGGTCGAGGCATCGTGCGGCAGGGTTTGTGCCGGGGCAGCAGCCTGCGACGGAGCCGGTACAGCCAGCGGAGCAGCGGCCGCGCCAGCCTGGGCCTGCGGTGCGGCGCCCAGCGGCGCAATGCCGGTATCCTGGGTGGCAACAACAGAGCCGCCACCAAACATCTGGCCGAGCATGGAGACGTAGCGCGGGCCCGGCTCGCTGGCCACGCGCTCGCCGGTGCGGGTGTTGACCGCGTAGCCGGAGAAGTCATCTTCCATCGCTTCAGCTTCACGCAGGTTGCTCGGCTCATCAATTTCAAGGCGCCATACATCACCGGCCTGGCCGTCGACCAGGAAGGTAGCGCTGCGGGTGCGGACGATTTCGTGGCTCAGGCCACCGCCTACGTCGTAACCATTTTCAAAGTAGGCATTGATGCGGTATTTGCCCGGCTGCAGCTCCAGCTGACGCAGGCCGTTGCCTACCATGCGATTGGCTTCCGGTGCCGGCTGACCGTTGATGTTCAGCACTTCCAGAGTGTTGGGCATTTCGACTACCAGCACCTGGGAGGTTGGCTGTTCGGCGCCCGAGTAGAGTTTGACGGGGGCCTGCTGGGCACAGGCGGACAGCAGTGCAGCGGCGGCGAGACAGAGAAGTTGACGCATGGGATAGAGCTCCTGGCACAAGTGAACATTGGGTCCGTTGGTGATCAACTTTCATGACCACTTGGCGACGAGATTAAGACTGTTGCATGTCACTTTAATGACAAAGCCGGACTGTTTTCTGTAACAGTCCGGCTTTGAGATTACTTCTGGTCCTGTCGTGAGACGGGATTAGAAGTCGTAACGCAGACCTACGGAGAAACCGGAAGCGTCTTCACCAGCAGCACCAGCCGGGTTGGCGGTACGTGCCTGACCCCAGGGAGTCAGAGCGACGTTGGCGTCGTTCTCGGTGATGGCGTAGTTGGCGTATACACGGACAGCCTTGTCCAGCTTGTGCTCGATACCAACAGCGATCATGTCGGTGTCAAAGTCGTCAGCGTCAGCATCGCGAGTCATCCACATGCCTTTCAGCGCAGTGGCCGAAGCCAGCTTCAGCTCAGCGCCTACACCGTAGGTGTCAGAAGTCAGAGCGTCTTGAACAGCTTGAGTGACAGCCGGGTTGGTGTAGTCAACAGTCTGGTAGAAACCGACCAGCTTGAAGCCGTCAGTGAGCTTGAACGCTGCAGCAGCGCGGATACCGTCACGCTCGCCGCGGCCGGTATCTTCGTCAGCAGACTCGTAAGCCAGAGCCGCTTCCAGAGCGTCGCCAGCGTAGTTCAGAGAGCCGCTGATTACGCTTTCGTCGGTGTCGTCTTCGTTAACAGTACCTTCCTGAACGGAGTAACCCAGCTTGGCGAAGAAGCCGCTCATGTCCGGAGTGGTGTACTCGATGGTGTTGTCATAACGCTCGTCGAAACGGGCGTTGCCAACGCGAGTCAGGTTACGCATGTCGCCGACCTGGTCGCCGAACAGGTTAGCCGGGCCACGAGCCGCTTTGAAGGGGCTGTCGAAACGACCCATGCGCACAGAACCGAAGCCGCCTTTCAGACCAACGAAGGTATCGCGGGTGTTGAAAGAGCTACCGTTGTCGGTGCCGAAGTCAATCTGCTGCTCGATCTGGAAGAAAGCAGTCAGGTTCGGGTTGATCTCGTGGTCACCCTTGAAGCCCAGGCGGGAAGAGTTGCTGGACAGGTTGGTTTCGGAGTAATCAGCACCGTCATCCAGGAAATCCACGGATACGTGGGCGCGGCCGTAGATGCTTACGTCGGCCATGGCGACAGCCGGGATGGCAGCAGCCAGTGCAGTAACAGCGAATCCAGCGATGTGCTTGCGCAGAGTCATTGAGTCTTCCCTCAGTAGTATTTTGCGTTGACAGTGAAACAACACATTGGGGCTCGTTGATGGGACGGGCCCGGTGTTGGAGGGAATATTCGCAGTGCTGTATTTCAGATCAGTTGCGTACAGATGAACATTCAATGACAGGGGAACTTTCCCCTGCACATCAAACTCTCTCAGCGGCGGGTTTTGGTAAAGCTAGAGAAATCAGCCAGATAGGCGTTATTTCAAGAGGTAGGTTGAGTAGCGCGCAACACGTCGGCGGCCACCCAGTCAGATACCAGAGACAGCGCCCCGGACATGAACTGAGCGTCGGCTGTCACATGCAAACGCGCCAGCGCGGTACGCAACGACAGCGGCTCGCGGCTCAGCACATCAGCCAGCTGCCAGGCAAAGGGCGTGAGCTGCATAAAGCGCACGCGGTCTTCACCATCACGCCAGACCAGCAGGCACGTCGGTTGCGCGGGCGGTTCAACGGGCTGGTAATCCAGCCCCAGCTGCTGCACCGGCCATTGGTAGAGCAAGGGCCAGGCAAGGGAAGACCAGTTCAGCAGGGTGTCGGCGTCAGCAGCGCCCTGCCCGCCCGCCGGCAGCTGCTCATTGCTGATATCCAGCGCCAGCTCTACCCACTCGTAGTGCGCCAGCTCTAGCAGCCACGGCGGGTCATTGGCGTCCGCTTGATAGCCGTCCTGCAGCCAGTCGATAAACTGCTCGCCAATGTCGCGAAAATACGGTGACTGGCAGGTGTGGCCGGCCACGAATGCGTCAATCAGCTGATCCCACCGCGCCGCCGGCAACACCTTGTGCAACACCGGGAAGGTGCCGCGCACAAAGCCCTCAATATTGTTACGGATCAGGCGCTCGTACACCGCTACCCGCTGCGGCGGCAGCGCTGCTGGCAGCGGCTGTTGATGCGGCGCGCGGACGCGGGCGGTAAAGCGCTGCTGCAGCTCAACACTCATGCGCGCACCTGTATGGCAGCAGCCTGCTGGTAACGCCGAATCTGCTGCAGCTCCTGCTGCAAGTCCTCCAGCGGAGGCATGTTGAAATCCCGTTCCAGCAGCGTTGGGCGTACGCCGTGGCATTGGTAGGTGTGCTCTAGCAACGCCCATACCGGGTCGATAATCGGCGCACCGTGGCTGTCTATTTTAAGGTCTGGCTCGGCGTCAAAATGCCCAGCCATGTGCAGATAGGCGATGCGCTGGGTGGGCATCGCGCTGATATACGGCGCAGCATCGCCGCCCAGATTGACGCTATTCACGTAGACGTTGTTTACGTCCAGCAGCAGGTTACAGTCGGCCTCTTCCAGTACGGCGGCGACAAACTCGGGCTCGCTCAGCTCACCCGGCAGGGTCAGATAGGCAGACACATTTTCGATTATCAGCGGCCTGCCCAGGGCATCCTGCACCTGCCCGATACGCTCGGCAATGCGGCGCACGTTGACCTCGGTGAAGGGCACGGGTAGCAGGTCATACAGCTGACCATGATCACCGCAGGCGCTCAGGTGCTCGCTGTACACCTGTACCTGATTGGCATCCAGAAAGGCACGCAAATCACGCAGCAAACGGCTATCCAGCGGCGCCAGCCCACCCAGGTTGAGCGACAGGCCATGGCAGATCAGCGGATAACGTTCAGTGACCGCAGCAAACTGGCGGGCCAGGCGCCCGCCCAGGCCGATCCAGTTTTCCGGCGCCACTTCAAGAAAATCCGCGACCGGCTCTGGCGTCTGTGCCAGGGCACCGAGCAGACTGCGGCGCAGCCCCAGCCCGACTCCGTGCACCGGCAGGGTAACGGTTGCGTTCACCCTCAGCTACCGCAGGTGCCTTCACCGCACTTGCCTTCCTGATCGCCCTTGCCTTCTTCATCACCGCAAGAGCCTTCGCCACACTTGCCTTCCATATCACCCGCACCGTGGTTGTCAGCCAGGCTGTAGCCGCTTTGCAGCTCCTGCACAGCGAAGGGGTTTTCAGTAGCCTGTACGGCACCGGCGGCTCCCAGCAGGGTCGCACTAAGGGTCAGGACGGCGGTATTGAGCTTCTTCATGCGCATTCTCCAGTAACGTCTGATAAAGAGCGTGACGGGTTGCCACCCTCTGCATACTAGACGTTACTTGGTGAGCACTGTTACAGCGGCGGGCAAATCATTTTTGGGCGTTGCCCTGATCCGTCTCGGCGCCGCGCTGCTGCTGGGCCTGCATGGCTTTAAGCAGCGCCTCTAGGTCGGGCGCTTGCTGATCCGGGAGCTGACGGATAACCCGCTGACTGATGCGCAACTGGCGAATGAAACGGCGGCAGCGCACACACATCGCCAGATGCGCACGCACGGCGATGCGCTGCTTCCACGTCAGCTCACCATCCAGCAGATCGCTGGACAACGCCACCAGCCCCTTGCACTTCAACATTCGCCGGTTTCCTCAAAATGCTCCAGGGTTGCAAACACGCTCAGCCGGGCGCGATGCAGCAGCACCCTCACATTAGAGTGAGAAATATCCAGCAGGTTACAAATGTCAGGCAACTCCAACGCCTGTCGCTCGCGCAGCAGCAGCACGCTGCGTTGCAACTCGGACAGGGTCGCCAGGGTATGTTCCAGACACTCGCGCAGGGCCTGCTCGTTGAGCAGCGCTTCGGGAGAGTCGGTATGCCAGAGCGTCGGAGCCCTACCCCAATGGCCATCAGCGGCAAAGCGCGCGTCGTCGATGGTACCGTGCGGGCCGCTAACATCCTCCAGCGAGACATCACGTCGCTGCTTGCGCAAGCGGCTCTTGGCGGTATTGGCAGTGATGGTCAGCAGCCAGGTTTTCAGGCTGGCACGTCCGGCAAAGCCTTGCAGGTTGCGCACCACGGCCAGCCAGCTGTCCTGCACTACTTCATCGGCACTGGCACTGCCGACGATGGCAATCGCCACCGCGCGCATGGCGCCCTGGTACTGCTGCACCAGCTCGCGGTAGGCGGCCTGCTCGCCCTTGAGCAGGCGCTGGATCAGATCCTGCTCATTGGGCATTGCGGCAATCAGCCCTTGCGTACGATCACGCTACCGATGGAGTAACCGGCACCAAAGGAGCAGATCACACCGTGGCTGCCCACCGGCAGGTCGTTCTGATACTTGTGGAAGGCGATGATCGAGCCAGCAGAGCTGGTGTTGGCGTATTCATCCAGCACCACTGGTGCTTCCTCAGCGCTCGGGTCACGACCCAGCAGCTTGCGTGCGATCAGCATGTTCATGTTGAGGTTAGCCTGGTGCAGCCAGAAGCGCTTGACGCTGTCGACCTGCAGACCTACTTCACCCAGGTGTTCGCCAATCAGCTCGGCTACCATCGGGCAGACATCGCGGAATACCTTGCGACCGTTCTGCATGAACAGCTTGTCGCGGGCGCCCACGCCAGACTCGTCGCAGCGGTTGAGGAAGCCAAAGTTGTTGCGGATGTTGTTGGAGAACTTGGTCAGCAGCTTGGTGCCGAGAATCTCGTAAGGGTGCTCGCAGACCGCATCTTCAGCGCGCTCGACCACCACGGCGGTGCAGGCATCCCCAAAGATGAAGTGGCTGTCGCGGTCACGGAAGCTCATGTGGCCGGTGCAGACTTCCGGGTTGACCATCAGCACCGCGCGGGCCTGGCCCAGCGCCACAGTATTGGCCGCGTTCTGGATGCCAAAGGTGGCAGAAGAACAGGCCACGTTCATGTCAAAACCAAAGCCGTCGATACCCAGGGCTTCCTGTACTTCAACCGCCAGCGCCGGATAGCCGCGCGGCAGGTTGGAGCAGGCAACGATCACGCCGTCGATATCTGCGACAGTGCGGCCCGCGGCTTCCAGCGCCTGATGGGCTGCCTTGACGGCCATTTCGCACAGCAGCGACTGCTCGTCATCACTGCGCTCGGGAATGTCCGGCACCATACGGTTTACATCCAGAATGCCGCTTTTGTTAATCACAAAGCGGCTCTTGATGCCGGACGCTTTTTCGATAAATTCGGTGCTGGAGCCTGCCAGCGCTTCAACAGTGCCGGCTTCGATGGCAGCGGCATTCTCGGCGTTGAACTGCTCGACATAGGCGTTGTAACTGGCGACCAGCTCTTCGTTGCTGATGCTCTGGGAGGGGGTAAACAAACCTGTTCCGCTGATCACGACTTTGTGCACGGTCGGTCCTCTTCTGATGTTATGAACACCGCTCCCTCACGGTAGTACCGGGGGAACGGCCAGTTGTCTGTGCTGCGGCGCTACCATGGTTGGTCGGGCGTCTGCACCCGTGCGCATGCCTGCATGAATGTCAGAGGCTTGTGCGCCTGTGCCGCCTTGCAAGCGGTTGTCTCACCTTGACGACACCAATTGGCTGCGAGGCACGCCGCAAACCCGCATTTTTCAAAGCGCTAGCATAGACGAATAGCGCGTCAAGATCACGCCATTCGCCGCTCATGACCGCCCGTTCGCTGCCGGTTACTGGCTGCTCCCCCCCTGAATCTCGCGCCACAGTTTGCCCAGACGCTTGCCAGATACCGGCATACGCGTACCAAGCTGCTGGGCAAACAGCGACACGCGGTACTCCTCCAGCATCCAGCGCCACTCATCCAGCCGGGCATCCCAGCGTCCTTCTTTCTGCCAGCGCTCGCTCAGAGCCTGATATTGCTGCCACAACCCTTGCAGCTCATCGGTCCAGGCGCGGTCCCGCGGCACCTGCCCCGGCAGCTTGTCCAGGCGCTGCTCGATGGCGCTGAGATAACGCGGATACTGGCTCAGCCATTCGCCGGGCACAGCTCGGGCAAAGCCGGGATAGATCAGGTGGTTCAGCTGTTCACGCACATCGTTCATTGCCAGCGCGTGGGCCAATTCCACCTTGCCCTTGAAGCGCTTGCGCAGCCCGTGCCATTGCTTGAGTATCGCCAAAACCTGTTTAGCCAGCTCCTCGCAAGCCGGCACCCAGTCAGCACGGCCTGCCGCAAGGCGCGCACCAAGCGTTTGCGCATCACGCGGCAGGGGCGCGTCCGCCGGCAAAAACACCCGATCTATCGCTCCCAGCAGCACGTCGTCGGTCAACTGCTTCTGGGTGCCCAGATCGCGGTAGTAGATAGCCGCGTCCTTGATGGCAGTCAGCTTCTGACGTAAATAGCGCGCTTGCTCGTTGAGCTGCGGGCTTTGCAGCAGCAGACGCTGCAGACCAAGGCGGTGCTCGCGCTGGGCCAGCTGCGGTACATCAAACAGCTGCTCGACCACCTCTTCGCCCTGCTCCACCCAGGCCGGGTAAAAGTTGACCGCGATACCCGCCTGCTTGCGCACCAGCGTCTCTGGCAGCGTATAGCTACCCGGCGCCTCGCTGGGAGCGCTTTGCTCCGGCTGCTCCACCGGCGCTGCCTGCAGCGGCAGGCCCTCAATCTGGGCACAGAGCGCGCTGTAATCGCGCCCGGCGCAAATCGGTTTGCCGGCCGCATCCACCACTTCGATGCGCATGCGCAGGTGGTCTTCCAGCTCGGTATCGCTCCAGGCGTCATCGTCCAGCCGCACGCCGGTCATGCGCGTCAGCTCACGGCCAAGTGCCTGGGTCAGGCTACCATCGGCAAAGGGCATGCGCTCCAGCGCAGCGCGCACAAAGTCAGGCACCGGCACAAAGTTCTTGCGAATAGCCTTGGGCAACGCGCGTACCAGCGCCACGCACTTGTCGAACAGCAGGCCCGGCACCAGCCAGTCCAGGCGCTGCGGGTCGATGCGGCGCAGCAAGGATGCTGGAATGCGCACGGTCACGCCGTCCGCTTCATGGTTGGGCTCAAAGTGATAGCTCAGCGGCAGCGCCACCGACTCCCAACGCAGCACGTCCGGGTACAGCTGGGCGCTAACGTCACTGGCCTCGCGCTGCAGCAGATCATCGCGGGTCATGTGCAGCAGCTTGGGCTCTTTCTCGCTGCTGCGCTTGAGCCAGCGCTCAAAGCTCGCCAACTGGTAGATGTTGTCCGGGATGCGCTGATCAAAGAAGCGATACAGGGTTTCGTCATCTACCACGATATCGCGCTTGCGGGCCTTGGCTTCCAATTCATCCAACTGAGCCAACAGGTGCTGATTAGCCTTGTTGAACGCCGCACGGCCATGCCACTCGCCACCCACCAGTGCCTGGCGGATAAACAACTCACGCGAGGTGACCGGGTCAATCGGGCCAAAGTGCACCTTGCGCCGCGGTACGATGATCAGCCCGTACAGCGACACCTGCTCAAAGGCCACCACCTGACCGCGCTTTTTCTCCCAATGCGGCTCACTGTGGCTGGTCTTGACCAGGTGCCCGGCCAGTGGCTCAACCCAGGTCGGATCAATCTTGGCGGCCAGGCGACCATAGAGGCGCCGGGTTTCGGTCAGCTCAGCCACCATGACCCAGGCAGGCTTCTTCTTCGCCAACCCGGAGGATGGATGCAGCAAAAAGCGGCGCTGGCGCGCGCCCAGAAAATCGCCCTCTTCGGTCTTGTTACCCAGGTGGCTGAGCAAGCCGGCCAGCAACGCCTTGTGGACCGGCTCATGGGAGGCCGGCTGGCGGTTCTCTTCCAATCCCAGGTCGCGGCAGGTCAGACGGATCTGGCGATGGGTTTCGCGCCACTCGCGCAGGCGCAGGTAGTTGAGAAAGTTACGCCGGCACCAGCTGCGCAGCTGGCTTTGCGTCAGCGCCTGGCGCTGGGCCTCAAAACCGTTCCACAGGTTGAGAAAAGCGACAAAATCGGTGCCCTCCTCATTCCATTGGGCGTGCGCCTGATCAGCCGCCTGCTGCTTTTCCAGCGGGCGCTCGCGCGGGTCCTGCACGGCCAGTGCCGAGGCAATCACGGTGATCTCGGCCAGCGATTGCTGGGCAGCGCCCTCCAGCAGCATACGGCCAATACGCGGGTCGACCGGCAGGCGCGCCAGTTGGCGGCCGATATCGGTCATCGCACCGCTGCGCTCCACCGCTCCCAGCTCCTGCAGCAGGGTAAAGCCGTCGCTGATCGCGCGCCCGTCCGGCGGCTCGATAAACGGAAAGTCCTCAATCCGGCCCAGACGCAAATGCAGCATCTGCAGAATCACCGAGGCCAGGTTGGTGCGACGAATTTCCGGGTCGGTAAACTCCGGCCGGCCGTTAAAGTCATCCTCGCTGTACAAACGCACGCAGATACCGGGCGCCACCCGGCCGCAGCGGCCCTTGCGCTGATTGGCGCTGGCCTGCGACACCG
This sequence comes from Halopseudomonas maritima, assembly GCF_021545785.1. Lineage (NCBI taxonomy): Bacteria > Pseudomonadati > Pseudomonadota > Gammaproteobacteria > Pseudomonadales > Pseudomonadaceae > Halopseudomonas > Halopseudomonas maritima. Next base: position 346,744 of record NZ_CP079801.1, read on the forward strand.
CCTCCACGGGCAGCCTCTGCACCTTGGAGCGCGGGCTGTAGCGGCTGATACGCGCCTCACCCGGATCAATCACATAGACGATACCCGGCACCGTCAGCGAGGTTTCCGCCACGTTGGTGGCCAGCACCACGCGCCGTCCAGCGTGGGAGGCAAAGATCTTCTGCTGCTCGGCGGCGGACAGCCGCGCATACAGCGGCAAGATTTCGGTGTGTTTGAGATTGGCCTTGCGCAGATACTCGGCGGTGTCGCGAATCTCCCGCTCGCCCGGCAGGAATACCAGCACATCACCCGGCGTCTTGCTCTGGCTGCGCTCAAACTGCTGAATCTCGCTCAGCGCGGCGACGATGCCCTGGTCAATGCTCAGGTCGTCCTCAACGGTATTACCTTCCTCATCGCGCTCGGCACTGAGCGGTCGATACCAGACATCCACCGGGTAGGTACGACCGGACACCTCGATCACCGGCGCCTTGTCAAAGTGCGCGGAGAAGCGTTCCAGGTCGATGGTCGCCGAGGTAATAATGACCTTGAGATCAGGACGTTTGGGCAGAATGGTTTTGAGGTAGCCGAGCAGAAAATCGATGTTCAGGCTGCGCTCGTGGGCCTCATCGATAATCAGCGTGTCGTAGCGGTTGAGGTAGCGGTCGTGCTGGGTTTCGGCCAGCAGGATACCGTCGGTCATCAGCTTGATCAGCGAGCGCTCGGAGGTCTGATCGGTAAAGCGCACCTGATAGCCAACCAGCTCGCCCAGCGGCGTCTGCAGCTCTTCGGCAATACGTGATGCCACACTGCGCGCCGCCAGCCGACGCGGCTGGGTGTGACCAATCAGACCATGCGTGCCGCGCCCCAGCTCCAGGCAGATCTTGGGTAACTGGGTGGTTTTGCCCGAGCCGGTTTCACCGGCAATCACCACCACCTGATGTTCGGCAATCGCCGCCTTGATCTGCTCGCGCTTGTCAGCAATCGGCAACGCATCGGGATAGATGATCTTGGGGATCAGCCGCGCCCGTTCAGCCACCCGCTCGCTGGACGCGTTGAAACGCTCCAGCCAGGCCGCCGCTGCCTTGCCTTGGTCATCGGCCGGCAGCTTTCTGAACTGCTGCTGCAAACGATGACGGTCATTGGCCATGACCTGGCTAAAATCGGGCGCGTTGGCGTTTTTGGCTGACATACAGAATCCTGTGGCATGAAAAACCCCGCCCGGCAATGCCGGGCGGGGCTCTATTGTCGCAAAATCGCGCGGGCTGTTGCAGCTTACTGCTTGCCGAGTTTCTTCAGCTCTTCGTCACGCAGTTCGCGGCGCAGGATCTTGCCGACGTTAGTGGTGGGCAGGCTGTCGCGGAATTCGACGTACTTGGGCACCTTGTAGGCTGTCAGGTTGCTACGCATCTGCGCCTTGACGTCCTCTTCGGTCAGACCGGAATCGGCAGTCTTCACCAGGAACACCTTGATCGCCTCACCGGACTTCTCATCCGGCACACCAATGGCGGCGCACTGTTGCACACCTGGCAGGGCGGCCATCACGTCTTCCAGCTCGTTGGGATAGACGTTGAAACCGGAGACCAGAATCATGTCCTTCTTGCGATCCACAATACGCAGGAAGCCGTCCTCCTGGATGATCGCGATATCACCGGTTTTCAACCAGCCTTCAGCATCCAGAATCTCGTTGGTAGCTTCCTGGCGCTGCCAGTAGCCCTTCATCACCTGCGGGCCCTTGACGCACAGCTCACCGCGCTCACCCAGCGGCAGCTCGTTGCCGTCTTCGTCGATCACTTTGCACAGGGTCGAGGGCACCGGAATACCGATGGTGCCGAGCTGGATGTTGCTGATCGGGTTGACGGTGGCAACCGGGCTGGTTTCGGTCATGCCGAAACCTTCACAGATTTCACAGCCTGTGACCTGCTTCCAGCGCTCGGCGGTCGCCAGCTGCAGCGCCATACCGCCAGACAGAGTGACCTTGAACTTGCTGAAATCAAGCGCGCGGAAGCTGGCGTCATTGCACAGGGCAACAAACAAGGTGTTCAGGCCAACAAAGCCAGTGAACTTGAACTTGGACAGTTCTTTGACAAAGGCCGGAATATCACGCGGGTTAGTGATCAGCACGTTGTGGTTGCCACTGACCATCATTGCCATGCAATGGAAGGTGAACGCGTAGATGTGATACAGCGGCAGCGGACAGATCACCACTTCTTCGCCGTCCGTCATGTTCGCGCCCATCAACGCCTTGGCCTGCAGCATATTGGCCACCAGGTTACGGTGGGTCAGCATGGCGCCCTTGGCAACGCCCGTGGTGCCGCCGGTGTACTGCAGCACGGCAATATCGTCGCCCTTGGGCGCAGCTTCGGCCAGCTTGAGACTGCGGCCCTTGGCCATGGCATCGTTAAAGCGGACCATGCCGGGAATGCTGTAGGGCGGCACCATCTTCTTCAGATACTTGACCGCAGAGTTGATCAGCACGCGCTTGAGCGGCGGCAGCATGTCACCAACTTCAGTGACAATGACCTGCTTTACGCTGGTCTTGGGCACGACTTCTTCGGCCAGGTGGGCCATGTTGGCCAGACATACCAACGCCTTGGCACCGGAGTCGTTGAACTGGTGCTCCATCTCGCGCTTGGTATACAGCGGGTTGGTGTTAACCACTACAAAGCCGGCACGCATGGCGCCGAACACAGCAATTGGGTACTGCAGCACGTTGGGCATCTGAATGGCGATGCGATCACCCGGCTGCAGACCACTGTTGTGTTGCAGGTAAGCAGCAAAATGGCCAGATAAGGTGTAAAGCTCGCCGTAGGTGAGGGTTTTGCCGAGGTTGGTAAAGGCGGGCTTGTTGGCGAACCGTTGACAGGAGTCTTTCAGGACCGCGAGAACGTTGGGGTATGAATCGGGGTCGATCTCTGAAGAAACGCCCGCCGGGTATTTATCCTTCCAGAAATTTTCAAGCATCTAGCCTGCTCCTGAGTCTGCTGCAGTGGGTACGCTGCTGTCTTATCGTTAGGTGCCTTTGGCACTCTTTATGTCGGTCCTGAAACGCCCTTTGCAGGCGCTTCACGGAAAGCAAAGTGCTCGAAGACTAGCAGCTTTTACACAGGCAAACCAGCACCCCGGACCGGGCTCCGGAGCGCGTCAGGGCTGGCGTTGCGGGTGACTGCAAGGTCACCCGCAAACCTTTGCGGTCACTCGTCGCGCAGTTCGCGGCGCAGGATTTTACCCACAGCAGACATGGGCAGAGACTCGCGAATCTCGTACTGCTTGGGCACCTTGTAACCGGTGAAGTTGGCGCGGCAATACTCCTTCAGCTCGTCGACGGTCAGGCTCTTGTCATTGGCCACAACGAACAACTTGACCGCCTCGCCGGACTTCTCGTCGGGAATACCGATTGCCGCTGCGTTGGCGACCTTCGGGTGCGCGGCAACCACGTCCTCGATCTCGTTGGGGTAGACGTTGAAACCGGAAACGATAATCAGGTCCTTAATGCGATCCACGATGGAGACAAAGCCGTCCTCGTCAATCACAGCCACGTCACCGGTGCGGAACCAACCCTCTGCATCCAAGACCTCATCGGTCGCTTCCGGGCGATTCCAGTACCCCTTCATCACCTGCGGGCCCTTGACGCACAGCTCACCGCGCTCGCCAATGCCCTGCTCCACGCCATTCTCGTCGATCACTTTCAGCGAGGTACCCGGCGCCGGCAGACCGACCGATCCGATACGCGCCAGGCCGTCTCCAGGGCTGGAGGTGACTACCGGGGAGCACTCGGTCAGGCCGTAGCCTTCACCAATACGGCAGCCCGTGCGCTTTTCCCAGCGCTCGGCCGTTGCCTTGACCAGCGCGGTGCCGCCGGAACCAGTGCTCTTGAGACGAGAGAAGTCGAGTTTGTCGAAGTCCGGGTGCTCCATCAGCGCCACAAACAGGGTGTTCAGGCCCACCACCGAGGAAAACTGCCACTTTTTCAGCTCGGCAATAAAGCCCGGGATGTCACGCGGATTGGTGATCAGTACGTTATGGTGACCGGCGATCATCATGCACATGCAGTTAACGGTGAAGGCAAAGATGTGGTACAGCGGCAACGGCGCGATAATCACCTCACCCGGCTCACCGGCGAGGGTTTTGCCCTCACGGTCAACCTGCTGCATGTTGGCGTGAACCTGCAACATGTTGGCCACCAGGTTGCCGTGGGTCAGCATGGCGCCCTTGGCGACGCCCGTAGTGCCGCCGGTGTATTGCAACACGGCAACGTCTTCCAGGCTGCGGGTGACGGCGGTCGGGCGCTGGCCCTTGCTACGCTTGAGCGCCGCCTTGAACGGCACCGCCTGGGGCAGCGAGTAGCTCGGCACCATCTTCTTGACGTGCTTGACCGCCGCGTTGATCAACGTGCCCTTGAGACCCGGCAACAGATCGCCCAGCCGCGCCTCAAAGAGAAACTCGATTTCGGTATCCGGCAATACCTGCTCTACCAGATGACCAAACATGTTCATGTAGATAAGCGCCTTGGCACCGGAGTCCTTGAACTGGTGACGCATTTCACGGGCGGTGTACAGCGGGTTGGTGTTGACGACCACCAGGCCGGCGCGCATGGCACCAAACACCGCAATGGGGAACTGCAACACATTGGGCATCTGAATAGCGATGCGGTCACCGGGTTGCAGGCTGGTGTGCTGCTGCAGGTAGGTAGCAAAAGCAGCGGAGTAGCGATCCAGATCCGCGTAGGTCAGGGTTACGCCCATGTTGCTGAATGCCGGCAGCTGAGCGTGTTTGACACAGGCCTGGTTGAATACATCGATAATCGAGCTGTACTGGCTCAGATCGATATCATTCGGAATACCCTGCGGCCGCTTGTCCGCCCAGAAAGACGCATCCATCTTGTTCTCCTTTTCCCCGTTGTGCTTGTTCTTGTTCCGGCGTTGGCCGGCGGCCCTCGTGGGAGCCAGTTACTAGCATGCTAGCGTGACATAAACCTATCAGGCGTCGAGGTAAACACAAAACCCCGGAGTGTTTCATTTGATTTGTGAATGTCGCAGTCTGCGCAGTATGCTGACTCACCACTCACCTGCAGTCATAACAACAACACAAACGGGACAAACGCCCATATGCAGCCTTCCTCCTACCCGCAAACCCTGAGCACCACCGACGGCGCTAACCTGGCTATTCACCAGTGGACAGCCGACGACACCGCCTGCGCGCAACTGGTCATCTGTCACGGCATGGCCGAGCACGGCGCCCGCTATGCCGCTCTGGCTAAGGCGCTGAATGCCCAGGGCATCAGCGTGCAGGCACTGGACCTGCGTGGCCACGGCGCCAGCACCCCCGAGCTGCCGCGCGGCGTACTACCGGCCAGCGCCAGCTGGAGCAGTCTGGTAGCCGATGTTGCCCTGCTGCTGCAACGCACCAAGGCCGCACACCCTGCTCAACCGGTCATTTTGCTGGGACACAGCATGGGGTCGTATCTGGCGCAGAGCGTCTTGATCGAGCACAGCGACCTGGTGGACCTGGCCGTGCTCAGCGGCAGCCACGCCCAACCCGCAGCGCTCAGCATGGCCGCAGGCCTGATTGCACGCATCGAAGGTCTGCTGCGCGGCGCCCAGGCGCCAGCCAAGGTGCTCGATCGACTCTCCTTTGCCCAGTACAACCGCGTCTTCGCTCCCAACCGCACCGCCTTTGACTGGCTCAGCCGAGACCACGAGCAAGTTGACCACTATGTGGCCGACCCCCTGTGCGGTTTTGTACTGAGCTGTCACTACTGGCGCTGCCTTGCACAGGCGCTGGTAAGCATCCAGGTGCCGCAGAAGCTGGCCGCCATACGCCCGGATTTGCCGTTGCTGATTATCGGCGGTGATGCCGACCCCATCAGCGCCGGCGGCGGTCTGGAGAAACTGCAGCGGCGCTTGCGCGCTGCCGGACTGAGGCAGGTAGAATTGCGGCTTTATCCTGGCGCCCGCCACGAGGTTTTCAACGAGACCAATCGAGCCGAGGTTATCGACGACCTTCTCGCGTGGCTGGCCCCTCATCTGACCGCCCTTTCGCAACGGAGCAGCACCCATGCAGAACCTTGAAAACCGCACCTACGAAGAATTGGCCATCGGCGAGCGCGCCAGCCTCAGCCACCAGGTAGAAGAACGCGACCTGCTGCTGTTTGCCGCCGTCTCCGGTGACGTCAACCCGGTGCACCTGGACGAGGAGTTTGCCGCTGCCACCCCGTTCAAGGGGCGCATCGCGCACGGCATGTTCTCCGGCGCACTGATCTCTGCCGCCATCGCCTGCGAGCTGCCCGGGCCAGGCACCATCTATATCGGTCAGGAACTGAGCTTTCTGCGCCCGGTACGCCTGGGCGATACCGTCACCATCGAGTTGGAAATTCTGGAAAAGCTGCCGAAGAATCGGGTGAAGATTGCCACCCGCGTGCTCAACCAAGACGGCAAGCAGGTGGTCGACGGCACCGCCACGGTGATGGCGCCGACCGAGAAAGTCAGCATCCCCCGCCCGCAAGCACCCGCAGTGCAGTTGGGGTAAGCGGCTTGGCCGCAGTGCAAGCTACAAGCAAAAGCTAATGTGCCGAATCAGCCGCCTCAAGCTAGCCCCTGCAGGGACTGCTTGCGGCTTATAGCTTGCAGCTTGACGCTGCGGCGACGAAGTCGCCGCCTACTTGCTGAGATACTTCATCCCGTCTTCCAGACCCTGCAGGGTCAACGGGTACATCTTGTCTTCGATCAGTTCACGGATCAGCTTGGTAGACGAGGTGTATTCCCAGGCGTCCTTAGGATACGGATTGATCCAGATAAGCTTCTTGTACTTCTCCATGAAGCGCTGAATCCAAACGTAACCGGCCTCCTCGTTCCAGTGCTCTACGCTACCGCCAGGCTGAGTGATCTCGTAGGGCGCCATGGCCGCATCGCCGACAAACACCACCTTGTAGTCCGGGCCGTACTTGTGCAGCAGGTCCAGCGTCGAGGTGCGCTCGCTGGTGCGACGCATGTTGTTCTTCCAGACTGACTCGTAAATGCAGTTATGGAAGTAGTAGTACTCCAGGTGTTTGAACTCGGTACGACACGCGGAGAACAGCTCCTCACACACCTTGATGTGCGCGTCCATCGAACCGCCGATATCAAACAGCAGCAGCAGCTTGACCGCATTACGCCGCTCCGGGCGCATCTGAATGTTCAGCAGGCCCGCATCCTTGGCGGTGTGGTCGATGGTGCCATCGATATCCAGCTCATCGTGCGCGCCCTGACGCGCGAACTTGCGCAAACGACGCAGCGCCACCTTGATATTGCGCGTGCCCAGCTCCACCTGATCGTCCAGGTTCTTGTACTCGCGCTGATCCCAGACCTTGACCGCCTTGCCCTGGCGTTTGCCCGCCTCACCGACGCGAATACCCTCAGGGTTGAAGCCGCCAGACCCAAACGGACTGGTGCCGCCGGTGCCGACCCACTTGTTGCCGCCCTCATGGCGCTCTTTCTGCTCTTCGAGGCGTTTCTTGAACTCCTCGATCAGCTTGTCGAGACCACCGAGGGTCTGGATCTTGGCCTTTTCTTCCTCGGTCAGCATGCGCTCAAACTCCTTGCGCAGCCAATCGTCGGGGATCATCGCCTCGATCAGTTGGTCGAGGTTTTCCAACCCCTTGAAGTAGGCACCGAAGGCACGGTCGAATTTGTCGAAGTGCCGTTCGTCCTTGACCATGACCGTACGCGCCAGATAGTAGAACTCGTCCATATCGGCGAACACCACGTGGTGTTTCAGCGCGTTGATCAGGTCGAGCAGCTCACGTACCGAAACCGGCACCTTGGCTGCACGCATTTCATTGAACAGGCCCAATAACATCGGGCACCCCCTTGGCAGGTTGTTGAAACGCAGATGGGGCGGCGCACCTCAGGCATAAAGCCGGGTAACAGTGCCCACGCTGCGCAAGTCGATTATCAACCGCCTGCTAGCGGTTCTGGCGACGGGTCATGAAGGCCAGGCGTTCCAGCAGCTGCACGTCTTGCTCATTCTTCACCAGCGCACCGTACAGCGGCGGAATGGCTTTGGTCGGGTCGCGGTCACGCAGCACGGCCTCGGGGATCTGATCGGCCATCAGCAGCTTCAGCCAGTCGACCAGCTCGGAGGTAGACGGCTTCTTCTTCAGGCCCGGCACCTTGCGCACATCAAAGAAGATATCCATGGCTTCGGACAGCAGCGCGCTCTCGATTTTCGGGAAGTGCACGTCCACGATCTTCTTCATGGTGTCGCGGTCGGGGAAGGCAATGTAGTGGAAGAAGCAGCGACGCAGGAAGGCGTCGGGCAGCTCTTTCTCGTTGTTCGAGGTAATGATGATGATCGGGCGCTGCTTGGCCTTGATGGTCTGATTGGTCTCGTAAACGTAGAACTCCATCTTGTCGAGCTCTTGCAGCAGGTCGTTCGGAAACTCGATGTCGGCCTTGTCGATTTCGTCAATCAACAGAATGGCGCGCTCTTCGGACTCGAACGCCTCCCACAGCTTGCCCTTTTTGATGTAGTTGGCAACGTCATGGACCTTGTCGACGCCCAGCTGCGAGTCACGCAGACGGCTGACCGCGTCATACTCGTACAGACCCTGGTGCGCCTTGGTGGTGGACTTGATGTGCCAGGTAATCAGTTTGGCGCCCAGTGACTCGGCCAGCTGTTCGGCCAGCATGGTTTTACCGGTGCCCGGCTCACCCTTGATCAGCAGCGGGCGTTCCAGTGTGATGGCAGCGTTGACCGCCAGTTTCAGGTCGTCGGTAGCGACGTAGGACTGAGTACCTTCGAACTTCATCGGATATTCCTTGGGCCGGAGCCGTGTTGAACCAAAAAAAGATCGAAAACTATAGCCTGTGGCCATTTGTACTGTAAACGCAGGGGCGGAAACCAAAGGCCGGCTGATGCCCTGTCATCAGCCATGCCGAGATAGGCGTGGGTACTCGTCAGTTGCGGAACATAGAGATCGACCTCGGCGACGATGGCGCCGTGCTCCCAGAACGGACACGGGCGAATTTTGATGTCGGTGCGTTGCAAGCGCACAAGGGGCACTTGCTGCTCACCGTCAGTCTTGGCGATATTGAGCTGATTGAGGCGATAAGCGCCATACCACAGCATGCCTTGGCTTCAGCCAATTGACGTCGATAGTAGCCAAGCATAGGCTGATTGACCCACCCTGCTGCCATTGTTTACAAGGAGTCACTAGCATGAGCCGCGTTTTCGCAGACAACTCGCAGGCCATCGGCAATACGCCGCTGGTGCGTATCAACCGCCTGGGCCCCAAAGGCGTGACCATCCTCGCCAAGATCGAAGGGCGCAACCCGGCCTACTCGGTCAAGTGCCGCATCGGTGCGAGCATGATCTGGGATGCCGAGTCCAGCGGCCGCCTGAAGCCCGGCATGACCATTGTCGAGCCTACCTCTGGCAACACCGGCATCGGCCTGGCCTTTGTTGCCGCCGCTCGCGGCTACAAGCTGGTGCTGACCATGCCCGCCTCCATGAGCCTGGAGCGCCGCAAAGTACTCAAGGCACTCGGCGCCGAGCTGGTGCTGACCGAGCCGGCAAAAGGTATGAAGGGCGCGATCGAGAAAGCCCAGGAACTAAGCGCCCAGCACCCCGACAAATACGTTCTGCTGCAACAGTTTGAAAACCCAGCCAACCCGGCCATTCACGAAAAAACCACTGGCCCGGAAATCTGGAACGACACCGACGGCGCGATTGACGTGCTGGTATCCGGCGTCGGCACCGGCGGCACCATCACCGGGGTATCGCGCTACATCAAGCAAAGCCGCGGCAAGCAAATCGTCTCTATTGCGGTAGAGCCCAGCAGCTCGCCGGTCATCACCCAAACCCTGCAAGGCGACGAAGTCAAACCCAGCCCGCACAAGATTCAGGGCATCGGTGCCGGCTTTGTTCCAGCCAACCTGGATTTGAGCCAGATTGACCGCGTCGAGCAGGTCAGCGATGACGAATCCAAGGACATGGCCCTGCGCCTGATGCGCGAAGAAGGTATTCTGGCCGGCATCTCCTGCGGCGCCGCCATGGCCGCTGCCGTGCGCGTTGCTGAGGAGCCCAGCATGCAGGGCAAGACGATTGTCGTCATCCTGCCCGACTCCGGCGAGCGTTATCTGTCGTCCATGCTGTTCACCGATCTGTTCAGCGAACAGGAAAACGTGCAGTAGTTAGCCCCCTGCGAGACACCGTCGTCACTGCGACGGTGTTGCCGCCCGGGCAACCAACTGGCTATGCTGCGAGCATTCGACCCACAGCTCGCAGGCCCTCCATGTCCCACTCCGCAAACCAGATCGCCCAGCAGATTCTGTCCGGCTTTGACCGCTATCGCCGTATATTCCGCGACCTCACCGCTGGCGCCCGTGCGCGCTTCGAGCAGGCCTGCTGGAATGATATCCAGGAAGCGTCCACCCTGCGCATCAACGCCTATGAAGAGCAGGTACAGCAAACGGCAGATGCCCTCGCCGCCAGCGAGCTGGCCCGCCAAGTAAAAGATGCCGCCGCCTGGCCTGCCATTCGCCTGGCCTACATTCAGCTGATCGACCAGCGCTTTGATGACGAGCTGGCCGAAACCTGGTTCAACTCCATTTTTTGCAGCCTGCACCAGCACGATCAAATCAGCGACGACACCATGTTCGTGCATAGCACCCGGCCCGTCACCCGCCCGCCGTCACGTATCGCCCTGACACGCGGCTTTATCTCGGACGGCTCGCTGCACAACCTGGCCCACCAGATTCTCAGCGAATACAGTTTTGACGTTCCCTGGGAAGACCTGACCCGCGACGTTGAGATGATTGTCGCCGAGCTGCAGCAGGGCCTGCCCGACTGGGCGCAGATGGATCGCGGCCTGACCGCCGAAATGGTGCAGAGCGTGTTCTACCGCAACAAGGGCGCCTACCTGGTAGGCCGGCTGATCAGTCAGCAGGAGCAGTGGCCCTTCGTCCTGCCCCTGGTGCACCGCGAACACCAGGGCATCAGCGTAGACACCGTTATCACTGACGAGTCTGAAGTCTCGATCATCTTCTCCTTCACGCGCTCGTACTTCATGGTTGAAAGCGCCGTACCCAGCGAGCTGATCAGCTTTATCAAGCGCCTTATACCGGGCAAGCACCTGGCTGAACTGTACACCGCCATCGGCTTTTACAAGCAAGGCAAGTCCGAGTTCTACCGCGCATTGATCGCCCACCTGGCCAACACCGACGACCGCTTTATCATGGCGCCAGGTGTACGCGGCATGGTGATGAGCGTATTCACCCTGCCGGGCTTCAACACCGTGTTCAAGATCATCAAGGACCGTTTTGCACCGTCCAAGAACATTGACCGCGCCACCGTGATTGAAAAGTACCGCCTGGTTAAGCGCCACGACCGCGTCGGGCGCATGGCCGACACCCAGGAGTTTGCCGATTTCCGCTTCCCACGTGAGCGCTTCGAGCCTGAGTGCCTGAAAGAACTGCTGGAGGTTGCGCCATCTACGGTAATAGAAGAAGGCGATACCATCCTGATTCGCCACTGCTGGACTGAACGGCGCATGACCCCGCTGAATTTGTATGTAGAAAGCGCCAGTGACATCCAGATCGAACAGGCGCTGTTTGACTACGGCAAAGCCATCAAGGAGCTGGCCGCAGCCAATATTTTCCCGGGCGACATGCTGTTGAAGAACTTTGGCGTCACCCGCCACGGCCGCGTGGTGTTTTACGACTACGACGAAATCAGCTACCTGACCGAAGTGAACTTCCGCGTCATCCCAGAGCCCCTGTACCCCGAACAGGAGCTGGCCTCAGAACCCTGGTATTCGGTCGCGCCCAACGACGTTTTCCCGGAGGAGTTTCCGGTGTTTCTGTTTGCCAATATTCGCCACCGCCGGCAGTTCGCGGGAATGCACGGCGACCTGTTTGAAGCGGACTACTGGAAAAGCCTGCAGAGACAGATAGAAGCAGGCCAGGTCATCGACGTTTACCCCTACCGCAGAGCGGCTGCAGCGCCCTGAAACCGGGGCTTTGCGTGGCCGGAAATTTTTTTTGAACAAGGGTGTGATTTTCTGAATCTGACGTATACTCAATGCTGTTTATTCGCGTCCAAGGACGGCTGTCAAGATCCCTTGACTTGTTGTACTGAAAGGCGCAGAGTGAGCGCGTAGGTTTTCAAGAGATAGAGTTGTAGGCTGCAAACGCACTTCCCAGTACGTAAGTTTGTCATCTCGTAATCTTTGATTCCCACGCTTAATTGAGTGAAAGCTCAAGTATTTCAATCTGATAGGAATTAGCTGAAATGGCAACTGGTACAGTCAAGTGGTTCAACGACACTAAAGGTTTTGGTTTCATCACTCCGGACGGCGGTGGAGACGATCTGTTCGCCCACTTCTCCGAGATCAAGGTTCAGGGCTTCAAGTCTCTGGCCGAGAACCAGAAAGTGTCTTTCGACGTGACCACTGGTCCGAAAGGCAAGCAGGCTGCAAACATTCAGATCATCGGCTAATCCGATGCGCTGAAAAAACCCGGCTCAGGCCTAATGCTGTTCACTTAAGCGGAGCAGCCTTGCGATTTACCGGGTAGCGGGTTTTGGAAATCTTCACCGTCCTTGGTCTTGCTGGCCTTGGGCGGTGATCCAAAAATAACCCTCCGACCCCGCCGCGCAGCTCCGATAGCCTTCTACCTGTTGCCGATACCGGATTCGCTGCAGCCATGACGATGAGCTGGACGGCGATGTACTGACAGGCCGGTTTGAAGCGTATGTCCGAGGGTGCTCGACCAAAGGCCACAGCCGCTTGACTAGCCTCTCGCCGAATGATGTTGTATGCCAGCAACAGCCCCCAGACCTCCTGGTAAACCAGCTCAACCTTCTTGCTTCGCAGTGTTACCGCGTTCTGCTGCATCGAGCTTTTGATGTCGCGAAAGCCGAGTTCAATCTCCCAGCGCTCCAAGTACAGCTCAGCGACGGCCTTTGCGCTGTAGCCCTCGACTGGCAACGAGGTGAGCAGTGACCTGATGTTCCCATGGCTTTTATAGCTGACCTCTCGTACCTCCCAATGCGTAGGTAGACTAGGGTTCCGCTTGCGGGCCTGAGGTGAGACTTTCATCCGAACACGGCGATCGTATTCGCTATAACGCTCGACTTCCTCCATCACGACGTTCTTGCGGGCTGGCGTCAGCCAATGCCGATTGTTGCCTCCATCCACCACGCTTAGCAGCAGATCAGCGCCCCAGAAGCCTTTATCGAACAATGTGACTGAGTTGTCCGGAATCTGACTCAGGAAGGTCTCGGCCAAGCGCATTTCGCTGCCGCGATACGGGCTGAGTTGGGCATCCAGGATCACGTGTGAGCGTACGTTCATCAAGGCAACGAGCCGTAGCATCGGAAAAGGCGTTTGGCGTTCAGTACCTGTGTTGCCAGAGCCAAAGTGCTCCCTCAACTCGGGCGAGTCGGGGGTTCGCAGCAGTGCGCCATCCACCGCGAATACCTGCAACCCTTTCCAGTCATCGCCTTCGTATCGCTCGCATCCCCATTGCTTGGCGGTCTGGCGGAACAGGTGCTCAACCGGATCTGCCCCCAAGCGCTTACGTGCTTCAGTTACGCCGCTTCGAGCCAGCAACTGATCAGAGGCCAAACCTTGGGCGCAAATGTTCAGTCGCCTAGCAACCTCATGCACTGGCTCGTCGCGAAACAGGGCCATACCCAGCACCAGCCAAAGTACTTGGTCACTGGGTAGGCGCCGACGCCTGATGGTGGCTTGCGCCGATAAATTGAGCGCGCTCGCAACCCATTCAACAGGGATGTTCTGAGTGAAGGTGCTGAGGTCAGAGAAGTTGAAGAGCTCGCCGAGGTCGAGCAATTGCTGCTGAATGGGCATAAAAAAATCCGATACCAGAGGACTGATATCGGATTTTCTAGAAACCCCGCCATGGACTCAAATGCTTAAGTGAACAGCATTACGGCTCAGGCCGGGTTTTTTATTGCCTGCACGCCAGAGACGCGCCAAGCAGGCTGCCCCCTCGTTCAGTCATTCGCGGTGTTACAGATAACCAGCGCTGCACGGACGAAATAGCAACATTCCCTTCCCAAAAACCACTCGCCTCCTGTGCCCCAACGGGCTACCCTATGCGCTATTGCATCGGCCATCCAACCCACCCCGGGCAGCCCAGGATGCCGCAACCAGATTACCTCTACACCCTCGCCCCGTGACCTGACCGTCAGCGGCGAGCAGGACAGTCCTTCACAGGGGGTCAGCAGTGGAAAGCACGGTCAGCAGTCAGAACCCGGACGCTCTCAAAGTCATCATTTTCCGCGCCGCGGAAGCCATCGTCAGCGAGCTTGGCGCATCGCAACTCACCTTCGCCAGTTTGAGCGAACGCAGCAAGATTGAAGAAGCCACGCTGCAGCAGATGTTCCCCGACCGGGACGCATTGCTGACCGCCATGATCGAGTATCGACTGGAGCGTTTTCGCGTGCGCTGGGGTGCCTATGAAAGTGTACTGCCAGATGAACCCATGCGCGAACTCAAGGCGCTGCTGTTGAGTAACATGAGCGAGTCGAGCGAAGAGAAAAACCTGGATTCGGCCATTTTCGCCGCCGCCGCCAGCAACCCTGCACTCCTGCAGACCAGCGCCGATGACGTCGAGGGCTTGTTCGACATCCTCGAAAAGTCACCCCTGGGTCTGGCTCAGGCGGCAATTCTGTTCTTTTCAGTACGCGGCTATCGCCTGTTTGAACAGCTGGGTATGTGCCCGATGACGGACGCCCAGCGCACCGATTTTCAAGAGCAGATCATGCGCCTGGCGCGCATGATGCACGAACAACGCAACGGCGACTAACTGGCCTCATCGGCCGGATGGGTACGGCGCCACCAGCGTGTCGCCACCACCCTAACGGCCGCGTAAACCAGCCAGCATACGGCCGCAACCGAGAGCGTTATGCTGATTTCGGCCAGGGCACGGGGGCCATTGTCCCCGGTCGACAGGATGGTATCGAGAAGATAGATGAGAAAGGCCGGTGCATACCAGCCACCGCCCTGCTCCACGGCCATCGGCGTAAACAGCAGCACGGCCATGATCACGCACAACGGCTCCCGCACAAACCACCAGCGCGTCAATGCGGTCAACTTCCACCAGACCAGCCAGCAGCCTGCGGCGGCAGCGATGTAGACCCACCAGACTGACTGATACTCTGCTTCATTGAACATTGGCCGGCACCTAACCCAAAAAATGACCGCGCCATCATAACGGTTTTTACAACATGCGTCCTGAACTGCAAGCCCCTCAAGCACGCCGCGACCTCGGCGGCGACCCCTACCAATGGCTGGAGCAACGTGACAACCCTGAGGTTGTCGCTTACCTGGAGGCCGAGAACCGCCATACCGAAGCCTGGTTCGAACCGACAAACGCCCTGCGCGAGCAACTGTTTGAAGAGATTCGCGGGCGCATTCGCGAAACCGACCTTGGCCTGCCCAGCGTGCGTGGCGACTGGCTGTATTACCAACGCACCGAAGCCGGCGCGGAATACCCACGTTACTACCGCTGTCCGCGACCAGCAGACCAGAGCCTGTGCATTGACGAAAGCAACGAGCAATTGCTGCTCGACCCCAACCAACTCGCTGCGCAGGAAGACTTCCTGGAGTTGGGCGACTTCAGTGTCAGCCCGGATCAAAATTGGCTGGCCTACAGCCTCGACACCCAGGGCAACGAAGTTTATCAACTCCATGTCCGCAGCCTGATCGACGACCAGGCGTACAGTCTGCCGCTGGACAATGCTGCCGGAGACCTGTGCTGGGCCAACGATAACCGCACCCTGTTCGCCATCAGCCTGGACGCCAGCGCCCGCCCCGCCAAATTGTGGCGCCTGCAGCGCGATGCAGCGCCAGAACCGGTGTTCGAAGAAGCCGACCCACTCTTCTATCTTCATGTCTACCGCAGTAGCTCCGAGCGCTATATCTGCGTCGCCAGCGCCAGCAAGAACACCAGCGAGCTGCAATACCTGCCCGCCGATCAACCGAAAGCGCACCTGCAGTGCCTGGCAGCGCGTCGCACGGGCCACGAATATGATGCCGACCACGGCGATCAGGGCTTTGTCATTCGCAGTAACAGCCTGGGAGAAAACTTCGCGCTGCTGCTCTGCGATCCAACCACTCCCGGCGAGCACCACTGGCAGCTGCTGCGTACCGTCGATCAAGCGCGCACCCTCGAAGGCGTGGAACTACAGCGCAGCGCACTGATTCTGCAGTACCGCAACGCCGGCTTGATTCAGTTGGAGGTGCAACCCAACGACGCGCCGAGCTATCTGGTGCAGATGCCGGATGCGGTCTACAGCCTGCACGTTCAAGGCGGCGAAGAGTACAGCAGCGCGCGGGTACGCTTGCGCTACGAGTCACTCAATCGGCCCGCCGAGATCCGCGCACTGACGTTGGCAGATGGTGACCAGCACGTGCTCCGCACCACCCCCGTAGAAGGCCACTTTTCACCGGACGATTACCGCGTGGAGCGCCTGTGGGCAGTCGCCAAAGACGGCGCACACATCCCCATCAGCCTGATCGAGCCACTAGGCGTTGAAGGCACCGGCCCCCTTTACCTGTATGGCTACGGCGCCTACGGCGCCAGCATGGATCCCTGGTTTTCCCACGCCCGGCTGTCACTGCTGCAACGCGGCTGGCGGTTTGCAATTGCCCACGTGCGTGGCGGTGCCGACATGGGCGAGCACTGGTATCAACAGGGCAAGCTGGAACACAAGGAAAACACCTTTAGCGACTTTATTCGCTGCGCCGAACACCTGATTGAACAAGGTAAGACTGACCGTCAGCAACTGGTCATTGCAGGCGGCAGCGCTGGCGGACTACTGATTGGCAACGTGATTAATCGGCGCCCCGAGCTGTTTGGTGCAGCCGTGGCAGACGTCCCTTTTGTCGACGTCTGGAACACCATGAACAACCCCGAGCTACCGCTGACGATCGGCGAGTACGAAGAATGGGGCGATCCGTCCGAAGCTGACGTGGCTGCACGCATCAAAGGCTACGCGCCCTATGAAAATGTTCAGCCACAGGCCTACCCTGCCCTGCTGGTGACCGCTGGCTACCACGATGTACGCGTACAGTACTGGGAGGCCGCCAAGTGGGTCGCTCGCCTGCGCGCCACCCGCAGCAACCACGCTCCGCTATTGCTGCGCACCCAAATGAGTGCCGGCCACGGCGGCGCCAGCGGGCGCTATCAGGCGATGCGAGAAGTGGCGGAGGAGTATGCGTTTTTGTTGAGCGTTATACCCTCAGCACGCGATTGATCCTACAGAAAAACCACAAAACTGCTTTACAGGTAAATGGGGAAGCGCCCGCCGACTGATGGCTTTGCATCGAGCCGTTGCCGAGTCGGCCTTTCTCCTTTTACGGCGAGCCAAGGGGGGCTGCTTGCCCAGCCCCCCTTAGCGATCCCCCGGGGCACCCGACTACGCGGCCCTTCGGGTTCGCTGCGTTGCTCGGTCTGACGGGGAGCGGCAGAACTCGTCGCTTCGCTCCTCAGACATGCTGCCGCTCTTTTTCCCGCCAGCCCTGCGCTACTCGCCCGCGTAAACGGGACCAACCCCTGGTGCACACTCCACCATGGAATAACGGCAGCCATTTGGAAGAAAAGCCTGTGACCTCGGCACTGGATAAAAATCACAAAAAAGCCCGCCCGGTGCATCGCACCGAGCGGGCTTTTTATCCAGTCAGACGTTAAAAGCGCGACTTCATATCGTCAAACTGTGCTTCTACCTGCGCGGAAGGTGCAGGTGTCAGCAGGGTGACAACCACAATGGCGATAGTCGCCAGGATAAAGCCCGGGACGATCTCATACAGGCCACTGCTGTCGACCTGCTTCCAAACCACCACAGTCACGCCACCGACAATCACACCAGCCAGGGCGCCAAAGCGGTTCATACGGCGCCAGTACAGCGACAGGATAACCGCCGGACCAAAGGCCGCGCCGAAACCAGCCCAAGCGTAGGACACCAGACCCAGTACGGTGCTGTCAGGGTTAAAGGCCAGCATCAGCGCGATAGCTGCGATACCCACGACCGCCACACGACCCACCCAGACCAGCTCCTGCTGGGTTGCATCGCGGCGGAACAGCGCCTTGTAGAAGTCCTCGGCCAGCGCAGAGGACGATACCAGCAGCTGCGAGTCCGCGGTCGACATGATGGCCGCCAGTACAGCCGCCAGCAGAATACCGGCAACCAGCGGATGCATCAGTGCCTGCACCAGCGACAGGAAGACGGTTTCAGCATCGGCCAGACCTTCTTCACCGAAGTAACCGATACCTACCCAGCCGATGACCAGCGCCGCCAGCAGGCAGACACCGGACCAGAGCACGGCGATACGACGTGCGGTCGGCAGCGCGGCGTCGCTTTCAACCGCTTTGAAACGAGCCAGAATATGCGGCTGGCCAAAGTAGCCCAGCCCCCACGCCAGCAGCGAGACAATGGCGATCACGCCAAGCGGCTTGCCTTCCACATCGGTCCACATATTCAGCAACTCGGGGTTGCGGGCCTCCATGGCACCATGAACCGCTTCCCAGCCGCCCATGATATTGAGCGCCATGACCGGCACCACAATCAACGCAGCCGCCATCAGCAGCCCTTGAATCACATCGGTCCAGGATACCGCCAGGAAACCACCAAAGAAGGTGTAGGAGATGATCGCAAGCGTGCCGACGATAACGGCAATGCTGTAACCAAAACCAAAAGTGCTTTCAAACAGCTTGCCCGCCGCCACCAGGCCAGAGCTGGTGTAAAACAGGAAGAACAGCAGAATGAATACCGCCGAGATCACCCGCAGCAGACGACTGCTGTCCTCGAAGCGATTTTCAAAGTAGGCCGGCAGGGTCAGCGAGTCGTTGGCCACATGCGAGTAGACACGTAGCCGGCGCGCCACAATCAGCCAGTTGGCCCAGGTGCCGGCCAGCAGGCCCATGGCAATCCAGGAAGCCTCGTAGCCGGCAGACAGTGCATAACCCGGCAAACCGAGCAGCAGCCAGCCGCTCATGTCCGAAGCACCGGCAGACAACGCCGCAGTACCCGGGCCCAGCGAGCGACCACCGAGGATGTAGTCCGACAGGTTGGTGGTGCGCTTGTAGGCGATATAACCTAGCGCAAGCATCACCCCGATATAGACGATGAACGTCGCCGTAACGACTGCAGTATTTTCCATTTTTGTTCTCTCTCTCAGAGATGCGTGGTGTCTTCCCGCTAGTAGGCGGCGGGTTGCCACTATTGTGGCAACCCTGATTCAACCTTGCATCCTCGGTTGCTGAACTATCCCTGCTGCTGATTCGTCCCTGTTGCTGCTCTGCCTGTCTCCCGGTGCCTCAAGGCTCCCCATCACCGAGGGACAACAGACTGGCGTTACCACCCACAGCGGTGGTGTTGATAGTACGGGTGCGTTCGGTCACAAAGCGCAGCAGGTAATGCGGGCCGCCCGCCTTGGGACCGGTGCCGGACAGGCCCTGACCACCAAATGGCTGCACTCCGACAACCGCGCCGATCTGGTTGCGATTGATATACACGTTACCGATGCGAACCCGTGCATCAATGTGCTCGGCGGTGTCTTCATTGCGGCTGTGCACGCCCAGAGTCAGACCAAAGCCGGTCGCATTGATGTCGTCGATGACCTTGTCCAGATCGCGGTTACGCCAGGTAACCACGTGAAGAATCGGCCCAAAATGCTCCTGGGTCAATTCGTTGATACTGTCCAGTCGGAAGGCGACCGGAGCAATAAAGTGACCATCCAGGCCCGGCGGAATCGGCGTCTCGGCAATCAGGCGCCCTGCCTGCTTGAGCTCGCGCACGTGCGCCAGCAACCCTTCACGCGCTTCGGCATCAATCACCGGACCTACATCGGTATCGCGACGCGCCGGGTCGCCGACATGCAGCTCAGCCATGGCGCCCTTGAGCAGTTCGATAACGCGCTCGGCGATGTCTTCCTGCACAAAGAGTACGCGCAAGGCAGAGCAGCGCTGACCCGCACTCTGGAACGCGGAGTGCACCACATCCTTGACGACCTGCTCCGGTAGCGCGGTGGAGTCGACAATCATGGCGTTCTGGCCGCCAGTCTCGGCAATCATCGGCGCAATGGCACTGTCGCGCGCAGCAAGGGCGCGGTTGATGATATGCGCGGTCTGGGTCGAGCCGGTGAAGGCAACCCCGGTTATCCGCGGATCGGAGGTAACCACACTACCCACCTGCTTGCCGTCACCGGGCAGCAGCGCCAGCACATCGCCCGGCAGCCCCGCTTCGTGCATCAGTTCAACGCAGCGCACCGCCACCAGGCTGGTTTGCTCGGCCGGTTTGGCGACCACCGTGTTACCGCATACCAGCGCCGCACTGACCTGGCCCAGGAAAATCGCCAGCGGGAAGTTCCACGGGCTGATACAGGCGAATACGCCGCGGCCTTGCAGATAAATCTCGTTGCTCTCGCCGGTTGGCCCCGGCAAGGTAATAGTGGCAAAGCGCTGACGGGCCTGCGCCGCGTAGTAGCGGCAGAAATCCACCGCCTCGCGCACCTCATCAATACCGTCCTGCAGCAGCTTGCCCGCCTCCAGCGTGCACAGCGCCATCAGCTCGGGCATGTGCTCTTCCAGCTTGTCGGCCGTGCGCTCCAGGATCGCAGCGCGCTGATCTACCGGCGTGGCATTCCAGCGCACAAAGGCGCTGCTCAGGCCGTCGATAGCCTCGCGGGTCTGCTCGGCACTGGCCCAGACCACCTCACCCACCTGGTGCGAGAGCTGGTACGGGCACATGACCGGACGAACGTCACCACTCAGGCGCTTGCCGTTAACCAGCGGCGCGCCGCTCCAGCGGCTGTTCCACCAGCTATCGAGCTGCTCCTTCAACGGCAGCCACTCGCACAGCACGTTCATGTTGACCCCACGGGAGTTACGACGCCCTTCACCGTAAATAGCCGGCGGCAACGGGATACGCGGGTTGGCCAGCACGCTGTGACGCTGCAGAGTGGTCACCGGATGCGCAGTCAGCGTCTCAACCGGCACACGCGGATCAACCAGCTTGTGCACGAAGGACGAGTTGGCACCGTTCTCCAGCAATCGACGTACCAGGTAGGGCAGCAGATCCTTGTGGGCACCGACCGGCGCGTAGATGCGCACAGCACAGCCGGCCTGCTCGATGACAGTGTCATACAGAGCATCGCCCATGCCGTGCAGGCGCTGGAATTCAAATTCGCGGCCATTGGCCATGGCCAGAATGCAGGTCACGGTGTGCGCATTGTGCGTCGCGAACTGCGGGTAGATCTGGCCGTCAGTCACCGGGCTGAGCAGAAAGCGCGCGCAGGCCAGGTAGGAAACGTCGGTGGCTTCCTTGCGGGTAAACACCGGGTAGTTCGACAGGCCGGCCTGCTGCGACCACTTGATTTCCGAGTCCCAGTAGGCGCCCTTGACCAGACGTACCGGAATGCGATCGCCCTGCGAGCGCGCCACGAGGGTCAGCCAGCACAGCACCGGCAGCGCACGCTTGGAATAAGCCTGAACAACCAGACCAAAGTTACCCCAGCCCTGCACGTCAGGATGGCGATAAACCTTCTCGAACAGCTTGAGCGACAGCTCCAGGCGGTCTGCTTCCTCGGCATCGATGGTGATACCCACATCACCCTTGCGCGCCTGGCGCACCAGCTCCAGCACACTTTCACCCAGCTCTTCGATCACCTGCTCTTCGCGGGCAACCTCGTAATGCGGGTGCAGCGCCGACAATTTGATGGAGATGGTGGGCTTGGGGCTTGAGCCCTTGTACTTGTCATCGACCAGCGCAGCGATGGCCTTGCTGTAATCGGCAAAATACTTGGCCGCGTCCGTGCGCGTCAGGGCCGCCTCACCGAGCATGTCGAAGGAATAGGTGTAACCCTGGTCACGCTGCGGCTTGCCGTTCTTCAACGCTTCAGTGATGGTGCGGCCAAGGACAAACTGGCGGCCCATGATCTTCATAGCCTGCATCATGGCGCTGCGGATCACCGGCTCGCCGCTGCGCTTGACCAGGCGGCCAAGCACGGTGCCCGGCGTGCCATCGTGGCGCTTATCCAGGTTAACCACCTTGCCTGTCATCACCAGACCCCAGGCGGCAGCGTTGACCAGGGTGTGCTCGCTCTGCCCCACGTGGCGGTCCCACTGGGCGGCATTGAGTTTGTCACGGATCAACGCATCAGCGGTGTCAGCATCCGGCACGCGCAGCAGCGCTTCGGCCAGGCACATCAGCATGATGCCTTCCTGGGTATCCAGACTGTACTGCTGCAGCAGCGCGTCAATGCTGTCAACCGCGTTGTCCCGCTTGCGCACATCAATGATCAGCTGGTTGGCCTTGCGCGAGAGAGCCGCAAGGTCCTGTGCTTGTGCCAGCTCGATCAACTCGCGCAGGTAACTGTCTTCATCAACGGCGTAATTGGCACTGACGGTGTGCAGAAATTCACTGGGCTGGCTGCGCAGGAAATCACCCTGCAGCGCCTGGCTGGCTTTAAACATTCTGGCATGCTCCCGGATCGACCCGCGCTCTGCAGTGAGCCATCGGGCTGTGAATTCGCCTTACTACAACCCTAGACCATCAGGGCGCGTAGGACGAACCATCCACTTTGTTGTGATGTAATTTCGCCACTGCCAGAGCGGCAGGCGCGATCGTCGACTGTAGAAGCAGAACTCGCAGGAATCTTGCAGAAAACTCTGGTCTTTTTGCGAAAAACTCGGAAATCAGCCGCCAATACGCAGCGCGCGCGGTGTCTGTCCAAGCTGGCGGCGCAGCGCGTGGGTCAGCGCACTTTGACTGGAGAAGCCGCAGCGACTGGCCACCTCGGCAACCGGCAGCGTGCTGTCACGCAGCAAGTGGGCGGCCTCGCGCACCCGCAGGGCCAATACATGCTGGTGTGGCGTCATGCCGGTTGCCTGACGGTACAGGGCGTGAAAATGACTGCTGCTGACGCATACCTGAGCGGCCAAAGAGGCAACGCTAAGCGGACGATCCAGATTGGCCAGCACATAGGTTTCTAAGCGCTGCAGCTCCTCTGGGCTGAGCGCGCCGCGCGCTCGCTGCGCGCCCGCATCAACACCCAGACGCCGCTGCAAGGCGGCCAGCAGCACGCCACCCAGATGCCAGTTGAGACCGTCCTGCTCAAGCTGCGGCGTGGCGACCGCATACTGGGCAAAGTCCAGCAGCCCCTGAAGCTGGTGATCCAGCTGGACAAAACGCGGCCGCTCGAACAGCCGCTCCGCAGCATTGCCACCCAAGGCCCCGGCCGCCGCACTCGGCAGGTCCATGATCAGCATGTGGTTATGCCCCCGACCGGAAAAGGCGTGCGCCTCCCCACCGGGCACCACACAGGCGTGCAAGCGGTTGACCGCCCCGCCCTGCCCCTGCACCTCAAAATCCGCACAGCCACGCAGCCCGATCACCAGCTGGTGCTCAGGGTGGGCGTGGGTCGCGGTTTGAACCGGCAGATCGAGAATGCGTGTGCGCATGCAGGGCCATCCATCAAAGCAGACGCCCATGCTGCCACAAGCGCTCAAAAAAAGCCGCTATTGAAATCGCTCACGGCCGCCGCAATCTCTGCAGCATGAACCACTGAAAAGGCCACACCATGAGCGATCAGGATTCAGACTACATAGAACACAACGCAGAGGTCTCCAGTCAGGCCAATAGCACCGGTCTGGCAGTGCCGGACCAGCAGTTGCCCAAGACATTGCATCTACTGCCCATCAACAACCGCCCCTTCTTTCCTGCCCAGGTCATGCCGGTGGTGGTCAACGAGCAGCCTTGGCATCAGACCATTGAGCAGGTGGCTGGCACTGAGCACAAGGCGCTGTCGCTGTTCTATGTCGATGGCCCGCTAGACGCCGACGGCCGCCTGGACCCACAACAGCTGCCCGATACCGGTTGCGCGGTGAGAATTCACCATGCCGTGCGGGAGAACGGCAAGATCCAGTTTATCGCTCAGGGCCTGACCCGAGTGCGCATTACCCGCTGGCTGAGCGACACACCGCCGTACCGCGTCGAGGTGGAGTATCCCAAGGCACCAGCCGATGAGCGCGATGAAGTGCGCGCCTATGCCATGGCACTGATCAACGCGATCAAGGAGCTGCTGCCGCTCAATCCGCTGTACAGCGAAGAACTGAAAAACTACCTCAATCGCTTCAGCCCGAACGACCCGTCACCGCTATCCGACTTTGCCGCCGCGCTCACCTCAGCCAAAGGCGACGCCCTGCAGGATGTGCTGGACACCGTCGGCATTCTGCGCCGCATGGAGAAGGTACTGGGCCTGCTGAAAAAAGAGATCGAGGTGGCCCGACTGCAAGGCGAGATTACCGCAGAGGTCAACCGCAGCATCAGCGAGCACCAGCGCGAGTTCTTCCTGAAAGAGCAGTTGAAAATCATCCAGAAAGAACTCGGCCTGTCCAAGGATGACCGCACCGCAGACATCGAGCAGTTTCGCGAACGGCTGGACGGCAAAACACTGCCCGACGATGTCAGCAAACGCATCGACGAGGAGCTGAACAAGCTCTCGGTACTGGAAACCGGCTCGCCCGAGTACGCCGTCACCCGCAACTACCTGGATTGGGCCACGGCCCTGCCCTGGGGTATTACCCATCCTGACCGGATCGACCTGGCCCATGCACGCAAGGTACTCAATCGGGACCACGACGGCCTTGATGACGTCAAGGCGCGCATTCTGGAGTTTCTGGCGGTGGGCGCCTTCCGCGGCTCGGTAGCCGGCTCGATCATTCTGCTGGTAGGCCCGCCCGGCGTTGGCAAGACCAGCATCGGCCGCTCCATCGCCGAGAGCCTGGACCGCCCCTTCTATCGCTTCAGCGTCGGCGGCATGCGCGATGAGGCAGAAATCAAGGGGCACCGCCGTACCTACATCGGCGCCATGCCCGGCAAGTTTGTGCAAGCGCTCAAGGATGTTGGCGTGATGAACCCGGTGATCATGCTCGATGAGATCGACAAGCTCGGTAGCAGCCACCAGGGCGACCCGGCTTCGGCCCTACTGGAAACCCTTGATCCGGAGCAGAACAGCCAGTTTCTCGACCACTATCTGGACCTGCGCCTGGATTTGTCGAAGGTACTGTTCGTCTGCACCGCCAACACGCTCGACAGCATCCCCGGCCCATTGCTGGACCGCATGGACGTGATCCGCCTATCCGGTTACATCACCGAGGAGAAGCTCGCCATCGCCAAGCATCACCTCT
This sequence comes from Halopseudomonas maritima, assembly GCF_021545785.1. Taxonomy (NCBI): domain Bacteria; kingdom Pseudomonadati; phylum Pseudomonadota; class Gammaproteobacteria; order Pseudomonadales; family Pseudomonadaceae; genus Halopseudomonas; species Halopseudomonas maritima. The sequence goes on from NZ_CP079801.1 coordinate 371,913, forward strand.
GGCCGCGCCAGCTGGAGCGCGCCGGGCTGCGCAAGAGCCAGCTACGCATCACCGACAAGGCGCTGCGCGAGGTCGTCGAGGGTTACGCCCGCGAGGCTGGGGTACGCAACCTGGAGAAACAGCTCGGCAAGTTGGTGCGCAAATCGGTAGTGCAACTTCTGGAGGAGCCGGACCAGCGCATCAGCATCAGGCCTGCCGATCTAAAGGCGCTGCTGGGCACACCCGCCTTTCGTACCGAGAAGCAGCTCAAGGGCACGGGCATCATCACCGGCCTCGCCTGGACGTCGATGGGCGGCGCTACCCTGCCGGTCGAAGCTACCCGTATTCACACCCTCAACCGCGGCTTCAAGCTAACCGGGCAACTCGGTGATGTGATGAAGGAGTCGGCAGAAATTGCCTACAGTTACCTGTGCGCGAATCTGGCGATCTACAAGGCCGACCGCAGTTTCTTCGACGAGGCGTTCGTACATTTGCACGTTCCGGAGGGAGCCACGCCGAAAGACGGCCCCTCCGCCGGCATCACCATTGCCAGCGCATTGCTCTCACTGGCACGTCAGCAGGCGCCACGCAGCGGCCTGGCGATGACCGGTGAAATCACCCTGACCGGCCACGTGCTGCCCGTTGGCGGCATACGTGAAAAGGTCATCGCCGCACGTCGTCAGGGCATCCACGAGCTGATTCTGCCAGAGGCCAACCGGGGCGACTTTGAGGAACTGCCTGACTACCTGCGAGATGGCATGACCGTGCACTTTGCCAAGCACTTCCGGGACGTCGCGAAGCAGCTTTTCAGCTGAACCTGAGGCACAAAAAAAGGCGACCCGCATGGGTCGCCTTTTTTTTATCCAGCACGCTTAGCGCTTGGAATCTTCGCGCTCCAGATGATTGAACGAGTGGTGCTCGTCCAGCTCCTCAATTTCCGGAAACTCGTGCAAACTGCTCTCGAAGGGCTCATTGTCCATCGCCTCATCTGCCCCTTTACCAGCCTTGCGTGACGGCGCCGGGGTCAGCCCCTCAATCAGATCCCAGTCCGGGTCCAGGGTGAAATCGTTGAGGTTCATCGGCGTGTCGCCAGCATCCAGGACATCACCCTGCTCGGCGGAGCCCAGCTCACCGTCAGCCAGCACATCCTCAACAGTGTCCAGCGGCGCGCCACTGGACGTTTCAAGTTGCGGGTAGCGCGCTTTCAATTGATCAACACGCTGCATGTCGCCATCCAAACGCGCAATAGCCGACGCCTGCTCAGCAAACCCCTGGGCATCTCCCAGCTCACCGGTCACACGTGCCTGCTTGAAGCGCAGTTCCAGGTTATCCGGGTCATCGGCAATCGTCTTGTCCAGCAGCTCTCGCGCCTCAGCAAAGCGACCGTAGGTGATGTAGAGATCGACACCCTCAGCACTGTCTTCAAACGCCCCACCGGCGGAGGCGCCGGCAACGCCGGCGGCAGCCGCAGCGCTGACGCTGGTCACGGGAGCATCACGGCCGGATAACGGCGCAGTGCTGCCTGGCGCCGGTGCTGACGGCCGCGGCTTGCCGCGCAGGCGAGATACCGCCCAACCCACCAAAAACGCCAGCAGACCAACCAGCAGAGACCACCACAGCATGCCGGAGGACTTGGACTCTTCCGCGGCCGCAGGCATTTCAGCCGCGATGGCCCCAGCGGCCGGATCGTCGCTACCGTAGGGGGAAGCATCAGAACCGCCACCACCACTACCAAGGGAGCCGGCTGCGCCGGCCAGGGCCGCAGCCTGCTCCTGCTCTGCCTCACGCGCCGCGCGCAGCACTTCCAGCTCAGCCTGAAGCGCTGCAATTTGACGATCGCGGGCATCCAGCTCGCTCAGCAGCGCATTGAATCTGCCCTCCAGGTCAGTCAGGCGGCTCTGCAACTGCGCTGATTCAACTTCTGCTTCGCTCACGTCGTCTTCTTCAATGCGCAGACGGGCTTCACTGTGCTGCGCTACCTCTAGTGCCGAGGGGCCCTCATTCTGTGATGCCCCATCAACCTGTTCACCAGTGCTCGCCTGACTGCTTTGCAACGCCATGCGCTGCTGCGCTCCGGCATCGCCATCAGCGGCATCGGAAGCCTCAGCAAGGCTGGCGGGAGCCTGATCACCCGCGCCGCCGCCCAACTGCTCGGCCGTAGGCAGAATCAGGGTCTGGCCGAGCTTGAGACGGTCGATATCGCCATTAACAAAAGCACCGCGGTTCAAGGAATGGATCGCGGTCATGGTCTGGTTAATGGAGACGACCGGCGTCGGGCGGGTACGTTCAGCGATAGTCCACAGCGAGTCGCCAGATACCGTGGTGTAGCTATCAGCACCTGGCTGCGGCGTGAGGTCGGGCAATGTGGCGGCTTCTGGGCGCGGAGCGGACTCCGCGGGGCGAGCGGCCACGCGGGAACGTGGCGGCGGTGCGCTGACTACCGGATTGACGGCCACCGGCGCAGCTTCGGAGTACAGCGGCGGGTCAAGCAGCACCGTATACTCACGCAGCAGCGTGCCACTTGGGCGTCGCAGTTCAACGAGGAAATTCAGGTACGGCTCGCGCACCGGCTGGGTCGAGCTGACACGCACCGTCAACTGCCGATTTTCCACCACCGGAGTGAACTGCAACCCGGTCAGGAAATAGGGACGGTCGATACCAGCCGCATCAAAGGCAGAGGAATCCGCCAGTTTGATTACCACGTCGGTCGGCCCCAGGCCTTCTGCCCCTTGCAAGGCAATCACCGCATTCAATGGCTGGTTCAGAGCTGATTTTAACTGGATCTCCCCGAGGCCCAGCGCATTTGCAACTCCGGCGTAGAGTACCGCTAACGAAGCGGCCCCAAGAACTATTTGGCGTTTGGCAGCCATACCCTTTCCTCGTTTGCCTGTGGGTAACAGAGCTGAAGCTCTTTCACCCGGTGCGTCCATTGCTATTAGAATCAGCGGTTGAGCCCGTGCAGTCCGGGGCAGGTGCCGCATATGTCGGCATTATGCCACCAGCCTTGCGCAAATCGAATGGCACAAACCACCCTGCAGTCAAAAAAACAGTGAAAAAGATCAGCCCAGACTCGCAAAGCCAATAATTTGGCCATGTGACACAGTGCGCATTTCTCCGGTCAGTCAAGCAACCTACCTGCCATCCTGTCAAGCCTGCTAGAATGCGCGCCCCAGCCAGCAACACGGAAATTCGACATGTCTGAGGTCGACAACCTGTTCGCCAACCCCTTTAGCAAGGTCAACGATTTCACGTTTGACCATGCTGTGGCGCGCGTTTTCCCGGACATGATCAAGCGTTCCGTGCCCGGTTACCCAACCATTATCGAGAGTATCGGGGTAATCGCCGGACAATATGCCCAACCGGGCACCCTGATCTATGACCTTGGCTGCTCACTGGGGGCAGCCACCCAGTCGATGCGCCGCCAATTGCCACAGCAGGGCAATCATATCCTGGCTGTGGACAATGCCGAGGCCATGGTGGAGCGCTGCCGTGAATACCTGACGGCGCAGGACGCCATGCTGGAAGAGCGCATTCCGACCGAGGTGGTCTGCGCCGACATCACCGAGCTGGAGCTGCAACCCTGCTCGCTGGTGGTGCTCAACTTTACCCTGCAGTTCGTGCCGCCAGCCCAGCGGCTCGCGCTGCTGGCGCGCATTCGTCAGGCGCTTTTGCCCGGCGGCGTGCTGATTCTGTCTGAAAAGCTGACCTTTACCGACAGCCAGACCCAGAACAGCCTTGAAGCCCTGCATTACGCTTTCAAGCGTGCCAACGGGTACAGCGAGCTGGAGATTGCCCAAAAGCGCACGGCTATCGAAAACGTGATGCGTCCCGACCCGCTGGAGGTACATCAGCAACGCCTGGATGAGGCTGGCTTCAGCCACAGCCACCTCTGGTTTCAGTGTCTCAACTTCTGCTCGATGATTGCCCACGCGTGATTGATTACAGCCCCCTGCTCGACACCCTGGTCCGCTCGCCGCTCGCCCATTGGCACACTCCCTTGGCCGAAGGCCTGCAGGCCCGCCTGGAAGGACTGCACCACGGAGACCTGGAGCGCTGGCAGCAGAGCCTGCACAGCCTGCCGCCGGTTGAAGGCGTCATCTGCGACCTCAGCCAGGGCGTTAGCCTGCGCAGCGCCGAGCCGCTGGATGCCAGCACCAGTGCCCAACTGCGCGATGCCCTGCAAGGGCTGCACCCCTGGCGCAAGGGGCCGTTCGATCTCTTTGGCGTACACGTGGATACCGAGTGGCGCTCGGACTGGAAATGGCAACGGGTGGCGCCGCACATCGACCTGACCGGCAAGCGCGTGCTGGACGTTGGTTGTGGCAACGGTTACCACATGTGGCGCATGTGGCAGGCCGGTGCAGAACTGGTGATCGGCGTCGATCCGAACCTGTTGTTTCTCAATCAGTTTGAAGCCGTAAAGCGCTATTTACCGCAGGCGCCGGTATGGCAACTGCCCTTCACCCTGGAAGACCTGCCCGAACCCACGGCGGCGTTCGACACCGTGTTTTCCATGGGTGTGCTCTATCATCGCCGCTCGCCAGTCGACCACCTGCTGCAGCTCAAGGCATGCTTGCGCCCCGGCGGCGAGCTGGTTCTGGAAACCTTGGTGATCGAAGGCGACGAGCACCACTGCCTGCTACCCGAAGACCGGTATGCACAGATGCGCAACGTCTGGTTTCTGCCCTCAGTCCCTATGCTGGAGCGCATGCTGCGCCGCGCGGGCTATAGCGACGTGCGTTGCGTGGACCTGAACCGTACCAGCGTCGATGAGCAGCGCAGCACCGACTGGATGCGCTTTCAGTCGCTACCGGCCTTCCTGGACCCGGCCGACAGCAGCAAGACCATTGAAGGCTACCCGGCGCCATTGCGTGCTACCTTGGTGGCGCGGAAGTAAAGGGCTGTTCGCGAAGAATAGCGAGAGAAGGCTCTCCACTGGATGGCGCTCTTTCGTTCTCGCGCTAAGCCAATCTGGTGGACAACAGGCAGCCGTTATATGTCTCCACATTGCGTTGCCAGCAAGTCCGCCTTTCGCCTTCCCGGCGAGCCAAGGGGGGGGCTGCTTGCCCAGCCCCCCTTAGCAATCCCCCCGGGCACCCGACTACGCGGCCCTTCGGGTTCGCTGCGTTGCTCGGTCTGACGGGGAGTCGCAGAACTCGTCGCTTCGCTCCTCAGACATGCTGCGACTCTTTTTCCCGCCAGCCCTGCGCTACTCGCCCGCGTAAACGGGACTAAATTCCGTGCACACTCCACCATCCGAGCAATCAACAAACTCTCGCTCAACCCAGCCCTCGCACAATTTCCCGAGCAACCCGGTCAACCGTCCCTGCCAGCAGAGCGTCAGATGCTGGATCACCCGAACACCGTAACCGTCTGGCGACTGATCGCCACCAGCTCTCCAGCCGGGTTCCAGATCATCGCCGAGCAGTGGCCGTAGCCGTCACGTGCGTGCTCGATGCTCGCCTTGTATAGCAGCCAACCATCCGCCCCGACCGGCGGCTGAGGCTGAACAAACTCGATGGTCCAGGTCAGGGAACTGGCCGGTGCCCGCTCTTTCAGGTGCGGCAGTACCGCTGGCGGCCACACATCGACGAGCCCCACCAGATGCACCTCGTCAAAGTGCTCAAATTGCTCATCAAAGCGCATCCAGCCGCCCATTTCGCGCTTGCGGCTATTGGTGCAGGGGTAGTCACCAAAGGTCCAGCGGGTATCGAAGTAACGTAAGAAATTGGGCAGCACGCCCTCAACGAAGGGAGCACGCTGGCATGCCTCAGGCGCAGGCGCGCTGGGCGCCGGTTCAGCCGCCACATCCACACTGGAAGGCCGCCCCGCGCCAAAGCTGCCTTGCACGATGCACATGGTCTGGCCATTTTGCACCGCACGGCCCAGCACCTGGGTCACGGCGCGCCCTTCACGAAGGATCTCGGCCTCTACCTGCAGCGGCTCACCAGGCTGCACCGGACCGACAAAGGTAATTGCCAGTGAACGCACCGGTCGCGGCTCGCTGAGACTAGCCCGCATCCCGCGCAGAACCAGGGCAGCAACCAATCCGCCATAACCGGCGCGGCCCTGGGCCCACTCTGGCGGAATGGTCAGACTGCGGTCAGGGGATTGGTCAAAGGCGGCAAGCAGAGCAGCAAAATTCATGGTCGTTTTCCAGGCAAGCAAACAAAGCCGGCCATTATAAGCGATCTCAGAAGCCTATTGCCGCCTCCTTATCCCGTCAGTGGGGCGCCTGATGCTGCAGGCGTAAGCCACATAGCCAACCCAGGGCAAGCCAGGCCGGCGGCATGTCCGGCCAGTCTGCCGCGCCAATATTCAACAACTCGAAGCCAGGCTCGCCAGCTCGCGCCATCAGCCTCTCGTACCACCAGACCAGATAAAACCCCTGCCCGGCCGCATGCTGACCGGCCAGCTGAGCCCGCAGGCGCATGGGCAGCGAGGCAAACAGCAACTCATCCAGGGCGCTGAAGATACGTTGCTCATTCTCCAAGTAAGCGGCCTGGGCGGCGGACTGCAGACCCATTTGCGCGGCCAGAATGACCAATTGAGCCGCGTACTCGCGGTGCGTTGCCAAGGGGTTGAGCTGGCTGCGCCAGTCCAGCTGGGCGCGTTCGATGGCTTCCAGCAGGGTATTTGGCCCCGCGCTGGGAGCATCCAGTAACGCCGCCAGCCAACGGCGCTGAAAACCCGGCAATTGCCCTATCCACACCAGCAGTTCCGCGCTGCTTGAGCCAGCTTGCGGCTGCCAGTTCACGGTTTCCTGTTCGCTCAGCTCGGCTACCCGCTGCATGCGCCGCTGCCAGCTGGCCGGCAGCAACTGCTCACGCAATGCGTTCCAGCGCGCACCAAGTTGCGCTTGTTTGTCCGCCAGCCAGCGCTCTGCCAGCCAACGCCGTCGCGACTTATAGGCGCCCATCGTTCAGTTGCCCCAGTCGTTCTTTCATCATACGAATAATGCCCTTGTTATCCTCAACCAGCATCTGCGCCTCGGCTACCGGCACCGCGCGACACAAGTCCAACGTAAAGTGCCCCAGCCGCGAGCTGTACAGACCAACCCCAACGCCCTGCCCTACCCGCGCCGCCAGCTTCTCCAGCAAGCCCGACAACAGCGAGTCACTGAGCGCACTGACCGCCACCTCGGTGCCGCCCGCCAAGGCGATATTACGCAACACATGCCGTGCCAGCCGCCAGCGACTGAGGCGGCCGATCGGCAGTCCGTAGCACACCGCCACCCGTTGCATCAGACGAATATTGCGCCACACCACCAGCAGCAGATCGACCGCAACCCATGGGCTGGACGCCACCAGCACGCCGGTGCTGACCGACTCCTGGCGAATGATTTGCCGGGCACGCTGGTCGATCGGCTGATAGAACTGCAGATTCAGCCGCTGACTGATCTCACGCGCGTCGTGGGAGCCATCCAGATCGGCGCAGGCACGGGCCAATAGCGGGGCAAGCGGGCTGTCCGCGTAGACACCCTGCAGGCGATCCAGCCAGTCCACTGCTACCCGCTGGCCGGGCTCACGCAACGCCTGCTGCATTTCGCCACGCAGTTGCTCCAGCTCACTCAGGCGATGGCGCTGGCGCCGCAGATCGCGCCAGGCCAGCAGCCCGCTGCCCGCTAACGCGACACCCACAGCGCCCACCAGCGCGCCCCATAGGGGCTGCCATTGCCAGGCCTGCCAGGTCCACTCACCCCACTGCAGGGCAGCGCCCCCCAAGGCTACGCCCAAGCCCAGCCCCCACAGTCGGCGTGGCCACCGACTCGGCGGTGGCGCATTGAGCGTAGACGGCAGCTCAGGTACGTCCCGGGGTTGCTCGCCGGGCAAGGCATCGGCGGCGCCCAGCAGCTCGGTGCGGCGCGTCGGGTCTTCAGTAGCGCTCTGCCAGGTATCGAGAATCCGGGTCTTCTGGTCACTACTCACGGCTCGGCTCCTTCAATCAACCAGGCAATCAGGTCGTCCATACGGTAGTGCGGGAACGGTTCGGCACGGTGCAGTCCTGGCGGCGGACGCAGCGGCAGCAGGTCCGGGCTGCTGACTTGCAGTGACTGCGGCAGGTGCGCAGGAATGTCACCGGGCCGGTAACGCACCCAGCCCTCCTCCCCCTGCAGGCCTGCCACCAGCGCCTCGCCCTCCTGCCGCGTCGCGCGAATCGCTGACAGCGGCAGGCCACGCACCTCAACACCGCCGTGCCGCACGTCAGCCAGACGGTCCACCATCAGGTCCTCCAGGCATTGCTGCACTGCCCGCTGCTGTTCGGGGCTGACCTTATCGACCTTGGTGGCACAAAACGCCAGCCGACCGATACGCGGCCGAAAGCGAAACAAGCGGGCAAGCAAGCTGCTACGGCCGTAATCAAAACTGGTGAGTACCGCCTCCAGGGCGTCGCGCAGATCGGTCAGCGCCGCCTCGCCGGCGTCCATGGGCCCCAGCATGTCAACCAGCAAAATCTGCTGATCAAGATGCCGAAAGTGCTGCTCGAAAAAGCCACGCACTACGAAATCACGGTAGTAATTAAAACGCGCCTGGCACACCGCCCACCAACTGCCCTGCTCGCCCGCGCTGTGCCGATTGGCCTGTAGCAAGGGTACAAACTGCAGCATCTGCGGCGCGACATCGCTGCCCGGCTGCAGAAAGCGTGCCGGCTGATTGCGCGACAGGCCCGCCTCGCTGCGACAGCGCTGCAGAAACTGCCGCCACTGCTCGGTCAGCTCGGCAAGCAGCGCAGGGTCCTCCGGCGCCGCAGGGTCCAGGTTCATCAGGGTGTCGCGCAACGGGCCAGCGAGCGAGCGGCGGGGCTCAGCCTCCAGCCATTGGCGCATCTGTTCACACCACTGGCCATAGTCCAGCTGCAGTAGCGGCAAATCCAGCAGCCATTCGCCGGGGTAGTCAAGAATTTCCAGACGTAATTGGCGGGTTGATTGCAGCTTGCGCAGCAGCCCTTGCGGGCGAAACCGCAAATCGATCACCACCCGCGACAGGTCGCTGGTGGACTCCGGCCAGCGCGCCGGCTGGGCCGACAAGGCGCCGAGCGACTCCAGATAGGGAAAGGCGCGCTCCACATCATCGCGCTGCCAACGTACCGACTCGAGCCGGTCAAAGGGTGCACGCCGGGCCAACAGGCCCTTGCTGTGGTTCTCCAGCTGGTTAATCAGACTGGTGATAAAAGTCGTCTTGCCGGCCCCGCTGAGGCCGGTGACGCCAATGCGCAAACGCTGCTGACCCAGGCTCTCGGCACGTTGTGCCACTTGCTTGAACCAGTTCGCAGAATTATTTGCCACGCTGCAGGCACTCCAGAAATCATTTATGGTCTATGACCAGTATTACACAACCACCCAATGCAAAGAGGCACTCTAATGGCGTATTCGGACTCCCACAGCAAGGCTATCGGCTACCTTCTCTGGATTTTCGGATTCATGGGTGCACACCGCTTCTATTACGGCAAACCCTGGACGGGCACCCTGTGGTTTTTCACTCTGGGGCTGTTCTTCATCGGCTGGATCATCGATCTGTTTCTGATTCCGAGCATGGATCGCGCCGCTGACCGCCGCTTCCGCACCGGGCGAATCAATTTCAATCTGAGCTGGATCCTGCTGACCTTTCTCGGCATCTTTGGCGCCCACCGCCTATACATGGGCAAATGGATCACCGCCATCATCTACTTCTTCACCGGCGGCCTGCTGCTGGTCGGCGTGCTCTATGACTACTGGACCCTGAACGAACAGATCTCGGTCGAAAATATGCGTCGCGAGTGGTAGCTCCTTCCGCGCAGGACACAAAAAAGCCGTCGTTTAACGACGGCTTTTTTGTGTCCAACCCGCCTTACAGTGGGTCGTTGCGGGTCAACAGCTCCTCGGGCAGGTGCTGAATATAGTCTTCCTGCTGCGGCGGCATCTGCACGTGGAACCCTTGAGACTGCAGGTTTTCCAGCACCTTGAGAACATCCTCCTGGGCCAGCTTGCGCTCGGGCCCCAGTTCCAGGTCCAGCGCATGTTCCAGCCTGCCGATGTAGTGGCGCAGCCCCTCCGGCAGCTCATCCAACACCTGGTCCCGCAACACGTACAGATACATGCCCTGGCGTTTGCAGCTGCGATAGACCGAGCAAGGCAGCGTCATTCTGTTACCTCCACAACATTATTGGCAGCATTCAACAATGCCTCTCCCAGTAGCTCACGCCGCCACCCGGTCAACTCGTCAGGAAGCCGATAGGGGCCGTCCGGGTAGCCAGTGCGCACCATCGCTTCCAGCACCTTCTTGCGCAACATGATCTCAGGGGCGATGCCCCGGCGCTCAGCTTCGAGTTGTCCTACCTTTCTCAGCCGCTTCAGCAGTCGATTGGCGGCCGCGGGCAAGGGCTCGGGCAACCGCGCCGGATAATCGGCCGGCGCCACGTTTTGCCCTTCACGGATCAATTGCAACAGCCTCTCGCCCTCTTGCCGGACCGTACGCGGGTGCATGTCCTCAATGCGCGACAACGCCTGGGTCGTATCCGGACGACGCTGCGCCAACGGGCAAAGCGTGCGTTCGCGCAGCAGACGGTTGCGCGCTACGTCCCGCGCACGGGCTTCGCGCTCGCGCCAGGCCGCAAGCACCTGAACAATCGCCAAATCGGCAGGCTCCAGACGCCACGCCTGTTTGACCTGCTGATAGGCCAGCTCAGGCTCAGTCACCTGCGTGCTGGCCGCAACCTGCTCGGCGGTGTCGGCCAACAGCCAGTCCGTCAGCCCGGCAGCGTCCAGCCGTGGTGCCATGATCTGGTAGAGCTCGGCCAGGTGCTGAGCATCGCGGGCGGCGTACTCAATTTGCGCGGAGCTCAACGGGCGTTGCAGCCAATCGGAGCGGGTTTCATCCTTGGGCAGGTCAATACGCAGCAATTCGCTGACCAACCGGGAATACCCCATTGAAAAGTCCATACCCAGAAACGCGGCGGCCAACTGAGTATCAAACAACGGGGCCGGCAGCGCGCCGCACAGGCGGGAAAACACTTCCAGATCTTCGCTGCAGGCGTGCAGCACCTTTACTACTGTCGGGTCTTGCAGCAACGTAACCAGGGGTGTCCAATCACCGATTGCCAACGGGTCAATCAGAAAGGCGCGCTCACCATCTCCGACCTGAATCAGGCCGGCAATCGGATAGAATGTTTCAGTGCGAACAAACTCAGTATCAACCGCAACAAACGGCAGGGTTTGCCAGTGCGCACAGCAACGAGCCAGTTCGGCGTCGCTATCAATCATCAGGGGTTTTGCCAACGGCGTAGTCATGGGTGACCTTATTTGTAAACTGCGCGCAGTATAACTGATCAACTACCGCTCTGCCGCGCCTGACAGAGCGCTTCAAGTTTGACCGCAATCAACCGATATAACACAAAGACAACGGATACTGGCGCCTCAATGGGGCCAGTCTGCCGACCGCTTCCGTTCCCATCGTGCTCTGGAGTATGCATGCGTTTTCTTCAAAACCTGCCACTGAAATACAAGTTTTGGGCAGTCAACGGTGTCGCTTTTGTCGCTACACTGGCCTTGGTCCTGGTTGCTCTCGGGGTTGAGCAGCGCAGCATCGAACAGCAACGGCAACAGTTGGCTCAGGCCATCGCGGCCAGCCCGAGCACCCAGGCCCAGACCGAGGGCATAGAGTGGATCACCGCCCCGGGCGGACAAACCGGCAGCACTCGCTGGCTGGACGCCAGTCAGCTCGGCGCCCAGGCAGAGCGCTATACCGGCGCGTGGCTGGCAGGTGACGGCAAAGCCCTGGCGGTAGAGCGCCAGGATTTCACGCACTTGCTGCTGGCCAGAGCTCCCCTGTACGCCGCAACGGTATTGGTGCTGATGCTGCTGGTGCTGCTGGTGTCGCAACTTCTTATCACCTTTATCACCCGGCACATTCTGGCACTGCGGGATGTGATGATTGCGGTGCAGAACAGTGGCGATCTGACCCTGCGCGCGCAGTCTGACTCACAGGACGAAGTCGGCTCCATGGCGCGAGCCTTCAACGCCATGCAGCAGGCTCAGCAGCAGGTAGTATCCTCTGTACGCCAGGCCGCGCTGGAGCTGGATCAGGGCGCGATGGCGCTGGCCGGCCTGATGAGCCAGGTACGCGATGGCATGGTCTCCCAACAGGGAGAAACCGACCAGGTGGCTGCAGCCGTTAACGAAATGAGCGCCACCGTGCAGGACATCGCCGGCAGCACCGCGCTGTCACGCGACCAGTCCACCCAGGCCAACAGCCTGGCCACCCGCGGACGTGATCAGGTGCTGCAAGTACGCCAGACCATTACAGGTCTTGTCACCAGTATCGACCGCTGCACCGAACACATGCATCAGCTGTCGAGCCACAGCCAGGAAATCAGCGGCGTAGTACGCGTGATTAGGGAAATCGCCGAGCAGACCAACCTGCTGGCCTTGAATGCCGCCATCGAAGCCGCCCGAGCGGGCGAGTCGGGCCGTGGGTTCGCGGTGGTCGCAGACGAGGTGCGCGCACTGGCGCAACGGGTACAAAGCTCGACCGATGACATTCAACGAATGATCGAGGCGTTGCAAAATGGCACTGAAGTGGCGGTTGAAGACATGCAGGCCAGCGCCGGCCTGACACATGCATCAGTTGAACAGGTGGCCGATGCCGGCGAATCACTGCAAGAAATTGCCGCTGCGGTCAGCCAGATCAGCGAGGGCAACAGCGAGATCGCCTCGGCGGTCGAGCAGCAAAGCCAGGTCGCCGATGCCATTACCCAAAGTGTGGTAGAGATTCGTGACGTCACCGAGCGCACCGTAGAGCAAACCGTCTCCAGCGCAGCAACCAGCGAGCAGCTGGCTCGCCTGGCGCACCAGTTGACCGAGGCAGTCAGCCGCCTGCGCAGTTGAGGAAGCGAAATTAATCAGTGCTTCTTTAAAGCGCATCGGGCGGCGCACGCAGCCCGATGCAGCTACCCGCCTATTCGAGCACAATGCGTTCTGCGTTGTTACTCAGGGTGCTGGCGCCGATCCCCTTTACCGCCGCCAGTGACTCTACCGAGCCAAAGGCGCCATGCTCATCGCGATAGGCGACGATAGCTTCGGCCTTGGCCTCACCTACGCCTTGCAGCACCTCGGCCAGCTCAGCCGCACTGGCCGTATTGATGTTGACGGTTGGGCCTGCCCCCTCTTGCGCCCAGGCTGGCGAAACCAGCAGACAGCTCATGGCCAGCGTCATTGCAGTCAGCAGTTGTCGCATCTTCACTTCCTCCATGTGGTTGATTAATGCCGCACTGAAGGAACAGACTTCAGCCACTATCCCTGCGGCCTCCGAAAACTAGAATAAAAAAGACCGCAGAGCGATACGCCCTGCGGCCTTGGTGTGACCTGACTCGCAGCTTGCCTTGCAGATTACCCTTGAGCGTCAAACCCCCGCTGCAAATCAGCCTTCAGGTCATCGACCTCCTCCAGCCCGATAGCCAGACGAATCAACCCGTCACGAATGCCCGCCGCCGCACGCGCCTCAGGCGTCAGCCGCCCGTGGGTTGTGGTGGCTGGATGGGTAATGGTGGTCTTGGCATCGCCCAGGTTTGCCGTGATCGACACCAGGCGAGTGGCATCAATAAAGCGCCAGGCTGCATCGCGACCGCCCTTCACTTCGAAGCTGACGACCGCGCCGAACGCCGATTGCTGCGCCTTGGCCAGCGCATGCTGGGGGTGTGACGGCAAGCCGCTGTAATAAACGTGCTCCACCTCAGGCCGCTGCTCCAGCCACTCGGCGATTTGCTGGGCCGCCTCGCAATGCGCACGCATACGCAGGCGCAGGGTTTCCAGCCCCTTGAGAAAGACCCAAGCATTGAAGGGGCTCAGGGTTGGACCCGCTGTCCGCAGAAAGCCAACCAGCTCCTGCATATGCTCACGGCGCCCAACCACTACACCACCGAGGCAGCGTCCCTGCCCGTCGATGTACTTGGTTGCCGAATGCACCACAACATCCGCCCCCAGCTGCAGGGGCTTTTGCAGCGCAGGCGTACAGAAGCAGTTGTCGACCACCAGCAGTGCACCCTGCTCGCGCGCCAGCGCGCCCAGCGCGCAAATGTCCGCCAGCTCGGCCAACGGGTTGGACGGCGACTCGATAAACAGCATGCGGGTGTTGGGCTTGAAGGCGGCGCGCCAGGCATCCAGATCAGAAAGCGGCACATAGTCCACTTCTATGCCAAAACGCTTGAAGTACTTGTCGAACAGACTGACGGTCGCACCAAATACGGCGCGCGAGACCAGAATATGATCCCCTGCCGAGCACAGGCTCATGACAGTCGCCATGATGGCCGCCATGCCCGAGGCTGTTGCTACCGCCTGTTCGCCGCCCTCAAGCTGCGCCATGCGCTCTTCGAAGGTGCGTACAGTCGGATTCATGTAGCGCGAGTAAACATTACCCTCTGCTTCACCCGCAAAGCAGGCAGCGGCGTCGCTGGCACTACGAAAAACGTAGCTGGATGTCAGAAACAGGGCCTCGCCATGCTCCGCTTCAGGGGTGCGCCGCTGGCCGGCACGCACGGCCAGGGTGTCGAAGCCGGCACCGTCCAGGTCACTGTCCAGGCGGCCGGGCTGCCATTGATCACTCATCTAAAAACCTCTGTGTGCAGCGGCCCGCGCCGCCGCTCTCAATTGTTGTGCAGGTCGATGATGGCGCTCACGCGCTCTACCGTCGACTTGGCGGCATCGTTGCGCGCCTGCTCGATGCGGTCCAGATACTGCTCATTAACGTCGCCCGTGACGTACTGGCCGTCAAACACTGCGCAGTCAAAGGCGTCGATCTTGATCTTGCCACCACCCACGGCCTCTTTCAGGTCATCCAGATCCTGATACAACAGCCAGTCTGCGCCAATCAGCTCAGCGACTTCTTCGGTGGTACGCCCATGGGCAATCAGCTCGTGGGCGCTTGGCATGTCGATGCCGTAGACGTTGGGATAACGCACCGCAGGTGCCGCCGAACAGAAGTAGACCTTCTTCGCACCGGCTTCACGTGCCATCTGAATGATCTGCTTGCAGGTGGTGCCGCGCACGATGGAATCATCCACCAGCATCACGTTCTTGCCGCGAAACTCCAGATCAATCGCATTGAGCTTCTGACGCACCGACTTTTTGCGCGCGGCCTGCCCCGGCATGATGAAGGTGCGGCCGATGTAGCGGTTCTTGACGAACCCCTCGCGGAACTTAACACCCAACTGGTTGGCCAGCTCCAGCGCCGAGGTGCGGCTGGTATCGGGAATCGGGATCACCACGTCAATGTCATGCTCGGGACGCTCACGCTGAATCTTTTCAGCCAGCTTCTCGCCCATGCGCAGACGTGCCTTGTAGACCGAGACGCCGTCCATCAGAGAGTCCGGACGCGCCAGATAGACATGCTCAAAGATGCACGGCGAGTACTGCGGGTTCTCCGCACACTGGCGGGTGAACAGCTGGCCGTCTTCGGTGATATACACCGCCTCGCCGGGCGCCAGATCGCGGATCAGGGTAAAGCCAAGCACGTCCAGCGACACGCTTTCAGAGGCGATCATGTACTCAACGCCCTGATCGGTATGACGTTGCCCGAAGACGATCGGACGAATGCCGTGCGGATCACGGAAGCCGACGATACCGTACCCGGTGATCATGGCTACAGAGGCGTAGCCGCCGACACAGCGACGGTGCACCTGGCTGACTGCAGCGAATACATCCTCTTCGGTCGGCTGCAGTTTGTTGCGTACCGCCAGCTCGTGGGCAAAGACGTTAAGCAGCACCTCGGAGTCCGAGGTGGTGTTGACGTGACGCAGATCCGACTCGTAGATCTCGCGAGACAGGCGCTCAACGTTAGTCAGGTTACCGTTGTGCGCCAGGGTAATGCCGTAGGGCGAATTGACGTAGAACGGCTGCGCCTCGGCGGAACTGGAGCTGCCCGCGGTGGGATAACGCACATGGCCAATCCCCATGTTGCCAACCAGGCGCTGCATGTGGCGCTGCTGGAAGACGTCCCGGACCAGGCCGTTGTCCTTGCGTAGAAACAGCCGACCATGCTCGCAGGTTACAATGCCGGCGGCGTCCTGGCCGCGATGCTGCAGGACGGTCAAGGCATCATAGAGCGCCTGATTGACGTTCGACTTGCCCACTATGCCAACAATGCCACACATGCCTGAGTACCTTCTTGATTAGGAGGCGGTGCCGTCCGGGACACCCGGATCAGCGTCCCGCCATTTGCAGAATGAGGTTTTTCGACCAGTCCGCGACCAGCAGAAAATGCGGAATGACGACGGACTCGCGCCACCAGATGTCAGCTTCGACTGGCGCCAGACTCAGCAAGCCCACCGCCACCACCACCAGCAACGCGCCACGTGCGGCGCCGAAAACCATGCCGAGAAAACGGTCGGTGCCGCTCAACCCGGTCACTTTTACCAACTGACCGATCAGGTAGTTGATCAGCCCGCCGAGCAACAGTGTCATGACAAATAAGATGGAACAGGCGGCAATGACGCGCAGCGACGGCGTTTCGATGTAAGGAACAAACAGCTCGGCCAGCGCACCGCCAAACAGCCAGGCTACCAGGCCGGCGATCACCCAGGTCAGCAGCGACAGGGCTTCCTTGACGAAACCTCTGGTCAGACTAATCAGGGCGGAAACCACAATGATGGCGACGATTGCCCAGTCAACCCAGGTCAAAGACACGATGAAATACCCTGCTCAACAAAGGCCGACATTCTAACAGAGCTGTCCGCGCCATCGAAACAGGCAAACACCAGCGCCTGTTACCTATTTGCCTGCCTGACCGCCGCCTCCAGGCTTAGCCGCGCCCGCTTTCCGCGTCATACGCCACTACCAGCCCTTTGCTACCGCGCTTGCGCTCTAGCTCGTCGCGCAGCCGATTGGCCGCCTCCCGGGTCGCCAGCGGGCCAACATACACTCGGGTAATGGATTTGCCTTGCACCGTGGCAGCGTGGGTATAGGCATTATAGCCCTGGGTACGCAGGGTCTGGCTCAACCCTTCGGCGTTGGCCGCGCTGGAAAAGCTACCCAGCTGAATCACCCAGTCGCCGGCAGCAGGTGGCGTGGCCGGCGCGGGCGCAGCCGGCTCAGGCTCAGCTACCGGTTCCGGCTCGACGACCGGGGCCGGGGCGGGTGCCACGGCAGCGGTTTGCGGCGCGGACACCTGCGGGGCCGGCTCCAGCGTCTGCGGCAGTTCGGCTACCGTCGGGGCCGGCGGCAGCTCGGCGGGCTGCACCGGGGCAATAGGCTCACGGTCTAGCAGCGGCGCCTCAGGCACCTCTACCTCAACCTGCACGGTTTCATCCTGCCCCGACAGCAACATCGGCAGGAAAACCACGGCGGCAACAATCAATACGACAGCACCAATGATGCGCTGTTTCAGGCGTTCATCCATCCCGCGATACCCCGGCTAATTACGATAGCCAGAGTATGGCGTCGGCGACGCAGAAAAACGACCCGAAAATGACAATTTCAGTATCGGCAGAGGTGTCGATCAGCGCCTGCTCAAGCGCAGCAGCGACCGAGGGCGCAGTCTTGACGGTAGCGCCCTGCTGCTCAAGTACCCGCTGCAGCTCAGCAGCCGAGCGGCTACGCGGACTTGGCAAGGGGGCAACAAACCAGCCGTCAAACAGATCAAGCAGCGGAGCCAGCACACCTTCCAGATCCTTGTCTGCCAGCAGGCCGAATACCGCCACCCGCCGGCGCGCACCTTGCTGGCGAAGGGACTCGGACAGAAATGCGGCCGCGTGCGGGTTGTGCCCCACATCCAGCACCAGCTCACGCTGCGCACCTTGCCAGTCAAGTGAGCGTGACTCCAGGCGGCCGGTGGCCGAGGCAGCCGCCAACGCCTCACCCAAGGCCTGATCGGACATATCCAGCCCGGCTGCCCAGAACGCCTGCAGAGCGACAGCAAGGTTGTCGCGCGGCAGGCGCACCGGCGGCAAACCGAGCGCGCGAGACGCCCCTAACCCGCCCTGCCCGGTAAGACGCCATTGGCCGTCGGCAAGCACATCAAGTCTGAAATCACGTTCGCGCTGCACCAGCGGGCAACCGAGGCGCTCGACCACCTGCACAAAGGTCTCCGGCAACGCCCGTTCGCCGCTGATCACCGGGCGGCCCGCTCGCAGAATACCCGCCTTCTCGGCCGCTACCGACTCGCGAGTGCTGCCAAGGTACTCCTGATGATCAATGCCGATACTCGTAACTACGGCGACACTGGCATCCACAACGTTCACCGCGTCCAGCCGGCCGCCCAGCCCCACTTCAAGCACCACGGCATCAAGCCCGGCGCGCTTGAACAGCCAGAGCGCCGCCAGGGTGCCAAACTCGAAATAGGTCAGGGAAATATCGCCGCGCGCCGCGTCAATGGCAGCAAAGGCTGCGCACAAGTCTTCGTCGTCGGCCAACTGGCCATCCAGGCGAACGCGTTCGTTGTAATGCACCAGATGAGGTGAGGTATAGCAGCCAGTGCGCAGGCCGGCATGGCGCAGCAGCGAGTCCAGCGCGGCGCAGGTTGAGCCCTTGCCGTTGGTACCTGTTACCGTAAAAACCAGCGGGGCTGGCGCGAGTACGCCAAGTCGCTCGGCAACCACGCGTACCCGTTCCAGCCCCATATCGATTTCGCTGGGGTGCAGCCCCTCCAGCCGAACCAGCCAATCGGCCAGACTGCGTGCACTCATGTCAGGCCTCGTCAGCCTCCGCACTGTCTTCCTTGGCCGGTGCCGGGGCGCCGGTCAACATGGCCAGAATGCCAGCCAGACGATCTCGCATCTCGCTGCGCGATACAATCATATCGAGCGCGCCGTGCTCCAGCAGGAACTCACTGCGCTGGAACCCGGGCGGCAGTTTCTCACGTACCGTCTGTTCGATCACGCGCGGGCCGGCAAAACCGATCAGCGCATTGGGTTCAGCGACATTCAGGTCACCCAACATCGCCAGACTGGCAGAAACGCCGCCATAGACCGGGTCGGTCATAACGGAGATAAAGGGAATACCCTCTTCACGCAGGCGGGCCAGTGCGGCGCTGGTCTTGGCCATCTGCATCAACGAGAACAGCGCTTCCTGCATGCGCGCGCCGCCGGAGGCAGAAAAGCAGACATAAGGGATGCGCTCTTTCAAGGCAATCTCGGCGCCACGCACAAAACGTGCACCGACGACACTGCCCATCGAGCCGCCCATGAAGCTGAACTCAAACGCACTGGCTACGATCGGCGATCCTTTGAGTGCACCCTGCATCACGACCAAGGCGTCTTTCTCACCGGTTTCCTTCTGCGCAGCGGTCAGACGGTCCTTGTATTTCTTGCTGTCGCGGAACTTCAGACGGTCAACCGGCTCTAGTTCGGCGCCGATTTCCTGGCGACCCTCGGCGTCGAGGAAGATATCCAGGCGGCGACGCGCACCAATACGCAGGTGATGGCTGCACTTGGGGCAGACATCCAGATTTTTCTCCAGCTCCGGCCGATACAGCACCGCATCACAGGACGGGCACTTGCGCCAGAGCCCTTCGGGTACGCTGCTTTTCTGTGCTTCGGAGCGCACAATGGAGGGAATCAGTTTGTCCACCAACCAGTTGCTCATCGCCTTTCCTTCTTTGTTGTCAGCTCAGTCAACGCTGCCTGCGGGCAGCGGACGTTGTTCAGCGGTCCATAGCGCCGCGCATATCGGCGATGATCGCCGAAATCGCCTTGCGCGCTGCGTCTGGATTGTCGGCATTGGCCGCAATCTGATTGACCAGCACAGACCCGACCACCACGCCATCGGCCACCTCGGCAACCGCTGCGGCTGAAGCGCCATCGCGGATGCCGAAACCAACGCCAATCGGCAAGTCGGTTACCGTACGCAGCATGTCCAATTTGTTTGCTACATCGGTGACGTCCAAAGCACTGGATCCGGTCACACCTTTCAGAGAAACATAATAGACATAGCCGCTGGCCTGCTGACAAATCGAGCGCGCGCGCTCGGCCGTGGTCGTTGGCGCCAACAGGAAAATCGTATCCAGCCCTCGTGCCTTGAACAGCGGCACTACCTCAGCCGCCTCCTCCGGCGGCAGGTCGACGGTCAGCACACCGTCAACACCCGCCTCGGCCGCCTCACGGGCAAATTCATCATAGCCCATGCGCTCGACCGGGTTGAGATAGCCCATGAGTACAACCGGCGTTTCGTTATCACGCTGGCGAAACTCGGCAACCATCTCCAACACCTGCCGCAGGCTGACCTCATGGGCCAGGGCGCGCTCCATCGCCAACTGGATGACCGGACCATCTGCCATCGGATCGGAGAACGGGATGCCCAGCTCAATAACGTCGGCGCCGGCGGCGACCAGGTCATGCATCAGTGGCAGGGTAACCGCCGGGGCAGGATCACCGGCAGTAATGTAAGGGATCAGCGCCTTGCGGCCAGCGGCCTGCAGGGCGGAAAAACGGGCTTGAATTCGGCTCATGGATAACAACTCGACTAGATGCTGATGCCGTCGATGCCGGCGACGGTGTGAATGTCCTTGTCGCCGCGACCGGACAGGTTGATCACGACAATCTGCTCAGGGCTCATGCTGGCAGCCAGCTTCATGCCATAAGCAATTGCGTGACTGGACTCCAGCGCCGGCATGATGCCTTCGACGCGGGTCAGCTCGCGGAACGCGTGCAATGCCTCATCGTCTGTGGCATCCACGTATTCAACCCGACCGATATCCTTGAGCCAGCTGTGCTCAGGGCCCACGCCCGGGTAATCAAGCCCGGCCGATACCGAGTGGGTTTCGATGATCTGACCGGCTTCATCGGACATCAGATAGGTGCGGTTGCCGTGCAGCACACCCGGCTGCCCAGCGCTCAACGGCGCCGCATGCTCGCCAGTAGCGATGCCGTGGCCACCCGCCTCAACCCCGTACATGCGTACGCCTGCATCATTCAGGAATGGGTGGAACAGACCGATGGCGTTGGAACCACCACCGACGCAGGCGACCAGCGCATCAGGCAAGCGGCCGGCCTGGGCCAGACACTGCTCGCGCGCTTCGCGGCCGATGACGCACTGAAAGTCACGTACCAGCTCAGGGTAAGGATGCGGGCCTGCGACGGTGCCGATGATGTAGAAGGTATCGTCGATGTTGGTGACCCAGTCGCGCATGGCCTCATTCATCGCATCTTTGAGCGTACGCGAGCCAGAGGTGACCGGAATGACTTCGGCACCCAGCAGCTTCATGCGGTACACGTTCAGCGCCTGACGGCGAACATCCTCGGCGCCCATGTAAACCTGGCACTTCAGGCCCAGACGCGCAGCGACCGTCGCCGTTGCCACGCCGTGCTGTCCGGCACCGGTCTCGGCGATCACGCGCGGCTTGCCCATATGCTTGGCCAAGAGCGCCTGACCAATGGTGTTGTTCACCTTGTGCGCGCCGGTGTGGTTGAGATCTTCGCGCTTCAGGTAGATCTGCGCGCCACCCACTTTTTGCGTCAGCCGCTCGGCCAGATACAGCGGCGATGGACGGCCAACGTAGAAAGCCAGATCCCGGTCAAACTCAGCCTGAAAAGCCGGGTCATCAGAGAGCTTGCGGTACAGACGCTCCAGCTCATCCAGCGCGTCCATCAGCGTCTCGGACACAAAGCGACCGCCGTAGGGGCCAAAATGCCCGCGCGCATCAGGCACTGCGGAAAAATCGATGGGGTTGGACTCAGACACGCTTCACCTCTTGAACAAACGCGTTAATTTTTTCCAGATCCTTGATGCCCTTGGCCGCCTCAACGCCACCGCTGACGTCTACCGCCCAGGGCTGCATTTCATCAATCGCCTGACGCACGTTGGCAGCCGTCAGGCCGCCGGCCAGTACCAGATTCCAGTCGCGCTCGCGCGGCACCAGGCGCCAGTCAAATACTTCACCAGTGCCACCCGGCACGCCCGGCTTGTAGCTGTCGAGCAAAATACCACTGGCACCAGGCCACTGGGCAGCCACATCCTGCAGTTGGTCAGCGCTGCGTACCCGCACCGCCTTCAGATAAGGACGGCCGAACTGACGACAGTAGTCGTCACTCTCCTCGCCGTGAAACTGCAACACATCTAGCGGCACCTCAGCCAGCACCGCACGCACCGCGTCGGGCTCAGCGTCAACAAACAGGCCAACGGTGGTCACAAATGGCGGCAGGGCAGCGACTATGCGGGCAGCCTGGCGGGCGTCGACGGCGCGGGGGCTCGGCGCGTAAAACACCAAACCAATGGCATCGGCACCCGCAGCCGCTGCAGCGAGCGCATCCTGCTCACGAGTGATGCCGCATATCTTGATTCGAGTCATTGCCTGCGCCGTTTCAAAGGGAGTCGATGTTAGCAGATAGGGCCACAGGCGTCAGTCCAGCACATCCGGCAACGCGGACAGAAAGTGCGGCCCCAGATAGCGCTGCGGCAGCTCAAAATGCGCCGGGTAGGTCACATCGACCAGGTACAGGCCGTAGGCCGGCGCGGTCAGACCGCCCTGGGCTCGGTCACGGGCAGCCAGCACCTGAGCCGCCCAATCTACCGGCTGCTCACCACAGCCAATCTGCATCAGCACACCCGCGATATTGCGCACCATGTGGTGCAAAAAGGCGTTGGCGCGGATATCCAGCACGATAAAACGGCCAAACTCGATCAGCTCAAGGTGATGAATGGTCTTGATCGGTGATTTGGCCTGACAGCCGACCGCCCGGTAGGAGGTGAAATCATGCGTGCCCACCAGCACCTTGGCCGCCGCGCGCATGCGCTCGAGATCAAGCGGGCGATAGTTCCAGGTCACCTCGTGAGCGAGGTGGGCCGGCCGTATCGGGTCGTTGTAGATCACATAGCGATAGCGCCGCGCCTCGGCAGAAAAGCGTGCGTGAAAGTCCTGACCGATAGGCATTACCCAACTGAGCGAAATGTCCGGCGGCAGATTGGCGTTGGCACCGTGGATCCAGTTACGCGGCGAGCGCACCGCATCACTGTCGAAATGGATCACCTGGCAGGACGCGTGCACACCGGCATCCGTGCGACCGGCACAGAATATCTGTACTGGGTGGTTGGCAACCCGGCTGAGGGCTTTTTCAACCGCCTCTTGCACACTGGGCACCCCTTTCTGCTGGCGCTGCCAGCCGCGATAGGCGCTGCCGCGGTATTCCACGCAAGCGGCGACCCTTGAAACAACAGCGGCCGCCCCGGGGGCGGCCGCTTGGCTTACTGCGTTGTCTACCATCAGTCAGTCAGGCGCTCCATCATGCTGCGCGCTTCCTGCTGCTGCTGCTCAGTGCCTTCCTCAACAACCTCGTTGAGAATGTCACGAGCACCTTCCTGGTCACCCATATCGATATAGGCACGGGCCAAGTCGAGTTTGGTGGCACATTCGTCGGTGCCCGACAGGAAATCAAACTCATCGTCTTCATCCAGAGAATCGCCCACTGCTTCCTCCGTAGCACTGTCAATCGGGGTGAGATCAGCGTCGCTGAGCTCGGGCAGCTCGAACGCATCCAACTCCTCGCTCGACTCATCAGCCGCAGGAAACTCCAGATCATCCAGGGCGTCAGTGGGCGACAGTTCAGCGTCCAACGAAGCCAGCTCGGTGTCTGACAGCGCCAGCGACTGCTCAGCCGCCGGCTCGCTGTCGACCTTGGCAGGCTCGTCCATCGCCTCAAACTCGGCAATCAGGTTATCGGCCTCAAGCTCTTCGGTCATCGACAGATCAAAATCGCTATCCAGCGCCGCGCCTTGCGGTGCTTCCGGCGACTCCGGCAAGTCAAGGCTGTCGGTGTCCAGCTCAAAGTCCGACAGATCAAACTCGTCGGCACTCCCAGAGGTCAGCGGCTCGGGTTCTACCGGCTCAGTCACGGTGGTTTCCGCGGCCGGCTCGTCCAGATCAAAGTCCAGATCAAAGCCGTCGTCGCTGCTTGTGCTTTCTTCTGCCGGCTGTTCTACCGGCGCCTCAGCCAAGACATCTTCCAGGGGGACCGCCGCCTCGGACCCGCTGGCGTCATCACCCAGATCAAACTCGCTGAAGTCAAAATCCATGTCTTCTTCGACAGGTGCCGGCTCAGCCGACGGCTCAGGCGACAGCAGCAGCTCGTCGTCATCCTCCAACACGACAGCCGCGACGCCCGCCGCGGCCGCAGCCATCAGCGGGAAGCGCGCGTCCAGCTCGGCAATGCGATCAGCCTGGTTACCCTGGGCCTCCAGCACTGCACGCTGCTCACGGTAGCTCTCAGCGTTTTCCAGCAGGCCTTCGACTTCCATCAGTTTCAGGCGCAGGTCGCTACGCTCGGAGTCGGCCGCAATGGCGTCCACCAGTACGTCGCGGGCTTCCTGTGGCTTGCCATAGGCCAGCAGTGCGTCCGCTTCAACCAAGGGATCAGCAGCCAAGCTCAGGTCATCCTGGTCACCATCTTCAATACCAGCCAGCGCTACGTTGAAGTCATCCGCCTCCTGCGCATCCAGATCCGACTTGTCGTCGGCGGCGTTAGCAATGAAGTTATCGGCCATTTCAGCTTCACGTCGTGCGTTGCGACGCGACAGCGACATCAACACCAGCAGCAGTAGCAAAATCGCGACGACACCGCCGCCGATCAACACCATCTGGTTCTGCATCAAACCTTGCAGCACGGAGGCAGGATCCTTGGGAGCTGCGACGGGTTCTGCCGGCGTGGCGGGCTGCTGCGGCTCAGCCTGCTCTGGCTCAGCGGGCGCTTCGGTGACAGGCGCTACCACGGGCGTCTCGCTGATGTCAGCCTCGGCCTCTGTAGCCACCTGCTCTTCGCCCAGCGCATCGCCCTGTTCAAGCTCGGCAGCAGTTTCAGCCGCGTCGGCTTCAGCAAGGTCTTGCGCGGCATCTGCGGCGGCATCGCTATCAAGCTCGGCAGCAATCGCGTCGAGCGCTGCCGCTTGCTCCTCGCTGTCAACGATGTCTTGCAGATCAGCCTGCGGCTCGGGCGTCAGCTCGGTGTTGTCACCACCGTCAGCGACCTGCTCCTGCAGGGCTGCCAGTTGGGCGTCCTTCAACTCCAGCAGGCGCTGCAGGGTTTCAACCTGGCCCTGCACGTCGCCAAGACGATCATTCAACTCGGCCTTTTCACGCTCGGCTGAATCCAGTTGCTCCTTGGCGCGATCAAGCGCGTCACGCAGCTGGGCGTCTTCGGCAGCATTACCAGCGGCAGCATCACCGCCGCCATCGGCCGCATTGTCATCAGCACCTGACACCAGGCGCAGGGAGTCTTCTGTATTGACCGCCTCGGGCGCAGCGCCTGCGCTCTCACGCGGACGAGCGTCCAGCTGGGGTGCGCTGGCCTCAGCCGCGGCCGGAGCACGCCCCTCACGCCAGGCGCGGTTTTGCGCGGCAACCTCGGCCACCGCTTCGCTGTTGCTGCGACGGCTGGCCTGCTCGGCTGACGGCATGGTCAGGGTCTGCCCAGCCTTGAGCTGGTTAATGTTGCCGTTGCTGAAAGCCCCGGGGTTGAGATCCTGAATGGCCAGCATGGTCTGATGGACACTGGCGCCCTGAGGGCGATTGCGCAGCGCCAGATCCCACAACGTGTCAGAACGGCCTGTGCGCACCTGACCGTCACTGGCTGGGGCCGGTGTGCGGCTGGCAGTACTTTGCGTAGCCGGTGCTGACACCGCAGCGGCAGACGCCAAGCCCGCCGCACTGGGCCGCGCAGGAGCTACTCGCGGCGCAGGCATTGCACCGCTGCTGGACGGCGCACGCACCGAACTGCTGCTTATAACGGGGGTAGGCTGGTACAACGGCGGATCAAGCAGGACGGTAAACTCACGCAGCACCTTGCCAGAGGGCCAGCGCACTTCCATCAGGAAATTGAGGAAAGGTTCGCTGACCGGACGATTGGAGGTCACGCGGATGACCGAACGGCCATTGGGTTTGACGATGGGCTGAAACTTGAGGTCAGTCAGAAAAAAGGGGCGCTCAATGCCGGCCCGCCCGAACTCATCGGGCGAAGCCAGAACAGTGCGAATTTCGTCGCTGGAGAGGTCGCGGACTTGAACCAGATCGATTTCCGCTTGCAGCGGCTGGTTCAGTGACGATTGCAGATGGATATCGCCTACCCCCAACGCGTGAACCATTCCGGACGACATCACGGCACTTGCTGCGGCGACAGCGATAACCAATTTGCGAACCATAGCGAAAATCCTTTGCTTTTATCGTTTTTTCACGCTTCGACGTACCTGTTGCGACAAACCGGCCACTTGTTCTATTTCCCCACCCGGTCTGTGCTTGGTGCAGTCACGACGGCCAAACGGTTTCAGTTCCTGCAAACCTAACCTGCTTGATACAAAAACACTAGCAAGTATCGATTACAAATAGCCTTTTATCAACAAGTCGGCAACCATCAGACTGTTAAGTGCGACACCTTTACGCAAATTATCAGACACAATCCACAAATGCGTAGTGTTCGCCTGGTTGGCGTCCTGGCGCACACGCCCCACCCACACCTGATCGGACCCTGTGGCGTCGGTCACCGGCGTCGGATAGCCACCCGCCTCAGCCTTGTCCAACACCTTGATGCCCTTGGCTCGGCGCAGCACGTTAATGACCCGCTGGCTGTCCAGCGGCTCGGCGGTAGTCACCTGCATCATCTGCGCAGTGCCGTAAAACAGCGGCACCATGACACAGTTGGCCAGCACCGGCAGCGACGGCAGGCCCAGCACCTCGGTAATACCCGCCACCAGATCGCGCTCTTCGCGACTGGCGCCCGTCTCGTCCAGGTCACTGACGCAGGGCTGCAGGTTGAATGCAGACTGCTTGGCCAGCGCACCACCCTTTTCGATCGGCTGACCATTGAGCAAACGGCCTGTTTCCATTGCCAGCCCCTCAACCGCAGGCTTGCTGTGGGTCGACATGGATTGATAGGTCGCCACGCTGACGCGCTGCACCGGCGACATGCCATCCAGCGCCTTGAGCACCAGCGCGCTCTGCAGCACCTGGCTGTCCGGACAGGCAACGACCCGTCGCTGCACCGCATCAGCCAACACCTGCGAATTGACCTCGGCAACAACCGTGGCGCCCTGGCCAGTCAACAGCCCGGTGGTATCGACCACCAGTGCGCCAGCCTCACGAATAGCGCCGATACACTGCAGACCAAAATCACGATCGCCGGCCACAATGGCCAGCTTGACGCTGGCAAAGTCGAAGCTGCTCAGCGCCTCTACCCGCACACTCTGGCCATTGATCATGCGGCGCTCGCCGGCCTCGTCATCCACGTCCACCAGACGCACCTGACCAAAGGGGTAGCTGTGCTCTTCCAGCACGTTGACCAGCATGTCACCGACCAGGCTGCTTACCCCTACAATTGCTATATCCGCTACGTTGCTCATTGCCCTGCCCTGCATATTCATGTTGCGCAAATACAAAGGGCACCCCGCCACCGGCGGGATGCCCTGTTTAACATCAGCCCAGAGGCCTCAGCCTTCCTGCAGAATCCTCAGCATCCGGCGCAGCGGCTCGGCCGCGCCCCACAGCAACTGGTCACCCACGGTGAAGGCGGACAGATACTGCGAGCCCATGTTGAGCTTGCGCAGGCGGCCAACCGGCACGCTCAGCGTGCCAGTCACGGCAGTCGGCGTCAGGCCGGCCAGGGTGTCTTCCTTGGTGTTGGGGATCACCTTGGACCACGGGTTGTGCTCGGCCAGCAGCGATTCGATATCCGCCAGCGGCACATCCTTGTTCAGCTTGATGGTCAGTGCCTGGCTGTGGCAACGCATGGCGCCAATGCGCACACAGATGCCATCTACCGGGATCGGCCGGCCGCTACGACCAATGATCTTGTTGGTCTCGGCCTGTGCCTTCCACTCTTCACGGCTCTGGCCGCTGGGCAGCTGCTTGTCGATCCAGGGGATCAGGCTGCCGGCCAGCGGCACACCGAAGTGCTCCGCCGGAAAGCTGTCGTCACGCAAGGTGGCGGCCACGGTACGGTCGATGTCCAGAATTGCGCTGGCCGGGTCGGCCAGTTGATCAGCAACCGAGGCGTTGATGGCGCCCATCTGGCCAATCAGCTCGCGCATGTTCTGGGCACCGGCACCGCTGGCTGCCTGGTAGGTCATGGCGCTCATCCACTCGACCAGCCCCTGCTCGAACAGGCCACCCAGGCCCATCAGCATCAGGCTGACAGTGCAGTTGCCGCCAACGAAGGTTTTCACGCCATCACGCAGCGCCTGATCGATATTGCGACGGTTGACCGGGTCCAGGACGATGACGGCTTCATCTTCCATGCGCAACGCCGACGCGGCATCGATCCAGTAGCCCTTCCAGCCCTCGGCACGCAGCTTGGGATACACCTCTTTGGTGTAATCGCCACCCTGGCAGGTAATGATGACGTCCATCGGCTTGAGAGCTTCAAGGTCAAAAGCGTCCTTGAGCGCAGGAATATCCTTACCAATATCCGGACCCTTGCCACCTACGTTAGAGGTGGTGAAAAACACCGGATCGATATCGGCAAAGTCATTCTCATCGCGCATGCGTTGCATCAGCACAGAGCCGACCATGCCACGCCAACCAACCAAACCAACTTGCTTCATAACAACACCCCCCGTGGGGTAACAGATTCAAAGACACATACGCCCGGCCGAAGCCGGGCGCAAATGGATAATCAGACAGATTACAGGTTTTTCAGAGCCGCGACCACGGCGTCACCCATTTCCGCAGTGCCAACCTGACGGCAACCTTCGGACTGGATATCACCGGTACGCAGGCCCTGATCAAGCACCTGGCTGACCGCCTGCTCAATCGCATCGGCAGCCGCCACCTGAGCAAAGCTGTAGCGCAGCATCATGGAGACCGACAGGATAGTCGCCAGCGGGTTGGCGATGCCCTTGCCCGCAATGTCCGGCGCGCTGCCGTGACAGGGCTCGTACATGCCCTTGTTGTTCACATCCAGCGAGGCAGACGGCAGCATGCCGATCGAACCGGTCAGCATGGAGGCCTGATCGGACAGGATGTCGCCAAACATGTTGTCGGTGACAATCACGTCAAACTGCTTGGGCGCACGCACCAGCTGCATCGCCGCGTTGTCGACATACATGTGCGACAGCTCGACTTCCGGGTAGTCCTTGGCCACCTCTTCGACCACTTCACGCCACAGCTGGCTGGAGGCCAGCACGTTGGCCTTGTCGACCGAACAGAGCTTTTTGTTACGCACCATCGCCATGTCGAAACCGACCTTGGCAATGCGGCGCACTTCGCTCTCGCTGTAGGGCAGCGTGTCGTACGCCATGCGCTCGCCGTTTTCCAGCGTAGTGCGCTCGCGCGGCTTGCCGAAGTAGATACCGCCAGTCAGCTCACGCACGATCAGGATATCCAGGCCAGAAACCACTTCCGGCTTGAGCGTGGAGGCTTCAGCCAGTTGCGGGTACAAGATCGCCGGGCGCAGGTTGCCGAACAGGCCCAGCTCAGAGCGAATTTTCAGCAGGCCGCGCTCAGGGCGCAGGGCCGGATCGATAGTGTCCCACTTGGGGCCACCAACGGCGCCCAGCAGCACCGCATCGGCTGCGCGAGCACGCTCCAGGGTTTCGTCTGCCAGCGGCGAGCCGTAACGGTCGTAGGCGGCGCCACCCAAATCATCGAAGCTCAACTCATAGCCCAGACCAAACTTGTCATTGGCCAGATTCAGCACCTTGACGGCCTCGGCCATGATCTCAGGACCAATGCCGTCACCCGGCAGAATCAGAATCTGTTTGCTCATTACATTCCTCGTGATGTGCATGCGCAGGACATTGCCCTGCGCCGAATAAAAAACGCCTCAGGCCTCGCGGAACAGCCAGGGCTGCCGCTGGCGATGACCGTCTTCGAAGGCGCTGATGGCATCGCTGTCCTGCAGCGTCAGACCAATATCGTCCAGGCCATTGAGCAGACAATGCTTACGGAAGGCATCCACCTCAAACGCGTATTGTTTGCCGTCCGGGCGCGTTACCGTTTGCGCAGCCAGATCGACCGTCAACTGATAGCCCTCGGTCGCCTCGCACTGGGCAAACAACTCGTCCAGCACCTCATCCGGCAGGATGATCGGCAGCAAGCCGTTCTTGAAGCTGTTGTTGAAGAAGATGTCGGCAAAGCTCGGGGCAATCACCGCGCGGAAACCGTATTCGTCCAGCGCCCAGGGGGCGTGTTCACGGGACGAGCCGCAGCCGAAGTTTTCCCGCGCCAGCAGCACGCTCGCACCCTTGTAGCGCGGAAAGTTCAGTACAAAGTCTTCGTTGATCGGGCGCGTCGAACAATCCTGATTCGGCTGACCGACATCCAGATAACGCCACTCATCAAACAGGTTCGGACCAAAGCCGGTGCGCTTGATCGACTTGAGAAACTGCTTGGGGATGATCTGGTCAGTGTCGACGTTGGCACGATCAAGCGGGCAAACCAGGCCAGTGTGTTGGGTAAAGGCTTTCATCGGGATGCTCCTCAGGCCTGCATCAATTCACGGACATCAACAAAGTGGCCGGCGACCGCAGCAGCGGCGGCCATGGCCGGGCTGACCAGATGGGTACGACCACCATTGCCCTGACGCCCTTCGAAGTTGCGGTTGGAGGTAGAGGCGCAATGCTCGCCACTTTCCAGGCGGTCCGGATTCATCGCCAGACACATGGAACAGCCCGGCTCGCGCCATTCAAAACCAGCGTCGATAAAGATCTGATCCAGGCCTTCCTGCTCGGCCTGCGCCTTGACCAAACCGGAACCCGGCACCACCAGCGCCTGTTTCACGGTCGCAGCCACCTTGCGGCCCTTGGCAACGGCAGCCGCTGCGCGCAGGTCTTCAATACGCGAGTTGGTGCAGGAGCCGATAAACACGCGGTCCAGTTTGATATCGGTGATCGGCTGATTGGCCGTCAACCCCATATATTTCAGGGCGCGCACGATGGAGCCGCGCTTGACGGCATCAGCTTCAACCTCTGGGTCCGGTACGTTCTGATCGACAGCCAGCACCATCTCCGGAGACGTGCCCCAGCTAACCTGCGGCTTGATGTCTTCAGCGCGCAACTCGATCACGGTGTCGAAGTGCGCATCGGCGTCAGACACCAGATCCTTCCAGGCTTCAACAGCGCGATCCCAGTCCGCACCCTGCGGTGCAAACGGGCGACCTTTGACGTAATCGATGGTCTTCTCGTCAACCGCGACCATGCCGACCCGCGCACCCGCCTCAATGGCCATGTTGCACAGGGTCATGCGGCCCTCGACCGACAGCTCACGAATCGCGCTGCCAGCAAACTCCATGGCGTGACCGTTACCACCAGCGGTGCCAATCTTGCCGATCACAGCCAGCACGATGTCCTTGGCTGTTACGCCGAACGGCAGTTGCCCCTCAACGCGCACCTGCATGTTTTTCATCTTCTTGGCGACCAGGCACTGGGTCGCCAGCACATGTTCAACCTCGGAGGTACCGATGCCGTGGGCCAGCGCACCAAAGGCGCCGTGGGTGGAGGTGTGTGAATCACCGCAAACCACCGTCATGCCCGGCAGGGTTGCGCCCTGCTCCGGGCCGACCACGTGCACGATGCCCTGGCGCACATCGTTCATCTTGAATTCGAGGATGCCAAAGGCGTCGCAGTTCTCGTCCAGGGTTTTAACCTGAATCCGCGACACCTCATCGGCAATCGCCTCCAACCCGCCCTGACGCTCGGCTTTGGTGGTCGGTACGTTGTGGTCCGGTGTGGCGATATTGGCATCGATACGCCACGGCTTGCGGCCAGCCAGACGCAGCCCTTCAAATGCCTGCGGCGAGGTCACTTCATGGAGGATGTGACGATCGATATAGATCAACGCAGAACCGTCATCCCGCTCTTTTACGAGATGGTTGTCCCACAATTTGTCGTACAGCGTTTTTGCAGACATGGGTAACTCCTGGCATCAGACTCTGGCCACCGTCCCCTGCGAATACAGGCCCTGCGGCGGCTCTTCTAGGGGCACAGAATAAATTTTGCCCGAAGATAAAACAAAGGAATATTATTCATAAAACAGATAACCAACTGGAATTCGAGATGGACACAGCAAATCTGCAAGCCTTCTTAGCGGTTGCCGATACCGGCTCGTTCTCGCGGGCGGCCGAACAGCTGCATCTGACCCAGCCAGCGGTCAGCAAGCGTATTGCCATGCTGGAACAGCAGCTGGATGCGCGCCTGTTCGATCGCATCGGCCGTCACGTCTCGCTGACCGAGGCCGGCCTTGCCCTGCAACCAAGGGCCCAGCAGGTGCTCAGCCTGATGCATGATACGCGCCGCGCCTTGAGCAATCTATCGAGCGAGGTGTCCGGCCGTCTGAGTATCGCCACCAGCCACCACATCGGCCTGCATCGCCTGCCACCGGTGCTGCGCGAGTTCACCCGCCGCCACCCGCAGGTGTCCTTTGACATCCAGTTTCTGGATTCGGAGGTCGCCTACGACAAGGTACTGCATGGCGAGATTGAACTGGCTGTGATCACTCTGGCACCGGAGGTTGCACCACCGGTGATGAGCGAACTGATCTGGGATGATCCACTGGATTTTGTCATCGCGCCGGAACACCCGCTTGCCCAGCAGCGCAACCTGCAACTGTCCCAGCTGGCGGGTTACCCAGCGGTATTTCCGGGCACCAACACCTTTACCCACAAGGTGGTGAGCGACCTGTTCGAGCAGTATCACGTCCAACCACAAATCAGCATGAGTACCAACTATATGGAAACCATCAAGATGATGGTCGCCATCGGCCTGGCCTGGAGTGTGCTGCCGCGCAGCATGCTTGATGCCCAGGTCAGCGTGCTCGACCTGCCAGACATCCGCTTGGAGCGTCGCCTGGGCTGCATCTGGCACAGCGGACGGACTCAGTCCAACGCGGCGCGGGCATTGATCGAGCTACTACGCGCAGCCCGCACCAGTGATCAGAACAGCAGTTAACCACTCGGCTGGTCGACCAACGGCACCGCCACCTCACCTTGTTGAGCCGCCCACCAGCGACTAAGGTTAACAGGTAGCGCTGCCCGTCAGCGGGCGCCCCAGTGCGTGCGCCAGGGGGGCCGGCACCGCGCAGCCAGGACAGGCAGCGCCTGCCCGCATACAGGACGATGCCAGGTGCATGCGTGCAATGATTCGATGCACTGCGCACAAGGAAACAGCCGGGCAACGAGGTCGCCACCTAACGGGGCTTTGCCTGGCAACGAGGGGTGCCACTCAGGCACTCATAATGGACAAGGACCTCATGCCAGGCACAACCGACGTCGCATCTCCGGACGCCAACCGTGACGGAGACTCTTCCTTCCAGCTGCTATTTCACGGCATGCCCGGCCCTGCGCTGCTGGTAGACACGCAAAACGAACACATCCTCGACCTCAACCCGGCCTTTGCCCAGGCCCTGCAATACGACCGCGACGCGCTGCTGGGACAGCACGCGGGGCGTTTTCCTTTTTGGGGGCACCCACGCCGCTGGCGAGCCCTGATCCGCAGCCACAGCCGACAAGGCCCGCTGCACCAGCACCCTATTGACCTGCTGCGCCGGGACGGCACCCTGTTGTGCTATCACCTCAGCACCATCAGCCTGAGTGGCAGCGGCCGCGCCCGCCTGCTGATGTGCCTGCAGCCGCGTACCGAAACCGACGCCGACCATAAAGCCGCGCAGCGCTACCACCAGGCCTTCATGCACAGCGGCGAAGCCCAGTTGATCGTTGACCTGAACAGTCGCCGTCTGCTGGAAGCCAACCCTCGCTTCGAGCGCCTGACCGGACTACCGGCCAGCCAGCACCGTCTGCGCACGCTGGACGAACTAGGCTTCCTGCCAGCCGACACCAGCGATTCGCTATTTCACCGCGTGCTTGCCGAAGGCGCCCTGGAGCACGAGCAGATCCGCGTGCAGCTGCCCGGCGGCCGGGCCTTCGAGGTGCTGTTGTATGCACGCATCGTACAACTCGACGGGCGCCGCTGCCTGCTGATTACCGCCCGCGACATCACCCATCAGCTAACACGCGACCGTGCGCTGGAAGAAAGCCGCACGCGCCTGAAGATGGCGCTGGATGCAGGACAGATGGGCATCTGGGACTGGCAGATTCGCAGCGACTCACTGCACTGCTCTGCCCGCAGTGCAGAGCTGCACGGCTACGCCGCAAACGACTGGGACGGCTCATCCGGCCACTTTCTACGCAGCGTTTTGCCCGAAGATCGGCGCGCCATTCGCCGCGCCTACGTTGCCATCTGCCGCGGCGGACAACCGCGCTACCAGCTCACCTACCGGGTGCTTGCCGGCCAACAACTGCGCTGGTTGCAAGCCACTGCCACACTACACCTCGATGAGCACGGCCGGCCGGCCCGCATGGTCGGCACACTGATGGACATCAGCGATCAGCGCCGCAACCAGACCGCCCTGGTAGAAAGCGAAGCCAAATTCGCCATGCTGTTTCAGAACGCCCCCGACCCCTACTGCCTGGTCCAAAGCCAGGGCCAGCGAATCATCGAGGTCAACCAGAGTTTCGCCCGGACCTTTGGCTACCCCGCTGCCAGCCTGATCGGCCGCACCCCCGAAGACATTGGCCTGTGGAGCCACCACCCAGCGCACCAGAACCTGCAGATGGCAGCACGCGGCGAGCGGGAACTGCGCGACTGCGCGGAGACTTTCGCCACCAACAGCGGCCGCGTGCTGCTCTGCGAGATCGCCACCACTCGCCTGCGCATCAATCATCAGCAGTGTGTGCTATTCAGCTTTCGCGACATCACCGCTCGCACCCAGGCAGAATCAGCGCTGCGCGCCTCCGAGGACAAGTTTGCCCGTGCCTTTAAAGGCAGCCCCGACTCAATCAGCATCAGCGAGCTGAAAACTGGCCGTTACCTGGAGGTCAACGACGGCTTCTGCCGCCTGAGTGGCTATCAGGCAAACGAAGCCATCGGCCGCACCTCCCTGGAGCTCAACCTGTGGGCCGATAGCTCCGAGCGCAAGGAGCTGGTACAGCTGATGGCACAGCATGGCAGCGTACACCACCGCGAGATGCGCATGCGCGCTCGCGACGGTCATCAGTTGATGGTCGCGGTGTCCGCCCAGCCGCTAACCCTGGACGGCCTTGACTGCATGCTATTGACCGTGCGCGACATCACCGAGCAAAAACGCATAGAAGCCCGCGTCAAGCACCTGGCCTACCACGATGCCCTGACCAACCTGCCCAACCGCCTGCTGCTCAGTGACCGCCTGAGCCAACTCAACGCGCTGTATCAGCGGCACGCCCTGCGCGGCGCCTTGCTGTTCTTTGACCTGGACCATTTCAAGCACATCAACGACTCCCTTGGCCACTCCTGCGGCGACGCCGTGCTGCAGGAGGTGACACGTCGTCTGCTCAGCCGGGTACGAGCCGAAGACACGGTGTCGCGCCTGGGGGGTGACGAGTTCGTTGTGCTGCTCAGCGGCTTCAGTAGCAGCGGTGCCGCTCTGGCGCAGGAGGTGGAGCGCGCCGCCCGCGAACTGCTGGTTGCCATCTCGGCCCCCATGCAGGTCGAAGGACACACCCTGCAACTGAGTGCCAGCATTGGCATCGCCCTGATTCCCGACCATGGCGACAGCGCAGAAGACCTGCTCAAGCGGGCTGATATCGCGCTATACCGCGTCAAGGAGCGCGGCCGCGACGGCATCGCGTTCTTCGAGCAATCCATGCAGGTGGCCGCCAGCGAGCGCCTGGCCATTGAGTCCGAGCTGCGTCGCGCCATCAGCGAAGGACAGTTCTGCCTCTACTATCAGCCACAGTTCGACTACCGAAACCGCCGTATTCAAGGCGCCGAATCACTGCTGCGCTGGAACCATCCCAAGCGCGGCCTGATTGGCCCCGGCGCCTTCATTGATGTACTGGAACAAAGCAGCCTGATGCTGGAAGCCGGTCGCCAAATCCTCCACCAGGCCTGTGCCTTCATCTCGCGACTGCTGGACCAGGGCCTGATCGACTCGCAGTTCAGCCTCAGCGTCAACATCAGCCCGCGTCAGTTCCGTCACGCCAGCTTTGTCGACGACGTGCTGGGCGCCATCAATGAGTACCAGGTGCCTACCAGCTGCCTGAATCTGGAAATTACCGAAGGCATCGTCATCGAGAACATCAACGACACCATCGACAAGATGAATGTGCTGCGCAGCCACGGCGTGCACTTTGCCATCGACGACTTCGGTACCGGCTACTCATCGCTCACTTATCTCAAGCGCCTGCCGGTCGATTTGCTGAAGATAGATCAGTCCTTTGTCAACGAATGTACCCACAACGCCAACGATGCCGAGATCATCCGGGCCATCATCGCCATCGCCTCAAGCCTGCACCTGGGGCTGATCGCCGAAGGGGTTGAAGAGCAGGCACAACTGCATTTTTTATACAGCCAGGGCTGCGAGCAGTTCCAGGGCTACCTGTTTGGTCGGCCGATGGAGGCCGAGCAGTTCAGCCTGCTACTGAGCAACCCACCGGACTACGATCAACTGTGAAGGAAAGCCTGATGAATTGCGCAGACCCGCTGACCTTCATCAGCGCCGTCTGAATCGCCAACCGGATCACAAAGCCGCCCGACGCGGCAGGTGTGGCGGAACCGCCTGCACACTTTTGTGTCCATAGATGCATGGACCGCAGCAGCGTGCTGCGGCATCAGGTCATAGACACAATAGGAGCAATCATCATGAACAAGTCTATGTTGACGGGTATTCTGGTCGGTGCCGCCGTCGCCACGGCTGGCGGTGCCATTGCCGGTTACACCGCCTTTGCGGATAAAACCCCTACCGAGGCTGAAGTTCTTGATGTCGCCGAAATCAAGGAAACCCAGCGCACTCCGCGTGAGGTCTGCAACGACGTAGCCGTCACCCGCCAAAAGCCGGTGCAGGATCAAAACCGCATTCTCGGCACCATCGCCGGGGCGGTAGTGGGTGGCGCCCTGGGCAACCAGGTTGGCGGTGGTAGCGGCAAGAAGATCGCCACCGTAGCTGGTGCCGCCGCAGGTGGCTACGCCGGTAACCGCGTGCAGGAAAACATGCAGAACAACAGCACCTACACCACCACAGAGCGCCGCTGCGAAACCGTTTACGACAGCCACGAAAAAGTGGTTGGCTACAACGTCCAATACCGCATTGGCGATGAGACCGGCAGCGTGCGCATGAGCCACGATCCGGGCAGCAGCATCCCACTGCGCGATGGTCAGCTGGTGCTGAGCAGCAACTGATCAACTGAGTGCAACAGAAAAGCCGTGGCGCGAAAACGCCACGGCTTTTTTGATTGCGACAAGAGCACACCGCCCAACACCCCTGCCCCACGCAGGCGGCCCCTCCTTCCGGGCCGCGAAAAGCCTGACTACTCCAACGCCTCCGCACTCTCGCGACACAACTGCAGCCAGCGCTCCACACCCGCACTGCGAAACTTCTGTCGGTGCAGGGCAAAGTAAAAACGACGGTGAAAGTTACGTTGCGGCACCGGCAGCGGCACCAGGCGCCCACGATTGAAAGCGTCCACCAGCGTGATCTCAGACAGACACCCCAGCCCCAACCCAGCCTCCACTGCACGCTTGATCGCCTCGGTATGCTGCAGCTCCAGCTTGATATCCAGACTGGACAACAGCCCGTGCATGGCCCAGTCGAAGTGCTGACGTGTGCCGGAGCCAGACTCGCGGACCACCCAGGCCGCGCTCAATAAATCCTCATCAGACAGCCAGGGCTTGCCGGCCAGCGGATGGTCTGGCGCGCAGAACACCACCAGCTCGTCATCGCGCCAATGCACCATATCCAGATCAGGATGGCGGCTTTCTCCTTCGATCAGGCCAAGATCGAGTTCAAAGTTAGCCACCTTGCGCACAATGGCCTCGGTGTTGCCCACCTCCAGCTCGACACGGGCGCCCTCTTGCTCGCCCATGTAGCGCGCCATGATTTCTACAGCCAGGTAGTTACCGATGCTCAGGGTCGCCCCAACCCTCAGGTGCCCCGTGCCCTGATGCCGGGCCAGCGCACCTTCGAGGTTGCGCGCCTGTTCCAGCAGCGCCTGGGCCCGGGGGCGGATACTTTCCCCCAGAGCGTTGAGCTGCAGTCGCTTGCCAACCCGATCAAACAACTGCACGTCGAACTGGCTTTCCAGATCCTTGAGCGCGCTACTGGCCGCGGACTGCGACATCGACAGGCTGGCGGCAGCCCGCGTCAGGTTTTCGTAATGCGCCGTGGCCAGAAAAATCTCCAATTGGCGCAAGGTGTATTTCATAATCGATTTTACCGAATAGCTATATAAGAATAATTCTCTTTAACACAAAAGCGTACCGCGCGTAGACTCGCCTCCCAAGAGATGTTCACTTCTGGAGGCGTCATGGCAGGTTTCAACACCGAAAAGGTACTTAGTGTGCACCACTGGACAGACACCCTGTTCAGCTTCAAGCTCACCCGTGATCCAGGTTTTCGTTTCAAGAACGGACACTTCATCATGATTGGCCTGGAAGTGGAAGGTCGCCCCCTGATGCGTGCCTACAGTATCGCCAGCCCCAACCACGAAGACACCCTGGAGTTCTTCAGCATCAAGGTACAGGACGGCCCGCTGACCTCGCGCCTGCAGAACATTCAGGTGGGCGATCAGATCATGATCAGCCGCAAGCCCACCGGCACCCTGGTGCTGGATCATCTGATTCCCGGTCGCAACCTGTATCTGCTGAGCACCGGCACGGGCCTTGCGCCCTTTATCAGCATCATCCAGGACCCGGAGACCTACGAGCAGTACGACAAGGTAATCCTCACCCACGGTTGCCGCAACGTGCGCGACCTGGCCTATGAAGAGCTGATTACCGAGACGCTGCCGAACAACGAGTTCTTCGGCGATCTGGTGCGTGAAAAGCTGATCTACTACCCCACCGTCACCCGCGAACCGTTCCGCAACGAAGGCCGCCTGACGGATCTGATGAGCAACGGCAAGCTGTTTGAAGATATCGGCCTGCCGACGTTCGATCTGGAGCAGGACCGCTTCATGCTCTGCGGCAGCCCCAGCATGCTCAAGGACTGCTGCGAAATCCTCGACGCCCACGGCTTCCAGGAAGCCCGCCACGGCGACCAGGGTCACTACGTGATCGAGCGCGCCTTCGTCGAGAAGTAACCCCCGCGTTAATACAAAAGGCCCGGTGCGTATCTCACGCACCGGGCCTTTTTGCTAACTGCAGCCAACTAGGAGGTACTGCTCTTGGGCCCGGCCACAAACCAGATAATCAACCCCAGCAGCGGCAGCAGCACCACCAGCAAAATCCACAGCAGCTTGGCGCCGGTACTGGCACCACTTTGCAAAATGTTGATGATGGCCCAGATATCGCCAATCAAAATCAGCAAACCAACCAGCCCACCGCCCGTATTGAAGTTCATGCAGCCCCCTCTTTTTTATGTGTCGCCCCAGTATAGGAAGCAAAAACCAATCTCGCCGTCAAATTTCCAAGGGCGCCAGGTTTACCAGCGTCGACACCGCAACGGGGGCATAGATCAACGCGTTTTCGTTGTCGGCAGTATCCACCCAGCAGCCTGTCTGGCCTGGCGTCGGCAAGATGCACTGCTGCAGGCCAGCCGGCAGTATCAAGCGGTCGCCCGCCCCTAGCGCAAGCAGCAGCACCCAGCCCTCACTAGCCAGGCAAAGTCGCACATGCCCCTGCTCTATCCGACGTTCCAACGCGCCGCAAGCAAAGACCTCGGCAGCGTCGATGCGCTCATCCGGCTGCTCATAGGCCGGCGCACCACGGCGCTCGTGCCGCTGCTGAACGCCAACCGCTGCCGGCGCCCCGTCCGCCAGCAAGGTGATGCCGTTAGCGGACAACTCAGCCCGGATATCCTGCTCGTGAGTCAGTACTCGGCGCGGACAGAACAGATCATCCGCGCTATAGACCGCCAGTATGCTCATCCAGCCCCCTTGGTTGATTGGTCACGCAAGCGCATCAGCAACAACAGCATGCCGGCGAAGGCCGCCAACGCGGCAGCTGCGAAAGTCAGCGTGGGGCCCAGGCCTGCCCAGGCGTAACCAGAACACAGCGCGCCCAGCGCCCCACCAATACCCGCCAGCGTGGCATAAAGTGCCTGCCCCTGTCCCTGATACCTTTCGCCAAAGCGTTGCTGAACCAGATGGATCGAGGCCACGTGAAAAGCGCCGAAGGTTGCCGCATGCAGTACCTGCGCAAACAGCAGCACCGCCAGATTGTCAGCCAACTGCCCCAACAGCAGCCAACGCAGCGCCGCCAGGCCGAAACTCACCACCAGCAACTGTCGCAGAGTGACCCAGGTCAGCAGCCGATGCATGAACACAAACAGCACAATCTCGGCCAGTACACCGAGCGCCCAGAGCATGCCGATCAGTCCGCGGCTGTAGCCGAGCGCCTCCAGGTGGATACTGAGAAAGGTGTAGTACGGGCCATGCGATAGCTGCATCAGTGCTACCGCCACAAAGAACGCGGGCACACCCGGCTGACGCAAACGGCGCATAAAGCCGTCCCCTGGGATGGCAGTGGTTGCCGCCTGCCTCGGCGGCTGCGGCACCAGCGCGCTGCACAGCACAATCAGCAGCATGATGCCGAACATTGCCAGCGGATAGGCTCCCATGCCAAGGCGCTGCAGCAGCAGGCCCAGCAGCACCACGGTGAGAATAAAGCCGACCGAGCCCCACAGCCGCAGCTGACTGTAGCGCGCCGACTGGGCGCCCAGGTGAGCCAGTGTGATGGCTTCAAACTGCGGTAGCACGGCATGCCAGAAAAAGCTGTGCAGCGCCATGATCGCCGCCAGCCACCAATAGTCCTGACGCAGAAAGATGCCTGCGAAAAACACCGCTGTGAGCAGCGCGCCCACCCGCACGATCAGCAACCGCTGCCCGGTGGCATCGCCCAGCCAGCCCCACAGGTTGGGCGCGATACAGCGCATCAGCATGGGGATTGCCACCAGCTCACCAATGCGCGCCGGCGCAAAACCCAGTGACTCGAAATACAGGGACAGGAAAGGCGCCACACCACCCAACAGGGCAAAGTAGGCGAAATAGAAACCGGACAGCCGCCAATATGGCAGCTGCCCCGCAGTCCGGACGCTCACGCCAGTGGCCGGCTTACAGCTGCCCCAGTACCGGGGTGCTGACCTTGACGTCAGCGTTCTGTGCGCGGTGACGCAGCAGATGATCCAGCAGCACCAACGCCATCATCGCCTCGGCAATCGGTGTTGCGCGAATACCCACGCAGGGGTCGTGACGGCCCTTGGTAATAACGTCCACCGGCTCGCCATTCACGTCGATGGAACGACCGGGGGTGGTGATGCTGGACGTAGGCTTGAGCGCCAGGCTGGCGACAATCGGCTGACCGGACGAGATACCGCCGAGTACACCACCGGCCTGATTGCTGACAAAGCCTTGCGGCGTCAGCTCGTCACGGTGCTCAGTACCGCGCTGGGCAACAGAGGCAAAGCCGGCACCAATCTCGACACCCTTGACGGCGTTGATGCTCATCAGCGCGTAGGCCAGTTCGGCATCCAGACGGTCGAAGATCGGCTCGCCCAGCCCCGGCGGCACACCCTCGGCAACCACGGTGATCTTGGCACCCACCGAGTCCTGATCACGGCGCAGCTGGTCCATGTAGGCTTCCAGCTCGGGGATCTTGTCCGGATCTGCGCTGAAGAAGGCGTTATCGTTCACGCCGTCCCAGCTTTTGAAGGGAATCTCGATCGGCCCCAGCTGGCTCATGTAGCCGCGCACCTGAATGCCCTGGGTAGCCAGGTATTTCTTGGCAATGGCGCCAGCAGCAACGCGCATGGCGGTTTCCCGCGCCGAAGAACGGCCGCCGCCACGGTAGTCGCGCAGGCCGTACTTGTGGTGGTAGGTGTAGTCGGCGTGGGCCGGACGGAACAGATCCTTGATCGCCGAGTAGTCCTTGGACTTTTGATCGGTATTGCGAATTAGCAAGCCAATCGGGCAGCCGGTGGTCACCCCCTCAAATACCCCGGACAGAATCTCGACCTCATCGGCCTCCTGACGCTGGGTGGTGTGGCGGCTGGTGCCGGGCTTGCGGCGGTCCAGATCACGCTGCAGGTCTTCGCCGGACAGCGGCAGACCGGGCGGGCAGCCATCAACAATGGCGACCAGCGCCGGGCCATGACTTTCGCCAGCCGTGGTGACAGTGAAGAGGGTACCGAGCGTGTTTCCAGACATACCAAGAACCTGAGCTAAACGTGGGCAGTGCGGCAGTATACCCGCTGGCCGTTGGCGGTGACAGCCTGCGGCCCGGCGGGTAGGCTACGCCCTCACCTTCAATGCCGGAGCCACCATGAGCGAGCTGCTGCCGTTATTGCTACCCGACAACCTGGCTCCGCACTGGGCGATGATCCTGATCCTGGCAGCCGCTCTCACCTCCGCCGTGACCGCTGCGATGGGCGCCGGCGGTGGTGTCATGTTGCTGGCGATCATGGCCCTGATCATGCCGGCTGCGGCGATTATCCCTGTCCACGGCATGGTGCAGCTGGGGTCCAACGCCAACCGCGCACTGATGACCTGGCGCCACATCAACCTGCGGGTAATCGCCTGGTTCGCGCCGGGCGTGGTGCTGGGCGCACTGGCGGCCAGTGTGCTGTTGGTGCGCCTGCCGCTGGCAGTGGTGCAACTGAGCATTGCGCTGTTTATCTTGCTGCTGTGCTGGGGCCCGGCCATCCCCAAGGTCGCCACCGGCCCGATAGGCACCCTGCTCGCCTCAGTGATAACCAGCTTTCTCAGCCTGTTTGTCGGTGCCACCGGGCCGTTGGTAGCCGCCTTCATTAAGCAGCAACAAGCACACCAGCGGTTGCAGACAGTGGCCACCTTTGCCGCCGCCATGAGCTTGCAGCACCTGCCCAAGGCCTTTGCCTTCAGCGCCGCCGGGTTTATCTTCCATGATTGGCTCGCCTTGATGGCTGCCATGATCGCCGCTGGCGCACTCGGCACCTGGCTGGGCCTGCACCTGCTCAAGCGCATGAGTGATCGACACTTTGGACGGCTGTTCAACCTGACACTCAGCCTGCTGGCCGCTCGCCTGATATGGGAGGCTCTGCGTAGCGGTTGGTGACATTCATTACAGATTACCGTCATCCGGCCGATACAGGCTGGAGAGGTGCGTAAGCACCTGAAGTCCCGTAGTCGCGTAGTCCCAGGGTGAACGCATGACCTCAACTGACGTATTGGCCGACAGCAACAACCCGGAGCAAAGCGCCCCGAGGGACCCGTTCGCCCGCACCAAACCGTCGGATTCCTACTGGGTACAGCTCAAACCCGTATTCAAGGCGCGCATCCTGGTACACCCGGAAAAGCTCGCCCAGATCGCAGTGACCCAGGAGCAGGCGGGCGTGCTGGAGCTGCTGCGTCTACAGGTGCGATTTGAGGGTGAGCCACTGCCCGAGGCTGGCAATCGCATGGAAGTGCTGGTGGACCACAAACGCCGGCGGGTGCGCTTTGGCCCCGTCGAGGGCGTGCACATTCAGCCAGCTCAGCGCGGGCTGGGCACCTTCATGCTGGCACAGCTGATTCACTGGTGTCAGCGCTACTGCGGTGACTACGCCGTTACGCCTATCACCTTGCGCGCCACCGATGCCGCCACTGAAGACGCGCGCAAAGCACGCGATGCGATCCTCAGCCACGCGGGCTTTATCATCACCCCGCTGGACGCCGCGGCCGGTACCGCCCTGGCCCAGGCCAACCGAGTCAACGACCTGATTGGCAGCTGGAACACCGAGCGCATCCAACCGCTGCAGGTCAACACGCTACTGGCCCAACTGCGCGAACATGAAGGTCTGAACCAGAAGCAGAGCGCCCAAATCAATCAGCTGGAGTCTGCCATCGCCAGTTACAAGCGCGCTGACCTCGGCAACCGTTTCGCCATCGGTTGCCTGATCGTGTTTTCGATCTTTCAGGCGCTCATGCTGCTATGGGTGGTGCTGCACTGATCAGCCGGCAAACAGCGCCTGAAAATGGCGACACTGCTCGGCGCTGAGCACAAACACCCCGTGGCCGCCATGACGGAACTTGACCCACTCAAAGTCCACCTCGGGCCACTCGGCCATCACATGCACCATGCTGTTACCCACTTCAATCACCAGCACACCGTCTTCACTCAGGTAGTCCGCTGCCTCAGCCAGCATGCGGCGTACCAGGTCCAGACCGTCCTCCCCCGCTGCCAGGCCCATCTCCGGCTCGTGGCGGTACTCATCCGGTAGCGTATCCATGTCTTCGGCATCGACATAGGGCGGGTTGCTGACGATCAGATCAAACCGCTCGCCGGCCAGCCCATCAAAGCCGTCAGACCAACGTGCCTCTACCCGCTCGGCCAGCGCGTGCAGTTCGACATTCTGCTCAGCCACCGCCAGCGCGTCAGCCGACAGATCAGCCAGCACCACCTCGGCCTCCGGAAAGGCGTAGGCGCAGGCAATACCAATGCAGCCGCTACCGGTGCACAAATCCAGAATGCGCGCGGGTTCGCGCTCCAGCCAGGGCTCAAAGCGCCCTTCAATCAGCTCGGCGATAGGCGAGCGCGGCACCAGCACACGGTCATCCACCACAAAGTCCAGCCCGGCAAAGCGCGCA
Organism: Halopseudomonas maritima; assembly: GCF_021545785.1. Lineage (NCBI taxonomy): Bacteria > Pseudomonadati > Pseudomonadota > Gammaproteobacteria > Pseudomonadales > Pseudomonadaceae > Halopseudomonas > Halopseudomonas maritima. The sequence continues at coordinate 416,337 of NZ_CP079801.1, forward strand.
TGGCCTGTCAGGTAGGCCGCCGGCATGCGCAGGCGGATACGCTCTTCCAGCAGCGCAACCACGGCCTCGCGCTCTTGCTCGGTTACTCGACACTGCAGGTACTCCTGCGGCGTTTCCCAGGGCAGATACAACGCGTGCAGCACCAGCAGCCGCGCCTCATCCCAGGCATTGTCGGTGCCGTGCCCAAAAAACAGCTCAGCCTGATGGAAGCGGCTAACGCCCCAGCGGACGAGATCCTGAATGCTGTGCAGTGCAGAGTGTTCGCTCATGGATAATCCTTGTTCAGTACAGGCGGCCATTCTACCTCGGCGCGCGCTGGCGACCAGCAGGCTGGCAACATCCGCGGTAACGCAGGGGCTCATTCGCAAGCGGCTGCTGGTACACTGCGGTTTTGCACGATGGCCAGCAGCATGACACAGGATTTCTCCTCCGACGACGATCTCGACCTTTTCCGCCAGGCCGTGCAGGGCGCCAAGCGCTTGAAGCACGACCGCGCCGAGGTCGGCAAAGCGCCCCGCGACCGCGCCAACATCGCTGCCAGTCGCCAACGCGCCACCCTCAAAGACAACGCCATTGTGGTGGATGGCCTGTCTGATCAGTTTGTCATTGATGTCGACCCAGAGCAGGAGCTGGCCTGGGCAGCCAACGGCGTGCAGGATGCCCAGCTGCGCAAGCTCAAGCTCGCCCAGATCCCTTTTGACGGCTCGATTGATCTGCATGGCATGAGCATCGAGCGTGCGCGCGAGCTGCTCTGGGACTTTCTGGCCGAAGCGGTGAAGCAGGAGATTCGCTGTGTGCGAGTCACCCACGGCAAGGCCCGTCGATTAGATGGCCGCAAGCCGCTGATGAAGAGTCACGTTAATACCTGGCTGCGCCAGCACGACAAGGTTCTGGCCTTTACCTCGTGCGTCGCACGCCACGGCGGCACCGGCTCGGTGTATGTGCTGTTGCGACGGACCATGCTGGAGGGGCGCGACGACTGAGCGCTATCAGTCACTCGCCGTTTTAACATCGCGCTTGAGTACCAGCACCACCAGATAGAGCAGCGAGAACGGCGGGATAAACGCCAGCACAAAGCCCAGAATCGAGCCCAGTACCGGCGTTTGCGTCTTGCGTACGCTGAGGTAAGCCGACAGCCCCGTTGCCAGCACAATCCAGCCGGCCAGTACCTGCCCCAACAGCGCGATATTGATATTCATGGCGCCCCTGCTCCCTGCCTGTGCGAAAGACGCCACCCTGCCTGAACCAGCCCGGCGGCGCAAGCAGGGCGCTAGTCGGTAAAGCCTACGAAGTTGGCCACATCGGTCACCTCGCGGCGCCGCGATACCACCGCATTGGCCGGGAAGCTGTCATCGGGATAGCCCATTGCAACGCAGATAATGATCACCTGATCATCCGGAATGCCCGCATGCTCGCGCACCACCGGTGAATGCATGATGCCCTGGCTGTTGACCACACAGCCCAAACCGCGTGACCAAGCCGCGTTGACCAGACCATTGACCAGCGCGCCGCAGTCAAACTGAGCGATATCGCCCTCACGCAGATCGCGGTCGTAGGTCACCACGATAGAAACCGGCGCATCAAATTGACGAAAGCCACGCAATACCCAGTCCTGTCGCTTCTCCTTGTCGTCCCGGGCAATACCCATGGCCTCAAACAACTGCACGGCGATCTCTACCTGGCGTTGGCGATGCAAGCCTTCGTAGCTGCCGGAGTCACGGGTTTCCTTGGAGGGTTTTACCCCGGTCACCATGCGCTCGGTATTCTCGGCGCGAATGCGGTCTAGCGGCTCACCTGTCAGCACATGAAGGTGCCAGGGCTGAGAGTTCATCGACGATGGCGCGCGCGTCGCCAAACCAATCACCTCTTCCAGCACGCTGCGCGGTACCGGCTCAGGTTTGAATGCACGAATACTGCGCCGTCCCAACACCACCTCGTCGTAATTCACCACCGTTCTCCTCATTACTGTGCGCCGACTATTGCTGAGCGCCGACGTTAGCACAGCACCCACCCGGCTTGGCGACGGTCAGCAATCGGCTATGCAGGGGTATTCAGCAGACCAAGAATGGCGCACCTTAGCGCTCAGCCCATCTGGTTAAACCAAATACGATTGCTAAACGGATCAACCACACCAAAGCCCTCGTCTCCCCAGGCGGCCACCTCCAGGCTGGGGCGGCAATAGGCATACTCACGGCCTTGCAACTCGGCCAGCAAAGCGCGTGCATCACTCACATTCACAAACAGCTTGCTGCCCGGCGTGCAGTCGCCAGAATGCTCGCTCAGATGCAGTACCAGACTGCCCTTGGATACCTGCATGTAAATCGGCAAACCCGGCTCAAAGCGGTGTCCAGAGTCATGCCGAGAAAATCGAGGTAAAAATCACGCGCCTTCTGTTCATCAAAAATGCGCACAATCGGGATGGTCTGAAAATCCATTAGCCGCGCCTTGTTGGCAACGCCTGTTGAGAAAGTCCAGAGTTTAACCTGCGCTCAAGCAGACAGCTTGAGCACGGAGCGCTGCAACGCGCTGAATGCACCACCAACAGCGCGCATTATCCTGATGGCGCTCGCGCTCAGCCTGACGTTCACTGTATGCGCCCCCTGCCAAACGAGACGCCCCATGCAGCAACATCACGACCGCCCAAACATGCTGATCACCGTGCTGTGCGCCATGCTCAGCGCACTGGTCGTGATTGGCTTTGGCCGCTTGGCCTACGGCGTGATTCTACCCTCAATGCGCGCTGACCTCGGCCTGAGCTATCAGCAGGCCGGCATGCTCAGTACCGTGACCGCGCTCAGCTATGTCTGCTTTGTGCTGGCCGGCGGGCTGGCGGCCGCTCGCTGGGGCGCCAAGGCATCGATTCTATTCGGCATGCTCACCGTACTGTTTGGCTTCACCGGGCTGGTCTGGGCCTCGAACTTCTGGCTGGCGGTGCTCTGGATGGGGCTACTGGGCTTTGGCTCAGCCTTTGTGTTCGCCCCCATGGTGTCGCTGCTGGCCTCCTGGTTCCCGGAGCGGCGCGGCCTGGCCATTGGCGGCATGAGCAGTGGCGTAGGCATTAGCACACTGATTACCGGCATGCTGGTGCCCTACCTGCTGGCCCAGTTTGGCAACCAGGGCTGGCGCATCAGCTGGGGGCTGTTTGCCGTCGTTGCGCTGCTGGTCACGGCGCTGATCGCCCTGTATATCCGTAACCCGCCGCAACCGGCACAAAGCAGCAACGGCAAACTCTCAGCCCTGGAGAAACAGCGCATCTACCGCAACCCGCGCGTGCTAATCGTCGCCTGCGCCTACGGCGCCGTGGGCCTGGGCTATATCGTGCAAACCGTGTTCATGGTCAGCTACATGGCAGAAAGCGGCCACAGCGCTGCGGTGGCCGGGCGTTACGTGGCGCTTATGGGGTTGTTATCGATTGGCGCCTCGCCGGTGTGGGGCTGGCTGTCGGACTATACCGGGCGCGGCACCGCACTGGCCCTGTCGCTGCTGATGGTGATCGGCGCCATGGCGCTGCCGCTGATCGACCAGTCCCTACCCTACTTCTTTGTGCATTATCTGCTGATGGGGATTTCAGTGAACGGCGTGTTCTCCATGGTGCAGACCAGCGCCACCGAACAGGTCGCCCCGCGCTACATCCCCGTCGCCTTCAGCTTTGCCACCCTGTTCTTCGCCGTGGGCCAGTTTCTTGGCCCGGCCATCGCCGGCTGGCTGATCGAAACCACCGGCGGCTTTGTCGCCGCCTTCGGCTACACCATCGCAGTGCTGAGCGTGGGCTTTGTGCTGGCAGTGCTGATCAGCCGGTTTCCGGATCAGGTGGCGGTGGATGAACTTGAGTGACGAAATAACCCGGTGCAACGCAAAGGGGCCCGTGCCCTGCTGAAGTTTGCGTAAGCTTAATCTAACCCCACATATTGCGTATCCACACACCTGTCATCCTCGCGCAGGCGAGGATCCAGACGGGCTCCGGCGCCTCGAAAACTGGCGTCACGAAAACTAACGCATGGCCAAATCAGCATGTCTGCTGAAGTGCAGCGGAGGCATACGGCATTGAGCCACGGAAGGAAAAGGCGCGGGCTGCATCCGCCGGGCGAAACAGCCACACAATAGCATTACGACGATTGTGGCATCGCACACAGCTCAAGCGTCCCGCCCTGCAAGTACACCGGGTGCAACGCTAATAATTGATGCAGCTCGCTTACATCTTCCGCTTCAAAACGCATAAAGCCCGCAACGCTATCGGTGGTCGCGCGGACACCTTTGCTGCCGATCTGGGCAGCCCCTGCGATTTCGCTGCCACCCAAAAACAGCCCGCTCTGATTTGCCGCCGCAAAAAAAGCATCCCACTGCGCCGTGGCGGGCAGGTCTGTGTTGTTGTGGATGAAGAGGATGTATTCCATGGCTTTGGCCTGCGTGAATTTTATCTGCCCGATCTTATCCGAGCTTTTGCCAGCCACCTTCAGCCGAGAGGCAAAAGGCAAGACCTGCCCCCAGAGTGTGTGTGTTATGGCGAAATGGACTTAACGATGTGTTTTAAAAGTTCATCTTCTGACACCTCCAGTCCAGCCAAATTTAATGTACCGTTTTTCTCCTTCGCAATATGTCTGGCGAGATGCACGAACAGCCCAGTGAATATTTCCGTATAGCGAGTTATTAGCTCAAAGAGCTCTTCAATAAAAGCCATGCGTTCCTTTTCATCCACCCCTCTGGAAATATACTCTTTATGAAAATTGTGAACAAATGTGTTTCGCATAACCAGTAGTTTCGAAAACTCATCAGTATCAAATACGGGTATTTCCTTCCTAATTGCAGCCATTAGGGTTCCGAGAGTCTGTTTATACGAAACTGACAAGTTTAAAACATCTTCTATTTTCAGGTTCTTTATAGAAGAATGTCGAGCCTTTGCCTCAGCGTCAAACAAAGAAATGCAGATTTTAAGAATGATTTCAAAATACTGAATCTTTACTAAAGTCTTTCCATAAGCAGCAAACTCATTCTCTAGTATGTTCATTTAGCCCCTACTTCCGTGAACAAAAGGCTGACTCGTAAGCTATCGCCAATGTTTGAGCCATAACCGCCCCGCTAAACGGCGAGCGTTAGCGAGTCCGGTGTAGGCCACGTTTTTTTGTGGCCGAAACGAATTTGAGCGGCTTGTTAAATCCATATAGATAGATCTGCATCAAACCCCGCCTTTTTTCGGGAATGGGCATGCGCAATGGCGATACCAACACTTGTCAATTCGAGGCTATTGAACGCAGACTTGCTTGCATCTTCAATGAATTTTTCAAATTTTGGGCAAATCGATTTAAGATAATCAGTAGCTTCCTTTCTGTTCATCATATTTTGATTATTTATCTGGATAAGTTTGGTTGTGCCTTCCTCCGAAATACCGTTCCTGGTACAAATAGTTTTTATCACCTCGTCGTCCATACCACCAGCCTGGAAAAGATTGATATTGTGAGGGTTAGGAATGACCACGCTCCAAATATTAGGATCATTTTCAGCTATGTCATTTAGCATGTCACGCTCAAAGCCCTTACTGAATATAGCCTTGTAAGTTTGCATCAGGATATTTACGACATCTCTTGAACCAGTTCTTATTGATGCACAACCAACATACTCAAGATGCCGATAATTGGAGTCTTTTTCGCCTACCGCATCGGAGAAGATAAGTACTGCATTATTTAAGTAATCGGCGAACATCTGAGGATTTCGAATATTAAGCCTTCTTGTGTATGCGAAGTTGAAACAACAGGACAAAATATCCAGCTGTGTAGCATTTAATTTGGGAGCGATTGATAGAGATTCATTAAGTACAACTTGCAGAAGACTTCGTTCCTCCTCTTTGGAACGATCAACCAATATGTCTACCAGAATATCTCCTAGCTCTTTATCTCCGCATCGCGCATATTCTTTTTGGGCTTGGAATAGTGAATGCTGGAAATCAGGATCTTCTGAGGCTTTTAGACCTTCTGGATTTTTTTTCGCAAGTTCTTCTAGAAATTGGTCAGTTATCTCTTTTGCTCTTTCATCAGCCGTTTCTTTGGCTATACCTGCAAGCTTGTAAAAATTTCCCTCAAAGACCTCAAGAGCGATCTCTTTGACGTGGGCTATTGAAAGACCTGCATTGACTGTAAGATTTTCTGCTTGGACATTTACGGAATGATCACCACCCTTTTGGGATGTCTTATTTATCTCCATGATCTTCGTCCTTAGGTGACACTGAAAAATCACCACCTACTTGGATATTAGTGGAGCCCTTTCCACCTTTCTGCCTCATGTTTGACCCGGTAGATTTACGTAGGAGAAACCAAGATATAACAGCAACTCCAATACCACTGAAAATCCATTCCTTGTTATCGATTATGTACTCTAGCACTTGCCTCTCCACCTAAAGATTTAACAGCTGATTGGACCGAAGGCTTTATGATTGCATATCAGCGATTTCCGCATATCAACGCCCTCTCGCCCAACTAAATCCATAAAAAAACAACGCCTTGGCAACACAGCCCGTATTCGCTTGACCGCTTCTTTTTCACGCCAATCATCACTTCCGCCCCATACAGCAAGCTGCACGCGCGCGACCGCGCCGAGCGCATGAACGCCGGGGTCAGGATGCGAGGGGGAGTTGGGGTTGGGTATTGCTGCGGGGGTGGTGGCCATCCGTTGGTCCTGTTGCTGGCGTCATGCCTGCATTGAACTTAGCGCTATTGTGGTGCGCGGTAAAGAGACGCTGGAAGGTTATTCAGCCTTCCAGCTGACGGGGTAAAGCATCTCTTCGCGGTAGCCGCTGAGGACGCGGCGCAGGCCGCTGAGGTCAGTGTCGAGTTGGCTATCGCCGGTGTCCACCAAAAACGGGCGGCCGGCGAGGCTGCGGAGTTTGGTTTTGGTGGCGACCACCAGCAGGTTGTCCAGCCCGACGGCGCGGATGATGCGGGGTGACAGTTGCTGGTTACCGCGCCCGAGTATGTGGCCCTGGCCGCCGATGGCGGTGACCAGTATGCGCCAGTCGCCGCCTTGCTCTACCTGCTCCCACAGTTGCTGCTCGGTGGCATCGCGCAGGATGAGCTCGCCATCCTTGAGCACGTCCACGCCTAACAGGGTGCCTTCCAGCCCCATGGCTTCCAGCAGGCCGAGGGTGGTGGAGCCGGGACCGAGTATCCAGCTGGTGTTGTCGTCTTGCTCTTCCTGCAGGCCGGCGGCGATGTCGTCGAGCACCAGGGTCTCTACTTCACGGCCGCCCTGTTTGACCTGCTGCACAAAGCGGCCCTCTTCCGGCACGGCCAGTTCACCGTAATGGCGTGTGCGCACCTGGCCGTTGCGAAAGGCCTGCTCGTCAATGTCGCGCACGTCGGCTTCACGCAGGCGCACCAGCTCGCCCTGCACCAGCAGCGCAACCAACTCGCCAGCGGCGCGGGGGTTAACGGCGTAAACGCCGGAGTGAATTTTTACCCCGGCCGGAATGCCCAGCACCAGTTGAGTGCTGTCCAGCTGGTTGCAGATGTTGCGCGCGGTGCCGTCGCCGCCGGCAAACAGCAGCAGATCGACGCCTTGCTGGTGCATCTGCTTTGCGATGGTTTCGGTGTCTTCGGCGCTGGTATGAGGCGGGTTGGCCAGCTGACCAACCGCCTGTGCATCAAAGCCCATGTCTGCCAGCAGGTCGGCGCCCATGGGGCCGGGGGCGCTGAGGATCTGCAAGCGCTCGCGCAGGGGTAACAGGTGCTCCAGCGTCTGGCGCACGCGGTTGTGGGCCTGTGGCTCGACGCCCATGGCGAGGGCGTCGTCGGCAACACCGTCCGAGCCCTTTAAGGCCGCGCGGCCACCCAGGCCGGCCAGGGGGTTGATGATCAGGCCGAGCCTGAAGCGGGTGTTGGGTGTGCTGTTTGTCATGTCACAAATCCGTCATGCCAGTGCCATATCCTGCCTGCAACTGGCGATCAACTTGGGAGAAAACCATGAATGTGCATGCTCTGAAACCGTGCCGTGAAAGTGCCGACATCCTGATTCATCCGTCCCATTGCGTGGGCGGCCATCTAATCGACGAAGACGGCCGCGAGATTGCCATCACCGAACAGATGATCCAGCAGGCCTGCAAGGAGCTGGAACAACAGTGGGTGCCGGCGCGCCCGCGCTTCAGCGCCTGAATCCGGCGGCGGCCAGCAGCGCCGCCGCATCTTCACCTTCGCTGTGCCGCACCTCAACCTCGGGGCATTCGCGGCGCAGCGGGTATCCCTTACGCAGTGCATCAAACGCCTGAGCGGTACTCTGCCCGGCCAGCGGCAGCATGGCTGCACGAAAGCGGGCGTCGTCATCGCGCACATCGTAAACCTGTCTGAGTGAACGTTCGAGCAGCCATTGCGCCGGGGTGCCGGCGGCAAACTGCAGTTGCGCCCTGCCGGCCTCAGGGGCCAGGCTGTCGAGGCTGAGCGGTGCGCTCTGGCCCAGGCTGGCGCACAGGGCGCGGTAGATCTGCTCGGTGCCGCGCAGCTTACCGTCCAGGCTGTAGCCGGCAATGTGCGGGGTGCCCAGCGCGCAGCGTTGCAGCAGCTCGCAATCGACTTGCGGCTCTTGCTCCCAGACATCCAGCGCCACCTGCAGATCAGGCCGCTCGGCCAGTACGGCCTTGAGCGCATGGTTGTCGATCACCGGGCCACGGCTGCTGTTGATCAGCCAGGCGCCGGGGCGCAGGGCGACCAGGCGGCCAGCATCCAGCAGGTGCCAGGTGGCATCGGCGCCAGTGCGGGTCAGGGGCACGTGACAGCTGATGACGTCGCATTCGGTGAGCAATTGATCCAGCGGCGCAAAGCCGCCCTCACCAAGGGCAGCGCGCGGCGGGTCGCAGAGCAGGCAATCAACCCCAAGGGCGGTGAGCGTTTGCGCCAAGCGCCCGCCCACCTCGCCCACGCCGACAATACCCACGCGGCGCGTGCGCCAGTCCAGCCCGGTGCGTTCACTCAGGGTCAGCAGACAGCTGAGTACATACTCCACCACGCCACGGGCGTTGCAGCCCGGCGCGCTGGCGACGGTGACGCCGGCAGCGTCCAGGCCGGGCAAGTCCAGGTGGTCAGTGCCGATGGTGCAGGTACCGACAAAGCGCACCGGGGTGCCCGCCAGCAGTTGCGGGTCTACCCGGGTGACCGAGCGCACGATGAGCGCGTCGGCGGCGGTCAGGTCCTGGTGGCTGATCTGCCGGCCGGGCAGACGGGTGATGCGGCCCAGCGGGGCAAAAAAGGCGTCCAGCAGGGGGATGTTTTCGTCAGCAACAATATGCATGAAAGGTCACTTGAGCAGGCATGATGGGCCATTGTCGAGGGGGCGATGCGCGCTGTCCAGCCGGGTGGCGCTGACAGTGTCTCCGCAGAGCAAATGCAGTTTGTCGCATTGATGCAACATCACCCTTGCGTCGAGACAGCGGCGCTGCTTAACTGCAAGTCAGAGTCTGGATGTGACTTTTCAGTCCGATAACCATTCCAAGCGTTTTTTCGAGGGACACCCTCGTTTTTGCAGGACCTGCCTGAGTACCGGAACGCACCGCGCACCGCCCACTGCGCCGCGCCCGGGACTGTCCTCACCACCCTGTCGCCACCACAACAATGCTCAATTTCCGGCGCTGCCGCTGTGCGCCCGGCGACCTTCTGCGTTTGCGCCAAGGCCCTTTGCCTGCACTGCCCTGTATCGCTCGTCCGCCGGGTCGAGCCACGCCAACACTGGAGACAGGGAATATGAAAGCAGAACACGACGTTGTGGAAACCCTGGGCGGCTTGCGCGTCCACACCCACTACTACAGCAGCCCGGCGCCGCAAGGCACGGTGATTCTGGTCAATGGTTCGCTGGCCACCACGGCCGCCTTCGCCCAGACCGTGCGCTACCTGCAGCCGCACTTTAATGTGGTGCTGTTTGATGAGCCCTACGCGGGACAGTCCAAGCAGTACAACAGCAATCGCCGACCGATTACCAAGGAGCAGGAGGCGAGCATCCTGCTGGAGCTGATCGAGCGCTACCGGGCCGATCACCTGATGTCCTTTTCCTGGGGCGGCGCTTCTGCCCTGCTGGCCCTGGCGCAGCGCCCGGCACGTATCCGCAAGGCGGTGGTGCTGGCGTTCTCGCCGCTGATCAACTCGGCGATGCGCGACTATCTGGAGCGCGGCATCGATCTGCTGCTCAACTGCGAGCGCCGCGAGCTGGGCGAGTTGCTCAACAGCACCATCGGTGAGCATCTGCCGTCGCTGGTCAAGCGCTTCAACTTTCGGCATATCGTCAGCCTGGACGAGCACGAGTATCACCAGATGGCCTTTCATGTGAGCCAGGTGCTGACCCAGGACACCCGCTGCTATCTGCGCGGCAGCGCCGATATCGAGACGCCGATTCTGTTCGTCAACGGGGATCTGGACCGCTACACCAGCCCGGAGGATGCGCGGCATTTCAATCGCTATATCCGCCATTGCCGCTTTGCCACCGTACGCGGCGCAGGGCATTTTCTGGATATGGAAAGCCGCGAGGCCTGGGCGCAAACCCGTGATGCGGTGCTGGGTTATCTGGCGCCCAGCCTGGGCACCGGCGCGGAGCCGGCCGAGCGCATCAGCAGTATCGGCGGGGCGCGGGTGGTGCCGTTACCGGTATGAGGCTCAGACCTCGTCCAGCAAGGCAGACCAGGCTACGCCGGGACGGTAATGGGCGAGCAGCGCGGCACTGTAACGCTGCGGGCGCTCGCCCAGCCCACCGCTGAGATAGGCTCGGGCCTGCTCGCGCACGCGGGCGCGAAACGGCGCCGGGTCGGTGGCCTCGCCACTGAGGTTGTCGGTGCTCACATCAAAGCGATGGCCGGCGGCCAGACAGAAAATCAGCTCCAGCGCCTGGGGCTTTACCTCTACCTGCTCAAAGGTGCGCTGCTGCTCGGCGCTGCGGCCATCCGGCGCATACCAGTAACCAAAGTCCGGCAACAGCCGGCGCTCGGGCCCGGCCACACACCAGTGTGCCACCTCATGCAGCGCGCTGCGGAAATAATCACGGGTAAAGAGAATACGGTGATGCGGTTCGCTAGCATCGGCGGGCAGGTATTCCGGCTCCGGGTAGCCGCCGCGCAGGCAGGTGTTGTAGTCCGCCAGAAAGCAGTCATCAAACAGCGTGATCAAATCCTGATAGTGATGCGGCATGGGGCTGAGTACGAATAAAAAGTTGGCTGGACAATAACGGCTAAATTGCTAGCATGGGCGGTTTTTCTCGGCAGCCAGTCAACACATGAACCAGACACCTCCCCAACCCGCCAGGGCGCGCATTGTAACAGAGCTGCGGGCATTGATTGTGCTGGTGCTGCCGATCATCGCTGCGCAAATGGCGCACACCCTGCTGGGCTTTGTCGACACCGCCATGGCAGGGCGCGTCAGTGCCGAAGCGCTGGCCGCCGTAGCACTGGGCAACTCGTTCTGGATTCCTACCCTGCTGTTTCTGACCGGGGTGATGATGATCCTCACCTCCAAGGTGGCCGCTGCCAGCGGTGCCGGGCGCGTCAGCGAGACCGGCGCACTGGTGCGTCAGGGTGCCTGGCTCGGGCTGATCCTCGGGCTGCTGTGTCTAGTGTTTCTCAACCTGATGCAGCCGGTACTGGTGTGGATGAAGGTCGAATCGCAGTTGGTGCCGGTCACGCTGGATTACCTCCTGGCAATCTCGTTGGGCTTCCCTGCGGTGGGACTGATGCTGGCCCTGCGCGGGCTGACCGATGGCCTGTCGCGCACCAAACCGGCCATGCTGATTGGCTTTATCGGGTTGGCGATCAACGTACCAGCCAACTACGTGCTGGTGTACGGCAAGTTCGGCTTTCCGGCCATGGGCGCCGTGGGCTGCGGCGTCGCTACCGCACTGGTGATGTGGGCGATGCTGGGCTGCATGCTGTTTCACCTCAAGCGCGCGCGCCTTTATCAACCCTGCGGGCTGTTCGAGCGCTTTGACTGGCCACACGCGCGCACCCAGGGCGAGCTGATCGGCCTGGGCTTTCCCATCGGTATTGCGCTATTTGCTGAGACCAGCATGTTCGCTGTGATTGCCCTGTTGATCGGCAGCCTGGGTGCGGTGGTGGTGGCCTCGCATCAGGTCACCATCAACTTCTCCTCGCTGGTGTTTATGGTGCCCTTCAGCCTGGGCCTGGCCATCACCGTGCGCGTGGGCCACAACCTGGGCCGCAGCGGCGCCCGCGATGCCATGCTGGCGACCAAGGTGGGGCTGGTCTTGGCGCTGGTGTTTGCCGCACTGGCCGCGACCGCGATGTACACCCTGGCGCAGCAGATTCCGCAGATCTACACCCAGGACCGCGACGTCATCAGCCTGGCCGCCAGCCTGCTGGCACTGGCCGCGTTGTATCAATTCTCGGACGCCATTCAGGTTGCCTGCGCCGGCGCGCTGCGAGGTTTTCAGGACACCCGGCTGCCAATGCTGCTGACCATGATTGCCTACTGGCTGATCGGCCTGCCTACCGGCTGCATTCTGGGACTGACCGACTGGCTGGGCCCGGCGCGCGGGCCGGCTGGCTTCTGGCTGGGCCTGATTGTGGGCTTGAGCAGCGCAGCGCTGTTTCTGGGTTTGCGTTTGCGTGCGGTCAGCCGCAAACCCGACCTGCAAAACGGCCTGGCGCAACGACAGACGGACCTTTAAGGCCGAGCTTCTCTATACTCTGCCCATGCGCCTGGCCACCTTTTTTTTCACCCTGCTGAGCACGCTGCTGCTGACCGGCTGCCAACCGCAACCGGCTGCCGAGCAGCAGATGGACAATTACCTGGATCGCCTGGCCCGGGTGCTGCGGCAAGACTGGCAGCCCTTTCCCGCCGACAGCCTCAGCCGCTACCGCCTGCCCGAGCGCCGCGACAGCCTGTACAGCATCCCGTCAGAGCGCATCGGCCTTTTGGAGCTACTGGTAGACGTGAACCCCTGTCGGCCGCTGCAACAGCGTGTGGCCGAGCGCAACAGCGTGCTGGGCAAGGTAATGCCCTGGAGCAGCCGCCTAGCCTATGAAGGTGAGCTGCTGCGCGCCATGGAGCAGTGCCTTGGCACCCTGAGCGAACCCGACCAGCAACGACTGCGCAACGAGCTGAGCGCCATTGCCGAGCGCAAGCGCAGCCAGTTGCCGCAGGTCTACTGGAACACCATCAATACCAGTAGCGAGTTGGCCGGCTATCTGCGCTTTGCCGATACGCCGTTACCCGTGCAGGAGCAGCCGCTGGATGACACCGCCGCGCTTGCCGCGCTGCAGCAATTGACCGCCATCGGTGTCGGCCTGCCAGTGCAGCTACCGCCAGCACTGGAGAGAATCGAGCAGCCCCTGCAAACTCTGCAGCGCAGCCCCAACGGCAGCCAGTTGATCACTGCCCTTGCCCAGACCCGTCACGGCCTGCAACAGGCCACTGCCATGCTGCAGGCCCAGCCGGCGCGCTACCTGTGCCCCATGGGCACGCCGTCGACGCGCTCCAAGGTGCTGCTCAATGTGTTTGTGCAGTTCTATGCGGGCGAGATACAGCCGTACCTGGCGCAGCTGCAGCGCCTGGGGCAGCCCTGGTCAGAATCCATCATCGCGCTGAGGGCGGTGCCCGGCATACCGCCCGCCACCGCGGCTGCGCTGGATCGGCTGGCGGGCACACCGCAGAGTCTCTGGGAGCAATACCAGGCCGCGCTCAGCGCCCACACCGACGCCTGGCAGCAGCAACTGGGCGCGTGCCAGTCACAGCCGGGGCAAGCAGGCTGGGAGCAAAGAGATCAGGGCAACGCAGACTGATTCGGCCTCAGTCCGCCTTGCGAATCAGGTAATGAAAGATGCCGTCGGCCTCGTGCTGCTCCAGCAACTCATGGCCGAGAAAACTGCAAAAACGCGGAATATCGCGCTGGGTAGAAGGGTCGGTGGCCAGCACCTGTACCAGCTCACCGGCAGCCACATCGCGCACGGCGTTGTGCAGCATCATGACCGGCTCCGGGCAGGTCAGCCCACGGGTATCCAGGGTCGTAGCGGCAGAATCGGACATGACAAGGCTCGGCTGAATCAACAAGCTGGCGATTATCCCGCAATCATCCCGGGCTTGCCAGACGCACGGCGGCGGCCGACACTGGAGTTAGAGTCACAACACCCCCTGCCGGGTAAGGAAGCAAGATGATCAAAGTGTTGATTGAACGTGTAATTGCAGAAGGTCTGGAACAACCCTACGAAGACGTAGCCCGCCGCGTGCTCTCTGCGGCCGTGCAGTCCCCCGGCTTTATTTCAGGCGAATCATTCCGTGATATGGAGCAGCCCAACCGCCGCATCATCATGGTCACCTGGCAGAACATGCACTCTTGGCAGCGCTGGGAAGACTCCGAAGCCCGCCGCGACAGCATCAGCGGCTTTGCGCCGATTCTGCTGGAAGAAGAAAAGATCAGCCTGCTGGAACCGTTGTAAGTCCCTGCAGGTTATTGCCCGGCAAAATGCGCACTGCATCGCCTTTTGCCGGGTCGGCCCCTGCCAAACCCTAGCGTAATCCGTAACCTCAGCTCACGCATTATCTGCCGAGGAACAACGGATGTTCTCCCCCGCCAATCAGGCGCACTTCAGCCTCGAAATTGACGGCGCCGCACATGACTTCAAAGTGTTGGAGTTCACTGCCCGTGAGGCGCTCAACCAGCCCTATGCGGTGCTGCTGACGCTGGTCAGCGAACGTCCGGATATTGACCTCTCAAGCCTGCTGCACCTGCCAGCCTGGCTGGATACCGGTGCCGGTAGCGGCTTTCACGGCTTTATCGATCAGCTCACCCAGGGCGAGTCCGGTCGCCGGCTGACGCGCTATCAGCTGCGCCTGCAGCCGCAGTTGGGGTACCTGCAGCACCGCATCAACCAGCGAATCTTTCAGCACCGCAGCGCCGCCGAGATCATTGCGGCTGTGCTGCAGGAGCACGGTATCCACAGCGACGCCTATCGCTTCACCGTCAATACGCCGCTGCCCGCGCGCCGCTACTGCACCCAATACGATGAGAGTGATCTGCACTTTATCCAGCGCCTGTGCGAGGAGGAAGGGCTGCACTTTCACTTTGAGCACCAACGTGACGGCCATACCCTGGTGTTTGGTGACGATCAGACCTGCTTTGCACGCCTGCCCGAGATCGGCTACAGCCAGGGCACCGGCCTGGTGGCAGATCAACCCGTAGTCAAACGCTTCAGCCTGACTGCCGCCACCCGGCCTGATCGGGTCGCCCGCCGCGATTACGACTTTCTGAAGCCGCGTCTGCACATGGAAGCCGAGGCCCGGCTGGAAGATGGCGCGCCCCAGCCGGCACTGGAAGACTACGACTATCCCGGGCGCTTTAGCGACCGCGAACGCGGCAAGCATCTTAGCCGCATCCATCTGCAGCGCCACCGTAGCCATCAATTGCAGGCTAACGGTGAGAGCGATCAGCCTGGCCTGCGCAGCGGCTATTTTCTACCGCTGACCGGCCACCTGCGTGATGACTGGAACGACCTCTGGTTGCTTACCAGCATTGAGCATCAGGGCAAGCAACCGCAGGTGCTGGAAGAAGCCGTCACCAGTGACACCAGCAAGCAAGACGGCTTTACTCAAGGCTACCGCAACCGCTTTATCGCCACCCCCTGGCAAGCCATCTGGCGCCCCGCACTGGAGCACCGCAAGCCGCGCATCGCCGGCAGTCAAAGTGCGGTAGTTACCGGGCCAGAGGGCGAAGAGATTCACTGCGACCCGCACGGCCGCGTGAAGGTGCAGTTTCACTGGGACCGCGAAGGCCAGGCCGACGACACCACCAGTTGCTGGCTGCGGGTTGCCACCGGCTGGGCCGGCGACCGCTACGGCGCCCTGGCCATTCCCAGGGTTGGCATGGAAGTGCTGGTGAGCTTTCTTGAAGGCGACCCGGATCAGCCCTTGATCACCGGCTGCCTGTACCACGCCGAACACGTGCCCCCGGTGGATCTGCCTGCCCACAAGACCCGCAGCACCTTCAAAAGCCTCAGCTCCCCCGGCGGCGAGGGCTACAACGAGCTACGTATTGAAGACAAGAAGGGTGCCGAACAGATCTACCTGCACGCCCAGCGCGACTGGGACCAGCGCATCGAGCACGATCAACGCCTGCATGTGGGCAATGAACGGCACGACCACATCGTCGCCAACCACTACAGCGAGCACCTGGCCGAGGTACATCGCACCGTCCACGCCAACCGCCTTACCGAACTCAAGGCCAACGACCATCTGACGATTACCGAGAGCCAGCACACCCGCATCGGCCAGCGTCAGCTGACCGAAGCCGGACAGGAAATTCACCTGGCCAGCGGCCGCAAGATCGTGATCGACGCCGGCATGGAAATCACCCTCAAGGCCGGCGGCAGCTTTATCAAGATCGACCCCAGCGGCGTCACCATCAGCGGTCCCAGTATCCGGGTAAACACCGGCGGCAGCCCCGGCAGGGGCACAGCGGCTGCGCTCATCCTGCCGGGTGATGTGGTCCAAGCCGATGCAGCCACAGCAGGGCAACCGCTGGAAGCACTAATCAAACAACGGCGGGTATTTCTACAGGCACTCAGTGGCTTGTGCGAGGTCTGCGAGGCCGCCCAAGCCGACGGAGCAACGCATGAACAGTAACGGCGCTCTGCTGTTTGACGGCGCATCGCGTCGGCAAGCGCTGATCTGGCTTGCCAGTGAATATCCCGAACACAGCCTGTTTCCGTTACTACAGGGCACCGCCTATGCCGCCCTGGCCGACATCGGCCCGATTCTGCTCGATGCCGACCCAGATAGCCCGCTACACACCGCCTGGTCCCAGGGCCAGCCAGGCCTGCAGCACAGCGTCTGGCTACGTACCTGCCTGCAGCCTGATGAACTGGCCAGCAGCTTGCGCCGCCGTCTCCGGGTGCGCTCACCGGATGGTCGAGAGTTTTGGCTGCGCCTGGCTGACGCACGCCCCCTGCTGAACGCCTGGCAAACCAGTCAGCACTGGCCGACCGGCTTCTGGCATGGCGTCAGCGAAATCTGGCTGGGCAGCGCCAATGGCCCGCTACAGGCATGGCAGAACGATGCGCCCGAGCAAGACTGCACACCCCCCGCCAGCACGCTCAACGCCCAGGTCAGGCTCGACTGGCCACTGCTCACCGCCCTCGCCCAACCCTACGCCGCCCCGGAGCCAAGCCACCCATGACCCAGCCAGCCGCCCACCCGGAAGGTCTGCAACCTGCCGCCTGCCCCCTGCTCGCTGCCGTGCTGCCGGTGCGCTACGCCATCGGCCCGGTAGACCCGCGTCACCCCAGTAGCCTGAATGGGGCAACGCTGGGGCTACCGGAACTCAATGGCAACTTTCCTGACTTGGGGCCAGATCACCCACAACTGCAAGACGCGCCTCTGGGCTACATACCTCGGATGTTGCGCGACGGCTATCTGTACCTGTGGGATGAAACCTTGCAGGAGTTGAGTGAATACCGTGTTGAAAGCGCGCGGCTCAACATGACCGATCGTGGCGACGGGCTGAAGGGCCAGGCAGCGAGCGCCTACCTGATGCTCGCTGCCGGCGCCCCGGTAAGGCTTAGCTGGTCGCCCTGCGCTTGGTCCGACGACTGTTTTGGTCGCATTGAGCAGGAGCCCGCCTTGCGGCAGCGCATGATGCGCGAGCTGACGCCCGGCGCCCCACCTTTTAGCGGGCAGGTGCAGGTGTTGCACCCGGAAATTGGCGATGTAAAGCCGGAAAACTTTGGCTGGAGCTGCGCACCAGATCCGTCCTACTGGCTACTTGAAGACCCGCCGCTCAAGCGCATGCGGCGCTGTGAACAACAGCACTTCGCGCTGGTCGATGACCCCTGGGGCGTGCTCATAGACACGGCCGGTTTGATACGCGCCCGCAACCATGCCTTTGAAAAGCTCAGCGCACACCGCGACGAATGGTCTATTGCCGCTATCGTGCAGTCGATGGGCGAGAGTGATACAAAAATTCGCCAGCAGATAGCGTCCAGCATCGATCAATCGTTATTGCAACGCGCACTGCGCGAGCAAGAACGCGAGACCAGCGCGCATGCAACGGACATCCTGCGCCTGGCAGACATCTGGGCCGCCTGGTTTGAGACCTTTGAGGGGAGCACCGCCGCGAGCCTGGAAAGCGCTTGTGAAAGCTTCGACATCCGGCTGCCCGCCACCCGCGAGATGCTGGAGGTCAGCTTTGCCGCCGCCTGCCTGGGCCCGGCAGCCACGTCACCCGGCGTCAAGGTGATAGAAAGGGCGCTGGATCTGGAGCAGGTAAAAGGTCAGCCCTGGCTGCTCTGGGCCGTACTGGGGGTAAAAGACCGGCTGGATGGCGGCCATTTGCAGCGCATCTTGTCGCTGCCTGACAGCCTGCCAACGGTAACGGAAGATGCAGGCGAGGCGGCGGCCCGCTGGGCACGGATCTCCGCGCT
The DNA here is from genome assembly GCF_021545785.1 of Halopseudomonas maritima. Lineage (NCBI taxonomy): Bacteria > Pseudomonadati > Pseudomonadota > Gammaproteobacteria > Pseudomonadales > Pseudomonadaceae > Halopseudomonas > Halopseudomonas maritima. The sequence continues at coordinate 434,722 of NZ_CP079801.1, forward strand.
GGCAGCGGCGCTCAACCTGGGCGCAGACAACCTGGAGAAACTGCCACTGGCAGGCGGTGGTGAGCCCCTGTTTGCCGCCGTATCCACCGTCATCGGTGGCCGCCTGGCATCGCTGAGTGAACAGATACATCAGCAAACCTACATCCTGATGATTGCCATGCTGGCGCGCAGCAAGCAACGCTTTGACGCCACTCGGCTAACGCCAGAGGAGGCCATGCGCTGGGTCAGCGAGCAGCTAGGGACCGCGCACAACAACAACCAGAAACGCAGACTGGAAAAAGAGAGAGCCCGCCTGGAGCGCCAACAGCGCCACGCTGAGCAAGGCACCGCTGCCGCCGCGGTGAGTGCTGCTGTCAAAAACCGGCTGTCATCTGAGGTAAAACGAGCGGTGCCATTACTGCACTTGGTACCCAAACCCACGGTTTCCACCACCGCGCCCAGCACCGCGCCAGGCCAGGTTACGCCACCCAGCCCTGCGCGCCCGGCCCCAGCAATCAGCGCTTCGCCGGCGCTACCTCGCCTCGGTGGCCATGCAACAGGTATTGAACTGCCAAGCATACGGGACCTGCTTAACGAGGCGCCGCTGAAAACGCTGATTGCGTTGGTGTCGGTGTGGAACTTGAAGGAAGCCATGCTGCACGCACAGGGCGAGAGGTCTGCAGTCAACCGTATCGCGGCCGGTAGCGCATTCTGGACCACAGTCTCTGCCTCAACGGCAGTGCTACAACAGCTCGCCGAGGTGAGATGGGAAACGCGCGTGGCGAATGCAGGACACTTTAGTCCACTCGCCCAACAATCCTTGGTTCGTGCTCTAGGTTTGAGCTGGGCTGCCATGCTATTCCAAGCCCTCGCAGCCGGTCTAGATGTATTTTATTTCGGCTGGAAGGCCCTGATAGCCTACCGTCTAGGAGACTTGGATAGCGCAGGAGTTTACGTTGGCCTGACCAGCGCCAACCTTGCATTGACCGGCGCGTCGTTGAAAGCCGTGCGCGCCTTGCACATCGCCCGCGCTGCGGTGCTGGCCGGCGAGGCGCAGGCGCTTCTCACCGGGGTTCGGGTACTGTCACTGCCCCTGCGCCTTACCCTGGTGGGGCTTGCTGCCACCATTCTGGTGGGCTTAGTGGGGCTGTTTTTTACCGAAGACGAACCGCTGGAACAGTGGCTCAAGCAACTCTTTTGCGGTACGCGCCCAGCCACTTGGAGCGGGAATCTGACAAAAACCTTGCAGCAGCTATATCAGATTGTGTTGCCGGTCAGCCTCAAACTGGAACGCTGGCACGACATCAACCCACGCACAGGGCAGCTGGTTGAAGAGTTGCGTCTGGTGCTGGAGTTGCCCGGCCAGCGAGAATACCGTCAGGGCATGGTCAGTTTTGAAGGCACGGAGCACTGGCAATACAGCTCCGGGCTGTTTGGCCTGGGCGGCAGCGCCCAATGCCTGCGGTTGGCATGGTGTGAGAACGACACACTGCCCTTCTATCCGGACATCAGTAACCCTGCGCCAGCGTCCGCCAACGGCCTGCGACTGTGCCGCGCCTACCACGAGACCAACGGCGCGCGTCTGGTTGCCATACGCGGCAGCCTTACGTATCAACCCATCGAAGAGCTATACCTGCCCGCCATTGACATAGATATAAGCTAACCATGACCACACCACGCCCCCACCCCCTCGCCCAACGCTTGGCTAAAGCGCTGGACGCCCATCCGCTGCAGGCCGACCAGCCCACCGGTGCGCCCTTGATGTGCATGCCTGAGGTGGAAGAGCAAACCGAACACTATCTATCGATTGAGCATGGTGACAGCGCAGACCGAGGCATGCTGACCGGAGCGCTGGGGGGCATGGGAACGGCTTTCTTTGGCTTTCTGGCACTGTTGGACCTTTGGGATGGGCACCCTGACTCTGCAGTTATCAACGCGCTCATAGCCGTCGTCTGCTTTGTACCCGTCTTCCTCTGGGAGATCCTCCATCCCATGCCCCTGCCCATTCTGTTTAACCGCCGCACCCGCGAAGTCTATTTCGAGCAAGATGGCGAGCTGTACCACACCGCCTGGGACGATATTGCCGCTGCAGCCTACAGCGTCAGTACCGTAGGCCCCTATACAGGCCGCATGGGCCATGCGGCACTGGAAGCACTGTTACACCGCTTTGGTCACCCCAAGGAGACGGTACTGATCAATCTGGGTTCGCCACTGGGCAAGCGGCTGGAGATGCAGCTCGGTTTCTGGGAATACCTGCGCGCCTATATGAACAACGGCCCCTTTTTTGATGAGCACGGCAATAACTCCGATTCACGCGAGTTTGTCGAGATTCAGCAGCAGGTGCGAAACAGTAAAGGGCAACATATACGTCTCGCCTTGAGCGAGATAAAGGAAGAATACAAAACCAATAACGGTCGCAACTACCTCAGTGGAATTGACCTTGTATTGTTATTAGGTGGAGTGATGCTCTTGCCGATGAACGCCACCCAAAACTTCACCTACGCCATCGCCAAACGCCGCTCCCGCAGCCAGTGGCCCAAGCTGATCCGCGAACGCCTTGACCCCAACGGCCCCACCACCCGCCTGGTCGATCTGGAGCAGGCTGGGCAGGCTGGGCAGGCTGGGCAGGCTGAGTGAGCATGGTACCAAGCCGCGCTGGCCACCCAGCGAGCAGCTATACCTGCCCGCCATTGACATAGATATAAGCTTGCCATGACCACACCACGCCCCCACCCCCTCGCCCAACGTCTGGCCAAAGCGCTGGACGCCCATCCGCTGCAGGCCGACCAGCCCACCGGTGCGCCCTTGATGTGCATGCCTGAGGTGGAAGAGCAAACCGAACACTATCTCTCGATTGAGCATGGTGACAGCGCGTATCGAGGTATGTTGACTGGGATGTTGGGCGGAATGGGAGCAGCTTTCTTTGGTTTTCTCGCACTGCTAGATCTATGGAATGGCTACCCTGACTCTGCAGTTATAAACGCGCTCATAGCCGTCGCCTGCTTTGTGCCCGTTTTCCTCTGGGAGATCCTCCATCCCATGCCCCTGTCCATTCTGTTTAACCGCCGCACCCGCGAAGTCTATTTCGAGCAAGATGGCGAGCTGTACCACACCGCCTGGGACGATATTGCCGCTGCAGCCTACAGCGTCAGTACCGTAGGCCCCTATACAGGCCGCATGGGCCATGCGGCACTGGAGGCACTGTTACACCGCTTTGGTCACCCCAAGGAGACGGTACTGATCAACCTGGGGTCGCCACTGGGCAAGCGGTTGGAGATGCAGCTGGGGTTCTGGGAATACCTGCGCGCCTATATGAACAACGGCCCCTTTTTTGATGAGCAGGGCAACAACTCCGATTCACGCGAGTTTGCCGAGATGCAACAGGAAGTGCGCAACAGCAAGGGACAGTCCGTGCGCCTTTATTGGGGCTTGATAAAAGAAGCATACAAAGCCAACAACGGACGTAATTTTCTCAGTGGAATTGACCTTGTATTGCTGCTGGGCAGTATCGTTTTCTTGCCCATGCACGCCACCCAAAACTTCACCTACGCCATCGCCAAACGCCGCTCCCGCAGCCAGTGGCCCAAGCTAATCCGCGAACGCCTTGACCCCAACGGCCCCACCACCCGCCTGGTCGATCTGGAGCAGGCTGGGCAGGCTGGGCAGGCTGGGCAGGCTGAGTGAGCATGGTAACAAACCGTGCTGGTCACCCAGCGAGCAGCGATACCTGCCCGCCATTGACATAGATATAAGCTAGCCATGACCACACCACGCCCCCACCCCCTCGCCCAACGTCTGGCCAAAGCGCTGGACGCCCATCCGCTGCAGGCCAATCAGCCAACCGGCGCGCCCCTCATGTGCATGCCCGAGGTGGAAGAGCAAACCGAACACTATCTCTCAATTGAGCATGGTGACAGCGCAGACCGAGGCATGTTGACCGGCGCGCTGGGGGGTATGTTGGGTAGCTTTTGGATCGTTATGGGACTGATTGCCTATATTGATGGATCCACTCAGCTTGCCCTCAAGGCTTTTGCAGTCGCCGTAGTGTGCGCGGTTGTGCCTTTTCTGTGGGAAGTCCTCCGCCCCATGCCTTTACCCATTCTATTTAACCGCCGCACCCGCGAGGTCTACTTTGAACAGGATGGCGAGCTGTACCACACCGCTTGGGACGATATTGCCGCCGCGGCTTATAGCGTCAGTACCGTAGGCCCCTATACAGGGCGCATGGGCCATGCGGCACTGGAGGCACTGCTACACCGCTTTGGTCATCCCAAGGAGACCGTGCTGATCAACCTGGGTTCGCCACTGGGCAAGCGGCTGGAGATGCAGCTGGGTTTCTGGGAATACCTGCGCGCCTATATGAACAATGGCCCCTTTTTTGATGAGCACGGCAATAACTCCGATTCACGCGAGTTTGCCGAGATTCAACAGGAAGTGCGCAACAGTAAGGGACAGTCCGTGCGCTTGTATTGGGGGTTGATAAAAGAGGCATACAAGGCCAATAACGGTCGCAATTTTCTCAGTGGTGTTGATCTGGTATTGCTGCTGGGCAGTATCGTTTTCTTGCCCATGCACGCCACCCAAAACTTCACCTACGCCATCGCCAAACGCCGCTCCCGCAGCCAGTGGCCCAAGCTAATCCGCGAACGCCTTGACCCCAACGGCCCCACCACCCGCCTGGTCGATCTGGAGCAGGCTGGGCAGGCTGAGTGAGCATGGTAACAAACCGTGCTGGTCACCCAGCGAGCAGCTATACCTGCCCGCCATTGACATAGATATAAGCTAGCCATGACCACACGCCCCCACCCCCTCGCCCAACGTCTGGCCAAAGCGCTGGACGCCCATCCGCTGCAGGCCGACCAGCCCACCGGCGCGCCCCTGATGTGCATGCCTGAGGTGGAAGAGCAGACTGAACACTATCTCTCAATTGAGCATGGCGGGAGCGCAGACCGAGGCATGCTGACCGGAGCGCTGGGGGGCATGGGAGCGGCTTTCTTTGGCTTTCTGGCACTGTTGGACCTTTGGGATGGGCACCCTGACTCTGCAGTTATCAACGCGCTCATAGCCGTCGTCTGCTTTGTACCCGTCTTCCTCTGGGAGATCCTCCATCCCATGCCCCTGCCCATTCTGTTTAACCGCCGCACCCGCGAGGTCTACTTTGAACAGGATGGCGAGCTGTACCACACCGCCTGGGACGATATTGCCGCTGCAGCCTACAGCGTCAGTACCGTAGGCCCCTATACAGGCCGCATGGGCCATGCGGCACTGGAGGCACTGCTACACCGCTTTGGTCACCCCAAGGAGACGGTGCTGATCAATCTGGGTTCGCCACTGGGCAAGCGGCTGGAAATGCAGCTGGGGTTCTGGGAATACCTGCGCGCCTATATGAACAACGGCCCCTTTTTTGATGAGCACGGCAATAACTCCGATTCACGCGAGTTTGCCGAGATGCAACAGGAGGTGCGCAACAGTAAGGGACAGTCCGTGCGCTTGTATTGGGGGTTGATAAAAGAGGCATACAAGGCCAATAACGGTCGCAATTTTCTCAGTGGTGTTGATCTGGTATTGCTGCTGGGCAGTATCGTTTTCTTGCCCATGCACGCCACCCAAAACTTCACCTACGCCATCGCCAAACGCCGCTCCCGCAGCCAGTGGCCCAAGCTGATCCGCGAGCGCCTTGACCCCAACGGCCCCACCACCCGCCTGGTCGATCTGGAGCAGGCTGGGCAGGCTGGGCAGGCTGAGTGAGCATGGTAACAAGCCGCGCTGGCCACCCAGCGAGCAGCTATACCTGCCCGCCATTGACATAGATATAAGCTAACCATGACCACACCACGCCCCCACCCCCTCGCCCAACGTCTGGCCAAAGCGCTGGACGCCCATCCGCTGCAGGCCGACCAGCCCACCGGCGCGCCCCTCATGTGCATGCCTGAAGTAGAAGAGCAAACCGAACACTATCTCTCGATTGAGCATGGTGACAGCGCAGACCGAGGCATGTTGACCGGCGCGCTGGGAGGTATGTTGGGTGGCTTTTGGATCGTTATGGGACTGATTGCCTATGTTGATGGATCCACTCAGCTTGCCCTCAAGGCTTTTGCAGTCGCCGTAGTGTGCGCGGTTGTGCCTTTTCTGTGGGAAGTCCTCCGCCCCATGCCTTTACCCATTCTATTTAACCGCCGCACCCGCGAGGTCTACTTTGAACAGGATGGCGAGCTGTACCACACCGCCTGGGACGATATTGCCGCTGCAGCCTACAGCGTCAGTACCGTAGGCCCCTATACAGGCCGCATGGGCCATGCGGCACTGGAGGCACTGTTACACCGCTTTGGTCACCCCAAGGAGACGGTGCTGATCAATTTGGGTTCGCCACTGGGCAAGCGGCTGGAGATGCAGCTGGGGTTCTGGGAATACCTGCGCGCCTATATGAACAACGGCCCCTTTTTTGATGAGCAGGGCAACAACTCCGATTCACGCGAGTTTGCCGAGATTCAGCAGCAGGTGCGAAACAGTAAAGGGCAACATATACGTCTCGCCTTGAGCGAGATAAAGGAAGCATACAAAACCAATAACGGTCGCAACTACCTCAGTGGAATTGACTTTGTATTGTTATTAGGTGGCGTGATGTTCTTGCCAATGAACGCCACCCAAAACTTCACCTACGCCATCGCCAAGCGCCGCTCCCGCAGCCGGTGGCCCAAGCTGATCCGCGAGCGCCTTGACCCCAACGGCCCGACCACCCGCCTGGTCGACCTGGAGCAGGCGGGGCGGGCGGGAGCTGAATAGCAGTTTTAGCGCAACGCGCGAATATGGCAGGTCACTTCTTCACGGTCGGTATACAGCTGCTTGCAGCCGATCTCGGCGCGCACACCCGCTTCATCCAACGCGTCCTGAATGTGCCCGAGGCACTGCATCACTTCCTGGTAGCGCTGTTTCATCGGCAGCTTGAAGTTGATGATCAGCTCGCGACAGTAGCGCTGACCGATCCACTTGGCCGCCAGGGCGCTGCTGCGGGCCGGCTTATCAACGATGTCGCAGACCATCCAGTCGACTGTGCGCTTGGGGCGGTACATGTAGCCGTCGCCCTGCACGTGCTCTACCTGGCCGCTGTCCATCAGGCGGCGATCCATGGGGCCGTTATCGACCGCCGTGACGTTCATCAGGCGGTTGACCAGTTGCCAGGTCCAGCCGCCGGGCGCGGCGCCCAGGTCAACGGCGGTCATGCCGGCCTTAAGGCGACTGTCCCAGTCATCACGCGGAATAAAGTGGTGCCAGGCCTCCTCCAGCTTCAGGGTCGAGCGGCTGGGTGCCTCACGCGGGACTTTCAGGCGCGGAATCCCCATCGGCCAGGGCGCACCGTTGTCAGCCCAGGACCAGCCGACAAACACCTTCTGGCCGCTCTGAAAGCACAGGTGCAGACGCGGAAGCTCGGGTTTGTTGGGGCGAACAAAGCGGGTCTTGGTGAGCGAGCGCTCCAGCGGCCCTTTCAGCTTTTTGGTCAGCGCCGCCAGCGCCTTGCCGTCGTTGGTGTCAGCGGTTTCCAGCCACATCAGCGAGGCAATGTAGCCCTGGGCGCAGGCGGTGATGATGGGGCTGACGCGGTCTTCCGGGTCCAGCTCCAGCCAACTGCCGACCGCCCACTGGCGGGTGAAGATCAGTTGCTGAAAGTCGACGGCCCGCATCAGTTGCTCGGCCTCGCCCTGCTCGGGGCAGACAAAACGCACCTGAGCGCTGCCATCCTGGGTCACCGGATAACCGGCAATACCCTGCTCGCCGGCCAGCTCCTGCATCTCGGCGGCCGCCTCCCCTTCAAAGCCCGGACGGCAATGTAGCAACAGTTCCTGCATGTCTCGCTCCCGCTGGATAATCGGGCGTACTGTACAGGCAGCAGCGGGTCGGTTGAAGTAGCAAGTCAGCCGGTACAGCAACCGGCAGCGGCGGACGCCCCCAAACGTCGCCGCACCGGCAAGCCAGCAACATGAGTCGTCCTAATGTTCTTTTGAAAAGTGTTCATTTTTTCTCAACAGGAGTCCCTGCCTACAATACGCACCATTCCAGGCCACAACGCGACCCTGCGGCTTGCTCTCAGACACCAGGACACCAGATTGCGATGACTACCGAATTTACCTTTGCCCTCAAGAGTATTCCGTTCGACGAGGACTATCGCCCCGCCGACAACACCCGTATTACCACCAACTTCGCCAACCTGGCGCGCGGTGAAAGCCGAGAGCAGAACCTGCGCAACACCCTGGCCATGATCAACAACCGCTTCAATGCACTGGCGCAATGGGACAACCCCAAAGGCGACCGCTACGCTGTCGAGCTGGAAATCGTGTCCGTCGAGCTGACGGTCAAGGCCGACAACAACGGTGCCAGCTTTCCGGCCATTGAAGTGCTGAAGACTCACATTCTTGATCGCAAGACCAATCAGCGTATTGAGGGCATCGTTGGCAACAACTTCTCGTCCTACGTACGCGATTACGACTTCAGTGTGCTGTTGCTGGACCACAACAAGGGCCAGTCTTCGTTCAGCATTCCGGACAACTTTGGCGACCTGCACGGCAAGCTGTTCCAGCACTTCATCAAGTCGCCCACCTATCGAGAGCACTTCAGCAAGCCGCCGGTAATCTGTCTCAGCGTCTCGGACAACAAGGTCTACCAGCGCACGGACAACCTGCACCCGGTGCTGGGCTTTGAATACGAGCCAAACGAGTCTTCACTGACCGAACAGTACTTTAAGAAAATGGGCCTGCAGGTGCGTTATTTCATGCCGCCAAACAGCACCGCGCCGCTGGCCTTCTACTTCTTTGGTGACCTGCTGAATGACTACACCAGCCTTGAGCTGATCAGCACCATCAGCACCATGGAGACTTTTCAGAAGATCTATCGGCCCGAGATCTACAACGCCAACGCGTCGGCAGGCCAGTGCTACCAACCCAACCTGAAGAATCAGGACCACTCGCTGACCAAGATTGTCTATGACCGCCAGGAGCGCAGCCAGCTCGCCATCGAGCAGGGCCGCTTTGCCGAAGAGCAGTTCATCAAACCCTATCAGCGCGTGCTTGAGCAGTGGTCTGCCAGCTACACCCTTTAACCCGGACACCGTCAACAAACATGAAAAAGCTACTCCCTACCTCGACCGCAGGCAGCCTGCCCAAACCGGCTTGGCTGGCTCAACCCGAGACCCTGTGGTCGCCCTGGAAACTAGAAGACCAGGCCCTGCAAGAAGGCAAGCAAGACGCCCTGCGCGTATCGCTGCAAGAGCAGCTGCAAGCCGGCATCGACATCGTTAGCGACGGCGAGCAAACCCGCCAGCACTTTGTCACCACCTTTATCGAGCACCTCGACGGAGTGGATTTCGAGCAGCGCGAAACCGTCCGTATCCGCGACCGCTATGACGCCAGCGTGCCCACAGTGGTCGGCGCAGTGACCCGGCAAAAGCCGGTGTTTGTTGAGGACGCCACATTTCTGCGCAAACAAACCAGCCAGCCGATCAAGTGGGCCCTGCCAGGTCCGATGACGATGATCGACACCCTGTACGACGCGCACTACAAGAGCCGCGAAAAACTCGCCTGGGAATTTGCCAAGATCCTTAACCAGGAAGCGAAAGAGCTGGAAGCGGCGGGCGTGGATATCATCCAGTTTGATGAGCCGGCCTTTAATGTGTTCTTCGATGAGGTCAACGATTGGGGCGTGGCGACCCTGGAGCGCGCCATCGAAGGCCTGAAATGCGAAACCGCCGTGCACATTTGCTACGGCTACGGCATCAAGGCCAACACCGACTGGAAAAAAACCCTCGGCTCCGAGTGGCGTCAGTATGAAGAGGCCTTCCCCAAGCTGCAGCAGTCCAAGATCGACATGGTTTCGCTGGAGTGTCACAACTCCCACGTCCCCATGGAGCTGATTGAGCTGATTCGCGGCAAGAAGGTCATGGTCGGCGCTATTGATGTGGCGAGCCACACCGTTGAAACGCCCGAGGACGTCGCCAACACCCTGCGCAAGGCGCTGCAGTTTGTTGATGCCGATAAACTCTACCCCTGCACCAACTGCGGTATGGCCCCCCTGCCCCGCGAGGTGGCGCGCGGCAAGCTGAATGCGCTGGCCGCCGGTGCCGAGATCGTCCGCCGGGAGCTGCTGGCCTGACGCAGCAGCGGCGCCGCAAACCCGGCGCCGCCCTATCCCAACGCCGGCAGCGCGCCGGCCGCAGTTTGCTACAGGATTGACTATGACACGCCCCACGTCGGTTATTGAGCCACTCAACTTTCGCGAAGCCCTTGGCCACTACGCCTCCGGCATCACCGTGATTACCTCGCAGGCAGATGGCGAGCCGCTTGGCTTCACCTGCCAGTCGTTCTACAGCGTCTCAATGACTCCGCCGCTGGTCTCTTTCAGCGTTATGGCCAACTCCTACAGCTATCCAAAAATTCGGCGCGCCGGCCGCTTTGCGGTGAACGTGTTGTCCGGCGAACAGGCGCATATCTCCAACCAGTTCGCCCGGCAAGGTGGCGACAAATGGCAGGGCGTCGAGTGGCAAACATCGCCGCTGGGCAACCCGGTGATTGGCGGCAGCCTGCACTGGTTTGATTGCGAAATACACGCCGAGCACGCCGCCGGAGACCACCTGATCGTGATTGGTGAAGTCAAAGCCCTCAACCTGCAAGACGCTCCGGCCAGTGAGCCACTGCTGTACTTCAAGGGCCAATACCGCAGCCTGGCGGAACACAGCGCGGCCTGAGCGGTGCGACAGGGGTCAGGCACCTGAATCCTGCTCATCTTTGCCGTGTTATAGTCCGGTTTTTCTCATGCTCCTGGTCCTGTCATGCTTGAACTCCGCCACCTGCGTACCCTCAGCACCCTGCGCGACGCCGAAAGCCTGGTTGAAGCGGCCGAGCGCCTGCACCTGACCCAATCCGCGCTGTCCCATCAGCTCAAGGATCTGGAAGAAAAGCTCGGCATGAGCTTGTTTGTTCGCAAGACCAAGCCGGTACGCTTTACCAGCGCCGGGCTACGACTGTTGCGACTGGCCGACAACCTGCTGCCGCAGGTGCGGCAGGCCGAGCGCGACATTCAGCGGCTGGCTGGCGGTCAGGCCGGGCGCTTGCACATGGCCATTGAGTGCCACAGCTGCTTCCAGTGGCTGATGCCAACCATCGACCAGTTCCGTAACGCCTGGCCCGAGGTAGAAGTGGATTTTGCCTCCGGCTTTTTCTTCGCCCCTCTGCCCGCGCTGGCGCGCGGCGACCTGGATCTGGTGGTCACCTCAGACCCGCTGGATATTGACGGCATTACCTATGTGCCGCTGTTTACCTATGAGGCGCTGCTGGCGGTCAGCAATCAGCACCCGCTGAGCACCGCCCACCATGTACGCCCGGCTGATCTGGCAGGCGAAACCCTGATTACCTACCCGGTCGAGCGCGAACGGCTGGATATCTTCAAACAGGTCCTCGACCCTGCTGGCATCGAGCCCGCTGGCGTACGCACCGCCGAGATGACCGTGATGATGATGCAACTGGTCGCCTCCGGCCGTGGTGTCTGCTGCCTGCCCAACTGGGCCATGGCCGAGTACCTGCACAAGGGCTATGTCAGCGCCCGGCGTCTGGGGCCGGACGGACTGTTCGGCACCCTGTACGCCGCCGTGCGCGACGACATGATGGAAATGCCCTACCTGCAGGACTTTCTGCTGACCGCCAAAGACATTTCCTTTGCCACCTTGGAAGGCGTGAGCGCCCGCAGCAACGACTGAACCGGCGATGCCGCTACACCCATGCGGGTGAGGCGGCATTGCACCCATGCCCCTCTTAACGAACAAAAGCGCCACAAAATCAGCAGCTTGCTGAACACTCTTCTATCTCATCCGATAGATAGCCACCTGCAACTAACCCATACAGGCGACTTTACGCCCAGCACGAGACATTTACCTTGACTGTCTTGCAAGTGGGATTACATACCCCTCTGCATGTACTCCGGACAACAAACAGAAAAAGGATACAGTCATGAAAGCACCCCTGTTCAAGCTGGCCGCCCTGACCCTGGGCATGTCCCTGTCCAGCGTCGCCCTGGCCACCAATCCCGGTGGTGGCGGTGGCGGCAGCAACCCGAATACCGGCACAGGCTTCCCGGGCGTCAGCAGCTTCAGCGCCGATGGCTCCTTCTCCACCACCAGTGGCAGCGCCGGCAGCAGCTGCACCGTGTTCCGCCCGTCTACCCTTGGCGGCAACGGTCTCAAGCACCCGATCATCGTCTGGGGCAACGGCACCACCGCCTCGCCCAGCACCTACAGCGGCATTCTCGAGCATTGGGCCAGCCATGGTTTTGTGGTCATCGCCGCCAATACCTCCAACGCCGGCACCGGCCAGGACATGCTCTCGTGTATTGATTACCTGACCACCCAGAACAACCGTAGCACCGGCACCTACGCGGGCAAACTGGACCTGAACCGCATCGGCGCAGCCGGCCACTCCCAGGGCGGTGGCGGCACCATCATGGCCGGCCAGGACTACCGCATCAAAGCCACTGCCCCCTTCCAGCCCTATACCATCGGCCTGGGTCACAGCAGCAGCTCCCAGTCCAACCAGAACGGCCCGATGTTCCTGATGACTGGCAGCAGCGACACCATCGCCAGCCCGACATTGAACGCCTTGCCGGTCTACAACCGCGCCAACGTGCCGGTGTTCTGGGGTGAGCTGTCTGGAGCCAGCCACTTTGAGCCGGTGGGTAACGCCGGTGACTATCGTGGCCCGTCCACCGCCTGGTTCCGCTATCACCTGATGGATGACGCCAGCGCCGAGGACACCTTCTACGGCAGCAACTGTGACCTGTGTAGCGACCGCGACTGGGACGTGCGCCGCAAGGGCATCAACTAAGCGCAGCGTATGCAGCCATCCCGGCAGCCAAGCTGTCGGGATGGTGACAGCGTGCTGCGCCCGCGCTGGTGTATCCTCTGGCCAGCCCAGACAACAACAGAGGAACCCCCATGACAGCGTCTCCCTTCAAGGTCGCCCTGGTGACCGGTGCCGGCACCGGCATTGGCCGCGCTACTGCCATTGCCCTGCTCAAGGCTGGCTACCGCGTCGCACTTACCGGACGTAACATCGACAAGTTGCAAGCCACCCTTGAGGGCCTGGATGATCTGGCTGACAACGCACTGGCTATTGCCAGCAACGTGCGTGACCCGGCATCGGTCGAGGCTGTGTTTAGCGAAATAAGAAACCACTGGGGTCGCCTGGACCTGCTGTTCAACAACGCGGGCACCGGCGCTCCACCCTTGCCCCTCGAAGAGCTGAGCTACGAGCACTGGCAGGCCACCCTGGAAACCAACCTCAGCGGCGCCTTTCTGTGTACTCAGCAAGCGTTTCGCATCATGCGCGAACAAACCCCGATGGGCGGGCGCATCATTAACAATGGCTCGATTTCTGCCACTGCCCCACGTCCCAACTCAGCACCCTATACCGCCTCCAAGCACGGCATGACAGGGCTGACCAAGGCCACCTCACTGGACGGACGTAAATACAATATCGCCTGCGGCCAGATTGATATCGGCAACGCCGCCACCGAGATGGCCGCTCCCATGGCGCGCGGCATCCCGCAGGCCAATGGCGAGATCGCCGTGGAGCCAACCATGGACGTCGAGCATGTTGCCCAGGCGGTACTACACATGGCCGAGCTACCACTGGAAAGCAATGTGCAGTTCATGACCATTATGGCCACCAAGATGCCCTTTATTGGCCGCGGTTGAGTCAACCGGGCAACACGCACGGGTCGGGTGCCCACTGGCCACACGTATCGCCACGAGACGGCTGATACGTTTTTTTTGCACCCGCCCCTATGCGTCTCCTACGACTAAAGTCTGATACCTCGTCCACGCTTCAATCTTCTGTTACCAATGATGCAGGCACGGGACACTTTCAATCTTGGTATCACCATTGTTACCATGGCGGCGGGTACAACAACGCCCCCGCTATCTCGCTATGGAAAAGACAATGACAAGCCAGCAGACGCCGCTCTCCCTCGCCCTCTCCAAACGTAAATCCGAAGAACGCGCCACCCCGATCACGGCCTTTCGCATGGCCCGCAGCTGGTGGCTGGAAGGGCGCCGTCTGAACTTGTCGCAATTGGCCGAGGAGCTGGGCATTGGCCGCGCCACCCTGATGCGCTGGGTAGGCAACAAGGACCTGCTGATGGGCGAAATTCTCTGGTCGCTGTACAAGCGCATCTATGACGACGCCATCGCCCGCGCCGAGCAGACTCCCGGCCTCAAGGGCATCGACTTTCTGACTCAGATCTATGAAGACATCAACGTCGCATTGATCAGCGCACGGCCCATGTACGATTTTCTGCAGGCCGAGCCGCAGTGGGGCCTACAACTACTGACCGCACGCAGCTCCGGTCTGCAAGAGCGCCTGATCGGCACTTGGGAAAAGATGTTTGAAGACGCCATTGCCGCCGGACAGATCAAACCGGAGATGGACCCGCAGAGCCTGGCGCTGTACATCGTGCGCATCGGTGAGAGCGCGATCTACTGCGACCTGATCTGCGGCCGCAAGCCCGAGCCAGGCCCCGCCACCACCGCCTTCCGCTTGCTGGTCAACGGGCATCAGAACTGAGCTGCGCTGCGGACAGGGTGATGGCCTTGGTGGAGAACGTCACCGCATCACCCACCACAGCCCCGCTCGTAGGGCGGAGAACGCCGCAGGCTTCTCCGCACGTTGGCAAATGAGGCCACGGAGAACGCTGCGCGATTCTCCATGCTACGACGCCTGGCGCAACGGCCAATCAATGATAAAGGCCGCGCCGCCCAGGTCACGGGAGCTTTCCACCCGCGCGTAGCCGCGATGCCAATAGGCGATCCGCCGCACGATCGACAACCCCAGCCCGTAGCCGCCACTGGCACGCGTGCGGCTGTCGTCCAGACGCAGGAACGGCGTGAAAATCCGCTCGCGATAGGCCTCGGGAACGCCCGGGCCGTCATCTTCGACAATCAGCCGGCAACGCCCGTTGACCACCCGCGTGCTGATGCGCACCTGGCTAGCGGCATGACGCGCTGCGTTGCTGACTAGGTTGGTCAGCGCCCGGTGCAGGTAACGGGGTTCAGCATCAACCGCATGCGCCCGACCGTTGGAACGATCGACATGGCTGATGCGCACCCTGCTGGTCAGCGGCTCAAGTTCCAGCATTACCTGATCTACCGTCGCCAGCACATCCACCGCCTGCAGGGCCAGCGCTGGCGCCCCCTGCTCCAGACGGGCGTAGGTCAGAATCTCGTCAACCAACTTGTCCAGCTCGGTCAGGTCGCCATCCATACTGTCCATATAGCGACGCTTGGCATCACCGCTATCGGCGGTTTCAACCATCTCCAGACCAAAGCGCAGCCGCGCGACCGGTGTGCGCAACTCATGTGATACCGCGCGGATCATCTCCTGCTGGATTTGCATCACCCTCTGCAGGTGCTCGGCCATATCGTTGAAGGCACGCGCCAGGCTACCTACCGAATCCGTACCTATCACCTCGGCGCGGGCATCGAGGTTGCCGCGTGCAATATGGGTCGCCGCCGACTCCAGGTTCATCAGCCGCTGTTCCAGCTGCCGCACCAGCAGGTAGATAAGCAGGCCACTGAGCGACAACGCCAGCAAGCCGGTCATCAGCAACATCTCGGGCGGATACTCCTCCATCTGATAGACCGGCCCGAGGCTGAGCACCCAGTTGGTATCGGGGATTTTCATGTACATCATCATTGAGTTGCCGTCCGGGCCCAGACTGAGCACGGTGTCAAACTCGTCCAGCCGGCGACGCTGATCCACATCCAGGTCGGTTTCATTCAGGCGGGTCAGATTCAGCGGAAAGCCGAAGCCCTTGTCGCGACGCAGGCGCTGCAGCCAGCTGGGCATATCCGCCTCCGGATGGCGCACCAGCTCGTCGGCAATCAAGAACAAGGTGGCCCGACCCAGCTGCTCGGAGATACGCTCGATGTCGGCGGTCAAAACCTGCTGGCGGCTCAGGTCTACCAGGCTATATACCCGCACCTCTGACGGCCCGTAGCTGCGCACCAGCACGCGCCCCTGGATCAGCCGAGCCCAGCTGGCAGACTCCAGCGCCAGGGCATCCAGCGAATGCAACTCCAGTGGCACACCAATCAGCCGCATCCATACCGTCATGGCCTTCTGCCGCTCGGCATCGTCCATCGGCTCAAGGTTATCGGCCATCAGGCGGAAGGTGCCGGTAGCCACCCGCTCACGAAAGTCTTCGGCGCGCACATCGTTGATCATGCGAATGCTGACCAGCGCCAGGCAGGAGACGGCGATCAGCACCAGCAGCATGCCGCCATAGATGCGCAGAAAAATCGAGTTCACGCCTGATCCGGGCCAGGCGCTACAAACAGATAGCCCTTGCTACGCACGGTTTTGATCAGGCGTGGCATGTCCGGGTCATCGCCAATCTTGGGACGGATGCGCGAGATACGCACATCAATGGAGCGATCCTGCCCGTCATATTCGATACCGCGCAGGGCGATAAATATCTCCTCACGGCTGAGAATGCGGCCAGCATGGCTGGCCAGCAGCCAGAGCAGATCAAACTCGGCGCCCGTCAGCTCGATCAGCTCGCCGCGTAGCCAGGCTTCGCGGCGGTCGTTGTCGACCACCAGCTCGCCAAAGGCCAAACGACTGGGCGCGGCGCTGCTGTCACTCTCGCCGCTGCGACGCAACAGGGCGCGGATACGTGCCAGCAATACCTGTGGGCGTACCGGCTTGTTAACGTAGTCGTCGGCGCCCAGCTCCAGACCGGAGATATGGTCATCGTCTTCGCTGCGTGCCGTCAGCATCAGTATCGGCCGCGAAAATCCGGCTTCGCGGACTCGCCGGCAAATCGACAGGCCGTCTTCACCGGGCAGCATCAGGTCCAGCACCACCAAGTCCGGCTGGCTGTCGAGAATACGTTGCACCGCCAACGCCCCGTCCGCCTCGATTGCGACTGACAGACCCTGGGCCTGCAGAAACTCGGCAATCAGGCCGGCCAGTTTCTGGTCGTCCTCCACAATCAGGATGTCACTGCTGTCTGTCTCCACCCCTGCTCCCCGGCTACTCGACTACTGCAAACAGCCGGCGATTGTAGCACCGGCCCAACGCTCGACGGCAATGCCAGGAAGAAACACTGATTTCCACTACAGGCGCAGCTGCCAATCCGGGTACAATATCGGCCGTCATTTCCGGCAAATCCAACGCGCTGGAGGCTTGACAAAATTCATTGCGCAGAACCCGTCACAGATTCAAAAAAAGCTGCCAAACGGTTGAAACTGCCCCTAGCCCGCAGCATTGCTGCCTTGCCGGCTGGCAGGCCATTCTGCCCCTCAAAAAAACCACTAAATAGTCACTTGCCTCTAGGCAAAACACACACTATCTTGTGTCGAACTCGATGCCAATCACCACATATTGATCAATTTATCGACACCGCCACGCACAAAAATTGATCAACCAGGCACCGCAAAAGAGCACTAGCGCCCCTCACCAGGCGCAAAACGAACAGTATCTTGTGTCCACGACCACAAAGGAGTTTGTCATGCAGGTCAACCCGACGCCCCCCTCTACCGCTTCCAGCAACCTGCATACCGAGCAGCAACAGGACGCCGACCTGCAGCTGAGCGCTCCCGGCCAGTTGCGCGTCATCAAGCGCAACGGCACGCTGGTGCCCTACACCGACGACAAGATCCGCATCGCCATGACCAAGGCCTTCCTGGCCGTAGAAGGCAGCCAGGCTGCGTCGTCCTCGCGCATTCGTCAAACCGTCGACGAACTGACCGATACCATCAGCGCCATTTTCAAGCGTCGCCTGCCCTCCGGCGGCACCCTGCACATCGAAGAAATCCAGGACCAGGTCGAACTGGCCCTGATGCGTTCCGGTGAGCAGAAGATTGCCCGCAGCTACGTGTTGTACCGTGAAGAGCACGCCCGTCAGCGCCAGGAGCGCCAGGCTACTGCGCCGGCCGACGCACACCCGAGCATCCGCGTAACCCTGCCCGATGGTAGCCGTCAGCCGCTGGACATGGGCCGCCTGCGCACCGTCATCAGCGAAGCCTGCGACGGCCTGGCCGAGGTTGATGCCAACCACATCGAACAGGAAACCCTGAAGAACCTGTACGACGGCGTGACCCAACTGGACGTCAACACCGCCATGGTGATGACCGCCCGCACCCTGGTTGAGCGCGAGCCCAACTACAGCCAGGTGACCGCTCGCCTGCTGCTGGACAACCTGCGCGCCGAAGCCCTGAGCCACCTGCAGGTTGCCGCCAGCGCAACCCACAGTGACATGGCCACCCTGTACGCCACCGCCCTGCCGGTCTACATCAAAACCGGTATCGAATACGAACTGCTCGACCCCAAACTGGGCGAGTTCGACCTGGAGCAACTGGGCGCCGCGCTGGACCACAACCGTGACCAGCAGTTTGGCTACCTGGGCCTGCAAACCCTGTACGACCGTTACTTCCTGCACCGCGACGGCACCCGCATCGAGCTGCCGCAGTTCTTCTTCATGCGCGTAGCCATGGGCCTGGCGATCGAAGAAACCGACCGCAACGCCCGCGCCATCGAGTTCTACAACCTGCTGTCCAGCTTTGACTACATGGCGTCCACCCCGACCCTGTTCAACGCCGGCACCCTGCGCCCGCAGCTGTCCTCCTGCTACCTGACCACAGTGCCTGACGACCTGTCCGGCATCTACAAGGCCATCCACGACAACGCCATGCTGTCCAAGTTTGCCGGCGGTCTGGGTAACGACTGGACGCCTGTTCGCGCCATGGGCGCCTACATCAAGGGCACCAACGGCAAGAGCCAGGGCGTTGTCCCCTTCCTGAAAGTGGTCAACGACACCGCGGTTGCGGTCAACCAGGGCGGCAAGCGCAAGGGCGCAGTCTGCGGCTACCTGGAAACCTGGCACCTGGACATCGAGGAGTTCCTCGAACTGCGCAAGAACACTGGTGACGACCGTCGCCGTACCCACGACATGAACACCGCCAACTGGATTCCTGACCTGTTCATGAAGCGGGTATTTGAAGACGGCAACTGGACCCTGTTCTCCCCGTCTGACGTACCGGACCTGCACGACCTGACCGGCAAAGCCTTTGAAGAGCGCTACGAGTACTACGAAGCGCTGATCGAGTACGGCAAGCTCAAGCTGCACAAGACCATCAAGGCCGCCGACCTGTGGCGCAAGATGCTCAGCATGCTGTTTGAAACCGGCCACCCCTGGCTGACCTTCAAGGACGCCTGCAACCTGCGCAGCCCGCAGCAGCACGCCGGTGTGGTTCACAGCTCCAACCTGTGCACCGAGATCACCCTGAACACCTCGGCCGATGAAATCGCCGTGTGTAACCTGGGCTCGGTCAACCTGCCGCAGCACATCGTCGACGGCAAGCTGGACACCGCCAAGCTGGAGCGCACCGTACGCACCGCTGTACGCATGCTCGATAACGTTATCGACATCAACTACTACAGCGTGCCGCAGGCGCAGAACTCCAACTTCAAGCACCGCCCGGTCGGTCTCGGCCTGATGGGCTTCCAGGATGCCCTGTACCTGCAGCACATCCCCTACGGCTCCGACGAGGCTGTGAGCTTCGCCGACCAGTCAATGGAAGCCATCAGCTACTACGCCATCCAGGCCTCCTGTGACCTGGCCGACGAGCGCGGCAGCTACTCCACCTTCGACGGCTCGCTGTGGTCGCAAGGCATCCTGCCCTACGACTCGCTGGACATCCTGGCCGAGCAACGTGGCGCCAAGTACATGGAAGTGGATCGCAGCACCACGCTGGATTGGGAGCCGGTACGTCAGCGCGTCAAAAGCGGTATCCGCAACTCCAACATCATGGCCATCGCACCGACCGCGACCATCGCCAACATCACCGGCGTATCGCAGTCCATCGAGCCGACGTACCAGAACCTGTACGTCAAATCGAACCTGTCGGGCGAGTTCACCGTGATCAACCCCTTCCTGGTCCGCGACCTCAAAGCACGCGGCCTGTGGGACTCGGTCATGGTCAACGACCTGAAGTACTACGACGGCTCCGTACAACAGATCGACCGTATCCCGGAAGACCTCAAGGCGCTGTACGCCACCGCCTTTGAAGTGGATACCAAGTGGATCGTTGAAGCCGCCAGCCGCCGCCAGAAGTGGATCGACCAGGCTCAGTCACTGAACCTGTACATCGCCGGCGCCAGCGGCAAGAAGCTGGACGTGACCTACCGCATGGCGTGGTTCCGTGGCCTGAAAACCACCTACTACCTCCGTGCCCTGGCCGCCACCAGCACCGAGAAGTCCACCGTCAACACCGGCAAGCTGAACGCCGTTGCCAGCGGCGCCGACAGCGCCCCGGCCGCCGCACCCGCCGGCCCGGCACCCGTGCCGCAGGCCTGCTCGATCGACGATCCGGACTGTGAGGCCTGCCAATAAAAGCTGGCTGAAAGCTGGAGGCTAGAAGCTGGAAGCAGTTCGCGGCATCGCCCGTAGCTGCTTCCAGATCACCTTCAGCAACAGCGCTCAGACCGCAGAAAACACAGCGTCATTCCCGCGAAGGCGGGAATCCAGAAAAGCCCAATAGCCGCGCCGAGCAAGTCTCAAGCAGCACTCGCCGCCGCCATACAGAACAACCTCCAGCTTCAAGCCTCCAGCTTCAAGCTGTCGACCAAAGGGAGACCCCACCATGCTCAGCTGGGACGAATTCGATAGCGAAGACACCACCCCTGCCACCAAGCCTGCGCAGGCCAAGCCGGCCGCGCCGGTTGCCGACGATCCGGCGATGGAAAACGTCGCTGAAAGCTCGGTAGAAGATGCGCGCCAGGTCAGCGCCGATGACTCCGCCGCCATTGCTCGCGCCAAGGCCGCGCTGGACGAACTGGACATTCAGGAAGGCCTGGATGATCTGGAAGGCTCCGCTGCCCGCGTGCAGGTGGGCGACAAGCAGATGATCAATGCCCGCGCCGACCTTAACCAGCTCGTACCCTTCAAATACGAGTGGGCCTGGCAGAAATACCTCGACGGCTGCGCCAACCACTGGATGCCGCAAGAGGTCAACATGACCGCCGACATCGCCCTGTGGAAAAGCGCCGACGGCCTGACCGAAGACGAACGCCGCATCGTCAAGCGCAACCTGGGCTTCTTCTCCACCGCCGACAGCCTGGTTGCCAACAACCTGGTACTGGCCGTGTACCGCCTGATCACCAACCCCGAGTGCCGCCAGTACATCCTGCGTCAGGCCTTCGAAGAGGCGATCCACACCCACGCCTACCAGTACTGCATCGAGTCTCTGGGCATGGATGAAGGCGAGATCTTCAACATGTACCACGAGATCCCGAGCGTCGCGAAGAAAGCCTCCTGGGGTCTCAAGTACACCCGCTCGATCTCCGACCCGCAGTTCAACACCGGCACGCCTGAAACCGACCGCCAGTTCCTGCGCAACCTGATTGCCTACTACTGCGTACTGGAAGGCATCTTCTTCTACTGCGGCTTCACCCAGATCCTGTCCATGGGTCGCCGCAACAAGATGACCGGCACCGCCGAGCAGTTCCAGTACATCCTGCGTGACGAGTCCATGCACCTGAACTTCGGCATCGACGTGATCAACCAGATCAAGATCGAAAACCCGCACCTGTGGGATGCCGCCATGAAGGATGAAGCGACGCAGATGATCCTGCAGGGCACCCAGCTGGAAATCGAATACGCCCGCGACACCATGCCCCGCGGCGTACTCGGCATGAACGCGGCGATGATGGAGGACTACCTCAAGTTCATCGCCAACCGTCGCCTGACCCAGATCGGCCTGAAAGAGGAATACCCGGGTGCCACCAACCCCTTCCCCTGGATGAGCGAGATCATGGATCTGAAGAAAGAGAAAAACTTCTTCGAGACCCGCGTAATCGAGTATCAAACTGGCGGTGCGCTGACCTGGGATTGAAACCCGCCTCAGCGCAGCACTGATTGACGAACACAGGTGTGGTAGGCCAAGCGCGCAACGCGTCTTGGCCTCCCCCTGACGCTGCAGGCCTGACTTGGCAACAGCGCCGTACCACAACGCTCAGCCAGTATTCGTGCCACACGGCAACGGCGTATCGCACCGTCATCGAGAAACACCGGCTTAGCGGCACCTCCCCCGTCAATCAGTGATGCCTTGTACTCTCCGACTCTCGCCCCCCCCAGCCTTGGCAATCAGCCCCCCGTACGACGCCCCTCAACGATCAAGCTGTAGCGCAGCTGAAACACAAATCGCGCCACACGCGCCTTTGTTTCAACTCTGAGACACCTTCGCCGCAGGACATACACCTGCACCCCGCATGGGTTTGGCGGCCACTCCCACCTCCTCTGGCCCGCCTGGCTGTCTCTTCAAATTAACACCGCCACCGTCTCCCCTTGAGCAAAAACAAAGCAAGCCATTGATTTTAAATAATAAATTTTATTGGCACAGACTGTGCTCTGGTATCCATACAAAGAATGCGTATGGTGGATCAGGAGCACTGTCATGGACAGATCGGTATGGATCAGCACCACCGTTGGCCTACTCGCCATGGCGCAGGCGATGGCGTTTCAAGCCGCACAGGCTGCCGATGGCGATATCATCATCCAGCGTCAAGTTCAGTCACGCATAGCCACCCGCGCTCCCCTGCTCCCAGACCCCAACCCCGAGATAGTCAACCCTGGCACTGATGCACGTCGCATGGCCGCCGAAATGAGCGACGCCGACTTCGCCAATGTCGCCAGCGGCGCAGCACTACGCGGTCACTATGTCGAGAGCCAGATCACGCAAGGCTTGGTACCCAACCACTCTGGCAGCGTCCTGGCGGGTCCCCAATCGGGCACACAAACTGTCGGCGGCGGCGGCGGTGGTGGCGGCGCGGTGTCCGGGCCTGCCATCTCGGGGACCATCAATCAGAGCATCAAGCAGGGGCTTGGTCCACTTAACGCGATCGGGAGTAAGTGACCATGTGCTCCAGACCGATGCTCTGCTGTCTGTTGGTGCTCGCCAGCCCTGCACTATTGGCCGATCAGGTGCGCCAGGAAACACAGGCCACCATCACCGACAGCGCAGCGAATTACCTGGGCAACCTGAGTGTCAATCAGGCCGCCGGCACCGCTCACCAGCAAATTAATAGTCGCGCCATAGCAGCTGGCGACAGCAGCACTACCAATACCCGCATCACCCAAGTACGCGCCAGTCTGCCCGCATCGGCAACCGGCTCGGACGCGGTGGCGCGTATTCAAGGGGCTTCCTTCAGTAAAGGGAGTGGCATTCTGGGGCTCAACCAGAGTGCTGGAGCCGGTAACCAACACAGCAATGTGGTGGGTATATCGCTCAATAGCACACCGGACAGCCTGGATGACACCGTGCTTTCCCAAAGCGCGGCCCCTACATCAGTCTCCGGAGCAGTTGCACCGCCTAGCGGTGAGCGCATCGCCGATATTGACGATCGTGCGTTTGCCGACTCACGCGGCGTGGTGCAACTGAACCAGAGTGCCGGGGTTGGCAACAGCAGTGCCAACAACCTCAGCATCAGGGTCGCGGATTGACCCTGAAATATGCAAAAACGCTAAACACTCTTGTGTAAGGAGATTTACCATGAAAACCGAAATGATCCTGAAGCCTGTGGCCTTCGCCATTGCAGTGGCTCTTTCTGGAAGCGTTATGGCTGGGGGGGGCGGACACTCGGGCAGCTCGAGCAGCAGTGGTGCGTCGGCGACTGTCAATGATGTCCAAGACAACCAGTACAACGACGTAGACAACGAGTCGACCATCAACGGCGCCAGCGTTTCAGGCTCGCTGAACGGGTCGTCCGGCAATGTCGGCGCCAACGTCGCTGCCGGTGACAATAACCAGCAGGCCAATGCCGCTGCCATTGCAACCTCCGACGCCTTCTTCGTCTTCGGCGTGGGCGCAGGCCTTGAAGCCAGCGCGAGTGTCAATGTGAAGCAGTACAACGCCAACAACGAGGTCTCTAACGAGGGCACCCAGAACAGCGCAAGCCTGGTCAACTCCGGCAGAAACGTCAGCGGCAACACTGGTATCAACATCGCCGCCGGCACCTCCAACCAGCAGAAGAACGACCTGGCCATTGCCTCCTCGGAGACAGCTTTCACCGCCAGCGCGTCGGTTGATATGGAGCAATTCTCCAACAACAACTACACCGACAACGCTGTGGGCGATCTCTACGAGCTGGGCGAAGCAGATGAAGGGGCCTCCGGCCTGGGTGAGACCAGCGGACAAACCTTGTCGTTCTTCATCCCGCCGTGGGGTGGTGGTGGCAGCGACGACGATCCGCAAACTCCGGTGGTCAACAACGCCAGCATGTCCAACTCGCTCAACGGGGCATCCGGCAACGTAGGTGTGAACATTGCAGCTGGCTCCGGCAACCAACAGGCAAACAGCCTGGCCATTGCCCGCGGCTGCAGCGCTTGCGTACCTGACCTGTAAAGCACTGCCAAAAGGCATTGGGCCGGTCCAAGACCGGCCCAATTGCTTGGAGGAGATTTCCATGTCCCCTTGGCTCATCTGGTTTTCAGCCGTGCTCATGTCTGCCTCAGTGATAACCCAGGCTGCAGAGATCGGCATACCTGCCTTACCCAACGGGACGCTGATCTACAAGCCGGTTGTCAGCATGCAAGAACGGCGCTTCCAGAATCTGGTTGAGCAGCGTACCGACTTCAGCTGTGGTGCGGCCGCCTTGGGCACCATTCTCAACGCCGCCTACGGCTGGGACCTGGAAGAAGAAGACGTCATTCGGGGCATGCTGGTGAACGCGTCCCCTGACCTGGTTCGCACCCAGGGCTTTTCCATGCTGGACATGAAGCGCTACGCCGAAACACTCGGCCTGCGGGCACGCGGATATCGCATAAGCGCAGACAAACTGCCAGAGCTCAGAGTGCCCACCGTCGTCCTGCTTGATGTCCGCGGCTACAAGCACTTCGTAGTATTACAACGGGTTTTCGGTGGTTTCGCCTATGTTGGCGATCCTGCATTGGGTCACAAGAAACTGCCGCTGGAAGAGTTCGCCGCCGGCTGGAATGGCATTGTCTTTGCCCTGATTGGCCCAGGATACGACCGCAACAACGTGCTGCTTTCCCCCCCCGAACAACTGACCGCCAAGCACCGAATAGACAGTTTCAGCCCACTTGAGGATGCAGAACTAATGGAGTTCGGCTTCATTCAAAGCGATTTTTTCTAGCCATGAATGGGGAGGCTCCGGGAGATGAACATGAACGCTAAATACCGGTATGTCACCGCATTGATGCTAGTGTGCACTGCTGCACCCGCGGCCAGCCTGTTCAGCCCGGCGGAGGTGAGTGACACCGAGCTCGCCCAGCTCCGAGGTCGCTACGTCTTGCCCGACCGGATCATCAGTTTTGGCGTGGTCATGAACTCATCCTGGCAAGCCTCATCGGGCCAGGTCATCGGTGCTCAGGTTTCTCTGAACATCGCTCAGGGACAGTCCCAGCCCAACCTCAGCATCAGCATGATCGACCAAACCGGCTCGGCAGGAGGGCTGAGCACCGGCACCGGCCAGGTCATCGGCGGTGCGGGCCTGGATAGCGTTCAAGGCGTGGTACAAAGCGTGCGCACTGCCGGAGACTTCAACACGGGGCGCAACGATCTGAGCATTGACATCAGTTACGGCGCGGCGCCAGCAGGTACTGGTGTTGGCGGTTCCTTCAGCGGCCCTCAGTCCTTCAGCAACGGCGCCGGGAGCGTTCAGGTGGGCGCGGTGAATGGCGGGCTGCAGATCGCCCTACAGGCAGCCAATGGTCAAGGAACCAGTCTGCAGCAAATAGGGGGCGGCTCGATTGCGCAGCAGGCGAACATCGGCGGCACCCTGAATGAGGTACGCAACCTGGCCACCCTGAGCGTCGCGCTGCGCAGCCCGCTCAACAACCTCAACCTGGTCAGTTGCCTGGAGCAACTCAAAGGCCTGAAACAAAACGGTCTTTGAACTACGCTTACTAAAAAATAGAACAAAGAGGTTCGCCATGCGTCAGTTGCCCCCCGCTGTTCTGAGTTCGCTGGCTGCACTCATGCTGTTCCCAACAGCCACCCACGCACAGCAACAGCCAGCGGAGGTCAGAGACCTGCAGGCGGAACTGCAAATGCTGAAACAGCGCTACGAGGCACAGCAAAACGCCTTGATGATTCTGGAGCAACGCTTGCGCCAGATGGAAGCCAGAGGCAGCACTTCAGCCTCGCCGACGCAGCAGGTTGCTCGCGCCAGCGATCAGCCACAGGGCACTGGCAGCGGCTATGGCTCTGAACTCAAGGACAGCTCCCGCCCGCCGGACAGCGTACAGAACCTGTACTCCGAAGCCAGCGGCTTTTTTGGCGGCGGCAGATTCAGCATCGAGCCGGGCATCACCTATACCTACTATGATTCAAGGCAACTGTTTCTCAACGGTTTTCTGGCGCTGGACGCCATCTTCCTGGGCAATCTGGGGATTGACCAGATCAATTCCGACACCCTCACCTTCGACCTGACGGCGCGCTACAACTGGGGTGATCGCTGGCAGCTGGACGTCAATGCGCCCTGGATATACCGCCAAACCGACTACCAGTCGGCCGGCGCTGGCGGGGCGAGCAACCAGATCAGCGAGGCCACCGTTACCCGCGACCCGCGCCTGGGCGACATCAGCGCCGGGATTTCATACAAGTTTCTTGACGAGGCACCCGGCAGACCCGACGCCGTCGTGAGCCTGCGTGTAAAAGGCCCGACGGGCGAACACCCCTACGGCATCAAGGTTGATCCAGTGCCTGGCAACAACAACCTGAACATTCCCGAAAGCCTGCCAACCGGCAATGGCATCTGGTCGGTCACCCCCGGCATTGCACTGATCAAGACGCTGGACCCGGCCGTGGTCTTCGGCAACCTGTCGTACACCTATAACTTTGAAGAGGATTTCAACGACATCAGCGCCCAACGGGGCGCAAAGGTACCGGGCACGGTTGATCTTGGGGACTGGTTCCAGTTTGGCCTGGGCGTGGCCTTTGCCTTGAACGAAAAAGCGAGTCTGTCCATGTCGTTTTCAGAGCTGATCAGCCGAGAAACACGTATCCGTCCTCGCGGCCAATCGTGGCAAACCGTCTCGGGCAGCGATGCCAACGCGGCTTACTTCAACATTGGCATGACCTACGCGGCCAACCGCGATTTCACCATCGTCCCCAACCTGTCAATTGGCCTGACACCGGACGCACCCGACTTTTCCTTCAGCCTGAAGTTTCCCTATTACTTCTAGGCAGGCGCCGGGATAACAAC
The DNA here is from genome assembly GCF_021545785.1 of Halopseudomonas maritima. NCBI lineage: Bacteria > Pseudomonadati > Pseudomonadota > Gammaproteobacteria > Pseudomonadales > Pseudomonadaceae > Halopseudomonas > Halopseudomonas maritima. Next base: position 461,964 of record NZ_CP079801.1, read on the forward strand.
AAGGCCGCCTAAACAGCAACCGGACAGCTACAGCATCCGATGCTTGTGCAGCAGTCGGTAGAGTGTCGGCCTGGATACACCCAGCGCCTTGGCCGCATCACTCATGCTGCGTGTTTGCGTGGCCATCACATCCTCCAGCGCCTGCCGCTCGGCGCGCCCCAGATAGTCTTTCAGCGAGCCAAAACAGGTGGTTGCCAGCGCACCTTCGGACTCCAGGCCCAGGTCGACCGGTTGCAGCTGTCTGCCCTCAGCCAGAGCCTGCGCCCGCCGCACCCGGTTAGCAAGTTCGCGGACATTACCTGGCCAGTCGTGAGCAGCCATGGTGGCAATCGCCGCGCTACTGAACCCTTTGGGACGACGCCCAATCTCGTCAGCGTAGTAATCCGAAAAGTACTGAGCCAGCAACGCGATGTCGCCCTTCTGCTCTCGCAGGGGCGTCGTTTCCAGGTCCATGACGTTAAGCCGGTAATACAGATCCTCTCGAAACCGCCCCTCACTAACAGCACGCTCCAGGTCGATATGGGTCGCGGCAATCACCCGGACATTGAGCTCGATGGGCGAGGAACCGCCGACTCGCTCGATCGTCTTTTCCTGAAGAAAGCGCAGCAGATTAACCTGCATCGCAAGCGGCAAGTCACCTACTTCATCAAGAAAAAGCGTTCCGTCATCAGCTGCCTCGATCCGTCCGATCTTGCGCTGATGGGCGCCGGTAAAAGCGCCCTTTTCGTGCCCGAACAGCTCGGACTGGATCAAGTGCTCAGGGATCGCCCCGCAGTTGATGGCGACAAAAGGCATCGCGTTGCGGCGAGACTGCTCATGCAGCGCCCTGGCAATCAGCTCTTTCCCGGTGCCGCTCTCGCCCAGAACCAGAACAGTCGACTCCGTCACGGCGAGTTTGCTAATGCGTTTGCGCAACGACTCAATTTGCGGGCTTTGCCCCACCAAACGGTCGCGGTGGGATCGGGAAGGCATCCGCCCCCGGTGCCCTCGCAGGTGCGCCATGCCAAAGGCACGCCCAAGCACACATTTAAGGCGAAAAAAATCCAGCGGCAACGTGTGATAGTCAAAAAACCACCCGCCAATAAAATCCCGGGCGTTCTTGTCGTGTAACGTCTCACTATTTACAACAGCGATCCACTCGCTACCGCTGTCTGCAATCAGTCGTTTGATTGATTCGAGACTGCTCAACTGATGGGCGTGCAGACGCAAGATCCCCACGTCAAACTGCTGGAGGTGGGCTTCAGCCAGCCCACACACACTCATCTGCCAGACATCGCCCAACGCGGAAAACAAATCCGCACACCCACCGCAGGGATCAACCACAAGAAGGCGACGGTTACCTGTGCCTTGCTCAAACCTGCTCATTCCACTCTCACTTCACCGGAGAAACGATGCGACGGCTTGTCGCACACTGATACGGTGATTATCAGCATGGAGCAAATTCAGTCAGAGTTCAGCACCATTGGTCGGACAGGCTGCAGGTTGCTGTCATACCCGCGCGGCGCAAATACCACTGCGCCCGGTCAGCACCCAATGCTACCGTGCGGCGGCCTCGGCCAATCAGGCCAGTGTCCGTCTGGTACAAACCAGCAGCGCATTCCCTGACGCCCCATCCCACGACAGAAGCCGCTGGTAGTCGTGCTCCAGCAGTTGAACTTCGAAGTAAGGATCAAGCAAGCCGATCAGTTCCTGGAAGGTCACTGCCACCATCGGATGCTCGTCTTCCCAGAGCTGAGTACCTCCGGTGTCGGTGCGCTCAATGCGCAAACGCAAGCGCTGCTGCTCACCATCACCGGGGTAATACCAGCCAGAGCTGAAGCGAAACACAGCGCCCCCCTGGTGCGCGGTGTGGGAGACAAAAGAGCTGTTGTCGATCCGCGCCTTGTCTACCGCGTTGAAGCAAAACACACCGCCGTCAGCCAATGCAGCATGCACACGGGCGATACATGCACCCAGGCGCTCAATGCTCGCGCTGTAATGCAAGGAGTAGAGAAAGCAGGTAATCAGGTCCATCGGCTGCTCAACGCTGAAGCCGCACATGTCCTGCCGCGAGAACATCGCCTCCGGGCAGCGCGCTTTCGCCAGATCCAGCATCGGCTGATGGATATCCAGCCCGCCGCTTTGAAAACCTGCATCGAGGAAGTGACGCACATGGGGACCGGTGCCGCAGGCCAGATCCAAATGGCGCTTGCCTCCGTTGCCAAACAGCCGCTGGATACGCTGCACACACTGACTCTGGGCCTGGTAATCGATGTCGGCGCACATCAGGTCGTAATAACCGGAGAGGTCGGTATAAATGGCGTTGTGGGGCATGATGGCCTGAGACGGCAATGAGGGTGGCGCATCATATATCGCCAGCAAAAAAAGTCATCAGAAAATCTGCTAGCCAATACCTATTGAAATGCATCGCGCCATAAGAAGGTCCAGCGATTCAGGTGCGGCCTGTTGTTTGGCTGGTTACACTACCCGCTCTTCCGAATACCCCTTTAACTAGCAAGGATAATTCAGCCATGTCCCAAGACCTGCTTTCCACCCCGATGCCAGACGCCAACGGTTACTTCGGCCCCTACGGTGGCCAGTTGGTGCCGCCGGAGCTCAAGCAGGCAATGGACGATATCGACAAGGCGTATGAAGAAATCCGCCAGCGCGAGGACTTTCAGCAGGAGCTGGCCAGCCTGTTCGCCGACTACGTGGGCCGCCCCAGCCCGATCTTCCATGCCAAGCGTCTGTCGGAAAAACTCGGCGGTGCGCAGATTCACCTCAAGCGCGAAGACCTGAACCACACCGGCGCGCACAAGATTAATCACTGCCTGGGCGAGGCGCTGCTAGCCAAGTTCATGGGCAAGAAGAAGGTGATTGCCGAAACCGGCGCCGGTCAGCATGGTGTGGCACTGGCGACCGCCTGTGCGCTGGTGGGCATTCCCTGCGAGATTCACATGGGTCAGGTGGATATCGAGAAGGAGCACCCGAACGTCACCAAGATGCGCATCCTCGGTTGCAAGCTGGTGCCGGTTACCCGCGGCGCGGCCACACTCAAAGAAGCGGTCGACAGCGCATTTGAGGAATACCTCAAGAACCCGACCGACTACATCTACGCCATCGGCTCGGTGGTTGGCCCGCATCCCTTCCCGAAGATGGTGCGCGACTTTCAGGCGATCATCGGCAATGAAGCGCGCGAGCAATTCCTCGCCAAATACAATCGCCTGCCCGACCACACCGTGGCCTGCGTTGGTGGTGGCTCCAATGCAATGGGCATGTTTACCGCGTTCCTGAACGACGAGTCGGTCCATCTGGTGGGTATTGAGCCGGCCGGTGAAGGCGTCGAAAACCCCGGCCGTCACGCCGCGACCCTGTCGGTTGGCAAGCCGGGCGAGCTGCACGGCATGGCCTGCTACGTGCTGGAAGATGAAGACGGCAACCCGTCTGCGGTGCACTCAATTGCCTCCGGTCTGGATTACCCCGGTGTTGGCCCGCAGCACAGTTACCTGAAGGATATCGGCCGCGTTGATTACCAATCCGTAACCGATCAGGAATGCCTGGATGCCTTCATGACCCTATCGCGCACCGAAGGCATTATCCCGGCGCTGGAAAGCGCGCACGCCGTCGCCTGGGCCATGCGTGAGGCGCCCAAGCTGCCGCAGGACAGCCACATTCTGGTCAACCTGTCTGGCCGTGGTGACAAGGACGCGGATTACGTCGCGGCGAAGCTGGGGCTGTAAGCGCTCGGAAGGGAGGGTCTCGGTGGACACGCCTTTGGTCTAGGGCACCCTACGATACCGCGCCAACCCGCAGGGCGGAGTAAGCACAGCGTCTCCGCCATCGGTCCCGCAGCCAAACGCAGCCCGGTTTCAAAGCGTACAGACCCCGCCCGGCACCGCCATGACCCAATCACGCACCGCCACAATGGTTGGGTCATGTTTGCGACTTTCCGGGTAAACCAGATAGAACGGTTTGCCTGCGATCTCTGGCCCGAACGGCTGTACCAGCCGCCCTTCCCTTAGCTCATCCTCGATCAGCTCCCGACTCATCAGCGCCACGCCCTGGGCGCCAACCGCCGCAGACACCGCGTGGGTCTCATCGGAAAACACCAGCCCGGCCCCCACATCCAGCCCTGGCACCTTGGCCAGTTTCTGCCAACCGGCCCAGTCAGCAGGCGCCGATCCGGTTGATGAACTGCGAAAGTGCAGCAGCGGGTACTTGGGCAGATCAGCCGGACTCTTGAGCCCAAGCAGCGGGCTGCAGGCCGGCACAAAGGTGTTGTCCAGCAATTTCTCCGCGACCATGCCCGGCCAGCGGCCGTCGCCGTAGCGTATGGCGATATCGGCGGTAGCACCATCCAGCGCCACCGTCTCGTGGGAGGCGTGAATGCGCAAGTCGATGTTCGGGTGCGTTTCGCGCAGCATGCAAACCCAGGACAGCAACCAGCGTGCGGCGATCACCGGTGTTGTGGTGAGGGTAATGGCCTGCCGCGACGGCGTATCACTCAGCCGCTCCACTGCTGCACTGATGCTGTCGAAGGCGCTGCTCAGAACGTCCTGCAGCTCGCGCCCCTGGGCGGTCAACTGCAGCTGCCGCGGTTTGCGTACAAACAGCGGCACGCCCAGCGCCTCCTCCAAGCCGCGCACCTGATGACTGATTGCCGTGGCGGTGACCGACAGCTCCTGAGCGGCCTGTTTCGCGCTCTCGTGACGGGCCGCAGCCTCAAAGGCACGCAGGGCCGCAAGGGACGGCAGTTTGCGCTGAGCCATAGATGAATTCCTTTCACCTGTATCTGAAAATATTGATCGTTTGTCGCCGCTGCAGGGCGGATTTAGGCTGAGTCTGCTGCGAATTTCAGATGAATTCAACTACACGGAGACCCACCATGCCGCACATTCTGCACCTGGACGCCAGCGCCCGCCCCGGCCTTGCCGGCAAAGACCTGCACGGCTCGCACAGCCGCAACCTCAGCCAGCGCTTTGTCAGCCAGTGGCTGCAACGCCGCCCGCAGGATACCGCCACCTACCGGGATATCGGCCAGCACCCACCGGCCTGCATCAGCCATGACTGGATTGCTGCCAGCTTCACCCCACCAGAGCAGCGCGAGCCGTGGATGCACAACGCGTTGATCGAGAGCGAACAGCTGGCCGACGAGCTGATTGCAGCCGATGTGCTGGTGATCGGCGTGCCGCTGTACAACTTCGGCATGCCGGCCGCGCTGAAGGCCTGGATCGACCAGATCGTACGCCCCGGCAAGACGGTGGATGTCGACACCAGCAACCCCGCTGATCCCTACACCCCGCGCCTCGCCGACCGCCCGCGACAGGCCGTTATTCTGACCGCCCGCGGCGGCGTCGACTTCGGCCCCGGCGGCGAACTGGAAGCGCTCAACCATCTTGAGCCGGCGCTGATTACAGCGCTCGGCTTTATCGGTATCACTGAGGTCCATCAGATCGCCATTGAAGGTCAGGAGATCGGCGGCGACATCCTCGCCACGTCGGTTGCGCTGGCAGAGGAGCAGATAGACGCCCTGGTGCCGCAACTGCAGCAGCAACGGGAGCGCGCGCAAGTGGCCGAACCTGCGTGACTCACAGGCAACGAGTGGCTGGTCACTGCGACCAGCCCCGTTGTCAGAACATCAGCCTCGCTCCCCCTCACCCTCCGTACGAGCCACCTGCATCGCCGCTATCCCGCTGCGGCGGTTAGCCTCGGCGGCCAGTTCGCGCTCCTCGGCGGTTGCGTAATCCCGATCCCAGGCCAGCACCTTGGGCGTCATCAGGTGATGCCACAGCGGCGGAATCATCGCCACTACGATGGTGGTGAGATAGCCACCAATCATCATCGGCGCATCCGGGAAGGGGCGCAGATCCTGATACGGCACTTCACCTTGCGCATGGTGGTGCGAGTGACGGGTCAGGTTGAACATCGCCCAGGAACTGATGCGCCGGTTGGTGTTCCACGAATGGCGCGGCTGCACCGGCGTAGCGGGATTGCGCACCATGCCGTAGTGCTCCATGTAGTTGACGATCTCTAGCAGCGCTTTACCCCACAAGCCACAAGCAATGAAGAACAGCGCCGCCTGCCAGCCGCCCATGGCATAGGCCACGGCTACCAGCCCGACACTCATCAGGTGCCCGCGAATCACCGCATTGTGGATGCTGATCAGCCCTTGGCCCTTGCGCGCCAGGCGACGCGTCTCGATCTGCCAGGCACTCAGATTGCCCTTGATGGTTGATGCCAGCACGTGAAAGTAGACGTTGCGGCCACGCGGCGCGGTGGCCGGGTCTTCGCTGGTTGAGACATAGCGATGGTGACCGTAGACATGCTCGATGGAAAACACCGTGTCGAAACTGAACGCCAGCAACCAGCGGCCGATCAGCATGGAGACCGGGTCCCAGGTACGGTGCGTGAGTTCATGGGCAGCGATAGTGCCGATCACACCAATCATCAGCCCGGTGAGTATCAGGGCCGACACGTGATGCAGGGTTGTCGTCGCCTCGCGAGCGCTCAGCAGGTCATACCCGCTGAGCTGGCCTAGCGCTGCGCCAAAGCCCAACACATCGCTGCTGCTGACGCTCCACACCGCAGCGAAGACGATGAACGCCAGCAGCGGCAGCGCCATCCACAACTGCACGGTCAGAATCATCGGGTAGCGAAACTGTGGCGTACTGGTGTCGTTGCCGCAAATCGCATCGCCGCCGATGTAGATCACCAGCACCGCCAGCAGGCCGAGGCTGGTCCAGCCGCCACCGGCCAGAATGGAAACGGCAGCCAGCAGGCCAACAGCATGAAACAGGAAGAACTTCAGGTAATGCAGGATATTCATAAAGCACCTTTCTTTTTGTTGTGGGTGTTGTTGCTCAGACACTGGCCGTGGCGGGCACAGGCAGGGTGGTAAAACGGTCGAAGTGAATGTGTTCGCGGGCGACGCCGGCGTTCAGCAGCACCTCGATCGCGCGGTCGATCATCCCGGGCGGGCCGCACAGGTAGGCGTGCACAGCGCCGACCAGGTGCTGGCCGATCTGCGCCGTCACCTGTCCCCGCAGACCGCCCCAGCTGGTATCAAGCGCCGCATCAGACAGCACCGGGACAAAGTTGAACGGAGCATTCCACTGCCCTGCCAGCTCGCGTATCTGCTCAAGCGCGTAGAGATCACGCTGCGCACGAGCGCCGAATAGCAGCGTCACCGGTCGCTCGCCGCCGGTTGCCAGCGCCTCCTCAAGCAGGGCAAGAATCGGCGCCAGTCCGCTGCCACCGGCAACCAGCAGCAGCGGCGCGCTCGCAGGGCGCAGATAGAAGTCGCCCAGCGGGCCAGCCAGCGTTACGCTCTCGCCCACCAGAGCGCGGCTGTGCAGCGCTGAAGTGAGCACTCCACCCGGCACCTGGCGAACGAAAAAGCTGACCTGAGCATCCGGCTGCTGGCGTGTCGCAAAGGAAAAGCTGCGCGCATGCTGCGGCAGCAAGTCAAAACTCAGCTCGGCGTACTGACCCGCCCTGTAGGGCAGACTCTGTTCCAGCTGAACCACCAGCCGGGTGATATCGTGGGTCAGCCGCTGCTGGTCAACAACGCGGCCACGCACCCGCTGATGCCCCTGCTGCGCAGCCAGATCGACCTCAATCTCAACCTCGCCCCTGGGTACGCTCTGGCACGCCAGAATGAAGCCGGCGTCCAGCTCCTCGTCGCTGAGGATATAGCTCGTTTCGGTCAGCTCCCTGACTTGGCCGGACACCAGCCGACACTTGCAACTGGCGCAGCCACCCACCCGGCAGCTATGTGGAAAGTCAATGCCGTGGCGCAGTGCCGCGTGCAGCAAGGTTTCCCCCGCCTGCACTGCAACCGACTCACCGTTGATGCGCGCCTGCGCGGGCGGCTTTTTGCGAAAGAATGAAAACATGCGTCCTCCTGTCAGGATCGTTCGGATCGGGAGCGACTTCATGCTATGGGGCGGCGCGCTACTAGAGAGAGATCAACAGTTGACAACAAGGAGGTCATTAATTGACATTTACCCGCAGTCACTTCCCTTGCCAGACTGAGGCCCGATGTCCAGCTTCCTGCTTCCCGTGCAGTACCTGCGCCAGATCGCCGAGCAACTGCGGGTAATGGGGCTGGCGCCTGAACACTGGCTCACCAGTTGCGGCGTGGCGCCTGAGCAACTGAACGACCCAGACTATCAGCCCGACATTGCCTTGCTGATCCAGCTCGTTGAGCGCGCCATGACCCTCAGTAACGAGCCCGCGTTCGGGCTGCTACTCGGTGAACGGCTGGTCGTCGGCACCCACGGCGTGCTTGGTTTCGCCGCGCTACAGGCCGCGTCGCTGCGCCAGGTAATCGAGCTGCTGGAGCAGTATCTGCCCGTGCGTACCACGCTGGTGAACGTGCAACTGCAACCGACCGCACAGCAGCAGTTTGAACAGTTGCGCTTTGTCCCGGCCCATGCCCTCGGCGCTGCCGAGCAGACCATCATCGAAGCCATCACGCTGGCGGTGAAGAACATCTTCGACGCCATCGGCCTTGGTGACAGCAGCGTGCATGAGGTCAGCCTGCCGTTCCCGCCCCCCGCCTATGCCCGGCTCGCCAGCAACGTATTTGGATGCCCGGTGCGGTACCAACAACCCTGCGCGGCCTTCAGCCTCAACAGCGCGCTGCTGGACAAACCGCTACGCATGGCCGACCCGGATGCGTTCCGCGAGGCCGAGCAGATCTGCCAGCGCGAGCTGACGAAGCTGGGCGACAGAAACAGCCTCGGTGACCGCGTGCAGCGCCTGCTGCTAGAACGTCAAAGCAGCTTCCCCAGTCTGGAGACCACCGCCCGCCTGCTCTACCTCACCCCGCGCACCCTGCATCGACGCCTGCAGAGCGAGCACACCAGCTACAAGCAGATCCTGCGAGACGTGCGGCACGCGCTGGCAATCGAACACCTGAAGTCGGGGCGGCTGTCAGTCGAGGAGATCGCCTGGGCATTGGGTTACAGCGATGTTGCCAACTTCCGACGGGCCTTCAGGCAGTGGGAAGGCGTTGCGCCATCCGCCTATCGACAGCAGTGATGCTCTGAAAATTGTCCGCTGAGCCCCCTTTGCGATCCGTGGGTGGCTGCTGTTAGACCCAGAAAACCGAACACCTGGCAGCAAGCAGTGAATGCAACAAACGCCAGCCCGGCAGCGCAGGCGCGCTGCGAAAAACCCTGCGCCAGCAGACAACAGAATCGGCCAGGCAAACCCCAAGCGCGTCACATCTTCGCCCAGACCTGATTGGCCGCTGCTGGCCGGAACGCCATGGTGCAGCGTCGCCATCATGGAACCGTCAGCTCATGCCCCGCTACCGCCGCGCACGCGCCCCAGGCGCCAGCTACTTCTTCACCGTCAACCTGCACGACCGCAAGAGCGGCCTGCTGGTGCGCGAGATCGACCTGCTGCGTCGCTGTGTGCGCGCAACCCGTGACCGTCATCCTTTTCACATCGACGCCTGGGTAGTGCTGCCTGACCACATGCACTGCCTCTGGACCCTGCCGCCGGGCGATGCTGACTTCGCCCAGCGCTGGCAAGTGATCAAACGCAGCTTCTCAAAACGCCTGCCAGCGACTGAACCTCGCACCGCAACACAACAGCGACGCGGCGAACGCGGCATCTGGCAACGGCGTTATTGGGAGCACCTGATTCGGGATGAGAACGACTACTGGCGCCATGTTGACTACATCCACTACAACCCGATCAAGCATGGGCATGTGACACAACTGGCCGATTGGCCTTATTCCAGTTTTCATCGCGCGGTCGCTGCCGGGCTATATCCCGCGGATTGGGGTGATGCGCTTGTTTGACGGCGGAGAAGCCTGCGGCGTTCTCCGCCCTACGACACCACAGCGCCACAACACCCCCGCGTAGGGTGGAGAACCGCGCAGCGTTCTCCACCAAAGCCACCGCACAACAAACACGCGGAGAAGCCTGCGGCGTTCTCCGCCCTACGATTTTTTGCGCCAGGCGGATCGTGGGCGGGAGGGTTGCAGGAGGGGTTTGGTTGCAACGTCGTCGATACGGGCTGCACTGGCCGCCTTGGCCCGGGCGGCGTGCAGCTTCTTGTAGCTGTCGATCAGGCGCAGGTGGCGATCCAGCCCATCCAGTTGCATGTTGGTCTTTGTGAGGCCATAGAAACGCACGTCGCCCTGCACCGAACCGACAACGGCGTCCATGCGCTCATTGCCAAACATCCGGCGGAAGTTAGGCTCAAAATCGGCCAGCGCCAGCGTCTCATCCAGCAGCACTTCCAGCACCACATTGAGCGCCTGATAAAACAGGCCGCGCTCCACGGTGTTGTCATTAAACTGCAGGAAGGCCTCAACCAGCTCCTTGGCCTCATCCAGCTGCTCCAGCGCCAGATAGATGAGCAGCTTGAGCTCCAGAATGGTCAGTTGGCCCCAGGTGGTGTTGTCGTCAAACTCGATGCCGATCAGCGTCTTAATGTCGGTGTAATCGTCCAGCTCGCTTTCTTCCAGCCGCTCAACCAGCGCCTGCAGCTGCTCATCAGTCAGGCTGTGCAGGTTGAGAATGTCGGCACGGAAATCCAGCGCCTTGTTGGTGTTATCCCAGATCAAATCCTCGACCGGGTAAACCTCGGAATAACCCGGCACCAGAATGCGGCAGGCGTTGGCGCCCAGGTCGGTGTAGGTTGCCATGTAGGCTTCTTTGCCCAAGTCTTTGAGGATGCCGAACAGGGTGTCGGCTTCTTGCTGGTTGGAATCCGCGCCTTGGCCGGAGAAGTCCCACTCGACAAAGTCGTAGTCGGCCTTGGCGCTGAAGAAGCGCCAGGACACCACGCCGCTGGAATCGATAAAGTGCTCAACAAAGTTGTTCGGCTCGGTCACCGCCTGAGATTCAAAGGTGGGCTGCGGCAAATCGTTCAGCCCCTCAAAACTGCGGCCTTGCAACAGTTCAGTCAGGCTGCGCTCCAGCGCCACTTCAAGGCTTGGGTGCGCACCAAAGGAGGCAAACACACCGCCGGTGCGCGGGTTCATCAGGGTTACGCACATGACCGGAAAGCGGCCGCCAAGTGACGCGTCCTTCACCAGCACCGGAAAGCCCTGCTCTTCCAACCCCTTGATGCCGGCAACGATGCCCGGATACTTGGCCAGCACCGCGTCCGCCACATCCGGCAGCGCCAACTCGCCTTCCAGAATCTCGCGTTTGACCGCCCGCTCAAAAATCTCGGACAGGCACTGCACCTGCGCCTCGGCCAGCGTGTTACCCGCACTCATGCCGTTGCTGAGGAACAGGTTTTCGATCAGGTTGGAGGGGAAGAACACTTCCTTGCCGTTGGACTGGCGCACATAGGGCAGCGCGCAGATACCGCGCTCGGCGTTGCCGGAGTTGGTGTCGATCAGGTGCGAGCCGCGCAGCTCCCCTTCCGGGTTGTAGATATCCAGGCAGTAGCTGTCGAGCAGCCCGACGGGCAGATCATCATTGCGCCCAATCTTGAACCAGCGCTCGTTGGGGTAATGCACAAAGTCCGCATTGGCGATGTCTTCGCCCCAGAACTGGTCGTTATAAAAGAAGTTACAGTTCAGCCGCTCGATAAACTCGCCCAGTGCCGAGGCCAGAGCTGCCTCTTTGGTGGCGCCCTTGCCGTTGGTAAAGCACAGCGGCGACTGCGCATCGCGGATATGCAGCGACCAAACATTCGGCACGATATTGCGCCAGGAGGCGATTTCGATCTTCATGCCCAGGCCCGCAAGCAGCCCCGACATGTTGGCGATGGTCTGCTCCAGCGGCAAATCCTTGCCCAAAATCCGCGTACCCTCGCCCTCGGTCTGTACCGGCATCAGCAGCGACTGGGCATCGGCATCCAGGTTCTCGACCTCTTCGATGACAAAGTCCGGGCCGGTCTGCACTACCTTTTTGACCGTGCAGCGCTCAATGGAGCGCAGGATGCCCAAGCGATCCTTCTCGGAAATGTCGGCGGGCAACTCGACCTGAATCTTGAAGATCTGCTTGTAGCGGTCTTCCGGGTCAACAATGTTGTTTTGCGACAGGCGAATGTTGTCGGTCGGAATGTTGCGGGTGTTGCAGTAAAGCTTGACGAAATACGCCGCACACAGCGCAGACGACGCCAGAAAGTAGTCAAACGGCCCCGGCGCCGAGCCATCACCCTTGTAGCGAATGGGCTGGTCAGCCACCACCGTGAAGTCATCAAACTTGGCTTCAAGTCGGAGGTTGTCGAGAAAATTGACCTTGATTTCCATGGGGCACCAGACGTGGGAGCGGATTGGTAAACCCGCCATTATCCGGCTTTTGTGCTGAATGTCATGTCACACCCAGACGCACGCCATCTCACCCGCGCATCACCATCGAGACAATTTACGGCCCAGCGATAGCGCAAAACTGCATTCTGCCACTATATTCAGCAGTATGAACTCATCCTCACCTATCCCGCACGACAAGCTCATGGATCTGCTGCTGGATGTCATTTGCGTCGTGAACAGGGAAGGACGCTTTTTGTCAGTGAGTGCAGCCAGCGAGCAGGTGTTTGGCTATCGCCCCGAGGAGATGGTCGGCCGCAGCGCCTTTGAGTTCATGCACCCGAATGACCAGGCCCGAATCCACAAGCTGATAGAACGTATCAACGCCGGTGAAGCCGCCCCCGACCACGAAAATCGCTACATCCACAAGCAGGGGCACATCGTCCATATCATGTGGTCGACCCGCTGGTTTGAGGCTGAGCAAGTCCGCGTTGGCGTGGCCCGTGACATTAGCAAGCGCAAACAGGCGGAAGCCCGACAGGCAGCGGTGTATGCCATCTCCGAGGCTGCACACAGCGACGACGCCCTGCCCCAGTTGTATCAACGCATACACGAGTTAACCACCCAACTGCTGCCAGCTGACAGTTTTCTGGTAGCCCTGTATGACGCAGCCAGCGATCTGCTCAGTTATCCCTATCAGGTCACCCGCTCTTCACCACCACTGACGCCGGGGCCGTTAGCCGCCTGCACGCCGCTTGATCAGGTTGTTCAGCACAACCGCCCATTGCTGCTCACCCCTGACTCAGCGCGGCAGCACCAGGCAACCGTGCAGCACTGGCTGGGCGTTCCTATCACCGCTGACGGCACTACCCTTGGCGCGCTGGTGGCACAAAACCACAGCGGCACGCTGCGCTACAGCGAGCAGGATCAAGCCTTTCTGCTATTCGTTGCCAGCCAGCTGGCAACCGCTATTGTGCGCAGACGCACCCAAGCCCATCTGGCGTTCCTGGCGCAACATGACCAACTGACCCAGCTGGCCAACCGCGGCTTGTTTATGGACCGCCTGCAAGGCGCGTTACAGCGAGCCAAGCGCGGTGCGCTGCAGCTTGCCGTGCTGTATCTGGACATGGATAGCTTCAAACAGATCAACGATACCTACGGCCACGCCACCGGCGACCAACTGCTACGCGAGGTCGCGTTACGCTTGCGTCAGTGCGTGCGCGACTCCGACACCGTCAGCCGCCTTGGCGGGGATGAGTTTGCCGTGTTGCTAGACAGCATCACCCACCCCGACGATGCCGCCCTGGTCGCCAGCAAAATCCAGAGTACGCTGGGCCAGGCCTACCAATGGGAGGGAGTTGAGCTGCGCAGCACCCCCAGTATCGGCATAGCCACCTACCCCGCCCACGGTCAGAGCGAACAGGAACTACTGCGGCAAGCTGACCAAGCCATGTATCAGGCCAAACGCAGTGGCGGCGCGGGACATGCCTTTGCTCCGGGCACCGAGCTATGCAAGCAGTCGTAAAAGCCCTACCAACCAGCTGCTTTACTTGTACCCGCCAAAGCCCGCACCATAACTACATGCTCCCACGTGCAGATACGCCATGACCACGACGCCTGCCACACGCCAACCCTGCCCGCCGGGCACCTGTGATTGCGACCGCGACACCCTGGTCGAGCAGACCAACGTCGACCCGCGCATTTTGCTGCTGACCCTGCATGAAGAAAAACGCCTGCTGGCCCGGCTGGAAGCCATCAGCACATTGGAAGAACTGGAGCACATGCAGCTGCGCATGTACCAGCAGTTGGGCATCCGCCTGGCCATCGACACTGGCTTTGGCGAAGTGCGCAGCCTGCGCGGTATCGGTATTCGACTGCTGCCGCAGCCCGGCCTCTGCCGCAAGACGCGCAAGTCGATCCCCGCCGCCATCCGCCGCAGCCTGAAAGCGCACCCGGAGGTCACCTTCGCGCTGCTGAACAGTCAGGACTTGCTGCGCGACACCTGAGACGCCAGTGCCCCCAGCGCCGCTCGACAACTGCCCGCAGCCGCTCCGGCTCAACCCAATGACCTGCATCGGCAACCAGCGCGCAGCTCCGGGCAAAATCCGCCCGCGCGCGACCTTAACTCTATCACCTGCTGTTCGACCTTATTGGCTGTGCAACGCCGGCATGCCGTTGATCGCGATATCCGTGCCCACTAACACCACCAGCGGAATCGAGAACAACACAATCGCGCCGTCAGCCATCACCGCCAGCGGCGTTACCAGCGTACGCGCTGCCAACACCTCAGGAGAAAGCGACTCGGTCACGGTGATGTAGTAGCGCCGATTTAGTGGTTGCAGCCGAGCAGTGTGCTCCAGCTCAAACCCGCCAGCGGCATAGCGCCGCCCGCGCACACGCCCTTGGTACACAATATTGCCGTCATCACGCCGGTAACCCGCAGCCAGCGCCGCGGCCTGATCAACCTCGCTGGCATCCGCAGCCAGCGTCAACTGGTAACGCCCCGTTATCCGGTTGGACCGCTTGACCGTGAAACTGTCAAAACTGGCGCGGACTTGTCGATGGAAACCAGAGGAAAAGGTGGCGGACAACCCCTCCGTCATCGGGAACACATAGTGATAGCTATCAGCAAGCACGACAAACCAGGCACCGTCGCTCGACACCATGATCTGCTCCACCGCCTCCGAATAACGCTCCCCATCGCTTCGATACAACCCGCTGGTTACACACCCTGCCAGCAGCAATACCCAAATCAACAGCAGCACTCTTCCCTTCACGCGTATTGGCCTCCCTAGCCTGCTACGTGCGGGCCGTCTTGCCCGCCGAGGCTGCGGTATATCGCAGATTCGCCAGGTCCGCGCCGAGTGCCAACCAGGAGTGCGGACAAAGTCCCACCAAGGCAAGAAAATGCACTAGCCAAGCACCTCAAAGCCGCAGGGAGGCAGCCGCCAGATCCAGCTCCGCTAGCCCGCAGGCCCAGCCTGAACGCCAGAGAGCATGTGGAATTAATCAGTGCTTCCCTAGATCCTGCAAGTGCATGCTGCGAACTGTGGTTGTCATCTTCTGCACATTACCATTACCTATGATTACCCCGCCAACGGCCAACGCCGCCTGCTGAGTTCCTAGGCTTGCATCGCCCACTAGCGGACGTTAGGGTTTGGCCGTACGGATAGCCTGCTGACGAAGGGACGAGTCATGAAGCCAACCTCCAACAACACGCTGCGATGTATCTATCTCGCCTTTTTATCCGCCCTGTTGATCCTGCTGAACGGGTGCTCGATCAACGCCAGGGAGTTTGCCTGGTCCGCCTATCAAAACCGCGATCCATCGATAGACCAGTGGCAAAGGGTCGAGCCCCATACTGATCGCACCCTGCTGCTGGCCACCTTTGCCTCGACTCACTACACCCGCTCCAACCGCCTCGCGTCTGATGACGAGCTAATTTCTGCTGACACGCCAGTGCTTCTGGCCTGGATAGAGTTCAAGGCAATCGAGCAGCCAATACCGTTGTACCGCTATGTAATTCAGCCACTCAAGGCGATCACCG
The DNA here is from genome assembly GCF_021545785.1 of Halopseudomonas maritima. Taxonomy (NCBI): domain Bacteria; kingdom Pseudomonadati; phylum Pseudomonadota; class Gammaproteobacteria; order Pseudomonadales; family Pseudomonadaceae; genus Halopseudomonas; species Halopseudomonas maritima. Next base: position 477,717 of record NZ_CP079801.1, read on the forward strand.
CCGAAGAGCTGCTCACCCAGGGCAATTACATCACCAACAGCACGAATCGGCTCAATAACTTGCCTGCTAAAACGCCAGCAACGGTAACTAACGGCGCCGTGGTTACCGACTGGCAATACTGCTACGACTGCTTCACATCAAAGCCACTAGACGAGCTAACGCCGGCGAACCTCGCCTCCCTCCGTGAGCAAATGACGCAAACGGTCATCAACAGGCCTCTCGATCGTTTGATCTTTGTCAGCGACCCCAGAAAAGCCGTCGACTTCAAAGGCCGTTCCGACATTCAGGTGTACGCCGGCGCCGAGGCGCAGCAACAACAGGCGCTGTTAGCTGAGCGCGTAAACGAGCTGAGTGGCGCCATCGCCGATGCGCAGTCTTACGATGATCAGTATCGCCGCTTCACCAACACAGAACACAAGCCGCTGACCTTTGCCTACTGGTCAGAACAAGCAGGATGCCCGCAAGAGATAGCCAACTTCAGAGAGTTAAGAGGCAGCCGCCGCAGCCGTGCCAACACCATTATTCGCCGGAATGTTGACTACATCGAATGTAACACCAAGGCACTGGAAAGCTATGACATCGCGCCGTACCAAGCAGCGTATGCAGACCTGCAAGCCCGCGAAGAGATGTTGTGGAGCCGCTCCAACAAACAAGACCGCCACCGCGTGGTGCCGCCCGAAGACACCATTGAGCACGTGCTTGGCTATATGGATACAGCCGAGCGCGATATTGAATCCGCTTATCGTGACCTGGAGACAGCCGACAGGCTTGATGAACGCAACCGCCAATTGGAAGCGTGGAGCCAACAAAACTGGGCAAACACCCTCAGCAGCATTCAGGCGCGCAACAACAGCATTAACACCCACTACCAGCAAACCCAGGCAATGATACGTAACGTGCAAAGGCGCCAGTACGCACGGCCTGCCAGCACCTCCTACCCCACTGCTGCGCAGCAGACGGCTAGCGCGGCCGCCGCGAGCATCCCTGCAGCTGCAGGCCATCAAGGCTCACCGCAAAGAGACACAACGCCAGCATCAGATAAGGGCGCGACAACAGCGGCCGTTGATGCAACGCCTGCGGCAGTGGAGCAGGCGCAGGCAAGCACTGAAAACGCCCAAGACACCACCGCCAGCTCGGCCGAGTCGACCGCGTCAGCAACATCCAACAGCGCAAAAAAAGCCCCGCTAGAGCCACCGGCACTCGGCTATACCCCGGACGCCAAAGGGTGCTGGAACGGACGAAACACCCAAGGCGCGTGCCTGCAATACACCACCCATGAAGATGATGGAAAAACCTATTTCAGGCTAACCAACCTGTGCAATGAGCGCCTGTACATGAAGTGGTGTGCCAACGACTTTTGTGGTGCAGATAGCTTAAGCGCAGGCCAAAGCAAGACCCAATACGAGTTCGTCACCCAGGCATCGACTATGGCCAAGGCCGTTGGCTCCACCATGCCCGGCAACGATTGGGTATGTGCCGGTCGGGTCAGTGATTGGTAAGCGGCGCGCCCAACACCACTATCCGGCTACAGCGTCAGCCCCCAGCTGTAGCCACCTCTAAACACCCTGCCTGCCCCCTCGGCAACCAGATGGCCAAAACTGTACAGCGCCACAAGAATAAACAGCCGCAGCAGCGGCTGTAGCAATAGCAGGTTTAGCGGGCGCAGGGTCATGGGCGTCTGGGTCTGGTTATGCATCACCGTGCCCGGCGCCGCCAGCAGCGGTCAACAACTGACCTACAGGCGAGCAACTCAGGCGACAGGTGGATTGCCTCGCCAAGCGAACAAGTGACGGGCGACCTGGCCTGTGAGCGCTGCAGCGCCGGGCAGTGTACCTGCCTATGCCAGAGCACCACCCGGGCCTGGCGCATTAAGCACGGCAGCCGCTGTGGTAAAGTGGCCGCTTAATTCCACCAGGTAGCCCCCATGCTTATATACATTTTCATCGCCTGCGACCGGCTGGATGAAAAGCAGGAAAAACAGCTCAAACAGAACCTGCCAGCTCTGCAAGCCGCGCTGCAGGCCTACGTTGAAGAAAACGAAGCCAACCGCGCCGAGCTGATTAACGATTGCACCAGCGATGACTGCGAAGACTGGCAGCTGGGCATCAGCCAACCGGTGAAAAAGCACACCCACCTGGCCCCCGCCGTCAACCTGTTCAACGGCCTCGCCCAGCAATACGACATCGACTGCGAAGTAGGCTCCATCGAAGACGACGAACGCGAGCCGGTCAGCTACTTTGGCAAACATGAAGGGCAAGGCGACGCCTTCTTGATCGCCCAGTATCTGGGGCTGTAACGCGCAGAGACTGCCAGATACTGACCACGGCGAACGACGAATACGCCGGTGTCAGCGGACCGGCCCGCGTTAGCTCCCCCCTACGAACCAACAGCGTCAGCCGGTTTGCGGCCTTGCCAGGCCACAGCAGCACGCTTGAACAGCCAATACGCCCCCAAACCCGCAACAAGCGCGAACACCCCAAACGACAACCCCAATACCCCATACACATACTCACTACCCGCGTGGTGAACCGTCACCCCGTCAAAGTAGTTCCCCTCCTCGTTGTACGGCATACCGGCCTTGGTGAACGCGTAAGCGCAGACCAGCGCTGCCGCGATGCCAAGGAGCAGTGAAAGCACGCCTGAGGCGGTGGCGAGGATGTTGAGTTTAGTGGTGGTTTTCATGGGGGTGCGCAGTGCTAAACCGCCTTGCTATTCGCAAGGCGTGCCAACAGGATCGCCACCCCGAACCCTCTCTGCCCAAAAACGGACCGAGTAGTTACGCAGCTCACGCTTAACGATATAGGTTTCACCCGCTTCAGCATCCAGCAACAAACAACCGTACGAACGCCAGTTACGGTGAGCCAACTGGACAACGATTTTGTGAGGGCCCGGGGTTACTGACAAGGTTTCGGGGTGAAACTCATTACGCATAATGTCGAAAAGGTCTTCATCATCCAAAAAAATAAAATACATTCGATAGTCGAGCCCGGCAAAAATACCGTGGTCTCGCTCCGTGTCGGCGATGATTACAGCGTGGCTAGAGCGATCCTGTTCGTTCACGCCCATCTGTACATGATTAGTCGACGCACAGCCTGATAAAAAAACTAGCAACACAAAACTCAAAAGTATCTTCATCTTTACTCCATTTCATTAGTGCGAGCAGCGCCGTTTCATTGTCTTCATCGTTTCTGACCTCAGTGGGAGTTATCCATGCGTGTCCACTGAAGTGGGGGAAGTCCAGGGACAACAACAGCCGCTTGTCAGGAGCCACTCGGCTGCCAATTTTGCACATATGGATTTGCACCCAAGGCAATTAAACGCTGCTGCACCTTGAGAACTCCCTGATGCTCCGAATTACCACCTGCCGCAATTAGACTAAACTTGGCCTCAGTTATCTCACCTTCTCGCCAAGCAACCTGATGAGCGCCAGCATCGTAATGAAGGTATAAACACCCATCACGGCTGACCACTTCTAGGCCTTCTGCAGTACTTCCGTAGATAGTCGTTTCCATCGTTTGGGCTGCCTAACGCTCAAAGCAGCGGTGCGAAGCATCCGCTGCCTTTTTTGTTAGGTTTGATTCTCAATCAATTCCAGTTTTATTGGACTTAATTCTTTATAGCATTGAAACTCAGCAGATGAAAACGCAGCAAAAAATGCCACCTGACCATAATCTGTATGGTTTGAGTATATTCTGGTATCAGAGCCAGAACTCTTTAGTAAGGCATCATATTTGGCGATTATATATGGATCTAACCAATCATCATCGACAGCAGCTTCCCACTTTATTTGCTTTCCATTAAAGTCAAACAGAACCCAAGCTTTGCCTTCTTCTATATCTACGTAGTCAGTAATATTAGAAAGATTGAGAGCCCTGTTGGTCATAAGCTCTAATCGTTCAATTATTTCAACGTAAGCTCCATGGTCCTCAACTCTTTCGTAATCACACATCCACAGGCTGTTACTAATTGGGCTATATGGCTCTCGCCCTATATCGGATGCTAGAGCTTCGATTAGTGGCTTGTATGGGTTTGATTCAATGGCGGCACGATCCTCCCATATAAATAAATCTTCCAAAGTAGCATCCGACCTCATAAGGATTCCACATTCCTTTACCTTGGAAAGCTGATCTTCAACTGTAATTTTCTTTTCTCCGAATGGCCACATATCCGCTCCATGAGAGAGTTGAGCAACAAGCAAACTTGATATAAATAATATGAGCAATTTCACGATTAAAATCTAACGCCCGAATCAGCTGGCGCGAAGCGCTCAGCTGTATTTGCTTGTTAGCTCGGCATTCTTAGAACACCACTTACCAGAGCAAGCAGCGCAGCTATTTGCACGACTAAGATGCTTAAGTAAAATATGTGTAACTTCTTGGCTGCGTTCATTTTTAGTGACTTGTGGCTTTGTTCGCGTATCGAGTGAGAAAGTTGAATCTCAGGCAGTGCTCCTTTTAATGAATCCTCTATCTTTTGCGCATGATGGACTGCACCCTTCAGCAATTCATGATACCAGTAGCGATCCATCATGTAGAAAGCGAGCCAGGCAATGATTGATATCGCGATGAATATTGTTGCCGTAGGCAGTCTGTAGCATGAAAACTCGATAAACCCTGCGAACCGATATGCGATAGCGGCGGCGCCAAGCAGCACGCCGAGTATCGAAACAGCAAAGCTTCTGATTTTCAAGCACAGGTCATTGAAGTGCATCTGCACATCAATGACTTTTTCCCAGATCCCTATTTGAAGCTTAAGAATTTCGTTCTTTTCTTGTTCCGACATTTTTCGCCTTCATAGCTAACAGCTGATTGGACCGAAGGCTTCATCATCGCATATCAGTGACTTCTTCATAACAACGCCTCCTTCCACACATCAGCATAAAAATTAATAATAAAAACAGCCGCCTACCGCCATTCCATCAACCACGCACGTAATAACGCGACTTCCTCTTTTCGTGCTTTCAATAACCCTGTATGGCATGCCGCTCGACATACCATGTGGGCATTTAAAGCGGCTGCACATTCACGATACCTCTGCATTTTGGATAGGTGCTGCAGCCCCAGAAGCTGTTGCCGGCGTTAATGCCTTTGCGCGCGGTGCGTTTGATCATGCTGCTGTGGCATAGCGGGCAGGTTGGGTCTTTTGCGGGCTGGAGGGTTGCTGCGGTGGGTGTGCTGGATGATGTGCTGGTGACCGGGGTAATGGGGGCGCTTGGTTGGGCGCGGAGCATCAGGCGTTTGAGGCCGGCGCCGTCGATCAGCTGGATATTGCGGCCCTGGGCGAAGCTTTTTGCCTCTTGGGTGAACTGGCCTGAAGTGACCACATAACCACCCGCGGCGCCCTCGGCGGCCATGACGCCGAAGAACTCGCGCACCACCGGTACGCCGACCTTGAGCGAGCGCCAGTGTTTGCATTGCACCAGGTACTTCTCGTTGTTTTTGCGAAGGATCAGGTCTACACCGCCGTCGGCGCCCTGCCCGCCGGTTTCGCTAATGCTGTATCCCTTGCGACGGAAGGCTTCGCCAATGAGTTGTTCAAACTGCTGCCAGCTGAGGCCGTCGATCGCTTTACCGGGTTGGGTGGCGGCGGTGACGCTACCGAGCAACTGCTTGCGTTTGTTTCGCGCGATAACCGAGCCAATGGCGCCCAGGCCGCAGGCAATGGGGATGAGGTATTGGCCAAACAGGGCAAAGGTGCGCCAGAGCTGCGCGGTGAGAATGCCGCCCATATCGCCCGATTTGAGGGCCGCAGGCGGGGTAACCGGTGTAGTGGCGATGGGGTGCAATATAAGCCAGCTGACCAGACCAATGGCCAAGCTGGCCCACCAGGGCAGACGTGACAGTACAACGATCAGGTCTTCAAATGCAGAGGTCCGTCTGCGTGCCATCCTTTGGCTCCTTCAACTGGCTTGGTGCCATTAAAGCCCTATCCTGGTACGCGGTAAAGTGGCTTTTAGTCTGCCCCGCCCTGCGCTGCCGCCTGTGTTAGCGTGCACCTGTTAAGCTTCGCTAAATGTCTGGTCTCGCTATCCGTCCGGCAGATGGCCTGCCATGGCGACGGGCTCGGGCCGCCGACCTAGCGCCGGTTACGGATAACCACGCTCAGCCAGGGCAGCAAGCAACGCTGACTTGCCACCGCCAGGGCCGCGGGAGAGCACAAAGCGGTTTGCCACCGGCATGACATACGCCGCCGCGCTTAGCGCAGCGGCGGCGGAACCTGAGCGGCTGAAGGGCTGGCCCAGCGGGGCGGTGCAGTGATCGCACGCGCTCTCCAGCAACCATTCGGCTCCTGCACGGCGCTCAGATGGTGTTATCGAGTTGGATGGCTTTCTCGGGCACACGCCAGAGGCGTACACCGTCGACGACCATGGTCCAGTCGCCTTCTACCTCGTGGGGCGGCTCGCTAACCTCAAAGCGTGTGGTCAAAAACAGCAAACCGACAATAAAGTCGTCGCCCTCAAAGCCCTGCATGGGCCCATTGATGGAGGTGGTGCCGCCGCTTTTAAGCCGCTCATAGGCAACGCTGCCGTCCGCCAGAATCAGCAGGCTCATCTCCTTGCTGCGCCATTGGCCTACGTAGTCCAGCCGGTTCTCCGGTAGCGGTTCAGCGCAGCCAGCCAGCAGCACGGCCATGGCGATCACCAGCAGCCAGTTTTTCATCACGATTCTCCGTTGCGTTCAGGGCAGCGGGCAGATTACCGATTTGCTGGCGTGCGTGCCTGCGACCAGACCGCAAATTCGTTACCGCTTGGCTCGCAGAAGTGAAACCGGCAGCCGCCGGGAAAGTCGAAAATCGGCTTGACGATATCGCCGCCACACTCCTCCACCTTGTTAAGCGTTGCAGCGATGTCAGCGCTGTAGAACACCAGCAGCGCGCCGCCGTTGTCTGTCCGGTTGCAGGTGTCCGCCGTGAAGAAGCCGCCGTCCAGTCCCTCACCGGAAAACGCCGTGTAGTCCGGGCCGTAATCGACAAAGGTCCAGCCAAAAGCAGCGGTAAAGAAGGCTTTGGTGGCGGCCAGGTCCTTTGCGCCCAGCTCGACGTAGTTCAGTTTTTCATGCTGATGCATCGCGTCTCTCCTGCTACGAGATTGCGCGCCGCCGGGCGAGGCGGTGTGGTGGTTGGACAAGTCTAGTCAGCATAGAACGCGCCCTGGACGGCTAGTCTCGGCGCGCGCTCCAGGCGCGGATCATGCCGGCCTGAAAGAACGGAATCGGCGCGGTAAAGCCGGCCTGCCGGATCATCGCCTCAAGGTTGTCGGCCGGTAGCACGGCAACGTCACGATGATAGGCCTGCTCCATCCGCGCCACCACCTGCGGCGTGACGGGTTCAGCGGACAAGACCTGTGCCCAGAGCGTCATTAGCCGGGCTTGCTGTTGCGGATCGGCGCGGGCGGTCAGGTCAGAGCTGGCGAGAATACCGTCCGGCTTGAGGCGGGCGGCAATTTCCTTGAAAAACCCGATACGTGCCCTTGGGTCAAGGATGAACTGTGAGACGAGAAAGCTGGTAGCAGCATCAAACTCAGTCTCTTTTGGCAGGCTGTCCAGGTAGCCGGTATGAAAATGACAACGCTCGGCAACGCCTTGGGCTGCGGCGTTGCGGCGGCACTCCTGCATCATGGCGCTTGAGGGTTCAACCGCGGTGAAGCGCCATTTCGGGTGGCGCGCGGCCAGATACAGCAACTCCTGCCCGGTGCCGGCGCCGACACACAGCAGGTGCGCGTTCTCGGGCAGCTCGCCGAGCACGGACTCCAGCAGAAAATGCAGGCAGTCGCGGATGGGCGCCTGCCGCGCCCACTGCTGGTCGTAGCCTGCGGCTTGCTGATCAAAGAGTGCTTCCAGCTCCTTGCTGTTCATTGGGCGGCCTCAGGAATTGTCATTCCCTCCACCATAGCGCAGCTGTCAAGCCACCCTGAAGCCCTGCGCCAGCGCCTGCAGCTCGCCCGCCAGTTGCGCCTGGCTGTCGGTTACCTGAGAAATTTCCCGCGAGCCGTTGAGGGTTTGCAGGGAGGTTTCGCGCACCGACGTCATGCTGCGAGAAATATCCCGCGTTACGGCAACCTGCTGTTCGGCGGCGGAGGCAATCTGCGAGGCCATGCCGGAGATGCGGTCAACGTCCTGCAGAATGGCGGCCAGGGTGTCTTCGAGTTTTTCGGCTTCATCGGCGCTGAGGTTGGCCAGCTTGTGGCTGTCGGTCACGGCGCCACGCACGCTGTCGGTGATATCGCGGAAGCCGCTGATCATGCTTTCAATCTCGACGGTAGAGTCGTGGGTCTGGCGCGCCAGGTTGCGCACCTCATCGGCCACCACGGCAAAACCGCGTCCGTGCTCTCCTGCCCTGGCCGCCTCGATGGCCGCGTTGAGCGCCAGCAGATTGGTCTGGTCGGCCACCGCCTTGATCACGTCTATTACTCGAGCGATGGACTCACTGCTGGTTTGCAGGCGTTCCATCTGGTCGTTGACCTGCTCGATGGAACCCGCCAGATGACGAATGCGGGCAACACTCTGCTGCACCACCTGCCGCCCGGCTTCATTGCGCGCCGAGGCATCTTGCGCCGCTTCTGCCACCTGCTGGGTGTTGCGCGAGATTTCTTCCGAGGTGCTGGACATCTCCTCAGCTGCCGCGGCCACCTGATCAACCAGCGCCTGTTGTTGGCCTACCTGATCGGCGTTCTGGCTGGCGGTGGCGCGGGTCTGCTCCGAGGCCGAGGCCAGGCGCACGCTGGTCTCGTCGATCTGGCTCAGGGCACCGGAAAAGGTGTCGATCAATCCATTCAGCGCGCTGCCGATCAGCCCCATCTCGTCTTGGGAGCACACCCGCGTGCGCACAGACAGGTCCTTGCGCTCCATGATGTGCCGAAAATCACCCAACAGCTGATTCACCTGGCCGGAGACGCCCATGATGATCAGCAGCGCCAGCAACAGCACCGCGCCCATCACCACACAGCCGATGATCGCGGCTTGCCGCAACTGCGCCCGGGCCACAGCGAGGACTTTGTCTGTGCCCCTTTCCATGTCTGCCGCCAGTTGCTGCTTGAGCTGATACACGCCGGCTACGGCGTCACTGGCGCTATCAAACCATTCGATATTTGCCATACCAAGAAAGCCGTACTCAGACCCGATCAAGCGCTCGCGCAGCGCATTGAACGCCACGCTTTCCGGTTGCTGCCGCAACGCTTCAAGCTGACCCTGCATGCCAGGCCCCACCAGATCAGCCGCTACATCCAGCAACGCCCGACTGCTTGCCTGCGCGCCGCTCACCTCGCTGGCCAGTGCGAGCGACACGCTGCCATCGCTGAGCACTTGCGCGCCAGCAGCCATCTCACGTGCGCCCCATTCGGTTGCTTTGCTCAGCGCCAGGAAGGCACCCATCATGCGCGTCAGGCGCGGCTCATTGGCACGCAGCAGAATCTCGGGCATCAGGTCGATCAAACGCGCTACCGCATCGCTGTAGGTCTGATAGGCCAAATCAGCCGCAACGTCTTCACGCATGATGCGTTCACGCAGCGGCGCCAGCACGTCAAGTGCCTCGTTAATCTGCGCCAAGCCGGCGGCTACTGCGGCGCGATCATTGCCTTCCAGTGCCTCAATGCCAGAGCGCAATCCAGCCAAACTGGCGTCAGTCGCAGTGCGCTGCGCTTCAAGACGCTCCACCACACGCCCATCAGCGCCGCCAGTGGCGATAAACAGCGCCGTCAGGCCGCGCTCTTTCTGCAGGTTCTCGAGCGCCGGGTCGGCGGCGAGCGCCAGCTCGAACAAGGCGCGAGCCGACTCGGTGCTTTGCAGGTGGGTATAGCGATCCAGAACCGTGGAGCCAGAGAAATACAGCGTGCCCGCCAACGCCGGCAGGATGAGCAGCAGCAGCTTGCCGCGCATGGAGGTGTTACGAAGCATCGACAACATGGTGACAGACCCTGAGAAAACCTGACTGATTGGACAGGTGCCTCAGCAAGAAGAGTGCCATCACTTTGCCGCGCAGCTATGCGGTCTGTGCGGGCCACGCGAGCAGGTGGCGCACCAGTTCAGGGCTGGTATGCCACATAACGAACCAGAACACAGGGCTGGCCCGTCAGGCCTTGTGAGCGCCCATGGCCTTAGCCAACGCCGCCTGGCCGCCGCGTGCCAACCCCTCGGCGGCACCGGCAACATCCTCTGGCGACTTGTTCTGGCTCAGTTTGGACTTGCCCGCCAACCTATCTATCTCGATCTCTATGCCGACAATGGCTGCCAGCATCTGGCTGATGTATTCGCGGCTTGAGTCGGTCATTTTCCAGGGGCGCTGCTGGCCGCTGGCAACCTCGTGTTCCCGGGTCAGGCGTGCCACCAGGCCACGCACAAAGCGTTCGTCGTCGCGCAACCGAATGCGGCCATGGGCATGCACCACCTGATAATTCCAGGTGGGCACCTGCCGGTGAGCCTCATGCTTGCTCGGATACCAGTTGGGAGAGATATAACCCTGCGCGCCCTGAAAGATCACCAGCACCGGCATGCCATCAACAATCTGCCCAACCAGCGGGTTGGCGCGGGCCAAATGTGCCTGCAGCGTGCCCTGCGCCCCCTGCTCGGGCAGCAGTTCAAAGGGCACATGATTGGCATCCAGCCCATCGGGCCCGCTGGTGACCAGGGCGCCCAGCGGGTTAGCGGCGATAAGGGCGTGCAGCTCACTGCTGTTGTTTTCGGCAAAGTGCTCAGGCAGGTACATGGACTAGTCTCAGAGGGCGAACGTCTGCTCGAGATAATACACCCCAACGCCAACAACAACCGGAACAGCTAGCGTGCAACAGTTTACCCCGGCCGGCATAGCTGCGTGGTTTGGGTCAGCACCTATCTGGCAAAATCAGCCTCGCCTAGGTAAAGTCGACAGCCCCCTCGCCGCGCTTTAGCCCAAGCGCAGCCCTCCCCCAGCTCATCAGGAGAGTCCATGCGTCTGTGTGTTTTCTGTGGTTCCGCCCCCGGTAACCAACCCGACTATCTTGCCGCCGCCCAACAGCTCGGTACTGCGCTCGCCAACGCCGGCATTGGGCTGGTGTACGGTGGAGCCCAGGTTGGCCTGATGGGCGCGGTGGCGGACGCGGCGCTGGCCGCTGGTGGCGAGGTGATTGGCGTCATTCCGCGTCACCTGGTTGAGCGCGAGCTAGCCCACGAAGGCCTGAGCACCCTGCACGAAGTCGGCTCCATGCACGAACGCAAGGCGAAGATGGCCGACCTGTCTGACGGTTTTATCGCCCTGCCCGGCGGCGTCGGCACCTTTGAAGAGTTGTTTGAAGTCTGGACCTGGGGCCAACTTGGCCACCACCAGAAACCCTGCGCCCTGTTCAACGCCGTGGGCTACTACGACAAGCTGATCGCCTTCCTCGATCATGCCGTCAACGAGGGCTTTATGCGCCAGCCCTACCGCGACATGCTGATTGTCGACAACCACGTCGACACCCTGCTCGACAAGGTCAAAGCCTACACACCGCCCAGCGTTGCCAAGTGGGTCAAGACCGGAGAGCGCTGAGGGTAAAACGGCTGCCTGCTGAATTAGCCGGCCACACCGGCTGACAACTGCTGCAGGCGGCCGTAACCGACGCGCGTCAGCAGCAGCAGGTTAACGGTTGTCGCATAAACCTGCTGAGACTCCTTCAGCTGCGCGATCAGCTCGGCGTGCTTGTCTGCTGGCAGGTAAAAATAATCCACGCCCTCGCGCAGCTGTGATTCGCAACGTCGAAACGCCTTGAAGGCGGTGCCTTTGGGCGCTGCGTTGAGTAGGTCGAGCTGGCGTAGGCTCAGGGTATCAACACCAGCATAAAAAATGGGGGTCATCGGAGTGGGCATCGGCAATCGTGCGTCTGAGGGCTAAAAACAGGCTGAGTATACGTGCGTTTGCCATTGCTCACCTGCGTTGCTTTGGCGATGAGTGCCCGTTGCGGATCTCAACGGAGTTGCAGTTCAGCCGCCAGTCAGCCAAAAAGCCGCGGCCCGATCAGCTCAGTACAGTTGCACTCGGCTATACTGCCGGCCCTTTACCTCTGAGCCCGAGCACGCCATGACCGATCAGCCTGATTCCACGCCCGACGCGCCTGCCAGCCGCAGCCTTGGCGCTCTGTTTTCGGCCGCCGCCAACACCACTAAACAGGGCGCTGCGCCCCAGCCTGGCAAGGGGGTGGATCGGCATGCCAAACGCGTCCACATGCCGCCGCGCGGGACTCGCCGCTCGATGGGCAAGCGCTGAACAGGTCACCTACCCACCGGCCGCTTGCCGCTTACAGCGGCAGTGCAAAGTGGAAACTGGCGCCCTCTCCCGGGCGTGACTGCACGCCGATATGACCGCCGTGCAGTTGTACCACTTCCTTGCATAGGGCCAGTCCGAGGCCCGCGCCACCCTTTTTGCCGCCCCCCTGAACAAAGGGCTCGAACACCCGACTCTGCTGGCTGTAGGGAATACCTTCGCCGGTGTCCGTCACGCTGAACACCACGCGCTTGCCATTGCGCCTCACCGCAACACCGATGCTGCCCCCCACGCTGCTATGCCGCAGGGCGTTGGCCAGCAGGTTGTCCAGAACACGCTCCAGCTGTCGGCAATCAAGCCGGGCAACGGGCACCTCCGCATCGATATGCGAGTGCAATGAAACCCCCTGTTGCTGCGCCTGGGTTTCAAAGCGATCAACCGCCGCCGCTACCAACTCTGCCGGATCGCAGGGCTCCAGCTCCAGCTTTTGCAATCCGTTCTGGTAGCGCGAGAAGTTGAGCAGGTCGTTGATCAGGTCGACCAAGCGGCGCATCTCCTCATCTACGGTATCGAACAGGTCCTGCTCGCGGCTGCCGGGAGTGAACTGCAAACGCTCCTGCAGCAGGGCAAAAGCCATATGCATACCGGTGACGGGCGTGCGCAGTTCGTGGGAGGCGCGCAGCACAAACTCGCGGCGTACGCGCTCGAACGCTCTCAGGTCCGTCACGTCGCGCAGCACCATTACCGCGCCCTGCACCCAGCTGTCGTTGCGCACAACCGGGGTCAGGCTGTAGTCAAGCAAACGGGTTTCACCCGCTACCTGCACGGCCAGGTCTTCCTGCTCGCTGCTGAACGCATTGCCTGCCAGCACCTCACGTACCTGTTCGTCCAGCTCTGGGCGACCCATCGCTTGCCCAAGGGTTTGGCCCAACTCCCGTGAGTCCCAGTTCAACTGGCGCCGGGCTACGGGGTTGAAGTGGTCAACGTCGCCGTCCTGGTCCAGGATCAGCAAGCCGTCATCAATGCTGTCGAGCACTGCCTGCAAGCGCCGCTGTTCAGACTGCAGGGCTTCCAGGTCGGTACTTTTGAACTGCCTCAGGGCTTCGGCCATGGCACCAAAGCGGCGGCTGAGCGCAGCCACCTCGGTGATCGGTGACAGGGGCAGCATCACATTGAAGTCGCCCTGGCCGATACGGTCCGCCGCCTGGGCCAGGCTTTCGATCGGCCGCCCGAAGCGCTGGGCAATGCTGTGGGCCGTCAACAGCCCCAGCAAAAGCACCGCCAAGCCGATCAGCCCCAGCAGCACGGCAATCAGCCAGGCCCGCTGATGGGCAGCCTCTTCAGCCGCCTGAACGTATTGCAGATAGCGGTGCTGCACCTCGTTGATGCGGTCGCGCATGGCGGCAACATTGATACTCAAGGTGCTGTCTTGCAGGATGTCACGACGCAGCGTGGTCGGGCGCTGCAGTACCTGATCGTAGACCTGATAGGCTCGGCTGATCTCGCTGACCGCCTGACGATCAATGTCGGTACGTGCCTGCTCGCCAGCCACTATCAGCCAGTCCTTGAAGCGCCGATCCGACTCGGTCAAGGCCGAGCGATCCAGGCGCTCGGCCAGCAACAGAGTGACCTGACGGCCGATCTCCTGACGCATACCCATGGTGGCTTTGAGGATGCCGATATTGTTGCTTACTGTCAGGCTTTGCGACTGGGTCAGACTGAGCACCCCAAACATGCCCACCAGCAAACCGACCAGGGCCACCGTCAGCAATGCGCTGCTGCTGAGAAACAGCTGGCTGCGCAGCTTCATAGGCCAAACTGCTTACGCTTGCGGTACAGGGTGGAGGCGTCTATCCCCAGGGTTCGGGCAGCCTGCTCCAGCGTTGGGCTGGCAGCCAGCACGGCGGCGATGTGCGCCTTCTCCAGTTCATCGAGGCTGAGATTGGCACCCACCCGGGGCGCGGCGTTGTCATCCCCCTCCACACCCAGGCCCAGATGCGCCACATCCACCCGCTCTTCGTTGCAAATGATGCTGGCCCGCTCGATAACGTTGCGCAGCTCACGGATGTTGCCTGGCCAGTCGTGGTTGAGCAGCGCGTTCTGGGCTGCATCACTGAAGCCACAGGCCGGCCGCGCATAGTCTTTGACGAAGGCCGCCAAAAAGCGGTCTGCCAGGGCAAGGATGTCATCGGTACGCTCGCGCAGTGGCGGCAGCGTCAGGGTGATCACATTGAGGCGATACAGCAAGTCTTCGCGAAAGCGCCCTTCCTTGGCCATCTCAGCAAGATCGAGATTGGTGGCAGCCAGAATCCTCACATCGGCGCGACGGGTAACCGGATCACCGACACGCTCGTATTCCTTATCCTGAATAAATCGCAGCAGCTTGGGCTGCAGGGTCAATGGGAAGTCGCCAATCTCATCCAGGAAAAGCGTCCCCCCGTCGGCCTGATTGACCCGCCCCATAGTGCTTTCGCTGGCACCGGTAAAGGCGCCCTTGGTGTGGCCGAACAGTTCACTCTCCATCAGCTCCGCGTTCAGCGACGGGCAGTTGATGGTCACGCACTCTTTCTTCGCACGGCGGCTCCAGCCGTGAATCAGGCGAGCCAGCTCGCCCTTGCCGGTGCCAGACTCACCCAGAATAAGAATGTTGGCGTCGGTACCTGCGACCTGACGCGCCGTTTCCAGCACGGCCATCATCGCCGGGCTCTGGGAATCCGGGCTGACGCGGGTCTGGCGTACCTCCTCTTCCAGGGTTTCCAGCCGCGCGGCCAGTTGGCGGGCTTCCAACTGCTTGGCTGCAGACATGCGCAGTTGATCGGGGCTGCAGGGCTTGACCAGGTAATCCGCCGCGCCTGCCTGCATGGCGTCCACGGCGGTGTCGACGGCCGAATGCGCAGTCACCATCACCACACGCATCCAGGGTGCGATGGCACGCATTCGGGCCATCACATCCAAACCGCTCTCCTCACCCAGGCGCAAGTCCAGAAAACACAGGTCGAAGACCTGGCTATGCAACACCGATTCGGCCTGCATACCGTTGCTGGCCGTTGCGACCTGATAACCCTCATCTTCCAGGCAGTAGCGAAAGGTACGCAGAATCGCGGGTTCATCATCTACCAGCAGAATACGTCCGTTGCTTTGAGCTGCATCCATAGCGCTTGTTATCTCCGAGGCCACTGACACTACCGCGTGGGTCATGCAAATTGCACGACCCAGCGCGGCGCATCTTGCAAACTGCACGCATGGCAATTTGCAAAAAACTTTTAAGTAACTGTTTTATAAGGATTTATAAATCAAAAAAACACTGGCACACCGCTTGCTCCAGTAAGCGTACAACACCAGAAAAGGCCAGCCAAAAGCGAGCCTTTATACGGATATTGACTGGAGATAACCGTCATGCGCAGCGCCAAACCCATCGCACTGCTGAGCCTGTCTACCGCCCTGCTGTGCTCAGTGTCCATGAGCATCCAGGCAGCCGACCCTGCCCCTAGCATGGAGCGGTATCAGGCCTCGATAGTTCAATCCGCCGACGACGCCAGCATAGTCAGCACCCTGCAATCGCGGCTCGCCTGGCATGGTAACACGGCCGGAATCGACATCCGGGTGAGCAGCCACAAGGGCATGGTTAGCCTGAGCGGCATAGTGCCAGCCGACGGTGACAAGCGCGTCGCAGTCGCCACTGCGCTACACACCCCAGGGGTGGTCAGCGTGGACGCCAGCCAACTGCACATTGGACGCACACGGCAGGTCAGTGAAGCTCGCTGGCAGCAGCCACGACTGCAGCAGGCCAACCGCATGCAACTGTAAGACCCGAGGGAAAAGGAAAAACCATGTCTCTGGAACCCAAAACTGCGATCTACTTCCATATAATGGAAGCCACTCGACCCGGAGCTTTTGACAACCTGCTAACCGAGCGCACGTCCGCCACACCGAGGAGATCCCCCATGTACAACTGGGCCATCGCCTTTCTTGTAATGTCTCTGGCCGCCGCCGTCTTTGCCTTGGGCGGCTTCGATGCACCCTACGATCAAATCGGTGCCATGCTCAGCCCGCTGTTTCTGGGCCTGGCCGTAGTCGCCGCTGTCGTGGGCAAACGCACACGCCATCGTCAGTAACAGCTCCGTTGCCACCGTCCGCGCAAGACACACTCCCTTCCCTGCAGCAGCTGCCCCGCGCGCAGTTGCCGCTGGTCAACCGCTTCTACCGCGCGTACCAACGCGGCATGAAAGCCCGTGGCGACCAGCACGTCTGGACCCTGCGAGCACCACACATTTGCGCCGCCGTTTGCCTGCAGCCCGTTGAAAGCGGTTATTGGCTAACCTCCCTCCTGGTAGCACCAGACCTGCGCGCCCAGGGCTTGGGCAGCCATCTGCTACAACAGCTGCGCCGTCGTGTTTCTGGCCCGATCTGGCTATTTTGCGCGCCGTCTCTACTCCCCTTCTATCAAGCATGCGGCTACCAGCCCACAGCGACGCTGCCGCAGCCGCTGAGCTCGCGCCTGCAGCGCTATCAACGCACCAAGTCGCTGATAGCGCTGGTCAGCACCTGTACCTGAACAGACCCTGAGCAAAGCAATGGCAGGCTGCCATCAAATGCGCCACAACGCTGTAACACGCGCACCAAAGTAGGGCAATCAGCTTTCCAGCTTCACCATCCGAAACCGCATGAGGCATACAATAAAAAACGCAAGCCATTGATAAATATAGAAAATAAAAACATGGCAAGCTAAGTGCTATGGGAGCAATGCCAACGCACTTAAATCAAAAACCTACGGGGTAATACGTGATGATGAAGAAACTTGCAGTTGCCGTTGCTACCGCCAGCACACTGTCTTTTGCCAACATGGCCCACGCTGAAGCCTTTGATACGGCCATGGGCGAGTTTGACGTGAGCATGACTGCAACCCTGGCGACCGACTACATCTGGCGCGGTCAATCACAAACCGACGGCGCTGGCGCTATCCAGGGCAGCCTGGACATCGCCCACGAAAGTGGTCTGTATGTCGGCGCGTGGGCATCCAACGTCGACTCTGCCGACTTCGGCGGCGCAAGCGTTGAAATCGACTACTACGCTGGTTACGGCGGTACCATCACCGACGACATCAGCTACGATCTGTCCTGGGCGACCTACACGTACCCCAAGAACAGTTCCATCGACGTTGACGAAGCCCTGGCCAGCATTAGCCTGTACGGCCTGACCCTGGGTGCCAAATACGCATACGACCCGCAGAGCGCGCTGTACACCTACGTAGGCTATGACTTCTCCCTGCCCTACGACGTGGGCCTGAGCCTGCACTACGGCCTGACCGACACCAAAGACCCGCTCAACGGTGTTGATGGCGACGAGAAGTACGGTGACTGGGCCGTTACTCTGGGCAAAACCATTCTGGGTCTGGACGTAGCCCTGATGTACAGCGACACCGATCTGGGTGACGACTGCGGATACTCCAGCCAAGATTCCTGCGACTCCAACGTAACCCTGTCGGTCTCCAAGACCCTGTAATTCGCAGCCTGACAGGCCGCTCCTGCTCCCGGAGCGGCCTTCATTCAGGCAACTGCTCGATCAGCATTGCACCGCCGCTTTCGCGCTGTACCACGGCAGCTCGACGCGGTGGTTTTTTGTGCTGCCAAAACAACAAAACCGGCCAAGGCCGGTTTTGTTGTACTACGCATAGCAGCGCAGAATGATCAGGCGCGCGGCAAGGTCACCCCGCGCTGCCCCTGGTACTTACCACCCCGATCACGATAAGAGGTTTCGCAGGCCTCATCGGACTCAAAGAACAGCATCTGCGCCACACCTTCATTGGCGTAGATCTTGGCCGGCAGATTGGTGGTATTGGAAAACTCCAGGGTCACATGCCCCTCCCACTCCGGCTCCAACGGCGTGACGTTGACGATGATGCCGCAGCGCGCGTAGGTGCTTTTGCCCAGACAGATGGTCAGTACATTGCGCGGAATGCGGAAGTACTCAACCGTGCGGGCCAGGGCAAAGGAGTTGGGCGGAATAATGCACACGTCACTCTGGATATCGACGAAGCTCTTGTCGTCAAAGTTCTTCGGGTCCACCACCGCAGAGTGAATATTGGTGAACACCTTGAATTCGTCGGCACAGCGCACATCGTAGCCGTAGCTGGAGACCCCGTAGGAGATAACCCGGTCACCCTCGGCACCACGGATCTGGCGCTCGACGAAGGGTTCAATCATCCCCTGCTCCTGGGACATGGTGCGGATCCAGCGGTCAGATTTGATGCTCATGGTGAGTCCTGAGTGATCTGTACGAAAAAGAGCCAGCATGTTACCGGGTTATAGGCAATGACAAAAGACCGGCATCAATCCTCGCTGATGCTGATCTCCGGCATAGCGCCGGCGCCATTCAGCGCCGTAATGCGCGCGGCGGCGTGGCGCGCCATATCCTGATAAACCATGCTGATCTGACACTCGGGCTCAGCCACCACGGTCGGTTTGCCGCCATCGGCCTGCTCGCGAATCATCATCGACAACGGCATCGAGCCGAGCAACTCCACATTATATTGCGCGGCCAGGCGCTCACCGCCCCCCTCACCAAACAGATGCTCGGCATGACCGCAGTTTGAGCAGATATGAATAGCCATGTTTTCCACAACACCAAGCACCGGAATGTTTACCTTCTCGAACATGCCAATGCCCTTCTTGGCATCCAGCAGCGCCAGATCCTGCGGCGTGGTCACGATCACAGCGCCGGTTACCGGCACCTTTTGCGCCAGGGTTAGCTGGATGTCTCCGGTGCCCGGCGGCATGTCTACCACCAGATAATCCAGGTCGTCCCAGGCGGTCTGAGTGAGCAGTTGCATCAGCGCACCTGAGACCATCGGGCCACGCCAAACGACTGGCGTGTTGTCATCCACCAGAAACGCCATCGACATGACCTGAATGCCGTGGGCGCGGGGCGGCACAAACCATTTGCCTTCGCGGGTTTCCGGGCGTGTGCCTTCAGGCAGGCCCAGCATCAAGCCCATACTGGGGCCGTAGATATCGGCATCCAGCACGCCGACCTTGGCGCCCTCGCGCGCCAGCGCCAGCGCCAGGTTGGCAGCTGTGGTGGACTTGCCCACCCCGCCCTTGCCAGAGGCCACGGCGATCACGTTTTTGACGTTGGCCAGTGCTGCCACCTGCCCCTGAACCGCACCCGCCTCGATCTCACAGCGCACGCTGACCTTGGCCGAGGTGACACCATCAACATTTTCCACTGCCATTTGCAGCATCTGCGCAATACCGCCGACCAGACTGCCGGCGGCGTACCCCAGCACCAGCTCCGCTTCAACCTGCCCACCGCTGATCTCCAAACGGCGCAGGCAGCCGCAACTCAGCAAGTCGGTTTTCAGGTAGGGGTCCTGGTATTGGGCCAGAGCCTGTTCAACGGCAGCGCGATCAAGGGTCGACATGACGGGGTTCCGAACAAGATAAAGAGGCCGCTATGCTACCGAGCAGTACAGCCCAACGCAAAGCGGCCCGCCGGTAGGCCGGCGGGCCGCTGCTTACAACGTGGTAACGCGATGGATCAGGCGGCGTCGGCTTGCGGCTCGGCGCCAGCCTCTTCTGCCTCGTCGCCGGACTCCTGCTCAGCCGGCGCTACCTTGGCGGCGTCGGCCTGCTCAACCTGCTCAATCAGGGTGTTCATCAGGCGAGTACCGCGCTCACCCACCATCTCGGCGAACACGTCGCGCACCGGCAGGCTGCGCTCGCGGAAGGCTTCACGCTCTTCGGCGCTCAGATACACCAGCTCGATATCGCTGTTCTCGGTGATGATGTCCAGACGCTCGGTGTTCAGGCGGGTCTGCACCTCGTGAATCCACGGCACCAGCTCAACCACAGCCTCTTCAACAACATCCTTGCGCTCTTGGCTCAGGCCGTCATACCAGTCGCTGTTGGCCATGAAGGTGGCGATGAACTGCGCCTGGTTGGCGAAGATCAGATAGTCCTGAACCTTGTAGAAATCCATCTCCTGGTGAGCAAATACCGGCTGGATGTTGCCGTCCAGCTGGCCCAGCTGCATACCGCTGAACAGCTCGCCGTATTCCATGGTGGTCGGGTCAGCGCCATAGGCGCTGTAGGTTTCGCGCAGCAGGCGGTTATCCATGGTGCGGATTGCCAGGCCGTCAAAATCTTCAGGGCTGCGGACCGCCTTGTTGGCACTCCATACCTGCCAGCCTTCCGGCACGATGGCCAAGGGCTGCAGGCCACGATCACGATAGGAGGCAACCAGGTCTTCGTTCTTGCGGAAAGCCGGGGCGTTGAGAATCTCGGTGTTGGTCTTTTCGTCGTCGGTCAGCACGAAGTTCAGACTGAACAGCTGCGACTCGGGGACGGTGCCGCCCAGAAAGCCGGAACCAAAGGCGAACTGCACCGCACCGGACTGCACCTGATCATAAATGTCGGTCAGACCACCCAGCTGGCCGTAGGGATACAGCTTGACCTCTACTGCGCCGTCGGTCTTGTCCTTGATCAGCTCAGCAAACTTGGCACCGTATTCGTACTGCACGCTGCCATCAATCTCTTCCAGGGCAAAACCCCATGTCTCGGTTTCTACTTCGGCAGCCGCGGTCGGCTCCTCTGCTGCAGGGGCGGTATTCGATGCCGTTGGCTCCTCCTCGGAACCACACGCCGCCAGCATGATCGCTGCTGCACCAATACATCCATTGCGCCAATTCATGGAACACTCCTTATCAACTGTTCTGGATTCCTCACGAACCTTAACACAGCACAACCGCATGTCCACGCCGTGCAAATGCCTTTTAGATGGGTTAAGGTCAAAAAAGGCGCCAAAATACCGGACCAGATCGCATTCTGACTGCAGCGTCCCTTTCAAGACACTGCACGCCAGAGCCATGCCGATACCGTCCTACTGGTCAGCCCGGAGACGACTAGCCACACAGGAAAAAATGCATGCCCCAGCCAGCCGAGCCGTCGGCAAGCCAAACGAGCAGCTCGCTGCTGCTACGTCTGCTGGGCGCGGTAGACCGCGTTACCGAGTGGGTGGAAAAGATCATCCTGGGCAGCAGCGTGCTGTTTCTGGCTGGCCTGCTGATCGCGCACGTACTGGGCCGGCAGCTGCTGGGCAGCGGCGTGACCGGCCAGGTCGAGCTGACCCAGATCAGCCTGATCATCATGACCTTCGCCGGGCTCGGCTACGCCGTACGCCGTGCACGACACATCAGCATGTCTGCCTTCTTTGACCAGCTCAGTGGCAAGCCCCGCAAGGCACTGATGATCCTTATCGCGCTGGGCACCGCCGCCTTGATGTTCTACCTGGCCTGGCATGCCGCCGCTTACGTGATGACCATCCATGAGCGCGGCCGTACGTCTTCTGCCTTGCAAATTCCGCTGTGGATTCCCTACCTCGCCGCCCCCGTCGGTTTTGTCCTGGCGGGCATTCAGTTTGTGCTCACTGCCGTGCGCAACCTCATCTCACCCGAGGTTTACCGCTCCTTCACCGAGAAGGATGAATACGACGCGATCCCGGACGACGGCGCACTCTGAACAAGGCTACGGACCCATGCTTACCCTGACCTTCATAACCATGATCGTGCTGCTGGCACTTGGCTTCCCGATGATGGTGCCGCTGCTGGTGGCGGCGTTGATGCTGCTGTTTCTGGTCATCGATCTGGGCAACGTCAGCCTGCTGATGGGCCAGATGATCAGCGGCGTGCAGTCCTGGGCACTGGCGGCCGTGCCGCTGTTTATCTTTGCCGCCGACCTGATGACCCGAGGCCACACAGCCAACCGCCTGCTGGATCTGGTGCAGAGCTTTGCCGGCCACTTGCGCGGCGGGCTGCCAATCACCACCGCTGCCAGCTGTACGCTGTTTGGCGCAGTGTCCGGTTCCACCCAGGCTACCGTGGTGGCCATGGGCGGCCCCATGCGGCCCAAGCTGCTGGAAAAGGGCTACTCGGATACTTTCAGCATTGCGCTGATTATCAACGCCAGCGATATCGCCCTGCTGATTCCGCCGAGTATCGGCATGATCATCTACGGGGTCATTTCCGGCTCATCGATTGGCGACCTGTTTATCGCCGGCATCATTCCGGGCTTATTGATCCTGCTGCTGTTTTCCATCTACTGCTGGATCGCCTCCATCCGCATGGGCATTGCCCCCGAACCGAAAAGCGATTGGGCCACACGGCTACTGGCGCTGCGCAAGGCGGTACTGCCGCTCGGCTTCCCGCTGGTGGTGGTTGGCGGAATTTACGGCGGTCTGTTCAGCCCAACGGAGGCTGCAGCCATCGCGGTGCTCTACGCACTGATTCTTGAGGTCGTCATTCTGCGGGCGGTAAAGCTGCGCGAACTGTGGGATGTAGCGCTGTCTACCGGGCTGATTACCGCCGTTGTGTTCATCCTGGTGGCAGCCGGCAACGCCTTTACCTACGCCATCTCCTTTGCCGGTATTCCGCAGGCCATTCTGGACCCGGTGATCGCCAGCATCGGCGACAACCAGACCCTGGTGCTGGCACTGATTGCCGTTTCCTTCTTTGTAGGCTGCATGTTCGTTGACCCCATCGTGGTCATCCTGATCCTTACCCCGCTATTCAAACCAGCGGTTGAGGCAGCGGGGCTGGACCCAGTGCACGTGGGCGTCATCGTCACCCTGCAGGCGGCCATCGGCTCGGCAACGCCACCCTTCGGCTGTGACATCTTCACCGCCATGGCAATCTTCCGGCGGCCCTACTTTGATGTCATTCGCGGTACCCCACCCTTCATCTTCATTCTGCTGTTGGCCACGGTGCTACTGATACTCTTCCCCGAGATTTCCCTGTGGCTACCCTCTCTCGCCCAGGACTAATAACAAAACGCCATTAACTATGGCGTTTTTGTCCTGTCGAATTTGAGAATTGGCGCCGATATTCTGACTGGCCGCGTGCGCAGCAGCCCACGGTGAACCTCACCGGGCCGCTCTAGGCCGCATCGCGACAACAACAAACCCAGCGCCCGTGGAGAGACGCATGATATCCGACCCCCGTTCCGAGGCGCTTTCGTCTCCCACCCCGGCAAACGACGCAAGGGGTCTGCTGCCCCTGGCCGGCCTGGTGGTGTGTGAGCTATTTCTGTTTGCCGCCGTTTTACTCAGCACCAGCGGTGTGCTGTTTTGGGCCGCCCTGGCCATGCTAATCCCCACGCTGGCCTTCACCTGGCAACTGCGCAGCACAGGGGGCAGCACGGGCTCGCTAACCGCCAGCCTTAGCCGCATCAACGGCAACCAGATCGACCTGCGCCTGACCGATGAGAAGCGCAGCGATGACCCCGCCACACAGCAGTACGCCGCGCTGAACGAGCGCCTGCGCGGCATCATGCTTGAATTGCAGCACAATAGTCTGGGCACCGCACTGGCCTCAGCCAACAGCCGGTTGCTGGCCGAACAGGCCGCCCGAGACGCGCAAAGCCAGCAGCAACTCTCCGAGCTGATATTCCACGCCAGCGAGCAGACCACCAGCGCCCTGCAAGACATCTCGCACCGCGCTACCGGCGTCACCGAGGTCAACACCCGCAACCTGGAGGTGGCCCGTCAATCGCGCGAGCAGATGGGCGATGCGCGCAACAAAATGCAGCAGATCAGCGGCGCCATGAGCGGTTTCAAGGACAACGTCAACGCGCTCAACGCCACCTCGGCAAAAATTCGCGACATCCTTACCACCGTGCAGGACTTTTCTGCGCAAACCAACATGCTGGCACTGAACGCCGCCATCGAAGCCGCCCGTGCGGGCGAACAGGGTCGCGGCTTTGCCGTGGTAGCCGATGAAGTACGCAACCTGTCGTTCAAGGTCGGCAACGCGGCAGAACAGATCAGCCAGCTGATGGAACAGATGACCAGCGCGATGGCCGATGCCGACGCGCAAACCCTGGGCATGCTGGAGCAGACCGAGTCCACCGGCCTGGCTGTCAGCAGCGCGGCAGACCAGTTTGACGCCATGGTTGACGACTTCCAACGTGCCAACGATGACCTGCTGATGGTCAGTAGCGCCCTGGAGGAGCTGACCGCAACCAACGCCGAAACCCTGCAGCACGGCGGCGAGATCCGAGACCTGAGCCTGACCATCAGCCAGCACATGGAAGCGACTCACACCCAGGCCGATGCCCTACGCGACAACACCAATCTGGCGCTGCGCTCGCTGGCCGGCTTCCGCCTTGGCGAGGGTCAGCTGGAGGCCGTCACCGAAGTGCTCATGGGCCGCCGCAAGGATATCGAGCAGCGTCTTGATGCACTGGCCGACAGCGGCGTAGACCTGTTCGATCAGCAGTACACACCCATCGCCAACACCAACCCGCCGAAGCACGACACCCGCTGGGCCGACGCCTTTATTGAACGTATTCGTCCGCTGCTGGACGAGTGGGACAAGGGCGGCAAGGACGGCATCGTGTACACCGCTGCCGTCAACGAGAAAGGTTACCTGCCGACCAGCCGCAGCGCCTCGTCCCAACCGCCAACCGGCGACCCGCGCGTTGATGCGGCGCGCAGCAACTACAAGCGCTTTGCCGTTACCAGCGAATCCGACCTGCGCATCATGGCCAGCTGCACCTACCTGAACATGGGGACCTTCGTCCTGCCCGGCACCAGTACGGTGATCTTCGTGCTTTACGTACCGATCTTCGTCAAGGGGCGCCGCTGGGGCACGATGTCTTCCGCGATTGCACCGGCGGCGTTGGGACTCTGAGCGCCGCGGCAAGCTGCAAGCTGCAAGCTGCAAGCTGCAAGCTGCAAGCTGCAAGCTGCAAGCTGCAAGCTGCAAGCTGCAAGCTGCAAGCTGCAAGCTGCAAGCTGCAAGCTGCAAGCTGCAAGCTGCAAGCGTAATCAGGGTGAGTTCGGCGGTGGCGGCGTCAAGTGCTTTCTACACGCTCTTCTGCCATTCGCCGCTTCAAGAAAACCCCGCGCTTCGCAACCGCGCGGATTTGCTTGAGGCTTGTAGCTTGCGGCTAGCGGCGGCTAGCCGCCGCTATAAACCCCGCCGCGACCGCCGCCGCTTCCTCTATCAGCGCCTGCTGTGTCAGACCGCTGGACTTCAGGGGGCGAAAGTCGTGCTCACCGGACTCCAGCCAATGCAGCTGCAAAGTCGGGTCCAGCGGGTAGCTGGCCACCTCGTCGGGTTTACCAAAAGGGTCGCGGGTGCCCTGCACAATCAGACCAGGGCAACCAATCTGCTGCAGGTGTTCAATGCGGGTACGCTCCGGCTTACCCGGCGGATGAAACGGATAGCCAAAACAGACAAAACCCGCGGCGCCCAGTTCAGCCGCCAGCTGGCTCGCCACCCTGCCCCCCATCGACTTGCCACCCAGAAACACCCTGCCCTGCAAGCCCGCACGCAGCTCGCGCATGCTCTTTTCCAGAACCGGCATCGGATTAGGCGGACGCTTGCGGCCGTCCTCTCGCCGTGCGGCCATGTAGGGAAACTCAAAGCGCACCACACGCACCTGTCGGGCGCACAGCGCAGCAGCAAGTTCGTTCATGAAGGGGCTATCCATGGGCGCACCAGCGCCGTGGGCCAGCAGCAACGTTGCCAGCGCCTGCTCGCCCGGTTGGTCAATCAGTTCAACGCTCACGTCGCTTCCTTTATAACGTCCCAGATAGTGCGACATGATGTCACATAAACTGCCAGGTCCGGCGCCTTCACATTAGCCGAACCGCAGACTAGTCTGAAGACTGACCCACCTTGTGGCTGGTCAAGGCGCAGGCCGTATAGCCACACAGGGCATTCAGCACCGCTGATACGACCTTGGCGAGCAGGCAATAAAAGAGCAAAAAGCTCGCCGTTTCAAGCCTTTGTAAGGCCTTGCCACGCGCCCCGACACTGACCTATGTCATTGCAATGCGCGCGGGCTTTCCTCATACTTGCCAGCGCTTTAAACCCTATTAAACCAACTGCTATCCGTGGAATCTCGCATGAGCACAGCTACCACTCCGACAGCCTATAACTATAAGGTGGTACGCCAGTTCGCCGTCATGACGGTGGTCTGGGGTATCGTGGGCATGGCCATGGGCGTCTTCATTGCGTCCCAACTGGTCTGGCCTGAACTGAACTTCGGCCTGTCCTGGACCAGCTTCGGACGTTTGCGTCCGTTGCACACCAACGCGGTCATCTTCGCCTTTGGCGGATGCGCCCTGTTCGCCACCTCCTACTATGTGGTCCAGCGAACATCGCAGGCCCGCCTGGTCTCCGACGGACTCGCTGCCTTCACCTTCTGGGGCTGGCAAGCGGTAATCGTGCTGGCGGTGATTACCCTGCCGATGGGCCTGACCAGCACCAAGGAATACGCTGAGCTGGAGTGGCCGATCGACATCCTGATCGCGGTCGTCTGGGTGAGCTACGCGCTGGTGTTCTTCGGCACCATCATGAAGCGCAAGATGAAGCACATCTATGTCGGCAACTGGTTCTTCGGTGGTTTCATCATCACCGTCGCGGTTCTGCACATCGTCAACAGCATGGCAGTGCCGGTCACCCTGACCAAGTCGTACTCGATGTATTCTGGCGCTACCGATGCGATGATCCAGTGGTGGTACGGCCACAACGCAGTTGGCTTCTTCCTGACTGCCGGCTTCCTGGGCATGATGTACTACTTCGTACCCAAGCAGGCTGAGCGTCCGATCTACTCCTACCGCCTGTCCATCGTGCACTTCTGGGCGCTGATCTCCATCTACATCTGGGCCGGCCCGCACCACCTGCACTACACCGCGCTGCCTGACTGGGCTCAGTCTCTGGGCATGGTGATGTCGCTGATTCTGCTGGCACCCTCCTGGGGCGGCATGATCAACGGCATGATGACCCTGTCCGGCGCATGGCACAAACTGCGTACCGACCCGATCCTGCGCTTCCTGGTTGTGGCCCTGGCCTTCTACGGCATGTCCACCTTTGAAGGCCCGATGATGGCCATCAAGACCGTGAACGCCCTGTCGCACTACACCGACTGGACCATCGGCCACGTACACGCCGGCGCACTCGGCTGGGTTGCCATGATCTCCATCGGCTCGCTGTATCACCTGATCCCGAAAGTCTTCGGTCGTGAAGCCATGTACAGCACCCCGCTGATCAACGCGCACTTCTGGCTGGCTACCATCGGCACCGTGCTGTACATCGTTGCCATGTGGGTCAACGGCATCACCCAGGGTCTGATGTGGCGCGCAGTGAACGTCGACGGCACCCCGACCTACTCCTTCGTCGAAGCGCTGGAAGCCAGCCACCCGGGCTACATCGTCCGTGCGATTGGCGGTGCTTTCTTCCTGCTCGGCATGTTGCTGATGGCTTACAACGTATGGCGTACCGTGCGCCACAGCAAAGCGGCTCAACTCGAAGCCGCCGCCCAGACTGCCTGAGGGACGCGTTAAATGAAACTGCATGAAACAGTAGAAAAAAATATTGGCCTGATGGTTGTCCTGATGGTGGTTGCCATCAGCTTCGGCGGCCTGGTTCAAATCGTACCGCTGTTCTTCCAGCCCGAGACCACAGAGCCGGTTGAGGGCCTGCGCCCGTACACCGCCGTCGAGCTGGAAGGCCGCGACATCTACATCCGCGAAGGCTGCGTTGGCTGCCACTCGCAGATGATCCGTCCCTTCCGTGCCGAGACCGAGCGTTATGGTCATTACTCGGTTGCCGGTGAAAGCGTTTGGGAACACCCCTTCCTGTGGGGTTCCAAGCGCACCGGCCCGGACCTGGCTCGCGTGGGCGGCCGTTACTCCGACGACTGGCACCGTGCGCACCTGATCAAGCCTCAGGACGTGGTGCCGGAATCCAAGATGCCAGCCTTCCCCTGGCTGCAGGAAGGCGTGCTTGATGGCAAGCACACCGCCCGCAAGATGGAAGTGCTGCGTGGTCTGGGCGTTCCTTACACCGACGAAGACATCGCCGGCGCACAGGAAGCAGTCAAGGGCGTATCCGAAATGGATGCTCTGATTGCCTACCTGCAGCACCTCGGCACTGTCCTGTCGGATCGGTAAGTAACCATGGATATCAATACTCTCCGCGGCCTCGGCACCGTATTCGCGTTCATCGCCTTTGTTGGCGTCGTGATCTGGGCCTACAGCGCGTCCAAGAAGAAAGACTTCGATGAGGCAGCCCAGCTGCCCTTCGCGGACGAAGAGGACGAGCAGGCCGCGGGTGAGCAGCACAAAGATGCTAGGAGTGACAAGTAATGACTAATTTCTGGAGCGGGTACATTGTTGTCCTGACCCTGACCTGCCTGGGCCTGATCCTTTGGCTGCTGCTGGCCACCCGCAAGGGCCAGCGTTCCGAGCAGACTGATGAGAAAGTTGGCCACAGCTTTGACGGCATTGAAGAATTCGACAACCCGCTGCCGCGCTGGTGGTTCGTGCTCTTCATCGCCACCATGGTCTTTGGTGCGTTCTATCTCTTCCTGTTCCCGGGCCTGGGCAAATGGCCTGGCTACCTGAACTGGACCCAGGAAAGCCAGTACGAAGCAGAAGTAGCCAAGGCAGAAGAAGCCTTCGCTCCGATCTTTGCCAAATACTCGGCCATGCCGGTTGAAGAAGTCGCCAAGATCCCCGAAGCGGTTGCCATTGGCCAGCGTCTGTTCGCCACCAATTGCTCGGTCTGCCACGGCTCTGACGCCCGCGGTGCTTTCGGTTTCCCGAACCTGACCGACAACGATTGGCTGTACGGCGGCGAGCCGGAAAACATCAAGACCACCCTGCAAGGTGGCCGTCAGGCTGCGATGCCGGCCTGGCTGGCAGTGATTGGTGAAGACGGTGTGCGTAACGTCTCCGGTTACGTTCGCAGCCTGTCGGGTCTGGAAACCGACAATGTCGACCTGACAGCCGGTCAGACCACCTACACCAACACCTGTGCGGTGTGTCACGGTCCGGATGGCAAGGGCAACCAGCAACTGGGCGCGCCTAACCTGGCCGACGACGTCTGGCTCTACGGCTCCAGCTTCCTGCAAGTACAGCAGACTGTCCGCTACGGTCGTAACGGCCACATGCCGGCTCAGGCTCACCTGGGTGACGACAAGATCCACATGCTGACCTCCTACGTTTACAGCCTGTCGCACAAAGACGAGCAGTAAAACAGCAGCGCAATGTGGTGACACTGAACGGGGAGGCTAATTGGCCTCCCCGTTTTGTTTTCGGCGCCCACGCGACCACTGGTCGCATTGTCCCTGCGCCGCAAGCGGTCTATTTTCAATAATGAAGGCAAAGTCTGTCCCTACGAGAGGCCAGTCCGCCGTATACCCCGTACGCCTGATAGGGTTAGCCTGCACATGAACAAAATACCCGTAGAAGATGTGACCCCCAAGGTCGAGACCTACGACCTCTACGCCAAGCGCGAGAAAATCCAGACCCGCTCCTACAAGGGGCTGTTCATGAATGTGCGCCTGATCGGCGTTGCATTGCTGTTCCTGCTGTACTTCGGCACCGTCTGGTTACCGTGGGGCGACCGTCAGGCCGTGCTATGGGACTTGCCCGCCCGCCAGTTCCACATCTTTGGCGCGACCTTTCAGCCGCAAGACTTCTTTCTGCTGTCTTTCCTGCTGATCATCTGCGCCTTCGGCCTGTTCTTCATTACCGTATTTGCCGGCCGCGTGTGGTGCGGTTACACCTGCCCACAAACCGTCTGGACCTGGATCTTCATGTGGGCAGAGCGCATTACCGAAGGTGAGCGCCACGCACGTATCAAGCTCGACAAGGCGCCCATGAGCGTCAACAAGTTTCTGCGCCGCAGCGCCAAGCACTCCATCTGGCTGCTGGTATCGCTACTGACCGCTATCACCTTTGTCGGCTACTTCACCCCCATTCGCGGACTGCTAGCCGACCTGTTTACCCTGCAGATCGCCGGCTGGGCAGCCTTCTGGGTGTTCTTCTTTACCGCCGCCACCTACATCAACGCCGGCTGGCTGCGCGAGCAGGTGTGCATCCACATGTGCCCCTATGCACGCTTCCAGAGCGTCATGTTCGATGCCGACACGCTGATCGTGTCCTACGACGCCAAGCGCGGCGAACCCCGCGGCGCGCGCAAGAAAGGTATCGATCCGGCCGAGGTCAACAAAGGTGACTGCATCGACTGTCAGGTGTGCGTGCAGGTCTGCCCGACCGGCATTGATATTCGCGAAGGGCTGCAGTACGAATGTATCGGCTGCGCCGCCTGCGTCGACGCCTGTGACGAGATCATGGACAAGATGGAGTATCCGCGCGGGCTGATTCGCTACACCACCGAACACGCCCTGGAGGGCGGCAAGACGCGCTG
Organism: Halopseudomonas maritima; assembly: GCF_021545785.1. Lineage (NCBI taxonomy): Bacteria > Pseudomonadati > Pseudomonadota > Gammaproteobacteria > Pseudomonadales > Pseudomonadaceae > Halopseudomonas > Halopseudomonas maritima. The sequence goes on from NZ_CP079801.1 coordinate 508,141, forward strand.
GTTCCGCCCTCGCCTGCTGGGCTACGGTGCCGCGCTGGTCACCATGATCGTGATGTTCATCATCACAGTCGGCAACCTCGCCCAGGTCTCGCTGGATATCGAACGGGATAGAAACGTTCTGTATCGAGAAACCCGTGCCGGGGAGATCGAGAACGTGTACATTGTCAAAATTTTCAACAAGGGTCAGACCGAGCGCACCTACGAGCTCGCCGTGAGTGGTCACGCTGGCCTGCAATTGCAAATGCCCGACAACCGCCTGACCGTCGCCCCGAGCCGCAAACTGGAACTGCCGGTCAACGTGCACCTGGACCCGGCTGCGCTGGACGGTGCCACCAATATTGCGATCACCTTTGTGGTCACCGCTGAAGATGACGACAGCGTAGAGGCCGAAGCGGAAAGCCGCTTCCTGGCACCGCAGATACGCTGATGACTACAGGAACCTCCATGATCGACGACGCCGCCTCCTCGCCCTGGTACAAGCAAATCTGGGCCTGGGTTGTCATCGCCATTCTGGCCTTCGCCGTCTTCATCGGCGTCGGCCTGCTGCTGGTCGCCACCATGAACCCCGACAGCCTGGTGCGCGATGATTACTACAGCGAAGGCAAGGCGATCAATATGACCCTGGATCGCGATCACAACGCACGCGACCTGGGCATGGCGGCCACCTTCAGCATCGACGAGGTGACCGGCGACATCAGCCTGCAGCTCGATGGTCAGCTCAGCGCCCTGCCCCGCAACCTGACCCTGGACCTGATCTCCCCCACCCACGCATCCCGCGACCGCAGCGTGCGACTGCAGCAGATCAGCGGCAATACCTACACCGGTCAGCTGGAAAACCGTATCGAGGGACGCCGGTACATCGAACTGAATGATCCCGACAAACCCGGCGAGGACGGCTGGCGCCTGACTGGCGAGCTGCAGCTTGGCGGCAGCCAGCGCTACCAGTTGGGCGCTCACTGACGCGCGCATGACCCACCCCACCCCCTGCTATCACTGTGGCGAACCGGTTCCTGCCGGTGCGCCCTGGACGGTTGAGCTGCTCGGCGCGCCGCGGGCCATGTGCTGCCCGGGCTGCCAGGCGGTCGCCGAAGCGATCAGCAGCGCGGGGCTGGAGTCCTACTATCAGCACCGCACCGAGCCTTCCGCCAACCCGGAAGCCTTGCCGCAGGCACTGCAGGACGAGCTGGAACTGTACGACCGGGACGATGTACAGCAGCGCTTCGCCCGCAGCGAGGGCGACAGCCAGCAGGCGACCCTGCTGATTGAGGGCATCAGCTGCGCTGCCTGCTGCTGGCTGATCGAACGCCATCTGCGCGCCCAGCCGGGCGTGCAGGAAGCCAGTCTGAACATGGGCAATCAGCGCCTGAGCCTCACCTGGGATCGCCAGCAGACCAAGCTTTCCGCACTGCTCAGCAGCCTGCGCCACATCGGTTACAACGCTCACCCTTATGAGCCAGACAAGGCCTCCGAACAGATCGCCGAAGAAAACCGGCGCTATCTGCGCCGTCTGGGCCTGGCGGGGCTGATGTTCATGCAGGTGATGATGGCCACCATGGCGCTGTCCAGTGAATTTGACCAGGACATGACCGAGGGCATGGCCCATCTGTTGCGCTGGGCCAGCCTGCTGATGACCACGCCGGTAGTCTTCTACAGCTGCGCGCCCTTCTTTCAGGGCGCCCTGCGCGACCTGCGTAACCGCCGCCTGAGCATGGACGTATCCGTTTCGCTGGCCATCGGCGGTGCCTACCTGGCCGGTATCTACGCCACCCTGATCGGTCAGGGCGAGGTGTATTTCGATTCGGTCACCATGTTCGCCCTGTTTCTGCTCGCCGGCCGCTACCTTGAGCGCCGAGCACGGCAACGCACCGTGGAAAGCACCGCCAGACTGGTCAACCTGCTGCCGCCCAGCGCCCTGCGCATCGAAGCCGATGGCTCACGCCAGCGCATCATGCTGGAGGAGCTGCGCTGCGGCGATCTGGTCGAGGTCAAACCCGGTGAAAGCATTCCGGCAGACGGGTTGATTGCGCGCGGCACCAGCAGTGTTGACGAATCAGCCCTGTCCGGTGAGTACCTGCCCATCACCAAGCAGCCAGGCGATCACGTCACCGCCGGCACCTTGAATGTCGAAGGCCCGCTGCAACTGCGCATCGAGGCACTGGGTGACGAGACTCGTTTATCTGCTATTGTCCGGCTACTGGAGCGCGCCCAATCTGACAAGCCCAGGCTTGGCCGGCTGGCTGACGACGTAGCCCAGTACTTTTTGCTCACGGTGCTGCTGGCCGCCGTGGTCGTGGGCGGCGCCTGGTGGTGGGCGGCAGACACCCACACCGCCTTCTGGATTGTGCTGGCCATGCTGGTTGCCACCTGCCCCTGCGCCCTCTCGCTGGCCACCCCTACCGCACTCACCACCGCCACCGGCAGCCTGCACCGCCTTGGCCTGCTGGTGACCCGCGGGCACGTGCTGGAGGGCTTGCCGCAGATGCAGACGGTGATCCTCGACAAGACCGGCACACTGACCGAAGGTCGCATGACGCTGGAGCAGATTCAGCCCTTTGCCGGGGTCAGTAGCGAGCAGGCGCTGCGCTGGGCGCAAATGCTCGAAAGTCACTCCGAGCATCCCATCGCGCGCGCCTTTGGTCGTACCAGCGCCCAGGCCGAAGACAGCCACAACCAGCCAGGCATGGGCCTAGAAGGCGTGTGTGACGGGCAGCGCCTGCGTATCGGCAAGGCGGAGTACGCCATGCAGCTCAGTCAGCAACCCATACCTGAGCGCCCGGCCGGCGATGGCCAGTGGCTGCTGCTGGCCGGCAGCACGGGGCCGCTCGCCTGGTTTGCCCTCAACGACCGCCTGCGCGCCGACGCAGCCGAGCTGATCAACGGCTTGAAACAGCGCGGGCTTGAGGTAATTCTACTGTCGGGCGACCACCAGCGCGTGGTCGACAAGGTGGCTGCCGAACTACAGATTGAGCACGCCATCGGCAACGCCAGCCCGGACGACAAACTGGCTTACGTACAGCAGCGTCAAGGTGCCGGCGAGAAGGTTCTGATGATGGGCGACGGCGTGAATGACGTCCCGGTCCTGGCCAGCGCCGACATTTCCATCGCCATGGGCAATGCCTCGGATCTGGCCAAAACCAACGCCGACGCCGTGCTGCTCGGCAGTCGTCTGGGCGCGCTGCTGCAGGCTATCGGTATCGCCAAGCGCACACGCTCGATCATGATTGAGAACCTGGCCTGGGCAACCCTGTATAATCTGGCGGTATTGCCGCTGGCAGCGCTGGGTCTGATTACCCCGGCCCTGGCCGCGTTGGGCATGTCGGTCAGCTCGCTGCTGGTGGTGCTCAATGCGCTGCGCCTGACCCGACTGGGCCGGCCGCCGCAAGCCAGCGCGCCCAGTATCCAACCGGAGTTCAGCCCATGACGGTTCTCTACATTCTGGTGCCGATTGCCATTGCCCTGGTGATTCTTGCCATCTGGCTGTTCAACTGGGCCGTCAACAACGGCCAGTACGACGACCTGGACAGCCCGGCCCACAGCATCCTGTTTGACGACGACGACCCGGCGCACCTGGCGGCCCAGCGCAAGGACGACACCCAGGGCGACGACCCCGCTGAACCCACGCCCGGGGACACCGACTCGCGCCCATGACAGACCTGCTCCCCCAGTTGCTGACCGCGCTGGCCCTCGGCCTGCTCGGCGGCGGACATTGCATCGGCATGTGTGGCGGCCTGATGGGCGCCCTGACCATGGCTATTCCGCCCGAGCGTCGCCACGGCTGGCCCCTGTGGCGTCTGCTGCTCTCCTACAACGCCGGCCGCATTGCCAGTTACAGCGCCGCCGGCGCCCTGCTCGGCAGCCTGGGCTGGGCCCTGCAGGGCATGGGCCTGGGCGTAATATTGCGTAGCATCGCAGGCCTGTTGATGATTGCCATGGGCTTGTACCTGGCCAACTGGTGGGCCGGCCTGACGCGCATCGAGCAGCTGGGCCGCGGCCTGTGGCGCCATATTGAGCCCCATGCGCGGGCGCTGCTGCCGGTACAGCGGCCTGGCCAGGCGCTGCTGCTGGGCGCCCTGTGGGGCTGGTTGCCGTGCGGCCTGGTGTACAGCACCCTGATCTGGAGCAGCAGCCATGGCAGCGCAGGCCAATCCGCCCTGCTGATGCTGGCCTTCGGCGTGGGCACTCTGCCCACCTTGCTGGCCACCGGCGCGGCGGCGGAGCGACTGACCGCCCTGTTGCGCCGCCGCAGCTTGCGCGTCAGCGCGGCGATACTGATTATCCTGTTCGGCCTGTGGACCCTGCCCGGCCCGCATCAGCAGTGGCTGATGCAGCACCTGAGCCCGCCGTCCAGCAACCATAGCCATTGACGAGGGCACAACCACAACACTTGTTGTAGGCTATGCCCATCGACCCACGGAGCCGTCACCGTCATGACCGATGCCATCACTCTCAAAGCGCTGCCAGAAGCCCACTGCAAGGACTGCAGTCTGGCCACCATGTGCCTGCCGCTGGCACTGCAAGACCAGGAGCTGGACACGCTCGACAGTATCGTCAAGCGTGGTCGGCCGCTGCGCAAGGGCGAGATGCTGTTTCGCCAGGGCGACCCTTTTGACTCGCTCTATGCCCTGCGCTCTGGCACGGTAAAAACCTTTACCGTCGACGACGTAGGCGTCGAGCAGATTACCGGCTTTCACCTGGCCAGCGAGCTGATCGGCCTGTCCGGCATGGACGATGAGCGCCAGCCGGTCTCAGCCGTCGCGCTGGAAACCACCTCGGTGTGCGAGATCCCCTTTGAGCGGCTGGATGACCTGACCGCCAGCATGCCAACCCTGCGCCGCCAGGTAATGCGCCTGATGAGCCGCGAGATCCGTGATGATCAACAAATGATGATGCTGCTGTCGAAAAAAACCGCCGACGAGCGCATCGCCACCCTGCTCATCAACCTGTCTGCGCGCTTTCGCGCCCGCGGCTATTCGGCGCGCTCGTTCCGCCTGGCGATGTCGCGCAACGACATCGGCAACTACCTTGGGCTGGCGGTAGAAACCGTCTCCCGCGTATTTACCCGCTTCCAGCAACAGGGGCTGATTGCCGCCGACGGCAAGGAAGTAGACATTCTCAACCACGGCGAGCTATGCGCGCTGGCCGGCGGCCAGCTCGATTGACCCAGGACCTTCCCATGATCTTTGACGAATACGCCATCAAATCCCTGATTCGCCCGGTACCAGGCTTTCCCAAGGAAGGCGTCACCTTCCGCGACATCACGCCGCTGTTCCAGTCGCCCAAGGCCCTGCGCATGGTAGCGGACAGTCTGATTCAGCGTTACATCGACAGCCCGGTGACCCACATCGGTGCCATCGATGCGCGTGGTTTTCTGCTCGGCTCGGTTCTCGCGTACGAACTCAACCGCCCGCTGATTCTGTTCCGCAAGGCCGGCAAATTGCCCGCCGACACCCTCAGCGCCAGCTACGCCACCGAGTACGGCGAAGCGACGCTGGAGATGCACCGCGACGCCCTGTCCGGCGGCGAGCAGGTACTGCTGCTGGATGACCTGATCGCCACCGGCGGCACCTTCCTGGCTGCCGCTACTCTGGTGCGTCAGGGCGGCGGCGAGGTGTACGAGGCTGCCGCCATCATCGACCTGCCCGACCTGGGCGGTTCACAGCAGATGCAAGACGCCGGCATCCCGACCTACACCCTCTGCGCCTTTGCCGAAAGCGAGCGCTGATTCCAGCGGCCTGCGCCGCAGGCCGTAACTCCTTTCAAGAATCCCATGAACCAGACACTTGACCTCGACACGCCCTGGCGCGAGCGCCTTGCCGCCCGACTGGAACACCCGCGTTTTCAGTACACCATCACCGCCCTGATTATCATCAATGCCGTCATCCTTGGCTTGGAGACCGCACCGTCGGTCATGCAACGCTGGGGCAGCATTTTGCAGGTGCTCGACCAATTGATTCTCACCTGCTTCGTGGTCGAGATTGCCCTGCGCTTTGTCGCCCACGGCTGGCGCCTGTTGCGCGACCCGTGGGGACTATTCGACACCCTGGTGGTGGCGATCGCACTGGTGCCTGCCAGCGGCCCGCTGGCGGTGCTGCGCGCGCTGCGGGTACTGCGAGTGCTGCGTCTGGTTTCTATCGTGCCGAGCATGCGGGTGGTAGTGCAGTCACTGCTCGCCTCACTGCCCGGTATGGGCAGCATCGTCGCCCTGCTTGGCCTGATCTTCTATGTTGCCGCGGTTATTGCCACCCAGCTGTTCGGCGAAGCATTCCCCGAGTGGTTCGGCACGCTCGGCGCCAGCCTCTACACCCTGTTTCAGGTGATGACGCTGGAAAGCTGGTCGATGGGTATCGTGCGACCGGTGATGGCAGAGTTCCCCTACGCCTGGCTCTACTTTGTGCCCTTCATCCTGATTGCCACCTTCATGATGTTGAACCTGTTTATTGCGGTGATCGTGGATGCCATTCAGCATCAACGCGATGCACTGGAGCCGGAGCACGAGCCAGCGCAGGACCCTCAGCAACTGCTGCTGGCCGAAGTGCAGTCCCTGCGCAGTGAGCTGGCCGAGCTGCGTGAGCGCTTACCCAGGCACGACTCTGGACCTGACCAGGCAGCTTGCATATCATCAAGCCGCGAACAATAACAAAGGCTGTCGCCGGGAGCGCACTGAGGCAGCCAGCGCGTAGAGGACTTCACGCATGAGCAGCACGCTGCCGCCGGACACCCGGCTTTTGCTGATTGACGACCACCAGATCTATCTTGACGGGCTGAGCCTGACGCTCAGCTCGCTGTGCGAAGGCGTACAGCTGGACCACGCCCACAACGCCGCCGAAGCCCTGCAACAGGTTGGCACACACCCTTATGACCTCATCCTGCTGGATCTGCAGCTGCCCGACAGCAGCGGCCTGGCGCTGTTGCAGAAATTACGCAGCGCCGACGCCATGGTGCCCGTCGCCATCCTTACCGCCAGCAACAGCCCAAGCGACCTGGACGCAGCGCTGCAGCTTGGCGCCGCCGGCTTTATCAGCAAGACCGCCGACGGCAAGACCTTGCTGGAAGCCGTGACCCAGCTGCTGTACGGCGCCCAGGTGGTGATCAGCGATGAAAACCGCCCGCTCGACCGCCAGAACAGTGCCCGTGAAGTGGGCATTACCCCGCGCCAGCTGGAAATCCTCGACCTGCTGGCCGAAGGGCTGCCCAACAAGCTGATCTGCCAGCGCCTGTCCCTGTCGGAAGACACCGTCAAAACCCATCTCAAGGCACTGTTCTCGTCGCTGGAGAGTCACAACCGCACCGAATGCGTAAACCATGCACGCAAGCTCGGGTTGGTGAGCTTTTAGCCGACGCCACCCTGGACGCAGACTGCCACATCCTCACGAATGGGCAGGTGCCTGCGCCAGCATGCCCTGTACGGTGCGCCGCAAACGCGGGGGCAACACCGGCTTGTAGAGCAACTGGATATCAGCCAAACGTGCCGCCTCGGCCAGTTCCTCGGACGTGTCCGCAGTCACCAGTGCGGCAGGACCGCCGTAGAGTTCGCGCTCGCGCAGGTGGCGAATCAGCTCCAGCCCATTCAGCTCACCTTCGAGCCGAAAATCGCTGAGCAGCACATCCACTGCCACCTCGCGTAACCCTTCGATGGCGTCATCGGCGCTGGCAAAGGCCCAGACAATACAGCCCCAGCTGGACAGCAACGCCTGCATTGCCTCGCGGCTAACCCGGTCATTCTCGATCAGGGCAACCTGCCCACGCAGGCCGGGCATCGGCGCCATCTGCGGCTCGGCCGGCTCACTCTGCCACGCGCCCACTGGCACCTCAAACCAGAAGCGTGCGCCCTCGCCCAGCCGCGACCAGAGCCCCGACGGGTAGGTCAACAGGTGCAGTATCTGCCGACAGATGCTCAGGCCCAGGCCAACGCCCTTGTCCAACGTACGGGCCGGATTGCGCAGCTGGGTGAACTCTTCGAAGATGCGCTCCTGGTCGGCATCTGCCAGTCCGCAGCCGTTGTCTACCACGGCAATGCGCAGGCGCTCATCCATCCGCGTCACCTCAATGCGCACCAGGCTGGCCTCAGCATGAATCAGTGCGTTGTTCAGGTAATTACGCAACAACCGCTCCAGCAGCATCGGGTCGCTCTGCACGGCGACGTGCGCCGCACAGTCGATTTCCAGACGGATACCGCGGCGTCGGGCATAGCTCTCCAGGCTTGCGACCAGTCGCTCCAGCCAGGGTCGTAGATTGAAGGAGCGCGTCTGCGGCCGCACCATACCGACACTCAGGCGCGAAATATCCAGCAAGGAGTTAAGCATCGCCTGCAGCAACTGGGTTGAGTCGGTAAGCCGCTCCACGGTGCGCCGCGCCTCATCATTCAACACCTGATCCTGCAGATGCTGGATAAACAGCAACATGGCATGCAGCGGCTGCCGCAAGTCGTGACTGGCGGTTGCCAGAAAGTGTGTCTTACTTTGGCTTTCACGCTCAGCGCGCCGCCGCGCCGCCTCCAGCAACTGCTCGTTGAGATAACCGCGGCGCTGCATGTACTCGTAAATGTAGGCACCCAGCGACCCCATCAATGCGAAGTTGCTGAGGAAAATCCCGTCAGAAATCACCACCGAGGGCGAGCTGCCGGTCAGCTGCTCAGCGGCCAGATAACTCAACACGATCAGCCAGGAGCCAAGCACGGCGTGCCGCATCGGTAACGCCAACAGAAAGAAGCCTGACAACAACACCAGATACAGGCCATCGTGGGTCACACGGATCGGCACCTCGGCCAGGCGCGCCACCGTAATCACCATCACCACCATCAGCCCGGAGCAGCAGTACGCCAAGGTGGCAACATCAAAGGCACGGCGCGGCAGCACCCGCCCCGGCCGGTTGGAGTACCAGATGGCAAGACACACCAGCAACAGTGCCAAGCTGCGAATACTGAGGGTGTAGCGTGCTACCTCGGGAGGCAGATAAAGGTAGTCCAGCCACATGAACAGCAACATGAACGCAATCGAGGAGAGCGCCACCAAGCCGACTCGGCTGGCCATTTTTCCGTGCAGGTAGTGCTGGAAGGCCTGCTCCAGCGGTGCTCTGAAGCGCAAACGGGCAAAGCCGCGCTGTTGCGCCAACAGCGCCGGCTCGTCAATGCCCGGTACAGCGGGCGGTATCTCTGAATTCATACGGATGTGGGCCCATTGTTGTTATGAGTGAGGCCAATATGCCGCGCAGTTATATAGTGAACCGCCTTCGGCCCTAAATATTTTAAAAACAAGGATTTACTTAAGTTAACTACAGCTATGCTTGAAAATAGGACGCTAATCGACAGGACGTACCCGCATGTCTGCCAACCTCGTCTGCCCCTTGATACATCCAGCGCCATCGCGCGCCAATGCCCCGCCCCCATCGTTCGACCAGCTGCTCAGTAATGCGCAAGGCCGCCTGCTACAGCCCGCCATGCAGTACCTGAACATCACCTGCCCACAGCTGCAGCAGCTACTGCTTGGCACGCTGCTGTGCACCACGGCCCTGCCCGCCAGCCGGCGCGCAGCTGAAGCCATCGGCCCCTTCGGCATTCCTCCGCGCCTGCACACCCTGATCTGGGATGACTATCTGGCCCTTCAGCCGGATCTGGCCAGCAAGGTACGCGGCCTGGCCAGTCAGCATTGCTTCCTGACCGATCCGCATGCCGAGCTGGGCTACAACCTCGGTTACGCGATGGCCATTGCCTGGCTCATCTACCAACGCCAGCACATGCTGCCCAGCCCCGACAACGACCTGGCTAGCCTAGCGCGAATCTGGGAAGCCTCCTACCCCCATCGGGGTGGTCGCGCACGGGACTATCAGCGTGCCTGGCGCGAGGCCCAGCGCAGCGCCGCAGCCAACTGAATACCCTACTATCAAACGCGCTGAGATCAGCTTGACCCCGCTCTGGGGCTGGCGCATTGTCCGACACACAGTCGTCGGCCGACGGCCCTGAGCAGAGGACAAGAACAATGCCGCAAACTTCCGCCATCAATCGCCAGATACTGCTGGAATCACGCCCGGTTGGCGCCCCCACGCAAGCCAACTTCCGCATGGTAGAAACGCCCGTCCCCACCGTGCAGGCCGGACAGATGCTGCTGCGCAACCGCTGGATGTCGCTGGACCCGTACATGCGCGGACGCATGAGCGACGCCAAGTCCTATGCCGATCCGGTACCGGTGGGTGGCGTGATGACCTGCGGCACCGTCAGTGAGGTTGTCAGTTCCGAGCTGGAAGGCTACGCACCGGGTGATCTGGTCATGTGCTTTGCCTCCGGCTGGCAGGATTACACCCTGTCCGATGGCAGCATGGTGTTTCGTCTGGACCGCAACATGCCAGAGCCTTCACAGGCCCTGGGCGTACTCGGCATGCCCGGCTTTACCGGGTACATGGGTCTGACCGACATTGGCCAGCCCAAGGTGGGTGAAACCGTCGTGGTAGGCGCCGCAACCGGCCCGGTCGGCACCGTCGTGGGCCAGGTGGCGAAAATCCTTGGCTGTCACGTCGTGGGTGTCGCCGGCGGCGCAGAGAAGTGTGAATACGCGGTCAAGGAACTGGGCTTTGACGCCTGCATCGACCACAAGGACCCGGCGCTGGCCGAGAAACTCGCCGCCGCTTGCCCCAAAGGCATCGACGTGTACTTCGAAAACGTCGGCGGTAAGGTATTCGACGCGGTTATGCCGCTGCTTAACGCCCACGCACGCGTTCCGCTGTGCGGCCTGATTGCGCAATACAACGCGACCAGCCTGCCGGAAGGCCCGGATCGCATGTCGCAACTGATGCGCCTGATGCTCAGCCAACGCATCCGCATGCAGGGCTTTATCATCTTCGACAACTACGGCCACTGCTTCCCCGAGTTTCTCAAGACCATGACGCCCTGGGTGGCAGAGGGCAAAGTGCGGGTGAAGGAAGATCGTGTAGACGGCCTGGAAAACGCGCCCGACGCCTTTATCGGCCTGCTCGAAGGTCAGAACTTCGGCAAGCTGGTGGTGAAGATCGCTGACTAACCCGGCGCGCGCCCGTCAAATGGCGGGCGCCGCCTCCCACTCTCGATTGCTCATATACGCCTTCACCCGCTCGCGTTGCGCGGCCGTCAGGTGCAACCCCAGCTTACTGCGACGCCACAGCAAGGCCTCGGCATCGCTGGCCCATTCGCGCTCGCGCAGATAGCGTATCTCGCGCTCGGTCAGCCCCGCGCCGAAGTCCTCGCCCATATCCGCCGCACAGTTCATCCCCCTGAGAAACACCTGGCACAAGGTGCCGTAGCTACGCGCATAGCGGGCACGCTGCTGCTCGCTCAGCCAGGGATAACTCTGCGCCAGCTCGGCCTGCAGCCCGGCTTGACTGTCAAAGTCGCCGCCGGCCAGAGCGTGCTCGGCCGTCCAGGCCGCGCCGGCGTTCGGAAACCAGGGCTGCAGACGGTCCAGTGACTGCTCGGCCAACTGGCGGTAGGTAGTCAGCTTGCCGCCAAATACCGCCAGTAGCGGCGCCTGACCTGGCTCGGCGTCCAGCGTCAGGCTGTAGTCACGGCTGACCTCGGCGGCGTTGGCAGTGGCGCTACTGATCAAAGGCCGCACGCCGGCAAACCGGTGCACGATATCTGAGGCACGCAGCTGGCGCTTGAAGTGCGCGTTGACCACCTCCAGCAGATAATCCACCTCGGCCTGCTCCGGCTCGACCGCCGCCGGGTCGCCCTGAAAATCCACATCGGTGGTGCCAATCAGGGAGAACTCCCCCTCGTAGGGCAACACAAAAACAATCCGCTGGTCTTCGTTCTGCAGGATGTAGGCCTCGCTACCACGATGCAGCTGCGGCACCACGATATGGCTGCCCTTGACCAGACGCACCCCATGCGGCGAACGGGTGTTCACCACCCGCTCCATCACCCGTGCCGCCCAAGGCCCGGCTGCGTTGACCAACGCCCGCGCCAGCACCGTGCGACGTACCCCGGCGGCGCTTTCCAGTTCGATTTCCCAGAGGTCATTGCGGCGCTGCGCAGAGATACAGCGGGTATGCAGACATATCTCGGCGCCCAGACTGGCCGCCTGTACGGCATTAAGGGCGACCAGACGTGCGTCGTCGGCCCAGCAATCGGAATACTCAAAGGCATAATCGATAACCGGGTTCAGCACGCCCTGCCCGTTCAGCGCCTTGCCGGTCGACCCCGGCAGAGTGCTGCGACGGTGCAGGTGGTCGTACAGAAACAGTCCGGCGCGCAACATCCAGCGCGGGCGCAGGTGTGGTCGGTGCGGCAGCACAAAGCGCAGCGGCCAGATCAGGTGCGGTGCCTTGGCCATCAGCACCTCGCGCTCGCCCAGTGCAGCACGCACCAGGCCAAATTCGTAGTGCTCCAAATAGCGCAAACCACCATGTACCAGCTTACTGCTGGCCGAGGAGGTGTGCGCCGCCAGATCATGCTGCTCGCACAGCAGCACTGACAATCCGCGGCCGGCGGCATCATTGGCAATGCCTGCACCGTTTATACCCCCGCCTATCACCACCAGATCCAGCACAGCTGCCGCGGGCGCGGCCGCGCGCGGGCGTTCATCGCGATGGGGTGAGAGCATGCGGATTCCTCGATGGTGTGCATTCCTTGACCGCACCAGTGTGCAACGAGCACTGTGTCAACGACAAGACATCTGCTGTGACCTCGCGCGCAGTCTGCACACAGCTCTTGGCCCCCGCCCGCCCGCGGTTTACCCTTAAGGAAGAACTGATCAATTCCACACGCCCTCTGCGAGTGCTCAAGCGTGCAGATGCAAGGCGCGATGTGCAGCCAATAGTGGTTCTATTGGCAAGCAGCGCAACACAGCAGATGCATGCTTGCGCGCTCGCCCTGCGGGGCGTACAGGCTGGGGCATGCGGAATTGATCAGTGCTTCCTTAACGGCAGCGCACACCGCTAGCCAGCTCTCGACACCTGCAGCGGACGCCACATGACCCCCGCAACAAAACTGCTCGACAAGGCCAAGGTCGCCTACCACCTGCACCGCTACAGCCACGACCCGCAGGCCGAATCATACGGCGGCGAGGCGGCCGACAAACTTGGCCTGGAGCACCGCCGCGTGTTCAAGACTCTGCTGGCCGCCACCGAGACCGGTGAGCTGCTGGTAGCTGTGGTGCCCGTGTCGGACAAACTGAATCTCAAGGCTCTGGCCGGCGCCGCCAAAGTAAAGAAAACCGCTATGGCCGATCCGGCAGCGGCGCAGCGCAGCACCGGCTACCTGGTGGGCGGCATCAGCCCACTCGGTCAGAAGAAACGCCTGCGTACCTTTATCGACAGCAGCGCCGCCGACTGGGACAGCATTTTTGTCAGCGGCGGCCGACGCGGGCTGGAAATCGAACTCAAGGCCAGTGACCTGCAGGCCCAGACCAACGCGCAGCTGTGCGAGCTGTGCCGCGATTGACCCACACCAACATCCACTTGATCAGGACACCCGACATGGCCAAGCCGATCCTCGCCATTGACCAGGGCACCACCAGCAGCCGCGCTATCCTGTTTGCCGCCGATGGCAGCCCGCAGCACAGCGCCCAGCAGGAGTTTGCCCAGCACTTCCCCGCCGACGGCTGGGTTGAGCACGACGGCGAAGACATCTGGCAGTCCACCCTCGCCGTGTGCCGTGAGGTACTCGACAAGGCCGATATCAGCGCCAGCGACGTGGCCGGCATCGGCATTACCAACCAGCGCGAAACCACCCTGCTGTGGGATGCCCAGAGCGGTGAGCTGCTGCACCGCGCCATCGTCTGGCAGGATCGCCGCACCGCGGAGTTCTGCGCCCGCCTCAAGGCCGACGGCCACGAGGCACTGATCAGCGAACGCACCGGGCTGCTGATCGACCCCTACTTTTCTGCCACCAAACTGCGCTGGCTGCTGGATGAGGTGCCCGAGGCCCGTCAGCGCGCCGAGCGCGGCGAGTTGCGCTTTGGCACCGTGGACTGCTTCCTGCTCTGGCGTCTGTCCGGCGGCCAGGTCCATCGCACCGATGCCACCAACGCCTCACGCACCCTGCTGTTCAACATCCATACCCAGCAGTGGGATGAAGAGTTGCTCAAGCTATTCGACATTCCGGCCAGTCTGCTGCCCGAAGTGATGGACAGCGCCGCCGACTTTGGTCAAACAGACGCCAACGTGCTGGGCGCCAGCGTGCCCGTGTGCGGTATCGCAGGTGACCAGCAGGCCGCGCTGATCGGCCAGGCGTGTTTCAGCCCCGGCATGGTCAAGAGCACCTACGGCACCGGCTGCTTTATGGTGATGAATACCGGCGACACACCCATCCGCTCGCAGAATCGGCTACTGACTACCGTTGGCTATCGCCTCAAGGGGCAGACCACCTATGCGCTGGAAGGCAGCATCTTTGTCGCCGGGGCTGCGATTCAGTGGCTGCGCGACGGCCTTAAGCTGATCCAGCACGCGGGCGAGACCGAAGCACTGGCGCGCCAGGCCGGCGATCATACTGGCGTCTATCTGGTACCCGCCTTCACCGGCCTTGGCGCGCCCTATTGGGACCCAACCGCCCGCGGCGCCATCTTCGGCCTGACCCGCGACACCGGCATCGCGCAGATCGTTGCCGCCGGCCTGCAGTCAGTCTGCTTCCAGACCCGCGACCTGCTCGACGCAATGCAGGCAGACGGCGCGCAAAACACCGCCGCCCTGCGCGTGGACGGCGGCATGGTCATTAATAACTGGGTTGTGCAGGAGCTGGCCAACATCCTGGGCGTGACCGTTGACCGCCCCCAAGTCACCGAAACCACCGCCCTGGGCGCCGCCTACCTGGCTGGCCTGCAGCTCGGCGTGTTCAACAACCTGGACGATATCGCCAGCCACTGGGCGTGCGAACGCACCTTCTCCCCGTTAATGGCCGAAGAGCAGCGCAGTGCACTCTACGAAGGCTGGCTGGATGCCATTCGGCGAGTGCGCGACTAACCTAAAATCGGGAAGGTTTGGTTCCACAAACCATAGTGCAGAGACAAGCCCCCGGTAGCTCCAGCTTTCGCGTGAACGACGGGGGCTAAGCGCACCGGGAGCGGGTTAATCCAGCCCCAGCATACCGCGCAGCGTGGACAGCTCTTCGGCCAGCACCGTGACCGGCCCAACCAGGGCGCGGCGGTCGCGTTCGCTGACCTTGTCGTAGGTCTGGAAGCCTTTGCTGGCGTCGCCTTGGCTCAGGTGGTAGTTGGCCAGGGTGTCATCAAGCGCGGCAAAGTTACTTTCAATACGCGCCACAAAGGCCGGAGCGTCCTGCTCTACCAGGGGTTTGACCAGCTCGAAGATCTTCTTGGCGCCATCCAGATTGCCCTGAAAATCCCACAGGTCGGTATGGCTGTAACGGTCTTCCTCGCCGGAGACCTTGGTTGCCGCCACTTCTTCCATCAGCGCAGCAGCGCCACCGACAACCGCTTCCGGCGGAAAGGTGAGGCCCTGCACGCGCTGCTCCAGATCATTCACATCGCTCATGAGGCGATCAGCATACGCATCCATACCGTCGGTGCTGCGCTCATGGAACAGGCCGTACTCCAGACGGTGAAAACCGGTAAAGGTCGGGTCTTGTACGCCGTGTTCATAGTCGTCTTCACGGGCGTCGATGCTGGCGTCCAGATCGGCGAACAGCTCGGCAATGGGCTCAATACGTTCGTAGTACACGCGGCTGGGGGCATACAGCGCCTGGGCGCGCGCGAGGTCACCGGCCTTGACCGCCTCAGCAAAGGCGCGGGTGTGCTCGGTGAACTGCTCAAGGTTATCGAGTACATAGAGTTTGTAATCGGTAATCGGCGCCACCAACGCCTGCGGCGCAACGGCAGCCTGGGCCTGCAGTGCGCCCAGACTCAGAGCGGCGGCAAGCAGCACACCACGGGAAATCAGCATATTGGTCTCCTGAAAGATCGGATGAATATCAGTCACGCACCACGGATTGCATCGGCAGCAGCCAGCATGCCGCTGCCCAGATAATCGCCAGCCTGCACGCCCGGCAGAGTGAAGAAGTAGCCACCGCCCACCGGCTTGATGTATTCCTCCAGCGGCTCGCCATCCAGGCGCTTCTGCACAGTGATAAAGCCCGCTTGCAGGTCAGCTTGATAGGCGATGAACAGCAGCCCCATGTCCAGCTGGCCGTTGGCTTCAACGCCATTGGAGTAGTTGAACGGGCGACGCAGGATCAGGTTGCGCTCGCTGCCGTGGGTACGCGGGTTGGCCAGACGGATATGCGAGTCCAGCGGCGTGATGCTGCCGTCCGGGTCACCGGCGTACTGCGGCAGGTCGTGCTCGACACCGCCGTGCATCGGCGAGCCGCTGTCACGGCGGCGGCCGAAGATCGCCTCCTGCTCCTGCAGGGGCGTGCGGTCCCAGCGCTCGACAAAGTTGCGGATCAGCCGCACCGCCTGATAACTGCCGTTGTGCGCCCAGGCCGGCTCGTCGTTGTTCCGGTCGACCCAGACCAGTTGCTGCATCAAGGCGCGGTCATCTGCGGGCGGGTTGGCGGTGCCATCGCGAAAGCCAAGAAAATTGCGCGCGCTCTCGGTCTCGCCGTCCGGACGCGGCGCCATCACCGGCACACTGCCCTCTTGCTTCCAGCGCACCATCAACAGGCCGGGGGTGTTCTTGATGATGTCGCGCAGCGCGTGAATGGTGGTGCCTTCGCTATTGGCGCAAAACTGCAGCGAGATATCGCCGTGGCAACGCGCGGCATCCAGCGCATCATTCGGAAACGCCGTCATGCGTTCCAGCTGCCGTGGTTTGACATCAGCCAGGCCAAAGCGCTCATCAAACAGCGAGGCGCCAACCGACAGGGTGATGGTCAGCCCATCGGGGTCGATGGTTGGGCCAAGAATGCCGGAGTCGACCGGCGGATAGCGCGGGTCACGCTGCTCGTAACTGCCACCCCGGGTGAGAAAGGCAATGCGTTCGCTCAGCGTGCGCAGCAGTTGCTCCAAGCCGGCGCGGTCACGCGCCAGCACATCAAAGGCCACCAGCATGCCCACCGCCGGGCGCGGGGTAGTGATGCCCTGCTGCTGCTCACCGTGCCAGGGATAGGTTTGGCCAGTGGTTGCGCTGGTCGGTGCATCCGCTACCTCGGCAACGTGTGCTGGCTGGCTCGCCAGCGCGCCACCGCTCAGGCCCGCAGCCGCAATACCGGCACCAGCGGTGCCAAGCCCCTGCAGAAAACGTCGACGATCCAGCCCGGCAAACGGGCAACCTTGGGATGAAGTGTCATGCTTACTCATGCAATACAGTCCTAATTGGCCGCCGCAAGCAGCGGGTTGACGTTGGCCAGCTGCGCAGCCAGCGCCTCAGTCAGCGGCAGCACGCTTGGTGCACTGCCCTCAGAAACCCCTGCGGCCAGCGCCTGATTGGCCTCGGCCAATTGCGCCGCCTGCTCGGGATGCGCCTGTTCAAGCACCGGCACCACCAAGCTGACGACCTTGTCCACGCCCTGCTGCAGGTTCATCAGGTCGGCCTGCGCCAGCTCACTCAGCTGCGCTTGCCCCTGCTGCTGGTCATGCCAGGCCTGCAGCACCCGCCCGGCACCACGCACCAGCTGCGGCGCCGGCACGCCCTCGGCGCGCAGTCCTGCGCGCAGATCAGCCACATCGCGATTGAGCTGTTCGGCTACCGGCAGCAGTCCGTCCAGGCTTTGCTGCTCAAACAGGCCATAAGCCAGGCGCTGAAAACCCATGAACTCAGGGTCCTGCTCGCGCTGGGCAAAGTAGTCGGCGCGGGCGTTGAGGCGCTGATCCAGGTCGCTGAACAGGCCAACGGCCAGGGCCATCTGCTGATCCGCCGCCCGAGCATCTCGATACGCCTGCTGAGCAGCCGCCAGATCACCATCGGCGATCTGCTGCTGCAGCTGCTCGGCAGCCTGCGTCAAAGCGCGGCCCCGCAAGGTCAGGTACACCCGGTATTCGGCAAGCGGCCCGATCAGTGCGCGGGCAGACACCTCGGTCATGCGCTCACTACCATCGCCCGCGGTAACCGTCAGCGTGCCGCGGGGGTTGCTCAGCAGGCCGCAAGTCATCGCGTACTCACCGGGTGTCAGCTGCGCGCTGAGCTGCTGGTGCATACCAGGCGCAATATTCTCGCGCTCCTCCAGCACCATCACACCATCAAGAATCTCCCACTCGATGGCCCGCTCCGAGCCGTTGATCACGGTGAAACGCCGTTTGCCCGCCGGCACCGAAATGGCATTGGGCTCGCAGCCCTTGGCGGTCACCGTCACCTCGGTGCTGTCGGCGGCCTGCGCAGCCGATTTGCCGCCCAGCGAGAAATAGAACAGTGCCAGCGCGCCCAGCATCAGCAGCGCGGCCGCCACCAGGCCGGCCCGCAAGGCCAGGCGACTGGGCGCGGAAACAGGAGATTCAGACATCAGAAGACACTCGCAAGCAGTTTAAAACCGCAGTTGAAAACAAAGCTCGGCCAATCAGCCCCGGGCCGCAGCTGGCGCCGGCAGCGCCTGGCCACGCGGCCAAAAGAAGGCGCCGAGCGCCACGGCCAGATACCCGAGGTACGCCACCAGTTCGCTCACGCTCGGCGTGGGGTAATAGCCAAAGATGCCGGCAAACAGACTGCCCAGTGCGGTATCCAGCGCCAGCCAGTCACTCAGATCAAAGACCACGGCCTGGGCGTGATTCCACAGGCCCGCTTCATGCAGCGCACGTACCGAACCCGCAAGCAGCCCGGCGGCCACCAGCAGGATGAACAGCCCGGTCAAACGGAAGAAGTGTTTGAGGTTCAGGCGCAGGCTGCCTCGGTAGAAGGCCCAGCCCGCCAGCGCCGCGCAGAGCACACCCAAGAGCGCACCTAGCGGCGCAGCATGGCTCTGGCTTTGCTGGAATACCGCCAGCAGGAAAAAGACTGACTCCAGCCCCTCGCGGGCCACCGCCAAAAACACCATGCCGATCAGCGCCCAGGTGTGCTGGCGGCCGTGGGAAAACGCCTGATCCAGCGCCCCGATCAGCTCGCCACGCAGCCCCTGGGCGGCGCGGCGCATCCAGAACACCATCCAGGTCAGCATCGCCACGGCAACAAAGCCCACCAGCGCTTCAAACAGCTCCTGCTGGCGTTGCGGAAACTCCGCGCTGACAAACTGCAAGCCGGCACCGGCCAGCAGCGCAAGGCTAACCGCCAGGAAAATACCGATCCACACCAAGGGCATCCAGCCAGCGCGGCCGGTCTGCCGCAGATAGGTCGCAATGATGCCAACAATCAGCGCGGCCTCAAGGCCTTCGCGCAGCATGATTAGAAAGGGAATCAGCATGAGATAAAGTCGCAGATGAGAATTAATCCGCAAGAATGATACATGTAACAAAATATGTAACAAGCCGTGATCGCGTATCCAAAATGGAAACACTGCTTTCTCGTCTGACGCCGCAAGGAAGACATACAGTAGTAGGGCTGACAAAGCCGCAGGCGTGTCCGCCGGTCAGCCTCAATGCCGACATGGATGGTTTGAGCGCGGCGCTGTTGGTGGACTAGCGCAGCGTGGTCCACCAGAGCCACACCGCATCACCCTGCCCAGCGGACACGCCTGCGGCGTTGTCCGCCCTACCCGCTAGAACAGCAACAGAGCGCGCCTGGCGCTCTATCCGAGCAGCCCGGAGAACGGTAGATAGCGCACCAAGTCCCCCGCCGCAAAGGTCTCTCCTGCCGGCACACACAGCAGCCCCGTGGCCTGACTGGCACTGCTGAGTACGCCGGAGCTTTGATTACCGGCCAGCTGCACCACACCCTGCTCAACCCGCGCGCGCAGATACTCATCACGCGTGCCGGCCTCGCCCCAGGCGAAGGCCGCCGGCAACGCAAAGTGCGCCGTGGCGGTGTCCAACGCCCCTAGCCGGGCCAGCAGATACGGGCGCACCAGCAATAAAAAGGTAACCAGGGTGGCCGCCGGGTTGCCCGGCAAACCGAGTACGGTGGTATCGGCGTAGGTGGCCAGGGTAAAGGGCTTGCCCGGCTTGATGGCCAGCTTCCACAGATCCACACTGCCGCCGTCTCGCAGCGCCTGCCCCAGACAATCAGCCTCGCCAACCGAAACACCACCGGAGGTGATGATCACATCGGCCTGCGCACTCAGCTCGCGCAGGCGCGCGTGGGTAGCAGCCAGGTCATCCGGCAGGATGCCGGCATCCAGCACGGTCTGGCCCATGCCCTTGAGCAGTCCGGTCAAGGTGAAGCGATTGCTGTTGTAAATTTGTCCCGGCGCCAGCGCAGCGCCCGGCTCCACCAACTCATCGCCGGTCGACACCACCGCCACCCGCAGCGGCTGGCGTACCGACACCTCGGCCAGGCCAACCGAGGCGATCACGCCCAGCTCTTGCGGGCGCAGGCGCACACCGGCGGCGATCACCTCTGCGCCAGCCACAATATCCTGCCCGCGGCGGCGCACGTTCTGGCCGGGCACCACAGGCTCCTGCAACTGCGCAACCGCTCCCTGCTGCGCCACGTTCTCCTGCATTTGCACCGCGTCGGCACCGGCCGGCAGCGGCGCGCCGGTAAAGATGCGGGCACAGCTGCCGGCTTGCAGCGGCAGTGGCGCCATGCCTGCGGTAATGCGTTGGCTGACCGGCAGGCCGGCAGCCATCGCCGCAGGTAGATCACTGCTGGCCAGCGCGTAGCCGTCCATTGCGCTGTTGTCCCAGGGCGGCACGTCCGCCACAGCAACAACCGGCTCGGCCAACACACAGCCCAAAGCGTCGGCCAGCGGCACCTTGGCAATCGCGGTCGGTGGATGTGCAGCAGCGCTGGCCAGCAAGCGCTGCAGGGCGGTGTCGACCGGCAGCAGACTCATGCGCGGCGACCACACTGCTCGGCACTACCCAGGTGCTGCACAAAGTTGCAGGGGCGTGTGCGACTATCGAGTTGCGGCTCAAGAATACGTGCCCAGGCGGTGCGACAGGCGTTGGTCGACCCCGGCATGCAGGCCACCAGCGTACGATTGGCCAGGCCCGCCAGTGCGCGGGATTGAATGGTCGAGGTACCGATATCTTCTACCGATACCTGGCGGAACAGCTCACCAAAGCCCTCCACCTGCTTGTCCAGCAAGGGGGCGACGGCCTCCGGCGTGCTGTCTCGCCCGGTAAAGCCGGTACCGCCGGTAATCAACACCACCTCTACCTGCGGATCGGCGATCCAGGCCGATACCACAGCGCGAATACGATACAGGTCATCGGGGTAGAGCTGGCGATCTGCCAGGCTGTGGCCCGCCGCCTGCAGGCTATCGACCAGCAACTGGCCGGAGCTGTCGGATTCCAGTGTGCGCGTATCGCTGACGGTGAGTACCGCGATATTGAGGGGGCTAAAGGGGGCGTCTGGCTTGCTGCTCATGGCGGGAATCCTTGTTGAAGAAAAATCATGAAAGCGCAGACAGACCTATTTGTCCGCAGCTTCCCGCGCTGTTATAACACAGGGTAGCGCAGCCCGGACTCCTCCCATGCCCCATCCTTTCACCCTTAGCACCCTGTTCCTGGCCGGCGGCCAAGGCAGCCGGCTGGGCGGTATCGACAAGGGTCTGATGCTGTTTCGCGGCGAGCCGGTGGCCGCGCGCTTGAGCCGCGTTTTGCAACAAGTGGGCAGTGAGGTGCTGATCAGTTGCAACCGCAATGCTGACCAGTACAGTCAATGGGCCAACCGCCTGGTAAGCGACCCACAACCCGCCTACCCCGGCCCGCTGCTCGGCGTGCTCAGCGCGCTGCGCGTCGCCAAGGGCAGCCACCTGCTGGTAGTGCCCTGTGATATGCCCTTGCTGGACGTGCCATTGTTACAGTCGTTGATCGCCCTGGCCCGTGAGCACCCCGAGCAAGCGGTTGCGCTGCAGAGCGGACAACAGCTGCAGCCGCTGGTCTGCGTGCTACCGCTCACCCTGCTCAACGCGCTGGAGCGCGCCTGGCAGGCCGGCCAACGCAGCCCCCGCCGCTGGTTGATCGAACAACAGGTGCTCACCCTGCGCATCGCCGAAGACGACCCGCGCCTGCTCAACGCCAACACCCCCGGCGAATGGGAAACCACCTCGACACCCTCGTAATCATCAAGCCCGCCACGCGAACAAGCCTGCGGCCTTGCCCGCCCTACGCGATACCACAGCAAGCGCGCGCTGGGCCTCGGCACGCGGGATCAATCGCTAACTCCGCGAAAAACGGCAATTTTTTTCGATTGCCTCTTGTGCCAACAGCTCGTTTAGGTAAAATGCCGCCCACAACGGAGCGTAGCGCAGCCTGGTAGCGCGTCTCGTTCGGGACGAGAAGGTCGCTGGTTCGATTCCAGTCGCTCCGACCAACAGCAAAAAACCCCTGACTCATTGAGTCAGGGGTTTTTCTTTATGTGCTCCCAAAAAAGCAGACGACCGGGCATTCACCCGGCCGCCGCTCCGTCAGTCCAGCATCTCGCGCAGCACGTGGTGCAGAATGCCACCCGCCTTGAAGTAGGCAATCTCGTTGGCGGTATCAATCCGGCACAGCACCTCAAACTCGACTACCTTGCCCTCCGGCGTCGTCGCCTTCACCTGCAGGCGCTGCCCCGGCTTGAGGTTGTCATCAATGCCGAGAATATCGACCTGCTCGTGCCCATCCAGCCCCAGCTCAGCGACATTCTTGCCATCGACAAACTGCAGCGGCAACACGCCCATACCGACCAGATTAGAGCGGTGAATACGCTCGAAGCTCTCGGCCAGCACCGCCTTGACACCCAACAGGTTGGTGCCCTTGGCGGCCCAGTCACGGCTTGAGCCGGTGCCGTACTCCTTGCCGGCCAGCACCACCAGCGGCGTACCTTCGCTCTGGTAGCGCATGGCGGCATCGTAGATCGACAGCCGATCGCCGGAGGGCACATGGATAGTCTCGCCACCCTCTTCGCCACCCAGCATGCGGTTGCGGATACGAATGTTGGCGAAGGTGCCGCGCATCATCACCTCGTGATTACCACGACGCGAGCCGTAGGAGTTGAAGTCGTCCGGCTCAACGCCTTGGGCTTGCAGGTATTCCCCGGCGGGCGAGCTGGCCTTGATGTTACCGGCCGGCGAGATATGGTCAGTGGTGATGGAATCACCGAACACCGCCAACACCCGCGCCTGCTCAACCGGCTGCAACGGCGCCAGCGGCTGGTCGATGGTTTCAAAGTACGGTGGATGCTTCACGTAGGTGGAGTCATCGTTCCAGGCGTAGGTTTTGCCCTCGCCCACGGCTATCGAGCGCCAGTGCTCATCGCCGGTAAACACGTCGGCATAGCGGCTGCGGAACATGTCGTCTTCCACCAGCGCGACCGCCTCGGCGATATCCTGATTGCTCGGCCAGATGTCCTTGAGAAACACCGGACGGTTGTCAGCGTCCAGCCCCAGCGGCTCTTCGCGCAGGTTGATACGTGTATTGCCGGCCAGCGCGTAGGCTACCACCAGCGGCGGCGACGCCAGCCAGTTGGCCTTGACCTGCGGATGCACGCGGCCTTCAAAGTTACGGTTGCCCGAGAGCACCGCCGATACCGCCAGATCGTGTTCGCTGACCACCTTGGACACGGCATCGGGTAGCGGGCCGGAGTTACCGATACAGGTGGTACAACCATAACCCACCAGGTTGAAGCCCAGCTGGTCCAGGCTGTCGGTCAGGCCGGCCTTCTCCAGATAATCGGTCACCACCTTGGAGCCCGGCGCCAGCGACGACTTGACCCAGGGCTTGCGCATCAGGCCGCGCTCAACGGCGTTTTTGGCCAGCAGGCCGGCGGCCATCATCACGCTGGGGTTGGAGGTGTTGGTGCAGGAGGTGATAGCGGCAATCACCACTGCGCCGTGATCCAGCACGTGCTCTTGGCCATCTACCACGATAGATGCCTGCGCGTTGGGGCCACCCACCGCAGTGCCGCCACCGCCCTCGCCTTCCAGGCGGGCCTGCTCGTTGTCAGCTGGTGTCACCTGCAACGCCAGCAGCTCTTCAAAGGCGGCAGGCACATCCGGCAACGCGACCCGGTCCTGCGGGCGACGCGGGCCTGCCAGACTGGCCTCTACCTCGCCCATGTCCAAGTGCAGGGTATCGGTAAATTCCGGCTCGTCACCCGGCTCACGCCACAGGCCCTGCGCCTTGCAGTAAGCCTCAACGCGAGCAACCACCTCATCCGGGCGGCCACTCAGGCGCATGTAGCGCAGGGTTTCCTCATCCACCGGGAAGAAGCCGCAGGTCGCGCCGTATTCAGGTGCCATATTGGCGATGGTAGCGCGGTCAGCCAATGGCAGATCCGCCAGGCCATCACCATAAAACTCGACAAACTTGCCGACCACGCCCTTGGCGCGCAGCATCTGGGTCACGGTCAGTACCAGGTCGGTGGCGGTCATGCCTTCACGCAACCGGCCGGTCAGCTTGAAGCCGATCACCTCGGGAATCAGCATCGACACCGGCTGCCCCAGCATGGCGGCCTCTGCCTCAATGCCACCCACACCCCAGCCCAGCACCCCCAGGCCGTTGATCATGGTGGTGTGGGAGTCGGTACCCACCAGCGTATCGGGCCAGGCCCACTGCTCACCATCCACCTCAGCGGCCCAGACGGTCTGCGCCAGATACTCCAGATTGACCTGGTGGCAGATACCGGTACCCGGCGGCACCACGCGGAAGTTGTTGAAGGCCTTCTGCCCCCAACGCAGAAACTCATACCGCTCGCCGTTGCGCTGCATCTCGATCTCGACGTTCTGCGCAAAGGCCTCATCGCTGGCGAAGCGGTCAACCATCACCGAATGGTCAATCACCAGATCGACGGGCGAGAGCGGGTTGATCTGCTCCGGATCGCCGTTAGCGCGCGCCACCGCATCGCGCATGGCAGCCAGATCAACAACCGCCGGCACGCCGGTAAAGTCCTGCATCAGCACCCGGGCCGGACGATACTGAATCTCCCGATCAGAGCGGCGTTGCTTGAGCCAGGCTGCCATCGCCCGGATGTCCTCAAGCCCAACGGTGTCCCCGTCCTCGTTGCGCAGCAGGTTTTCCAGCAGCACCTTGAGCGACTTGGGCAGGCGGCTAATCTCCGGCAACTGCTCGGCCGCCTGCGGCAATGAATGGTAGTGGTAGGTCTGTTCGCCTACGCTGAGCTGCGCGCGGGAATTCAGGCTGTCAATCACGGACATCTTACTCTCCTTAAGTCTAACGCTGGCCGCGATTCTGGTTGCTATAATGGCGCGGTTCCAGCACGTGCAAACGGTCCTAGGGCTTAACGGCTCTTACCGAATCAGGTCATCCCTCCGTAGCGGACTAACTTACAACCCAAAAACAAGGGCTTACCCTTCGATAAGCGCCATTCGTGCCGAGAGCGTTTTCTGCGCTCCCTGTTCGGAGGACCACCCTGCGACGAGAACGTTCATGCGATAGGCGGCAACACTGCGTTCGCCCTCGTTGACAGCATAGCCAAGTCGCCCCACTTACACCGCCGAACGCCAACCAGCTAAGAGTCACACATGCGTAACAACCAGCCCGCGAGCCAGCGCGAGCGCACCTTCTCCGAAACCCAGCGCCTGATCTCCACAACCGATCTCAAGGGCATCATTACCTACTGCAATGACGCTTTTGTGGAAGTCAGCGGCTTTACCCGCGATGAGCTGATCGGTAGCCCACACAACCTGGTACGGCATCAGGACACTCCGTCTGCCGTGTTTGCACATATGTGGAACGACCTCAAGCGCGGACGCGCGTGGATGGGGATCATCAAAAACCGCTGCCAGAACGGTGATCACTACTGGGTGAACGCCTTTGTCACGCCGATTTATGACGGCGGCCAGGTGCAGGGCTACGAATCGGTGCGGATCAAAACCACCGCCGGCCAAGTAGCGCGTGCCGAAGCGCTGTATCAACGCATCAACCGTGGCGGGGCTGCACAGCAGCACGACTGGACCGGCATCGCCCTGCACCTGGCCCCCAGCACACTCATGCTCGCCGTTGGCGCGGCCTCTGGCGCCCTGCTCGGCCTGCCCGGTATCGCCCTCGGGGCAGCCCTGGGCATACCCGCAGGCCTTGGCCTCAAGGCGCTGCTGGATCGGCGCCTCAGCCGCATCCTCAACGCCGCAGAGAGCACTATCAGCGACCCGCTGCTGGCCCAGATGTACACCCCCTTTCAGGGCACCCTGGGGCAAATTGAAATGGCCATTCACAGCCAGCAGGCCCGTCTGCAAACGTGTCTGACGCGCCTGGGAGACAGCGCCGAACAGCTGCGAGCGCAAGCCGGCGAAGCCAGCACTATCGCCAGCCACAGCAGCGACCGCCTGGCCCGCCAACGGGCAGAGACCGATCAGGTTGCCACTGCCATCAACGAGATGGCAGCCGCTACGCTGCAGGTGTCCGGCAACGTACAGAGTGCGGCGCAGGCGACCCACGACGCGGCAGAGCTGGCCACGCAAGGCAAGCGCCTCGCAAGCCACGCCCGCCAGGCCATTGAAAGCCTGTCCGGCGCAGTAGACTCCGCCAGCACGGTCACCCACCAGCTGGCCAGCGATGCGCGTGAGATTGGCAGCGTGGTGGATGTCATCAAGGGTATCGCCGAACAAACCAACCTGCTGGCGCTAAACGCCGCCATCGAAGCCGCCCGCGCTGGCGAGCAAGGTCGCGGGTTTGCCGTGGTTGCTGATGAGGTACGTGCCCTGGCAGGCCGCACCGCCGGCGCCACCGAGCAGATACACAAGCTGATTGCCAACTTGCAGCACGCCGCACAAAGCTCCGTCGACAGCATGCGTTCGGGCAGCGAGCAGGCCGAGCAAGGCGTTAGCCGAGTGACGGAGGTTGACGACGCCTTGGACGGGATTCGCCAGGCTATCGAGCAGGTCAATGAGATGGCAGGCCAGATCGCCAGCGCCGCCGAGCAGCAAAGCAGCGTTGCCGAGGAAATCAGCCGCAACGTCACCAACATCGCTGACCTGGCCGATGGCACCGCTGACGAAGCGCGCCGCAGCGCCGAGCTAAGCGGCGAGCTGGCCGGCACCGCGCAGCATCAGGTCAACTTGGTTGAACGATTCAATCGGCGCTAGCGGCAGCCGCAACACTGTGGCACCGGCAGAAAACGCCTGTGGCTGCTGCAAGGCACGCTCCATCGCCAGCCACCTGCCCTGAGCATCACCTGCCGGGGCATTCCCGACATGCAGCCGGCCAAACGCGGCCAGCGCTACAGCCATGGCTGCGCGCCGCTCAGCACGCCCTACCTGTTTTATGCTGTATTGGGACAACCGCTTGTTGAACGGCAGCTTGCATAACACGTGACTACCCCAGGGGACGCAAGCCAAACAAAAGTACGTGGCTGATCCGCTGCACAACAACATCAAACAGTCGTTTTCAGGCCACCTCCGCGGGCAAACCCATCGTTCCGACTGCCCGCAGCGGCAACGCAGTGATAAACTGCCGTCTTTGTTTGTCAGCCAAGGACACCATCATGTGCGGAATTGTCGGCGCCACCGCCCAACGCGATATCACCCCCATCCTGCTTGAGGGCCTCCGCCGCCTTGAATACCGGGGCTACGATTCGGCCGGCGTGGCGGTTTTACGTGCAGGCAACGGCGTTCAGCGTGTGCGCGCGGTCGGCAAGGTTGCCGAGCTGGAAAGCGCACTGCAAACCACGCCCGTCGACGGCACTCTCGGCATCGCCCACACCCGCTGGGCCACCCACGGCAAACCTGCCGAGCGCAACGCCCACCCGCATATTTCCAACGGCCTGGCCGTGGTGCACAACGGCATCATCGAAAACCACGCGCCACTGCGCAAACGCCTGCAA
This sequence comes from Halopseudomonas maritima, assembly GCF_021545785.1. Lineage (NCBI taxonomy): Bacteria > Pseudomonadati > Pseudomonadota > Gammaproteobacteria > Pseudomonadales > Pseudomonadaceae > Halopseudomonas > Halopseudomonas maritima. Next base: position 535,852 of record NZ_CP079801.1, read on the forward strand.
GAGCTGGGCTTTGAGTTCACCTCCGAAACCGACACCGAGGTGGTCGCCCATCTGCTGGCGCACCATTACGCCGACAGCCAGAACGTACTTGCGGCCTTCCGCGCTACCCTGGCAGACATCCACGGCGCCTACGCGCTCGCGGTGATCCATGAGTCCGAGCCAAACACCCTGTACTGCTCGCGCATGGGCAGCCCACTGGTCGTCGGCGAAGGTAGCGGCGAACACTACCTGGCGTCCGACCCGCTGGCCCTGCTGCAAGTCACCGACCGCTTCCGCTATCTAGAAGAAGGTGATTACGCCCGCGTTAGCCGCGAACAATGCGAGATCTGGGATCGCGAGCACAACAGCGTCGACCGCCCAATAGCACGCTATGAGCACGCCGCCCACAGCCTGGACAAGGGCGAGTATCGCCACTTCATGCTGAAAGAAATCTTCGAGCAGCCCCAAGCCATCAGCGACACCCTGGCCGGCACCCTGGGCGATGATCATGTGCTCACCGCCATCCTCGGTCCCGAGGCAGAAACCCGCCTGACCGATATCGCCAATATCCATATCGTCGCCTGTGGCACCAGCTACCACGCCGGCCTGGTTGCCCGTTACTGGATCGAAGAGCAAGCCGGCCTGCCGTGCCAGGTAGAAGTGGCCAGCGAATACCGCTACCGCACCGTGGTCGTGCCCGCCAACACCCTGCTTATTACCATCTCGCAGTCTGGCGAAACCGCAGACACGTTGGCTGCCCTGCGCTACGCCAAAGACCAGGGCTACCTGGCCACGCTGGCCATCTGCAACGTCGCCGGCAGCTCGCTGGTACGCGAAGCAGACTGGCGCCTGCTGACCCACGCCGGCCCCGAGATCGGCGTAGCCTCTACCAAGGCCTTCACCACCCAGCTGGTTGCCCTGCTGTGGCTGACCACCGCCCTGGCGCAAACACGTGGTCGCACCGACTTTGTCGCGCGCAACGTCGATGCCCTGCGTGCCCTGCCGGGTCAGGTCAAGGCAGTACTCAGCCTGGAGCCCGCCATTACCGAACTGGCCCAACGCTTTGCCAACAAGCACCACGCCCTGTTCCTCGGTCGCGGCCCACACTACCCCATTGCGATGGAAGGCGCGCTCAAGCTCAAGGAAATTTCTTACATCCACGCAGAAGCTTATGCCGCTGGCGAGCTCAAGCACGGTCCACTAGCCCTGGTAGATGAAGACATGCCCGTGGTCAGCGTCGCGCCCAGCGACAGCCTGCTGGAAAAACTGCGCTCCAACCTGGAAGAAGTCCGCGCCCGTGGCGGCCAGCTAATTAACTTCGCCTGCGAAACCATCGAGCCCAGCGGCGACGCCAGCGTGCAGACCGTCGGCCTGCCGTGGGTGGAAGAATGCGTCTCCCCGGTACTGTATACCCTGCCCCTGCAACTGCTCAGCTATCACGTTGCACTGGTCAAAGGGACAGACGTGGACAAACCCCGTAACCTGGCAAAGTCAGTGACCGTCGAATAGGTACGCTTCTTGCCTTACCCAAATGAGTGCAGCGTGTGCGGTTAGCAACAGGCCAGCTAGCCACCTGCACGGCCACTGCCTGACTCTCGACGGTCAAAAACAGTGCCTAACAAGGTACACTGTGCACCGCCGTGGAATCAGGCAATCGAGCAATAAGCATGTTGCCCCGCAACAACAGGGCAATGTCAGAAGATTCGGAACCAATCCGGACACCCCCTTTCAAAGCCAAATCTGCGCAGCCCATGCCGAGCTGCACGGCATCATTTTGTGCTTTCAAAGGGTCAGTTACACACAGGCAAGGTCACAGAAACTTAACCTTACCTAAACATACTAAGTCGGCTTAAAATGTGGCACGGTGCCACGCAAGGCACCTAGGGTCTGTACGAATAGTCGCTGCGCGAAGGTCAGGCAAGGCAAAAACAGGCGAAGAAGCGGAGTCTACGGGTTGTAAATGCGCACTCTGAGGCTGTTTTTAACGCAGCATAACCGATGATGCTCAGGCACTTTTCGTACAGAGCCTGGGCAAGACCAGCTAGTACTTAAGCAGTCATCCCCGCGCAGGCGGGGCCGTGTACCTCAAAGCATCGAGGCACGTGGACTCCCGCTTTTGCGGGAACGGCGCAAGGCAACAACCTGCTCAGGTAACGGCCATTGCGTCCAAGCCATGATGGCACAGGCAAAGTCCTCAGGATGAAGACTGTAAATCCTGGGGCGGTAGCGTGCCTGAGCACCCCATCTTGTTGGAGCAATACACACGTCATATTGACGTCATTTAACAGTCACCCCGAACTTGACCCCCACCCAGGGCATGGATACAGTCAAAACGCCTCCGCTGAGGCACCACCAGCGTATCAGCGGCCAGGCGCAGCAACTCAAGGCAGAGACAGCACTACATGTTCAACTCCATTCTTATCGTCTGCGTGGGCAACATCTGCCGCAGCCCCATGGCCGAAGCCATGCTACGTGCACAGCTCGCAGGCAAGAACATCCACGTCGCCTCCGCCGGCGTCGGCGCCCTGGTAGACAAGCCCATGGACGCCACTGCTCTCGAAGTACTGCGCGACCACGGCGGCGACCACGCCGAGCATAAAGCGCAACAACTTACCCGCGAGATGGCCCATCAGTACGACCTGATCCTGACCATGGAGCCTCGCCACGTACAGGACATCCTCAAGATAGCGCCCGAAGCACGCGGCAAGACCTTCTTACTTGGCAAATGGCAAGGCGATCAAAAGATCCCCGACCCCTACCGCCAGCAGCGCCCAGCCTTTGAGCACGTTTATCAGCTAGTCCAGCAGGGTGTCACCAGCTGGGCTAAGCACCTATAAGCCGCACAGAAGAAACCAACTCCTGATTTCCGAAGGGACTACATGCAGAACAATACCCCCACCACTGCAGCACAACACGACAGCGACGAGATTGATCTACTGGCTCTACTCGGCGCATTAATAGATGGCAAGTGGGTAATCATTGGTTTTACCTTCTGTTTCGCATTGATCGGTGTTGCTTATGCACTGCTGGCAACGCCGATCTACCAAGCAAATGCGCTGATACAAATTGAAGAGAAATCAGGCAGCACACTCTCTGGGCTTGGTGAACTGTCAGATATGCTCGGCAGCACGCCGGAGGCCGTAACGGAAATCGAACTGCTGAAATCCCGCGCTGTCATCGGGCAGGCGGTAGAAAACCTCAAGCTTGATATTATTGTAGAGCCCAACTACTTCCCCGTTATTGGTCGCTGGATGGCCCGACGCTTCGAGTCAGAAACCAGCAATGAAGTGGCCTCGCCGCTGCTCGGCTTCGACAGTTACGCCTGGGGGGGAGAACGCGTCGACATCTTCCAGCTTGAGGTGCCGGGCAAGTACCTGAGTGAGCCCTTGGAGCTAGTTACCGGCGAGAACAACACCTACACCCTGTATAACGAAGACGGCGACGTATTGCTGCAAGGAGCAGTGGGTGAGCAAGCCAGCGGCAATGGCTTTACCATGCAACTCAAGACGCTCAACGCCCGTCCAGAAACCCGCTTTGATGTCACCAAGCAACGCCGACTCAACACCATCCTCGATTATCAGCAACAGTTGGGCGCTTCGGAGCGCGGCAAGGACTCCGGCATTATCAGCCTCAGCATGCAGCATGAGGAGCCGCAGTACGCAATTAACATTCTCGATGAGGTAAGCCGCCTCTATGTACGCCAAAACGTAGAGCGCAACTCTGCCGAAGCCGCCCAGAGCCTTGAATTTCTGAAAGAACAGCTGCCGCAGGTACGTAAAGAGCTGGAGCGTTATGAACAAGCGCTCAACGAGTATCAAACCAGCACAAAGTCCGTTGATATCACTATCGAGACGCAGGCCATTCTGGACCAGATCGTCGAACTGGACACCCTCATCTCAGAGCAGAACCTCAAACGGGCCGAAATGGAGCGACGCTTCACCCGCCAGCACCCGTCTTATCAGGCCTTGCTGGACCAAATGGAGCAACTCAAGCGCCAAAAGGCAGAGCTAACCAGCAAAGTTGAGTCGCTGCCAGCCACCCAGCAAGAACTCTTGCGCCTCACCCGTGACGTGGCCGTCACCACCGAGGTGTATACCGCGATGCTGAACAGCACCCAAGAGCTGGACGTACTGCGCGCAGGCACTGTAGGGAATGTCCGCGTAATCGACACTGCAGACGTTAATGTTGAGGAGCCGGTCCAACCCAAGAAAGCACTGATCGCGATCATCGCCACCCTGCTCGGCGGATTCATCGGCGTAGCCTTGGTACTGCTGCGCAAAGCGCTTAATCGTGGCGTGGAGGATCCAGACGTCATTGAGCAACTCGGACTGCCCGTTTATGCCAGCATCCCCTTTAGCCGAGACCAGGAAGTAGTGGAAGGAGCCCCCAAAAGCCGCCGCCCTGCGGGAGGCCACGCGTCCTCTGCCCTACTGGCGGTCACCAACCCTGCAGACCTGGCCATCGAAGCCCTCCGCAGCCTGCGTACCAGCCTCCACTTTGCCCGGCTGGAAGCAAAAAACAACATCTTGATGATTTCCGGCCCCAGCCCGGGCGTGGGCAAGTCATTCGTCTCTGCCAACCTTGGCGCCATCATGGCCCAAGCGGGTCAACGCGTACTGCTAATTGATGCAGACATGCGCAAGGGCTACCTGAACAAGCTATTCAAATTACCCGCTGAAAATGGTTTGTCAGAACTTTTGGCCACACGCATCACCAGTAGCGACGCAATCTATAAAACAGAGGTAGAGGGGCTCGACATTGTCCCCAGAGGCCAAATTCCTCCTAACCCCTCTGAGCTGCTGATGCACGCCAACTTCACCAGTTTTTTGGACAACGTCAAAGACGAATATGACATTGTAATTGTGGATACACCGCCCATCCTCGCCGTAACCGATGCCGCCATCGTGGGCCGTCAGGTCGGCATGAGCCTGATTGTGACTCGCTTTGCCGTAAATGCAGCCAAAGAAATTGAAGTGGCCATGCGACGCTTTGAGCAAAACGATATTCAGCTTAAAGGAGCAATCTTTAATGCTGTGGAGAAAAAAGCCTCTGCGTATGGATATGGAAATTACGGCTACTACAACTATGAATACAAATCAGACAAATAACCCTCAAGCCCAACCAGGCAAAGGATTGCCCTAAATTATGTGCGGAATCGTCGGTGCCACAAGCAATAGAAACGTTGTCCCTATTCTTCTTGAGGGGCTCAAAAGACTTGAATATCGCGGATACGACTCCGCGGGCATTGGCATTATCAAGGGTGAAACAATTCACAGCTGGAAAGCCACTGGAAAGGTCAAGGAACTGGAAGCTTGTATTGCCGAGACGCCCCTCACAGCTCAAACAGGTATCGCACACACTCGCTGGGCGACGCATGGCAAACCGCTCAAGCACAACGCACACCCCCACTGCTCAGAAAGGCTCGCCGTGGTGCACAACGGCATCATTGAAAACCATTCGGGCTTGCGCGAGAAGCTACAAGCGCAAGGATATGAATTCAACTCAGACACCGATACCGAGGTAGTCGCTCACTTACTTGCCAGTCAATATCGTAAAAGCGGCGACTTACTCACCGCATTGCGCAATACGCTCAACCAATTGCGCGGTGCCTACGCCATAGGGGTGATTCACGAAGACCACCCACAGATGCTCTACTGCGCCCGCCAAGGCAGCCCTTTGGTCATCGGGGTTGGCAGTGAAGAACACTTTATAGCCTCCGACCCACTCGCCTTGCTTCAGGTGACCGATACCTTTGTCTATCTAGAGGAAGGTGATCACGCTGTTATTAGCCCGTACGGTATTAAGCAATGGGACGCAAGTAACAACCTTAAACAAGTAAATAGTCAACGCTACGAGCATGCTGAACACAGCATGGAGAAGGGCGAATACCGACATTACATGTTGAAGGAAATACACGAACAACCCACGGCGCTACGCGACACTTTGACAGGCCTGTTTACCGAAGATCGCGTTTTGACCGCCACCCTTGGGCCTGAAGCAGAAAAGCGATTACCCGAAGTACAGAATATTCATATTGTCGCCTGCGGTACTAGTTATCATGCTGGCCTTGTCGCCCGCTACTGGATTGAAGACATTGCGGGGCTCACCTGTAATGTTGAGATCGCCAGCGAGTTTCGTTACCGCCGCGTCGCTGTACCTGCCAATACATTAATGGTCTGTATTTCTCAGTCCGGCGAAACAGCAGATACCCTGGCCGCATTGCGCCACGCCAGGCACGGTTACTTGGCTACCCTAGCCGTTTGCAACGTACCTGGCAGCTCGTTAGCCCGGGAGGCAGATTGGCGACTGCTGACCAAAGCTGGCCCGGAAATTGGCGTGGCGTCGACCAAGGCATTTACTACTCAGCTTTCCGCCTTGCTATGGCTAGCCGCCGCTCTCGCCCAGACCCACGGAGCGCCGCCAGAAATCACCGGTGAAGTTGTACGCGCCTTGCACGGCCTGCCAGCCCAAGTCGAACAAGCGCTCCAACAGGATGCGGAGATTCGCTGCCTGGCAGAGCGCTTTGCAAATAAACAACACACTCTTTTTCTGGGCCGCGGCCCCCTGTACCCCATCGCCATGGAGGGTGCACTCAAGTTAAAAGAAATAAGCTATATCCATGCTGAGGCTTATGCTGCTGGCGAACTGAAACATGGCCCGCTGGCATTAGTTGACGAAAGCATGCCGGTTGTATCTGTCGCGCCCAACTGTCAACTACTGGAGAAACTGAAGTCCAACTTGGAAGAGGTGCGGGCTCGCGGTGGCCAGTTGATTAACTTCGCCTGCGAGACAGCAGACATGCAAGACCAACATGGCATCACTCACATCCACATGCCTTGGGTGAATAGCTGCATCGCTCCTATTCTTTACACTCTTCCGCTGCAACTACTCAGCTACTATGTAGCCCTAGTCAAGGGCACAGACGTCGACAGGCCACGCAATCTTGCAAAGTCAGTAACTGTTGAATAGTTAGCACCCACACGCACCAACTCATTCCCGGCTATCAAAAGACATGACTCAACTGAAAACCCTTTGCGTATTCGGTACGCGTCCCGAAGCTATTAAAATGGCGCCGCTAGCACTGCAACTTGCGGAAGACCCGCTAGTTGACGCCAAGGTGTGCGTCACAGGTCAGCACCGCGAAATGCTAGATCAAGTGTTAGGTTTGTTCGACCTAAAGCCTGACTTTGACCTCAATATCATGAAGCCAGGGCAAGACCTAACCGATGTCACGTCTGCCATCCTACAAGGTATGAAAAAGGTATTGACCACCTGCAGGCCCGACATCGTATTGGTCCACGGGGACACTGCAACCACATTCGCCACGGCCTTGGCTGCATACTATCAACAAATTCCGGTAGCCCATGTGGAAGCAGGCTTGCGCACCGGTAATCTCTACTCTCCTTGGCCGGAAGAGGCCAACCGCTCACTTACCGGCGTGTTAACTGCACTGCATTTCGCCCCGACCGAAAGCTCGCAGGAGAACTTACTCCGTGAAGCAGTTCCAGCAGCCAACATCCACATTACCGGCAACACCGTGATCGACGCGCTGCTGCAGGTGGTTGAAAAACTAAAACAACCCGAACTACAAAACCAGTTTGACCAACAATTCGACTTCCTCGACTCCGGCAAAAAACTGATTCTGGTGACCGGTCATCGACGAGAGAGTTTTGGTGGAGGTTTTGAGCGTATTTGCCAAGCCCTAGTAAACACGGCCGCGAAGCATCCCGATGTACAAATTGTCTACCCCGTGCATCTGAACCCAAACGTGCGAGAGCCAGTCAACCGTCTGCTGAATGGTCAGCCAAATATCAAGTTAATTGAACCTCAGGATTACTTACCCTTCGTTTACCTGATGAACCGCGCCCACATCATTCTCACCGATTCGGGCGGAATTCAGGAAGAGGCTCCATCACTCGGCAAACCAGTTTTGGTGATGCGTGATACCACCGAACGACCAGAAGCGGTCGAAGCTGGAACAGTTCGCTTAGTAGGCACAGATAGCGAGCAGATATACCAAGAACTCAAACTATTATTAGATGATGCCGAAGCGTACAGAAAGATGGCCTTGGCACACAACCCGTACGGCGATGGAGCAGCCTGCAAGCGTATCATTCGAGAGATTAAGTTATGGCATCAAGAAAACCACAACTCATATAAATAGCAGCCCAGAATGCGTGACATTTTAAGCAACATATTAACCCCAAGGCGAAAAAACCAACTCAGCTCTGCCATAGCGAAAGGGTTAGAGCTATCAAAAGTACTAGCCCTGAATGTTATCGCTGCAAGAACACTTCAAATCGAACAATATGGCCTACTAAATCTTATTATATCGATAGGCGCAATACTGGGTGTAATTGCAGAATTCCGAGTACAAGAGATTGTAGTTAGAAAAATAGCTAGCGGCGCCGATCAAAGTCGAGTAATTTGCGAAGGCTTAGCAGTAGGATTATTCTTTAGCACAAGTGTAACACTCACGGTCCTAATTAGCGCTTCATTCCTAGCAGACAGCTTCAACTGGATACACTACGCAACCATATACTCACTTATACACATAACCTCGGCAGCAAAAATATTCAAATATGCGCTGCTCGCCAACAGCAAAAACTTCGACATCGCCATATCAGAGATTGCCTCAGCAATACTTCTAGTCGCATTTTTGTTATTCGCGATAATGCAAAGCTTCTCAATATCCAGCTATATCTACGCCCGCGTTATCGACATAGGCGCAAGCAGCCTAGTCGCACTAGCGTTATACAACAAAAGACATAAATTCAATCTTCAGGCCCCAAGCCTCAAGAAAACAGTCTCATTGTGCGTAGAGTGCTTTCCGTTAGTCATTTCCGGAGCCCTGATAATTTTTCTACAAAGAGCCGACCATCTAATGGTCAGCTACCTTCGAGGAAACCAAGAACTAGGAATATACAGTGCCGCAACCACAATCCTAACACTTTTCTGCGTTGCACCTATACTCCTTAGCCAAACAAATGCTCCAGAAATATTCAAGCTCAGAGGAACAGATGACGAAATAGTGGCCGGAAGAGTGGCATATCTAAAAGAAAACATCAGAATTGGCCTAACTCTATCTGCACTCTTAGGTATCTTGAGTGGGGTTTTGCCCAGTTTTTTGTTTGGTGAGGACTATGCCGACGCGTCTTCCATACTCGCTGCGTCATTCATAACCCCTCTCATAGTATCTATAGGCGCGGCAAGTAGCCAAATAATCATAGCAGACCGAAAAGGCAGCATTATATTTTACAAATCCCTATTGGCGATAGCTATCAATATCGCGATGAACGCAGCATTGATACCAGCATATGGCGGTTTAGGAGCCGCCATAGCGACGATAACAGCTCTATTCATTACCAACATACTCTCCAACCTAGTTATTCCAAAGTACAGATACATATGGAAAATCCAAATAAAGGCACTTACACCCCTAAACCAAAGAACGCCATGAAGAACAATATAGTTTACACGATAACGTTTCACTCAGTACTTAACCACGGCGCCGTCCTACAAGCTTATGCCCTGCAGGAATACCTAAGAAAATTAAACTACCAGCCCGTAATAGCAAATTACACTCCACCATACTTTATGGCCCAGGTACTCAGACCCGCAAAAGGAATTGGGAAAACCGCTCTCAAATACAAGAGACTTTATCTCTTCAAAAAATTCTCAGAGCAGCACCTCGTAAAAAGCACGCGCTATATATCGAGAAAAAAGCTAACCCAACTTCCTATCGCGCATGCAGCGATATGCGGTAGCGACCAAATATGGAACAAGCTTTTAACGAACGGAGCGCCAGACAAAGCATACTACCTCTCCTTTATTAAAGAAGGCACAAAGAAAATAGCCTACGGTGCTAGCGCTGGCGGCCACACGCTGGAGAGCTCAGAGCACGGGGCACTAGATTTGCTGAAAGACTTTGACGCTATCGGAGTGAGGGAAAACCACCTGTGTGAGAACTTAAAAAACCAACACACCTTAAAAAATGTACAGATGGTATCAGACCCGTCATTGCTTATATCCGACTACAACAACATAATGGACCATAGCAAAACACCCAAATCAAAATACATTGTCAGTTATGAGGTGAGCAGTGATGCCACTAGGGCCGAGTACAGCAAATACCTGAAAAAAGCACAAGAGCTTACGAAATTACCTGTCTATCATATCGGAGACAAGTTCTTAGAAGCTGCTGACCACAACATACTTGCAATCTCACCATCACAATGGCTCTCATTAATCAGCTCTTCCGAGTACGTGGTAACCAACTCGTTTCACGGCGCCATGTTCTCGATGAACTTCAAAAAGAAATTCTCATTTATAAAACACCTAGAAGAAGAAAAAAACGCGAGAACAATGAGTCTACTCAAGAAAGTACGCCTAGAGGAAAAAGCGGCAACAACGACAGACCAGCTAAGTGAAATATTCAAAGACTACCACACAGGAGAGCTACAAAAATTCATAAAAGAGTCTCAAAATTTTCTGATCTCAGCCCTAGAAAACAATGAAAAATAGCACGATACAAGCCGGAAAAATAATAGCCCTCGCCTCAATATTAATATGCTTTGACAGCCTGCTAAAAATAAACCTAGGGGCATTCCACCTACAACTTGGGATCGCAATCATTCTATTGGCCTCACCTTTAATCCTTCTGAGCCTGAGAAGCGAGCCAAAAATATTTGACGCCACGTACTTCGCCCTCCTAATCTACATACTTCTAAATTTTTTCCTCGCAATAAACAAAGACGTTTTTTTTGCAGGACTATCATATGTACTAATTTTCACCATAGCGTACAAAACAATCGGCAGAGTTAGTAGATTCGTAAACTGGGGCAAGATATCAACAATTGCACTACTAATATTAATCATCACAGGCTTCTTTCAGTACACACTAATAAACCTATTTGACTACCAACTTGAGCTCAGAGGAATAGACTCCAGCTATTATCAAAACAAGGGAAACCTTGGCTACCGGATGCGCGGATTCTTTTTGGAGCCAAACTGGTTCGGCCTAACACTATTCTCATGGTCTTTTTTATTTATATACAAAAAGAAATCCTTTTCGAACGTAGATTTTCTAATCTTATTTCTTACCGCAATATGTATATACCTTAGCGAAAACAGACTAATTTACATCCTCTATCTATACATAATAATCATGTTCTTTTTTTCAAAAAAAACAGAACGCCTTTCCAAGATAGTTCCGGTTTTTTCGGTTTCGTTCGCGATACTAATTTATATATTTATGTCGATAAGCGGTCTAGACCTAACAGATCGCTCCGCTGCCGCGAGAACCTATACGATGGCCCAGACGTGGAGTGTTTGGATTGAGAGCAGCCCACTAGAAAAGGTCTTCGGTTATGGGTTCTCTAATTGGGGTTACTATTCAAATCTATGGGAGCTAAGCTGGAGCAACTACAGGTTCGACCAAGCACTAACGAGGCGTGACAATGCGGAAGTTTATGTCTTCTTATTCGAGATGGGCTTGGCATCAATTATTCTTTTCATGATCGACCTGTTTTTCATCGGGCAAAAATCAAAAAACCCTATATTGCCGATATTTATTAGCTCAATTTATATCTCCAGCTTCTTCTACCCAATATTTAACTTTATGTTTTACCTGATACCGATGATGGTTGTACGCCATGAAATTCTTAAAAAAACCTAATCGCCGAATAACACACCTAATAAGAGACGCTAGGCGTCAGAGCGGCGGCGCTCAGACAATACTTCACCAAATACACGAGCACCAACAAAGAAACTTTTACAGCAGAATAATCTCCTTTACGAAAAACACCTCACCCCAAACAAACAGCGGTATTTTCTTCATAACAATAAAAACACTCGCAACCTTAATACTCAACAAGCATGACATATATATCATACACGACCGAATTCTATTGATACCCTTTTTATTCATAAGAAACCGGAAGGCTATCTTTGTATGCCATAGCACCTTCCCTGACAAGAACTACATCTTTAGATTTTCTTCGCACCTTCGGTTTATTGCGGTATCTGAAGCAAGTTTTTTGTTTTTAAAATCAGTCAACCCCAAAATTCTGCCAAGGCTAATACCGAATGGCATCCCCACCCCGCCTAAAGAAGAAATGCGAAGAAAAGCACCAAGCACCGAAATAAACCTAGGCTATGTTGGACGACTTTCCGAAGAAAAAGGTATTCTTGATTTAATAAATGCGTTTTCCAAAGTGGCTTTTTCGAACCAGACCGTAAAGCTTCACTTAGTGGGCGAAGGCCCGCTTCGCGAATTTATTGAGACCAGCATATCAGCCTCAAATCTTAGCGAACGGATTATTCTACATGGGCATCACCCTTTTCCCTTTTCCGTTCTCCAAAACATCAATGCATTAGTGGTGCCTTCTCATTACGAAGGATTTGGCCTGGTATACTACGAAGCTTTGGCACGTAATCACGTTGTAATCGCGTCACACCTACCCTCGTTTAAGGTCCTTCCCAAAGAAAAGAAAGTTTTCTTCTTTCCTGCAGGAGACACACTTCAGCTAGAAACCTTAATAAATCGATTTATTGAGGACTCTATAAAAATCGACACAATTGAGAGCATATCACCTAGACACACCTATTCGAGCGCAACGAAGATGGCCTCGAAATATTATGATTTCATAGGGGAAATCGAAAATGCCTAATATTTTGGGTCTAAACTATGACAACCTTAACCGAGAGCAGACCCTAGCAAAGATCTGCGGTCATATTGACAGGGGCGACAAGATCATCAGGGCGGACATAAATGTCGGCACTATCACGTCTAGTCAGAACGATAGAAAGCTACTAGACTTCATCAACGCCTGCGACATCGTGAATATGGATGGTGCCGGTGCCTTGATGGGAGCAGCTTTCCTCGGGCTACCGAAACCAGAAAGGGTCACAGGCGTCGATTTATTCTTAGAGCTTTTAAAGGTCTCAGAAAAAAACTCATACCCGGTCTATTTTTTGGGCGCGACAAAAGACACCCTAGATCTACTCGTAAAAAAAACAAAATCAAAATTCCCTAATCTCGATATTTGTGGTTGCCATGATGGCTACTTCTGGGGGTCAGAGTCTAAAGTAATCGAAGACATAAACAGCTCTCAACCCAAGATACTATTCATAGGAATAAAATCCCCAGAAAAGGAGTACTTCCAGACCGACTACAGGCAGGCGATCAACGCCAACCTCATCATGGGTGTAGGCGGCAGCTTCGATGTTGTATCAGGAAAAATCCGAAGAGCACCAGCACTTATACAAAGACTTGGTTTAGAGTGGCTTTATCGTATTTACCAAGAACCTCGAAGACTATGGAAGAGATACTTGAAATCCAACTCAAAATTTGCACTCCTGCTTGCAAGAGAAAAAATCAAACGACTTAACAATGGTGGGAAAAATGATTAACGCAAATCATCCAATTAAGAATTCCTTCGGCGTAAAGTCAAACTGCAAAAATCTCGTCTTCATCGAAAACGAATCCATGCTATCAGAATTGTGGGCCAACCACGTTTTTGAAGGCCCTATCATGGTGCTAGGCGCTGGTTATAACATAATTCCACCGTCTTTTTTCGATGGAGTTGTAGTCACCTCATCCATGACGTCTATATCGCATAAATCCGAACTAGACGATTCATCTCTAATCACAGTTGAGGCAGGTCTTTCGTGGGACGATTTTGTAGACTATGCCGTACAAAATTCTTACACAGGCTTGGAAAACTTATCACTGATACCGGGTACTGTTGGCGCGGCTCCCATAAATAACATTGGCGCCTATGGTGCAGAGATCTCTGAGCATGTTGAATCTGTGCACTGCTTCAACACAAAAACCGGGAAGTTCGAATCCCTCAATAACAATGACTGCAAGTTCAGCTATAGAAACAGCATATTCAAAGAACGCCAAGAACTATTCATCATCAGTGTAACATTTAACTTACAAAAAAAAGGAGCAGACAAAACACCACTTATCAGCAGGTCCAGAGATCTGGTGCGCGCAGCGATACTAGCACTTTCCTCAATACGCATTAAAAAGCACCCCAAGCTAAAACTTACAATCAGCTTTGATAAAATTCGCGAATTCTTAAACATTCGAAGCGTGCCAACCAAAGCCAAACGCGAAATTGTCAAGGCAATAAGAAAAAAAACACTAAACGACCCTAAAATCACCGGCAATTCAGGTTGTTTTTTTAAGTGCCCAATCATTCCCTCCGAAGAATTTGACAAGCTAAAACTAAAATTCCCGGATATTGAGTATTTTGATCACACACCCAGCGAAAAAAAGATATCTGCCTGCTGGCTAATTCGCTCAACAGGCTTTGCAGGAAACATATTCCAAGGTGTTACCTGTGATATAAACAGGCCCGTCGTACTTCTCAACGTCGACAATGCTTCCGCTGAAACTGTATTCCATCATGCCCTATCGATCAAAAGCGCAGTTAGGGAAAAATTTGGGATAAATCTTGAGGAAGAGGTCACTTTATTCTCCCCGTAATTTATCACCTTCTATTATAGAGCGCCCCCCCGAAGCTTTTAACCACAACAACCACTATTTTTCATGTATAAACTTACCGCCTTCAAGCCGTACGATATCCGCGGCCAACTCGGCACAGAGCTGAATGAAGATATCGCCTATCGTATCGCCCGCGCCTTCGCGCAATTCCTAAAGCCCAAACGCATCGTTCTGGGTGGAGACGTCCGTGCCACCTCCCCTGCGCTTAAGGCAGCGCTTGCCAACGGGCTGCGTGATGAAGGGGTAAACGTTCTTGACCTCGGCTTGGCAGGCACTGAAGAAGTTTATTTCGCCACGTTCCACCTGGGCGTAGATGGCGGTATTGAAGTGACCGCATCGCACAACCCCATCGACTACAACGGCTTCAAACTAGTGCGCGAAGGGGCTCGCCCCATCTCTGCAGACACTGGCCTTGCTGCCATTCGCGAAATGGCCGAGGCAAGTACTTACCAGTTGGTGGACGGTAAAGACCCGACAGTGGCTGAAGCAGCCCGTGGTAACTATGAGCTGGTAGATACCCGCGCAGACTTCGTGAAGCATTTGATGGGCTATATCGATGCCACCGCTTTTGACCGGCCGCTCAAGCTGGTCGTCAACGGGGGCAACGGCGCTGCGGGTCCTACAGTTGATGCGATTGAAGCGGCCTTCGCCGTCGCTGGCCTGCCCGTTACCTTTATCAAAATCTGCCACGAGCCAGACGGCACCTTTCCCAACGGCATTCCCAACCCCATTCTGGTCGAGAACCGTGACATTACACGTGACGCCGTGTTGGAGCATGGGGCGGACGCCGGTATCGCCTGGGACGGCGACTTTGACCGCTGCTTCCTGTTTGATGAGCAAGGCCGCTTTATTGAGGGCTACTACATCGTTGGTCTGCTTGCCGAGGCGTTTCTGCAGAAAGAACAAGGCGCTCGCATCATTCACGACCCGCGCCTGGTCTGGAACACCGTTGAGCAAGTAGAGAGTAACGGCGGGGTTGCGGTACAAACCAAAGCCGGTCACGCGTTTATCAAAGAGCGCATGCGCAATGAGGATGCCATTTACGGAGGCGAAATGAGTGCGCACCACTACTTCCGTGAGTTCGCCTACTGTGACAGCGGCATGATCCCTTGGCTGCTGATTGCTGAGCTGATGTGCCGCAAGGGGCTACCTCTGTCAGCCTTGGTCGGCGAACGCATTGCGCGCTTCCCGTCCTCTGGCGAAATCAACCTGAAGGTGAACAACGCTCCGGCCGTGCTTAAGGCCATTGAGTCCCAATACGCCAAAGACGCTTTAAGTGTTGATCACACCGATGGGGTAAGCATCGAGTTTGCTGAATGGCGCTTCAACCTGCGCGCCTCCAATACCGAACCGGTTATTCGCCTAAACGTAGAGAGCCGCGCTGACCAAGCCTTGATGGAGCAGCAGACCAAGCAACTTCTGGACGACATCAACGCGTTATCCTGATCCACCGACGCACTTCCGCCAGGGCAGGGATCGGCGCCACGCGAGGGTCGATCTCTGCGATACTATGTGACTTGTGTCACAGGCACGCCGTATTGCTTTGAACTGCTAGTCCTAATCCGTATCGAGTGAATCACTGCACTCCACCGCCCCCAAGCAGATCATGCCCGACAGTGTCTCAAGACGTTTTGCATTCCCAGGAATAGATCATGCCGCCTAACCAGAACGGAATCATCCGCTCCCACGAACCGATGCTCGCGGTCATGCACCGCTGGTTGGATCTCATCGTCATCGCCAGTGCACTCTTCCTGGTGCTCTGGTTTCAGGAAACCACCCTGCATCGAGATCACTGGATCAGTCTGCTGATCACACTCTTTCTGTTTTACCTCATCAACGACTTTAGCCATCTTTACGGCTCATGGCGCGGTGAACACTCCCTGCGCGAGCTGCGCCAGGTCGGCAGCAACTGGGCAGCAGCGTTTGCCGCAGCCTTTGTTACCGACTACTTCTTTTTCCAGAACACCCGACTGCCGGACATGGATAAACTGGCGTGGTTGGCACTGGGCCTAGTCAGTCTTTGGGGCTACCGGGTGCTGCTGCGCCGTATCATGCGTCACCTGCGCAGTCACGGCTATAACACGCGCTCGGTCGCTATCGTTGGCGCCGGTGAGCTGGGGCAGCGCTTGGCCAACAACATCGTCAGCACGCCCTGGATGGGCCTGAATCTGATGGGTTTTTATGATGACAAAACCAGCAGCCCAATCGCCTTGGCCGGCACCAGCATCGCCATGCCGATCAATGGCGACATGCAAACCCTGATCGACGATGCCAAGGGCGGCCTGATCGACAAGATCTATATCACCCTGCCGATGCGTGCAGAGCTGAAAATCAAGTGGCTGCTGGACGAGCTGAGCGACAGTACCGCGTCGGTTTATTTGATACCCGACGTATTCGTCTTCGACCTGCTGCACGCGCGCAGTGAGTCCATCAATGGCCTGCCCAGCATCAGTATCTTTGACACGCCAATGGATGGTGCCAACCGGATCGTTAAGCGCATCGAGGATATTGTTCTTTCAACCCTGATCCTCACGCTTATTGCCATCCCTATGCTGATGATCGCCTTCTGCGTGCGCATGACCTCACCCGGCCCGGCGCTGTTCCGCCAGAAGCGCTACGGCATCGACGGCAAGTCCATCGAGGTTTGGAAGTTCCGCAGCATGAGGGTGATGGAGAACGGCTCCAAGGTCACCCAGGCAACCCGCGGTGATAGCCGCATAACGCCCTTTGGCGCCTTTCTGCGTCGCACCTCGCTGGATGAACTGCCGCAATTCATCAATGTGCTGCGTGGCGAAATGTCCATCGTCGGCCCACGCCCGCACGCTATTGCGCACAATGAGGAGTACCGCAAGATCATCAGCGGCTACATGCTGCGCCACAAGGTCAAACCGGGTATTACAGGCTGGGCGCAGATCAACGGGTGGCGCGGAGAAACAGACACCGTCGACAAGATGGAGAAGCGCATCGAGTATGATCTGGACTACATTCGTAATTGGTCGCTATTTCTGGATTTGAAAATCGTCTTCCTGACCGTATTCAAAGGATTTATCAACAAGAATGCTTACTGACGCTTCCTCCCCTGCCCGCATTCTCGTCACCGGCGGCGCTGGTTATATTGGCACCCATACCTGCATTCAATTGCTGGATGCCGGCTATCAACTACTGGTGCTGGATAACTTCAGCAATAGCTCACCTGAGGCGTTGCGCCGCGTAAAGGCGATCACAGGTATTGAGGTGCCTTGCGTCCAAGGCGATATCAATGATGCTGCGCTGCTGGATAGCCTCTTTACGCAGCACACCATTGATGCGGTGATTCACTTTGCCGGCCTAAAAGCCGTGGGTGAGTCGGTTGCGCAACCTTTGCGTTACTACCACAACAACGTAAGCGGCACCGTTACCCTGTGCCAGGCGATGCAACGTGCAGGCGTATTCAACCTGGTGTTCAGCTCGTCCGCCACCGTTTACGGCGATCCAGCCTCGCTCCCCATTCGCGAAGACTTCCCTACCAGTGCGACCAACCCCTATGGTCGCTCCAAACTGATCATTGAAGAGATTCTGGGCGATCTGTACACCTCCGACCCGCGCTGGAACATCGCGTTGCTGCGCTACTTCAACCCGGTTGGCGCCCATCCAAGCGGGCTAATTGGTGAAGACCCAAGCGATATCCCCAACAACCTGATGCCCTACATTGCGCAGGTCGCTGTTGGACGTCGTGAGCAGTTGAGTGTGTTCGGTAGCGACTACCCAACCCTGGATGGCACAGGCGTGCGTGACTATATCCATGTGATGGACTTGGCAGATGGGCACGTCAAGGCCCTGACTTGGCTAAAACAAAGTCTGGGTATCAAAGCCTTTAACCTGGGTACGGGGCGCGGTTATTCCGTGCTGGAAATGCTCAAGGCTTTTGAACAGGCTTGTGGCAAGACGTTGGCATATGAGTTGGTAGCCCGGCGCCCAGGTGACGTAGCCAGCTGCTATGCGGACCCGGCGCTAGCCAAGCAGGAGCTGGGTTGGACAGCCACCTTGGGTATTGAAGCCATGTGCACCGACAGCTGGCGCTGGCAGTCACAAAACCCGGATGGGTATAGAAGCTGACCCTCAGAAGCCCAGTCCAGGGCTTACTAGCCCTCTAGCCACGATTGCGCCCGGCAGGGTGAAAAAACAACTTTTCACCCTAGCACGCGCCCCTATTGAGCCTTGATAAAATCGATCAGCCCGAGAGTGGAGCTATCCAGCGCCCCTGGGCCATCTTCTCCGCGAATAACGCTCAAGGTTTCAGTGGCGATCTTTTTACCCATCTCAACGCCCCACTGATCGAAGGGGTTGATGCCCCAGATCACCGCCTGAGCAAATACCTTGTTCTCATAGGCGGCAATCATGGCGCCAAGGCTTACGGGGCTCAGCTCTTTCAGCAGCAAGGTGGAACTCGGCTGATTACCGCGATAACGCTTGTAATGCGGTAACTCGCCCTCGCCTTCCAATGCCGCCTCGCCCAGGGCCAGCAGGCGCGACTGCGCCAGACAGTTGGCCAGGGCCAGCTCGTGCTGCCTGACCAGCTCCTCGGCATCTGCCGTGTGCCGCGCCTCATGGTAGCGCAGAGCTGGCGCAATAAAGTCGCAGGTTACGACCTCGGTCCCTTGATGCAGCAACTGGTAAAACGCGTGCTGCGCATTTGGGCCAACCTCGCCCCAGAGTACCGGACAGGTGTGCAACTGCACCTGCTCACCATCACGGTTGACCGACTTGCCGTTGGATTCCATTTCCAGCTGTTCAAGGTAGGCAGGCAGTTTTTCCAG
Source organism: Halopseudomonas maritima (assembly GCF_021545785.1). Lineage (NCBI taxonomy): Bacteria > Pseudomonadati > Pseudomonadota > Gammaproteobacteria > Pseudomonadales > Pseudomonadaceae > Halopseudomonas > Halopseudomonas maritima. Next base: position 555,142 of record NZ_CP079801.1, read on the forward strand.
ACGCCCATCGTAGGGCAATATGGCGTGGGCGTTGATGCCCAGGCAGTTGGTGTTCCACACACCAATCAGCGCCATCAATACGGGCAAGTTGCTTTCCCAGGGCGCCGCGCGGAAGTGTTCATCCATCAGGTGGGCGCCGGCCAGCAATTGGCGGAAGCCCTTCATACCTATGCGTAGCGCGATCGGCAAACCGATGCACGACCATAACGAGTAACGCCCGCCCACCCAGTCCCATATCTGCAGCTGGTTCTCCCGGTGGATGCCCCACTCGCTCATTTTGTCCGGCTTGGACGAGACACCGATAAAGTGGCAGTGCATCAGGCCTGCGCACTTGCCCAGCGAGCGCTCCAGCCAAGCCAGCGCCGTATTGGCGTTGTACAAGGTATCGACAGTGGTAAAAGATTTGGAGGAGACGATAAACAGGGTGTTCTGCGGGCGCAGTTGCTGCAGCAGTTGCGCCATCTGGCTGCCGTCCATGGAAGACGCAAAGTGGATACCCAGAAACCCTGCCTTTTTCAGCGCAAAGTCGTTCAGCGCACGGCTAACCATCAGCGGGCCAAGGTCAGAGCCGCCAACCCCGATGTTGACCACATCGGTGATCACCTCACCCGTCATACCCCGCCATTGGCCACTATGGATCTTGTCTACCATGGCAGCCATGCGGTCGAGCTGGGATTGCACATCGGAATAAACGCCCTCAACGGGCTCTTTCAGCTCCGTGTCCGCGGGTACCCGCAGCGCCCAGTGCATGGCGGACCGTTGCTCGGTATTGTTAACCGTCTCAGCATTGAACAGCCGACCAATCCAGCCACGCAGATCAGCGCTATCAGCAAGGGCAAACAGCTTCTCCAGCGCCAGGGCATCTACACGTTGCTTGCTGTAATCCAGCAATAGGGGGCCTGCTGCGACGTTAAAGCCAGCAAAGCGCTGATCATCGGTACGAAACAACTCCGCCAGGTGCAGTGGACGCAGGCGCTCTGCCTGCGTATTCAGCTCGGCCCAAGCCTGTTGCTCAGCCTCTGTACCCGTATCGGGAATGGCTTTAAAAGCGTTCATATTGGCATCCCTGCGGGCTTAACGCCCCACTCCGTAATAGGTAAAACCGTGCTCGCGCATATAGGCCGGATCATACATATTGCGGCCGTCAAAAATGACCGGTTGCTTCATGCCTTTACGCAGACGGTCCAGGTCAGGACTCCAGTAGGCCTTCCATTGAGTGAGCACCAAGAGGGCATCTGCACCATCCACCGCCGCATAGGGATGGCTCGCGTAGTGCAAGCCGGGGTGATGCCCAAAGCGCTCCAGCAGTGCCGGCAGCGCTTCTGGGTCGTGCACGCGCGCCTTGGCTCCCTGCGCCCAGAGCGCTTCGAGAATGCGAATAATGGGAGCGTTATCGATGCGCCCGGTTTCCGGTTTGAAGGCAGCCCCCCAGATGGCGATAGTGCGGCCCTTGAGGTCTGTTTGATAGTGCTGCCAAAGTCGACGGAACAGGTATTCCTTTTGGCGCTCGTTGATCTCGATGACCTGGTTCAGCAACGATGAGCCAACACCAGAGGCGTTCAGGGTATCTACCAGGTTGATCACGTTGGTCGAGAACCCTGGGCCGCCAAAGCCGACACCGGGATAGAGGTAGGCAGGGCCAATGCGCGGATCGGCAGCCACACCCTGGCGTACGTTCTCGATATCAATGCCCAGCGAGTCGGCCAGGTTGGCCATGTCGTTCATAAAGCTGATACGCGTAACCAGCATCCCGGTGATGGCCAGTTTGGTAAATTCTGCCTCGCGAGGACTCATTACCAGAAAGTGATCGCGGTCACGATTGAACGGACGAAAAATCTCTTTTACCAGCAACTCGGCGTGCCCGTCGCTGCAGCCGAGGATAATCTGCGGCGGCTTGAGCATGCCATCGAGCGCCGTCCCCTCTTGCAGAAAGTCAGGCAGCGCAACCACTGAGCGCCGGGCAGTCCCGCCATTAGTGCGCAGCAGCGTTTCCAGATGCTCGGTAAAACCCACAGCAAAGGGGCTTTGGTTGACCACCAGCCATGCGCGCTCCGGAATCTGCGCCAGGCGACCGACAATCTTCTCCGCCAAAGCCGCTTCACTGGTATCCAACGCCAGGAACACTGCCCGGCTTTCGGCGCCGGGTAATCCCTCAAAATCGCCGTAAACAAGGCGCCCAGAGGTGTGGCAATCGCTGATCAGGCGCCGCAGCCCCGGCTCACTGTAGGCGGCCTTGTTGGCGATAATTTGCTGCCGCACACGCCCGTGCGGCATACGCAGCACAACGTTATGCCCAGTCGAGGCAAAGCTGCTTGCTGTCACCAACGCAGAAAGTGTGTCGCCATAAAGATCGATATGCACCAGAGCTGCTCCGCGTCAGTTGTTACATTGTCGTAGCAGCTCGACAAACTCGGCACCCACCTGCGGATGGCGCTGTGCATAGGCCAAAGTCGCCTGCAGATACCCAATCTTGCTGCCACAGTCGTAGGTTACGCCCTGCATGCGGTAGGCCTCGACGGCTTCTTCCTGCATGAGCGTGGCAATGGCGTCAGTCAGCTGAATTTCATTACCTGCGCCGGGGGCGGTATCTGCCAGCAGCTCAAAGATGCGTGCGGGCAAAATGTAACGTCCTACCACAGCAAGGTCTGAGGGTGCATCCGCCCGCGCGGGCTTCTCCACTACGCCGGTCATTACCTGGCTGGTGCCCGCCGCCGGCGCACTTCCGTCCAACGCAACCACCCCGTATTGCGAGACCTTATCCATGGGCACCTGCTCAACCATGATCTGTGCACGCTGACTGGACTGGTACCGCTGCACCATAGCGGCCAAATCAGGAGCAGTGCCGGCCGGCTGCAACTCGGCATCTACCAGCACATCGGGCAGCATCACCGCGAAGGGTGCATCCCCAACGACTTCGCGCGCGCACATCACGGCGTGGCCCAAACCGAGCGCCTTACCCTGGCGCACGCTAATCACGCGCACATCGGACGGCAGAATCGACCGCATGACCTGCAATAATTCCTGCTTGCCGCGGCGCTCCAGCTCGGTCTCCAGCTCATAATGCACATCAAAGTGGTCTTCGATTGCCCGCTTGGCCGAGTGGTTGACCAATACAATCTGCTTGATGCCAGCACGCACAGCCTCGTCCACTACATATTGAATGACGGGCTTGTCGACAACCGTGATCATTTCCTTGGGAATAGCCTTGCTGGCGGGGAGAAAGCGAGTGCCGAGACCGGCGACGGGAAGAACGGCTGTTTTGACTGCCACAGGAAACTATCCTTTGTCTGTAAACGAAATTCGGGTAGAGCACCGATTAGAACGCTCAGGCGGGTGTAATCTTATCGCTTAAAACTGTCAGGCATATTTCGCGCCAGCCAACCCCGTAGGGTAGCGATCTGTTTGCGCTGAAGGCCTCTGGCCGGAGGCTTTGATAGAGCGCAAAGGCATTTTCAAGTGCTGCTCTCGATGCAGCAGTGTAAGCAACAAGATGGCGCGCTCATCCCCATCGCTGCGCAGAAAAATAGCCTCTAGCTCGCTAAAAGGGCCTTCGGTGATACGAACCGAGTCCCCGCGAGAAAACTGGCAGGCTACCGGTGCTTCAGCTTCGTGAGCATGCAAGTAGTCGATCAAGTCCGATGACACCACAGCGGGCTCGTTACCAAAGGTCACCAGGCGCGCAACACCACGAGTGGAGCGGATGGAGTACCAGTTGTCTTGCAAACGATCAAGACACACAAACAAGTAACCAGGGAAGAGAGACTCGACCAGCTCGACCTGCTTGCCGCGCTTGACGTGCAGCGTGCGGCGCTGAGGGCGATAACATGTGAAGGACTGGTTACGTAGATTCTCTTCTGCCCGCTCATCCTGGCGAGGCTTACATTGAATCAGATACCAGTTGGACGCGCTGTTGACGTTATATCCAGACATCCTGTCACCCGAGCGATGCCTAGCGTCGCTTTCAACTAAACACGATGATTTGGCCCTCGCCTGGCGCATGATGACGTCACCTCGCACTCTCTGGTAAGGACTGCTGCGCCATCATAGCCACCACCCAGCCAACCGGACAAGACTTGACTACCAGGGCAACACATGGTCTCAGCGAGCCAAACCACTCATAACCTGGCGCACAGAGACAGTCCAATCTATTGATCGCCCACTCCAAAACCCATGAGCACTGTCTCAGACTGACAACAGACAGACAGCTTTTACGCCACGCCAGCCTTGTATTTGCGACGAGACTCGCAAAATAAACCACAATGCTCAGACGATTTTCTGTCACAAAACCGACTTGCCAGCCCACTAAAGTAGGCCTGCCGCAGAGGCCTCCCTGACCGGCGCGACACGGGCCGGGAGCACGCATCAGGATTGTCCTGATTGCACTTGCGCAACAAGGCTCTGTTCTGGGGGTTTTCATTCAACTCCATCTGCGTATAATCATGGTCGTATTTCCCACGTAACAAGGAGACGAGTTATGAATAAACAAGTACTTGCACTAATTGCCAGCGGCCTGTTGCTCGCCTCCGGCGCAGCTATGGCTCAGGGCACGACCGACACTAGCGCCAATGGCGCTGCTGGCGGTTCGGGTAGCGCAACAGGTGCCACCAGCGGAGCTGCTGCTGGCGGCGGAGCAGCTGCTGGCGGCCTTGGCGCCATGGGCGGCGTCGTCATCGGCGGCGCGGTGATTGGCGGCGCTGTTGCTGCAGCCAACGATGACGGCGATGGCTCTAGCGGCACTACCGGTACTACCGGCACTACCGGCACTACCCCCTGATCCGGGGCGCTTCTTAAAGGATACAAAGCCACCCACCAGCACGTACGCTTGGGTGGCTTTTTTTTGCATGACGTTATCGCCGCCTATTTAACTAATAAGAACTTCCGCTCATGACTCGCATTACTCTCGGCGCCCTCGGCGCAACGACTCTCTTACTGCAAGCCTGCATGTTTTCCCCAGGCATGCATATGGACACGGACCGTCTGATTGCTGAAGACTCTGTCGAGGCAAGCATGGTCGAGATGGTGCAAATCACCCCCAAGGTACTCGCACAGGAAAGCGTCGTGCGCCCCGAGCGGCAGATTCCCCAGGCACTACTGGACTACACCCCCGAAAACTATCGCCTTGGCCCCAATGATGCGCTCTTTATCACCGTGTGGGACCATCCAGAGCTGACCATCCCGGGCGGCCAGCAGCAACCATCCTCGGCCAACGCACGGGTGGTACGCGACGACGGCACCCTGTTCTACCCTTTCATTGGCAACGTAAAAGTGGAAGGGCTAACCCAGGAAGAGCTGCGCAAACTTATATCTGAGCGCTTGGCCCGCTACATTGAGCAGCCTCAGGTTGACGTCAACATCCTCGAGTACAACAGCCAAAAGGTGACCCTTAGCGGCGCCTTTGTTGAGCCTGGGTTCCGAGCAATAAACTCTCAACCACTTACCCTGCTTCAAGCCGTCGGCGAAGCAGGAATAGACCAGAACCGTGCTGACCTTTCTCGCCTGCAGATTCTACGCGACGGCCAAATCTATACCCTGGATTACGACTACCTTACCGGACACCCCAGCGCAGTCGGCAGCATTTACCTGAAAGACGGCGACAAGTTGCACTTTGGCCTGAACGATGCTCGCAAGGTCTTCGTCATGGGCGAGGTGCCCCGCCCGACGGCATTGGCCTACAGCACCAGCCGGATGACCCTGAGTGAAGTCTTGGCTACGGTGGGCGGACCATCCCCGACCACCTCCAGCGGCCGCGAGGTCTACGTCATTCGCGGCGTCGAAAATCTGGAAACCGACAAAGCCACCGTTTTTCAGCTGAACGCCCAGTCTCCTTCTGCCTTTATTTTGGCTGATCAGTTTGAAATGCAGCCGCAAGACGTCGTTTTTGTAGGGGCAGCCGGAATTACTCGCTGGAACCGCTTTATCAGCCAACTACTGCCTAGCGCGACACTCGTTGGTACCGCAGCAAGGGCAGGTAGCGATTACAACGACTTCACCGACGACAATTGATCGTGTACTGCAAGTGGACCCTGCGCAGCTGCGCCTTGCTCGCAGCTGCGATAACTGTTGGCGGCTGCAACTCGATGACCTCCAACGCCGTCGACAGTTTTCGCTTGGCGTGGCAGGGCAAGGTCAACGAAATACCTGACAGCCAAGTACAGGCCGTGACCGGTGATAGCCTGCTGATACGCGCAGGAGCAGCGGAGGCACTGTTTACCGCGCCGGCAGGCAGCACCGGCTGCATCGCCTGGTGGGGCATCTCCGAGCAAGTTGAGACGTGTTACGGGCGAATCAGCCAAATTGTCGGGCTCGAGACAGACGTTGCCCAGCATCTGGCCGCAGGCGACCCGTTCCAAAGCGGACTGTTAAATGTAACCGAGGGCCAGCAGGTGACTCGGCTGGTTGATTTTCCGCTCTCCTATCAAACCGGCATCACCCAAATTGCGACCTACTCTATCGGCCCACGCGAATCTCTCACCCTGTTTGGGCAGACTGCGCAATACCAGCGCATTGACGAACGCATCTGGATGCCGGAGCTGGACTACTCAGCACTCAACCAGTACTGGGTAGACCCTGCCACCGGGCAAGTACGGCGCAGCTTACAACACCCTAGCCCCGAGTTCCCGGTCTTTGAAGTCATCAGCACCCACAAGCATGGCAAGGATGCACAAGAATGATCGCTAGGCTGCTACTGGCTGCTTTGCTGCTCCACCCTCCGCTACTCGCTGCCGCTCCCACGTTCAGTATCGACGGTGCAGTAGACAAGCCTGGCACCTATAACTGGCAGCCTGGCGTTCGCCTGCTAGACGCCTCTGTAACCGCGCAGGTGAACCCCGACGCCTGGTACATGGGCGCCACTCTGCAGCGCGAGAGCGCCAAGCTGGAGCAGCGCAAACTTAAGGTAGGCCTGCTATTCGACCTGCGCAGCGCCAAGGTACGCTCGAGGCTGTCGCACAACCCCGAAGCCCAAGCACTGATTGAGCAACTGATTGCACAAGTCCAAGCCATGCCAGTCACCGGCCGCGTTATGGCTGAAATGAACCCTTTAAAACAGCGCCTGATCCGCCACAACCCGCTGCTGGAAGCCGGTGATAGCATCAGTTATGCGCACCGCCCATCCAGCATAACCGTAACCGGTGCAGTACAGGCAACGTGTCAACTTGCGTATTCTTACACCGCCACCCCATATGACTATCTGGCCGCCTGCCCGGCACACCCCCTGGCCTCTGCCGATAGCTTGTTCCTTATACAGCCTGACGGGGCAGTGATCCATTTGGGCAGCGGGCACTGGAATCAACAGACCGCCCCTGTTGCTGTTGGCGCCACACTATTAGTCCCTGTAAGCGAGGCGGTACTTACGGCTGCCGACGAGCCGGAAACCTTCAATGAGGACATGGCAGCCTTTATTGCCACTCAAACACCCGCACAGGAGCGCGCCAGGTAATGCAGCGTCCATTCCTGACAACCCTGTCCGCCGCTGCGCTACCGTCAATGCTAGTGGTCAGCTTAACCGCCACTGCCGACATCAATAGCCGCTACAGCACCACGCAGCATGACTTTGGTGGCGTAGGCCTGTTGCAAACACCAACGGCGCGCATGGCAGAAGACGGTAACTTGAGCTTTAATGCTAACCGCACCGAGCCTTACAGCCGTTACAGCATCTCGGCACAACCGCTACCTTGGCTTGAGGGCACTATTCGCTATATCGCCATCACCAACCGCAACTACGGACCAGAAGAATTTAGTGGCGACCAAAGCTTCAAGGACAAGGCGATTGACTTCAAGGTTCGGCTGCTGAAAGAGGGCTACTGGACCCCACAAGTTGCATTCGGTATGAGAGACGCCGGTGGTACAGGGCTTTTCTCCAGCGAGTACTTTGTCGCCAACAAACGCTTTTACGACCTGGACGTTAGCCTGGGTTTAGCCTGGGGTTACATCGGCAACCGGGGCGGGATTACAAACCCCCTAGGCTGGCTTAAGGACAGCTTCAAAGACCGCGGCGAGGTCACCGCGGACGTATCTCAAGCCGGCGACCTTGGCACCAACCGTTATTTCAAAGGGCCGATCGGCATATTCGGCGGTGTTGAGTACCAGACGCCCTGGGATCGCCTGCGCCTCAAAGTTGAGCTGGATGGCAACGATTACCAGTCCGAACCGTTGAGCAACCAGATAGATCAAGACTACCCCATCAACTTTGGGGCCACTTATCGCCTGGGTGAAAACATCGACCTGACCGCAGCGCTGGAGCGCGGCAATACCGCGATGTTCGGCATTACCTATCAAGCGAACATGAAGACCAACCCCGAGCCGAAAAAATACCTCGACCCCGCACCCGAAGCACGACGCAGGCTGCCCGTTGGCGTCAACGGTGGCCAGGTTGATTGGGCCGACATCAGCCGGCGGCTCAACGAGAATGCCGGTATCAAGGTGCACCAGATCTCGCTGCACGACGATGAGGTGATCGTCACCGGCGAACAGACCCGTTTTCGCAACCGCGCCCAGGGCATCGGTCGGGCCGCTCGCGTGCTGGACAACAGTTTGGGCGAAGGTAGCTATGACTGGTATACCTTGGTGTATCGCCCCCGCGGAATGGACGTTAGCCAGACCAGCATCAATGCCGACACCCTGCGCCGCTACGAAATGAATGAGGTCAACGCTGACACATTGCGCAAGGGAGTAGTAAATGCCGTGCCGTCGGTACTGGATGACGACGTCGTTTACACCGCCCCACTGGATAAATACAGCTTCGGTACCTCGCTCGGCTATACACAAAACGTCGGCGGCCCAGATGGCTTTCTTCTGTATCAATTCTTGTTGCGCTTTAACGGTGCCTACTACTTTGATGAGAACAAGTGGCTAAACGGCAGCGTCGGGGTCAACCTGCTGAACAACTACGACAAATTCAAGTACGACGCCCCGAGTAATCTGCCACGCGTGCGCACCGATATTCGCTCGTATGCCACCAGCTCAGATGTCCAGCTCAGCCGGCTGCAATACACACAGACCCACCGCCTGGATCGTGACCTGTATGCCATGGCCTACGCCGGTCTGTTTGAGTGGATGTACGGTGGTGTTGGCGGTGAAGTCCTGTACCGCCCCTACGGTGCAAACTGGGCAATTGGCGCAGACTTTAACTGGGTCAAGCAGCGCGGCTTTGAGCAGGATTTCAGCTTCCGCGATTACTCCACGCTCACAGGCCACGTGACCGGCTACCTGCAGACAGGCATCTATGACGTGCTGGCCAAGGGTAGCGTGGGGCGCTACCTTGCCGGCGATTATGGCGCCACGCTGGACTTGTCTCGTCGCTTTGACAACGGCTTCACGATGGGCGCCTGGGCGACCATGACTAATGTCTCCAAGGAGGAGTTTGGTGAGGGTAGTTTTGACAAAGGTGTCTATATCCAGATTCCGTTCGACGCCTTCTTCATTCGCTCCACCACATCAGTCGGCACCATCGCCTGGAACCCGCTTACCCGCGACGGTGGCGCTCGCCTTGCACGCTACTACCAACTCTACAACTTCACCAGCGACCGCGATCTAGATAACTTCAACGACGGCTTTCGCCGCCTCACCGAGTAATGTTGATGTGGCGCGAGCTGGAACGCTACCGCCTGATATGGCGACCGTTGTTTGTTATCGTGTTCTTCGCACTGCTGGCATTGGGGCTGTATCTGGGCATGCGCCCCACCCCGCCGCCTGCGGCCTATAGCTGGCAGGCCAGCCTGTATCATGGCGGCGGCATCTTTGCGCTGACGCTGTTGAGCTTCCTGGCTTTTGCACGCTGGCCCTGGTGGCTACGTGCGGTGTTGATGACAGCGGTGGGTGGAGCCGTGGAGATGGTGCAGGCGCTGCACCCCACGCGCTCGACAGACTGGAACGACATTATTGCCAACAGCATCGGACTGGTGATCGGCCTCCTTTTGATAGGCAGCTATCAATACATGCTGCGCCGCCAAGCTAACTAGCCGCCCCCTCTATAAAACACCCCACGACTCAATCGCCCCTCTGACAGACCTGACTTGGCCTGCGCCCGGGTGCTCGCACGGCACACGCCAACCCTCTGCAGCGTCAACATTCAGACCGCTTGTCGATATACGCTGTTTTTTGTCATTTTTGCGTCACACATCGCAGAGACGAATCTTCCTTACTGATAGTTTCAAGCCTGGAACATTGATAAGGAGCGTCCATGTCCATAGACGATTTCAAACCTCGCTTCACCCGCACGGAAATTTGGAAGGGTTGGCAGCGCACGCCACCCAAGCCAGAGCGCCAGATCCCCTATGACCTGCAGCTGATTACCTTGCGCCTGGCAGACTCACTGCCCGCCAGTGCGATGCTGTCGCTGCAGCAAGAGGTAAGAGCCCAGCCACCCCAAGAGCGCGTTCTGTACCGCCGCAAACGCCTGGATCACTACCTGCAGCAGGGCCATGGTTGCTGCCTGCTGAAGCACCCCAAAATGGCGGCCGAGCTGGCCGACGCGCTGGAAAGCCAGAACCGCAAGCGTTACAAGCTGATAGCCTGGTGCATCATGCCCAATCACGCGCAAATCCTGCTCGAACCCACCTACGCGACCCCGCGCATCATCCAGGGCTGGAAAACAGCCACCACCCACTGGATGCAAAGCAACAAAGAGGCGCTGGCTCTGGAGACGCCCGGCCGCCTGCTATGGATGCGCGACTACTGGGACAGATACATCAAGGATGAACAGGATCTGCACCAGAGCATTCAGGAGCTGCATGGCACACCGGTGTCTGCGGGCTTATGCGAACAACCGCAACAGTGGCGCTGGTCCAGCGCCTATGAGTCCGGGTGAATTGATCGCGCCCTGCGGGCATAATGATCGCCTTAGCCAGGAGACCCCATGCACCCAGACGAACAACAACGGCTGCTGACAGAATTAGTCAGCCTGACGCGCGCCGCAGGCGACGTGATCATGGATATTTATCACAGCGACTTTGCGGTGCGAGGCAAGCACGATGCGTCGCCCGTCACGGACGCCGATGAGCGCGCCGAGGCGCTGATTCTGGCCGGCCTGGCCGAGTTGGGAGTGGCCTTTCCCGTGGTGGCGGAGGAAGCCACCGCCGCCGGCCATGTGCCCGAGGTAGCTGACTGCTTCTGGCTGGTTGATCCGCTTGATGGCACACGGGAGTTCATCAACCGCAACGGGGAATTTACCGTCAACATCGCGCTGATTGAGCACGGCAGCCCCTTGCTTGGCGTCGTTTACGCGCCCGCTATCAACGCGCTGTACGCCGGATCACGCGCTGGCGGCGCTTATGTCGAAGATACCGAAGGTCGTCGCGCTATCCGGGCCCGGGCGCCTGCCTCAGAGGGGCTTGATGTGTTGGCCAGCCGCTCCCACGGCGATGATGCTGCACTCAAACAGCTGCTGGCCGAGCGTCCTATCCGTTCACTCATCAATGCCGGTTCTTCTCTCAAGCTCTGCCTGCTGGCGGCCGGCCAGGCCGACATATACCCGCGGCAGGGGCGAACGATGGAATGGGATATCGCAGCGGGCCACGCAGTATTGGCTGCAGCAGGCGGGCAGATACAAACCCTGGACGGCGGCCCACTGTTGTACGGCAAACCGGGATTTGAAAACCCTCACTTTGTCGCCAGCGGCGCTCAGCCGTTTTTTTCATAGCCCCGTTGTAGTAACGCAAACTCGGACGCGGGGCCTGTTGGCAGACAATAAAAAACGCCCGACAGCGGCAGCGCCGTCGGGCGTTTTAGCAACAACTGGGACGATCAGGCAGCAGGCTGCGCGGCCTTGACCATAGTCTGCAGCTCGCCGGACTCATGCAGCTCGAGAATGATATCGCTACCACCTACCAGCTCGCCGTTAATCCACAGCTGCGGAAAGGTGGGCCAGTTGGCGTAGCCCGGCAGAGTGGCGCGAATGTCCGGGTTTTGCAGAATATCGACATAGGCAAACTTTTCGCCGCAAGCCATCAGCGCCTGCGAGGCGCGGGCGGAAAAGCCGCACTGAGGGGCGTTGGGCGCACCTTTCATGTAGATCAGCACCGGGTTGTTGGCGATCTGTTCTTTGATGGTATCGATGGTATCCATGGCATTCCTCATGAGGTTGACGGCGTTCGGGCGCCTTGCAGACCGAACATTCTAACGCAAACTACCCTGCCTTGCGGAGGGGCCAAGCCCCAGCCATTTGCCAGCGGCCGGATTTTCCCTATAAGATCGCTGCTTCTCTTTATTACTGTGGCTGTTACCAGGCCGTCAGGCTTCTGGTAGGGCGACGTATTTCCGGTCGTCAGGCGACCGAGGTTACTAGGTAGTACCAATATGACTACACGGCACTTTTTATCGCTGATGGACTGCTCGGAAGTCGAGCTCATCAGCTTGATCAAACGCGGCGTTGAGCTCAAGTCCCTGCACCGCCAGGGCGTGGTCTACGAGCCCCTGAAAAACCGCGTATTGGGGATGATCTTCGAAAAGGCATCCACCCGCACTCGGGTGTCCTTTGAGGCTGGCATGATTCACCTGGGCGGCCAGGCTATCTTCCTGTCACCACGCGACACCCAGCTGGGCCGTGGCGAGCCGATCGAAGACAGCGCTCGCGTGCTCTCCAGCATGTGCGACGCCATCATGATTCGCACCTTTGCGCACGAGACCTTGGAAACCTTCGCCCAATACTCGAAAGTGCCGATCATCAACGGTCTGAGCGATGACCTGCACCCCTGCCAGTTGCTGGCGGACATGCAGACCTATCTGGAGCACCGCGGCTCGATCAAAGGCAAGACTGTTGCCTGGATCGGCGATGGCAACAACATGTGCAACACTTTCATCCAGGCCGCCATCCAGTTCGACTTTCAGCTGCGCGTTGCCTGCCCAGAGGGCTACGAGCCGGCTCAGCAGTTTCTGGACCAGGCCGGCGAGCGCGTGACCATAGTGCGCGATCCGCTGGAAGCCGTCGCGGGTGCACACTTGGTAAACACCGACGTGTGGGCCTCCATGGGCCAGGAAGACGAGGCCGCAGCACGTCTCAAACAGTTCGCACCTTATCAGGTAACGCCAGCCATGCTGGATGCGGCCGACGAATCGGTGTTGTTCATGCACTGCCTGCCCGCCCACCGCGGCGAGGAAGTCAGCGACGCCTTGATGGACGACCCGCGCAGCGTGGTCTGGGACCAGGCAGAGAATCGCCTGCACGCGCAGAAAGCGCTGGTCGAATTTCTGCTGGTCGAGTAACCCCATGACCACGCCAGTGCTGGAACTCGATTCACTCAACTGCGGCTATGGCCAGCAGTTGATCGTCAATGCACTGAGCATTCATTTGCGTGAAGGTGATATCGGCTGTCTACTCGGCCCCTCGGGCTGCGGAAAGACCACCACCCTGCGGGCGATTGCCGGCTTCGAGCCGATTACCGGTGGTGCGATCCGCCTGGATGGCAAGCCGCTGAGCACAACTCAGCTGCGCGTGTCGCCCGAGCAGCGACAAATCGGCATGGTGTTTCAGGACTACGCGCTGTTCCCGCACCTGACCGTGGCGGAGAACGTGAGCTTTGGCATTCACACATCGCCCGAGCGCAAGCGCATCGTCGATGAGCTGCTGTCGCTGGTCAAACTCGACAAGCTCGGCCGGCGCTACCCACACGAGCTGTCCGGCGGCCAGCAACAACGCGTCGCTTTGGCCCGCGCCCTGGCCCCCAACCCGCGCCTACTGTTGCTGGACGAGCCGTTTTCCAACCTTGACGGTGAGCTGCGCCGCAGACTGTCCGCCGAGGTTCGCGAGATACTCAAGTCGCGTGGCATCAGCGCCATGCTGGTCACCCACGACCAGGCAGAAGCCTTTGCCGTATGCGACCAGGTAGGCGTGTTGAAAGACGGCCATTTGCAACAGTGGGATACCCCTTACAACCTCTATCACGAGCCGACCACTCCCTTTGTCGCCAGCTTTATTGGGCAAGGATATTTTATTCGCGGCCACATGCAGGCGCGCGACACCGTGGCGACCGAGCTGGGTACGATTCAGGGCAACCGCGCCTATCCGATGACCGAGGGCAGCCCCGTGGACGTGCTGTTGCGACCGGATGACCTGGTAGGCGACGCCAGCAGCGCCCTGCGCGCCCGCGTGATCGACCGCACCTTTCAGGGCGCAACCATTCTTTACCGCATGCAGCTGTCTACCGGCACCCAGCTTGAGGCGTTGTTTCCAAGCCACGCCGATCATCAACCCGGCGACGAGGTCGGCCTCCGGGTCGCCGCCGAGCATCTGGTAGTTTTTCCTGCCCAGGGCAGCGTCAACCTGCATGCACAGCTACCGCTGGAGCAAGTGCTAGATACCGGCCGCTCTGCCTGAGCCTTTACATGGAGAACGCTGCGCGTTTCTCCATCCCACACAGTGCTGTCCGTAGGGCGGAGAACGCCGCAGGCTTCTCCGCCCCCCCGTCAGGGCTGCGCCGGGCCGTACAGCGCCCTGCTCGCCTTGCCATGGATCATGCGCGAGAGCCGGTAATCGGTATTTTGCATCATGCCGATGATGATCGCGTTGTTGCTCGGGTCAATCCAGCACCAGGCACCCTGGATACCCCACCACCAGTAGGTCCCCTCCGGCAGATAGCCCGCCGCCGGTGAGTCATTGACCACCGCCACATTCAAGCCAAACTGGTTACCGGGAAAGAACGGACCGATGTTCTCTACACCTTGCGGCAATTGATTGCGGCGCATCAGCTCAACGGTTTCCGGCTTGAGAATGCGGGTGCCTTCCAGCTCGCCGCCAGCCAGCAACATACGGGCGAAGCGCAGATAGTCATCCGCCGTCGAGATCAGACCGCCCCCGCCATTGAGAAAGCGCGGCTTACTGAGAAACGGCGTGTTAGGCACGGCCTTGAGCGAACCGTCTGGCTGCGGCTGATAGGACACAGCAAGACGATCCGCCTTGTCCTCTGGCGCATAGAAATCGGTATCCACCATCTTCAACGGCCCAAAGATCCGTTCTTGCAGATACAGGTCAAACGGTTTGCCGGACAGCACCTCGATCAGCGCAGCCTGGATGTCCACGGAGATACTGTAGTGCCAGACCGTACCCGGCTGGTGCAGCAGCGGAATATTCTCCAATTTGGCCATCATGTCGGCGAACGTGGAGTCGCGATTCTGAATATCAGCCTGCACGTACAGCTTGTCGACCTGGGTGTCGCCAAAACGGCCATAGGTAAAGCCCGCCGTGTGCGTCATCAGCTCTCTAACGGTCACGGGATGGGCAGCAGGCTCGGTCTTGGGCATGCCTTCCGGACCATCAGCCACCGCCACCTGCAGGTTCTGCAGCTCCGGAATGTACTTGCCTACGGGGTCATCCAGCTCAAAGCGCCCTTCATCGTAAAGCGTGAGCAATGCAGCACCCGTTACCAGCTTGGTCAGCGAAAAGATTTTATACAGGCTATCAGGCTCTAGCGGCCGCTGTTGCTCTCGGTCCGCGTAACCGTATTCACCACGCTGCAGCACGTCACCATCCTGGTACACCAAGGTGGCAATGCCGCCGATGCGCCCTTGGGCCACTTCCTGCTGCATGGCAGCAGCAAAGGCATCCAGCCGTGGTTGAGTAAAGGCCTGTGCAGCCTGTTCGGCCTGCAGCGTGGCGGAGAAGCCTGCGGCCAGCAGTACCGCACCGCCCAGCAGTTTACGCATGCTTGATTGGATCATTCTTGTTCTACCTTGCGACTGTTGTTGGCCTGTCTCCACTCCGCATTGCTCGTCGCTAACGTGGCACGCCTGCCTCGCGCTCAGCCGGGCACACAGCCTAGGCAGCCAGGCGAACGAAGACGGCAACAGCCTCAATGCGGGCGTCAACATTGCACCAAGACTAGCCATCAAGAGACAGGATTCCAAGCTGTCTCACCACTCATCAGGCGCAGTGATAACCACGCCCTGTTGTAACAAATGTCACCCAGTGGCGTCAGATGAGTACAGTCACCACACACAGGATCGACCATGAAACGCCGTACCCTGCTTGGCGGCCTGCTCGCCGCTCCCGCAATCCCCCTGCTGGCCCGCACTGCCAGCGCCAAGGATGCCTTTCACCTGCCACAGGTCGACGCGCTGGATGTACCCGCTGACTATTGGCGCGACAAGGTCTCGGACGCCGCCTGGCAGGTGCTGTTCGAGGAAGATACCGAGCGGGCCGGCAGTAGCCCGCTGGACAAGCTCTACGACCCCGGCACCTACCTTTGCGCCGCCTGTTACTTGCCGCTGTTCTCGTCGGAGCATAAGTTCGACAGCAAGACTGGCTGGCCCAGCTTTACCCAACCGTTGGTCGGCCACATCGGCACCCGGCAGGATTACACGCTTATCTGGCCACGCACCGAGTACCACTGCGCTCGTTGTGGCGGCCACCAGGGCCACGTGTTTGACGATGGCCCGGCGCCGCGCGGTGAACGCTGGTGCAACAACGGCCTGGCACTGACATTCATTCCTGCTGGCGAGCCACTGCCAGCATTGCGAGGTGACGCATGAAGTACGCTTTTACCACCCTGACCCTGCTGGCCCTGTCACCACTGGCAGTAGCCAACCAAGCGGTCACCCAAGGACCGCCCGGCACCGAGATGGCGGTATTCGCCGGCGGCTGTTTCTGGTGCACCGAGTCAGACTTCGACAAGCTGCCGGGCGTAGTCGAAACCCTGTCCGGCTACACCGGTGGCAGCGCCAAGACCGCCGACTATCAGCAGGTCTCCTCCGGCAGCACCGGCCATATCGAATCGGTTGCGGTGTTTTTTGACCCGAGTAAGACCAGCTACGCCGAGCTGGTCGAGGCGTTCTGGCCAACCATCGACCCACTCACCGCCAACGCCCAGTTCTGCGATCGCGGCCACCAGTACAGCAGCGCGCTCTACTACGCCAATGAGGAGCAAAAAGCACTACTGGAGGCCTCGCGTGATGCCATCAAGGCACGCTTTGATGAACCGATACAAACCCTGATTCTGCAGCGCCAGCCGTTTTACGCTGCGGAGGATTACCACCAGAACTACTACGAAAAGAACCCACTGCGTTACACCTTCTACCGCACCACCTGCGGCCGCGACGCCCGACTTGAGGACTTATGGGGCGAGCAAAGCAAGCGCTGATCAGCCTCCATGCGCTCTGGCCCTCTGGCCGGGTCGTAACCAAGGCGCGGCACGACCATGGAAAAGTCGCGCACGAGTCGGGATAATGACGGGCTTTGACAGCCCAAGCGGAAGCCACCATGCAGATTGCCGAAAAAACCGTTGTCCAGTTTCACTACGACCTCTCCGACACCAATGGCCCGATCGAGTCCTCCCGTGAGCACGACCCCGTGCTGTACTTGCACGGCCAGACCGGCCTGATCGATGGTTTGGTGGAGGCCATGGAAGGTCGCAGTGCCGGCGAAACCTTCAGCGTCACACTGCCGCCAGAGAAAGCCTACGGCGCAGTGCGCGAAGACGCACTGCAAAAGGTGCAGGCCAAACGCCTGGAAGGTGCCAAGAAGTGGAAGCCCGGCATGATCGCCATCCTGCAGACCGAGCAGGGCCCGCGTCAGGTTGTCGTGGTCAAGCCGGGGCTGTCACAGGTGCTGGTCGACACCAACCATCCGCTGGCGGGCCGTGAACTGACCTTCAACGTCGAGATTCTCGACGTGCGCGCCGCCACCGAAGAAGAACTGGCTCACGGCCACGCCCACGGCGTGGGTGGCCACAACCACTAAGCAAACAGGCGGTCATGAGCCATGACCGCCCTGTCAGATGCTGGACGCGCGCTGTCGCGTCCGCTTCAGCGCCGTTCCCCCCGTAAAGCCAGTACCTGCTCGTGCAAGTGCTCAGGCAACGCCGCGTCGGGCGATACCGGCTCACCCGCCACCAGACAGACACGCGACCACAGGCGACGAAAGAAGCCCTTGTTCGGATCGCGGCTGAAGAAACTGCCCCACAACCCCTGCAGCGCCATGGGGATAACCGGCACCTGGTCATTTTCCAGTATCCGCGTGATGCCCGCACGGAACACGTCCATCTCCCCGTCAGCAGTCAGCTTACCCTCAGGGAAGATACACACCACCTCGCCAGCCCGCAGATAGGCCGATATGCGCTCAAAGGCACGTTCATAGGTGGCCGCGTCCTCGTTGCGTCCGGCAATCGGCACGGTGCCCGCCGTGCGAAAGATAAAGTTGAGCACCGGCAACTGATAGATTTTGTAGTACATGACAAAACGCACCGGACGCCGCACAGCGCCGCCGATCAACAGCGCGTCAACAAAGGACACGTGGTTGCACACCAGCACGCAGGGGCCCTCATCTGGAATAGCCTCCAGGTTGCGGTGCTCGACACGGTACATAGAGTGCCCCAGCAGCCAGATAAGAAAGCGCATGCTGAATTCCGGCACCACCTTGAAGATGTAGCCATTGACCAGCAGGTTGAGCAGCGAGATGGTCAAAAACAGCGTCGGAATCGACAGCTCCAGCACACTGAGCATGACAATCGCCAGAATCGCCGAACACACCATTAGCAGCGCATTGAGAATATTGTTGGCGGCGATGACGCGCGCGCGCTCCTCTTCCCGGCTGCGCGACTGAATCAGCGCGTACAGCGGCACAATGTAAAAACCGCCAAACACCCCCAGCCCCAAAATTGCACCCATCACGCCCCAGGCGCCAGGCTGGGCCAGCAGGGTCAGCCAGTCATACGGCTCGGCACCGGCCGCAATACTCCCCGACAAACTCCAGATCAGCAGCCCGAACACGCTCAGGCCCAAGGAGCCAAAGGGCACCAGACCAATCTCTACCTTGTGCCCCGACAGCCGCTCGCAAAGCACCGAACCCAGCGCAATACCAACCGAGAACATGGTCAAAATCAGGGTAACCACGCTCTCGTCACCGTGCAGGTAGTCCTTGGCAAAGCCGGGAATCTGCGTCAGGTAAGTCGCGCCGAGAAACCAGAACCAGGAGTTACCCAGGATCGAGCGCGATACCGAGGGCACCTGTTCCTTAAGCCCAAGCCGCAGAATGGCCCAGGATTGGCGGAAAATGTTCCAGTCAATCGCCAGGTCCGGCAAGCCGGCACGCGCAGACGGGATGCGTCGCGCCGCCAGATAGCCGCCAATCGCCACCAGCACGACCGAGCCCCCCACCAGGCTTGCCCAGCCGCCGCGGGCCATGAGCACGCCGGCGCACAAGGTACCGCCCAGAATGGCCAGAAATGTGCCCATTTCAACCAACGCATTGCCGCCAACCAACTCGTCTGGCTCCAGCGCCTGCGGCAGGATCGAGTATTTGACCGGCCCAAACAGCGCCGACTGGGTACCCATGGCGAACAGCACGACCAACAGCAGCGGCAAACTGCCCAGCCACAGGCCCAGCGCCCCGAGCAGCATAATGGCCACCTCACCCAGCTTGATACGCCGTATCAGCAGATCCTTGTCGAACTTCTCGCCAAACTGCCCGCCCAGCGCCGAGAACAGAAAGAACGGCAGGATAAACAGCAACGCGCTGAGGTTGATCAGAAGGTCACGGTCAGCGCTGAAGCTGAGCTTGAACAGAATCGCCAGAATCAGCGCCTGCTTGAACAGGTTGTCGTTAAAGGCGCCCAGCAACTGGCTGGTGAAGAAAGGGAGAAAGCGTTTGCTGCCCAGCAAACTAAACTGCGAGTGTTCCGACATGGCGCTGCGTATCCTTCCGGTCAAGTTGGTGCAGCGGGCAGCATACCCAAAATCGGCAGGTCCCGGCGCGAAACCTGCCGACAATCTGGTCAGCCTGACTGAGCCCGCCGGCTAGCGCGTCGCCCCCATCACGCTCAGACGTGCCTCGCGGCGCAGCACCCAGCGATGAATGCGCTCCTGACGCTCGGCGGTCAGCGGGTAGCGCCAAGCAATCACAAAGGCCGTCATATACAGCGCAACCGGCCCCAGGATGTACAGCACTCGCAGCGACAGCAACTGCGACGCGGTGTGCTCCGCCGCCTTGGCGTCAAAGCCGACCAGTGCCAGCAGACCCAGCGACAGCCCAAGCCCCAGCGCCATCGCCGCCTTCTGCGCCATCCCGCTCATGGCAAAGAACAAACCGGTGCGGTGCTCGCGACTACGCGCCGTATCCAGATCGACGATATCCGCGAGCATAGACAGCGGCAGAAACTGGAAGGCCGCAAAACAGAACCCCTTGATGGCAAACAGCACGGCGAACGGCAAAAGCTGGCCGGCGCCCAGGAAGAACATGCCAAGAATACTGGTGCTGGAAATCGCCAGTGCGGCGCAGAACGCACGGTGTTTACCGATGCGCTTGCCCACGTGCAGCCAGAAGGGAATGCCCAGAATACCGATGCCAAAATAAAGCAGATACATCAGGCCGATCTGCGCCTGAATCTGAATCACGTGCTGCATGAAGAACACCGACAGCGCGTTGCGGAAGGATTCGCCGGTCACCACCACCAGCAGCATCAGGATCATGCGCTTGAACGGGCCGTTGTTCTTCATCACCCGCAGGCCCTTCTTCCAGTCGGTGCGCTCAACCGACTGCGGCGGCGCTTCCTTGACGGCAGCAACCACCCAGAAGACCGTCAGCGGCAACAGGATCAGCATCATCCAGGCCATCACCGCGAGAATCGGCCCGTACCCAATACCCAGCTCACCATCGCGGCCAAACAGCATCACTGCCGTTTGCATCACCCAGCCGTCGGTATGGCCGGCCTGAAAGCGCGCACCCAGTGCCTGCACCAGTGCGGGAGCCAACGCCGCCAGAAATAACCCGATGAGTACATAACCTTCGCGTGACGCCACTACCCGGCTGCGCTGATGATAAACGTTGGACAGCTCCGCCCCCCAGGCACCGTAAGGCAGTGTCACCATCGTCCAGCCCAGATACATCAGCATGGTCCAGAACAGTAGATGCCCTATCCCTATGCCGTCGGGCGGCATGAATATCATCACCGTGCCAGCCAGCATCAGGGGCACGCCCATCACCAACCAGGGCTTGCGGCGCCCGAAGCGGGTGCGCCAGCGATCGCTCAGGGTGCCGATCAGCGGGTCGGTGATGACGTCAGAAAGCCGGGCGATGACCAGTACCAGCGCCATCAGCGCCATGTTCAGCCCCACTTCCTGGGCGTAGAAGGGTGGCAGGTAAACCACCAGCGGATAGCCGATAATCGCCAGCGGCATGCCGATAGAACCATGAAGAAGAATTGTTGAGCGCTTGAGAACGCCGTTGGCGTCCGTACTGGACTGCGACATGCCACTCTCCCGAGAGTCGACGGGTCGGTAACCCGTATTTTTATATTTATTGTTTGCCCGGCGCCCAGGGCAGTTCAGACCGCCCACAGGTGCACGTTTGTATACTCTATACCTCAGCTGAAGCGACTCATACCAGTGCGCCGGCCGGCAGCCAGTGCCAATTCATGCAATATGTTTCCAGCGCCGTTATACTCGCGGCCGGCTGCACGCCGCGAGATTGAGCGTTGGCGCGGCCTGTAGCCAGACCGGTCGCCTGCGCGCACCTCCATCAGCTCTGGCTATAGCACTCATTCGCCGCGCTGATGGCGAGGTCAGCGCAGCTCGATCCAGGTTTAAGCAGGAGCCGAGTAATGCCCAGTCGTCAGCCTTCAACCTTGCACGCGGTCTTTGCTGCCGCAGCCCTGCTGCTGGTCGTTCACGGCCTGGGACGCTTCATTTTTACACCGCTGATGCCCCTGCTGGTCGACGATGGCCAGTTCAGCACTGGCGAAGGCGCCGCCATCGCAACCTGGAACTACCTCGGCTATCTGCTGGGCGCACTCGCCGCGATCCGCTGGCACCGACCCGGGCAGATTCGTGCCAGCATCCCCTTTGCGCTGGCCTTGCACTGCCTGACCCTGGTGGGGCTTGCCGTAAGCGAACAGCTGACACTGATTACCCTGCTGCGCCTGGGCAACGGCATCAGCAACGGCCTGATCTTTGTGATGGTGCCCGCGCTGCTGATGGAGTGGCTCGCCGCTCGGCAGCGGATTGGTCTGAGCGGCCTGATCTATCTCGGGGTAGGTACGGGCTTGCTGTTGTCTGGTGTACTGGCTCACCCTCCAGGTACATCACTAACGTCGGCCGCCCGCTGGTGGCCTGTGGCCCTGCTCAGCCTGCCTTTGGCGCTGTGGGGTGGCTGGCTGATGCTGCGCTTGAACATCGACACAACCAGCCAGGACGATAGTGCCAGCACTCCGGCCCCCAGCGCGCTACTGGACGCGCGAACCTGGCCCCTGTTTCTGGCCTACGCCGGCGCCGGCCTTGGCTACATATTGCCGATGACCTTTTTGCCGATGATCGCCAGCATCCAGCTGGGCAGCACGCACCCAATGGTGCAGCAGAGCTGGCTGATTGTGGCAGCTGCAACCCTACCGGCGGCCTGGTTATGGAACCACTTGGGTCTGCGCCTGGGTGACCAGCGAGCGCTGCTACTCAACTACGCCATCCAGTTATTGAGTGTGATTGCCGCTCTGACCTTACCCGGCAGCACTGGCATCCTTCTGTGCTCTGTGCTGATGGGTAGCAGCTTTCTGGGCGCAGTACTGCTTACCCAACGCCTGGGCCGCAGCCTGCAGCCACACCAAGGGCCTCGCCTGTCGGCGGCACTGATCGCACTTTACAGCGTGACTCAATTGCTGGGGCCGTGGCTCGCGCGCGCATGGCTCGATCACGACGGCACATTACCTGAAACGCTTTGGCTCGGTGCGGGCGCGCTAGCCTGGGCGCTGGCCTGGACCTGGCGCACCGGACGCGCAACCCGGTGAGCGGGAACCTGTGGAACAGCATTGCACTCAAAGCTGAACAGAAATACCTGCAGAGACCAGACCATGCGCATACCTTCAAGATCGCTCCTCGCCGCCAGCCTATTGGCAATTGCCTTCGCCAGCCCCGCACACGCCAAGCAGGATGATCGCGGCAACGGCAATAGCCATCATGCCCAACAGGGCAACGACCGAGGCCAGGGAGCCAGACACAACGACCGTGACCCGGTTTCAGATCATTACAGCCGCCCTTCTGAGCGCATACAGGAGGACGTCATACGCAGCATCTTTCGTGACAACCGCGAATGGGTGCAGCGTGGCGACAACTTGCCACCAGGCATCCGCAAGAACCTGGCTCGCGGCAAGCCGCTGCCGCCCGGCATTGCCAAGCAGCTTGATCCGCGACTGGTCAACCGCCTGCCCCACTACGATGGCTATGAATGGCGTCAGATCGACGGCGACGTCGTCCTCGCCGAGATCGCTACCGGCATCATCGAGTCCATTATTTACGACGTGATCTACTGACCCCTGACCGGGCCTGCGGCCGCCAAACCGCTGGCCTATGCGATGTTTTGCGAGCGCGCTCACGCAAGCCGACAGACGGCGTCAATCGGCCTGATAAATTGACGCTATTTTCTTTGACAATCATTCTCATTCGAATTAGCATGCAGTCATCGTCAGCTATCCGCTGTTCAGGAGTCTCTGCATGTACGTTTGTCTCTGCAAAGGTGTAACCGATAACCAGATCAAGGACGCCATCGCTGGCGGTGCCTGCTCGATGCGCGACCTGCGTAACGATCTGGAAGTTGGCACCCAATGCGGCAAATGTGCCCGTGACTGCAAGTCTCTGTTGAGTGAAACCCTCAGCGCCAGTCCGGCGGCTGCCGGCATGCTCTCTGCGCAATACGTAGCGGCCTGATTCCTCCTCTCATTGATACTTGAGAATCATTTTTAACTCCTTTCTTTTCAAGCACTTAGATTTGACAAGAGCCTGTTGCGAGACCACACTTGGCGACTGAATAGTCCTGAGGGGGCATCGCTATGAAAGGCGACAAACAAGTCATCCAACACCTGAACAACGTTCTCGGCCTGGAGCTGATTGCCATCAATCAGTACTTCCTGCACGCGCGCATGCTCGAAGATTGGGGCTTGGAGAAGCTCGGCAAGCGTGAGTACAAAGAATCCATCGCCGCCATGAAGCACGCCGATCGCCTGATCAAGCGCATCCTGTTCCTGGAAGGGCTGCCAAACCTGCAAGATCTTGGGCGCCTGAAGATCGGCGAAAACACCCGCGAGATTCTCGAGTGCGACCTCAAGCTGCAAATGCAGGCACTACCCGACCTGAAAGAAGCAATCGCCTTCTGCGAAAGCGTGGGCGACTACGGTAGCCGAGAAGTCTGCGAAGACATCCTCGAAGCCGAAGAAGAACATGTCGACTGGCTGGAAACCCAGCTGAGCCTGTTTGATGCGGTGGGTGCGGAAAACTACCAGCAGTCTCAGATTGAGTAATCCGCTTTCGGACTGCCACAAAAAACGCCGCTTTTCGCGGCGTTTTTTGTGGCAGCTTAACTAAGAAAGCACCGATCAAGTCCAGGCGCACAGGTCGCTCGGAATCAATCAGCGCCTCCCTCAAGCGCGGCTTATCCGATGCTCGCGATAATCTCGTCCAGCGCCTGCGCCGGCTCGTGGGCGCGGGTAATCGGGCGACCAATCACTAGATAGCTGCTGCCATTCTCCAACGCCTGAGCCGGGGTCACGATGCGCTTCTGGTCGTCTGCCGAACTGTCGGCCGGCCGAATACCCGGCGTGACCAAAAGGAAGTCTTCTCCCAAGGCACCGCGTAGCGCCTTAGCCTCGCGCGCCGAACAGACCACACCATCCAAGCCGCAGTCCTGCGTAAGACGCGCCAGCCGCTGAACCTGCACCATGGGCTCGATATCCACGCCCACCTCTTGCAGGTCTTCCTGCTCCAGACTGGTAAGAATGGTTACAGCAGTCAGCAGCGGACGACCACCGGGACGGCGCTCAAGTGTCTCGCGGCAGGCCTCCATCATGCGACGACCACCGCCAGCATGTACATTGACCATCCATACGCCCAGCTCCGCGGCTGCACGCACGGCGCTGGCGGTTGTATTGGGGATGTCGTGAAACTTGAGATCCAGGAAAACCTCAAACCCCTTGTCTTGCAACGCCTCAACCACCGCCGGTCCGGCGCTGGTAAACAGCTCCTTACCCACTTTGACCCGGCATTTCTTGGGGTCAAGCTCATCGGCCAACTGCAGCGCCGCGCCCGTCTCAGGGAAGTCCAGGGCAACAATAATCGGGCTGATGTTCGACATATAACTAAAATCCTGTTCAAGATTGGGGTGGGCAGTCTCAGGACAACTCATGACCCTTTAGCGGTTTGACCGTGCTCCAACTCTGACAACTGGGGCACTGCCAATACAACTTGCTACCGGTAAAACCACAACTGTCGCAACGGTAACGTGGGCGCGCACGAACCAGCGCTTCCAGCAACTCAGGTAGCGGGTCGGTCTCGGGGGAAGCGGGTCCACGCAAACGCAGCAGCTCGTGAACGCCAGACAGGGACGGCTGCACCAGCAAGCGCTGTAGCAAAAAACGCTCTGCGCTGGCAGCACCCTGCTCTCTCTGGATTTGCCGCGTGCGTGCCAGCACCACAGACACCACAGGCTTGGTAGCGCGCTCCAGCGCCTGATCCAGATACTCTGCCAGATCAAGCGCGCCATTATCCGCACAGCGCTCTGCCAATGCCAGCACTTCCGGCACAAAGTCGGGTGCTTGTTCGGCCAGTCGTTGCAGCAAGCGCGCAGCGCCCTTGTAGTCACCGCCATGCACTTGCAGCTCTGCCGACATAATGAGGGCACGCACGCACAGCGGCTCGACCTTCAGCGCCGTGCGCAGATGCAGCTGTGCCTCGGCCGTCTCACGTCGCTGCACCGCGCGGGCGGCAAGCTCGCAATGGTACTGCGCCAGGGTAACCGAGAAATCGGCCCGCTCTCGCAACAGCCGCTCTCCCACCGCAATTGCCTCACGCCATTCATGCTGATGCTCGTAGGCGGCAACCAAATCAACCAGCGCTTCGGCACGCAAACTGGAGCCGGAGTCCGCCAGCTCCTCAAGCAAGCGTTCGGCGCGTTGATGCATGCCAACCGCCAGGTAGTCACGTGCCAGCTCCAATTGCACGCGATCTCCCTGCTCGGGCGTCAGGTTTGGACGCGCAAGCAGGTTCTGATGCACCTTGATAGCCCGCTCAACATCGCCGCGCTGACAAAACAGCTTGCCGATGGCGATATGGGTTTCAACGGTCTCGGGATTGACCTCAAGAGCACGAATGAAGGTTTCGATGGCTTCGTCAGGCTGCTCGTTAAGCAGATAGTTAAGACCAATGAAATACTGCTTGTCGACCGCACTGCCGTGCGGCTGCAGCATGAAACCGACCTTGATTGCCTCTCGGCGGCCAAGAAACCAGCCGATCGCCAGGGCCAATACAAACAGCCCGAGGAACATCAGTTCCTGCATGGTGATCAGCCTTTGACAGCCTGGGTACGCAGCTTGTCGATTTCCTTGCGGTAGCGGTTCAGCTCATTGCTTTGCACCATCAGCTTCAGCCGCAGACGGGTGGTGATCAGCCAGCCAACGAAGACGCCCAGTGCGCTACCGAGAATAAAGGCGAGTACAACATAGATGGAAAGAGGCAATGCAGGGGACTGCATTTCGAGAAATTGCAGGGAGGTGGCTTGCTGATTTTCCAGCATGAAATCCATGGTCGCCAAGGCTACCAGCAGCAGAACCAAGATCAGCAACACGCGCTTCAACCACAGCATGTGATACAACTCCGCATCCATTGAGTGTGTGCGAAGTATAACCCAGCACGGCGCGAGTGCGGCATAGGATCAGGCGTTTTCGAGTGACTCGTTAACCCTGTCACGCAACTCCTTGCCCGGCTTGAAGTGCGGCACATACTTACCCTCAAGCTCTACAGCATCACCGGTCTTGGGATTACGCCCTACCCGCGGCGCACGGTAATGCAACGAGAAACTGCCGAAGCCGCGAATCTCGATTCGCTCCCCGGTAGCTAATGCCTGGGACATATGCTCCAGCATGGTCTTGATCGCAAGCTCAACGTCCTTCGCCGACAACTGCCCCTGTTGTTCGACGATACGCTCGATCAACTCCGACTTGGTCATGGTTTTCCCTTTCTTATCAAGCGAGTAGACTCGTTTTTCGTTTTATAGGGTTTTACCATGCTTGACTAGGTTTGAACAGCCTGATAAGCGAAGCGCTCCCGCGCTTCGCAGCTGCAAGGCGGATGGCCGCCCCCTGCAAGCTGCAAGCTGCAAGCTGCAAGCTGCAAGCTGCAAGCTGCAAGCTGCAAGCTGCAAGCTGCAAGCGTAATCAGGATGTGTTGCCCTGCCAGGCCGTCAAGTCTTTTCTATGCGCCTTGTACGCATTCATCACCCTCATAGAACCCACACAACCGGCAAGCCAGGGTTTTACTTGCCGCTTGCAGCTTGAGGCTTGCAGCTGT
Organism: Halopseudomonas maritima; assembly: GCF_021545785.1. Taxonomy (NCBI): domain Bacteria; kingdom Pseudomonadati; phylum Pseudomonadota; class Gammaproteobacteria; order Pseudomonadales; family Pseudomonadaceae; genus Halopseudomonas; species Halopseudomonas maritima. The sequence continues at coordinate 582,388 of NZ_CP079801.1, forward strand.
GCCCGCCCAACGGGCGGGCACAAAAAAGGGCGACCGAAGTCGCCCTTTTTTACAGCTGGATAGGCTTAGTTGCCTTTGCCTTCCATCTGCTGCTTGATCAGATCACCAATGGTGGTCGGACCAGCGGCCAGCATTTCCTGCTTACGCAGGTCTTGCATGGCTTCTTTCTCGTCTTCAACGTCTTTCGCCTTGATGGACAGGCTGATAACGCGGCTCTTACGGTCGACACCAATGATCTTGGCTTCAACTTCGTCGCCAGCGTTCAGGACGTTGCGAGCATCTTCAACGCGGTCACGGCTGATTTCGGAGGCCTTCAGAGTGCCTTCGATGTCGTCCGCCAGGGTGATGATGGCGCCTTTGGCGTCAACTTCCTTGACGGTACCGGTGATGATGCTGCCTTTCTCGTTCAGGGAAACGAAGTTGGAGAACGGATCGTCTTCCAGCTGCTTGACGCCCAGGGAGATGCGCTCGCGCTCAGGGTCAACAGACAGGATAACGGTTTCGATCTCGTCGCCCTTCTTGAAGCGACGTACCGCTTCTTCGCCGGCTTCGTTCCAGGAGATGTCGGACAGGTGAACCAGACCATCGATGCCACCGTCCAGACCGATAAAGATACCGAAGTCGGTGATGGACTTGATGGAACCGGCGATGCGGTCGCCCTTGTTGAACTTGCTGGAGAACTCTTCCCACGGGTTCATCTTGCACTGCTTGATGCCCAGGGAGATACGGCGACGGTCTTCGTCGATGTCCAGAACCATAACTTCCACTTCGTCGCCAACGTTGACAACCTTGGACGGGTGGATGTTCTTGTTGGTCCAATCCATCTCGGAAACGTGAACCAGACCTTCAACGCCTTCTTCCAGCTCAGCGAAGCAGCCGTAGTCGGTCAGGTTAGTGACCTTGGCAGTAACGCGAGTGCCTTCCGGGTAACGACCGGTGATAGCAACCCACGGATCTTCGCCCAGTTGCTTCAGACCCAGGGAAACGCGGTTACGCTCACGGTCAAACTTCAGGACCTTAACGTCGATCTCGTCACCAACGTTAACGATCTCGGACGGATGCTTGATGCGCTTCCAGGCCATATCGGTGATGTGCAGCAGGCCGTCTACGCCGCCCAGGTCAACGAACGCACCGTAATCGGTGAGGTTCTTGACGATACCCTTGACGACTTGACCTTCCTGCAGGGTTTCCAGCAGGGCTTCGCGCTCGGCGGAGTTCTCGGCTTCCAGAACTGCACGACGGGAAACGACAACGTTGTTGCGCTTCTGGTCCAGCTTGATGACCTTGAATTCCAGTTCCTTGTTTTCCAGGTGGGTGGTGTCACGTACGGGACGTACGTCAACCAGCGAGCCCGGCAGGAACGCACGGATGGTGTTGACGTCGACGGTAAAGCCACCTTTGACCTTGCCGTTGATAACACCTTTGACGACTTCTTCTGCAGCGAAAGCAGCTTCGAGGACTTTCCACGATTCGGCGCGCTTGGCCTTTTCGCGGGACAGTTTGGTTTCACCGAAACCGTCTTCAACGGCGTCCAGTGCAACGTGAACCTCATCACCCACTTCGATGGTCAGTTCGCCCTGCTCGTCCAGGAACTGATCGCGCGGGATGACACCCTCTGATTTCAGACCGGCGTGAACGGTGACCCAGTCGGAGTCGATGTCCACAACGATACCAGTGATGATGGAGCCCGGCTCCATATCAAGGGTTTTTAGGCTTTCTTCAAAAAGTTCGGCAAAGCTTTCGCTCATTTGGAATCCTGTAAGTAAGTTTTAGGGCAGCTACCGCAAAGCCGTTTTAAAGCGCGCTATGCAGCTACTGTCCCGCCACGCCACCAGCTTGCGTGGGTTGATGGTATCAATGCCCTTTCCGGTGGTGCTGGTTGCCCGGAACAGACAGTCTGATCAGCCCAGCAGGTTGCGCTCGCGCGCCATCGTCTGGACTGCTTCAAGTACTTCTTCAATGCTCATCTGCGTGGAATCGATCACGATTGCATCATCCGCCGGCTTCAGCGGCGCGATGCTGCGGTTCATATCCCGCTCGTCCCGCGCAACGATCTCATCGAGAAGACTCGCCAGATTAGCAGCTTCACCCTTTCCGAGCAACTGCCGGTGACGGCGAGAGGCGCGCTCCTCGGCGCTGGCGGTCAGGTACACCTTCAACTGTGCATCAGCAAACACCACGGTACCCATGTCGCGACCATCGGCGACCAGACCTGGCGCTTCGCGGAACACGCGCTGACGCTGCAGTAACGCATCACGCACAGCGGGCAGCGCGGCTACCTGCGAGGCGCCGGCGCCTACATCTTCGGTACGGATGGCACGGGTGACATCCTCGCCCTCCAGGATAATCTGCTGCTCGCCACCGGCTTCACCGGCCACAAACTGCACATCCAGATGGGCCGCCAGCGCCTCCAGCGAGGTTTCGTTGGTCAAATCAACACCGTGATTGCGCGCCGACAGGGCGAGCAGGCGATACAAAGCGCCGGAGTCCAGCAGGTTCCAGCCAAGACGAGAGGCCAGCAAACCGGCGATGGTGCCCTTGCCCGACCCACCAGGGCCGTCGATGGTGATGACGGGGGCCTGTTGATCAATCACGCGTTGTCCTCCAGACGGACTTGCATGCCGACCGATTGCGCAAGGTCGATGAAGCCCGGGAATGATGTCGCCACATTGGCGCAATCCTTGATATGAATGTCGCCGGTGGCGCGCAGCGCAGCGACCGAGAACGACATGGCGATACGGTGGTCACCATGGCTTTCAACGCTGCCGCCACCGATAGCGCCGCCGTCGATAATGATACCGTCAGGCGTCGGCTCTGCCTTGACGCCCAGCGCCCGCAGGCCATCAGCCATGACCTGAATGCGGTCGGACTCCTTTACCCGCAGCTCTTCAGCATCACGCAGGATGGTGCGACCTTCAGCACAGGCGGCTGCCACGAACAGCACCGGAAACTCGTCAATCGCCAGCGGCACCTGATCGACCGGAATGTCGATGCCTTTGAGCGGCGCGTAACGCACGCGGATATCAGCCACCGGCTCGCCACCCACTTCGCGCTCGTTGAGCAGCTCCAGATTGCCGCCCATGGCACGCAGGATATTGATGATGCCGATGCGCGTGGGGTTGATGCCCACGTGCTCCAGCGTCAGGTCAGCGCCCTCGCAGATGCTGGCAGCGACCATGAAGAACGCGGCGGAGGAGATGTCGGCCGGCACATCAATGCGGCAGGCTTTGAGGGTATGGCCGGACTCGACGGTGGCAGTGGCGCCATCCACCTTGACCGGATAACCAAAGCCCTTGAGCATGCGCTCGGTATGGTCACGGGTGGGCGCAGGCTCGGTCACCGAGGTGGTGCCGGAGGCATACAGACCGGCCAGCAAAATGCAGGATTTGACCTGCGCACTGGCCATCGGCATCTGATAGTCCATGCCCATCATGCGGCTGCCACCCTTGATACGCAGCGGCGGGCGACCCTCGTCACCGGTGTCGATCTGGGCACCCATTTCGCGCAGTGGCTTGGCCACGCGGCCCATCGGGCGCTTGGACAGCGACGCATCGCCGGTCAGCACGGTGTCAAAATCCTGTCCGGCCAGCAGGCCCGACAGCAAACGCATGGAGGTACCGGAGTTACCCAGATACAGCGAGCCGGGCGGCGCCTGCAGCCCGTGCAGACCGACACCATTGATGGTCACCCGGCCATGGTGCGGGCCTTCAATCACCACGCCCATGTCGCGAAATGCCTGCAGGGTCGCCAGGCTGTCTTCGCCTTCCAGGAAGCCCTCGACCTCAGTCACACCCTCGGCCAGCGAGCCAAGCATGATGGAGCGATGGGAAATAGACTTGTCACCAGGCACACGAATGCTGCCGTTGACCTTGCCGCCGGGGCTGGCGATGAAGTTGAATTCTTGAGTTTGCATAGGTTCCATGTAAGCCCTGCGGGCCAGAATAGTGCTGAAATGCTCTCGTGCCGACTTGGCTCGGGTAAACACACCAAGCAGCGTATTGGCGTCACGGGTTTCCACCGCTTCACGCAGTCGACCCAGATCCTGGGTAAAGGCATCAAGACTGCGCAAGACCGCATCCCGATTTGCCAGAAAAACATCGCGCCACATCACCGGATCACTCGCGGCAATGCGGGTAAAGTCCCGGAAGCCACCGGCAGCGTAGCGGAAAATCTCCAGATTCTCGTTCCGCGACGCCAGGGTGTCCACCAGCGAGAACGCCAACAGATGCGGCAGGTGACTGGTGGCCGCCAGGACTTCATCATGGTCGGCCAGCGACATGCTCTCTACATCGGCATCCAGCGCCTGCCAGCAACGCTGCACCAGGCCGACCGCCTCTGCCGCCGTCTGCTCAAGCGGCGTGAGAATAACCTTATGGTGGCGAAACAGGTCCGCACGGGCCGCCTCGACACCGCTTTTTTCCGAACCGGCGATCGGGTGGCCCGGTACAAAGTTGGCCGGTACCGCGCCAAACACCTCTTCCACCGCCTGCGCAACCGCACCCTTGGTGCTACCCACATCCGTAATCACCGCGTCGCCCAGCTCCAGCGCGGCCAGTTGCGCCAGCACCGCGCGCATACCCAGCACTGGCACGGCCAGCATGATCAGATCAGCGCCCTGCACTGCCTCAACCAGATTGGCCGTGACCTTGTCGACCACGCCCAGTGGCACCGCCTGACGACGGGAGACCGGGTCCAGATCACAACCGATCACCTCGCGGCACAGGCCACTCTGGCGCATACCCTTGGCAAAGGAGCCGCCGATCAGGCCAAGCCCGATTACCGCAAGGCGACCGATTGTCGGTGTTACTGGTGACAGGCCGGTTACATCAGCCACGATTCAACACCTGCTTGAGCGCATCCAGAAAACGCTGGTTTTCTTCTGGCAAACCAATGGTTACGCGCAGGTGGTTCGGCATGCCGTAGTTGGCCACCGGACGCACAATGACGCCTTCGCGCAGCAGCGCCTGAAAAATCGGCGCCGCTTCACGACCCACATCGATTGCGAGGAAGTTACCGCGTGAAGGGATCCAGCTCAGCCCCAGGGCTGCGCAGCCGTCTTCCAGCTGCTGCATGCCTTGGCGGTTGATGCGTCGGCTTTCGATCAGGTAGGCCTCGTCCTGCAGGGCCGCCAGCGCTGCCGTCAGGGCAAGGCTGTTGACGTTGAACGGCTGGCGTACGCGATTTAGGGCATCGGCAATCACCGGACTGGACAAGCCATAGCCGACACGCAGCGCAGCCAATCCATAGGCCTTAGAGAAGGTACGCGAGACCAGCAGGTTGGGGTAACGCGGCAGGTAATCAACGCCGTTAGGCACCTCGTCGGTCTCGACGTACTCGGTGTACGCCTCGTCCAGCACCACAATGACGTTTTCCGGCACACGGTCGAGGAAGGCCTCGAGCGCACTGCGCTCAATCCAGGTACCGGTGGGGTTGTTGGGGTTGGCGATAAAGACCACCCGGGTCGCCGGGCTGATGGCGGCCGCCATGGCATCCAGATCATGCCCCCAATCCTTAGCCGGCACCGACACCGCCTTGGCGCCCACTGCTTGGGTCACAATGGGGTAAACAGCAAAGGCGTGATCACTGAAGACCACTTCATGCTCGGGGCCGACAAAGGCACGGGCCACCAGCTCGAGAATGTCGTTGGAGCCGTTACCCAGGGTGATGCCTACGGTATCCACGCCCAGCTTCGCAGCCAGCGCCTGCTTCAGCGCAAAGCCGTTGCCATCAGGGTAACGGGTCAGCTCTGCCAATGCTGCAGCGATAGCCTCACGCACCGCCGGGCTCGGGCCCAGCGGGTTTTCGTTGCTGGCCAGCTTGACGATATCCTGCGGCCGCAAGCCAAACTCTCGCGCCAGCTCCTCTACCGGCTTGCCCGGCACATAGGGAGACAGCTTCTGCACACCTGGCCGCGCCAGGCTGAGGAAATCACAACTCATAACACGCTCCGCACGGGCCGACGACGTCGGCCGCCTGAGGCTGAAGGCTTAAGGCTGGAAGCGCATCACCGCGCTGCCGCCAACCGCACCTGTCGAGCCACTCGCCAATAACCTGACCTTCCAGCCTCTGGCCTAAAGCCTTCAGCCGCTTACAAAACCGCCTTCGGATACGACCCCAGCACCTTGAGCGCTACCGAGTCGTCGTTGATCTTCTCCAGCACATCCTTGATCAGCGGATCGTGCTGGTGACCGAAGAAGTCGATAAAGAACACATAGGTCCATTTGCCGCTGCGCGAGGGGCGGGTTTCGATGCGGCTCAGGTCGATACCGTTGGAGTGGAACGGTTCGAGCAGGTGATGCAGCGCACCCGGCTTGTTGCGCATGGAAACGATGACCGAGGTCTTGTCGTCGCCGGTCGGCGGGACTTGCTGGTTACCGATAATCAGAAAACGCGTGGAGTTGTCCGGGCGGTCTTCGATTTTCTCGGCCAGACGCGTCAGCTCGTACAGGTCGGCCGCCATGTCGCCGGCAATCGCCGCCGAGTTCCACTCCCCTTTTACCCGACGCGCCGCATCGGCGTTGCTGGCAACGGCTACGCGCTCGACGTTCGGGTAGTGGGCGTCCAGCCACTTGCGGCACTGGGCCAGCGACTGGGCGTGGGAATACACGCGGGAGATCTTGTCGGTCTTGGTATTTTCACCGACCAGCAAATGATGGTGAATGCGCAGCTCTACCTCACCGCAGATCACCAGATCATGCTCAAGGAAGCTGTCGAGCGTGTGGTTGATAGCGCCTTCGGTAGAGTTTTCTACCGGCACCACGCCAAACTGCACCGCGCCGGCAGCCACCTCACGGAAAATCTCGTCAATCGCCGCCATCGGCACGCTGACCACAGAGTGACCAAAGTGCTTGAGTGCCGCGGCCTGGGTGAAGGTGCCTTCCGGCCCAAGATAGGCGACACGCAGTGGCTCTTCGAGCGCCAGGCAAGCGGACATGATCTCACGGAACAGGCGGGCCATTTCCTCGTTATCGAGCGGCCCCTTGTTCAGTTCCATGATGTGCTTGAGCACCCAGGCTTCACGCTCGGGGCGATAGAACAGCGGCTTGACGCCGGGCTCCAGCGCCTTCTGCTTGACGTGCGCGACGGTTTGCGCACAGGCAGCCCGCTCACTGATCAGGTCAAGAATCTTTTCATCAATGGTGTCGATGCGCTTGCGTAGCGCCTTCAACTGATCTTCATCAGACATGGGTATCAACCGTGCTGCTGTTCAAACTCGGCCATGTAGGCCACGAGTGCGTCGACCGCGGCTTGCGGCACTGCGTTATAGATGGAGGCGCGCATGCCGCCAACCGAGCGATGACCTTTCAGGTTGAGCAGTCCGCGCTCTTCGGCGCCGGCCAGGAACGGCTTGTCCAGCCGATCGTCTGCCAGACGGAAGGGGATATTCATCCAGGACCGGTCAGCGGCGTTAATCGGGTTGTTGTACAGCTCACTGCCGTCGATGGCCGAGTACAGCGCCTTTTGCTTGGCATCGTTGATGCGCTTGACCGCGTCCAGACCGCCCTGCTCCTTAAGCCACTGGAAGATCAGGCCGGACAGATACCAGGCAAAGGTGGGCGGCGTGTTGTACATCGAATCGTTCTTGGCGGCGACGGCATAGTCCAGCATGGTCGGGCAGCTGGCACGCGCGCGACCCAACAGGTCTTCACGCACAATCACTACCACCAGACCGCTCGGGCCGATGTTCTTCTGGGCGCCGGCGTAAATCATGCCAAAGCGTGAGACATCAACCGGCCGCGACAGGATGGTCGAAGACATATCCGCCACCAGCGGCACGTCACCGGTCTGCGGCACCCAGTTGAATTCCAGGCCGCCGATGGTTTCGTTCGGACAGTAGTGCACGTAGGCGGCGTCTGCCGACAACTGCCACTCGTTCTGACCGGGGATGGCAAAGTAATCGTAGGCCTTGGCACTGCCGGCCACGTTGACGTTGCCGAAGCGCGCCGCCTCGTCGATGGCTTTGCGCGACCAGATACCGGTATCGATGTAATCGGCGCTGCCGCCTTCTGGCATCAGGTTCAGCGGTATCTGGGCAAACTGCTGACTGGCACCGCCCTGCAGGAACAGCACCTTGTAGTTGTCCGGGATCGCCATCAGGTCGCGCAGATCCTGTTCGGCCTGCTGGGCTACCGAGACAAACTCATCGCTGCGGTGGCTCATTTCCATAACTGACAGGCCCTTGCCCTGCCAGTCAAGCAGCTCGGCCTGGGCTCGCTGCAACACCGCTTCCGGCAATGCCGCCGGTCCAGCACAGAAATTGAACAGACGCTTACTCACGATTACTCCTGATCATCCACGGGTTGCTGCTCATCACCTTCCGGCTGCTGGGCGTCGCCTTCTTCGGCATCCTCAGCGGCCAAGTCAATCTCGTCCTCAGTGGGCTCTTGGACGCGCTCCAGGCCGACCAGTTTTTCTTCCGGCGCCAGACGAATGAGCATGACGCCCTGGGTGTTACGCGACAGGCTGGATACTTCGCTGACGCGGGTGCGTACCAGCGTGCCCTGGTCAGAAATCAGCATAATTTCCTCACCATCGACCACCTGAACAGCGCCCACCAGCGCGCCATTGCGCTCATTGGAGACCATAGCGATCACGCCCTGACCACCACGACCACGACGCGGAAACTCTTCCAGCACGGTGCGCTTGCCGTAACCACGCTCGGAGGCGGTCAGAATCTGCGCCTCGGGCTCGGGGATCAGCATGGAGATCAGGCGCTGTTCGGTCGGCAGACGCATGCCGCGCACACCGCGTGCGGTACGGCCCATGGTGCGCACATGACGCTCCTTGAAGCGGATAACCTTGCCACCGTCGGAGAACAGCATGATGTCACGCGAGCCGTCGGTAATGGCGGCGGCGATCAGGGTGTCGCCCTCTTCCAGGCGCAGGGCGATCAGGCCATTGCTGCGCGGACGGCTGAACTGCACCAGCGGGGTCTTCTTCACGGTGCCGCGCGCGGTGGCCATAAAGATGTAGGAACCGGTAGGCTCGTCGTTGTCGTCATCGTCGCTGTCAGCGTCGCCATCGGCATCTGCCTCGACTTCAACGGCTTCACCTTCGATTACACCCGCCTCGTCCTCCAGCTCCTCGCCCTCTTCGGCGCTCTGCTGCTGCAGCGCCTCCAGGTCGACCTGCAACATGGCGGTGATCCACTCACCTTCTTCCAGCGGCAGCAGGTTGACCAGCGGGCGGCCACGCGCGGCGCGCGAGGCTTCAGGAATTTCGTAGGTCTTGAGCCAGTACACCTTGCCGCGACTGGAGAACAGCAGCAGCGTAGCGTGACTGTGGGCGACCAGCAGGTGTTCGACATAGTCTTCATCTTTCACGCCGGTCGCTGCCTTGCCGCGGCCGCCACGGCGCTGGGCCTGGTAGTCGGTCAGCGGCTGGCTCTTGGCGTAACCGCCGTGGGAGATAGTCACCACGCGGTCTTCTTCGGCAATCAGGTCGGCCAGGGACAGGTCCATGCGCGAGGCAACGATTTCGGTACGACGCTCGTCGCCAAAATCATCACGTACCTTTTCCAGCTCCTCGACGATCACTTCCATCAGGCGCTCCTGGCTGTTCAGGATGCGCAGCAGCTCGCCAATCTGCTCAAGAATCTGCTGGTACTCGGTCAGCAGCTTTTCGTGCTCCAGACCGGTCAGGCGATGCAGACGCAGATCCAGAATGGCCTGGGCCTGCTCAGGGGACAGGTAATACTTGCCTTCACGCAGGCCGTATTGCTCGTCCAAACCATCGGGGCGGCAAGACTCGGCGCCGGCGCGCTCGACCATTTCAACCACCGCGCCCGGCTCCCAAGCCGTGGCGATCAAGGCTTCGCGGGCTTCCGCCGGGGTGGGCGACTTTTTGATCAGCTCGATGACCGGGTCAATGTTCGACAGCGCGACCGCCTGACCTTCCAGGATGTGCCCGCGTTCACGCGCCTTGCGCAGCTCGTAAACGGTACGACGGGTCACCACTTCACGGCGGTGACGGACGAAGGCTTCGAGCAGCTCCTTGAGGTTGAGAATCTTCGGCTGACCGTCGAGCAAGCCGACCACGTTGATGCCGAACACGCTCTGCATCTGGGTCTGGGCGTAGAGGTTGTTGAGCACGACCTCAGGCACTTCGCCTCGGCGCAGCTCGATAACCACGCGGATACCGTCCTTGTCGGACTCATCGCGCAGTTCAGTGATGCCTTCGAGCTTTTTCTCTTTGACCAGCTCGGCGATCTTTTCGATCAGACGCGCTTTGTTCAGCTGGTACGGCAGCTCGGAAATGACGATCTGCTGGCGACCGCCAACCTTGTCGATATCTTCAATTTCGCAGCGGGCGCGCACGTAGATGCGGCCCCGGCCAGTGCGATAGGCCTCAACAATGCCGGCACGACCGTTGATGATACCGGCCGTCGGGAAGTCCGGACCCGGAATAAACTCCATCAGCTCGTCGATGCTGATGTCCGGGTTGCTGATCACGGCCAGACAACCGTTGATCACTTCAGTCAGGTTGTGCGGCGGGATGTTGGTCGCCATGCCGACGGCGATACCGCTGGAGCCGTTGACCAGCAGGTGCGGAATCTTGGTGGGCAGAACGTCTGGAATCTGCTCTTTACCGTCGTAGTTGGGTACCCAGTCGACGGTTTCCTTATCCAGGTCAGCCAGCAGCTCATGGGTCAGCTTGGCCATGCGCACTTCGGTGTAACGCATGGCTGCCGCGTTATCGCCGTCGATGGAGCCGAAGTTGCCCTGGCCGTCAACCAGCGGATAACGCATGGAGAAGTTCTGCGCCATACGCACGATGGTGTCGTATACCGCCGAGTCGCCGTGCGGGTGGTATTTACCGATAACGTCACCAACCACACGTGCCGATTTCAGGTACGGCTTGTTCCAGTCGTTGCCCAGCTCGCTCATGGCGTAGAGCACGCGACGGTGCACCGGCTTGAGGCCGTCACGCACATCCGGCAGAGCCCGGCCGACGATTACGCTCATGGCGTAATCCAGGTAGGACTGTTTCAGTTCGTCTTCGATATTGACTGGAAGGATTTCTTTGGCCAGTTCACCCATGAAACGGCATTCCTTTTATTGTCGGCGTCGAGATAACGCCAAAAGCAATGCAAAGGCCTGAATCCCCCGGCACATACGGGTTTTCAGCACCTCTGCGACACGCGCATTGGAAAGGCGAAAGCGCCGATCGGCCCACCTTGCAGAAGCGCTTCTGCAACGGGGCGCATTCCGCCCGATCAAAGCGGCAAAGGATACCACAGAGAACCCGCCGACGGGAGCTTATAGCGCGCCCGCCGCGGGCAGGGAGAGGCAACCATCAATGCAGCCGGCGAATACTCATGAGTTTGGCGATCTTGCCCTCATCGGGCCGCTCAATCACGCCTTTTTCCGTGACGATGGCGTCAATCAGCTCCACGGGCGTGACGTCCAGCGGCTGGCTGGCACCGGCTGCGCCATGCAACACCTCAGGCTCCAGCGCATCGCCGTCACTGAGACTCATGTCCAACGCCGCCGTGGAAGCCACCACCATAAAGCGCAAGCCGTGGTGCATGGCGAGAATGGCGAGCGCGTAGGTCCCCTGGGTGGTGATAACGTCACCGTTGGCAGCAATGCGCTCGGCACCAACGATCACCCAGGACACCGGGTCGCACTTCATGATCCGCGCGGCTGCGCTGTCGGCCATCAGCAGGTGCGGGACACCTGCACGCTCAAGCTCCCAGGCCGCCAGCCGCGACCCCGCCTGCGAGGGACTGGCCTCGCTCACCAGCACCTCCTTCAAGACGCCAGCGCGATAAGCTGCCTGCACGACACCCATGGCGGTGCCGCCACCACCGCCGGACAGCTCACCGCTGTAACCCAGCAGCATCAGCTTCTGCTCCGCTGAATGATGGCGGCGCAGCAGTTGCAGACCAAAGCGCGCCATGCTCCTGTTGGCCTCCTGATCGGCTGCGGCGATTGCTTCGGCGGCGTTCAGCAAGCGCGCAGGCACATCCACATCCGCCGCCAATCCCGTCAGGGTCTGCCGCATGATGCCCAAGGTCCAATGCACGTTGGCCGCCATTGGCCCGAGCGCGGCAAAAGCAGCAATCACCGGCTCCAGCGCCTGCGACCAGCTCCGCACCGGCGTGACCAGTTGTCGCGCCGCCAGCACCACACCAAAGGCCGCGGCAACGCCCATTGCCGCAGCGCCAGCCACCACACCACAACGTATGGCCGCCAACACCTCAACCTCATCGCGGCAATCCTGGGTTACCAGCTCGGGCATTCGGCGCTGATCCAGCAGCCTGACCGCACCCTCCGGCAGCCAACTGACTGCGCGCAACACCGTACTATCCGCTACCGCCTCTATCTGCAACATGACAAAATCCCCTCTGCTGACGCCGGCCTCGCCGGTGCACTTCGACCCCACGCTGCATTTGCTCACGACCAGCAGGTATACTTGCCGACCATGATGCAAGGCGAATTGAACATGACCACCCTGCCCGGCGAGCTCGACCTGTTGATCGTGCCTCGCTGGATCATCCCTGTTGTGCCACGCGGCGTGGTGCTGGAACAGCACGCCCTGGCGGTCCATCAAGGCCGTATCGTCGGCCTGTTGCCGCTGAGCAGCGCCAACGCCCTGCAACCGCGCGAACGCCGCGACCTGCCAAACCACGCGCTGATTCCCGGCCTGATCAACGCCCACGGCCATGCCGCAATGACACTGTTCCGTGGCCTGGCGGACGACCTGCCGTTGATGACCTGGCTCACAGACCATATATGGCCCGCCGAAGGACGCTGGGTCAACGCCGATTTTGCCCGCCTGGGCACCGAGCTGGCGATTGCCGAGATGCTGCGCGGCGGTACCACCTGTTTCTCCGACATGTATTTCTACCCGGATGTTGCAGCCGCGGCAGCACTGGATGCAGGCATGCGCGCGCAGCTGTGCTTCCCGGTAATCGACAATCCGATCCCCGGCGCACGCGATGCCGCCGAGGCGATCGCCAAGGGCTTGAAGCTGCGCGACGACACCCGCCACAGCGGGCTGATCTCCACCGCATTCGGCCCGCATGCGCCCTACACGGTAGGCGACGACACCCTGACGCGTATCCGCACCCTGGCCGACGAGCTCGACATGCCGATTCACATGCATGTCCACGAGACCGCCGGTGAGGTAGCCGATGCCGTCAACCAAACCGGCGAGCGACCGCTACAACGCCTGCAGCGTCTGGGCCTGCTCAGCCCCAGATTGCAAGCAGTGCATATGACCGAGATCAGCGATGCCGATCTGGCCTTGCTGGTCGAATACGGCGTACAGCTGGTGCACTGCCCTGAATCCAACCTCAAGCTGGCCAGCGGCATGATGCCGGTCCAGCGCCTGCTCGACAGCGGCCTGAACGTCGCCCTGGGCACCGACGGCGCGGCCAGCAACAATGATCTGGACATGTTCGGCGAGATGCGCACCGCCGCCCTGCTGGCCAAGATGGTTGCCGGCACCCCTACCGCCCTGGACGCCCACAGCGCCCTGCATATGGCCACGCTGGGCGGCGCACGGGCGCTCGGGCTGGACGAGGAGATCGGCTCACTGGAAGTCGGCAAGGCCGCCGATATCGCTGCCGTAGACCTCTCAGGAATCGCCCAGCAGCCACTCTACAACCCAGCGTCCCAGCTGCTGTACACCTGCAACGCCAACCAGGTCAGCGATGTCTGGATAGCCGGGCGCGTCAAACTGCGCGACGGCCAGCTGGTCGGCCTTGATACGCACACCACCTTGCAGCAAGCCCGCGAGCTGGCTGCCCTTATTGCCCAAGGGGAACCCCATGAGTCTTAACGTTGACCGCGCTGAAATCGCCAAATTTGAGGCGCTGGCAAGCCGCTGGTGGGACCGTAACAGCGAGTTCAAGCCGCTGCATGAGATCAACCCGCTGCGCACCAACTGGATCGACGAGCGCGCCAGCCTGGCCGGCAAGAAAGTACTGGACGTCGGCTGTGGCGGCGGCATTCTGGCCGAGGCTATGGCCCAGCGCGGCGCCCAGGTAACCGGTATCGACATGGGCGAAGCGCCCCTGGCGGTCGCCCGCCTGCACCAACTGGAATCCGGTGTCAGCGTCGAGTACGAGCAAAGCACCGCCGAAGAGTTTGCCGAGCTGCACGCCGGCACCTTTGACGTGGTGACCTGCCTGGAGATGCTCGAGCACGTGCCTGATCCAAGCTCGGTGATTCGCGCCTGCGCCAAACTGGTCAAGCCGGGCGGCCAGGTGTTCTTCTCGACCATCAACCGCAACCCCAAGTCGTTTATGTTCGCCATCGTTGGCGCCGAGTACGTCTTGCGCATGCTGCCGCGCGGCACCCACGAATTTGCCAAGTTCATCCGTCCGGCCGAGCTGGGCCGCTGGGTACGCGATGCCAGCCTTGACCTGCAGGACATCACCGGCCTGACCTTCAACCCGCTGACCCGCACCTACAAGCTGGAGCCAGACGTTGACGTCAACTACATGGTGCATTGCCAGCGCGAGGCGCAAGCCTGATGCTCAGTGGCGTGCTCTTTGATCTGGACGGCACTCTGCTTGATACCGCCGAAGACTTTGTTCAGATCATCCAGACCATGCTGCAGGAGCACGGTAAACCGGCAGTTGACGCTGCAGTGATCCGCGCCCAGGTATCCGATGGATCGATCGGCATGCTGTCGACCGCCTTCACCCTCTGCGCGCAGGACAGCGCCTTCGCGGCGCTGCGCGAGGACTTTCTACAGCGCTATGAGCAGGGTCTGGCACGGCACACCCGCCCTTTTCCCGGCATCAGCGAGCTGCTGGACTGGCTGGACGCCGAAGGTGTGCCCTGGGGCGTGGTGACCAACAAACTTAGCCGCTTCAGCATTCCGCTGCTGGAGCAAACCGGGCTCGCCACCCGCTGCGCCTCGCTGGTTTGCCCGGATCAGGTGTCGCGCGGCAAGCCTGACCCGGAGTCCGCCTTGAAGGCCTGCAGCGAAATGGGCATCGACCCGTCTGGCTGCGTATTTATTGGCGACCACCTGCGCGACATTCAGGCCGGTCACGCTGCCGGCATGACGACTATTGCCGCGTTGTACGGCTACCTGCCGGCCGAAGAAGACCCTATTGCCTGGCAAGCCACCCATAGCGTGCAGCACGCCAGCGAACTACTGCCCTGGCTGCAACAACGGCATCAACCGGAGACCCCCCATGTTTGAGTACACTGCCCCGGCCGATCTGCTGGCCGGCCGCGTCATCCTGATTACCGGTGCCGGCGACGGCATCGGCCGTGCCTGCGCCCTGAGCTGCGCGGCCCACGGCGCTACCGTGGTGTTGGTTGGCCGCACCCAAAGCAAACTGGAAGAGGTTTACGACGCCATTGAGGCGGCCGGCCATCCGCAACCGGCGCTCTGCCCGCTGAACCTGGAAACCGCCACCGAAAAGGACTACGAAGACCTGGCAGACCAGTTGTTTGATGCCTTTGGCAAACTGGACGGCCTGGTACATAACGCCGCCGAGCTAGGCCCGCGGACGCTGCTTGATGGCGTCAAGGCTGATGCCTGGCTGCGCGTCATGCAGGTCAACGTCAACGCCCCCTTCCTGCTGACCAAAGCGATGATGCCGTTGCTGCGTGCCGCCGATGACGCATCGGTCGTACTGCTGTCTTCCAGCGTTGGTCGCAAGGGCCGCGCCTACTGGGGCCCCTACGCCGTCAGCAAGTTCGCAGTGGAAGGCATGATGCAGGTGCTGGCCGATGAGCAGGACGGCACCAGCAACATCCGCGTCAACAGCGTAAACCCGGGCGCCACCCGCACTCGCATGCGCGCCACGGCCTACCCGAACGAGCCGGTTGAGACCAACCCAGAGCCGGAAGCGATCATGCCGGTGTTCCTGTATCTGCTCGGCCCGGATGGCAAGGCGCACAACGGCGCCGCGCTGAACGCGCAGTAGCAGAATCTTGACACCCGCTTGCCGCCTGCCGCGCCCCACTTGGCCGCAGGCGGCATTTTTTTGCCACCAACCTATAAATCCCCTCGAAAAAAATCTCAAGCCATTGATTTAAAACAACAAAATACAATGGCACATTGATTGCTTAAATAACGATACCAGACACTCCGCAGGTACCGTCAGTATGCCCGTACAGGGAAACACCATCGATTTCGACTCGGCTCGCGTCAAACTCGCCCAAGGCAGCGTGACGCGTAGACGCGGCAACAAGCCTAGCGCCAGCTTCGAAGCCGTGCAGCGCCAGCTCAACCTGACCCTGCAAACCAGCCTGGAGCTGGACCGGGTGCTTGGGATGTTTTTCGCAGGGTTGCAGGAGCTGCTGCAGGTTGACGGCATGGAGTACCGTCACAGCGCTGCGAACGCGAGCCTGAGCCTTGGTCAGGTCGCGTTGCATCGCTGCAGCTACCGCCTGTCACATGCCGGGAGCTACATGGGCGAGCTGCAATTCAGTCGCCAAAGCCGCTTTGCCGAAGCCGAGCTGGCGAGCCTGGAAGCGCTGCTAGGCACCCTGCTGTTTCCCCTGCGCAACGCGCTGATGTACCGCGAGGCGCTGGCCTGCGCGCTGAACGACACCCTGACCGGGGCTGGCAACCGGCTGGCACTGAACCAGAACCTGGAGCGAGACTTGCGACTGGCCAAACGCAGCGGCCAGCTTCTGTCAGTACTGGTGCTCGATGTCGATCACTTCAAGCGCATCAACGACCGCTATGGTCACGCCTACGGTGACGAAGCGCTCAAGGGTGTTGTGGACTGCGTAGCCGCCTCGCTGCGCAATGTCGACGGCTTGTACCGCCTGGGCGGCGAAGAATTTGTAGTGCTGCTGCACAACACCGACCCTGCCGCCTGCACCATGGTAGCCGAGCGCATTCGCAGCGCGATTGAACAGCTGCAGTTTGAGATCGACGGCCAACCGCTGCCCATGACTGTCAGCCTGGGGTGCAGCACGCTGCGTGCAGACGATGATGCCGCGAGCCTACTCAGCCGAGCGGACCTGCGCATGTACGAGGCGAAGCGAAGCGGGCGCAACCGCGTGGTCGGACAATAATCCCAGCATAAAAAAACGGCGCCTTAAGGCGCCGTTTTTTTATGCTTAGAGCAGCACTCAGCGATCGCGTCGGCGACCACCACGTGGCTGACGAGCCTGGTGCATGGACGGTTTGCGCGCCAGGCGCTGCATCTTTTCCTTGTCGCTGGTCTTCATCGCCGGCAGCGCAATCGGCTCCAGGCCCACTTCCTTGCTCAGCGCGTCCAACTCGTTCTGCTTGAGCTCGCGCCAGCGGCCAACGGGCAGTTCCGGGCCGAGGAATACCGGCCCGAAACGTACGCGCTTGAGGCGGTTGACGCGCATACCCTGGGACTCCCACAGCCGGCGTACTTCGCGGTTGCGGCCTTCCATCAGGCAGACGTGAAACCAGCGGTTGATACCCTCACCACCGGAAGCCACGATATCGGTGAACTTGGCCGGGCCGTCTTCGAGCATCACGCCCTCTTTCAGACGCTCGACCATGTCCTCTGTGACCTCACCCATAACCCGCACGGCGTATTCACGATCCATTTGATAGGACGGGTGCATCAGGCGGTTGGCCAGCTCACCATCGGTGGTAAACAGCAGCAGACCGCTGGTGTTGATATCCAGACGACCGACGTTGATCCAGCGGCCGTGCTTGAGGCGTGGCAGGCGATCGAAAACGGTGGGACGACCTTCCGGATCGTCGCGGGTACAGACTTCGCCCTCGGGCTTGTTGTACAACATGACGCGGCGGGTGACCTCGGAGCCCAGATCGCGGCGAATCGGACGATCGTCCACGCTGATCTGATCCATGCTGTCGACCCGGCAGCCGAGCTCGGCGGGCTGTCCGTTGACGCTGACACGGCCGGCGGCAATCCAGCCCTCAACCTCGCGCCGTGAGCCCAGCCCCATACGGGCCAGCACCTTTTGCAGTTTTTCGCCTGGCGCCGGCGCGGCGGGGTTGTCGTTTACGTCGATATCGTCAGTCATTGGAGCACCTCCCGGTGTGAAGCAGAGAAAAGCCGTGCAGGATACCACCGACCACAGGCGCCAGCCAGATCAGCTGCGCTGCCCTTCATCGGAATCATCAGCCCCCGACTGCTCGTCGAGGGCTGAGTTTTCTGAGGCAGATACCTCCGTAACCGGCATGTCCGCAACCGGCATGTCCGCAACCGGCACGTCCAAGACCGGCACGTCCGCCACCGGTATGTCATCAAAGTCACTCTTGAGGTTGGCTTCCATGGCGTTGAGCTCGTCCAGCAGGTTGCGAAAGCCGCTCTGGCCCTCTTCCGAATCCAGCGGTTTGAGCGGCTCCACCGGCAACCAGGGCGCATCGCCTGCGGCGTCGCCGTCACGCGCCTGGGCGTCGGCCTCCTCCGGTGACTGCAGCGCCAGCTCCGGCGCCATATCCAGCTCATCCAGATCACGCACCGCCGCCAGCGGCGGCAGCTCGTTCAGGCTGCGCAGGTTAAAGTAGTCGAGAAACTGCCGCGTGGTGGCGTACATGGCCGGGCGCCCCGGTACGTCGCGATGCCCCACCACCCTCACCCACTCGCGGTCCAGCAGGGTCTTGACGATCTGGGTGCTGACCGCAACGCCACGGATGTCCTCAATTTCGCCACGGGTGATCGGCTGACGGTAGGCGATCAACGACAGGGTTTCCAGCAAGGCGCGGGAGTAGCGCTGCGGACGCTCCTCCCACAGCCGCGCCACCCAGGGCCCGTACTGCTCACGCACCTGCAGACGCCAACCACTGGCTACCTCGCGCAGCTCGATGGCGCGCCCCTGATAGCTGGCTGCCAGCTTCTCAAGCGCCTTGCGGATATCCTCAAAGCCGGGCAGCGCATCCTCATCGAACAACTCACGCAGCTTTTCCAACGACAACGGCCGGCCCGCTGCCAGCAACGCAGCCTCAACAATGTGTTCAATCGGCGGCTGGCTCATGCTCACCTCGTGCCTTGACGTGAATGGGGGCAAAGGCTTCGCTCTGCACCAGATCAACCAGTTGTTCCTTGACCAGTTCCAATACGGCCATAAAGGTCACCACCACCCCGAGCTTGCCCTCGCTGGCGTTGAACAGGCTGACAAAGGGCACAAACTGGCCGGCCTTGAGACGGTCCAGCACCTCAGCCATGCGCTCGCGGGTGGACAGCGCCTCGCGGGTGACCTGGTGACTTTCAAACATCTCGGCCCGGCGCAACACTTCCGACAGCGACAGCAGCAGCTCCTGCATGCTGACCTCCGGGTGCGCGCGACGGCTCGGCAGCTCGCCTACCTCAACCCGTGCCGCCCAGGTCTCGCGCCCCATGCGCGGTAACCCGTCGATATCCTCGGCGGCCTTCTTGAAACGCTCGTACTCCTGCAGGCGGCGGATCAGCTCGGCGCGCGGGTCACCCTCATCGTCGTCCAACTCTTCCGGGCGCGGCAGCAGCAAACGCGATTTGATCTCCGCCAGCATGGCCGCCATCACCAGATACTCGGCCGCCAGCTCCAGACGCACCGCTTTCATCAGTTCGACGTAGGTCATGTATTGACGGGTAATCTCTGCGACCGGAATATCGAGGATGTCGATGTTTTGCTTGCGGATCAGATACAGCAGCAAGTCGAGCGGGCCTTCAAAGGCCTCAAGAAAGACTTCCAGTGCTTCTGGGGGGATATACAGGTCCTGCGGGACCTCGGTGTAGGCCTCGCCGTAGACAACGGCAAGCGGCAGCTCCTGCTGCCGGCCAACGCCGCGCGAACGGTCTATCGCGGCGTCGGTCTCGGGGCTGACCGCGGCATCCTCTGTCGGGTCAGCCATCGGTTACTGCCGGTACTGCAGGCCCATGGCCTGACGCACTTCGATCAGCGTGTCACGGGCCGCTTCACGGGCGCGCTCAGTCCCCTCGTTGAGGATCACGCGAACCGCATCCGGGTTGGCCTCGTACTCGCTGGCACGCTGCTGCATGGGCGACAGCTCGGCGCTGATGGCGTCGATGATCGGCTTCTTGCAGTCGATGCAGCCGATGCCGGCGCTACGGCAGCCTTCCTGCACCCAGTCATGGGTCGGCTTGTCGGTGTAGACCTGATGCAACTGGTACACCGGGCACTTGTCCGGGTTACCCGGGTCGGTACGACGCACCCGCGCCGGATCGGTCGGCATGCGACGCACCTTTTCCGACACTTCATCGGTGGTGTCACGCAGGGTGATGGTGTTGCCGTAGGACTTGGACATTTTCTGCCCATCCAGCCCCGGCATCTTGGAGTCCGGCGTCAACAGCGCCTGCGGCTCCGGCAGGATCACCTTGCCGCCGCCCTCGAGGTAACCGAACAAACGCTCCTGGTCACCCAAGGTAATATTCTGTTGCTCCTTGAGCAGCGCGCGGGCGGTTTCCAGTGCATCGGCGTCGCCCTGCTCCTGGTAGGCCTTGCGCAGGTTGGAGTAGAGCTTGGCGGCCTTTTTACCCATCTTCTTGATGGCAGCTTCGGCCTTGTCCTCAAAGCCCGGCTCCTTGCCGTACAGGTGATTGAAGCGCCGCGCCACCTCACGGGTGATTTCGACGTGCGCCACCTGGTCAGCACCCACCGGCACCTGGCCGGCGCGGTAGATCAGGATGTCGGCGCTCTGCAGCAGTGGATAACCAAGGAACCCATAGGTCGCCAGGTCGCGATCCTTGAGCTTTTCCTGCTGATCCTTGTAGGTCGGCACACGCTCCAGCCAGCTGACCGGGGTAACCATCGACATCAGCAGATGCAGCTCGGCGTGCTCGGGCACCTGAGACTGAATGAACATGGTCGACGAGGTCCCGCTGACGCCGGCGGCCAGCCAGTCGATCAGCATGTCCCAGACGTTCTGTTCAATGCTCTGCGGGTCTTCGTAATGGGTGGTCAGGGCATGCCAGTCGGCGGCGAAGAAAAAGCACTCGTACTCGTGCTGCAGCTTGACCCAGTTTTTCAACACACCGTGATAGTGACCCAGGTGCAGACGGCCGGTGGGGCGCATGCCTGACAGAACCCGGCGCTGCGAATCGACAGAACTCAAGGGGGACTCCTGAAAAGACCAATTGTAATAAGCGAACTGCGGCGATTATACCGATAAAGCAGGATCAGTCATGCAGCTCGCTGCGGCTGACACCAAAGGGCTCGGGATCGCCCCGCCCTTCGCGCAGCACTTCAACCTCGCCATCGAGCAGGCTGATCACCGTGGTGGGCTCTACCATGCAGGCGCCACCGTCGATAATCAGCTCAATTTGCTTGCCCAGGCGATCGCGGATTTGCTCGGGGTCGGTGAGTGGCAGGTTGTCGCCGGGCAACATCAAGGTCACGCTGAGCAGCGGCTCGCCCAGCGCCTCCAGCAGATCCAGCGTGATCTGGTGATCAGGCACGCGCAGGCCGATGGTGCGGCGTTTGGGGTGCAGCAGCAGCCGAGGCACCTCGGTGGTGGCGTTGAGAATAAAGGTGTAGGGGCCGGGGGTGGTCGCCTTCAGCAGACGAAAGGTGGTGTTGTCGACCTTGGCATAGACACCCAGCTCAGACAGGTCACGACACACCAGGGTGAAGTTGTGCTTGTCATCGAGCTGGCGCAGGCGCCGAATGCGCTCCAGTGCGTTCTTGTTGCCAAGCTGACAGCCCAGCGCGTAGGCCGAATCGGTGGGATAAGCCACCACCCCGCCCTGGCGGATAACATCGGCGGCCTGACGAATCAGCCGTGCCTGCGGGTTTTGCGGGTGAATCTGGAAGAACTGGCTCATCGAACTCTGTCCATGCTTTTTGTAAAGTCTAGCTCAGGGAAACAAACTGGTCTGCCAGACCGGCGTGCAGTCTGGCGGCAATGCGGTCATTCGGCCCAGTGCCGTCCAGGGTGATGCCGGGTTGTGAAAATCACTCCCGCAACTGGCAAGAAAACCGAACTCAACCGCCAGCTTGCCCAGATAGGCCACCTGGTCGACCGGCTGCTTGCCATTGACCACCTCAATGCCGCGGCCACCGGCAGCGGCAAACTGGCGCAGCAGGGCGCGCAACTTGCTGCGTGTCAGGCCGTAATGCCAGGGGTGCGCCACCACCGCCATGCCGCCAGCGCCACGCAGCTGCTCAACCACCTCTTCCAGCGTCGGCCAGTGCTGGCGAATATCGCCCAGCTTGCCCGCGCCCAGCCACTTGCGAAACGCCTCACCGTGGTCACGCACATAGCCGGCCTGCACCATCCACTCAGCAAAGTGCGGACGCCCTGGGGGCTGCGACACATCGCCGCCGGCCGCCCGCTGCGCCGCCACCGCGCCGTCAAAGGCGCCGGGCATGCGCTTGCCGGCCAGTCGCTCGCTAATCTGCTCGGCCCGCCGCCAGCGCCCGTCACGTACTGCTGCCAGAGCCTCTGTCAGCACCGGCGCGTCAGGGTCAAAGCCGTATCCGAGGATATGCAGGGTATGCCCAAACCATTGCGCGGACATCTCGACACCGCTCACCCACTGCACGCCCAGGCTGCGCGCGGTCTCGGCCGCTTCGGGCAGGCCATCAATGCAGTCATGATCGGTCAGCGCAACCATCCCCACCCCTGCCTCGGCCACACGTCGCATCAGCTCGGCCGGCGCCAGGCTGCCATCGGAGGCGGTACTGTGCATGTGCAGGTCAACAATCAAAGGCATTCTCCCAAAACAGATAACCACTCAAGGCGCTAACAACGCAGGCAGGGCATACGCGCCAACTTGACGCGCTGGCGGGGCTTTCGCCTATTATGCCGCCTGAGCCACCACAAGCCCATGCCCGGCCCCTCGGCCCGGCCGTTGCCAACCACCGCGTCACTGGACAGTCACGCAGCAAGGACATTTCATGCTCTACGCCATCATGGCTACAGACAAACCTGACAGCCTGAGCGACCGCCTGGCCGCCCGCCCCGACCACCTCGCCCGCTTGCAGCAGCTGCAAGACCAGGGTCGCCTGCTACTGGCTGGCCCGCACCCGGCCGTCGACAGCAACGACCCGGGCAGCGCCGGCTTTACCGGCAGCCTGGTGGTCGCCGAGTTTCCATCGCTGCAGGACGCGCAGCGCTGGGCCGAGGCAGACCCCTATGTGGCAGCCGGGGTCTATGAGCAAGTCAGCATCAAACCCTTCAAACGCGTTTTCCCGACCTGAGCAAGGAGGCAATCATGTTCCGTTCGTTGATCTGCGCCAGCCTGCTCGGCAGCGCCCTGCTGGTCACCCTGCCAGCCATCGCGCAGGAAACCACAGCGCCCACAACACAGCCCCAGCAAAACACCCAACAACAGGACATCGGCACCCTGCAGGCCGAGCTGGCCCGGGTTGAAGCCGAGCGCCAGCGCCTGGCCGACCAGCTCGACAGCGGCGCCCAGGACGCGCGAGTAGAACAGCTGGAAAGCGACAATCAGCAACTGCGCAACGACAACCAGGCAGCCCGTCTGGATGCCCAAGCTCGACTCATAGCCCAGCAGCAACGCTGGTTTCTGATCGGCGGCCTGAGCGTGGCGATCAGCGTGCTGCTGGGTTTTGTGCTTGCTCGCATGGGTCGCCAGAAGCGTCGCGAATGGCTGAACTGACACCCGTCCTGATCATCGATGACGACCAGGAGCTCTGCGAGCTGCTGCGCGACTGGTTGGCCACCGAACGCTTTACACTAACTGCCGCCCACGACGGCCCCAGCGGCCTCGCCGCTGCCCGCGCCGACAACTACGCCGCGATTATCCTGGATGTCATGCTGCCCGGCATGAACGGCCTGGAGATCCTCCGCGAGCTACGCCAACACTGCCAAACACCGCTATTGATGCTGAGCGCCCGTGGCGAGCCGGTGGACCGTATCTTGGGGTTGGAGCTGGGCGCTGACGACTATCTTGCCAAACCCTGCGACCCGCGCGAGCTAGTCGCCAGGCTGCGGGCGCTGCTGCGACGCAGCCAACCCAGCGCCGATGCTGGCAGCGAAGAGCTGAGCCACGGCAACCTACGCCTGGACACTGGCAACCTGATGGCCTGGCAAGACGACGAGCCACTGCAGTTGACGCAAAGTGAAGCGCTGATCCTCCGTGCGTTGATGGCGCGACCCGGGCAGGTTGTCGACCGCCAGACGCTGTCACGCGAGGCGCTGGGCAAGCCACTTGGCAGCTACGACCGCAGCCTCGACATGCATATCAGCAACCTGCGACGCAAACTCGGCCCGCACCCGGAGGGGCGCCCGCGGATTCAGTCCATTCGCGGGCGTGGCTACCTGCTTGGCACTTGAACAGTAAGTAGTGCGCTCAGGCTATTTACACAACCTTTACCAACCCCATGCCGCCGCTGACATAGCAATCTCTAGACTCTGCAGGCAATGAGCGGATTCCCCGGTCAGACACCAACGGAGAATGACCCATGAAAAAGACACTGATTGCTGCCACCGTGCTGCTGACCACCGGCCTGTGCGGCGCCGTAATAGCGGGTTCCAGCCACGACAACCCGCCGCCGCGCGAGCGTGGCTTCGAGCGTATGGCTGACGAGCTGCAACTGAGCGATGAGCAAAAAGCGCAGCTGGAACAGATTCGCGAAGAAGAGCACGAAAAACTCAAAACCCTGCGCGAAGAGAGCAAGGCACGTTTCGACGCCGTGCTGACCGCTGAGCAGCGGCAGAAAATGGAAGAGCTGCATGAACAGCGCCGCGAGCGCATGGAAGAACGCCGCGCAGGCCGTGAGGGCCGAGAGCACCACAAGCGATGCGAAGACAGCACCAACTAAAACAGGAAACACCCCATGCGGCTATTCTGGAAAGTCTTTGCAGTACTCTGGCTGGCAACCCTGCTGGTCGGTGGTTCAGGCTTTCTGGTCAGCCGCACCCTGCAGCAGGACTGGCTCCTGCTGCAGCTCAATCCCGAGTTGCGCGACTTTGCCGAGCAACTGGTCAACACCTACGAGCAGGACGGTCCTCGCCAGGCACAACGCTGGCTGGAGCAGCAGCGGCGCACCGATGATCTGCGCGCGCATCTGTTCGACGAAGCCGGCAACCTGCTGCTGCCTGGCACGCTGCCGGCAATTCCACGATTTGCCCCTGGACCAGGCCCGGAGCAGGCGCGTCGGGGTGAGGGCCCCGGCCGCGGGCGGCTATTCCAATTGGCCTGGGATACCGACAAGGCCAGCTACTTCGTCACTCTTCACGTTCCCCCACCCGCGCTCTGGAAAACCCAGCGCGCACCGGTTGCCCTGATTCTCAATGTCAGCCTGGCGATGGCGCTGCTGGCACTGCTTAGCCTGGTACTCAGCCGCTACCTGACCCGTCCGTTGCGGCAACTCGGCAGCGCCGCACAGGCGCTGGCCAAGGGGCGCTTCAGCGCCGGCAGCCTGCAGCAAACCAGTCAGCGGCGCGACGAGATCGGCGAGCTGGCACAACGCTTTGAAAGCATGGCCGAGCAGGTCCAATCACTGCTCGACAGCCAGCAGCAGTTGCTGCGCGATGTTTCCCACGAACTGCGCTCCCCGCTGGCCCGCTTACGGGTCGGCCTGGCGCTGGGCAGCCAGCGCGACCTGAGCGCGGATGATCCACTGTGGCAGCGGCTGGACCGCGAGTGCGACCGCCTCGACCGGCTGATCGACGGTATTCTGACCCTGAGTCGGCTGGACAGCCAGCGCGAACCGGCCACCGCGTTTGCGCTGGACCCACTGGTTCATCAGGTAGTGGACGACAGTCGCTTTGCTGCGGCCGACCTGCAGCTTGAGCTGTCAGGCCAAAGCGACCTGCGCCTGAACGGCTGGCCCGACCAGTTGCAGGCTGCACTCGACAACCTGCTACGCAACGCCGTGCGCTTCAGCCCCGCCGACGGCCAGATCACGATTGAGCTATCCGGTGACGCGCACGGCGCCCAGATCCGCATTGATGATCAGGGCCAGGGAGTACCGGATGAGTGGCTTCCACGCCTGAGTGAACCCTTTGTACGGGTGCCCGGGCAATCTGCCGACAGCGGTTATGGCCTGGGCCTGACCATTGCCCAGCGCGCCATTGCCCGCCACGGCGGTAGCCTGACCTTCGCCCGCAACAGCGCCGGCGGTCTGCGCGTAGTCGTCAAGCTGCCCAAAAGCGCCAGCAACTAAGCGACCCGTTCAGGCGGCAGGCCAGGCCCTGAAAAAACGCGTGACGTCCAGTTCCGGCGGGGTCCTGGGCTCTCCGACGGGCTGACCGACATACAGAAACGCCAAGATCTGCTCGTTGTCGGCCAGCCCCAACTCCTCGTGTACCAGCGGGTGATAGGCCAAGGCGCCGGTACGCCAGACCGCGCCCAACCCCATCGCATGGGCCGCCAGCAGCATATTATTGACGGCTGCACCGCAGGCGAGATCCTGCTCGATGGTCGGCACCTTGGGGTGCTCCTGATGACAGCTGATTGCCACAATCACCAAAGGCGCGCGCAGCGGCAACCCTTGAAAGCGAGCCAGCGCATCGGCCGACAAATCCGGCGTATCGGCCAAGGCAGCACGCGCAAACACCTCGCCCAGCGCGTTCAGCCCGGCGCCCTCGACAACCAAAAAACGCCAGGGCCGCAAGTAGGCATGATCAGGCGCACGCAGGGCGGCGCGGAACAGCACCTGCTGCTGCGCAGCGCTGGGCGCAGGACCGGTCAGGCGCGTTACGGAAGTCCGCTGGTGCAGGGCTGTCAGGGCATCCACTGGCGTTATTTCTCCTGAAAATCGACATCATTGCCATTGAGCACCTGGTCGCGGTACTGCCCCGGTGGCAGCCCGAACCAGCGCTTGAAGGCGCGAAAAAAGTTGCTCGGATCAGCAAACCCCAACATGCAGGCAATCTCGAACAACGTGAGCTGCGGTTGACCGAGATACTGCAGCGCCAGTTCCCGCCGCGTGCGCTCAAGCAACTGCTGGAAGCTCACGCCCTCATCCTGCAAGCGGCGCTGCAGGGTGCGCGTGCTCATATTCATGGCCTCGGCTACCGCCTGGCGCTTGGGCTCGCCTTGAGGCAAAAGGCGGCAGAGCGCCTGGCGGGTCTGGTGGGTCACCGGGTCAGCCTCAAAGCGCGCAAGAAACTCGCCAGCACAGCGGTCATGCAGCTTGGACAGATGTTCATTCGCTGTCGCCAGAGGCGCTTCCATTAACTGACGGGAGAAAATCAGGCTGTGCGCCGGCGCATCAAACTGCAGCGGGCACTGAAAAAGCTCCAGGTAGGGCGTCGGGTCAGCAGGTTCAGGGCAGACGAAGGTGGCTTGCAGCGGCTGCAATGGGCTCGCGGTCATCCAGCGGCAGAACGCCAGCGCGTAGGCCATGGCCGCCTCGACACTTTGCCGCGCGGCAGGCAGCCGATCGCCATGAATGGCAAACTGCAGTCGACACTGGTCGGGCTCGAGCTGCAGCATGACGTCGGCCGACTCACCAATCAGGCGCTGGTAGCGCACCACCCGATTGAAGCCTTCCAGCAGGGTCCGACTGCTCATCAGCGAGTAGCCCACCACGCTGAAATGCCCGGGCCTTACTACCTGCGCCATGTGCAAGCCGATGGCCGGATTAGCGCTGCGCTCGACCGCGAGATGCCAGACACGGGTCATGCCATCCTGGGCAACGCGCGCATCCGGATCGACCAACAACGCCGGGTCCAGCCCCGCCAGGGTAAAGAGTTCGGCAATATCCAACCCCTCGACGGCCAGTGCATGCCCAATGGCCGAGGCCCAGCCTGATGAGGTGGTCCGTTGCACTTGCAACATGCTGTTTTACACCCTGTTCCCTAATATTATTTGATGAGGTTGCGTCACGTGACCGGCAGCAGTCACTGCTCCCCTGGCCCCATTGATTGCGTCGTGCTCGGCGGCTGATCATAGACTAAAGTACAGCTGAAACAAAAACCCCCGCAGCGCCACGCGCCGAGGAGTCCGCCATGAACCCTGTCGCCAACTCGCATTCATTCAACAGCTTCGCCGAGTTTTATCCCTACTATCTGAGCGAACATCAAAATGACAGCTGTCGCCGCCTGCACTATGCCGGCAGCACCCTGGTGGTTCTTCTGCTGGTCTATGTTCTACTCAGCCAGGCTTGGCTATGGCTTCTGGCCCTGCCGTTGGTCGGCTACGGCTTTGCCTGGGTGGGCCACTTCTTTTTCGAGCACAATAAGCCTGCGACCTTTAAGTACCCGCTCTACAGCCTGATGGGTGACTGGGTCATGTTGCGCGATGCGCTGACCGGCCGAATCCGCTTCTGAAACGGACTGTCAGCGGCACGACAGTCACTTGTGCAGACAGCCTCTATGATGCGCTGACAGCCTGACGCACAAACAAAAAAAGAGGAATGCAACCATGGGTGAACAACGCGCACAGTTTCGTGCCATGCAGGAAGGCACCGCTGAAGACTGGGGCATTATCTCCAGCCATTTCGGCCCCTTCGCCAAGGAACTGCCGGGGCGAATCATCAAACACCTGCAACTACTGGACGGTGACTTTGGCGGTTTCCCCATCGACCGTCTCCAACATTCGCTACAAACCGCGACTCGCGCCCACCGTGATGGCCGCGACGAGGAATACGTGATCTGCGCGCTGCTGCACGACATCGGCGACACGCTGGGCACCTATAACCACCCGGACATCGCGGCGGCAATCCTGAAGCCCTTTGTCAGCCCGGAA
Organism: Halopseudomonas maritima; assembly: GCF_021545785.1. Taxonomy (NCBI): domain Bacteria; kingdom Pseudomonadati; phylum Pseudomonadota; class Gammaproteobacteria; order Pseudomonadales; family Pseudomonadaceae; genus Halopseudomonas; species Halopseudomonas maritima. The sequence goes on from NZ_CP079801.1 coordinate 610,922, forward strand.
AACCTGTGGATGGTCGAAAAGCACGGCGTGTTCCAGGGCTACTATTTCTTCCATCACCTGGGCATGGATCGGCACCTGCGCGATCAGTTCAAGGATCACCCGCTGTATCAGTACACCGCAGAGTTTTGCGCCAAGTACGATGCCCCGGCCTTTGATCCGGATTATGAAAGCGAGCCGCTTGAGTTTTTCGAACCCATGCTCAAGCGCCTGTTCGAGCGACCGCGCAACAGCATCTACAAAACCGAGTAAGGCAACGCCCCATCGCCGTCCGTGAGCGCTCAAAGGTGCAGATGCCCCTTTGAGCGCTCGCGCAATGGCCACAGCTATTCTCCCCTCCCGCCGTTAATGCCACCAGCCCGCGCCGTGCAAAACCGAAACATGGCCTCCCGGCGACAAGCAAACCAAACGGCAATCGTCCTACTGTCCGTCGACTGATCACGCCGTTGAGACCACCGGCAATTGTCGCACCAAAGCCCAAGCCCTATGATGCTCAGTCATACGACTTGACCGGGTGCCTGCCCGCCAAGGCCGTCTCAGCCACGGAATTGCCCGAACATGACGATCGACACCCGCATTGCGCCCGTCAAACCCCCGCTTGACGGCTACTACTCCCGTATCATCGCCTACCTGTGCGTAGCTCTAACTTTCAGCGCCTTGCTGGTCGAGAACGGCCACCGCCTGAGCTACCTCATCACCATTGTGTATGCGCTGGCCTACCCGCAGTTGGCCCAGTACCTGCCAGCCAAGCTGCCACGCTTGCCGCACCTGCCCCAGAGACTCAGCCTGCTGGCACTGGATGCGCTACACACCGGGGTGTTTATCGCGTTACTGGGCTTCAACTACGTGCCCAGCATCGTGTTTTTGCTGCTGCTTGGGCTGTCCTGCCTGATTGCCGGGGGGCCGGCTTACCTTACCGCCGGCTGGCTGCTGGCACTGGCCGGTGTGCTGCTGGGCGCAGCCGCCTTCACGCCGGAGGTCAGCTTGCATAGCACACCACTGGTTACTCTGGTCAGTCTGCTGAGCGGCGCTTTGTTCGTTCTGATCATGGCCGCTTTTGTCCACCGCCAGGGACGCCGACTGGAAGAGGCGCAGCAGCAGATCCAGCGCGAGCAGGAGAAAACCGCGCGCCTGGCGGCCAACCTGTCGAAATACCTGTCGCCACAGGTGTGGGAATCGATCTTCTCGGGCAAGCGCACCGTCGAGCTGGAAACCCGGCGCAAGAAACTCACCGTGTTTTTCTCGGATATCCGCGGCTTTACCGAGCTGGCAGAAGAGCTGGAAGCAGAAGCTCTGACTGATCTGCTGAACAACTACCTGGATGAAATGTCGCGCATCGCCCTGCAATACGGCGGCACCATCGACAAATTCGTCGGTGATTGCGTCATGGTGTTCTTTGGCGACCCGAAAACCCAAGGTGCCAAGCAGGACGCCGAGGCAGCGGTTTCCATGGCCATCGCCATGCGCAAGCACATGAAAGTTCTGCGCCAGCAATGGCGCAGTCGAGGCATCAAGAAGCCGCTGGAAATACGCATGGGCCTGACTACCGGTTACTGCACGGTGGGCAACTTTGGCGCTGCCACACGCATGGACTACACCATCATCGGCCGCGAGGTGAACCTTGCCAGCCGGCTGGAAAGCGCCGCCGACGCAGGCGAAATACTGATCTCCCACGAAACCTATTCGCTGGTCAAAGACCTGATCATGTGCCGCGACAAGGGGCAGATCAGCGTGAAAGGCTTTACCCGGCCGGTGCAGATATATCAGGTGGTTGGGCTACGCCGCGAGCTGGGCGCGGCGCCCAGCTTCCTCGAGCGCGAGCTGTCCGGCTTTTCGATGTACCTGGACACCAACCACGTGCGCAATTACGACAAGGACGAGATCATCAAGGCACTGGAGCAGGCGGCGCGCAAGCTGCGTGACAAGGTCATCGTCTAGGGTCTGTTGACGTTTCCTTCATCCGCCGCCGGTTTACGCCAACGGCGCAGCAGGCAACCGCCTCAGGCGGCGCTACCCTCCAGCGCGTCAGCCACCGGCTGCAGCGCGCTGGCCTCTGCCTCGTCCCAGCGATACAACTCGATCCGCCCGTCATGGTGCTCAATCAACGCCGTGCAGGATTCGACCCAATCACCACAGTTGAGGTAGTCGATGCCGTTTACCTCACGAATTTCAGCGTGGTGGATATGCCCACAGACCACGCCCTCATAGCCTCGTTTGGCGCACTCATGGGCCAGCGCCTCTTCAAACTCGCTAATAAAGTTGACGGCTTTTTTGACTCGGTGCTTGAGATAGGCTGACAACGACCAGTAGCCGTAACCAAAACGCGAACGCCAGTGATTGAGCCAGCGGTTGAGTACCAGGCTGAACTCGTAGGCGTAGTCACCCAGAAACGCCAGCCAGCGGTGGCAGCGCGTAATCACGTCAAACTGGTCACCGTGGATCACCAGCAGACGCCGACCATCCTGGCACTGGTGCACAGCCTCATCCACCAACTCGATATTGCCCAGCAGCAAGGTCGAATAACGGCGCAGGAATTCGTCATGATTGCCGGTGACATAGGTCACCCGCGTGCCACGCTTGCTCATGGTCAGCACGCGGCGCAGCACATTGGTATGCGCCTGCGGCCAATAAATGCCCTTGCGCAAGCGCCAGCCGTCGATAATATCGCCGACCAGATACAGCTGGTCGCAGTCATAGGATTTAAGAAAGGTTGCCAGCTTGTCGGCCTGACAGCCCCGCGTACCGAGGTGCAGGTCCGAAATCCACAGGGTTCTGACGCGCTGCTTGTGTTCTTTGGGCAAAGACACGGCGGTATTCATGCGGCTGTCCTCCTTGAGACGTTAGGAAAACCGTACCCCCCCGTAGTGACTGCCGCATGGCAGAAAAATGACGGAAAGATGACCGCAGGAACCCGCCGCAGCACGGCGCTGCTTCATATACAATGGCGCCTTTGCCCATCGCCCTCCGCTGCCCGGACCTGCTTCATGTTGAAACGCCTGCTGCCGCTGCTATTGCTGATCATCTCCGGCTGGACCCTTGCCGAGCCGCTACGCACCGGGTTGGTACTGTCCGGCGGAGGCGCCCGGGGCCTGGCCCACATTGGCGTACTCAAGCAGCTGGAAGAGATGAATATCCCTATCCATGCGATTGCCGGCACCAGCATGGGGGCGGTGATTGGCGGCCTCTACGCCGCAGGCTACAGTGCCGATGAGCTGGAGGCGCTGGCGCTGGAGCTGGACTGGCAGGAGACCCTGAGCGACACCCCGCAACGCGAAGCTATCCCTTTCCGCCGCAAGCAGGATGACCGTGATTTTCTGGTCAAGCAGCGCCTGACCTTCAAAGATGGCGAACTCAGCTTCCCGCTTGGCCTGCTGCAGGGGCAAAACATGGGCGTGGTGCTGGAAAGCCTGTTGGTGCACACCAACGAAATCGACAACTTTGACCGTCTGCCCATTCCCTTCCGCGCGGTGGCCACCGATATTGCCACCGGCGAGGCCGTGGTGTTCGACCACGGCCACCTACCGCTGGCGATTCGCGCCAGCCTGGCTCTGCCCGGTTTCTTTGCGCCGATTGAGGTCAACGGGCGGTTACTGGTGGACGGCGTGCTCAGCAAGAACGTGCCAATCGACGTGGCCCGCTCTATGGGCGTGGACCGGGTGATTGTGGTGGACATCGGCACGCCGCTCAAATCCGCTGGCGAGCTGACCTCGGTGCTCGACATCATGGACCAGACCACAACCCTGCTGACACGTGCCAACACCGAGCGTCAACTAGCCACCCTGACCAGCGCCGACCTGCTATTGCAACCCGCGCTGGGCGATATGGGTTTCAGCAGCTTTGACGAGATCCATCAGGCCATCGACGCAGGCGCCAGCAGCCTGGCCAACGCCAACGGCGTGTTGGCATTTGTCGCACCACAAGGCAGCAACGCGGGCGGCAGTCTTGCCAGTATCCGGCCCCAGCGACAGGCGATCATTCACGCCATTGAGGTCGACAACAGCGGCAAGGTGGCCGACGAGGTGGTACTGGGCATGATTCGTCAGGAAATCGGCAAACCGCTCAACCTGTCACGCCTGCAGACCGACATGGGCACCATCTATGGCACCGACTATTTCAGCCGCGTCACCTACGAAGTGGTTCACGAAGAAGGCCGCAACACCCTGCTGGTACACACCGCTGGCCGCCGCACGGGCACCAACTACCTGCGCCTGGGCCTCAATCTGGTGGATGACTTTGAAGGCGACAGCCAGTACAACCTGGGTGCCAGCTTCCGAGTCAACGGTCTCAACCCGCTGGGCGCGGAATGGTTGACGCGCCTGCAGATCGGCTCGGATCAGGAGCTTTACACAGAGTTCTATCAACCACTGGACTACGGCTCGCGCTACTTTGTAGCCCCCTTCATCGATGCCGAAGCGCGTAACCTGGAGGTGATCGACGACAACGAGCCCGTCGTTGCCTACCGTCAGAAGCGCTATGGCGCGGGTTTGAATATCGGGCGCCAAATTGCCAACAGCGGCGAGGTGCGCTTCGGCCTGTCGCGCTACCGAGGCAACTCGCGGGTACGGATCGGCGACCCGGCACTACCGTCCATCGACTTCGATGAAGCCTTCTACTCAATCGAGATTGACCGCGACACCCTGGATAACGTCAACTTCCCGCGCTCCGGCGATGAAGCGCTGATCAGCTGGCGGCAGTCCGAACCCACCCTGGGTGCGGACGAGCGCTACCAGCAGATCGAGCTGATGGCGAATAAAGCCTTTGGTGTGGGCCCGAACAGCTGGCAGATTGGCGCCTTTCTTGGCCGCACCGACAGCGACGTGAATGTGGCCCAGAGCAGTTTTGTACTCGGCGGACCCGGCTGGTTCTCCGGCTTCCGCCAGGATGCGCTGGCCGGGCAAAACTATCAGCTGGGCCGTCTGGTCTACTATCGCCGGCTAACCCCCAGTTATCTCAACGCCGTCAGTTTGCCGCTCTACCTGGGCGCCAGCCTGGAATACGGCCGGGTTTACAACCGTGACGACACCGACTTTGACACCGGTTACTTCGGCGCCGGCAGCCTGCTGCTGGGCATGGACACCCTGCTCGGCCCGCTGTTCTTTGGGTTGGGTGCCAACGAGGAAGGCTATGAGGCGCTGTATATGAAGCTGGGGCAAACCTTCTGAGGTGGGCCTGACGGCGGCGGGGAGATCAGCTAGCCGCTGATCTCCTGCACCAACGCCGCCCGGATGCAGTGCAGCACGCCCTCTTCAACCGGCTCCTCCAGCTCACGGGCCACGGTGCGCACACCAGGCAGCTCGTCGCCATCGTGATTGAGGAAGTGATCCTGAATGCGCTCAAGCTGGGCCGGGCCGATATCAATGGCCTGTTCCAGTGACAGATTGCCCGTGCTGATGCCCTGCGCCAATTGGCCATAGACCTTGCGCAGCGGCTGGCCGAGCTGCGCGGCAGCCTGCTCGGCGGTCATGCCGGCCAGCACCAGCGCCAGCGCCTCGTGGGATTCACGCGCCTCGGTATCAGCCTGGGCACCCTCGGCCCCCAGCACCTGCAGAAAGTCTGCGCCGTAACGCTCCAACTTATGCGAGCCAACACCGCTGACCAGTGACATATCCTGCAGCGTGGTAGGTCGTTGACGCAGCATGTCGACCAGGGTGCTGTCCGGGAAGATCACATAGGGCGGCACGCCATGGGCGTCTGCCAGCTGCTTACGCCGCGCCCGCAACGCCTCCCACAGCTCGCGATCGGCGTCGGCAATCACCGGCTTGTTGCTGCTGCGACCGCCGCTGCTGGTTGGCTTGCTGACATCACGGCGCAACTGCAGGCTTTGCTCACCGCGCAACAGGGCGCGGCAGCTTTCGGCCAGGCGCAGGCTGCCATAGCCGTCCAGATCAATCTCTACCAGCGACCTGGCAATCAGTTGCCGGAACACCGAGCGCCACTCGTTCTCACCCAAGCCCTTGCCGATGCCCCAGGTCGACAGGTGCTGGTGCCCGGCGTTGCGAATCTTCTCGTTGTCACGACCTAGCAAGATGTCGATCAGATGACCAACGCCATAGCGCTGACCGCTGCGGTACACCGTGGACAGCGCCATCCGCGCGGCTTCGCTGCCATCCCAGGTATCGACTGGCTCAACACAGTTATCACAGTTACCGCAGGGCTCTGACAGGGTTTCACCAAAGTAGCCCAGCAAGGTCTGCCGACGACAGCTGGTCAGCTCGCACAACGCCAGCATGGCGTCGAGCTTGTGCCGCTCTATTCGTTTGTGGCGCTCATCGCCTTCGGAGCCGGCCATGATCTGGTTAAGCATCAGCACGTCCTGCAGGCCGTAGGCCATCCAGGCATCGGCAGGCAGGCCGTCGCGCCCTGCCCGGCCCGTCTCCTGGTAATACGCCTCCACACTCTTGGGCAGGTCCAGGTGCGCGACAAAGCGCACGTTGGACTTGTCGATGCCCATGCCAAAGGCAATGGTCGCGACCATGATCAGCCCTTCCTCATTGAGAAAGCGCTTCTGGTGGGTTGCTCGCAGCTCTGCCGGCAGACCCGCGTGATAGGGCAGCGCCGGCCAACCCTGATCACACAGCCAGGCGGCGGTGTCTTCTACCTTGCGGCGCGAGAGGCAGTAGACAATCCCCGCGTTGCCCCGGTGCTCGCGCAAAAAGCCCTGCAACTGCTGGCGGGGTTTGTCCTTCGGGACGATGCGGTAAAAAATGTTCGGTCGATCGAAGCCGGAGACAAAGCAGGCGGCGTGTTCCAGCTTCAGGCGCTGCATCATTTCGCCACGGGTACGCTCATCGGCGGTGGCGGTCAGCGCCATGCGCGGCACACCCGGAAACTGCTCGGCCAGCTGGCCCAACTGCAGGTATTCCGGACGGAAGTCATGCCCCCACTGGGAGACGCAGTGCGCCTCGTCGATGGCGAACAGAGCGATCTCCAGCGACTGCAAGAAGGCGATGGTGCGCGGCTTGAGCAGACGCTCCGGCGCCAGATAGAGAAACTCCAGCTCGCCGGCGCGCATCTGCCGAGCGATCTCGCGCTGAGCATCTTCACTGAGCGTGGAGTTGAGCGCGGCGGCGCGCAGGCCCAGTTCGTTGAGCGTGGCAACCTGATCGTCCATCAATGCAATCAGCGGTGACACCACCACTGTCAGCCCCTGACGCAGCAGCCCCGGCACCTGGTAGCACAGCGACTTGCCGCCGCCAGTCGGCATCAGCACCAACGCATCGCCGCCACGGGCTACCTGATCGATGATATCGGCCTGCTGACCACGGAACTCACCGTAGCCAAACACGTCTTTCAGTTGCTGCAGGGCTTGCTCGCGCATGGGTCTCCTTGCTCACGCCGGATGATTCAGCGGCCGCAGAGTATAACGTCTTTGGCAATTGGCCGGGGCATGCGTAAAATGCCGGGACAATTGATAGAGAGGTGTCCCCATGTCCTTTACCGACCAGCTCCAGCGCCTGCAAGCATTCCTGGACGCCGACGACCTGCACGACGAAGCGCTGGACTACATGGCCGCCTGCGGCTATCTCACCGCCCTGGCGATCAGCCCCGAGGTGGTAGAGGACGCGGAAATGCTCGCCGAGCTGTTTGCCGAGACGCCCGATTATGCAGACGACGCGCAGCAGGCAGCCATTGAAGGCACGCTGCTGGAGCTCAAAACGCGCATCGCCCGTGAGCTGGCCAGCGACGAAGACCTGGAACTGCCGTGCGAGCTGACGCTGGGTGACGAGCCGGACTACTCCGACCTGCGCAGCTGGTGCATCGGCTTTATGGAAGGCGTTTTCCTACGCGAGGAAGCCTGGTTCAGCAATGATGAAGAGCTGGTCAGCGAGTTGTTGCTGCCCATCATGGTTGGCTCGGGGCTGTTTGCCGATCAGCCCGAATTTGCCGAAATCCATGAAGACGAAGACATGGTAGAGGATATGGCTGAGCACATTCCCCAGGTACTGACCCAACTCTTCCTGCTGTTCAACGCGCCAGAAGAGAAGCAGAAGCCGGCGCTGATCACCAAGCGCCGCTAACAAAGATCAGGCGACCGACTGGCGGCCTTCCCCGGCCGCCAGCCAGCGCTCCAACAACGCCAGCACATCCGCCTCCGGGCGATAGCCGGTACTCAGCAGCGCCAGCTGGCCGTCACGCTCGCCAAACAGAATCGGCAGCTCGGCCAACCCCAAGCCCTCGACCCACTGCAAGTCCCGCTCCAGCCGCTCGGCACTGGCCGGGGCATCAAAGCGCTCGGCAAACACCCCGGCGTCGTATCCGGTTGCCTCGGCCACTGCGACCAGCACCGCCGTTTGCGTCACATCCTGCCCTGCCACATAAAACGCTTCTTGCAACGCCCGGGCGAAGGCCCAGCCAAGCGCCGGGTCAAGCTCACGCGCCACAATCAGCGCACGGCTGGCGGGCCGGGTGTCGTAGACCAGGGTGGCGGGTAGCGCCTGCGGATCACCAAAGGGTTGGCCACTGAGGCTGGCGACCGCCTGCCAGTGCGCGGCCAGCGCCTGACGCGAGTGCTGATCCAGCGGCGCGCCATGGTTGGCGCGCAAGCTGGCGGGCATCAAATGCAAGTGCAGATCAGGCCAGCGCTGGCGGATACGATCAAGCAGCGGCGCCATCCCCCAGCACCAGGAACACATGGGGTCCATGACGTGGATAAGGCGCTGCTGCATCGGTGCATCTCCTGCGGTGGTCAGTCGTCCCGGTGGGCGTTGGGTGAGGCGAGGGTCTGTTGACGTTTCGTTCGCCCGCCTGCCGGAGGCCATTTTTTGGCCAGGCAAGGCGGAGGAAGCGCAGTGTAGTCGCTCTACATAAGCGACCGACAACGCAGCATGGCCAAAAAATGGCCCCGGCCCTGAGGGTTGCGCCTGTAAAGCCGCCACTCGGCGTCACTCGTCACTTATTTGGAGTGACCAAACTACGCTCCTCGCTCCTTGATTGGCGGCTTTACAGGCAGCAACAGGCTGGCGAACGAAACGTCAACAGACCCTACCTAGCGGGTTTGCCGATAGGATGCGGCTCGTTGCGGCGTTTGGCCAGTTCAATCTGCCGCTGACGTTCCTCGGCGCGCTGGCGGGTCTTCTCCGGCAAGCTGTCGTAGCAGTGCGGGCAGCTGATGCCCTCAGCGTACTGGCTTGACGCCTTGTCCTCAGCCGAGACCGGGTGGCGGCAAGCGTGGCACTGATCGAAGGAGCCCGGTGCCAGATCGTGCCGCACGGTCACGCGGTTATCGAACACAAAGCACTCGCCATTCCACATCGACTCTTCGGCCGGCACATCCTCAAAATACTTGAGAATGCCGCCCTTGAGGTGAAACACCTCACCAAAGCCTTCCTCAAGCATATAGCTGGACGCCTTTTCGCAACGGATGCCGCCGGTACAAAACATTGCCACCTTTTTGTGACGTTTTGGGTCAAAGTGCTCGCGCACGTACTCGGGGAACTCACGAAAGGTCTTGGTTTGCGGGTCGATGGCACCCTCAAAGGTACCAATTGACACCTCATAGTCGTTGCGGGTGTCGATCAGCAGTACCTCCGGGTCGCTGATCAGCGCATTCCAGTCCTTGGCGTCGACATAGGTGCCTACCTTGCGCGTTGGCGAGACACCCTCAACGCCCAGGGTGACGATTTCCTTCTTCAGCTTGACCTTGGTGCGGTAGAACGGAATCTCGTCGCAAAAGGACTCCTTGTACTCCAGATCACTCAGGCGGTCGTCACTGCGCAGCCAGTCCAGCACCGCTGCCATGCCCGCCTGGGGGCCGGCGATAGTGCCGTTGATGCCTTCTTCGGCCAGCAGCAGAGTGCCTTTCACGCCGTTGGCGGTCATCACGTCCAGCAGGGGCTGGCGCAGGGCTTGATAGTCATCCAGACGGACGAACTTGTAGAGTGCCACAACAACAATTGCAGACATGCATACCTCTTCTTCAGTGGGCGCCCGCGTAAAGGGCGTACCGTTGGGGGCGGCGATTCTAGCAAAAAATGGGGGGGTTCGAGAAATGGGGACGTTGTGGAGGCAAGGAAAGAAGCCCACTGGCTGGACGTTCCCACAAGCATGCTCAGCTAGACCTGACGATTGTGCCATTCGCCTGGTCAGCCTTTCGCCTTTACGGCGAGCCAAGGGGGGGCTGCTTGCCCAGCCCCCCTTAGCGATCCCCCGGGGCACCCGGCTACGCGGCCCTTCGGGTCCGCTGCGTTGCTCGCCCGCGTAAACGGGACTGGATTCCGTGCACACTCCACCCTAGCTGATCATTCCCACGCTCCGCGTGGGAATGTCTGTCAGGAGGCTCCGCGTCCGGCTAGAGTGATGGCAGAAGCTAAAATCAGGCCAAGCCCATCAACCGCGCTTGCTGCCACCCAGACAATTGGGCGAGTCTGGCGCCTGTTGGCGTTGCTGCCATTCCTCTGCCGTGTAGGTGTGCAGCGCCAGGGCATGAATACGCTGCATCAGTTCACCTAGGGCGCGATACACCGCTTGGTGTCGTTTCACGGCGTTCAACCCGGCAAAATCCTCGCTGACGATGACCGCCTTGAAATGCGATTCCGAGCCCGGCGGCACGCTATGCATGTAGCTTTCGTTGATCAGTTCCAGATGACTGGGCTGCAGCGCCTGCAGCGCTTGGTGCAGGGCTTCCTGGGTCGTCGACATGGCTGTCTCCTGTGGCGGTTTCACGGTCCGCTAGTCTAACTCAGGAACCGGCCGGTGGTGGCGTGACGCTCAGGCGGCGCAGGCGACGTTGGCGCAAATTCTGAATCAGGCTGGGCGCCAGCGCGATCAGCGCCGAGCCCAACACCACCAGCAGCGCGCCTACATAAGCGAGATTGTTGAGCACTTCAGGTTCGATCAGGCCGGGCCAGAGCATCGCGCCCAAGGCCACCATGGAGAAGGTGAACAGCGGTGTTGTGGTCACCGTTGCACTAACCCGCGACGCCTCCCAATGCGCCAGCGCCTCGGCAAAGGCGCCGTAGGCCACCAGCGTATTCAGGCAGCAGCCCAGCAGCAGCCAGGCCTGCAGGCTGGACAATTGCAAGACTTGCGCAGGACTGGCCAGCGGCCAGATCAGCAGCGCGCAAGACAAGTAGATGACCATCATGACCGTAACCGACGACCAGACCGTCAGCAGCTGCTTCTGCGCCAAGCCGTAGAGCGCCCAGCTAAAGGCCGATGCCAGCGCGATCAGAATGCCCAGGGTGTAACTGCTCATCTGCGACAGCAGCTCAGCCAGTCGCTGGTTGAAGAACAGCACAAAGCCCGGCAGCAGCACCAGCAACCCCAACACCTGCCCCAGGCCAAAGCGCTCACGAAACACCAGCATACTGCCCAGCATCAGCATTACCGGCGCCGTCTGGATAATCAGCTGCATAGTGCCGGCAGACAGGCGATTCAGCGCCATCAGATACAGCACGTAATTGAAGGCCAGCCCCAGAATGGCCACCACCAGCAGCCCGCGATTGCGCCCCGACAGGGCCGTAATAGAGGGCAAACGCCGCTTGGCGGCCAGCCAGCAGAACAGCACCAGCCCGGCACTGAGCAGGCGATACCAGGTCACGGTGTAAGGGTCCATAACCTGCAGCACCTGCTTGAGCATGATCGGCAGTACGCCCCACAGCAAGGTGGTGGTCAACGCCAATAGAAAACCATAGAGCCAGCGCCCGGAGGAGACGTGCATGGGGAAAACTCAAGGAAGGGAGAACAAGAGCCCCATTGTAGAAAGACGCTGCAATCATCGACAGTGACAGTTTGCAACGGCAACTGTACCGGTCAGCTACTTTCCTCTTCGCCCGTCACCCGGCGCCACACCCGCCGCTGTTCGTCGGGCTCGACCCGGTAACGTGCCCAGCGCACAAACTCACTGACCCGGCAGATGCCATTGCCACCCTCACCAGCGCCCTTAACGATACGGTAGCGCACCCGCCCTGCTCGGCCTGGCCGGTTGACCACCTGCTGCACTTCGCGCACGGACCAGTTGCGTCCAGGCAAACCGTTGCTGTAATAGGCACCGGTCACCAGGTCTGCAGCGGCTACCCCCTTGCTTTGCGCGTTGTTGTTGGCCAGCTCGACCAGACGCAACAGATCGTCAAAGTCGATATCCATATAGGCATTCATCTGCTTCAGCGCGTGCTCAAAGTCTTCCGGGGCAATGCCTGGCGCGCGAGACACCTGATGACGCACCAACGGCAGCGGGTAGCGTCGCCCCTCAAACAGCGCATTGAAGGCTACGGCAAAGAGCACGATAACCAGCACATCGAGCAGAATCGGGTACACCACGAAGGCAAACCCGGCCTGGGTGATCTGCGGCCCACCCAACACCACAATCATCGCTGTCGCACTGCCAGGCGGATGCAGGCAGCGGGCATACATCATGATGACCACGCTGCCGCCCACCGCCAGCGCGGCCAGCCAGAAGCCGGGCGGCAGCCACTGCACGCAGGCCACGCCAAAAGCAGCTGACAACACGTGCCCACCAATCACCGACCAGGGTTGTGACAGCGTGCCGTGGGGCATGGCAAACACCAGCACCGCGCTGGCACCCATGGACCCGGTCACCCAGAGCGCTGCCTCGGCCATCACCAGATGGGTAACCCCATACAGCAAAATCAGCGCGAGCGTCGTGCCGAGCGCAGACACCAGCTTTTCCCGGTGACTAGTGCTGTCAGGCCGCCAGCCCAAAAAGCGCAGCCCCCTGCGAAACCACCGCACGCGAATCACCCGCAATCCCTCTCCCTTCCAGTTAGGCCGACATGATACCTGACGCACCCTTGTGGCTACCTATCACAGACAGGCTTGGCTGCTATGCTAGGGGCTGTTACTGATCGGAGCCCCCTCATGACCGACCTCGCCGACCGCCCACTGACCCAAGGCCAGCCCATTCTCAGCCTCACTGAGGTACGCCAGCAGCTGGATGCCCTGCCCCACTGGACACTGAACGAACAAGCCGCTGTACCGCGTATTGAAAGGGTATACCGGTTTGCCGACTTTGCTCAGGCACTGGCCTTTGTCAATCAGGTCGGCGCGCTGGCCGAGGCCCAGAATCACCACCCGGCCCTGCTACTGGAGTGGGGCAAGGTCAGCGCCAGCTGGTGGAGCCACGACGCTGGCGGCGTGCACACCAACGATCTGACCATGGCGGCACGCACCGAGCGCCTCTTTCAGCAAACCTGATCAGCGCAGTTCATCGCGTGTTGCTGTGCTAATCCACATTCTTGTAGCCAATTTGTCTAACACTGTCACATCCCTGGCATCGACGGCGCCCTGCAGCGTGCTATAAAGAGGATTGGGTGCTGGCAATAGCCTCCACCACCGGTGCCACCTCTCACCAAGAGCAGGCACCCCAAGGTGCTCACAAGGCGCCGATCCAATAAAAACAAGAAGGCGTACGCCATGAAACCGTTTTACAAGGCCAAGTGGTCCACCGTGGCCCTGGTTGTACTGGCCACCTGGCTGTTGCTGATTTTGCCCAATCTGGGTTGATGCCCGGATACAATGGCGCCCATGCCCAGCTGCCCGGAGCCATTGTGAGCCACACCCCAGTTGAATCAGCCGACCTGACCTGGATGGACGGCGATCAGCCGTTCTCTACCCGCTTTGCCGATGTCTATTTCTCACGCGATAGCGGCCTGGACGAAACCCGACATGTCTTTCTGCAGCACAACCAGCTGGCCGAGCGCTGGCGCGCGTTGTCTGCTGGCGAACACTTCTGTATTGCAGAGACCGGCTTTGGCACCGGCCTGAACTTCCTTGCGGCCTGGCAGCGCTGGGACGCCTGCGCGCCACCGGATACCTACCTGCATTTTGTCAGCACTGAAAAGTACCCCCTCAGCCGGACAGACCTGCAACGTGCACTGACCATCTGGCCAGAACTGCGCACCTACGCCGATGAGTTGCTCGCCCAGTATCGAGACCTGACTGCCGGCTGGCAGCATTTTTCGCTAGGCGCTGGCCGCATCACCCTGACGCTGCTGATTGGCGACCTGTTCGACACCCTGCCGCAGCTCGATGCGCCAGTCGACGCCTGGTTTCTTGACGGCTTTGCACCGGCACGCAATCCGCAAATGTGGCAGCCCGCGCTCTACCAGCGCATGGCCGAGCTGTCTCGCCCGGGCGCTACCGTTGCCACCTTCACCAGTGTTGGCGACGTTAGACGGGGTCTGCAGGCTGCCGGCTTCGCCATGCGCAAGGTGAAAGGCTATGGCCGCAAACGCGAGATGCTTTGCGGGCAGCTGGAACAGTCGCCGCAGAAGGCCTGGCAGGCGCCCTGGTTTGCCCGACCGGGCAGCGCCGCTGATCGTCGGGCGGTGGTGATTGGCGGCGGCCTGGCCGGCGCCTGCAGCGCCCATGCGCTGGCCCGGCGCGGCTGGCAAGTGACGCTGCTGGAGCGCCAGGCCGAGATAGCACAGGCCGCGTCTGGCAACCCCCAGGGCATCCTGTACTGCAAGCTGTCACCCCATCACCCGCCGCTGTCGCGCTTTGTGCAAAGCAGCTATCAGTACAGTCTGCGCCTGCTGGCACGGGCCTTGCCAGAAGGTCCGGACAGCTGGCAACAGTGCGGCGTGCTGCAACTGGGCGGTGACGCGCGCGAACAGCAACGACAACAGGGGCTCGCCAGTCAGGGCTATCCAACAAGTTTTCTGCAGGCCCTCAATGCCTCCCAAGCGAGCACCACCGCCGGTGTGGCTATCGAGCACCCAGGGCTGTGGTTTCCCGGCGGCGGCTGGGTCAGCCCGCCAACCCTGTGCCGGACATTGCTGCAGCACCCGCTGATCGAGGTAAAAACCCACAGCCAGGCGCTGCAGCTGCAACGCGTCGACACCCAATGGAAGGTGCTAGACCCGCAGGGTGAAACACTGGCCTGCGCTGCCTGCGTGGTCCTCTGTACCGCACAGGACACAGGAGCTTTCAGCCAGAGCACGCACCTGCCACTTAAGGCCATTCGCGGACAAATCACCCACCTGCCAGCCACCAGCGAGAGCGCCACCCTGCGCACCGTGCTGTGCGCCGATGGCTATATCTCGCCCAACCGCGAGGGCACGCATCACCTAGGGGCCAGCTTTCGCTTTGACCGCCTGGATCTGGAGCCAAGCGGCGAAGAGGACCAGCACAATCTGCAGTTGCTGGAAAAACTGTCGCCAGCGCTGCATCAGGTGCTGCAGCAGGCGCCAATCAGCGGTGCCCGCGTGGGCCTGCGCTGCACCAGCCCCGACTACCTGCCACTGATCGGCCCGCTGGCAGCCGCCAATGACTTTGCGCGCGACTACGCCATCCTCGGCAAGGACGCCTCTGCCCGACCGGATAGCCCCGCGCCCTGGCATGACGGGCTCTACGTCAACATCGCCCACGGCTCACGCGGCCTGATCAGTGCGCCGTTGAGCGGCGAGCTGCTGGCCGCCTGGATGGGCAACGAGCCACTACCGCTGCCGCGGGAACTGGCCGAAGCCGTGCACCCGTCGCGTTTTCTGCTGCGACAGCTGGTGCGCCAGAATGCCACCGACCGTCCGAAAGCCCGGCGCCGGCAGGGTGGCTGATACGGCCTTGTGCTAGCATCCAGAACAGCGCTGCCGGAAAGCAAAAAATACAATGGAACCAGCAGCCGGGCGGAAACCAGTACATGCGTCTTTGCTGTCTACTCCTCTTGTTTTGGGTGCTGTGCAGCAGTCTTGCCTACGCACAGCCCCACCTCGCCACCACACCGGAACCAACGCCGGTCGAGGTGGATCAGTACAGCCCGCGCATCAGCCTGGCCCACCAGGTCTTCATGCTGGAAGATCCAACAGATAGGCTCGACGCTCGCCAGTTACTCAGCGGCAGCCAGCATCTCCCGTGGCGTCCGGTCACCTCTCGCTTCGTCAACGAAGGCAAGAACCAGTCAACCTTGTGGCTGACATTCGCCCTGCACAACCCTGACACACAACCCGTTCAAGGCGTGCTGCAACTCGATTACGCCCTGCTGGACCAACTTAACCTCTACCAACTGACGCCTGACGGCCAGTTACTTGAGCAGACCGGCGGCGATCACCAGCCGTTTAGCGAGCGCTCTGTCGCCGTGCGCAACCACTGGTTTCCCCTGGAACTGTCGCCCGGCGTGCACCGCTTTATGCTGCGGGTAAATACCAGCAGCACCCTGTTTGTGCCGCTCTACTACGCCAGCTGGCCGGGCAGCAGCGCACAGCTGGAAAGCAGTATGCTCTTGCATGGTCTGTTCTACGGCGTGCTATTGGGCTTGCTGGCCTACAACCTGTTTCTCCTGTCCTCGCTGCGCGAGCTGACCTACGTCTGGTATCTCCTGTACTTGCTCAACATGGTGCTGTTTATTGCCACTTTCGACGGCCTGGCCTGGAAGTGGGTGAGCGCCAGCGTGCCGGTACAAACGCTCACCATCTACACGCTGATGTTCCTGCACTGCGCTGTCTCCACGCAGTTCAGCCGGCACTTCCTGCACACTCGAGAACAGTTTCCCCTGCTGGACCTGATGCTGCGCTGCGCCATTGGGCTGGTGCTTCTGGCGATGATCAGCCTGCCGTTGATCAGCACTAGCCTGTACAACAGCATGGCCAGCCTGTTCGTACTCGTCAGCTCCATCATGCTGCTGTGCAGCGGCCTGTACGTCTGGCGCAAGGGTTTTCGCTACGGCTCCTACTACACCCTGGCCTGGAGCTTGCTGCTGGTGTCGCTGATGCTATCGACCGCCGGTTCGCTGGGGTACGAGCTACCTGGCATTAGCTACGGCTCTCACTGGGTAAAGATTGGCACCTGCGCCGAAATGATCCTGCTGTCGCTGGGGCTCGCTGATCGCATCAATGTGCTCAAGGAAGCGCGCTTCCATGCCGATGAGGCAGCCCGTCAGGCACGTCTGGAAAGTCAAGCGCAAAGCCGTTTCCTCGCGCGCATGAGCCACGAGATACGCACGCCCATGAACGGCGTGCTGGGCATGCTGCAACTACTGGGCGGCACCCGGCTGGACAATCGGCAGCGCTTTTATCTGGACACCATCAGCAAATCCGGCAACACCCTGCTGACCGTCATCAACGACATCCTCGACTTTGCCCGGTTGGAATCCGGCCGGGTCGAGCTGGAGGCGCTGGCCTTCGATCCGGATGAACTGACCTCTGACGTCGCCAGCCTGTTCACCGCCCAGGCGGCAGAAAAACAGTTGAACCTGTATTGCAGCGTCGCGCCCGAGTTGCCCCAACAACTGGTGGGCGACCCTACCCGCCTCAAGCAGATTCTGATGAACCTGCTGAGTAATGCCTTCAAGTTCACAGAGCAGGGCCACGTCAGCCTGCTACTCGACGGTCAACCCGACGGCAACGGCGAACGCTGGCAGCTGCGGTTTACGATCAGCGATACCGGCATCGGCATCCCCGAACAATCCCAGAGACAACTGTTCCGCTCCTTTACCCAAGCCGACAGCAGCACCACCCGACGTTACGGCGGCACCGGGCTAGGACTGGCCATCAGTCAGGAGCTGGCGCGGCTGATGGGCGGAGATATACAACTGGACAGCACACCGGACGAAGGCACCCGCATCTGCGTCAGCGTGACGCTACCTGCATCCAAGTCGACAGCCGCCCCAGCGCTCGGCGAACAGCCGCTTGCCGGCCTGGTTGCACGTCATGCTGATGCCCTGCAGAACTATCGCCGCCAACTCGAACGCTTGGGTTATCGCGTGCTTTCTCAAGCTGACCCGGAGCAGGACAGCTGCGCGTTTTGGTTGATCGACAGTCAGGGTTTAACCATCGACCAGCTGCAGTCTCTGCTGTCGCAAATCGCCGAGCCGGTGCTATTGCTGCGTGCCCTGGATGATCACCGCCCATTAAACGGCGCTCAAAGCCCCCGCCTGGAACAGACAACGCCACTATTGCCTTCACAGCTGCGCGAACTCTTGCGCCAACTGCTGGAGCCGGGAAGCACGGCCGCACAGGCGCCGGTCGTCGAACCACAGGCCGAGGCAACGCGCGGCCACCTGCTGGTAGCCGAGGACAACCCGGTCAACCAGCTGGTTGTGCGCAGCCTGCTGGAAAAGGCCGGCTACAGCCTGGACATGGCAGCCAACGGCGCGCAAGCGCTGCAGCGTTATCGCGCAGCCCCGGCCAGCTACAGCCTGATCTTGATGGATTGCGAGATGCCGGGTGTCGACGGCTTTGAAGCGACCCGGCGCATCCGTGCCCATGAGCAGCGCGAGCACCTGCCCCGCGTGCCGGTTGTGGCACTCACCGCCCATGTGCTGGACAGCCACCGCCTGGAAGGCATGGCCGCGGGCATGGATGACTACCTTGCCAAACCCGTGGAGAGCCAGCAGTTGTTTGCCTGCCTGCGCCGGCTGGTCAGGCCAATAACCCCATAACCCCCTCGACCAGCAGCTTGCCACCGGTCAGCAGCAGGAAGACATAGCACAGCTGATAGATCAGCTTCTCATTACTGCGCTGCAGCAACCAAAAGCCGCAACGCACCCCAATAGGCGCCAGCGGCATCAGCACCAGCGACGTCAGCAGGTTCTCAGCAGAAAATTGGCCAAGGTACAGATACGCCGGCACCTTGACCCAATTCACCAGCGTGAAGAACACCGCCAATGTGCCCATCAGCAAGGTTTTCTCCAGCCGTTGGGGCAGCATATAGACATTGATCGGCGGGCCGCCGGCATGAATGCCGAAGCTGGTAAAACCAGACAGCATGCCCCAGAAACGACCTCGCCAGGGGCTGGCCGGTCGCGCCTGGCTCTGATCACGACGCCACCAGGCATTGATCACAAAGCTGACCGCAATAACCCCGATCAACAGACGAATATGCTGCTCGTTCATCAACCTGAAGGTGAGCGCTCCGATCAGTACGCCCACCATCGCTGCCGGCAAAATGATGCGCAAATTGGTGCGATCCCAGCGCCCCCGGAACGTGCGCAGGGCAACCAGATCCATCAAACAGAGAATCGGCAGCAGAATAGCTGCGGCCTGCTGCGGCGCCACCACCAACGCCATCAGCGGCACCGAAACAATCGCGATATTGCCGCCGAAGCCGCCCTTGGCGATGCCGTACAACAAAACGGCAGGAATGGCACACAGGTAGAAAAACGGGTCGGTAATCATGGCGCAACAATAGGCTGGAAAAGGCCGCAAGTGTACCATTGAGAATCCACACGTCAGCCGAGAATCAGACGTATGTTGATCCCCTACCAGATGCTGGAACCCACCACCCTCGACGCCCTGCTGGAAGACTTTGTAACCCGCGACGGTACTGACAACGGCTATGAAGACAGCCTTGAACGGCGAGTGCTGCAGGTACGGCGCATCCTGGAGAAGGGTGATGTGCTGATCGTTTTTCATCCAGATACCGGCGATACCAGCCTGGCGCATCGCCACAGCATTCCCGCCGAGATGCTGCGCGCATTCCAAGCAGATCAGCAATAGCGAGCGCTTGCCAATGCCCTTGTACCCTGCGGGGCGCGCGGTGTTCAGCAACGCTACCGTGCTGTGACATTTCAGCGCAGCCACCAGCTCCAGGGTCATCGGCGCTTGGAGCCTGGGCCCGCAGCAGCTAACATGGAGGACTTCCGTGTGCCCGCATGAGGTAACAATGAAAACACTCGCAATCTGGACCCTGGGCGGCCTGCTGAGCCTGAGCACCTTCTCAGCCCAGGCCTGCACCCCCGAAGAGGCCATCGCCAAGGGCGAACACCTGGCACAGCTGATCTATGACCGCACCAAGGACCAGCCGGGCAAGGCCGAAGAGCTGAACGCACGCCTCAAGGCCCTGCAAGAGCAGGATCCGGCTAACGGGCGTTATGACTCTTGCCAGGGCTATCAGCGCATCATCGATGAACTCAACGCTGAACATCCCGTCACCGAAGCACTGCAAAACGATCAATAAAATCGATACGAATAACGCATATCTTGCGTTATTCAATCAATTTTTCCGTTAATACAATGGCGCATAACCTGGTTGAGGAGATGCGCCATGATCCACTATCGCAGTTTGCTCAGTAGCCGCACCGGTCAACCCGCCAGCGACGGGGACGGTGTGCGCCTGACCCGTGTATTCGGCGGCGCCGACAGCCGGCACCTTGACCCTTTCCTGATGCTGGACGAGTTTGGCTCCGACGAAGCTGCCGACTACATTGGCGGCTTTCCGTCCCACCCGCACCGTGGCTTTGAGACCGTCACCTACATGCTTGAAGGTCGCATGTTGCATGAGGACCACCTCGGCAATCGCGGCCTGCTCGGCCCAGGTGGCGTACAGTGGATGACCGCGGGGCGCGGCATCATCCACTCCGAGATGCCGCAGCAGGATCACGGCAGCATGCGCGGCTTCCAGCTCTGGCTGAACCTGCCCGCCGCCGAAAAAATGCAACCTGCACACTACCAGGACTTGCCGCCCGACGCCTTTCCCGTGGTGCGGTTAAAGGGCGGCGGCCAGCTCAAGCTGATCGCCGGCAACCTGGCACTGGCAGACCAGAACGTGCAAGGGCCAATCCAGGGCGGCAAGACTCAGCCACTGTATATCGACCTGCAACTGGGCGCAGACCAGACACAGGAACTGCCGACGCCCGTCGGCCATACCACCCTGCTGTACGTGTACGAAGGGGCGGTGGCTGTCGACGGCAACGACACGCCAGCCACGCTGACGCGTGGCCAGCTGGGGTTGTTGAGCGATGGAGAGCTGGTGCGCCTGACAGCGCAGTCGGCCGACACCCGGTTGCTACTGATGGCGGCCAAGCCAATCGGCGAGCCGGTTGTGCAGTACGGCCCGTTCGTCATGAATACGGAAGCTGAAATACGTCAGGCGGTGCGCGATTACCAGCTTGGTCAGCTAACCGACTGAGCGCGCGCCTCAGAGAATCTGGGTACGGCCCGCGAGTGCGTGGGCCAGTGTACCGCCGTCGATGTACTCCAGCTCACCACCCAGCGGTACGCCATGGGCGATGCGAGACACCTTGATACCACGGGGGCGCAGCAAGCCGGCGATGTAATGCGCGGTTGCCTCGCCCTCTACGGTCGGATTGGTTGCCAGAATGACTTCCGTCACCGCGCGCCCCTCCAGACAATCGAGCAGTGCTGGCACACCAATCTCTTCCGGCCCCATGCCATCAAGCGGCGACAGGTGCCCCTTGAGCACAAAGTAGCGGCCCTGATAGCCGCCAGCCTGCTCCACCGCCCAGACATCAGCCGGGCTCTGCAATACGCAGAGCAGACTGTCGTCGCGGCGCGGATCACTGCACAGCGAGCAGATATCGGTCTCGCTCAGCGTCCGACAGCGGGTGCAGTAGCCCACGCCGTCAATGGCAGACTGCAGCGCCTGCGCCAGATGAGCCGCCGCCGCACGATCACGCTCCAGCAAGTGCAAGGCCATGCGCTGGGCCGTCTTGGGGCCGACGCCCGGCAGGCCGCGCAGAGCGTCGACCATTTGCCGGATAAGCGGACTGAAGGCCATGGATCAGAACGGCATCTTGAAGCCGTCGGGCAGGTTCATGCCCCCGGTGAAGCCGGCCATCTTTTCCTGGTTGGTCTGCTCAAGCTTGCGCACCGCATCGTTGATAGCGGCTGCGATCAGGTCTTCGAGCACTTCTTTGTCTTCCTGCATCAGGCTGTCGTCAATGCTGACACGACGCACATCGTGGCGGCCGGTCATCAGCACGGAGACCAGGCCCGCGCCAGACTGGCCGGTGATTTCCATGTTGGCCAGCTCTTCCTGCATCTTGGCCATCTTTTCCTGCATTTGCTGGGCCTGCTTCATCAGGCCTGCCATGCCACCTTTCATCATGACGCTATCCTCGTAGTTCAGTTGGCGGGTGCATCCAATGGACGGATGCTTCCTTCACAGATATGGGCAGCAAAGTCGCTTTGCAAGCGTTGCACCAGGGTATCGGTGGCAATGCTCTGCTCGGCAGCGCGCTGTCGGGCCGCCTTGCGCCGGGCGGCGGCTACGGCCGGCGTTTCCTGGGTGGGCGCAGCCACCTCAACCAGCAGTTGCACCGGTTGCTCCTGCACCGTGCTAATAGCCTGTTCCAGGCGCTTGCGGTGATTCTCGTTGTACAGCGCACTATGCCCCGGGTCCAGATGCAAGGTCCAATTGCCCTGCTCACGGCCGACCAGCTGACAATGCGCGGCAATGCTCTGGGTCAGACCGCTCAGCCCCAGGCGCTCGAACAGGGCCAGCCAGTCGGCGGCGAGTCCGGTGGCCGGCGGCAAATCACTGATGGCGTCCTGTGCTTCTTCCGCAGCGGCCTGCTGTTCGGTATCCGGCAGCTGCCAGTCATCCATATATTGGGCGACGTCCAGGTCGTCATCATCGCCCTCAGCCATCCCACTGTCATCCGGCGGCGGGCCGTCCATCCAGTCAGCGGGCGGCTCATCCTGCGGCGGTTTGACCGGCGTGGTCGAACTGATCGGGTGGCTGACCGGGTCAGGCTTGGCTTGTACCGCTTCGGGCGCGGGCTCCGGCTCGGGCATGGCTGGCTTAGCCTGAGCAACATCGGGCTCAGCAACGGCGGCTGGCGGCTCGGCGGCAGGGACAGCTTCCGGTGCAGGTGCAGGTGCAGGTGCAGGTGCAGGTGCAGGTGCAGGTGCAGGTGCAGGTGCAGGTGCAGGTGCAGGTGCAGGTGCAGGTGCAGGTGCAGCAGGATTAGATGCGGCAGAGGCAACAGGCGCAACAGCCGACGCTGTTGCTGCCTGGGCTGTCTCGGGTTCAGTCTTGGCCGGACTGGACCCCGCCGGCTTTTCCGGCACATCACCCGGCGGCACCACCTGGCCAGTCGGCCGCACATCCGCCAGCGTACCAGGCCGGAAGGCCAGCATCCGCAGCAGCGCCATCTCCAGGCCGCCACGCGGCTCCGGCGCCAGCGGCAAGTCACGACGCCCATGCAGTGCCAGTTGATAGAACAGCTGCACGTCCTCGGCGCTGACCTGTCCGGCCAGCGCCAGCACACGCTGCTGGTCACCCAGGCTGTTGTCGGTTGCCTCAGGCACTACCTGGGCCATGGCGACGCGCTGCAAGGTTGAAATCAGCTCGGCCAACACACCGGAAAAGTCGGCGCCCTGCTCTGCCAGCTCAGCCACCGCCGCCATCAGCGCACGTGCGTCACCAGCAATCAGCGCTTCCAGTACGGAAAACACCTGGCCATGGTCAATGGTGCCCAGCATGTTGCGCACTTCGGCCACCTGCAACTGGCCATTACCAAAGGCAATGGCCTGGTCAGTCAGGCTCAGCGCATCACGCATCGAGCCATCGGCGGCACGCCCCAGCAGCCACAGCGACTCCTGGTCAAAGCCGATCTGCTCCTCGCCAAGCACGTGCTGAAGGTGCTCAACCACCTTTTCCGGCGGCATGTTCTTCAGGGAAAACTGCAAGCAACGCGACAGGATAGTGACCGGCAACTTTTGCGGGTCCGTGGTGGCCAACAGGAACTTGACGTGCTCGGGCGGCTCTTCCAGCGTTTTCAGCAGTGCGTTGAAACTGTGGCTGGAGAGCATGTGCACTTCGTCGATCAGATAGACCTTGAAGCGCCCCCGCGTTGGCGCGTACTGCACGTTTTCCAGCAGTTCACGTGTGTCCTCTACCTTGGTGCGGCTGGCTGCGTCGACCTCAATCAGGTCAACAAAGCGGCCCTGATCAATCTCCAGACAAGATGAACACGTACCGCAGGGTTCCGAGCTGACACCGGCCTCGCAGTTAAGACATTTGGCGAGAATACGCGCAATAGTGGTCTTGCCGACACCGCGTGTACCAGTAAACAGATAGGCATGGTGCAGACGGTTGTTGTCGAGCGCGTTGATCAGCGCCTGCAACACATGGGTCTGGCCGACCATTTCACGGAACAGGCGCGGACGCCATTTGCGGGCAAGTACCTGATAACTCATTGGCTCTGTTCGTTTCCGTTCGGTCGAATGCAAGCGGCTAATGTACCCAAGCCGGCGCTACATTGCGAGCGACAACAGCGTCAGGCTGAGGTAACAGGAAAGGGAATCGGGGGAGATAAAATGGAGGCGGCCCCGCAGCCACACCCCGGCACACGATATGACCGCTGCGGCTGCTCCCTTCCGGGCCTGACCGGGTTCACGGCTGATCATTGCGAGGGGACCGACGGGGCCACCATAGCGACCCGAGCATGCTCGGGCCGCGCTATTGTAACGGCTTGCGGATAACTTACAACCCTCAGGTTTGAAAGCGCCCAACCTGTTGCTGCAGGCCAGAGGCCAGCCGTGCGAGCGCGTTGCTCGCATCACGGCTCTCCTGTGAAGACTGGGCAGCCTGGTTGGAGAGGTCGCGGATGCCGCTGATGTTGCGGGCGATATCTTCGGTCGTCTGGCTCTGCTCTTCACAGGCCGCGGCAATCTGCGCGGCCATATCGTTGATACGCATCACCGAGGCCGACGTCTCATTCAGTGACGACTCGGTCGCACCTGCCTTTTCAACGCTCTGCGCTGCCAGCTCGGCGCCGCGCTGCATGACGGCTACCGCCTGGCCGGTGCCCGACTGCAGCTTCTGGATCATCTGCTGAATATCGCGGGTCGAGTCCTGGGTGCGCGCTGCCAGGGCCCGGACTTCATCGGCCACCACCGCAAAGCCGCGGCCCTGCTCACCGGCCCGTGCCGCCTCAATGGCGGCGTTCAGCGCCAGCAGGTTGGTCTGCTCGGCGATGCCTTCGATCACACTGAGCACGCCACCGATCTTGTCGGTATCCTGCTCCAGATTGTTGATCACCCCGGCAGCCTCTTCGACGTCGGCGGCCAGACGGCGCAGGTCATTCATGGTGGCTGACACCACGTCCGAAGCTTCGTGCCCTTGGCGATCGGCCTCGCGGGCCGCGTCGGCGGTGCTGTGCGCATTGTCGGCGACTTCGTGAATGGCCGCGCTCATTTCGGTGGCAGCAGTACTGACCTGATCAACCGCCATGTACTGATCGTTGACCAGTTTTTCCTGGCCGGTCGAGATGGCGCTCATCTGCTCGGCCGCCGAGGCGACCTGCAAGGTTGAATCGGCCACCTGACGAATCAGCGTCTGCAGTTGTTCGAGAAAGGCATTGAAGGCCCGGCTCAGGGCGCCCAGCTCGTCGTTGGAATGCACGACTACGCGCTGGGTGAGATCGCCTTCACCATCGGCAATGTCACGGATGCGCTGCAACAGCTCGCGCAACGGGCTGGTAATCAGCCCCGGGAAAAACACAATCATCAGCAGACAGACAATGCCGCCCACTACCAGCACCGTCGCAACACGCGCGTGACTGGCGCTGACATCGGCCGCAGCCTCCCTCTCTTCGGCATCAGCCTGACGGTTGACCAGGCCGGTCATCTGATCAATCAGGTCGCGTGCGCGAGAGAACTCTTCATAGCCACGCCCGTAGCTGATATCGGAGGCCTGGGCGGCAGCGCCGCTGCGCGCGAGCCTGGCGTTCTCCATGACGGTCGCCTTCCAGGTAGCAAACGCCCGGGTGAACTCGGCGGCCAACGCCTTGCCCTCGACAGAGTCGGTAGCCTCGCTGTAGCGAGCAATGCGATCGTTGGCCTGCTGCAGATTGTCGCTCAGCTCGGCGTCCAGCCCGGCGCTGCGTACGCCAGCGATAATGGCCCGCTCTGCGCTCAACGCCTGATACAGATCACGATCAGCCTCAAGCACCAGACTGCTTTGGGGCAGCAGCTCGGCGGCTACTCGAGTCAACCTCGCCTCCACCGTCGCCAATGCCCAAAACGCGAACACTCCGGACAAGGCCAGCAACGCCGCAAGGATCAGCAGGGGGATGGTTAACTTCCAACGAAAACTCATATCTCGAATCAGGCTAAGCATAGTGGTTATCACTCTTGTCGCAGACGCAGGCAGAAAAAGGCCGCCAAAGGCCGGTTGTTCCCTGAAACAGGCTCGGTCAGCTTCCGCCACACCGACAGCAACCAGGTGCGTAGCCCTGCACCCTCCGGAAGCGCTAACATCCTCCTTGCGCCCTGTATTACCAGTGCGCAGCACCTGTACCGGTGCGCTTCCGTTGTGTTTCCTTACCTCGGTTATCGACCGAACCGGCAGCAGCATTAACCGTTTTCTGTCACTTTTCCGGCTGTTTTCGGGTTGACCACGAAATACCGTCACCGCGACATCAAAACAGCCAGGCAATCATCAGCGGGATGTACAGCAGCGCCACCAGAGTGCTCAGCAAGGCGGTACCAGCCACCTGCCTGGGATGGGTATCGAGCAAGGTCGCAATGACCACCGTGTTGGCGGCGATGGGGGTGATGGAGATCAGCAGTATGGCCTGATAGACGGCCTGCCCATACAGCTGGGTCACATGACTGTCGAACCAGCAGAATGCCAGCGCCATCAAAGGCCAGCTGACAAACTTGCCAAGCAGCGCCAGCCCGGTAAATCGCAGGTCCCCAGCCAGCCCCTGGAAACTGAGAATACTCATACCGATGATCATCATGCCGAACACACTGTAAGCACCACGCAGGTTATCAAACAGCGGAACAAAGGCATCGGGGATCGACAGGCCCGCGCTGTTGAGCAGCACGGCCAGAAAAAACGCGTACAACGACGGCAGGCGTGCGACCTTCAGCAGGCAGTCGCGAATACCGAAGCGTCCGCGGGCCGCCAGGTAAAAACCCACCGAGGTTTCAAACAGAGTAGTGCCCAGCATGCACACGATGTAGATCGACAGCCCCTGCTCGCCGAACAGCAGCAACGCCACCGGAATACCAAAATACCCCGTGTTGCCAGTACCCACGGCCAACGGAATCATATTGGCGCCAGCGTTGGGGAACCAGCGCCGCGCCACCAGCAGATGCAGCCAGCCAAGCAGGCTGCACAAGGCAAAGGTCAGAAACGGCAACGCAATGACTTCAGGCGACAGCGGCGCCCGCATAACGCCGGCAAAGACGACCGACGGCGTGACGATATACATCATGATGCCGGCTATGTGGCGACCACTGGCCTCTAGATAGCGACCAGCCAGCCACCCAAGGCCAACCGTCACATACAGCGGCAGCAGTTTGTACAGCAGGGCAAACGCGGCGAGCATCGAGGCCTCAGGCAGAAATGAGATAGACCCGTTCAACCAGTGACTGCATACCCTGGCTGGCGAAAACCGCGTGGTCAGCCAGTACGTCCTGCTCATCCAGCACGTCGATACGGCAGCCGTGATACAGCGCCCGTACCTCCGCATCCGGTACGCTGAAAGGCGGACCGGGGCGCTGCTCCTGAGGATAGTCCAGGGTCACCAGCAGCATTTTCCAGCCCTCCGGCAACAGGTTGCGCAACTGGGCGACATAACGCTCTCGCATGGCCGGTGGCAACGCGATCAGGGCCGCGCGATCATACACCGCCGCCACACCGGCAAGGTGCTCCGCCTGCAAGGCAAAGTAATCACCGCACAACAGCTCAAAGCCGGTACCCCGCGCTACGGCAAAGTCGCCCTCATGGCTCCACGCCAGCGCCAGCCCGTGTTCAGCATCAAAGGCCTCTAGGGCGCTGCGCGCCAGCTCAACACCCAGCACCGAGTGCCCCTGCGCACGCAGCCACAACAGGTCAAGCGACTTGCCGCACAGCGGCACCAACACAGACTCTGCGCCAGTCAGCGCCAGACGCGGCCACCACTGCTGCAACAGCGGATTGGTTGCCGCCTTGTGAAAGCCGATTTCTCCCAGTTGCCAGCGCTGCTGCCAGAATGCTGCGTCCATAATCACCTCACTGCTTACAATGCATTGACTATACAGTATTTTTTTTACTGCTCCGGGGCATAGACGATATAGTGCAAAGGTTCGGGTAACCCGCCGTCGAGTCACCTCCATGGACTATATCAACACCCTATTTCTGATCGGTGCCGTGCTGCTCTGTTTCAGCGTGCTGGCCAGCTCGCTGTCATCGCGGCTGGGCATTCCGCTGCTGTTGATCTTTCTGATCATCGGCATGCTTGCCGGGGTCGACGGTATTGGCCGCATCCAATTCGAAGACGCCAACACCGCGTTTGTCATCGGCAGCTTGGCGCTGGCCATAATTTTGCTCGATGGCGGCATGCGCACCCGGGTCGAGAATTTCCGCGTGGGTCTATGGCCAGCCATGTCGCTGGCCAGCGTCGGAGTGCTGATCAGCGCGGCGTTAACCGGTGCCCTTACTGCCTGGATTCTGGAGCTGCACTGGCTTCAGGGCCTGCTACTGGGCGCGATTGTCGGCTCAACTGACGCGGCGGCGGTGTTCTCTCTACTACAGGGCAAAGGGCTGAATCTCAAGCAACGCGTGGGTGCCACTCTGGAGATCGAATCGGGGTCAAACGACCCGATGGCCATTTTCCTGACCATCACCCTGGTCGAGATGCTCGCCAACGGGCAAACCAGCTTCAGCTGGTCTTTCGCCCTGCTGCTGATCGAGCAGTTCGGTATTGGCGCCCTGTGCGGTCTGGCCGGCGGCTTCGGACTGGTCTGGCTGGTCAATCGTGTCACCCTGCCAGCTGGCCTTTATCCCCTGCTGATTACCAGTGGCGCCATCATGGTCTTTGCCGCCACCAACAAGATCGGCGGCAGCGGCTTTCTGGCTATCTATCTGACCGGCCTGATATTGGGCAACAACCGTGTGCGCAACCTGCAGAATATCCTGCAGGTGCAGGACGGCATGGCCTGGCTCAGCCAGATTGGCATGTTCCTGATGCTCGGCCTGCTGGTGACGCCGAGCGAAATGGTCATCATCGCCCTGCCGGCCGTGCTGATCGCGCTGTTCCTGATTTTTGTCGCCCGCCCCATCGCGGTGCTCATCTGTCTGGCGCCCTTCGTTTTCTCCTGGCGCGAGCGGCTGTTTATCGCCTGGGTAGGCCTGCGTGGTGCGGTGCCAATCATTCTCGCCATCTTCCCGCTGCTGGCGGGCCTGGAACAGGCGCAGCTGCTGTTTAACCTGGCCTTCGTGGTGGTGCTGGTGTCACTGCTGTTGCAAGGCTCCTCGCTGCCACTCGCCGCGCGCCTGTGCAAGGTAGAGATTCCGCCCCAGCCAGAGCCGCTGCAACGAACCAGCCTGGACACCGCTATTGACGGCGACTTTGAACTACTGGTGTACCAGTTAGACAACGCCAACTGGTGTGTCGGCGTGGCCCTGCGCGACCTGAAAATGCCCCACGACACCCGCATTGCCGCGCTATTTCGCGGTGACCACCTGCTGCATCCGACCGGAAGTACCCAACTCGCCCTGGGCGATGTGCTCTGCGTGGTGGGCCGCCCGCGCGACCTGCCGGCCCTGTCCAAGCTGTTCAGCAAGGCGCAGCCGCCGCGGCGACTTGAGAGCCGCAGCTTCTTCGGGGACTTTATCCTTGAAGGCGAGGCGCAGCTTGGCGAAGTGGGCAAGTTCTACGGTATTGCCGTGCCCGAGGGCATGCGCGAGCTCACCCTGGCGGCCTTCTTCAGCCGACAGTTCGGCGGACATCCGGTGGTAGGCGACCAGATCGAATGGGAGGGCCACACCTGGGTAGTGGCGGCAATGGACAACGACTGGATCCTCAAGGTGGGCCTCAAACTCGGCAACGGCGGAGGGCCGGTCCTGGGGTTCTAGGAGACGCTTTGACGCAGGCACAAGCTCCCGCTTGACCTTCACATGATGTCAGGGTTCATGCTGCAATGAAGTCAACAGCACGGGAGCAGACCATGTCGGAGATAACACTGCAGCTCAGCGGTATGAATTGTGCCGGCTGCGTTAGCCGAGTCGAGCGCGCGCTTGAAAGCGTCGATGGCATCGAACGTGTCGCGGTCAACCTGGCCGCGCAAACCACCCGCGTGGATGTGCAGGACAACAACCAGCTCACGGCTGTTGAGCAGGCACTGCGTCAGGCAGGCTACCCCGCCGAGCTGCAGAGCCGCCAGCTGCAGCTGAGCAACCTCACCTGCGCCAGCTGCGTAGGCCGTGCCGAGGCGGCCTTGGGCAAGGTGCCGGGCGTACTCGAAGCCCAGGTCAACCTGGCCAGCCAGCAGGCCCGTGTGCGGATGCTAAAAGGCACAGATCAGGACGCACTGCTACGCGCGCTGCGCCAGGCCGGCTATCCCGGACAATGGCTGGATGACGACGCCCCTGCCGCCGACGCAGGCCCTGACCTGGCCAAACAACGGCAACATGTGATCATCGCCGCGCTGCTCAGCGCGCCCATGTTGCTTGCCATGCTCCCTGCCCTGCTGGGGGCCGGACACTGGATGCTGCCGGGCTGGCTGCAACTGATTCTGGCCAGCATTGTGCAGTTTGTGTTTGGGGCGACCTTTTACCGTGGCGCGTGGCATGCCCTGCGCAACCGCACAGCCAACATGGACCTGCTGGTGGTGCTGGGCACCAGCGCCGGCTGGGCGCTGAGCACCTGGAACCTGCTCACCCAGCCGCCGGGCACCGAGCTGCACCTGTACTACGAGGCCTCGGCGGTCATCGTCACCTTTATTCTGCTGGGTAAATACCTGGAAAACCGCGCCAAGGGGCAGACTCTGGAGGCCATCCGCGCCCTCACCGCCCTGCGCCCGGATACCGCCCGACTGCGTGACGCCGAGGGCGAACGGGAGGTGCCGCTCAGTCAGGTGCTGCCGGGTGATCAGTTGGTGGTACGCGCCGGCGAACGCATACCGGTCGACGCCGAGGTTGTTGAGGGCAGCAGCCATATCGATGAGTCCATGCTGACCGGCGAGAGCCTGCCGGTCAGCCGCAGCGCAGGCGAGGCCGTGCGCGCCGGCAGCCTGAATCAGGACGGTGTGTTGCTGATCAACACCACCGGCGTCGGCCAGGCTACCCTGCTGGCGCAGATAGTCCGCATGGTCGAAAACGCACAAAGCTCCAAGGCACCTATTCAGCGTCTGGTTGATCGCGTCGCGGCGGTGTTCGTGCCGGTGGTGATTGCCATCGCGCTGACAACCTGGGCGATCGGCAGCTTTTTCATTGGCCCGCAGGCGGCGCTGCTCAACGCCATCGCCGTGCTGGTGATTGCCTGCCCCTGTGCCCTTGGACTGGCCACGCCGACCGCCATCATGGTCGGCACCGGCGTGGCCGCACGCTACGGTATCCTGATTCGCGACGCCGAAGCCCTTGAACGCGCTCGCCTGGTCAACGCGGTGATCTTTGACAAGACCGGCACCCTGACCCGCGGCAAACCCGCACTGACCCACGTTGAGGCCCTGAACGGCCATAGCACCAAAGCAGTACTGCGCGTTGCCCTGGCCCTGCAGCAACAGGCCGAACACCCGCTGGCCCGTGCACTGTGCAACTACGCCGCCGAGCAAGGTATCGAGGCAGCCCCTGCGGACACCCTGCAGGTACTCGCCGGACGCGGCGCGCAGGGCGTGGTCGACGGCCAGAACGCCTGGCTGGGCAGCGCCCGCCTGCTGGAGGAGCAGCAGTTTGACCTGACGCCCTGGCAGCAACAGGCGGCCGAACTGCAGGCCGACGGGGCAAGCCTGTCCTGGCTGGCCCAGGGCAATCAGGTACTGGCGCTGCTGAGCTTTGCCGATAGTTTGAAAGACAACGCCCGCGCCACCATAGACCAGTTGCAAGAGCAACACATTGAGTCCTTGCTGATCAGCGGCGACAGCCAGCGCGCCGCCGAGCACATCGGCCGCCAGCTGGGGCTCGATCAGATCCGGGGCAGCGTGCTACCCGCCGACAAGGTCAGCGAGGTGCAGCGCCTGCAGCAACAGGGCAAGGTCGTCGCCATGATCGGCGACGGCATCAACGACGCCCCTGCGCTGAGCAGTGCCGATGTGGGCATGGCCATGTCCACCGGCACCGATATCGCCATGCACAGCGCCGGCATTACCCTGATGCGCGGCGACCCGGCCCTGGTGCCGATGGCACTGGCGCTGTCACGCCGTACCGGCGACAAGATTCGTCAGAACCTGTTTTGGGCGTTCGTGTACAACTGCCTGGGCATTCCGCTGGCCGCCTTTGGCCTGCTCAACCCGATGATCGCCGGCGCCATGATGGCGGCCAGCAGCGTCTGCGTGGTCAGCAATGCGCTGCTGCTCAAGCGTTGGCAACCGGAGAACAAATGAACATAAGCCAGGCCGCCACGGCCAGCGGCCTCAGCCCGCGCATGATTCGGCACTACGAGAAAATCGGCCTGCTGCCGGCACCGTCGCGCAGCGAGGGCGGTTATCGCCAGTACGGCGATAGGGAGCTGCACACACTGGGGTTTATCCAGCGTGCACGGCGGCTGGGTTTTAGCATGGAGCAGATCGCGCGTCTTTTGCAGCTATGGCAGGACCGTTCGCGCTCCAGCGCCGAGGTCAAAGCGTTGGCCGCTGAGCACCTGGAAGAGCTGGAGGCGCGTATCGCAGACCTGCAGGCCATGCACGCCAGTCTGGCGCAATTGGCCGATTGCTGTCAGGGTGATCACCGTCCAGACTGTCCGATTATCAACTCACTGGCCAGCCCCCGCTGAGACACCCCATGGATCTGAAATCCCTACGCCATTTCGTCGCCCTGGTCGAACACCAGGGCTTTGCCCGCGCTGGCGAGGCCATCGGCCTGAGCCAACCGGCGCTCAGTCGCAGCATTCAGACACTGGAGCAGCGTCTTGGCTGCGAGCTGATCAACCGGAGTGGCAAGGGAGTCGAGCTGACCCCCCAGGGGCGTCTGGTGCTGGAGCACGCGCAGCGGCTGCTGGCCGGTAGCACCGCCATGCGCAATGCGCTGCGACAGTTCAACGATCTGCAAGCCGGCGAGCTGCTGCTGGGCGCTGGCCCCTTTCCGGCAGCCGGCCTGCTGCCCCGCGTGCTGGGCCAATTCAACCGCCGCCATCCCGGCGTCAGGGTGCATATGGAGGTTCAGCACTGGGTGGCGCTGCGCCAGCAGTTGCTGGCCGAGCAACTGGAGCTGTTCGTCGCCGACATTCGCGAGCTGGAGCACGATCCGCAGCTGGAGGTCACGCCGTTGCAACAGCAGGCCAGTCAACTTTTCTGCCGCGCAGGGCATCCACTGGCCGGGCGCACTGACCTGACGCCGGAGCTGCTGGCAGAGTATCCATTGGCGAGCTTTCGCGTGCCCGACAGAATCTTGCAAGACTTGCGCCGCACTCTGCCCCGGCCGGAGCCCCTGATCAGCCTGGAGTGCGATAACCTGGATGTGCTCAAACGTCTGGTACAACATTGCGATGCACTCAGCATCGGCAGCCTGGATACCCTGAGCGATGAGCTGGCCGCTGGCAGCCTGGCGCTGCTCGACTGGCCAGCGCTGATGCCTGGCACCAGCTTTGGCCTGGTGACGCGGCGTCAGCGGCCGCTATCACCTGCCGCGACCGCGTTTATCGAGATGCTGCGCACCCAGGGCCAGGTGCCGGACCCGACCGTTACAACAGATTGAACAGACTCAGGCCGCTGACTTTGACAAAGCTCTGTTGCGACGCTTCCAGCACCACACTCTGCAGACTCAGGCGGCTAAGCGCCTCGGCATAGTCCAGATCCTGCAGCTCGGAGGTGACGGCGGTATTGATCAGCGACACTTCCTCGTTCTCGGTCAGGGTCGACTCGATCACGTTCATACGCGCGCCTATGGTGGTCTGCACGCTCAACACCTGATTCATCGCGTTGTCGAGATTGTCCAGGGTGATCGCAATCACATCACGGCGCTGCAACTTGTCCTCAGTGCTACTGCCGCCGGTTTCCAGCGTGCTGCGCAGCATCGAGACGGTCTCCAGAATGCTGCGCGTTTCGCGGTTGGTACTGCCGGGTGTGCTATTTCCGGTACTGATAGAAAAACTGTCGCCGGCGGCCAACTCGCCATCCAGCGTCACTGCAACGCCGGCATAGCGAATGGTGTAGCCACCGTCGTCGTTCTCTTCCAGCTGGCCGGTCACCGGGGGGGCCATAGGGTTACCCGCACTGTCGACAACTTCGTAGCTATCGCCAGTGGCGCCAATCACGATGCTGACACTGCCCTGCGGATAGAAGGTGTTGTCGTACGCGTTCTTGTCCTCAACAACACCCAGCGAAATGCGCCCGGTACCCGTGTTGGCCGGATCGGCTTCCGTGTTCACCCGATTGACGTTGGCGACACTGACGAACAAGTCCTTGCCGTTGTCATTGATCGCCACGTACTTGGAGCCGGCAATCTGGATTGAGCGCTGGCCCTCGTCGCCCTGATAGCTGTAGGTGCCATCCGGGTTTTTGACAAAAGGCTGCTGGCTGCTCTGGTAACCGCCAAACAAATACTCCCCACGGGCGTTCTGGCTGTTGAACAGGTTGTACAGTTCCTCTTCACGCTGCTCCAGTTCGGTCGCCAGCGCCTGACGGTCAGCGTCGCTCTTGGAGCCGTCACCCGCCTCGATGGCGATTTCGCGAACACGCTGCAAAACGTTGTTGACCGAATTGAGGATGGCCTCCTCCTGGGTAAGGCTGTTGTTGGCCGCCGTCATATTGGTGCTGTACTGCTCCAGGCGGTTGGCCTCCTGGCTCAGTTGCAGCAGACGCACGGTTGCCACCGGGTCATCCGCCGGCGTGAGAATGCGTTTACCCGAGCTGATCTGCTCCTGGGTGCGGGTGACATTGCCGTAGTTGTCCTGAATGCCGCGCACACCGCTGTTGAACTGCTGGATGGTTGAGATACGCATGGGACGCTACCCGTTATCTGACGCTGTTGATCAGCGTATCAAAAATGGTTCTGGCGACCTGAATCACCTGAGCCGACGCATTATAGTACTGCTCAAACTTGATCAGATTCGCGGCCTCTTCATCCAGACTCACCGCAGAGACCGAATCACGATTATTGGTTGCCTGGGTCAGCACTGCCGCGCTGGATTCGGAGTTGGTGCGCGCCTGAGCGGTATAAGTCGCCACGCGCTGTACCAAGTCGCCATAGCCATCGACAAAGGAGAAGCCTTCGGCACCGTTGGCCTGGCCCAGAACCTTCGCGGTCTGCAGCCCGGACATCACCAGCGCATTGCGGTTATCTGCTACCCCGGCGTTAAAGGCCAGGTTAAAACTGTCGCCATCCTTCGGCGTCCCCGTCATCGACATGCTGAAGGTATACCCGCCCACAGTCACTTCAACGCTGTTGGTCTGGCCCGGAGTGATGACCAGCGGTGACGGGTTGAGTGTGG
This sequence comes from Halopseudomonas maritima, assembly GCF_021545785.1. Lineage (NCBI taxonomy): Bacteria > Pseudomonadati > Pseudomonadota > Gammaproteobacteria > Pseudomonadales > Pseudomonadaceae > Halopseudomonas > Halopseudomonas maritima. The sequence goes on from NZ_CP079801.1 coordinate 645,915, forward strand.
CGGTGCCGCCTGTCACCTGCAGCTCGCCACTGGCCTCGTCATAGCTCAATTCGACAGGCAACAGCCCCTGCAGCGCGGCCGAGTCGATGGGCGATGGCCCGGCGGTCAGGCTCGGTTGACTCAGACTGCCGGTACCGCGGTTATCCAGGCTGGCCTCAACCGAGCCGGGCGCGGCAAACGCCAGTTCCTGTGGCTGCTGCATCACCACCGTCATCTCGGCGGCGGCATGACGGGTGGGCGTCAGCAGGAAGCGGTCACCGGCAGCGATACCGCCACCGCCCAACTCGATAGTAAAGCCGTCAAGCTCCGGTGGCGGCACACTGTTCAGGTCATAGGGGCCGCTGACGCTGTCATCGGAGGTGCGCCGCACCGTGAACTCGGTGGCACTGGTAAACACCACTTCGTAGTCCGAGGTGCTCAGCTGTGAGGTGTCGCTGATCAGCACATCGAGCTTGGCGTTGGGGTCACTATTGGTGGCGCGCGCAAGGCTACGGCCGTCCACCAGCTCAGCACTGTTGATGTCGTTGAACAGCGAGGCGCCCGCGTTGCCATTGAGGTCCAGCCCCTGGCCTTGCTGCTCGTTGAACTCACTGGCAATCGACAGTGCCAGGCGGCCAATAGCGTTAAGCGCTGGATCCAGCACATCATTACGGTACTTGATCAAACCGCCCAGCTCGCCACCACTGATCAGCCCGGTGACATCCTGCACCGCATTGCCCGCCTTGAGCACCACATCCACCCGCGACGGATCGCCAGCACCCGGCTGCACGGCCAGTGTCGATGCCTGGTTACCCACTACCAATGGCTGACCGGAGCCGATAAAGATGTTCAGCATGTTGTCGTCCTGCTGTACTACGGTCACGCCGATCAATTCACTCAGTTCGCGGACCGCCTCATCACGGGCGTCGAGCAGGTCATTGGGTTGCGCGCCATTGGCGGCAGCCACCGCGATGCTGTCGTTGTAGCTGGCGATCGAGCTGGCCAGACGACTGGCCTGATCGGCCAGCGTGCCCATCTGCTGGCCGATAAACTGATTCTGACTGCTCAGGCTGGTCTGCACCGTGTTGAAGCGTGCCGCCAGGCCCTCGGCCTCGGACAAAAAGAGCTGGCGTGCCGGCAGGTTGGCCGGGTCTTCAATTGCCGTCTGCAGGGCATCAAAATAGCTTTGCAGGCCAGGCGTGATACCGGTAGCGCTGCTGGACACCAAGGTGTTGAGCTGCTCCAGTTGAGACTTAAAGGCCTGCACCTCGGCGTTGGTGGAGGTCGCGGTACGCACCTGGTTGGTCAGAAACTGGTTATAAATGCGGTCTACATCCACCACCTTGGTGCCGTTACCCATATAACCAGCCCCAGTGAAACTGGGTACCTGCGCGGTCTGCACCGCCGTCTGCCGGGTGTAACCTGGGGTGTTGACGTTGGTGATGTTCTGGCCCGTGACCGACAGCTGGGTCTGGGCCGACTTCAGGCCGCTAAGGCCGATACCGAATAAATTTGCCATACTCAAGCCCTGCCGGCGTTGTCAGTAGAGGTGTCGGCGCTGGCTACCCGGCTGTCGCTGCTGCCGATCAGCTGGCGCGCAATCTGCGACACCTTGCGCGCATACTGCGGGTCGGTGGCGTAGCCGGCACGCTGCAACTCGCGGAAGAAGGTATCCGGGTTTTCGGTGCTGCTCAGCGCCTTGCTGTAGCGACCGTTGGTTTCCAGAAAGCTCACGTAATCTTCAAAACTCTGCTCCCAGGAGGCGTAACTGCGAAAGTCCGCTCGCTCGCGGGTGCTCACACCATTGCGGTACTCGGTGGTGGCCACGTTGGCGCTTTCGCCCTGCCAGCCACCATGGGCCTTGATACCGAACAAGTTGTAGCTGGAGCTACCATCAGACTGACGAATGACCGACTTGCCCCAGCCCGTTTCCAATGCCGCCTGAGCAACCAGGTAGTGCGGATCTACACCCAGGCGTGCGGCGGCTTTCTCAGCCATCGGCAGCATGGTTTCGACAAACTCCTCACTGCTGGCAAAGCGCGTACGCCCGGCCGCCTCACCGCTCAGTGCAGCAACACTGGCGCCAGCGCGGCGCATGGCCTCGATGCCGCGCAGCGGCTGCCACTCACTGCTGGCGCTGCTGGCGACGCTGTTATCAGCCCGCTCCAACCGCTCGGCCCAGGCGCTGTAATCCGAGGCAATCTGCAACCGACGCCGCGCCAGCAGCGCCGACTGATCCACCGCCGGCGTGGCGGCATTATCAGCACTGGCGCCGCTTTCTGCCTTCGGCGACAGCTGGCGCATCAAGGCATCACTCAAGCCCAGGCCGCGGCCTTCGGACAGGTGTACAGCCATCTGGCTGTCGTACATCTCCTGATAAAACTTGGTCTGCGGCGTGTTCAGCGGGTTGCCTTCAGCAAAGGCGGCATTGGCCTCACGCATGCTCTTGATCATCATATTGACGAACAGCGATTCGAACTGCTGTGCGACCTTGCGCACGTTCTCCGGGCTGTTGGCATCGCTGCCGACCTTGAGCTGGCTGACGCTGTTGATGTCGGTGTAGCTGACGCTGTTGCTGGTGTTCATGCTGGGCTCCCGGTCAGATAATGACCAGATCGGCATTCAAGGCGCCGGCCTGCTTGAGCGCTTCAAGAATGGCCATCAGGTCGCCCGGCGCGGCGCCAACCTGATTGACGGCGCGCACGATCTCATCGAGCGAAACGCCCGGATTGAACACGAACATGCGGCTATCGCCTTCCTCGATATTGATCTGCGAACTCGGTGAAATCACGGTCTGGCCACCGGACAGCACACCACCGGGCTGACTGACCTGCGGGTTCTCGCTGATAGTCACCGTCAGACCGCCGTGGGTCACGGCAGCCGGCTGCACGCGCACGTCCTGACCGATCACGATGGTGCCGGTGCGCGAATTGATGATGACCTTGGCCGCGGCACTGCCCTGCTCGACCGTCAGGTTTTCGACCATAGCCAGGTAGTCAACCCGCTGGTTGGGGTCGATCGGCGCACGTACGCGCACCGAGCCGCCGTCCAGCGCCTGGGCGACGCCTGGGCCAAAAGTCTCGTTGATGCGATCGACAATACGCTTGGCAGTGGTGAAGTCCGGACGATTGAGATTGAAGACCAGATGGTCCCCGGACGTGAAGGGACTGGATACCGCGCGCTCGACGGTAGCACCGTTGGGGATGCGCCCGGCGCTGGGAATATTGACCGTGATGCGCGAGCCATCGGCGCCCTCGGCACCAAAGCCGCCGACCACCAGGTTGCCCTGGGCAATGGCGTACACCTGGCCGTCGATCCCCTTGAGGGGGGTCATCAGCAGAGAGCCGCCACGCAGGCTCTTGGAGTTACCAATGGACGACACCGTGACGTCGATGGTCTGGCCAGGGCGCGAGAACGGCGGCAGGTCAGCGTGAATCGCCACGGCAGCCACGTTCTTCATCTGAATGCGCGTACCTTCCGGCACAGTAATCCCAAACTGGGTCAGCATGTTCTGGAAGGTCTGCACGGTGAACGGAGTTTGGCTGGTCTGGTCGCCAGAGCCATCCAGACCGACCACCAGGCCGTAACCGATCAACTGGTTGCTGCGCACCCCGGCGATGCTGGCGATGTCCTTGAGACGATCGGCCAGCGCCAGCGGACTGGCGAGCAGCAGACATAAGCAGATAATCAGGCTGCGCATGGCAATACTCCTGTCAGAACGGCCACATGGGGCTGAGGAAGAACTGACTCAGCCAGCCGGGCTGGTTGGCATCGGCAAAGGCACCCTTGCCGGAATAGGTGATACGCGCATCGGCCACACGGGTCGACAGCACGGTGTTGTCCGGGCCAATGTCCTCGGCGCGCACCAGACCGCTGATACGGATCAACTCGTCACCCTGATTAAGGGTGATCCACTTCTCGCCGCGAATCGCCAGAATGCCGTTGGGCAGCACCTCGGCGACGGTCACCGTGATAGAGCCCGACAGGCTGTTGCTCTGATTGGCGTCGGAGCTGCCTTCAAAGGCCCGCTGCCCCGACATGCTGACGCCCAGGTCCAGCCCCTTGAAACCCACGGCATTGCCGAGAATGGTGGGGTTGGCGATGGTGGTCGAACTGTCCTTGTCGATTTCGTTCTCGGCCTTCTTCTGCGCCGCTGTGCGCTCGGTCAGGGTGATGGTAATGATGTCACCGACCCGGTGTGCCTTGCGGTCGTTGTAGAGGCTCATCTCGAAGCCGGGCTGATAGATCGCGCCGTTGTTCAGCTCCTGCGGCAGCGGCGTGCGCGGCAACACCGGCGCGTAGGCCGGGTCATCGCGCATGGGCGGCGCCTGCATGCAGCCGATCAGGCTGACCGGCACCAGCAGCATCAATACCTTAGCCAAACGGATCATGATCAGCTCCCGTCAGAGATTCTGACTGATGTACTGCAGCATCTGATCTGCGGTGGAAATGACCTTGGAGTTCATCTCGTAGGCGCGCTGGGTAGTGATCATGTTGACCAGCTCCTCTACTACGTTGACGTTGGAATTCTCCAGGGTGTTCTGCAACACAGTGCCCAACCCGTTCTGACCAGGGTTACCGGTCTGCGGTGCGCCGCTGGACGCGGTCTCCAGGAACAGGTTGTTGCCAATGGCCTGCAGGCCAGCCGGATTAATGAAATCAGCGGTCTGAATGTTGCCAATCTGCTGCGCGGCCGGGTTGCCAAAGGTGGTGATGCTGACCGTGCCGTCCTCACCTACGGTGAAGGTCTGCACGTCATCCGGCAGCACGATACCCGGTTCCAGCGGAAAGCCGTTGGAGGTCACCACCTGTCCATCAGCATCCAGATGGAAGCTGCCATCACGGGTATAACCAATGCTGCCGTCGGGCATCAGAATTTGAAAGAAGCCACGCCCATTGACCGCCATATCGAGCGGTTGCTCGGTGGTCTGCAGCGTGCCCTCGGTAAAGATTTTCTGGGTGCCAACCACGCGCACACCGGTACCCAGCTGCAAACCGGAGGGCAACTGAGTGTCCTGAGTGCTTTGGCCACCGGGCTGGCGCTTGATCTGATAGAGCAGATCTTCAAACTCGGCGCGGTCGCGCTTGAAGCCAGTGGTCGAGACGTTGGCCAGGTTGTTGGAAATGGTCGACAACATGGTGTCCTGGGCGGACAGGCCGGTCTTGCTGACCCAAAGAGCTGAAAGCATCACCTTTCTCCTCGCGCGCCGACTAATTGACGCGCCGTAGCATTAACTCATCTGCAGAATGCGATCGGTTACCTGCGCATTCTCGTCGGCGGTACGCATCATCTTGATATGCAGTTCAAACTGGCGGGCCAGCGACAACATGGCGGTCATTTCTTCCACCGCATTGACGTTGCTGCCTTCCAGAAAACCGGTTGCTACTTGCACCGCACCGTCGGCCAGCTCTTCCCCGCCCTGGGTATGCATCAGGCCATCCTCGCCCTTTTCCAGCGCGGACTGCGGCGGATTGACCAGCTTGATGCGGTCCACCTCAGCCATCACCGCCGGGCCCTCGCCCAGCGCACGGATACTGATGGTGCCGTCGGAGCCGATCTCGATCTTCTCCGCTGGCGGAATAGCAATCGGCCCGCCGTTGCCCAGCACCGGCAAGCCGCCGCTGGTACGCAAGATGCCAAAGGCGTCAATATTCAGACTGCCAGCCCGGGTGTAGGCCTCGGTGCCGTCCGGTGCCTGCACCGCGATCCAGCCTTCACCCTGTACGGCCACGTCGAGCTCCCGACCGGTCTCGATCATGGTGCCAGCCGACAAATCAGTGCCTGGGCGCTCAGTCATGGCGTAGGCGCGGGTGGCGTAACCGTCACCGAACACCGGCATGGAACGCGCCTGTTCGAAATCACGACGAAAGCCAGTGGTGGTCAGGTTGGCCAGGTTGTTGGCGTGCGCGCGTTGCGCCATCGCGTTTTGACTGGCCCCCGTCATGGAAATGTACAAGGATTTGTCCATGCCCTGCTCCGCTTCGTTTGCGCGACAAGGATTTGCCGCTTTTGCTTACTCAGGGAGTATCAAGCAGAGATCATGCCAACCCTTAAAGATAAGATTTACCCCTTTAAATTCAATAGCTTAAAAAAACAAAAGCGGCAATACCGGCAAACGCCTTTGCCGGTATTGCCGCCTTGCTGGCGTTACCACCCAAGCGCTTAACGTAGGTTGATAATCGCCTGGGTCACTGCATCTTCGGTCTGGATGGTCTTGGCGTTAGCCTGGTAGTTACGCTGCGCCACAATCAGGTTGATCAACTGCTCGGAGATATCCACGTTGGACTCCTCCAGCGCACCGGACTGAATCCCCCCCAGCGTGCCGGTGGTCGGCGCGCCAATGACGGGCTCCCCCGAGGCAGAAGACTGCGCCCAGGCAGTATTGCCCAGCGGTGTCAGCCCCTGCTGATTGGCGAAAGTCGCCAATACCACCTGCCCTTGTACCCGTGTCTGACCGTTGGTGTAACGGGCCACCAGCATGCCGGCGTCGTCAATTTCCAGACCCGCCAGCTCGCCCGTGGTGAAGCCATCCTGACTCACTGCGGTAACAGCAAAGCTGGAGGCGTACTGCGATGAACCGGTGAGGTTGATCGTCAGGTTATTGACCGGCGAATCAGCGCCCGTGGGCTGACCCGTGCTGTCCAGCGGCACCCAGCCACTCAGCGTGTAAGGCTGGTTGGTGGTCAATTCGCCCACGCTGTTGAAGTCCACATCAAAGCGGGTGGTGGTGGTCGGATCAAAAGCCGGATCCGTTGCCTCCACACCGCTCTGTACGTCGCGACCATCGATCAGCACGTACATATCCCAGCTGTTGGCATCGTTCTTCACAAAGTACTTGGTCATGACATGGGAGTTGCCCAGGCTGTCATAAATGGTGACCGACGTAGAGCTGTTGTAGGTTGCCGAGTTGGTCGGATCGAAGGTCGTTGCCGCAGCCGCCTGACCTGCCGCCTCGGCAGCCGCAATCTCGGCCGCCGTCGGGTTGGCAGGGTCAGCCGCGGTCGCAATAGAGGCGGCATAGGCCGCGTCATATTGCTGCGTCCAGACCGCCGGACGAGTCTGCGTGGAATTCAGGTTCAGCGTGGACTCCACCGTCGAGGTGGCATTCGGATCTGCCGAGCGGGTATCCACCCGCAGATCGGTCTGCACGCCCTGGTTGATCTGCCCGGTCACCGCGTTGACCGCAAAGCCCTGCAGCCGCTCACCGGCGTTGTTGACGATATAGCCACTGCTGTCGGTACCGAAGTAGCCGGCACGGGTATAGCTGATCGCCCCGTTGTTGCTGGTAACGAAAAAGCCGTTACCGTTGATGGCCAGATCAAGGCTGTTCTCGGTAAAACTGATGTTGCCCTGATTGAACAGCTGCGCCGCGTTGGACAGGGCCACCCCGCTACCAGTGGCATTGCTGCCGGAGCCCAGCACCGACGCAGCGTACACATCGGCAAACTCGGCGCGCGAACTCTTGAAACCGACCGTGCCAGCGTTGGCAATGTTGTTACCGGTGATATTCAGATCGGAAGCTGCCGCCCGGATACCACTCAAGCCAATATTGAAAGCCATGGTTTATCTCCTCACCTACTGTATGTCGGACGACAGTTATTTGATTGCGTAGACATTGGACAGACTGATGCTGCCCAGGCCCGCCACGTTCAACAGCATTTCACCGCTGTTGCCGGCACCAATGGACACGCTGTCCACGTTGGCAGGCAACAAAGTGGCCATCTGGGTATTCTTGCCACCAATAGATGCCATAGCCTCGACCGTGTAGATGCCCGGTTCAGCCAGATTGCCGCTGCTATCAGTGCCATCCCAGGTGAAGTCGAGCATGCCGGCTTCCTGACTGCCCATATTGATGGTTTTGACCAGGCTGCCCGCCTCGTCGTAGATGTTGACGAACACGTTGCTGCTGCTCTGCTGCAGCGCCAGTTGCCCCTCAAGGCCGGCAGTGGTATCCACCACGGCCTGATCTGTCGGCACAATGACCGTGCGCCCAACCATGGACGAGGCCTGCAGCGCCTGCGACGACTGATAGCCACTGAGCAGCGCCTCCATCGAGGTGTTCAGGTTGCCGATGCCCTCGACCGTACTGAACTGCGCCAGCTGGGCGATAAACTCGCCGTTCTCCTGTGGCGAGAGCGGATCCTGATTGTTCATTTGCGCTACCAACAGCTCAAGAAACTGATCCTTACCCAGCTCGTCTCCGGTGGCAAAGCGGTCCGAGTCGATCTGGTACTGGTCCAGCGCACTGGCGCCGGTTGAAACACTGCTGATGCTCATGGTCTATCTCTCTCCGCTCACTGACCCAGCGTCAGAACGCGCTGCAGCATGGTTTTGGCCGTATTCATGACTTCCACGTTGGTCTGGTAAGACCGTGACGCAGCCATCATGTTGGCCATCTCCTCAACCACATTCACATTCGGGTAATACACATAGCCTTCTTCATTGGCCATCGGATGATCCGGCTCGTAACGCGGCTCCAAACTGGCATCGGACTCGACAATACCGAGTACCGAGACACCGTCACCGGCCTGCTGATCAGGGCTGAACAGCGAACCGCCCGCGGCCTGCTGGCTATTGAAAATCGTGGCAAACACCGGGTTACGTGCGCGATAGGTTTCATCCACGCTACTGGAAACGGTATCGGCATTGGCGATGTTGCTGGCCACGGTGTTCAGGCGCAGCGATTGCGCACTCATGCCAGATCCGGCGATATCGAATACCTTGTCGAGGGACATGCTTACTCTCCCTTGATGGCTGTCATCAGCCCTTTGAATTTGCTGTTGAGGAAGGTAAAGCTGGCCTGGAAGTCGATGGCATTCTGCGTGTAGGCGGCCTTCTCGACCTCCGAGTCCACGGTGTTGCCGTCTACCGCCGGCTGCAACGCATTGCGATAGCGCAACCCGGCCACCTGATCAATCAGACCGTCAATGGCGATATGCTGCTGATCGGTACGGGAGACCGCCAAAGCCGCGGACTCGGCATCTGCGCCCTGCTGGGCTGCCAGCACCGCGTTGAAGTCCAGATCCCGCGCCTTGTAGTTGGGGGTTTCGGCGTTGGCAATGTTGTTGGCCAGCACCTCGGCACGCTGCGAGCGGAAACGCAGAGCCTCCTCGTGCAGCCCCAACGCATTGTCAAAACTGATGCTCATCTCACCCTTCCTCATTCCGGCCATCTGACCAAAAGACGTCACTGGGCAAGACAAAGCAATCAGCGTGCCAAATAAATAATTACTTAATTTTCAAAAGGATACGCAACATAGCGTCAGAAAAGCGGCAAGCCATTACCGCTGAACGGCAAGGCTGCAGCGCCACCGGCAAGGTGGCGGCAAGCAAGAGACGGTAGCAAAAGCAAGGAGGGAGCGACGCGCTGACCCGGCCCAGCCACCCTGCGGGCCTGTCAGCTGGATTAGCGCTGCCTATAACTCAGCGCGCCTTGTACACAATGCCCGGGCTGCATTGCACCATCTGGTACAACTCAGGCAGGCCGTTGAGGGCTTCAGAGGCGCCCAGCATCAGGTAACCGCCGGGCTTCAGGGTGGCGTGAATACGACGCAGAATGTCTTTCTTCACCTCGGCCGAGAAATAGATAAGCACGTTGCGGCAGAACACGAAATCGAACTTGCCGAGCATCGCGTAACTGTCGAGTAAATTCATGGCGCGAAACTCAACCCGGTTGCAAATCGGCGTCTTGACCGTCCAGCGCCCAGGGCCATGCTGATCAAAGTAGCGATTCAAACGCTCGGGAGACAGGCCACGGGCCACCGATAGACTGTCGTACTCTGCGCTCTTGGCCGCATTCAGAATGCCACCAGACAAGTCGGTTGCGACGATCTGGGCACCAGCGCGTAACTGCCCCAGGTTAGCCCGCTCAAACTCGTCTATCGCCATGCTGAGCGAGTACGGCTCCTGTCCGGACGAGCAGGCAGCAGACCAGATACGCAACCGTTGGCCCGGAGACTGCTTGATGAACTCGGGGATCAGCCGCGTCTTGAGCACCTCAAAGGGATACACATCACGAAACCATAGGGTTTCGTTGGTCGTCATGGCGTCGATGACCGACTCCCGCAAGCCACCACGCGGCTGCGCCTGGATACGCTTGACCAGATCGCCGAGACTGCCGATCCCCTCCTGCTCCAGCAGGCGATTCAAGCGACTGGACACCAGATACTGCTTGTTGTCCCCCAGCACGATGCCGCAGGCTTTTTCCAAAAAGTCTCGGAACTGCTGAAAATCCTGATTCGCCAAAGTCACGACGTCTGCCTTGTATCAATTGAAATCAAGCACTCACCCCTCACCCACGCCGTCATCGCGCAGCAAATGCAGGCGAGCCATCACGCGCTGAGCCAGGTCGTCCGGCTTGAACTTGGCGAGAAAGTCATCGGCACCCACCTTCTTGACCATCGCCTGGTTGAATACCCCGGACAGCGAGGTATGCAGCATGATATGCAAGCGATTCAGACGCGGATCATTGCGCACTTCGGCGGTCAGGGTGTAACCATCCATTTCCGGCATCTCGATGTCCGAAATCATCATCAGCAACGTCTGACTGACATCCTCGCCTGCCTCGGCCCTCGCCTTGAGCCACTCCAACGCCTGCTTGCCGTCATTGAGTGCCACAATCTCGACGCCCACCTCCTGCAGACAACGCATCACCTGCTTGCGGGCAATGGCAGAGTCATCGACGATCAGCACCTTGCGCGCAACAGCTTCGGCCTGGGTGTCGGCATCTACCACGCCAGCCGAGACTTGCTCATTGGTGGGCACCACCTCTGCCAGCACCTTCTCGACATCGATGATTTCCACCATCTGATTATCAACCCGCGTCACCGCCGTAAGGTAGTGCTCGCGACCCGTGCCCTTTGGCGGCGGATGGATTTCAGACCAGTTCATATTGACGATGCGCTCGACCGAGCGCACCAGAAAACCCTGCACCTTGTAGTTGTACTCGGTGATGATCACGAAGGCGGTGTCGATATTGTCCAGCCCAGGACCGCCGGTCGCGCGATTGAGGTCGAGAATCGGCAGCGTGCCGCCACGGATGTGTGCCACGCCACGCACCACCGGATGCAGCTTGGGCATGGCGGTCAGGCGAGGGCACTGCAGCACCTCCTTGACCTTGAACACATTGATGCCATAGAGCTGATTGCCTGCCAGGCGAAACAACAGCAATTCGAGTCGGTTTTGCCCAACCAGCTGCGTCCGCTGATTGACTGAATCCATCACACCAGCCATCGGCTGCTCCTCGTCATCATAACGGCGATGCGGCATGTTTCCTGCAGGACCTGTCAATATGTGACAACAATCCGACAGAACAAGACCCCATCAGGAATGTAGGTAATTGTATGCGTTTTATCATCGGGTGCGCGGCGATGGCGATTTTTTTTTCCGCCAGACTGCACGCAAACCCGCTCATTGATCAGCTTATCGGCGCTACCACGGACTTTCTTGAGCAGGAAGTGCAGCAGCATATTGCCAGCAGCGGGCTGGAGGCGCGCCATGAGATCCGCCTCAGCCGGCTGGACCAGAGACTGCGCCTGCCGCTTTGCGCCGACGACGCCATCAGCGCCGAACTGGAGAGCCCTGCGACTCCGGTAGGCCGGGTGACAGTACGCATCAGCTGCAGTGCACCCTCACCCTGGCGGCTGTTCGTGCCTGCGCAAGTGAGCCTGTTTCAGCCCGTGGTGGTCAGCACCAGGCCGCTCAGCCGACGCGCAGTGGTCAGCGCCCAGGATGTGCGCCTGGCCGAACGCGACACTGGCCTGCTAGGCGACAATTACCTGCTGGACCCGGCGCAGGCCATCGGCATGCAACTCAAGCGCAATATCTCAGCCGACAGCGTGCTCAGCTACACCCAGCTTGAACGCAACCGGATCGTGCAGCGCGGCGACAAGGTGGTGATCAGCTCCGGCAACAGCAACGTCTCGGTCAAGATGCCGGGCGAAGCCATGGAGGACGGCACCCAGGGCCAGCAGATTCGCGTGCGCAACACGCGCTCGGGGCGGGTCATACGCGCACGGGTCACAGGCCCGGGGCAGGTAGAGGCAGGCATGTGACGCAGCGGCAAAAGCGATATACTCGATCCGGGCAAAAATGTGACCGGCGTCACGCAAATTTTCCCTAAAGTTTTCTGGCGCGCTGCCGTTACAGCGGTTAGAGAAGATTTAACAGCTTGAGGAATTCATCATGGTCATCGACTTCAACTCGCCTAACGGAGCCAATGGCGTCGGCCGTAACAGCCAAGCCAACAGTGCCGCCGCCAAGCGCGAAGCCGGCGCCGTAAACGATCAAAACGCCCAAACCGCAGCGCAACCGGCAGAACAGGATGACGCCCCCTCTTCAGTCAACCTGAGCGCCCAGGCGCAGCAGCTGCAGGCCATTGAAGAAAAGCTGCGCGAGCTGCCGGAAGTCGACAGCGAGCGCGTCAGCCAACTCCGCCAGGCCATCGCCGATGGCAGCTACAAGCCGGACAGCAGCCGTATCGCCGACAAGTTGCTGAACCTGGAAGGCTGACAAGCAGTAGTCACAATACCCTCCCTGCCTGTACTCTTGGCTGCAGCTTTCAATTAACTACGCGCAGCCAGGAGGCAGTCCATGCACCCCTTGCAACAGCACTTTCAGCAAGCAGAACAAGACTGCCAAGCCTACCTGGCCCTGCTCGACCAGGAGCGCGACGCGCTGACCAGTCAGGATGTCGGCCAGCTGGAGCAGTTACTTGAACAAAAACGCCCCTATACCGACAAGCTGATCACTCACGACCAGCAGCTCAAACACTATTGTCAGCAGAATAACCTGCAACTGGGCCAACTGGCGGAGCACATCAGCCTCCAGCAAGACGCTGAGCTGCAGGCGCATTATCAGGCGTTTCTGCAAGCACTGACCCGCTGCCAGCAAGCCAACGACCGCAATGCCCGCCTGGTACACCACAGCCAGCACGCCACTCGCTCATTGCTGGATTTGCTCCGCAATCAGGGCGAACCGGGTAGCGGCATCTATGACCAGCTTGGCAATCGCAGCCGCACAGGTCAAACCCGAGATCTGAGCAAAGCCTGAGCGCGGGATGCCATTTAGCCACTACGCTGTGTATAGTCATCAATTTCCTACTGAAACCGAGTAGCAGAAGTGCCCAACCTATTCTCACAAGAAGCAGGCCCACAGCCGCCCCGCGAAATCCGCGCCCAAGTGGAAATCATGGCACTGCTCAAGACCTTAATGCAGCACCGCGACCCCTTGACCGTCACGTTCACTGATCGCAGCCAGAAATTCCAAAGCTTCATCGTCAAGCTCGACACCGATCAGGGCGAGCTATGGATCGACGAACTCATCCCCCGAGAAGGCGACAAGTACGCCAGCCAAGGCGAGCCGTTCCGCATCGACGTCTGGCATGAGGGCATACACATGCGCTGGGACTGCCCCGGCGCGACCCAGGTTGAGCTGGACGACGCCCCGGCATACTCGGCTGGCGTGCCGGATGAACTTTTCTACCATCAGAAACGCGGCGCCTTCCGCGCCAGCGTACGCCGCACAGCAGATATCGCCGTAGAACTGGCTCATCCTGAGCGCAAGCGTCGCTTCACCGCCTATTTGATGGATCTGTCAGCTACCGGCTGCAAGATTCGGCTGGAGGGCGACATGAGCCGCTCACTTAGCCCTGGCGAGCTATACACCCCTGCCACGCTCCACCTACCGGACGCCGGGCGTGTTGAGGTGAGCATGGAGGTGCGCCATGTCGAGTACCGTGAAGAGGCCAATGAAACCCACGCTGGCATGATGTTCAAGCAGCCCACTCCCCTGGCTCAGCGCAGCATCGATCGTTTCGTCAACTTTCTGCAACGCGAAGCTCGCCGCCTGGAAAAAGAAGACCTGTTCTAGCGCTGCCCTCAATCTCGCACCTCACGCAGAGCGCTCGGCCTGCCGCGCTCCCTGCGACGGCGATGATACTCCAAAGGCCCCTTCAGGCCGGGCGATGGTCATCCTGATCGGCGTCTTCTTCTGCCTCAGCGACAGTCTCTTCCTGCATTTGCTCGGCAACCGCCTGCTCATCCACCCGCGGATCAAAGGCAGCCGCCAGCGGCGAACTGGCCAGGTTACCGGCTGCGGGCATGTACTGCAGCGGGGCCGCCTCAACCAGGTTCTCACCGGTTACCGCATCGGCCCGCACACGTACAACAAGAATGGCACTACAGGCAGCCATGAAGATGTACAACATCTGCGGCCCCCACAGCTTCATCATCGCAGAGCTCAGCAGCGGCCCGATACTCGCCCCCAGGCCGAAGGTCACCAGCAACATGGCAGACAGCGGCACCCGGTCATCCGGCTCCACGTGGTCATTGGCCAGCGCAACCGCCATCGGATAAAGGGTGAAGACCATCAGCCCGAACAGCGCCGTCAACACGATCAGCGCTCCACTCGGGATGAAACCAATCGCCATCAACACCGACACGGCAGTCAGCACCATCGCGTTTAGCTGAATCAGATGACTGCGGTCCACACGATCCGACAGCCAGCCGGCCGGCCACTGGGCCGCCAGACCCGCACAAATGGTGACCGCCATATACATACCAATCTCGGAGTTGTTCAGCCCGACCGCACCAGCAAATACTGGTGCCATGCCGTAAAAAGCGCCCAGCATCAAACCGGCCACCGCGATAGTGGTCAATGCCTGAGGAATACGCTGTACGAACAACTTCACCTTGAGCGGCGCCGGATGTAGCGGCGCAGGGTGAATCTGGCGAGTGGTTGCCACCGGCACCAGACAAAGCGAAAAGCACATTGCCACATACAGCAGATGATCGACCGCCAGGTCGGGCTTGAGCGCAAAGACCACTTGCCCCAGCACCAACCCAAGGAAGGTCACCACCATGTAACTGGCGAACACCATACCGCGTTGATGCGACTCAGCCTGCTCATTCAGCCAGCTTTCCAGCACCATGTACTGACACATCATCGCCATGCCGACCAGCACACGCAGCGCCAGCCATATTTGCACCGACTCTGTCAGCGCATGTCCCAGCACCGACGCCGTCACCAGACCGGCGCTGGCCACAAAGGCGCGGATATGACCGACCCGGGCGATCAGTCGGTGCCCAATTGACGCGCCCGCCACCAGGCCACCGTAATACCCGGTCATCAGCACACCAATCCACAGCTCACTGACCCCCTCAGCCGCCAAACGCAAGCCGAGATAGGTACTCAACAAACCGCTGCCAAGCAGCATCAACAGCGTGGCGAAATACAGGGAAGAAAAGGCAGCAAGTGCGCGAGACATCCAAACTCCATAGCGATTGCAATACAAATGTTGCCGAAAGGCACTGCGCCATCAATCCGGCGCCCGGGCCGGAGAGACACAAAAGCGGATCAGTGCCTGCCAATAGTAGCCGAAACTGCATGAAACAAAGCCTACAAATAGCAGATTCAGCCGCTCTGCAGCTGTGGACCGGTGAGAACGCGCCCTGTTCCGCAAAGACCATTGCATCCCGGCCAGAATTAAACGCATCTACAGACACAAAGCTTGAAAAATAAACCCAGCAGACGCAACATAAGATAAACCCTCAACATAACAGGCACCGCCATGACCACCGCACCTGCAGCCGTAAAGAAAGACATGGCCCTGGTCGGCTTGCGTACCGCGCTGACTATTCTGGGTAAATGGCAAACCAGCACTGAACAGGCCGGCAACATCCTGCGCATTTCGCGCAGCACCATCAGCCGCGCCCGCACAGACAAGGCCGTATCGCTGGACGAAGACCAGCTCAAACGCGTATCACTGGTTCTCAACATCCACAGCGCGCTGCGCATGCTGTTTGATAATCCGGCCAACGTCTACGGCTTCATGCGAATGGAAAACCATAACGAATTCTTCAATGGCAGAAGCCCGCTGGATGTCGTGCAAGGCGGTGACATGATCGCTCTTTACGAAACCTTCCGCCGCATCGACAGCCTGCGCGGGGCCCAATGGTAAACGCTGCGGGCTCGCTGCAGATCCTAACGGGCTACCGCCTGATCAACAGCAAATATCCGCCCACCTCGCTATTCGATGATGTCGCTGACGCCGACGACTTCGACGCACTGTTTCTGCTACAGGAACTGACCAACCCGCGCCTGCAAAATGAACTGGGCAACCTGCAACTGATCAACACCACCGACATCCCCTTCGGCATCACCGGCTGCAACATGGCGACCGCACCTTTCACCCACGTTAACCCGGCTGGCTCCCGATTCAGCAGCGGCGACTACGGCGTGCTCTATGTCGCGGATACCATCGAAACCGCCGTGCTTGAGGTCAGGCACCACCAGCAGCTGTACTGGCACAAGGTACCGGCACTCGAATACGAGCGCATGCTATTCCGCGGTCTGCGTTGCACCTTCGTAGACGAAAATTTGTTTGATTTGACCGACCGCCCAATAAACGACCCGGTTTACGCACCAGCAGACTACAGCGCCAGCCAAGCCCTCGGCGCCAAGATCCGCAAGGACGGCGCCAACGGCGTGAAGTACTGGTCAGTCCGCAACCAGGCCCAGCACGCGCTCTGCTGGGGCCTGTTTACCCCGAAAATCGTACAAAGCTGCATCCAGACCGCCGCCTATGAAATGATCTGGTCTGACGGCATCACCAGTGTGGGAAAGTTGTCGGTGTTTTGAAAGGGCATACATAAACGCGACCTGACGCTGCGACAAGAGCGCTCACCAAACGCTGAAAACACAAAAGGCTTGCCGATTAAAAACCGTGCAAGCCTTTATTTTTACTGGCGCGCGAGCCCGGATTCGAACCGGGGACCTACCGCTTAGGAGGCGGTTGCTCTATCCAGCTGAGCTACAAGCGCGTATCCCTGTGACGAGCCGTCTGCTGGCTGTCAGACGCTGCGCATCTTAACCAAAGCAGGGTACCATTTCCACCGATGCAAGGACCGGGAATGGCGATAGCAAAAGGCCATTCGTCGTAAACCCGTCACATTTTACAGACATTTTATTGTCGCACTCTGGCGCTCCCAAAAAAAACAAGGTCTACTAGTGGCACCATATAAGCAAAACTTGTCTAACCTTAAGACAAGAAGCGCCGGCCGACGGGTTCCCAACCGCACTGAGGCAACTGGCCAGCATCGATTTTTTCAGCCAAGCGATTATTATTGCCCCATGAAAACAGCGACCCAACACTACACCAGCCGCACTGCCGACAAGTTCGTCGTTCGCCTGCCCCAAGGCATGCGTGACCGCATAGCCGATGTAGCCAAACAACACCACCGCAGCATGAATTCGGAGATCATCGCCCGGCTGGAACACAGCCTGCTTGATTTACCGACGCTGCCGGAAACTAGCCAGCCGTCGCGCAAGATGCTCAACGAGCAGGATATCGACGGCCTCAGCAGCCCCGAGCGCGAGCTGTTGCTGCGCTTCCGGGAAATGAGCCGCCGCCAGCAAAATGCCCTGCTGGCCCTGCTAGCCAACGAACAGCAGTAAGGCCGTCTGGCAGCCGAGCCGCTAGCGCAAGCAATGCCCCTGCCTTCGCGGCACAAAAAAACCCGCTCAATTGAGCGGGTTTTTTATTGCCTGCCAATCTCAGCCAACAAAGTTCAGCAGGATACCTGCTGCCACTGCCGAGCCGATAACACCAGCCAGGTTCGGGCCCATGGCGTGCATCAACAGGAAGTTCTGCGGGTTAGCCTCAAGACCGACACGGTTGGATACGCGTGCCGCCATCGGTACCGCCGACACACCAGCCGAGCCAATCAAGGGGTTGATCGGGTTCTTGCTTAGCAAATTGAGCAACTTGGCCATCAGGACACCAGCCGCAGTACCGGCGCAGAACGCCAGCATACCCAGCACCAGGATACCCAGGGTCTTGAGCTGCAGGAAGGAGTCAGCAGACAGCTTGGAGCCGACCGCCAGGCCCAGACCAATGGTGACAATGTTGATCAGCGCATTGCGGGTGGTGTCCGCCAGGCGCTCAACCACACCGCACTCACGCATCAGGTTGCCGAAGCAAAGCATACCTACCAGAGGCGCCGCATCAGGCAGCAGCAAGGCAACCAGCATGAGCAGCAACAGCGGGAAGATGATCTTCTCGGCCTTGCTGACCACACGCAGCTGAGTCATGACGATGCCACGCTCTTTCTGGTTGGTCAGTGCGCGCATGATCGGCGGCTGCAGCAGCGGCACCAGCGCCATGTAGGAGTAGGCCGCTACGGCAATCGGGCCCAGCAGATCTGGCGCCAGCTTAGAGGTCACAAAGATGGAGGTCGGACCGTCAGCACCACCAATAATGGCAATGGAGGCCGCTTCCTTCATGGTGAACTCAAAGCCCGGGATGCCGGCCGAGGTCAGCGCCAGCGCACCCAGCAGCGTGCCGAAAATACCAAACTGGGCCGCAGCGCCCAGCAGCAGCGTACGCGGGTTGGCCAACATGGGACCGAAATCGGTCATCGCGCCCACGCCCATGAAGATCAGCAGCGGGAACACGCTGGTCGGCAGACCCACTTCATAGATCAGATGCAGAATGCCCGCACCTTCTGCCATGTTTGCCACCGGCAGGTTGGCCAGCACACCGCCAAAGCCGATAGGAATCAGCAGCAGCGGCTCAAAGCCCTTGCGGATGGCCAGGTAGATCAGACCAAAGCACACCAGGATCATCACGGCCTGACCTGCGGTCATGTGATAGATGCCCGTGGTGTGCCATAGCTGGAGGAGCTTATCCATTACTCTCCCCCTTAACCGATGGTCAGCAGAGTGTCGCCGACCGCTACCGCGTCGCCAACCTTGACACCAACCGACACCACAGTGCCTGCACGTACGGCGCGCACTTCGGTTTCCATCTTCATGGCCTCGAGGATCATCACCACATCACCCTCTTCCACCTCATCGCCGGCGCTGACCAGCACCTTGAAGATGTTGCCCGACAGCGGCGCGCCCTGAGCCTCGCCCTCACCTACCGGCGCTGCAGCAGCAGCCGGTGCGGCGGCGCTGTCGCCAATTGGCTTGATACCGGCGATGTCGCCACCTTCGGTCACCTGAACGACATACTCCTTGCCATTAACAGCAACGGTGTAGGCCTGCGGCGCTTCTGACTTACCCGATGCAGCCGGTACCTCGTTACCTGTCGGCACGGGTTCGAAGGCGTCAGGGTTGCCACGGTTTTCCAGGAACTTGAGACCAATCTGCGGGAACAGCGCGTAAGTCAGAACGTCGTCAATCTCATTCTCGGCCAGCTTGATGCCCTTTTCGCTGGCCAGGCCCTTGAGCTCGGCAGTCAGCTTGTCCATCTCGGCTTCCAGCAGGTCAGCCGGACGGCAGGTGATGGCATCTGCACCATCGAGTACACGGGCTTGCAGGTCACTGTTGAACGGGGCCGGCGCAGCGCCGTACTCGCCCTTCAGAACGCCTGCGGTTTCCTTGGTGATCGACTTGTAACGCTCGCCGGTCAGTACGTTGATGACAGCCTGAGTACCGACGATCTGCGAGGTGGGGGTAACCAGCGGAATAAAGCCCAGATCCTCGCGCACACGCGGAATTTCGGCCAGTACGTCGTCGAACTTGTCGCTGGCGCCCTGCTCTTTCAGCTGATTTTCCATATTGGTCAGCATGCCACCGGGCACCTGAGCGACCAGAATGCGCGAATCGACACCACGCAGGTTGCCTTCAAACTTGGCGTATTTCTTCCGCACTTCACGGAAGTAGGCAGCCACTTCTTCCAACAGCTCCAGGTTCAGGCCAGTGTCGCGCAGGGAATTCTGGAAGATGGCAACGACCGATTCGGTCGGCGAGTGACCGTAGGTCATGGACATGGAGGAAATAGCAGTATCAACGTTGTCGATACCCGCTTCGGCCGCCTTGAGGATAGCGGCAGTGGACAGGCCAGCGGTCGCATGGCACTGCATGTGAACCGGAATGCTCAGCGTAGACTTCAGCTGACTGACCAGATCGAACGCAACGTAGGGGTTCAGAATGCCGGCCATATCCTTGATGGCGATGGAGTCGGCCCCCATGTCTTCAATCTGCTTGGCCAGATCCACCCACATCTGCAGGGTGTGCACTGGGCTGGTAGTGTAGGAAATGGTGCCTTGGGCGTGCTTGCCCTGCGCCTTGACGGCCTTCAGAGCGGTTTCCAGGTTGCGCGGGTCGTTCATCGCGTCAAACACGCGGAATACGTCCACACCGTTGACCGCAGCACGCTCGACGAACTTCTCAACCACGTCGTCGGCGTAATGGCGGTAACCCAGCAGGTTCTGGCCACGCAGCAGCATCTGCTGACGGGTGTTGGGCATGGCCTTTTTCAGAGCGCGAATACGCTCCCACGGATCTTCCCCAAGGTAACGAATGCAGGCATCAAAGGTCGCGCCGCCCCAGGATTCAACAGACCAGAAGCCAACCTGATCCAGCTTGCCAGCGATCGGCAGCATGTCGTCCAGACGCATGCGCGTCGCCAGGATGGATTGGTGAGCATCACGCAGGATGACATCGGTAATGCCCAGAGGCTGTTTGTTGTCGGTCATAGTGTCATGGCCTTTGTTTGATTTTTGATGGTGAAAACCGCGAAACGGAATCAGGAACGCTGACGCGCACGGTGCTGTTTAATGGCAGCGCCAATGGCGGCAACGACATCGGGGTCCACACTGGCAGAAGCAGCGCTGGGCTTTTTGCGCACGGGCTTGGGTGCCGGCTGCGCCTCGGGAAAATACCGTGACAGGATGACAGACATCAGGCTGGTACAGCAGACCAGCAAAACCAGGAAGGAGAACACCGCCCCCATCCCTAGGAGCATCAGCTCGACCCCCTCAAGAACCAGATTGCTCGATTCCATTTTCTCTCCCCGCAGCTCTGGGCATGGTTGTATCCATGCAGCTTTATTAGTAGTTGACGCTCAGTGGGGGGTTCACACAGTGCCCGTATGCGGACGGACCTCCCACACGAAAAAACGGCCTAATGTATCCTGATGTGACATTTTAGGCAATCAAGGCGACACCCAACCGCTGAGCAAAAGGGCGTATCAAAGCAGGAATAGCGTCGCGAGCCCAAGGAAGATAAAAAAGCCGCCACTGTCTGTAATAGCGGTGATCAGTACGCTGGCACCCAGGGCCGGGTCGCCACCCAGCCGCAGACGGATCAAGGGTATGAATACCCCCATACAGGCCGCTAGCAGCATATTGAGCGTCATGGCCGACAGCAACACGATAGCCAGCGGGATGCTGTCATACAGCAGGTAGGCGATGGCCGCCAACACCAGCCCCCAAAACAGACCATTGATGAGCGCCACGCCCACCTCTTTGCGTAGCAGGCGTTTGCCATGAGCCACCTGGACCTGCCCCGTCGCAATACCGCGCACAATCATGGTGATGGTCTGGTTACCGGAGTTGCCACCAATGCCGGCGACGATAGGCATCAGCGCTGCCAGGGCGACCAACTGCTCGATGGCTGTTTCAAACAGACCAATGACCCGCGAGGCTACCAGCGCGGTGCACAGATTGACCGCCAACCAGGCCCAACGGTTACGCACCGACTTCCATACCGAGGCAAAGATGTCCTCTTCCTCGCGCAGACCGGCGGCGTTAAGCACCTCCGCCTCGCTCTCCTCGCGAATGTAGTCAACCATCGCATCAATCGTCAGGCGGCCGCACAAACGACCAAGATTGTCGACCACCGGCGCCGACACCAAATCGTAGCGCTCAAAGGCCTGGGCGGCGTCGCCGGCGTCATCGGCCGGATCGAACACCACAGGGTCATCCGCCATGACGTCGCCAACCAGCGCGTCCGGCGCACTGACCAACAGCTTCTTGACTGACAATACGCCTTTCAGCAGGCCACCGGTGTCCACCACAAAGAGCTTGTCGGTATGGTCCGGCAGGGCATCAAAGCGTCGCAGGTAGCGACTGACCACTTCCATGCTGACGTCATCACGGATGGTCAGCATGTCAAAATCCATCAAGGCGCCAACTTGGTCATCGTCGTAGGACAGCGCGGATTTCAGCCGATCACGCTGCTGCGCATCCAGGCTATCCATCAGCTCGCGCACCACGTCACGCGGCAGGTCGGGCGCCAGATCCGCCAACTCATCGGCATCCAGCGTATTGGCAGCCGCGATGATCTCGTGGCTATCCATGTCGGCGATCAGGGTTTCACGGACCGCATCCGACACTTCCAGCAGAATCTCGCCGTCACGCTCGGTCTTGACCAACTGCCAGACCGCCAAGCGCTCTTCCAGCGGCAAGGACTCCAGGACGTAGGCAACGTCAGCCGGATGCAGCTCATCAAGCTTGCGCTGCAGCTCGACCAGATTTTGCTGGTGCACCAGGTGCTCCACCAATGCCTGATGCTGCCCTTCCTGCTTGTGCACCAGATCTTCCACCAGACGGTGTCGACCCAGCAGCTCCTGCACCTGCTCCAGGCGATCCTGCAGGCTTTCTGGCGACTTTCTGTTGAGTTCCGACATGGCGACACTTCCCGACCGCCCAAGGTGGGCTTTGACCAATCGACACCCGCCAGCGCGGGCAGACCACAGCGACATGCCAATCAGCCTATCAGGCTTTATCCGGCAACTCAGCCGCACTTTCGTGAAGACGAAAAAAAACCCACTGAGTTCAGTGGGTTCTTTATATGGCGCACTCGGGAGGATTCGAACCTCCGACCGCTCGGTTCGTAGCCGAGTACTCTATCCAGCTGAGCTACGAGTGCGTTGTGGGGGCGAATTATACGCACTTTTTTAGCCTTGTCATCAGGCTTTGTATCGTAAAGACGAAAAAAAACCCACTGAAATCAGTGGGTTCTTTATATGGCGCACTCGGGAGGATTCGAACCTCCGACCGCTCGGTTCGTAGCCGAGTACTCTATCCAGCTGAGCTACGAGTGCGTGTGGGGGCGAATTATAGGCTTTTTTACCGCCTCGTCAAATGTTTTTTCTTTTAAATTCAAAAGCTAACATCTAACAAAACCTACAACTCTAAAAATGGCGGAGAGGGCGGGATTCGAACCCGCGATACCCTTTTGAGGTATACTCCCTTAGCAGGGGAGCGCCTTCGGCCTCTCGGCCACCTCTCCGAACACGCGGGGAATATTACCCGCGCGATTTTATTATTGCAACGAAAAACTCAATAAAATTAGCTATTTGGTTCTTCGTCTTTCTCTTTCTGGATGCGCTGGTAGATTTCTTCGCGGTGAACCGCGACTTCTTTCGGCGCGTTCACACCGATACGCACCTGGTTACCTTTGACGCCCAGGACAGTCACGGTTACTTCATCACCTACCATCAGGGTTTCACCAACCCGTCGAGTGAGTATCAGCATTCCATTTCTCCTTGCTAATGATCAGGACACAGCTCTGCAAAAAACCGGCTAATAGCCTGACGCGACCCTAGTCGACGCAGGCGGACACGGCAGCCAGAAACCGCGCCCTTGTAACTGACCAGCCGAGGCTGGTCAGCCGGGACCGACAACGCCGTTAAGCGTCCTCGGCAGCCGGAGCATCCAGCCCGAAGGCGGTATGCAGCGCACGCACTGCCAGCTCCAGATACTTCTCATCGATGACCACCGACACCTTGATTTCAGAGGTGGAGATCATCTGAATATTGATACCTTCATCGGCCAGCGCCTCGAACATGCTGCTGGCCACGCCCGCATGCGAGCGCATGCCTACACCTACGATAGACACCTTGGCGATTTTGTCATCAGCCGCCACTTCACGTGCGCCAATATCGCTGGCTATCTGCTTGAGAATAGACTCTGCCTTGCGAAATTCGTTGCGATGCACGGTAAAGGTGAAGTCGGTCGTATTATCCATCGACACGTTCTGTACGATCATGTCGACTTCGATGTTTGCAGCACTGACCGGCCCCAGAATCTTGAAGGCCACACCGGGGGTGTCCGGCACGCCACGGATAGTCAGTTTGGCTTCATCACGGTTGAACGCGATACCGGAGATGACGGGTTGTTCCATTGATACGTTGTCCTCGAGGGTAATAAGGGTGCCCGGGCCTTCTTTGAAGCTGTGCAGCACGCGCAGCGGTACGGCATATTTGCCAGCAAACTCCACCGAACGAATCTGCAGCACCTTGGAACCCAGGCTGGCCATCTCCAGCATCTCTTCAAAGGTGATGCGGTCGAGCCGGCGAGCCCGCTCAACCACGCGCGGGTCGGTGGTATAGACGCCATCGACATCAGTATAAATCTGGCACTCGTCAGCTTTCAGCGCCGCGGCCAACGCTACGCCGGTGGTGTCTGAACCACCACGACCAAGCGTTGTAATAGCGCCATTCTCGTCGGCGCCCTGGAACCCCGCGACAATGACAACCCGACCAGCTGCCAGCTCGCCGCGCATGCGCTCGTCATCAATCTGTTGAATGCGCGCCTTGCCGTGAGCACTGTCGGTCAGAATACGCACCTGCGGCCCCGTCATGGAGACAGCCTCTACGCCAATTGCCTTCAGCGCCATAGCCAGCAGACCGATGGTGACCTGCTCGCCAGTGGAGACAATCACATCCATCTCACGCGGGTCGGGGTCGGCCTGAATCTGTTTGGCCAGATCAATCAGTCGGTTGGTTTCCCCGCTCATGGCGGAGACCACCACGACCAGGTCATCACCCCGCTCCCTGAAGCCCTTGATTTTCTCGGCGACTTGCTGGATTCGTTCCACGCTGCCAACCGAGGTACCACCAAACTTCTGGACAATAAGCGCCATTTTGCTACGTCAATCCTCACCCAGCGGTCGGCCTTCCGACCCGTCTAAAAGCACTCGTTCGAGCGCCTCCCCTACTGCTGCGCAACCCACTCGGTCGCTGCGCTCAACGCCTGGTCCAGCGCCGCGACATCGGTGCCGCCGCCCTGTGCCATATCGGGACGCCCGCCGCCCTTGCCGCCAACGGCCTGGGCGGTGGTGCGAATCCAGTCACCAGCCTTGAGCGGCCCGGCCAGGTCCTTGGTGACACCAGCCACCAGCACCACTTTACCTTCGTGCTCGCCACCCAGCAGGATAGCGGCTGATCCCAATTTGTTCTTCAGCTGGTCAACCAGCGCCATCAAACCCTTGCCGTCCTGACCATCAACACGCTGCACCAGTACCGTACGCCCACCCAGCTGCTGCGCAGCCGCGGCCAGGTCAGAGCCGGCAGCACTCGCGGCCTTGGCCTTGAGCTGTTCGACTTCTTTTTCCAGCTGGCGACTACGCTCAACCAGCGCGGTCAGCTTGTCCAGCACGGTGTCGCGACTGCCTTTGACTACCTGCGCCGCGTCACGCAGACGCTCTTCTGTCTCGGCCACCCAGGCCAGCGCACCCGCGCCGGTGACCGCCTCAATACGACGTACACCCGAGGCGATGCCGCTCTCGGCGGTAATTTTGAACAGGCCAATGTCGCCGGTACGCGATACATGGGTACCGCCACACAATTCAACGGAGAAGCCGTCACCCATGGTCAGTACGCGCACTTCATCGCCGTACTTCTCACCAAACAGGGCCATGGCGCCCTTGGCCTTGGCTGTCTCGATGTCGGTAAGCTCAACGCCAACAGCGGAGTTTTGGCGCACCTGCTCGTTGACCATATCTTCCAGCAGACGCAGCTGCTCGGGCTTGATGGCCTCGTAATGACTGAAGTCAAAGCGTAGACGCTGGCTGTCAACCAGTGAGCCTTTCTGCTGCACGTGATCGCCCAGCACCTCGCGCAAGGCGGCGTGTAACAGGTGCGTGGCAGAGTGGTTCAGCGCGGTAGCCTGACGCACCCCGGCATCGACCTCAGCCTGCACCTGCTCACCCACACGCAGGCTGCCCTGCTGAACAGCAACGTGGTGCAGATGCGCGTTGCCGGCCTTGGTGGTGTCGGACACCTCAGCCTGTACGCCATCAGCACGCAGGAAACCGGTATCACCAGCCTGACCACCGGATTCGGCATAAAACGCCGTCTGATCCAGCACAGCCACGCCCTTCTCGCCTTCGTTCAACGCCTGGACCGGCTCACCATCGCGGAACAGCGCAACAACGCTGCCCTGCCCTTCGGTGCCATCGTAGCCCTGGAAGCGGGTCTCGATGTCGACCTTGACCAGCGCGTTGTAATCCAGACCAAACTGACTGGCAGAACGGGCGCGCTCGCGCTGGGCTTCCATCGCCGCCTCAAAGCCGGCCTCATCAATGGTCAGCTCACGCTCACGGGCAATGTCACCGGTCAGATCCACCGGGAAGCCATAGGTGTCATAGAGCTTGAACACAACATCGCCGGGAATCTCACTACCCTTCAGCTCGGCCAGATCCTGCTCCAGAATGCGCAGGCCCTGATCCAGCGTCTTGGCAAACTGCTCTTCCTCGGTCTTCAGCACGCGCTCGATATGCGCCTGCTGGGTTTTCAGCTCGGGGAAGGCGTCGCCCATCTCGGCCGCCAGCGCTGCGACGATCTTGTGGAAGAACACGCCCTTGGCGCCCAGCTTGTTGCCGTGACGGCAAGCGCGGCGAATGATGCGGCGCAGCACGTAGCCCCGACCTTCATTGGACGGCAGCACACCGTCAGCAATCAGGAAGCTGCAGGAACGAATGTGGTCAGCGACCACTTTCAGCGACGCTGCATTGTCCTGCGCGCAGCCGATGGCTTCGGCGGCAGCGGACAGCAGGTTCTGGAACAGGTCGATCTCGTAGTTGGCATGCACGTGCTGCATAACCGCGCTGATGCGCTCCAGCCCCATGCCGGTGTCGACACTCGGCGCCGGCAGCGGGTGCATTTCACCGTCAGCGGTGCGGTTGAACTGCATGAAGACGTTGTTCCAGATTTCGATATAGCGGTCACCGTCCTCTTCGGGCGAGCCCGGCGGGCCACCCCAGATATCGGCGCCGTGGTCGAAGAAAATCTCGGTACAAGGACCACACGGGCCGGTGTCCCCCATGGCCCAGAAGTTGTCAGACGCGTATGGCGCGCCCTTGTTGTCGCCGATACGCACCATGCGCTCAGCCGGTACACCCACTTCCTTGATCCAGATGTCGTAGGCCTCGTCATCGCTGGCGTAGACGGTGACCCAGAGTTTCTCCTGCGGCAGGTTCAACCACTTGTCCGAGGTCAGAAACTCCCACGCGTAATGAATGGCATCGCGTTTGAAGTAATCACCAAAGCTGAAGTTGCCCAGCATCTCGAAGAAGGTGTGATGGCGCGCCGTGTACCCGACGTTCTCCAGATCATTGTGCTTGCCGCCGGCGCGCACGCACTTCTGGCTGCTGGTGGCGCGGGTATAAGCGCGCTTTTCCAGGCCCAGGAAGCAGTCCTTGAACTGGTTCATGCCGGCGTTGGTGAACAGCAATGTCGGGTCGTTGGCCGGAATCAGCGAGCTGGAGGCAACGCGGGTGTGCCCCTTTTCTTCAAAGAAACGGAGGAAAGATTCACGGATGTCTGCGCTTTTCATAATTCCCTTACCAGAGACGGGTCGGCCAGCTGAACGTCGGGAGCATGTCGCGGTCTGCGCCGCGTGGAGAGGCTGCTCCAGATGGAGCATCCAGACTGGCAAAGAGCCGCATTATATAAGCATCAGAGCGGCAGATGCATTAGGGTCTGTTAACGTTTCGTTCGCCCGCCTGCCGGAGGCCATTTTTCGGCCAGGCAAGGCGAAGGGAGTGCAGTGTGGTTATTCCACACAAGCGACCGACAACGAAGCATGGCCGAAAAATGGCCCCGGCCCTCTGGGTTGCGCCTGTAAAGCCGCCACTCAGCGTCGCTCGTCGTTTATTTGGAATAACCACAAAAACGTCTGGAACGTCTTTGCGCGCCAGCCCCGAAGGGGTGAAGCACAGGGATGTGCTGAACAAACTACTCTCCTCGCTCCTTGATTGGCGGCTTTGCAGGCGCAACAGGCGGGCGAACGAAACGTTAACAGACCCTACCTCCACGGTTGATATTCACTATGCCTTCTATAGATTCCGACCACTGAAGAGTCCGCGAGGTTCACTGCGCCATCGCCAGGGCTGGCAAGACCAACGCGTCCGACCAGCAGAGCAAACCGACCGAGCAAGCCCGGCGACCCTCAGGCGTTCAGCGCGACCGCCCTAACCAGAGTGCCAGCGCGCAGCTTGAGGCGCTCTGCGGACTCGGCACCCACCACCAGGGTGCCGGCAGCCACGCGCGCCGGGGCGGCAATCATGCGGCAGTTATCACGCCCGCGATTGGAAATGAGATAAGGCTCGGCTTCATCGCCCGGCGTACCGATGGCCAGCAGCAGGGTGCGGCTGTCGCGGATAGCGCGAATCTGTCCACGCTGGGCCTCCAGGGTGGCGCCGCCGTCAAAGATGTCGATGTAGCCCTGATAGCGCATGCCCTCTTCTTCAAGCACCAGGCGGCCCGCTTCAGAGTCCGGGTGCACCTGCCCGATGGCATCACGCGCTGCCTGGCTGAGAAAGCAGGCGTACAGCGGAAACTTGGGCATCATCTCGGCAATAAACGCCTTGTTACCCAAGCCTGTCAGGTAGTCAGCGTAGGCAAAGTCCATGCGGAAGAAATGCTGCCCCAGGCTGTCCCAGAAAGGTGAGCGATCATTCTCGCCAGCGCGGCCGCGCATCTCCACAACCACCCGCTCGGAGAAGTCCTGCGGCGCGTCTGCCATAAACATGAACCGCGCCTTCGATAGCAGTCGCGGCGAGTCGCCCGAGCGAAATTCAGGTGCGAGGAAGTAGGAACACAACGCCGTAGCGCCGGTTAGGTCATTGACCAGAAACAACGTCGGATGCTGCCGGTACACGCCCAGCTCATCACTGGCCGCCACAGTCAGCCCCATCCGGTAGCTGTACCAGGGCTCGCGCAAGCCGGCTGCTCCCAGCATCCCACTGGAGCCGACAATACGACCGTCCATTGCCTCCAGCACCAGCAGGTAGTCGGCGTCCGCCTGGGGCACCTGCCCGGCGAAGCTCTGTTCGATCAGTTGCAAGCGCTCACGCAGACGCTCCTCGCTGGCCGGCAGTGTGGTCAGCCCGGCACCGGCACTTTGCGCCAGCGCCAGCAACGCTTCAAGATCCCCCAGATTGGCGGCCCGTACCAGCATCTCAGTCTCCCCTAATCAGGCGCAGGCTATCACCCTCGGCGACACGCAAGGCCTGGGCGGTGGCCACATCCAGCTGCAGCGGCTGCCCCGGCTGCCAGTCGAAGCGCAAGGCACAGGCACGAAAATCACACACCTTGGTGTTGGCGACCAGCCACAGGCTGTCGCCGGCCTGCGGCTGACCTACCACCACCTGCGCCAGCTGACTGTGGCGCACACTGGTCAGCATGGCGGTACGTGCATTGACCACTGGCCCGCCGTCAAAGATATCGACGTAGTTGTCGGTCTCAAACCCTTCATCCATCAGGATGTCGAACACATCCTGCACACTGGGATTGACCTGCCCGACCACTTCCTGAGCTTCGTCAGACAACATGGGCACGTAGATCGGATAACCCGGCATCAGCTCAGCCAGAAAGCCGCGCCCGCGCTCGCTGCCGATGCGCTCGGCCTCGGCGTAGCTGACAGCGAAGAAGTGACGACCAACCGCATCCCAGAAGGGCGCATTACCCTGGTCGTCACTGATACCGACCACCTCCACCGAGGTGGACTCGGCAAAGCGCTGGGGGTGACTGGCCATAAACAGCAGACGACCGCGGGCATTGAGCTGCAGCAGTTCAGGGCAGTGATAACCCTCACTCAGGTGATAACCCACCAGCAAACTATGACCGGTCAGGTCGTGGCAGAGCGAGAGCACATGGATACGGTTGTGCAGCCCCAGCTCACGCGAGGCATGCACAAACATTTCGTTGCGAAAGGTATAGAACGGAGAGCGAAAACCGGAGGCGGCGATAATTCCGCTACAGCCAACCAGCGTGCCTGTAGCGGTGTCTTCCAGAACAAAAAAATAACGCTCCTCACCACTGAAGGTCACTTCCTCAGCCATGGAGGCTTCCGATGCCGCCAGGATGTCGGCCAGCCGCTCACGACTGGCCGGCAGCGCGGTAACCCCAACCGGGCTCGCCGCCGCCAGGCGCTCAATCTGTGGCAGGTCCGCCGTCCTGCCCAAACGCAGCATCAGCATCCAGTTCTCTCCCAGGGCCTAGGCGGCCAGTCGCTGCAACGCAGCGCGCAGGCGCGCCAGGCCTTCGGCCATATCGGCTTCATCAATGATCAGGCTCGGCGCCAAACGCACCACATCCGGCCCCGCCTGCAGCACCAGAACACCCTCTTCCTGCGCGAGCATCTGCACGTCTTTGGCCTTACCGCGCCAGGCGTCACTCATCACCGCCCCCAGCAACAGGCCGCTGCCGCGTACGCCGGAGAAGACGCCAAACTCCGCGCCCATGGCTTCCAGCTCAGCACGCAAGCGCTCATGCCGTTGCTGCACGCCGTCCAGCACGGCCGGCGTATTGACGATATCCAGCACCCGCTCGGCAACCGCGCAGGCCAGCGGGTTACCGCCGTAGGTGCTGCCGTGGGTGCCCACGGCAAAATGCTCGGCAATCGCCGTGGTCGTCAGCATCGCGGAAACCGGGAAGCCGCCACCCAGGCTCTTGGCGCTGGTCAGGATGTCGGGCACCACACCGCTATGCATATAAGCAAACAGCTTGCCAGTGCGCCCCATACCACTTTGCACCTCATCAAACACCAGCAGAGCCTGATGCTTGTCGCAGAGTGCGCGCACGGCCTGCAGGTAGTCGTTGCTGGCCGGAATCACCCCGCCCTCCCCCTGCACCGGCTCCAGTACCACCGCGCAGGTTGCATCGGACATGGCCGCTTCCAGCGCGGCCAGGTCCTGATAGGGCACATGGCTGATGCCGCCCATGGCTGGGCCGAAACCCTCGGAATACTTGGGCTGACCGCCGACACTGACGGTAAACAGCGAGCGACCGTGGAAGCTGTTGGTGCACGCGATAATCTGGTGCTTGGCCGCACCACCGGTGTTATGCCCCCAGCGACGCGCCAGTTTAAAGGCGGCCTCGTTGGCCTCGGCACCGGAGTTAGCGAAAAACACCCGCTCGGCGAAGGTGGCCTGCACCAGCTTGTCGGCCAAGCGCAGCGCCGGCTCGTTAGTCATGATATTGGAGACGTGCCACAGCTTGCCGGCCTGCTCGGTCAGCGCCTCAACCAGCGCCGGGTGCGCATGCCCCAGCGCATTCACCGCGATGCCGCCGGCCAGGTCAACGTATTCTCGGCCTTTCTGATCCCACAGACGCGAGCCCGCGCCGCGAACCGGAACCATATTCACCGGTGCGTAGTTGGGGACCATTACCCGATCAAAATCGGACCGACCGACCATTGCTGACACTGTCATCTCCTTACTTTCAATAGGCACACCAACACGATGTGCGTTCATGGCTGTCCGCGCTGGCGAACAACCCCAATTCAGGTACTGCTCTCAGCCACCTGCTGCGCCCGCCGCTGATTGCGGTCTTCACGCGGCGTGACGCCAAAACAATTGCGATAGGCACTGGAAAAGTGCGGACCGGATGAAAAACCGCAGGACAGGCCTATCTGAATAATCGACTTACTGGTCTGCAGTAGCATCTGGCGCGCCCGATTGAGTCGTAACTCCAGGTAATACTGCGACGGCACGCTGTTGAGGTACTGCTTGAAAATGCGCTCCAGCTGCCGCCGTGACACGCAGACATGCCGAGCAATTTCATCCGTGGTCAGCGGCTCCTCAATATTGGACTCCATCAGGATGACCGCCTGGGTCAACTTGGGATGGCTACTGCCAAGGCGGTTACGCAGCGGCATGCGCTGACGCTCACTGCCATCGCGGGTGCGCTCGATTACCAGGTCTTCGGCCACCAGCGCCGCCAGGTCCTGCCCTTGCTCCTGCGCCAACACGCTGAGTAGCAAGTCAGTACTGGCCAGACCGCCACTGCTGCTGGCCAGGTTGGCGCTCTGTACAAATAGCTGAGTGACGGCTTCCACGTCCGGGAAGCGCTCGCGAAACTCGTCGAGCATGCGCCAGTGCACGGCACAACGCGCACCGTCGAGTACACCGCAGGCCGCCAGCACCGCGACGCCCGCCTCCAGGCCACCGACCAGCACGCCAGCTGCCACCCACTCGGCAAGCTGCGGTGCCAGCCAATCAGGCAACGAGTCAACCGCATGCAGATGCTCGGCCACCAACCAGAGCTGATTAAACCCGGCAGCGCAGCCCTGCAGCGGCGCTGGCTGTAATAGCAGGCCATCCGCCGCGCGCACCGACTGCTCTTCGAGCGTGCAGCATTCGATCTGGTAAAGGGGCTCCTCGGCCATGCGATTGGCCGACAGTAGGACTGACAGGGCCGGCATCAGGCTGCCGGGGTGGGCACCGGGCAGCAGCACAAAAACGACTCGCCGCAGCTCAGTCGCCATCTCTGTCCGCCCCGCAATGGTGATTGCCCACGCGCCTGTTCCTATCCGAGTCAGCAAAACCGCATTGTGCCATAAGGCAGGCAGCCTAGCACCGGAGAAAAGGCCGCTTTATGCAACAAAAAAGGGCGTCTCCCGCTGCGGGAGACGCCCTTCTATACACAGCCGCAAATGCGGCCGCGCGGATCAGCCGCGATAGGCTTCGAACAGGCCGGTTGCGCCCATGCCACCGCCAACACACATGGTGACGATGCCATAACGCTTGCCGCGACGCTGCAGCTCACGCACCAGGTGACCCACCTGACGAGAACCGGTCATGCCGAACGGGTGGCCGATGGAGATGGAGCCGCCGTTGACGTTGTACTTCTCGTTGTCGATCTTCAGGAAGTCACGAGCGTACAGGCACTGGGAAGCAAAGGCTTCGTTCAGCTCCCACAGGTCGATGTCGTCGACGGTCAGGCCACGGGACTTCAGCAGCTTCGGCACGGAGTAAACCGGACCAATGCCCATTTCATCAGGCTCGCAACCAGCAACAGTGAAGCCACGGAAGTAGGCCAGCGGCTTCAGGCCCAGCTCCAGCGCCTTGTCCAGGCTCATGACCAGGGTCATGGACGCGCCATCAGACAGCTGAGAGGCGTTACCGGCAGTCACGGAACCGTCTTCGGCAAACACCGGCTTCAGGCTGTTCAGGCCTTCGATGGTAGTGTCAGGGCGGTTGCAGTCATCGCCTGCAACAACGCCATCAACGATGGTGATTTCGCCAGTGGCCTTGTCCTGCACCTGATACTTGACGTTCATCGGTACGATTTCGTCGTCGAACAGGCCTTCGGCCTGAGCACGGGCAGTACGCTGCTGGCTCTGCAGTGCGTAGTTGTCCTGCTGCTCACGAGTAACGTTGTAGCGGCGCGCGACGATCTCGGCAGTCTGGCCCATCGGGTAGTAGATGCCCGGGAAGTCTTTTTCCAGGATCGGGTTGACGAAGTTGTCAGTGTTGCGGCTCTTGGCAGTCATGGTGATGGATTCAACACCACCGGCAACGATAGCGTCGGAGCAGCCGGAAGCAACCTGGTTGGCAGCGATCGCGATGGCCTGCAGACCGGAGGAGCAGTAACGGTTCAGGGTCATACCGGCTACGTCGATGCCCATTTTGGACAGCACGGCAACGTTACGACCGATGTTGTGACCCTGTGCGCCTTCGTTGGAGCCGGCACCGACGATGCAGTCGTCGATCATCTTGGGGTCAATGCCAGTGCGCTCAATCAGCGCGTTGACACAGTGGGCCGCCATGTCATCCGGACGGGTCATGTTGAACTTGCCGCGGAAGGACTTGGCCAGACCGGTGCGGACGCTGTCGACGATTACGACTTCACGCATTGCGATAACCTCATTGCTTGCCTAGGGGTTCAGACGGGCAACCCGTCATTAAAGGAAGCGCCGATCAATTCCACAAGCCCTCTGCACGCTTGAGCGCTCGCCCTACGGGGCGCTCAGGCTGGGCCGCACTCTGCGTTGTGATTTCTCGACAGGTCTAGACATGCCTTCGAAATCACGCCTTGATTGCAGCCCCGCCGAATGCGGCCCAGCCTGAACGCCAGAGGGCATGTGGAATTAATCAGTGCTTCCTTAAGGGTCGCCAAGCATACTGCCCCAAGGCCACAACAGGAAACACAATAGACACAACTGATAAAACGCCATAGTCGGCCGACAGACGGCTGCCGACGGACCGTCCTTCAGTTGACGGGCACGCGCTTGGCCGCCAGACGGAACATTTCGTCGTAGATAACCTGCGGATCAGCGCGTTTTTGCTCCAGCGCCAGCCGCCCGCGCTCATGCGGCAGAATCATGAACTGATCCGCCTCGCTCTCGCGATAGGTGATATCCGCCACATCGGCAGCGCTGATGGGGGAGTTCTCCAGCAATTTGGCCATATCGTCGCGTGCCTGAGTATCCGGCCCGTGGTACGAGGCCAGCAGGTTGGTCTGGAAAAATGACGGACACAGCACGCTGACCTTGATACCCAGTGGATGCAGCTCTGCCAAGAGACTCTCCGAGAGCGCCACCACACCGGCCTTGGCCACGTTGTAATTACTCATGCCCGGCGTCTGGATGTGGGCAGCCATGGATGCCACGTTGATGATGCGACCACTGCCCTGACGCATAAACAGCGGCATGAAGGCCTTGCAGCCCTTGACCACGCCCATCAGATTGATACATATCTGCGAATCCCAATCTTCCAGCGACAGGTCCCAGAACAGACCGCCAGAGGCGATGCCCGCGTTGTTGATCAGCACATCAACCCCGTTCAAACGCTCATCACAGCTCTGAGCCAGGGCCGCCAACTGGCTGAAGTCGCGTACATCACAGCGCTGGGTGAAGGCCCACCCGCCGGCGGCGGTTGCCATGCGGCGCGTTTCTTCCAGCCCCTGATCGTTGATATCTGCCAGCGCCAGCCTTGCGCCCTCGCGCGCATAGCGCAGCGCCAGCTCACGACCTAGGCCGCTACCAGCACCGGTAATCACCACCCGCTGTCCTGTTGCTTGCATGCTATCCCCTTACCTGTTGTTCTTGTTGTGGCACAGGCGATGACCTGTTCTGGGCAGTCTAGCGAGCCGTCGCACTGGCACCAGCGCTAAACGAGGATAATAAAATTTGTGAATGCGCGACCCTATTTGGCAGCGCTGTCGGTGTCCGACAGGTAGTTCTGTTGATAACGCGCTCGGCCCATAGCGCGAATCTGTCCTTCGATCAACGCTTCAAAGGGCGCCAGCAACGCATGCTTGTCAAAGCCCTCGTGCAATATCGAGAGCGCTTCGGCGCCCGCCTCGATGGTGGACAACGCGCCCGGCTGCGGCACCTTGCGCAGACGATAGCGACTAACCAGGCCAGCCGGCAGGCGCACCTGCGGCAGCGATTGCAAAATGGGATTGAGATAAACCAGCTTACGCGCCTTGCGCCAGGTGCCATCAAGCAGCACCAGCCGCCTGGGACGCAGGTCTGCAGGCTCCGGCGCTAAGACCTGCGCCTGCTCGCCAGGAAACAGCAACTCGTTACGCCAGCGTGGGTCCTGCAGCCGACGCAACCAGGCCGGGTGCTGCTGCAACGACTCGGTTACCAGCAAGTGGGCATTGACCAGCCCCG
Organism: Halopseudomonas maritima; assembly: GCF_021545785.1. Classification (NCBI taxonomy): domain Bacteria; kingdom Pseudomonadati; phylum Pseudomonadota; class Gammaproteobacteria; order Pseudomonadales; family Pseudomonadaceae; genus Halopseudomonas; species Halopseudomonas maritima. The sequence goes on from NZ_CP079801.1 coordinate 681,314, forward strand.
GCACCAACAGCCGAGCCGTATTGAGCGCATGGGAGGCTTCATCAGGGTGCTGGATCACCAGCAGTTGGGTTGCCGGCCACAAACGAGGAATCAATGAACACAGACACTGAGCCTGTGGCCGAGCGCACACCCGGCAGCGAACGCGGCCGGCTGAAGAGTTGACAGACATAATGGATAACCAACAGCGGTGGTCACCCATTATGCCGCTTGCAGCGCGCGCAGGTCAGGCCCCAAGCCTGACACGCATACCAGACTTGCCCTTACTTGGTCTTTTTCTTGTGCGCGTCGCGCCAGATGAACAGGCCCACACCGCCCAAAAAGGCCACCATCAAACCCACTGTAAGCACACCGGCAATAACGGCTTCATCAACGTACATAACCCACCTCCTGCATTGGCAATGACTGCAGGTTATGCCTAGCGGGCCGGAAGGTTATTGACGAGGATCAATAGAGCGGGGCTACCGCTTCTTTTTGTTGCCGCGGCTCTTTTTGCCGGTCTTGCTGCCGGCGGGCAGCGGCAACGCACGGGCGAATGCATCGCGCATGGCTTCAAGCCGGGCATCGTGAATATCGTGAATGCGTTGACGACGGGCTTCACCCAAATCGATCACATCACCACTGCGATTTTCGTCGGTCATGACTCCACTCATCGGTTCAGGGAGGCACCGACTATCGGCGCCCAGGCCCAGACTATCAAACTTCAATATCGACCAGCAGCCCCTTGTCCGGCAGGTCCAGCCCCTCGCCATCCTGCCCCTGCGCCTGTTGTGGGGGAGGCTCCCGCCGGGTGCCTGCCTTGCGCTTGCCACGCCTACGGTCCGGCCAGCGCCCACGATCGCTGTGGCGCCGTTCCACCTGAGGGGTTGCCGTATCCCGCAGCGGCTCACTGGCCGCCGAGGGCTTCACCTCGCGACTGGTTTTAACCGCATCATTCTGGGCACCAGCTGGCGGTAATCCGGGTATCAGCATGATCCACCCCCTAAGTGGCTTCCGTAAAAAACGACCGACTACACTGTTGTATCGACTGCCAAATCCTTGGCTTTAAGCATACGAAAGTGACGCAACACACAAATTGGATATTTTTTAACCAACCTAACTGTCCCATCAGCGTCGACCAAAGGCAAGTCGCCGGTTCCGGGATGGCAGGTGATCGGGTACGATATGCGCCCTTTTTCGGCACCATCAGGAGAGTGGCATGACGGTTTTTATCCCGGGACAGCGCTGGGTCAGTGACAGCGAAGCAGAACTGGGGCTGGGCACCGTCCTGTCACAGGATGACCGCGTGGTGATTGTGCTGTATCCGGCCAGCGGTGAAACCCGCCACTACGCCCTGCGCAACGCCCCACTGACTCGCGTGCGCTTCAGCCCGGGCGACGCCATCAGCCACCATGAGGGCTGGCAACTGGTGGTCAGCGACGTCAGCGAGGCCGACGGCCTGCTGGTTTACCAAGGGCTACGTGAAGATGGCGAGAGCGCCAGCTTCCCGGAAACCATGTTGGACAACTTCATTCAGTTTCGTCTTGCCAGTGACCGCCTGTTTGCCAGCCAGATTGACCCGCTGCCCTGGTTCAGCCTGCGTTTTGAAAGTCTGCGCCACTATTGCCGTATCCAGCGCTCGCCGCTGCTGGGTCTGGCCGGGGTACGTACCCAGCCAATCGGCCACCAGCTGCACATTGCCCGCGACGTAGCCGATCGCATGGCGCCCCGCGTGCTGCTGGCCGACGAGGTTGGCCTGGGCAAGACCATTGAAGCCGGCCTGATCCTGCATCGCCAGTTGCAGACCGGCCGCGTGCGTCGGGTATTGATCGTGGTGCCGGAAAACCTGCAGCACCAATGGCTGGTCGAAATGCGCCGCCGCTTCAACCTGCAGTTCGCTCTGTTCAATGCCGACCGCTGCGACGGCGCCGACAGCAATCCCTTTGAAGAAGAGCAGCTGGCGCTGGTAGCGCTGGAGTTTCTGCTGGAAAACCCCAGCGCGCAGGACCACCTGCTGCAGGCCGACTGGGACCTGCTGGTGGTAGACGAAGCCCACCACTTGGTCTGGCATGAGGACAACCCCAGCCCCGAGTACGCGCTGGTCGACACCCTGGCCCGCCAGACCCCGGCCGTGCTGCTGCTCACCGCCACACCGGAGCAGCTGGGCCAGGCCAGCCACTTCGCGCGCCTGCGGCTGCTCGACCCAGACCGCTTCCACAGCCTGGAGGACTTTGTCCAGGAAGCTGAACGCTATCAGCCAGTGGCCGAGGCGGTGCAGCACCTGCTGGAACAGGATCAGCTCAGCAGCGAAGACCGCAGCGCCATCGCCGGCTGGCTCGGCGATAGCGCCACCGCGCTGTTCGCCACACTGGATAAGGGCGGCGATGACGCCCCGGCCGCGCGCGACAGCCTGGTGCGTCAGCTGCTCGACCGGCACGGCACCGGCCGCGTGCTCTACCGCAACACCCGTGCCGCGATTGCCGGCTTTCCCGAGCGCGACCTGCACGCCTACCCACTGCCCTGCCCCGCGCAATACCACGACCTTGAGGGTCAGGTGGCGCTCTATCCCGAGCAACCACTGCAAGCCGACTTTGATGGTCAGGGACAGCCCTGGTGGCAAGCCGATCCGCGCGTCGAGTGGCTGATCGACACCCTCAAGCTGCTCAAGCGCAACAAGGTGCTGGTGATCTGCGCCCACGCAGAGACTGCTCTGGACCTGGAGGACGCCCTGCGCATCCGCAGTGGCATCCCCGCGACCGTGTTCCACGAGGGCATGAGCATCGTTGAGCGCGATCGCGCAGCGGCCTTCTTCGCCGATGAAGAATTTGGCGCCCAGGTGCTGATCTGCTCCGAAATCGGCAGCGAGGGCCGCAACTTCCAGTTCGCCCACCATCTGGTGATGTTTGACCTGCCTACCCACCCGGATTTGCTGGAGCAGCGCATCGGCCGACTGGACCGTATCGGTCAGCAGCACCGTATCCAGCTGCACATCCCGTATCTGGAGGGCACCGCCCAGGCGCACCTGTTCCAGTGGTACGACCAGGCGCTGAACGCCTTCCGCGCGACCTGCCCCACCGGCAACGCGCTGCAGCACAGTTATGGTCGCGAGCTGCTGCAACACCTGGACCACCCCGCTCAGGACGGCTGGGACACGCTCATTGAGCGCGCCCGCAACGAGCGCCAAGCCCTGGAGCAGGAGCTGCACAACGGCCGCGACCGCCTGCTGGAGCTGCACTCGCGCGGCCTGGCCGACGCCGAGCAAATGATTGACGCCATCGCCAAACAGGACAGTGACTTCCAGCTGCCCATTTATATGGAGCGCCTGTTCGATGTCTTCGGGGTAGACAGCGAAGACCACTCCGACAACGCGCTGATTCTGCGCCCCGGTGAGCGCATGCTTGATGCCGGCTTCCCGCTGGGGAACGACGAGGGTGTCACCGTCACCTACGACCGCGACACCGCCCTGTCACGCGAAGACATGCAGTTTCTGACCTGGGAGCACCCCATGCTGCAAGGCGGTATGGACCTGGTGCTGTCCGGCAGCATGGGCAACAGCGCTGTTGGCCTGCTGAAAAACAAGGCCCTGAAGCCCGGCACCATGCTGCTTGAATGCATCTATGTCTGCGAAGCCGTTGCCCCGCGGGCCCTGCAGCTGCAGCGCGTGCTGCCGCCCACGCCAATTCGCTGCCTGTTGGACATCAACGGCAACAACCTGGCGGGCAAAGTCAGCTTTGACACCCTGGACGGGCAGATCGAATCGCTGCCGCGACAGCTGGCGGTGAAAGTCGCCAAGACCCAGCGCGAGCAGGTCGAGGGCCTGCTGAACAAGGCCGAAAAGGCGGCTGACGCGCAGCACCGCCAATTGGTCGACGACGCTCGCGCCCAGTTGCGCACCGAGCTGGAGGAAGAAATTGATCGACTCAAGGCGCTGCAGCAGGTCAACCCGCTGGTACGCGACGATGAGATCAAGGCACTGCAATTGCGGCTGGGCGAAGGCGACCTGGTGCTGCAGCAGGCCAAGCTGCGCCTGGACGCTATTCGAGTGTTGGTGGCAGGCTGAGGAAGCGCTGCAACTGATCACGCTTGGCCAACGCATCACGGCGGCCAAGCGCGATCAGCTCGCGGGTGTAATCGGCTTCAAACAGCAGGTAGCTGACCACGCTGCCGCCTGATGCCCGGGTTACACCACTGCCCCGCAGGAATGCGCGCAAGCTGCGCGGCAGCAGCTTGCGATGACGCGCAGCAATGATGTCCAGCGGCTCACTGGGTGAAATGATCTCCACGTCCACCTTCCGCAAGCCCTTACCGTTCATCCGCGCCCCCACCGGCAGATAGTCGGCAAGCTTGTTCATGCGCTCGAGCAGCTCGATATCCGCTTCCAGATTATCGACAAAGGTGCTGCTGAGCAGATGTCCGCCAATCTGCGCCAAGGTCGGCGGCAAGGCGGTGCGCAAACGCGGGCCACGCCGACCACCGGCCGGCTGATTAGCCAGGTTATCTGACACTCCGATTACCAACACCCGGTTGGCGCCGAGGTGCAATGCCGGGCTGATGGGCGCCTGCTGGCGTACCGCGCCATCCCCAAACCATTCTCGATTGAGCTGCACCGGCGGAAAGACCAGAGGAATCGCCGAGGAGGCCATCAGGTGCTCCAGCCCCAGCCGGGTCTGCACGCCAACGCGGCGATGCCGAGACCAGGGCTGAATACGCTCGCGCCCCTGATAAAAGCTGACCGACTCCGCCGACTGATAACCAAAGGCGTTGACCGACACCGCCCGCAACAGACCTGCCTGCAACGCCTCATCAACCTGCCCGAAATGCAGGGTGCGTTGCAGCAGACGGCGCAATGGCGCGTTGTCGAGCAGCGCCGTCGGCTGCTTGCTCGGCGCTCCCAGCAAATTGGCCCTGACCCAGCGCCAGGCCTGCGCCGAGACACCTGGCCAGTCACTGCGATAAACCTGATCACAGGAAAACGCCGACCAGACCTGCTGCAAACGCGCCACCCCGGCGCCAAAGTTGTGCGCATTGGTCGCCAGTGCCAGCGCGTTGATCGCCCCCGCCGAGGTACCACAGATCACCGGAAAGGGGTTGCTGGCGCCGTCCGGCAGCAACTCCGCCAGCACCGACAGTACGCCCACCTGATAGGCTGCACGCGCGCCACCACCTGACAGGATCAGCCCGGTACAGGCGCCACTGGTCTGCTCCAGCATCAGCTGCGCCGCGCCCTGCGCTTGCGCCGACGGCGCTTGGCGTAGGGCCTGGGCTCACCCTCCGGGCGGGTCTTGAAGCGTCTGTGCACCCACATGTACTGATCCGGCTGTGCGCTGATTGCCTGCTCGACCCACTGATTGATGCGCTGCGCATCGGCCGTTTCGTTTTCGCCCGGAAAACCCTCAAGCGCGGGGTGCACTGTCAGGCGATAGCCGCTGCCATCGGCCAGGCGGGTTTGGGTAAAGGGCACCACCTGCGCCTTGCCCAGCCGCGCAAAGGTACTGGTCGCGGTGACCGTCGCCGCCGTCACACCGAACAACGGAACAAAGACACTGGCCTTGCGACCATAGTCCTGGTCCGGCGCGTACCAGATCGCCCGGCCCGAACGCAGCGAGCGCAGCATGCTGCGTACGTCTTCGCGCTCGACCGCCTTGGCATCCAGGTTATGCCGCTCACGACCACGGCGCTGGACAAAATCAAAGGCCGCATTGCGGTGCTCGCGATACATACCGTCAATGGTCACCGCCTGACTCAGCAGCGCTGCGCCAATCTCCAGGGTGGTGAAGTGCAGCGACATCAGAACCACGCCCTGGCCCTGGGCCGCCGCGTCGTTCAGATGTTCCAGCCCTTCGATATGGGCCAGGCGCGCCAGCCGCTGTCGCGGCCACCACCAGGCCATGGCCATCTCGAACAGCGCAATACCATTTGACGCGAAATTCTCTCGCAGCAGGCGCTCACGGGCGATCTCGGACATTTCGGGAAAACACAGCGCCAGGTTGATTCGCGCCACTTCACGGCGGTCACTCATCAGATGAAACATGCCCGAGCCGAGCAGGCGACCCAACCCCAGCAGCCAACGATAAGGTAGCTGCACCACCAGCCAGAGCAGACCCAGCCCCAACCAGAGCAGCCAGTAGCGCGGATGCAGCAATGCGGTGGAAAAACCAGGACGATCCATCAGCCAGCCCATTCAGCGAAAACCCACATTCTAACCAAGGCGCACGCAGCTTGCGATCTGTGGGGTCAATCTATATAAGGAAGCGCTGATTCTTTGTGAACTGGATGGACCATGACTGCTGATACTACCCTCGACCTGCTCGACAACGACCCGGTATTTCACCTCAAGGGCGGCATGCTGACGATGACGCTGGTCGAGCTGATTCGCCTGGCGCCGGAGCAGTTCGCCAGACAACTGGCCGAGAAGGTAGAACAAGCGCCCAATTTCTTCGTCGATACCCCGGTGGTAATTGCGCTGGACAAACTGAGCGAGCCGCTGAGCGATATGACCCTGCGGCACCTGCTCAGCATCTGCCGAGACCACGGCCTGCAGCCGGTCGCCCTGCGCGGCGGAGAGGATTTTCGCGCGCTGGCGGGCAACGCCGACATGGTACTGCTGCCACCAGGCCGGCAGCGTGAAAAGCCGATTGACGTAGCCGCAGAGCCTGCGCCCAAGCCGGCTGCCAAGCCCGCACCGGCGCCTGCTCCCAGCCCCGCCGCCCCTGCACCTGTCTCAGCTGGCGCCGGCAAGATCATCACCGAGCCGGTGCGCGGCGGCCAGCAGATCTACGCGCGCGGCGGAGATCTGATTGTGATGGCGCCGGTCAGCGCCGGCGCCGAGCTACTGGCCGACGGCCACATCCACGTCTACGGCCCGCTGCGCGGCCGCGCACTGGCCGGCGTGCAAGGCAACCAGCAGGCACGCATCTTCTGCCAGAGCCTGGAAGCCGAGCTGGTTTCCATCGCCGGCCAGTACAAGGTTGCCGAGGATCTGCGCAAGCAACAGTGGAAAGCGCCCGTACAGATCAGTCTGGAGGGTGACAGCTTGAAGATAACCGGGCTTTAACAGATACTGTCCTCCCATTCGGGGCGCCCGATTTCTCTGGTCTGTGACCGAGTTCCGCAGCCTTGCATCCACGTCGGGAACCATCACCGCCCGACGTAATCCACTATCAGACATTTTTTTTCGACAGGAAGGTCATTTTGGCAAAGATCATCGTTGTCACATCAGGCAAGGGCGGGGTGGGCAAAACAACCACCAGTGCCGCCATCGGTACCGGGCTGGCCCTGCGCGGTTTCAAAACCGTCATCGTCGACTTTGACGTCGGCCTGCGTAACCTCGACCTGATCATGGGCTGCGAACGCCGTGTGGTTTACGACTTCGTCAATCTGATCAACGGCGATTCCAACATGAATCAGACGCTGATCAAGGACAAGCGTTCGGAGAACCTGTTCATCCTGCCGGCCTCCCAGACCCGCGACAAGGACGCCCTCACCCCGGAAGGCGTTGAGCGCGTACTGGAAGAACTGAAAGAAAACTTCGATTACATCGTCTGCGACTCCCCTGCCGGCATCGAGAAAGGCGCCCACCTGGCCATGTACTTTGCCGATGAGGCCGTCGTAGTGACCAACCCGGAAGTCTCATCGGTGCGTGACTCAGACCGGATTCTGGGCCTGCTTTCCAGCAAGTCGCGTCGCGCCGAAAATGGCGAGAAAATTAAAGAGCACCTGCTGCTGACCCGCTACAACCCCGAACGTGTCGAGAACGGCGAAATGCTGTCGGTAGCCGATGTCGAAGACATCCTGTCTATTCCGCTGCTGGGCGTCATTCCCGAATCGCAAGCGGTTCTCAAGGCCTCCAACCAGGGCGTGCCGGTCATCATGGACGACAAGAGCGACGCCGGTCAGGCCTACAGCGACGCCGTAGAGCGTTTGCTTGGCAAGGACGTTGCGCACCGCTTCCTCGAAGCACAGAAGAAGGGCCTGTTGCAGCGCCTGTTCGGAGGGCGTTAAGTGAGCATTTTCGATTATTTCCGCGACCGCAAGAAATCGACGCCCGCGTCGATTGCCAAGGAGCGTCTGCAGATCATCGTGGCCCACCAGCGTGGGCAGCGCAATCAGCCCGACTACCTGCCGCAACTGCAGCAGGAAATCATCGATGTCATCAGCAAGTACGTTTCCATCGACCGCGAGCAGGTGCATGTCGCTCTCGACAACCAGGATGATTGCTCGGTCCTCGAACTGAACATCACCCTGCCGGAACGCCCCTGACCAGCCGGCGCCACCCACCCGGGTGGCGCCCTCCGGAAGACCCATGCCACTGACCCATATCGGCATCGTGCATCAGGACCCCAGCTTCCTGATCGTCGACAAGCCGACGCTGCTGCTGTCCGTCCCAGGCCGTGCCGAGGACAACAAGGACTGTCTGATCACCCGCCTGCAGGAAAACGGCTACCCCGAAGCGCGTATCGTGCACCGCCTGGACTGGGAAACCTCCGGCCTGCTGGTGATTGCCCGCAACCCGGACGCCCACCGCGAGCTGTCACGCCAGTTCCATGATCGCGAGACCGAGAAGGCTTATATCGCCCTGTGCTGGGGCCAGCCAGCGGGCGACGCGGGCCACATTGACCTGCCGCTGCGCTATGATCCTCCCAACAAGCCACGGCATATCGTCGATCACGCGCTTGGCAAGCATGCGCAGACCTTCTGGCGCGTACTGGAGCGCCATCCGCAGCACTGCCGCGTCGAGCTGACGCCGATCACCGGCCGCTCGCACCAGCTGCGCGTGCACATGCTCGCCATCGGCCACCCGCTGCTTGGCGACCGCCTCTACGCTCAAGGCGCCGCGCTGGACGCTTGCCCGCGTCTGGCGCTGCACGCCGCGCGACTGGTCATCAGCCACCCGGAGACGGGCGAGCGCATGGCATTTGAGAGCCCCTGTCCGTTCTGAGCAGGCGCCCGTCACCCCGTTGCAGGAGAGTTACATGCAGGACCCAACGCTTCAGGATCTGGCCGATTTCATTGCCGCCTCCCCCACCCCTTTCCATGCCACCGCCACCCTGCGCACGCGCCTGCTGACTGCCGGCTTTAAGGCGCTGGATGAGCGCAGCGACTGGCACCTGCAGGCTGGCGGGCGTTATCTGGTGACCCGCAACGACTCCTCGCTGATCGCCTTTCAGCTGGGCAGCGACGGCGCACTGAGCAGCAAAGGCCTGCGCCTGATTGGCGCCCACACCGACAGCCCCTGCCTGCGCGTGAAGCCGCAGCCGGAGAAGGACCAGCAAGGGCTCTGGCAACTGGGCGTCGAGATCTACGGCGGCGCCCTGCTCGCGCCCTGGTTTGATCGCGACCTGTCCCTGGCCGGCCGCGTCACCTTCCGCAACGCTGACGGCGCGCTGGACAGCCGGCTGATCGACTTCCAGCGCCCTGTCGCGGTGGTGCCCAACCTGGCAATCCACCTGAACCGGGGCGTCAATGATGGTCTGGCCATCAACCCGCAAACCGACATGCCACCCATCCTCGCCCACAGCCTGGATGGCGGGCGCGACCTGCGCGCCCTGCTAGCCAGCCAACTGGTAAGCGAGCACCCCGACTGCAAGGACGCGCAGGTGCTGGATTACGAGTTGAGCTTCTATGACACCCAGCGTCCAGCCCAACTGGGGCTCGATGGCGACTTTTTCAGCGCGGCGCGTCTGGACAATTTACTGTCCTGCCACGCAGGTCTGAGCGCCCTGCTCAATAGCGACGGCGAGCAACCCTGCCTGCTGGTGTGTACCGACCACGAAGAGATTGGCTCCAGCTCCTGCTGTGGCGCCGACGGCCCCTTCCTGGAAGACGTGCTGCGTCGACTGATCAGCGACGACGCCGAGCGTATTCAGGCGATCCAGCGCTCGCTGCTGGTGTCGGCGGACAACGCCCACGCGGTGCATCCGAACTTCGCCATGAAGCACGACGAAAACCACGGCCCTCAGCTGAACGCCGGCCCGGTAATCAAGATCAACAACAACCAGCGCTACGCCACCAACAGCGAAACCGCCGCCTTCTTCCGCGACCTGTGCGCGCGCACCGAGGTACCAGTGCAAACCTTTGTGGTGCGCAGCGACATGGGCTGTGGCAGCACCATTGGCCCGATCACCGCCAGCCGCCTGGGCGTACGCACCGTGGATATCGGCGCGCCGACCTTCGCCATGCACTCGATCCGCGAGTTGGCTGGCAGCCGTGATCCGGGGTATTTGATCAGCGTGCTGACAGCGTTCTGCAACAGCGCACAGCTGATCTAAGCCCCCTTCGCGGGCTAAGCCAACTCCCGCGCAACACCACAAAAAAGCCCCATGCGTCAGCAACGCATGGGGCTTGATGTGCAGCGCTGGACGAACAATCAGTCTTCGCGCAGCAGAATCACCTTACCCACCACCTGATCACGCGCCAACTCTTCGAAGGCCGCCTCGGCGTCGGCAAAGGCGAAGGTTTTTGCCACCATCGGCTTAAGCTCACCATTGGCAAACAGCGGAATCAGACGCTGCTCCATATCGGCCAGCAGGGTCGCCTTGAAGTCAGCATCGCGGGTACGCAGGGTCGAGCCCAGCAGACTGATGCGCTTGGCCAGCACTTTGGCCAGATCCACCGTTGCCTCGCGGCCGCCCATAAGCCCGATCAGCACCCAGCGCGCATCTACAGCCAGCAGGTCCAGATGATCGGCCGCATAGGTTGCCCCTACCGGGTCCAGCGCTATATTGAAGGGCCCGAAATCCTTCAGTGCAGCAATGCCAGCCTGGCGCAGCACACCACCTTCAGCGCCCAGCTCCACACAGGCATCGAGCTTGTCCTGGCTGCCAACACTGACCCAGCAGGGGTTGCCTTGGGCCTTGCACAGCTGGATCGCGGCAGTGCCCACACCACTGGCGCCAGCGTGGATCACAACTTTTTCACCCGGGCGCGCATTACCCAATACGAAGATATTCAACCAGGCAGTGCTGAACACCTCAGGGATGGCAGCGGCCTCCGCCCAGTTCAGGCTATCGGGTACCGGTAACAGGTGACGCTGGTCAACCACCACCTCTTCAGCCATGCCACCACCGGCCAGCAGTGCACACACACGGTCGCCCAGCTGCCAGCGCGAACCTTCGCTGACCTCAATAACCTCGCCAGCGCACTCCAGACCCAGCACACCGGTAACACCTGGCGGTGGCGGATACATGCCGGCCTTCTGCAACAGATCGGCACGGTTCAGGCCAGCAGCCTGCACACGAATACGGACCTCGCCGGACTTCAGCTCTACAGCACTCTGGGGCTGCCACGTCAGCGCCCCGCCCTCGGCTTGCAATCCTCTCACGCTACCTCCATAGTTCTTATCAATGGTAACCAGCGGGAACTCGCTGTCCCGCGTACACTCCTAAAAGCATACTCTCTCCGGACGCGATACCCCAGATGAAAGGTTTCCCCCTCTTGCGCCGTACCTGCCTCATCGCCCTGCTGACTGTCAGCAGCAGCGTGCTGGCACTAGAACAGGTCCCCACGCTGGATCTTGACCAGCTTCAGCCCAGCCGCGACCAGGTTGTCGCAAGCCAGAACACCGTCGAGCTGCTGCGTCGTCACCATTACAACCGCACCCGACTCGACGATGACCTGTCGGCGCAGATGTATGACACCTACCTCAAACATCTGGACCCCCAGCGCAGCCTGTTTACCCAGCAGGACATTGACGTCTTTGCCGGCAACCGCCTGCGCATGGACGACCTGCTGCTCAAGGGTGACCTGAGCGTCGGTTTTGCCATGCACAAACGCCAACTGCAACGCCTGCAGGAGCGTCTGGTGTATAGCCTGGACCTGATCGAGAACAAGCTCGACGGCTTCGACTTCAACACCGACCAAGACATTCTGGTTGACCGCGAAGAGGCGCCTTGGGTCGCCGATGAAGACGCACTGCAGCAGCTATGGCGCGCCCAAATCAAAGATGAAGTGCTGCGCCTGAAACTCGCAGGCAAGAGCCTGGACGATATCCGCGAGTTGCTCGGCAAGCGCTATCGCGGTCAGCAGATACGCGTCAACCAGACCCGCTCAGAAGATGTATTCCAAAATTACATCAACGCCCTGGCGCAGGTCTACGACCCGCACACCCAGTACCTGTCGCCGGAAAATGCCGAAAACTTCGATATCAACATGAGCCTGTCGCTGGAAGGTATCGGCGCGGTGCTGCAGAGCGATAACGAATACACCAAGATCGTGCGCCTGGTACCGGCCGGCCCCGCCAAGCGCAGCCAGCAGCTGGCAACCAGCGATCGCATCATTGGCGTTGGTCAGGCCGATGAAGACATGGTCGACGTAGTCGGCTGGCGCCTGGACGAAGTCGTCAAACTGATACGCGGCCCCAAGGGTTCTGCAGTGCGCCTTGAGGTGATTCCGGCCAGCAACCCGCCCGGGGATTTGACCAGCAAGGTGGTAAACCTGACCCGTGAAGCCATCAAACTGGAAGATCAGGCCGCCAAGTCCTCAGTCATCGAACTGCAGGACAACGGTCGCGATTATCGTATCGGCGTGATTGACGTACCCGGCTTTTATATCGATTTCAAAGCCTATCGCAAAGGCGACCCGGACTACCGCAGCACCACCCGCGACGTGCGCCGTCTGCTGGGCGAGCTGGGTGAGCAGAACGTAGACGGCGTGGTACTTGATCTGCGCGACAACGGCGGCGGCTCCCTGCAGGAAGCAACCGAGCTGACCGGCCTGTTTATCGACCGCGGCCCAACGGTGCTGGTGCGCGACAGCCAAGGCCAGGTGCAGCAGCTCGACGATCCGGAAGCCGGCGTTGCCTATACCGGCCCGATGGCCGTACTGGTCAACCGGCTGTCAGCCTCCGCCTCGGAGATTTTCGCCGGCGCCATGCAGGACTATGGCCGCGCTCTGGTGATTGGCGAATCAACCTTTGGCAAGGGCACCGTGCAGTCCATCCAACCGCTCAATCACGGCGAGCTGAAACTAACCCTGGCCAAGTTCTACCGCGTCTCCGGTCAGAGCACCCAACACCGTGGCGTGGTGCCCGATATCAGCTATCCGTCGCTGCTGGACAGCGAGGAGATCGGCGAAAGCGCCCTGCCCCATGCCATGCCCTGGGACACCATCGCGCCGGCGCGCTATAAAACCAGCAGCCACCTGCAGCCATTTGTTGCACAACTGCAGCGTCAACATGAAGCGCGCGCCGCCCAGGACCCTGACTTCATCTACACCCTGGCGCGCATCGGCCTGGATGATGAGATCAAGGCACGCCTGACTATTCCGCTGAATGAAGGCAAGCGCAAACAACAGCAGGAAGATTATGAGCAGCGCCTGCTCGATCTGGAAAACCAGCGCCTGACCGCCCGTGGCGAAGAGCCCCTGACCAGTCTGGAGGAAGCAGACCCGTTGCTGGCCGAGGTGCCCACAGAAGAGGAAGACAAGGACCCGAAAGACGATGCCTTCCTACTGGAAACCAGCCTCATCCTGCTTGACCTTCTGCAGCTGGAGCAGCAGGTCGCTACAGCCAACTGACAATCGCGCCCGCCACCCCGGCGGGCGCTGTCATATCCCTGTCACAAAACGCTAGCACACTGCCACGATCAGGACTCATGGAAGCGTGCCCGCCAGTTGAATTCCGGGCGGCCAGGTACGGCCAAACCACATATGCCTGGATAGCCTATGACCCTTTCCGAACAGCGCCAGTCCCTGATTACCATCTTGAACAGGGGGGCGGTCAACAGCCTTTTTCAGCCCATTGTCTCGACACTGGAAGAACGCATCGTAGGGTTCGAAGCGCTCAGTCGGGGCCCGTCCAACAGTCCGCTGCACTCCCCCCTGACATTATTTGCCGCCGCCCGCCACCACGGCATTCTCACCGAGCTGGAAATGCTCTGCCGCGAGCGCGCCATCAGCCGGTTCCGCAGCCTTGGTCTGCCGGGCAAGCTGTTTCTCAACGTCTCTCCAGAGAGCCTGCTGGAGCAGCAGCACTACCGCGGTCAGACCCTGGCGCTGCTGGAGGCTAACGGCCTATCCCCTGATCAGATTGTTATCGAGCTGACCGAGCAGGCGCCGATTGAAGACCTGTCTCTACTGCAATCAGCGCTACTCCATTACCGCGACATGGGGTTCTCCATCGCCCTCGACGACTTGGGCGCAGGCTACTCGAGCCTGCGGCTGTGGTCTGAACTGCAGCCGGAATACGTCAAGATTGATCGCCACTTTGTCGATGGTATTCACCGCGACCCGGTCAAGCGCGAATTCGTCAGCTCCATCCTGCAAATGGCCAAGGCCTCGCGCGCGCAAGTGATTGCCGAAGGCATCGAGCTGCGAGAGGAGCTGGCGGTGCTGCAGGAAATCGGCATCGACTGGGTGCAGGGCTACCTGCTCGGGCGCCCGGATAGCCACCCGGCATTGAACGACACCAAGCTCGCCGAACTGCTTGGCCAACATCAAAGCGGGGGCAATGATGATGCCCCCATTCACAGCTTGCTGCTGCCGGTCGGCGGCATCCCGGAGCACACCAAAGTACAGCACGTGCTCGACTGCTTCCAGCAACAGCCGTCACTGAACACCCTGGCTATTGTCGATGAGCACCAGCGGCCGATTGGTGCGGTACAGCGTCACGCCCTCAGCCAGACGATGCTCAAACCCTTTGCCCAGGAAATCTACAGCCGCAAACCAATCAACCAGTTGATGGATCCCGATTGCCTGGTGGTAGACATCCGCCAGAGCCTGCAGCGGGTCAGCCGACTGCTTACCAGCCGCGCCAGGCAGCGCCTGGAAGACGACTTTATTATTGTCGATCAGGGCGTCTACAAGGGGCTGGGGCGCGGTATCGACGTGCTGCGCCAGATCACCGAGCTGAAGCTGCAGCAGGCGCGGCACGCCAACCCACTGACCCTGCTGCCCGGCAACATCCCCATTCAGCAGTGCCTGCAGCGCTTGCTGGAACAGGCCGTTGACGCACGCCTGTGCTATATCGACCTGGACAACTTCAAGCCCTTCAACGACCTCTATGGTTACGGCAAAGGCGATGAAGTTCTGCTTGGCCTGGCACAACTGCTACGCGAACTGTGCGATCCGCGCTGTGACTTCGTTGGCCATATCGGTGGCGACGACTTCATGCTGGTGATGCGCAGCAGTGACTGGAGCACTCGCCTGCAGCAGCTCGATCAGCGTTTTGCTCAGTTGTGTCGCAGTCTTTATAGACCAGAGCATATCCAGGCCAACGGGTTTACCGCCCCCGACCGCGAGGGCAAATGGCGCCACCATGACCTGCTGAATCTATCCATCGGCGTCATTCCCCTGCTGGGCCACCAGGCCGATCGCTTTGACCCGTCACGGCTGGCAGAGCTCGCCTCGCGAGCCAAGCATGACGCCAAAAAACAACGTGGCTTCAGCGTGGTCGTGCAACACCTGACCCTGACCCCTTTTGACAATAGCGAGACGCCGATCAACCTCTGCAGCTAAGATCAGCGAATGATCTATGCTCTGGGGAACACGAATCGGTAACACCCAGCCGCCAGCAACCGAGTAGCGCTGGCCGGCACCCAGCGGTATTGATACGTGCTTGCCAACCATCTGTGGGGACGTCGTGAGAGTCATTCTGTACTGTCTGCTGGTACTGCTGGGCTGCAGTTCAACCCTGCACGCTACCCCCCTGCTGTGGGGCTACTCGCCCTCAGACCCGCCGCCGTACGTTGCGCTGTCCGGGGTTGACCTGCAACCAAGCCTGACCCGTGAACTGGGCGAGTTGGTCGGCGAATACCTGAATCGCCCGGTAACCTTCATCGCCCTGCCAAACAACCGCATCGACGAGGCACTGGACAGCGGTCGCATTCACCTGATCTGCAATACGCAACCCGAATGGCACAGCAAGCCAACTCAACTCTACTGGTCAGAGGTTTTATACGACGACGCAGACGTTGTCGCCACCGCTGCAGGCAAGCCGGCGCCGGATAGTCTGAGCAGCCTGCAGGGTGCGCTGGTAGGAACTACATTCGGGTATCACTACAGCAGCGCCCTGACCGCAGCCTTCGCGCAGGGCGCGCTGACGCGCCACGACGTGAGGGATATCCAGACACGCCTGAAGATGCTGGAGCGCGGTCGCCTTGACGCCAGCATTGACCTGCGCCGTGCGCTGCGCCACCACCTGCGCATCACACCAGCCGCCATCACCGTAAGCGACTGGGAGCTGGAGCGCTTCTACCTGCGCTGCGCTGCGCCCAAGCGCAGGCCGGGCAGCGAACAGCTCATCAACGCTATCGACCAGCTGCTCAGCAACGGCCAGATCCAGCAATTACTGCAGCGATACGAGTAGCGACGGGTTACCCACAGGATCTGTGGATAACTCTGTGAAGAAAACTAGGAAAACCGTCTCAAACGCCCGTTTATATGCGCCTGCAGACAATCCGCGCATATTTTGACCAATGAAAAATATGCATGTTTTTCAGTCAGTTACGACCTAGGCGAGAAATCAGAAAAGGAAGGGAAAGTAAATAGCAGGTGTTACCGAAAAATGTGCATAACAGTAACACTGAAACGCCCGACGGCCTTGCCTCGGGCGTTTCGACGTGTTACCGAATCACTCTTGGCGCGGCTTGATGGAGACCAACTCCATGTCAAAGACCAGGATCGAGTTCGGCGGAATAACCGGGCTCGGGCTGCGCGGACCGTAGGCCAGTTCAGCCGGGACAGTCACCGTCCACTTGTCGCCAACGTGCATCAGTTGCAGCACTTCGACCCAGCCCGGAATAACGCCAGCTACCGGCAGCTCAGCCGGCTCGCCACGCTCCAGAGAGCTATCGAACACAGTGCCATCGATCAAGCGCCCTTCGTAGTGGACGACCACAACATCGTCCGCCTGCGGCTGAGCAGCGTCCTCATCGCCCGAGGCAACAACCTCGTACTGCAGACCAGACTCGGTGCTGGTCACACCGTCTTTAGCAGCGTGTTCTTCAAGGTACTTCTTGTTGGCATCCAGCGCTTCGTTGGCAAGTGCCTCAGCGCGCTCCTGTGCGCGCTGCTGCAGCGCGTTGAAAGCACTGGTCAGCTCTTCATCGCCCACCCGCTGCTCTTGCTTGCCAAGCGCATCCTGCAGGCCCAATGCCAACGCCTGCGGATCGATATCTTCCAGACCATCCTGCAACAGGCTCTGACCCATGTTAAGGCCAATACCGTAGGAGGCTTGCTGGATGGGGGTAGTGAGTTCCGGTTGTTTTTCCTTGTCACAACCGGCCAGAACCAGGACACCGACTGCAACGCTGACTGCCAGCAAATTACGCTTCATGCTTACCTCAATAGACAGACCCGACACGGGCGAAAGTAAGCAGGCAGCTTATCAGGGCTTGCAGATGCAGGCTACCGGGACGACAACGAATGTGACCCTGTACCGCAGGCAAAAACAGAAAGGGGAATCAGATACTACAGGAGGGGGGAAATGGCGCAGCGGACGGGACTCGAACCCGCGACCCCCGGCGTGACAGGCCGGTATTCTAACCAACTGAACTACCGCTGCGCTATTCTTCGAGTGGTGGGTGATGACGGGATCGAACCGCCGACCCTCTGCTTGTAAGGCAGATGCTCTCCCAGCTGAGCTAATCACCCGTTTGCTCTCGAAGTGGTGCGCATTCTAGGGAGCTTTTTCGAATCTGGCAACACCTTTTTCAAAAAAAAATTCAGGTTATTTCAATATCTTATTCCACCCCCCGGAAACACTGGCTGCCAACCGATGGCTGAGGCACTATTGGGCGCTTTCCCCGGGAAGCACAATCGAACCGACCCGCCCAGCGATGGCAGAGTAGGTTCCTTCGTTCGTTGCTTCCCAAGACCTTAGCAACAGAAAGGACAGCACCATGTGGTTTCGTAACCTGCTCATCTATCGCTTCAGCCAACCCGTCCCCTTCAGCGAATCCGAGCTGGTCGACGCGCTCGAACAGAAAGCCGCCCGCCCCTGCGCCAGTCAGGAGACCCACACCCTTGGCTGGACCACGCCCTGGGGCCGTCACTCGGAAAACCGTGTAGAGGTCAGCAACGGCTACTGGCTGATCGCAATGCGCAAGGAAGAGCGCATCCTGCCCGGCAGCGTGGTGAAGGAAGCGCTGGCCGAGAAGGTTGAGGAAATCGAGAACCGCGACGCCCGCAAGGTCTACAAGAAAGAGCGCGACACACTCAAGGACGACATCATCATGTCGCTGCTGCCTCGCGCCTTCACCCGCACCCAGACCACCTTTGCCTGCATCTGCCCGGCCGAAGGCTGGATCGCGGTCGACAGCTCCAGCCACAAACGCGCCGAAGACCTGCTGAGCCTGCTGCGCGAATGCACCGGCTCGCTGCCCGTGCGCCCCCTGAACGTAAAAATCGCGCCGGCTGCCTGCATGACCCAATGGGTGAAAGAAAACCAGGCTCCCGAGCAACTGCAGATCGGTGACGATTGCGAACTACGTGACACCAGTGAAGACGGCGGCGTGGTGCGCTGCAAGCGTCAGGATCTGGCCAGCGACGAGATCCAGCTGCACCTGAGCGCCGGCAAGCAGGTCAGTCAGCTGATGCTGCAATGGCAAGAGAAGCTCAGCTTCAGCCTGGACGACAAACTGACCCTCAAGCGCGTGAAGTTCGAAGACTTGCTGCGCGACGAAGCGGAAGAAAATGGCGGTGACGATATGCTCAGCCAGCTGGACGCCAGCTTCACCATCATGTCCAACACCCTCAGTGAGCTGATCCCCTCTCTGACCAATGCGCTGGGCGGTGAAGACATTCCTCAGGGCGTGTAAATCGCCATTGTGCCTGAGAGACTCCCCCCTCTCAGGCAACCAGCAAACCTCGGCCGCGTTGCCGGCAAGATCGTCAAAGCGTTGCCACACATGGGCTCCAGCAAGCTATCCACAATATCTGTTGATAAGGTTGTGGATAGCCTGACCAAAAGCGCTCACACACCAGTACCGACGGGGCACAAGCTCAGAATGGTTAAAATTTAACCTATTTTTTTCCCTTTAAAATCAATAGGTTATTTGCAAGACAGGAATATCAATCACTTAGCGCGCAATGTAACAGCCAGATGACAAGACGCCCCATGCTTGTGCACAAAACCAGGGATGTCGGCGCCGATAAGGGGCACAATTGATCCACAAATCCACCATAAAACCCTTGACGCGGGCCGGCGCTTTCACTCCTGATCGAGCAGCCAGGCAATAGCGTTAGTCGCAGCGGTGCTGCGCGGGTAGCTATCTTGCAGGTAGCGCATACGGCGCTTTGCCCGGTCCAATTGCCCGCGCTCGGCGTCCAGCAATGCCAGGTCGTACTCGGCCTGAGCCAGGCCCTCCAAAATAGATTGCATGCGTGTTGCCACTTCGCTGCGGTACTGCGACTGCGGGTACTGCCGCACAAACTCCACCATCCGCGCATGCGCGATTCGTCCCTGCTGCAAGCGCGCCTGGCTGTCGCCGCCGGCCAGTTCAAAACGCGCATAGGGGACCAGCGCCGCAAGGTAGGCTGCATAGTCCTGGTCAGCCCGCCCGACAAAACGGCTCTGATAATCAGCCAGCAACTCTTCACTCAACGCCAGCTGTGCGTTGGTCAGGCACTGATAGGCTGCTTCCAGGTGCAGCGGCGGCTGTTGCGCAGCGATCACCTCAGCGTTCAACTCCGCAGTACATTGACCCATACCCAGGCGCGCACGCAGATCAGCCAGTGCCGACTCGCTCTGCGGACTTACCTGCGAGGCTGCACACCCCCCTAAGGCCATTGCCAACACCAGAGCACCGGCAGACCGCACTACAGACCCCATTCTCAATTCCTCATTCATTGCAGGTTTGCTCGCCAGTGTATCCAGCCATCGGCGTCCGGTCGCCCCAGCAGACGCAGTCCATCGGCCAGCGCCGCTTCCGCAGCGGCGCGCGCCTGCAAGCGGGTATCCAGCTTCAGCGGAGCCGCTGGTTGCCAGCGAGCGCTGCCCTGCAGGCCCAGCGGGCCGCCGTTATCGGACAGCGCCATCAACAACCAGCCATCCTGTTGACTCAAGGTGGCGCCCAGGTCACCCAACGCCAACGGATTAGGCAAGCCACCACCAGCATTCTGCCAGCCGATGCGCCCCTCGGCTCGGGTGACTTCACGAAAGTCGCGCAGCTCCAGCTCGCTGATATCGAGCAGCCAGTCACCTTGCAGAACAAAGGGCGCCTTGTTCACCTGTGCCATGCTGGCCGCATCAAGGTAACCGTTGACCTGCTGCAGCGTGATGCTGCCCAGCCCGGCGCGCACCAGCGCCCGCACTTGCCCCTTGCGCGGCCGCCAGCTGAGGTCCAGTACAACCTCACCCTGCACAAGCCCCGTCGGCTGCCAATCCCAACTGAGCGCACCTTGGTCGATGCCGGCCACCTGCATGCGTGCCACCTCACCCTGCCACAGGGTGCCACGCAGCCCGGTCAGCTCCACCCGGGTGGGCAGGTGCCCCTGCAGAGACTGCCAGACCAGTGTGGCCGGCAGATTGGCCAGCAGCGTCAGCAGCAACACCAGGGTCGCCAGCAACCACAGTTTTTTGCCGCGCAGCCAGCCGCTCATTGACTACGCTCCAGCAGAATACGCGCCGCGACCTGACCAGGAGCTTCGCCCACGTCGATGGACAGCTGCGTTACCTGCAGGCCCTGACGTGACTCCAGATCGGCCAGCCAGCTCATCAACGGGTCGAAGCCGACCTGATCGAAACTCAGGCGTGCGCCCGCGCCTTCCGGTTGCACCCGGCTCAACGCCTGACGCAGTCCGGCAGCATTAGCCGACACCTCGATCAGCGTCAGCACCGAGCCCTGCGCCGGCACGCCGGCACTCGCGGGTGCCAGGCGCGCACGACGACGCACATCGTCAGCCACCTGATCCATCCACACCGCCTCTGCCGACAACCGCGCCACCTCGGCGCGCAGGGCGCTACGCCCCTGCACCAGCGGCTCCCAAATGGCGATCCAGAAAACAATCAGCGCCAATACGGCGCCACCTACCATGAGAATAAGCCGCTCTCTGGCGGCCAGCCCTGCCCACCAGGCCTTCATGATTCACCCCTTGCTATACGTATCCGTGCACTGACACCACCATTCTCCGAGTCCGCACCCTCAAGCTGCTCGGTAATACCGGCACTGGCAGCCAGAGCCGCGCGAAGCTTTTCCAGCTCGGCAAAGCTGGCGACCTTCAACTCCACATCCAGCGCCTCGACACTGCCGCGTAGCTGGCGGATCTCTACCCCGCTTTGTCCCTGCAAGCTGGTGAAGAAGGCGTGCAGCAACATGCCGGCGCCCGCCTGAACCTGCGTGCTACTGCCCTGCAGCTGCTGTTGAAACTGTACTAACGGGTCCTGCAGGCGTGCCCCCGGCAGTGCGCGGGAGAAGGTGGTTTCTATCTGGCTGCGCAGGGCATCGCGCTCGGCCTCCAGCGCGGCACGCTCTGCGCCCAGCCAGCCGACCGTCAGCAGTACTACCACACTGGCGGCCACCAGCACCGGGCGCAACTTGCGCCAGGGTGGCGCCGCCATGCTGACCGCGTAGGGTCCAGTCAGCAGGTTGAGTGGCGCGGCTGTCGCCAACTGGCCCTGCAAGCTGCCTGAGGCTTCAGCCGATGCCGGCGATGACAGGCGGGTATCGGCCGGAATGCTGGCCTGCAAGGACGCAAGCTCGGATGCCGGCCCACTCAACTGCCGCTGCTCCGGCGCCAGCGCCTGCAAACGGTTGTTTAGCCAGAACGGCAACAATGCTGGCTCCAGCAGCACCGGCTCGGCGTCGGCCGCGCTTACCAGCCAGCCTGAACAGTCCGGCCAGTCAAGCGCCTGCAAGCGCAATCCTTGCTCCGGCGCCTGATCGGCGTACAAGGCGGCAAGTGGCAGCAGCGCCTCAAGCCGCAAACCGCTCGTGGCAAAGCGCCCGCTCCAATATGCCAGCAGCCGATGCTCCACGACCGCCGCACTGATCTGGCCGTCCGCGCGCTTGGGCCCCATGACGATATGCAGATCGTCCAACTCCTGACTCAGGCGTTCCTCCAGGGCGTAGGGCAACGCGGCGCGGATGGCAGCAGTACGCTGCCCCGGCAGACTTACCCGATGCAGACCAACGCCATCGGCCAGCAGAGCGCGCACCCGTTCACCCGCGTAACGCTGGTGCAGTCCTTCCAGGCGATCCTGCCCCCGCTCCAATACCTGCCCCTCTCGACCCAGGCGCCACCAGTGCAGCGGCTGGTCCTGCTCGGAGGCAGCAGTCGCTGCGGTCAAAAGCACTATCAACATGCATGCATTCCTGTTGTTGTCACGGCTCGCAGGCCGTCTGTTCGCGCAGCACTACCTTGCCATTGGGCGCATCCAGCAGTGTGCACTGATAAAACTGTCGTTCGCCAAAGCTGGCCACCACCTGCAGCCGCATAAACCAGGGCGCGTCACCGCCGACGCCCTGGTTGGCAAATATCTCCTGCATCAGCTCGCGGCTGCGCTCCAGATCGATCGGGCTCTGGTCCGACGGATAGGCCGTCACATAGGGGGCCAACGCCTGCCAGGCTTCACTGTTCATACCACTGACGGCATTCAGTTCTGATGCCACCAGCATGGTGCGGTTGGCTGACAGGCGCGGCGGCGAGTCGAGCTGATAGATCGCGTCGTCGGTTTCCGGGTTCATCCAGTCGCTGACCGCCAGCGCCAGCTGACTGCCCGGCGGCATGGCCACGCCGCTGTCGCGCGCGACGCGGTCGACCAATTGGGCAAACAACGCCTGCTGCTGTTCGTCGCCGCCAGCCAATGCGTTAAGGTTGAAGCGGCAGCGCATGTCATCCAGCGTCGCCTGCAGCTGCACCTGATCGACCTCGAAGGGCAGCACCGGTGACAGACAGGTATCCCATATCAGGTCGTCCGGGCCGTCGGCCTGCTCCAGAATTTGCAGCACCATCTTCTCGGCGCCCAAGGCAATCTGCTGTGACAGGTCGCGCTCGAACACCGCGCTGCTGCGACGGATGTCAGCCTGCCCCCGCATGGCCATACCAACCGCGGCCGTTACCGCCAATGCAACGATCAGCAGCGCGGTAATCAGGGCCACACCCTGCTGCTTGCGACTGTTCATTGGCCCACCGCTATCAGGCGCCGAACTGCCCCCAGACGCGGCAGCTCAAGAACCACCTCAACCGCCAGCGGCAGCTGAGTAGACTCCGGATCCAGATCGGCTGGGGGCCAACTATCAACCCGCTCAAGGCCACTGGCGCCGCGCACTATAAAGTGAAAGGCGCTATCCACGCCCAGTCGCTCATCTTCGCCCACCAGCTCGGCAAAGGGTTGCAAGCGGCGACTGTCGGCATCGGCGATGTCCACACCGGGCCATAGCTCACGTTCCAGACCGCGCTCGGTAAGGCGCCAGGCAGTGCGACGTAGCCGCGCATCGCCACCGGCGCCGGCACGCACAATTTCCAACAGCGGATACTCGTCGCTGCCGGGCTGCAGGCGCAGCGGTGGTAGTCGATCACCAAACTCGTCGCGCACGCGAATGTCCACCAACTGCGACAGGTCGCGCTCCAGCACGCTCAGGCTAACCTGCAAGTCGCCCAATACCTGGGCATGCTCACGACTGATCTCATTGACCTGCAATACCGAGCGCAACCCCTGGTAGGCGACCACGCTCATGATCGCGAACACCGCCATGGCAACCAGCAGTTCAAGCAGGGTAAAGCCCCGTTGGCGCATCATGGCAGTACGAACCCGCTGACCACTGCGCGCTGCTCGGTCTCGCCGCCTGGCAGCAGCCAGACGCGAATGTCGATGCGCTTGACCGCCGGTAGCGGAAACGGTGCTTTGGCGGTGTAGTCGCTGATCCTGGCCTGATAGCCAAACCGATAGGGCCCCATGGGGGTTTCGCCCTTCAGCTCGCCGTCGCTCGCCGGCCGCATGCCCGACTGATATTCGGCCAGCAGGTTACTGCCGGCCCAGTGCGCCAGGGTGCGCTCCTGCAGGTAGGCGCTGTTACGGGCATGGTCGCTGCCGGCCTTGACCAGCGCCGCCAGCGCGACGGCCAGGATGGTCAGCGCCACTAGCACTTCCAGCAGGGTAAAACCAGACTGGCTACGGGCGTTCACTGAGCACCTCGATCTGACCGTTCAGCTCGGTGCGAATATAGCGTTTGAGGTTGCCCTTGCGCTCAGTCAGGATGATTAGGCCCGGGGTCATCTCACCGGTATTGCCCAGACGCAGCTGCGGCGTCCAGGCAGTGCTGCCAGACAGCCGGCCGGCCTGCTCGTCCGCCTCAAAGTCCAGCTCGATCAGCCCTTCGGGCAGCAGGTAGGGCCCGAGCTGCGGATCCTGCACCGGCTGCCATTCACGCGTCGCATCATCCAGCAGCACCAGGTCCAGCAGACTGTAACCATCGCGGCGCAAGCCCAGCGCCCGCTCGTTGCCGCCACTGATCAGCAGCTCATCACGCGCCAGCTTGAGTACAGCGGCCAGGCGATCACTCTCCTTACGCAATTCCCGCTCCGCGCCATTACCCAGCGACAGCGTCGCCAGTCCGGCGATGACACCGATCAGCACCAGCACCACCAGGACTTCAATCAGGGTAAAGCCGGCGCTGGCTGAGCGCGCCGGCTGGCGGGCGGAAGAGCTCGACATCAGCGCTGGCCGTTCTGATCCAGATTCCAGTTGCCGATGTCAGCGTTGTTGTCGCTGCCGCCACTGCGCCCGTCCGCGCCAAAGCTGTAAAGGTCGAACAGGCGGCCATCGCGGCCAGGGGTCTGATACTGGTAGTCGTTACCCCACGGGTCCTGCTGCAACCGATCCAGATAACCACCCTGACGCCAGTTGCGCGGCGCATCCTGACCAGTGGGCTGCTGCACCAGCGCACGCAGACCCTGCTCGGTAGTGGGGTAACCAAAGTTGTCGAGACGGTACAGGTTGAGTGCGCTTTCAATCGCGCGAATGTCGCTTTGTACCTTGGTTGTGCGCGCCTGATCAGGGCGGTCCATAACCCGCGGCACGACCACCGCGGCGAGAATACCGAGGATAACGACCACTACCATCACCTCGATCAGGGTAAAGCCGCGTTGCGCCGCGCGGCCGAGAGCTTGTCGTTTGGACATCGTCAGTTCACCAGTTGGTTGAGTTCAAAGATCGGCAGCAGAATGGCCAGTACAATCACCAGCACCACCGCGCCCATGGTCAGAATCAGTAAAGGCTCGAATACCCCCATCACCATGGCGATGCGCGCTTCCAGCTCGCGCTCCTGGGTTTCGGCGGCGCGCTCCAGCATGCTGTCCAGCGTGCCGCTGCTTTCGCCGCTTTTGATCAGACTGAGGGTCATCGCCGGAAAATAGCCGCTGCGCTCCAGCGCCAACCCTACCCCGGCGCCTTCACGCACGCGCTGAGCGGCAGCGGACACCGCCTCGCGCATGGGCAGATTGGAGATCACGCTGGCGCTCATATTCAGAGCATCCAGCAATGGCACCCCGCTACCCGCCAGAATGTTCAGGGTGCGGGCAAAACGCGCGGTGTTGAGGCCACGGGTCAGGCGGCCAATCAGTGGCAGGCGCAGCAGAAAGTCGTGCCAGCGACGCTGGTAGGCCGGCTTCTTCAGCAGCAGGCGCGCGCCGTAAATTAGCCCCGCCAGCACCAACAGTATGAGAACGCCCCAATCACGCAAGGTGTCGCTGACGGCAATCAGCGAGCGGGTCAACAGCGGCAGCTCCTGATTCATGCCATCAAATACCTTGACCACCTCCGGCACGACGTAGGTCAGCAGCGCCACAGTCACCAGCAGCGCTACACAGGTCAGAATCGCCGGATAGAACATCGCCAGCTGAATCTTCTGACGCATGGCGTTCTGCGCCTCGACGTTATCGGCCAGGCGCTCCAATACCAGGTCCAGACGGCCGGCCTGTTCGCCGGCTGCGATGGTGGTGCGGTAGATCACCGGGAAGACCGAGGGGAACTCACCCAGCGCATGGGCCAGCGGCAAGCCTTCCATCACGCGGGTGCGCACCGCGGTCAGCGCGGAGCGTACGCGAGGGGATTCGCTCTGCCTGGCGACCGTAGCCAACACTTCTTCGATTGGCAGACCGGCGCGCGCGAGAGTCGCCATTTGCCGGGTCGCCAGCGCCAGCTCCAGCGGTTTGATGCGCTGCTGAAATACCGGCATGCGCAGCAACGCCTGGCGCTCGGCCACCTGGCTGACCGACATCGGCGTGAGCCCCTGCTCACGCAGGCGGCTGCGCACCTGACGCGGAGAGTCGCCCTCCTCTACCCCCTTGCGGGTGCGGCCAGTGCCGTCCAGTGCAGTGTATTCAAAGGCAGGCACCCTCAGTCCTCCCGCGTCACGCGCAGCACTTCTTCCAGCGTGGTGTCACCCGCCAATACGCGGCGCAGACCATCCTGACGAATGCCCATCTGCGCCAGCCGGGCGTGGCGCACCATCGCCTGCTCGCTGGCACCGTCATGAATCAGGCCGCGCAGGGTGTCGTCAATCTCAACCAGCTCATAGATACCGGTCCGTCCGCGATAGCCGGTGCCATTACAGGCACTGCAGCCAGTCGCGCGATACAGGGTTGGCGGCTGCTCTGCCGCCACGCCCATCAGGCGGCATTCACTGGCGCTGGCCTGATGCGGTTGGCGGCAATCCGGGCACAGGGTGCGCACCAGCCGCTGAGCCAGTACACCGTTCAAGGTTGAGGACAGCAGGAAGGGTTCGATGCCCATGTCACGCAGACGGGTAATGGCACCGACGGCGGTGTTGGTGTGCAGGGTGGAGAACACCAGGTGGCCGGTCAGGCTGGCCTGAATGGCGATCTGCACGGTATCCACGTCACGGATCTCACCGACCATCACCACGTCCGGGTCCTGACGCAGAATCGCACGCAGGCCGCGGGCAAAGGTCATGTCGACCTTGTTGTTGATCTGCGTCTGACCGATACCGTCGAGGTAGTACTCGATCGGGTCTTCCACGGTAAGAATGTTACGACTGCGATCATTCAGGCGCATCAAGGCCGAGTACAAGGTCGTCGTTTTACCGGAGCCAGTCGGGCCGGTGACCAGCACAATGCCGTGCGGCCGGCTGATCACCCGCTCCATGGCGTCGTAGTGCTCAGTACACATGCCCAGTTGGCGCAGTTCCAGACGGCCAGCCTGCTTGTCGAGCAAACGCAGCACCACCCGTTCGCCATGCCCGGACGGCAAGGTCGAGACCCGCACATCCACTGCGCGGCCCACCAGGCGCAGGCCGATACGGCCGTCCTGCGGCAGGCGTTTTTCGGCGATATCCAGCTTGGCCATGACCTTGATCCGCGAGACGATCACCGGCGCCAGCGCGCGCGGCGGCTCCAGTACCTCACGCAGCACACCGTCGACCCGCAGGCGAATCGACAGGCGGTTTTCGAAGGGTTCGATATGGATATCCGAGGCGTTTTCCTTGACTGCCTCGGACAGCAGCGCGTTGATCAGGCGGATGATCGGCGCTTCGTCCTGGGATTCCAGCAAATCTTCCGGCTCAGCCAGCGACTGGGCCACCGAGAGCAAATCGGCATCATCGCTCAGCCCTTCAACAAACTGCATGGCGTCATTGGCTGAGCGCTCGTAGCGATCACGCAGGCGCGCAGCAAAGCTGTCATCGTCCAGCACCACCGGCAGCAGCGGATGCCCTAAACGGCGACGCAGTTCCAGCAACCCCTGCGGGTCGCAGTCGGCGCGTACAAAAACTTCCATCTGGCCGTCTTCCCGCAGGCTGCCGGTCAACACACCGACACGACGTGCGAAACGGTAACCGGTATCGGTTGGCGCGCTGACAGCGGCCTCCGGGGCGCTGATGTCCGACTCGCTCATAACTAGCCTCCGCTCGACGGCGGCGCGCTGATGGTGGTGGGCGGCGTGCCCTGCATGGCGTTCTCAAAGGGCGGCGGCAGGGTCAGCAGGTAGTTCCAGTCCGGCAGCACCGGCACGCCATCGCCCACGTCCAGGCGCCCACGGCGGTTCTGTTCCGCCAACTGGCGGTCACGAATATAGCTGTACTTGCTGTGCGTCAGGCTCTGCGCCACCGCCGAGTCGCGCACAATCACCGGGCGCAGGAAGATCATCAGGTTGCGCTTTTGCAGAGAGGCGGTGTCATAGCGGAACAAGCGCCCCAGCCCCGGAATATCGCCCAGCCCCGGCACCTTGTCGGCGGTTTCGACCATCTGGTCGTCGATCAGCCCGCCCAGCACGATCATCTGGTTGTCATCGACCATCACGTGGGTGGTCAGGCTGCGCTTGTTGGTGATGATGTCAGCCGCACCGCTGGTGCCCGGCGCAATCTGCGAGACTTCCTGGGCGATCTCCAGACGTACGGCGTTACCTTCGTTGATCTGTGGCCGAATCTTCAGCTTGATACCCACATCTTCACGCTGAATGGTGTCGAAGGCCTGACCGGAGTCCTCCACCGAGCGGCCGACAATAAAGGGCACGTTCTGGCCCACTACGATTTCGGCCTCTTCGTTGTCCAGCGTCAGCAGACTGGGCGTGGACAGAATGTTGCTGGCGGTATCGCCCTGCAGTGCATTGACCAACAAGGCGATCTGGGTACTGCCGATGCTACCGATGCCGCCCAGGGTAACGCCGCTGCCGAGCGAAGGAGGCGAGCTGATGTCGCCTTCCAGAAAGCTGTTCACGCCGGCCGCCAGATCAACGATACCGTTGCCATTGCGATTGAAATTGATGACACCGACACCGGCATCTTCGCTACCAATACCCCACTGCACGCCCAGTTCCTTGGCACGGTCGTAGGAGACCTCCGCAATGACCGCCTCGACCAGCACCTGAGCACGGCGAATATCCAGCTGACGGATAATGGAAGACAGCTCGCGCGACAGCTCGGCCGGCCCGTAGATCACCACCGCGTTGGTGCTTTCATGGGCCTCGATACGCACCCGGTTCTGCTCTGCTACGTTAGTGCCGGCGCTGCTGGAGGAGACGCCGCCGCTACTACTTACAGAGCTGCCACCGTTATTGCGCTCCCGCCCCTCAGCGATACCACGCAACACCTCGGCGACCTCCTCGGCCTTGGCGTAACGCAGGTAATGCACCTGGGTGTTACCCTGATTACCGGACACATCCAGCTGGCGCACGACAGTGCGCAAGCCAGCGCGCGCCTCCGGGTCGCCACGCAGGATCACCGAGTTGGTGCGCTCATCGGCAATCAACTTGGGGCCGCGGGCAAACTCTTCGGCGGGCAGGTTGGCATCCAGCCCCTGCACAATGCGCACGACATCCAACGCAGAGGCGTGCTGCAACGGCAATACCTCGAAATCTTCCATCGACTCACGATCAATCCGCGAGATCAGCGACTTGATACGACGCACATTCGCCGCGGTATCGGCGATCACCAGCGAATTGGACTGGGCCGCCGCGGCCAGATGCCCACCCTTGGGCACCAGCGGCCGCAGGATACGTACCAGTTGCCCGGCATCCATATTGTTTACCGTCAGCACCTCGGTGATGTACTCATCGCCAGGGGTATCGTCACCCAGGGTGGCCACCTCGTTTTCCTTCGCCTGCACCTCAGGCACGATGCGCACCAACCCGTCGCTGCCGCGCACGGCGGCAAAGCCCTGGGACTTGAGCACACTGAGGAAAATGTCGTACAGCTCATCTCGGCGGATCGGCTGACCGGATACCACATTCACCTCGCCGCGTACGCGCGGATCAACAATAAAGTTGATGCCGGTTTCCTGGCTGACGATTTCGATCAGACCATTGATATCCGCATCTCGCAGATTGAGGACCAGGTCCTCCCCGTCTGCTGTAGCCCCGGCGGTCTGCGCCGCCAGCGGGCCACTAAGCGCCCCCAACCCCAATGCCAGCGCCAACGCCAGCCGCTGCTTCCGAAACTGCATCGACATCTGTATCAATCCATCGTAATCGTTATGTTCATCGGCTCACCGTCACGCTCCAGCGAGAGCGACACCGAGCTGGCATCGGTCAACTCGCGCAGAATGTCGCGGTAGTCTTCGATCTGGGATACTGGCGTGCCATCCACGTCGGTGATCACATCCCCACTCTTCAGGCCCGCCGCCTCGAACTCGCGCACATTGCGCGACGGCGAGACCTCCAGACCGTACAGCACGCCATCCACCATTACCGGGTTGGCACTGATGACTTCCATGAAACGCTGCGGATCGTTCAGCCAGGCCTCGCGATCAATGCGTGCCAGCCCGCCGTCCGGCGCCAGAGTCTGGGTATTGTCAGTCGTCGGCAAACCGGCCGAACGCGACGGGCGTCGACCGGCGCCAGCGCTTTCATTACGTTTGAGGCGCAGGGTTTCGAGTTGGCCGTCTCGCATCAACATCACGCGATCAGACAACACCTGCTCCAGACGCACCTGCCCGGGCAGACTGGCGCCCACGCGGTAGAGCTTTTCCGGTTGACCCTGGGTAACCAGAATGGCGGCGCTGCGCGCAGGGTCGGGATCGGCGAGCACGCCTTTGAGTGTCCAGCTCAGTTTGGTATCGGGGGCGTTGAGATCCAGCCGCTGCTGATTGGCGCGGCCAAGCGGCGATAGCAGCGCCAGCTCGCGAAACCCGGGATAAGTGGGGGTGTCCTCACCGGCACTCACTGCCAGAGACAGGGAACTGGCGGGTGGCAGAACGCTTTGCGGCACCACTAGAGCCCAGAGCAGGTGAGCCAGAATCCAGGCAGCAAGCAATACCAACAGGGCGGTGACGGCCGTAACGGCAGATTCCAGTGAGGGGCGGGCAACCGGGCGCATGCATTCTCCGAGGCAAAGAAAACTGACCACGTTGGGCGGCGTCAGTAAATGAAAAGATACTGACCTTTCTTTGCAAAATTATTGTTATAAGCCTGCAACAGGCTGCTCGTCTGCGCTCGATTGTCACGAATTTGCAATCCAGCAGCAACCCCCTGAACAGGTTATTCCAGAGGCTTCGTCTTGCAGCTGCGACGCTATCGAGTATCGCCTTGCACCCGCATCACCCAAATGGGCTATCTCGCCGACAGAGCAAACCCGGCACCACCCGTTTGGGTTACCCCGAAGTTACAGCGATAAAAAGGGGTTATAACCGACCATCCACACCTGCCAGGGTGTCTCAATCGGAGACAGTAAATACTTGCCTGGCCGAGCCCTTGCCGCTTAACTGGTCAGTGCAAGGCCTTTCAAAAAACAACTTGCAACGGAGAATAATAACAATGAATGCACTTCACCGGCCCGCACTGCTGGCTGTGCTCATTAGCAGTATCAGCCTCAGCGGCTGTCTGGGCAGCAGCAATGACGACGATGATGATGAGGTCAAGCGCCCGCAGCAGACGCGCATCGACCAAAACGTCTTTACCATCGACGAGTCCACCCTGCCCTTTGACGCACTGGCGGCCGCCGCGCCTTACAACACAACCAGCCGCTGGAGCGGCGTATTGAACGGCGCCGGCTATCGTATCGAGGTGCCGGAGAACTGGAACGGCTACCTGGTGATGTGGGCGCACGGCTACCGCGGTACCGGCAACGCGCTGACCGTCGACAACCCGCCGATGCGTCAGTATCTGATCGACAACGGCTACGCCTGGGCATCATCCAGCTACAGCACCAACTACTACGATGTGCGCGCAGGCGTGGAGGATACCAACGCCCTGGCCCTGGCCTTCACCGAAATCGCGGCTGACAATGGCCGTACTTTGGCGGCGCCTACCAAGTACTACATTACCGGTGCCTCCATGGGTGGCCATGTGACCGCTGCGGCGGTAGAGCGTGAAACCATCGACACCGCCAACAACGTGGTCGAATATGCCGCGGCAGCACCATTCTGTGGTGTGGTCGGCGACACCGAGCTGTTCAATTACTTTGGCGGCTACAACCTGTCGCTGTTTGCCCTGGCCGGCGAGCCCGCCGACAGCTTCCCGATTGCTCCGGCCGATGCTGCCGCCAAGGTAGCCGCTGCGCGCGCAGCCCTGTGGGTAGATTACGGCACCAACCCCAATGCCAACGGGCTGACCGCAGAAGGCCTGGGGCTGTACCAGACACTGAAGAACCTTAGCGGTGGCGAGCGGCCGATTTACCCGCTGGCCTTCGGTGGGTTTCAGGACCTGTTGCAAAGCTTTGCCGGCTCGGACGGCACGGTCGATGGCATCTTTCTGGAAAGCGTGATCAACACCGAGGGTCTGACCTACCGCTTCCAGACGGAGCTAGGCCAGCCGCTGACCACTGACGAGATCAACTTCAACGCTGCCATCCTCAAGGCTGACGCCGATGTCGACAGCGTCAACGCGCTGCGTAGCGACGGCTTGCGCTGGGTGCCCAAGGTCAACGGCGAGTTTGACGTGCCGGTACTCACCGCGCACACCATCGGCGACCTGTTTGTTCCGGTACTGATGGAGCAGGTGTATCGCCAGCGGGCTGAAGATCAGGGCAGTGCGGACAACCTGGTGCAGCGTGCAATGCGCGCCCCCGGCCACTGTGACTTTACCCTGACTGAATGGACGCAAACGCTGGCCGATCTGCTGACCTGGGAGCAAACCGGGGTCAAGCCCGGCGGGGATGACTGGCTGACGCCGGCCACCGTAGCCGACCCTGAGTTTGGCTGTACCTATACCAACAACGCGGGCGAGATACCCGGCAACGTGCCACGCTCGGCGATGCCGGCCTGTACGCCGCCCTAATCGCAGAGCACGGCCGCAAGCAGGGTCAAGGCGCAAAAAAGTGCCTCAGCCCTGCTTGCGCTCCTCATCCACCGCATCCACAGCCAGTCGCCGTACAAACTGTTTGACGTTGGTTTTGCCGCGCAGCTCGCGCACGTTGTCGGCCAGCTCCTTGACCTCGTCCTGCGGCAAGGACGCATTCAGCTCCTGCTGTACCTCATTCCACATGCCGCGCACCTTGCCGACTGCCCGGCCCGCGCTGCGTACCAGCGTGGGCAGACGCTCCGGCCCCAGCACCAGCAAGGCAACCACCGCCACCAGCAGCCATTCCGTCATGCCATTGCCGAACATGCTGCACCTCGCCTTCAGGCCTGACGGCTGGTCGATTCTGCGCGCACAGTCGTCTGCTCTGCAGCATCCAGAGCCAGTGCATCACGGGTCTCTTCGGTGTCCCGCACAGCCTTGCGGAAACCGCTGAGCGCGCCGCCCAGATCGCTGCCCACATTACGCAGACGCTTGGTGCCAAACAGCAACATCACGATGACCAGCACAATCAACAACGAGCCAATGCTAATTCCACCAATACCCATATAAACCTCCAATAAAAAGGCGGGCCAGCGCGGCGCGCTGACCCGTCAAACACACCAGATCAACCGTTATCAGCTACCGACTACGCCACCGTCGTTCTTCCATACGACCACAGTGGACGAGCGCGGCGGGCGTGTGGAGGGGGTGTTGTCCGGCCAGCTGCTGGAGTAACTACCGGCAGCGAACTGGGCACCGGAGGTACCTTCACCCGGATGCTGAACGTTGATGAACAGGGTTTTCTGGTCCGGCGTCATGGTGATACCGGTGATTTCCTGATCGATCGGGCCAACCAAGAAGCGCTTCATATCGCCCGTGGTCGGATCGGCTACCAGCATGGCGCAGTTGCCGAAGGGGTCGTCCCAGCCGCTATCCATTTGAATCCAGACACGGCTGTCCGGGTCAATCCACAGGCCGTCCGGCGAGCTGAGGATGTTCTCGGCAGTCAGGTCGTTGCCGTTCGGATCGGAGCCCTTGTTGTTCTCCACACCACTCTCGCCAGCGTCACCAGCAAACAGGAAGATGTCCCAGGTAAAGGTGGTCGCAGCCTGCTCGCCGTCTTCTTTCCAACAGATGATGTGGCCGTGGTTGTTGGCCGCACGCGGGTTGGCTTCGTTGAGGTTGCTATCGTCGCGACGCGTATTGTTGGTCAGGGTGAAGTAGACGTCACCGTTGGCCGGATCAACTGCGCCCCACTCCGGACGGTCCATCGGCGTGGCGCCCATGAAGTCAGCGGCCAGACGGGTGTTGACCAGCACGTCAGCCTGGCTGGTGAAGCCGTTGGCGTCGGTCAGACCGTTCTCGCCGTACACCAGCGGCATCCACTCGCCGGTGCCGTCGTCATTGAACTTGGCAACGTACAGAATGCCTTCGTCCAGCATGCTGCCGTTGGCGGTGGCGGCGTTGTAGTTGCTCGCGGTGACAAACTTGTAGATGTACTCGAAGCGCGAGTCATCGCCGGAGTAGCAGACCACCGGCTTGCCTTCTTCAGCCGGGGCAAACACCACGCCTTCGTGGCCAAAGCGGCCCATGGAGGTGCGTTTTTTCGGATTGCTGCTCGGGTCGAACGGGTCGATCTCGACCATCCAGCCGAAGCAGACCGGCTCATTGCGGTAATCACCGGTGGCGTCGGCAGCCTTGATGCTGGCGTCAAAGCGGATGTACTCGTCAGCACCGTTGTCGGCCAGTTCCCAGGCCCAACGACCGGTACCGCTCGGCACCCCATAGCGGGAATGCTCACGCGGGTTATCACCCTTGTTGGTGAAGTAGCCAGCCCAGTTTTCCTCGGCAGCCATGTAAGTGCCCCACGGGGTATACCCGTTACCGCAGTTGTTCAGCGTGCCGCGAGTCATGGTGCCGTTGGGGCTGTACAGCGTCTTGACGAAATCGGTGCCGCGAACCGGGCCGTGGATCTCCATCGGCGTCAGCGCGGTGATGCGGCGGTTCATGCCGTCAGGCTGCACGCTCCACTCATTGTTGGCACCCTTGACGATACGTACCACGGAAACACCGTGGGCATTCATTTCCTTGCGCACTTCGTCAGCCGGACGCAGACCGCCAACCAGCGGCGGCGTGGCACCGCTGGACAGCGAGACACCCTGGGCGGACGCGTGCATCAGGCGCGGTTCAACGTACTCGTGGTTGAGTACCAGCAGGCCGTCTTCGGAACTGTCGTTGATCGGGTAGAAGTGCATGCCGTCGTGGTGTGAGCCGACCTGCTCAGCCTGGTCATCACCGGTATTGTTGACCGAGAACGACGGGAAGCTGCCCAGAATCGGCGTGCCCCAGGGAATGATCACCTGATAGCTGTAGCCTTCGGGCACCACAATTTCATCAGCGGTGCTAGTAGCAACAGCGGAGAAGCCTAGCAGATCGCCAGCCGGCACCTCGCCAGCGTCGTCATCGTCAGAATCGCTGTTGCAACCGGCCAGTCCCAGGCCGAAGAAACCCAGCGCGGCAGCGCCGGCACTGCCCTTGAGCACCTGACGACGAGCCAGGCGGGCCTCCAGCACGCTGGAGAACAGCGGGTTCATCTCGCGGGTGCTCAATGGCTCATCCCCAGCCCCGTTGTCGACATACACCAGCTGATCACGTTGTTCGATGGACATCGATTACTTCCTCTCAGGTTTTTTGGTTTGTTTGAAAACCCGAACAGGATGGAGAGTAAAAATGACAGGACGAGCCGAAAACCATGAAGCTTTTATGGTGGTTGGCAGACACTAGGGTCTGTTGACGTTTCGCTCACCCTCCTGTTGCAGCCTGTAAAGCCGCCAATCAAGGAGCGAGGAGCGTAGTTTGGTCACTCCAAATAAACGACGAGCGACGCGGAGTGGCGGCTTTACAGGCGCAACCCGCAGGGCCGGAGCCATTTTTCGGCCATGCTGCGTTGTCGGTCGCTTATGTGGAATGACCACACTGCGCTCCCTCCGCCTTGCCTGGCCGAAAAATGGCCTCCGGCAGGCGGGTGAACGAAACGTCAACAGACCCTAAGGTGACAGCCAGATGACAGGCGCCGAGGCCCGCGCCAGAGCCTGGCATCCAGGCCGGCAGGTTGTCAGCGGCGGAGCGAAAGCAGGGTATCGAGCGAGGCGCGCAGCTTGCCGGCCTTGATTGGCTTGTTGAGTACCGCAACGCCCAGGGCACGCGCGCCCTGACGGCAGTCTTCGGTGCGATCAGCCGTAATCATCAGCGCAGGCAGATCCTCACCAAACTGCGCACGCAATGCCGCCAGTGCTTCCAGCCCGGTCCGGCCGCCGTCCAGATGATAATCAACCAGCGCCAGATCCGGCGCTCGGCCCTGCAGGCAACTCAGCGCCTGCTCAAGATCGGCGGCCGTCAGCACATCGGCGCCCCACTGCTGCAATAAGCCCTGCATGCTTTGCAGCACCATCTGCTCGTTGTCGATCACCAACAGGCGACGACCTTGCAACGGCACGGCCAGATGCGTTCCCAGGCTACTGCGCAGCTGACTGACCAATGGGCGCCGAACCAATGGCACACGCACGCTGAATACCGAACCGCGCCCCAGCCGCGAGCGCACCTGCACCTCAACCTTGAGCAGGCGCGAGATGCGCTCGACAATCGCCAGCCCCAGACCCACGCCGCGGCGCTGTCCGGGCCGGTCGACATCGAGCTGGTTGAACTCCTGGAATATGCGGCGGAAATGCGCCCGATCAATGCCGCGTCCGGTATCCCAAACCTCTATCCACAGATCGCTGCCCCGCCGTCGGCAGCCCACCAGCACACCGCCACTCTGGGTGTAGCGAATGGCGTTGCTGATAAAGTTGCGCAGGATACGGCTGAGTAGGCGAAAGTCCGTATGCACGGCGTGCGCGCAGGTGCGGCCACGCAAGCTGATGCCAGCCGCTTCGGCCACACTGCCGAACTCGCTGAGTAGCGGCTGCAGCAATTCATCCACACTGCAATCGCTGTATTCGGGCTGCAGGTTGGGCTGGTCCAGGCGCGCGATGTCCAGCAGGTCGCTGAGCATATCCTCCGCGCTTTCCAGCGCCGTGTGGGAACGCTCCACCAGCAGCCGCGCGCTCTCAGGCAAGGCAATATCGCCCAGCGTCGCCATCAGCAAACGCGCCGCGTTCAGCGGCTGCAAGAGGTCGTGACTGGCCGCGGCGAGATAGCGGTTCTTGCTGCGGTTGGCCTGTTCGGCGGCATCACGTGCCTTGCGTAACTCACTCTGAGTGCGCTCGTGCTCGATGATCTCGTAGCGCAAACTCTCGTTCAGCCCTTCCAGCTCATGGGTGCGCTGTTGCACGCGCTGCTCCAGCTCATCGTTGAGTTGTTGCATAGCCAGCTGCGCCTGCTTGCGCTCAGTCACGTCGGCAACAAAGGCTTCAATCACGTGGTCATTGGCATCGGGGCGCAGCAGAATATTCATGCGCGCGTCCATCAGCGTGCCATCGGCGCGCAGCAACCGGGTCTCGTACCCCGTCAGCTCGCCTCTGCGCAGCAACTGCTGACGAATACGTTGAAACTCAGACTCGCCACCCATAAAGAACTGCCCGCCCAACGAGCTGCGCGCTGCCACCAGCTCGGCGGCCGAGCGGTAGCCCAGCATGCGCGCCAACGACCGGTTGGCCGTGTGCAAGCCGTCAGCCAGGCTGGCCTGAAAGATCCCGTGAACTGCATTCTCGAACAGCCACTTGTAGCGGTTACGTTCTGCTTCCAGCTCCTCCAGCCGAGCCAACAGCTCCGGGTAGTAGCTCTTGCGCGATGACTGCGACCCCAGCCCGAGCAGCCCGGTGAGTACATCCCGGCGCGGGTCAGAGGGCCTCGGCATAGACGACCTCGACGTCCTTCACGCTGGACTCGCGCGGGTTGGTCAGAATGCACGGATCATCCATTGCGTGCAGCGACAGGGTGCGCAAGTCACTGGTGCTTACCCCATGCATACGCAGGCTCTGATGAAAACCCATGGCCTGTTTCAAGTCGATCAGGTGCTGGATCAGACGCGCGCGAATCTGCGGCGTCGTCAGCCCGCGGGTATCAATATCCAGCGTATTGGCGATCACCTTGAAACGCTCTGGCGCGGCGTCAAAGTTAAAGGCCACCACGTGTTCAACCAGAATGGCGTTGCACAAACCGTGCGGCAGATCGAGAAAGCCACCGAGGCTGTGCGACATGGCGTGCACGGCGCCAAGAATGGCGTTGGAGAAGGCCAGGCCCGCCTGCAGGCTGCCCAGCATGATCTGCTCACGCACGGCCAGGTCCTGCGGATTGCGCATCATATTGACCAGATTGGCGTTGAGCAGGCGCATGGCTTCCAGCGCATGGGCATCGGTCATCGGTCCGCTGCCGGTCGACACAAAAGCCTCAATGGCATGCACCATGGCGTCAATCCCGGTGCAGGCCGACAGAAAGGTATCCATGGTGGAGGTGGTTTCCGGGTCGATCAGCGACACATCCGGCACCACCGCCTTGCTGATAATGGAAAACTTCACCTTCTCCTGCTGATCGGAAATGATCACAAACTGCGATACGTCGGCCGAGGTGCCTGCGGTGGTCGGGATACAGATCAGCGGGGGGATAGGCGCACGAATGGTATCCACGCCTTCAAATTCCAGAATGTGCCGATCATGGGCCACCGCAATGCCAATGGCCTTGGCGCAATCGATAGGGCTGCCGCCGCCAATAGCCACAATGACGTTGCAGCCGGCAGCACGATACACCTCGGCGCCGTGCATCACCTCTTCGGTACGCGGGTTGGCCGATACCTGGGTAAAGAGCACGTAGTCGATATCCTGCGACTGCAGGCTCTGCTCCACATCCACTACCCAACCAGCGGCCTGCACACCCGGGTCCGACACCAGCAGCACCTTGCGGGCGCCGAAGGTGGAGGCGTAATTGGCAACAGTCTTGCGCGATCCGGCGCCAAAAATGATCTCTGGCGTCACAAACTTGCGCAACTGGCTGACATCGTAGGACATGCTTTGGCATCCGCGTTGTTGTTGTAGTGCTGTGGACTCAACAGGGCGTGGTAGAGCGGCACAGGCGGTCCCGGCAGACTACCCCAAAGTGGCTCGCTTTATAAGCCGCCCAAGTGCGAACTAAGACTGAAGTAGCAACGGCTCAGCCCCTAAGTTGCATGGCCGCCCTACCCCGCTGCTCGCCAGCATGGAGGCACAACAACAAGGATGAGTCGCCATGTCTGTGCGCTGCCAACCGGCCCTGCATCTGCTGCTGGCCTGCCTGTTTTGTCTGCTCAGTTCTGCTCTGCAAGCCCAGGGCCAGAATACGACTGACTGGCAGACGGCGGTACAGCAGCTGTTCCCCAGTGCCACCCGCCTGGTCGAGAAAGAGGGCTCGCCGCCGGTCTATCAAGCCTTTCAGCTCGATCAGCTACTTGGCTACGCCTTTGAGTCCACCGACTACTCGAGCCTGCAGGGCTTTTCCGGCAAGCCCATTCGGCTGCTGATCGGCATGACGCCGGAAGGAAAGCTGACCGGAGTAAAGGTACAGGAACACCATGAACCCGTGTTTCTCCATGGTCTGGGCGAGCAGTCGTTGTTCAACTTCACCGATCAGTACGCCGGCCGCAATATCGCCACCCCCATTGTGGTTGGCAGCATTCATGGCGGCAGCGTCGACGGCTCAGCTGTTGGTTACATCGATGGCGTCAGCAAGGCGACCGTTTCTGTAGTGATCCTTAACGAGACGGTCTTGCAGTCAGCCATGACCGTCGCGCGAGCGTTGCTCCCCGATTTTGCCCAAGGCCCGCAAGCCATCGCTCGCCCCGAGCTGTTCGAGCCCCTCGACTGGCAGCAACTGCTCCAGCGCGGGCTGCTACAACACTGGGTACTAGAGGCAGCAGCAGTAGAAACCGCTCTGGGCAACAGCCTGAGGCTGTATCCGGGCTTTGCGGCGGATGCCGACCTGCCCTTCAGCGAGCTGTACTTTGCCTACCTGAACACACCCACAACCGGGCGCAACCTGCTCGGCGCGCAAGCCTTCGAACAGCTGCAGGACCAACTGCTGCCTGGCGAACAGGCCTTGCTAGTGCTCTCACGCGGGCAGTATCCCCATGTGCCGGAGGACTTCATTCCGGCCACCGCGCCCAGCCGCATCAACCTGCTGCAACACGGCAAAGCGATCGAACTGCACGACATGGACTTCAACAACGGGATGCTCCAGACGCTGTTGACCCTGCCCGCGGGTGACTGGCAGGCCAACATCTTCCGCATCAAAACCCACGCTGCCTTCAACCCGGTTGACCCTGCCGCTCTGCAACTCAACGTTACCCTGCGCCGCAACCCGCTCAGCGAACAGCACAGCCACTTTGAGCAGGCGCTGACGCTGCAGCCGGACCTGTTCCAGGTGCAGGCCGTTGACGCCGCCCCGGCGCCTGCGCCGATATGGCTGCAGATGTGGCAGCAACGGCTCTGGCAGATTGGCGTACTGCTGGTCTCGCTGACGCTGGTTAGCGTGCTGTTTGTCCGCCAGCAGCGCATCAGCCGGCACGTTCATCGCTTCCATCAACTGCGTGCCGGGTTTCTGCTGTTCACGTTGCTGTTCATCGGTTTCTACGCCCAAGGACAGTTGTCGGTGGTGAATATTTTCACCCTGCTGCTCGCACTCTGGCACGGCTTCGACATCACGGTCTTTTTGATGGATCCGGTGATCTTTATTCTCTGGAGCTTCACCTTTATCAGCCTGTTTCTCTGGGGCCGCGGCCTGTTCTGCGGCTGGCTCTGCCCCTTTGGCGCCCTGCAGGAAATGGTCGGCTGGGTGGCAAAAAAGCTGCACCTGCGCCAATGGAAAATCAGCGAGCGCTGGCATCGTCGTCTGCAGTGGCTCAAGTATGTGATTCTGCTCGGCCTGATTCCGACTGCCTTCTACTCGTTGACACTGGCCGAGCGCTTGGCCGAGGTTGAGCCGTTCAAAACCTCGATCACCCTGGGCTTTGTACGCTCCTGGCCGTTCGTGCTGTACGCCCTGTTGCTGCTGGGCGTTGGCCTGTTTGTGCACAAGTTTTACTGCCGCTACGTCTGCCCGCTCGGAGCGGGGCTGGCAATCCTCGGCAGGCTGCGGCTGTTCTCCTGGCTGACGCGCATCAAAGCCTGCGGCGCGCCCTGCCAGCACTGCCACAACAAATGCGAGATCGGCGCCATCAAGCGCAGCGGCGCCATCGATTACGACGAGTGCATCCAGTGTCTGGAATGCATCGTGATACTGAACAACGAGGATCAGTGCGTAGACGCCATCCGCGCGCGCAAGCAGGCGGCGCGGGCCAAGCGTGCCGACCATGTCATCGTCAGCGATTGGGCACCCCAGCGCTAAACCAGCACCATAACAACAAAGGACGTCACCGTGAAAAATCTGGATTTAGGTCATATCCAATGGAGCCAACTACCCGGCTTCGACAACTTCGACTACTGCGTACTGAGTGTCGACCGCCCCAACAAGCTGGTCGATGTGCTGTTCCACTTCCACGAGAACGACCCAATCGTGCTGCACCGCCACTGCGCGGTAAACCACACCTTCGTGATCAGTGGCGAGCACCGCCTGTTCCACGCCAACGGTGAGCTCAAGGACGTTCGCCCCACCGGCAGCTACACCATCAGCCAGCCCGACACCACGCCGCACCGCGAATGCGGCGGCGAAGGTGGCACCTTGGTACTGTTCAGCATTCGCGGCACCGAGGGCGTCATGTACGAGATTCTGGATGATCAAGAGAACCTGATTGCCGTGTTCGACATGGATACCTTTGCGGCATTGCAGGCAGCAAACGCGCAGTAACACATTGGCCGAGCGCAGCAGAGCGCCGCGCTTGAGCCCTCCCCCGTGGCTGCTAGAATGCTGGCTTTTCAGCGGAGAGAGTCGGCATGCCCGCCAAGCAAGCACAGGTCAGTACCCCCCACGCCAGCCGTTACATCACCCGGCTGTGCAAGCACTTTGCCCACAAGGTGGAGTCCACCTGGGACGAGCAGCAGGGTGTGACCGACTTTCCGTTCGGCCGTTGCGTGATGCAGGCCGATGGCGCACAACTGGCGCTGCACTGCACTGCCGATGACGAGACTCAGCTTGAACGTGTGTGCTGGGTGGTAACCGACCACCTGGAGCGCTTCTCGGTGGCGGTGGAGCAAGGCGAGGCCTTGAGTGTGGAGTGGCAGGCGGCCTGAACCGCCTGCATTGTCAGGCTTAGGGCTTGTTAGCCTTGATCAGATTTTCGACGTCATCAATCACTTGCATGGCGGCCAACGGACCACCCACCGAGGTCCACAGCGAGCCGTCTACCGCTGCCATCTGACCCGCCTTGACCGCGCCCAGCTGCTGGAACGCCGGGGTATCACGCGCCTGACTCAGTGCCTCGGCGGCCTCACCGGTACCCGCCAGGGTGCCCACTACCAGCCAGTCTGCATCCAGCAAGTCCAGCGACTCCAGACTCAGTGCCTGCGAATGGGTGAAACCAGGCTGG
The DNA here is from genome assembly GCF_021545785.1 of Halopseudomonas maritima. NCBI lineage: Bacteria > Pseudomonadati > Pseudomonadota > Gammaproteobacteria > Pseudomonadales > Pseudomonadaceae > Halopseudomonas > Halopseudomonas maritima. The sequence goes on from NZ_CP079801.1 coordinate 723,385, forward strand.
CGTTGCTGCTCTGGCCGCACAAGGCCCAGGTCCTTGATGACGTGGCTGGCGAAGGAGTCTTCCAGCATGTACACCGGTCCCTTGGGGTTCCAGCGCACAATGCTCATGCTCTGCCCCTGCTCGGCAGCCAGCGCTTCGCGCGCCTGCTGAGCGCGGGTCTGGTAACTGGCGGTAAAGGCCTCTACAGCCTCCGGCTCGCCCAGCACGTTGGCGATCAGCTGCAGGCTGTCCTGCCAAGGCTCACCCGGCTTGGCCGTGACCACGGTCGGCGCAATGGCACGATACAGCTCCAGCGTCTCGGGACGGTCGGTGGCGGTAAGAATCAGATCAGGCTGCAGTTCGAGCAGCAGCTCGGTGTTGACGTTGCCCAGGTCACCGATGATATCGATCTGTGGCGACCGCTCGGCCAGATAACCCGGCACACCGCTCTGGCCGCGCCCGTTGACAGTGCCAACCGGTGTTTTGCCGATGGCCAGCATGGCGTCCAGATCCAGCTCACTCAGCGCCACAACGCGCTGCGGCCGGTCAGGCACTTCGACCGTTTCACCATAGGCATCAGTCACGCTGCGGGCCTGAGCCGGCAGTGCACAAAGCAGCAGGGCCGCTGCGGCAGCAAAACCCTTGAGTAGTTCAGACATGGGGCAACTCCTTGGGGTGGATAAAGGGGGCAGAGGCCGTCGTCAGGCGACGCGGCACTATCACCGGGGCGCCGTCACCCGGGGCGGCGAGAATATCAACGGGGGTGTTGTAGAGACGCTCTATCAGCTCCTTGCTGATCACTTCGCGGGCCTCGCCAAAGGCCTGCACGCGGCCTTCGGCCATGGCAATCAGCTGATCGCAATAACGCGCAGCGCAGGCCAGGTCGTGCATCACAATCAGCACCGTGCGGCCGTTGGCCGACATCGCATGGATGGCTTCCATCACCTCCGTCTGATGACCGATGTCCAGCGCACTGGTTGGCTCATCGAGCAGCACCATGCCAGTGTTCTGCGCCATGATCATCGCCAGCCAGACGCGCTGAACCTGGCCACCGGACAAGTCACTGACGCTGCGCTGACGCAGCTCTTGCAACTGCAGAGTGGCGATCGCCTCCTCCACCAGTCGACGGTCTTCAATGCTCCATTGGCGCAGCCAGCCTTGATGCGGATGACGTCCATACTGCACCAGCTGCTCGACGCTAATGCCGGCGGGCACCAGCGGGCGCTGCGGTAGATAGGCCAGCTGACGCGCCAGCTCGCGCGTGGAAAAACTGGCCAACGGCTGGCCCGCCAGCACTATCTCGCCGCTAGCAGCGGTGTGCTGCCCGGCCAGCAGCTTGAGCAGCGTCGACTTGCCGCAACCGTTGGGGCCAACCACCCCCACCAGACTGCCTGGCTGCAACGCGAAGGACACGTCCTGCACCGTCGGCGCGTGCTGGGCCTTGGGCCGATAGGAAAAAGTCAGATCCTGCACCTGCAACAACGACATCAGTCAGCCCTCTTGCGATTCTGCAACAGCAGCAACAACAGCAATACGCCACCCAGCACACGAGTCATCAGCCCCGCGGGCATTTCAACCGGATCGGCCAGTACACGCACCAGGGTGTCAGCCAGCAGTAACAGCAGCGCGCCCAGAGCAGCCGACAACCAGACCGGCACCGGGCCGGAGCGCAACAGCCAGGACGCGAGAATTGGCGCCGCCATGCCAACAAAGATCACCGGCCCGCCAATCGCAGCGCCCAGGCCGGCGATCAGGATAGCCAGCGCCAGCAGTGACAATTGCACCGCAAGCACCGGCACACCCAGGCCCTGAGCGGTGTCGCTGCCCAAACGCAACACCGACAGCGCTCGCAGCAACAGCGCCACCGGGGGCAGCAGCACCAGCAAGCAGAACACAACCGGCACCACCACGCGGTAACCCTGCCCGGCAAAATGCCCCATGCTCCACATATAAAGCGCACTCAGGTGCGCAATGGGCTGCGATGACATGGCAAATTCGGACAAGGCATCGAACAGCTCAGTCAACGCGATACCCACGACAATAAACAGATAGCCCTGCTCCCCCGGTCGACGGCACAGGGTGAACAGGCAAGCAGCGGCCAACACGGCCCCGAGCGGTGCGGCCCACCAGGGCCAGCTGCCCAGCGTCAGATACAGGGAGAAGAACACAATCGCCAGGGTGGCCCCCTCGTTGACCCCGATCATGTCGGGCGTGGCCAGGCGGTTTTGTACCAGCGTCTGCACCAGGCAGCCGGACAGCCCCAAGGCAGCCCCCGCCACCATCACCGCCAACACCCGTGGCAGGCGGATATCAAACAGCATCAGTTGTTGTAGCCGGTTACCCTGCCCCAGCAACGTCTGCAGCGCCTGCCAGGCGTCCATGCTGCCAGCGCCCAGCGACAGCGCCAGCAGGGCCGTCGCCAACAGCGCCAGCAGCACCAGCCCCAGCAACAGGGTGGCGCGCCGGTTCAGCAGCAGCGACCAGCCGCCCAGCCTGAGGCACCAGTATCCGCTTGGCAGCTGTGTCGACTTATCGCTCATCGCCGCTCCTCATCGCCCGGCCAGCAGCGAACGGAAACCGCCGCGCAGCACAACCAGAATCAACACCGGCGCGCCGATAGCGGCCAGCAAGGTCCCCACCGGCAGCTCGTAGGGCTGAATCAGCCAGCGCGCCAGAATATCCGCACCAATCAGCAGCAGCGCCCCCGACAATGCTGAAAACAGCAGCTGCCGCGGCAAGACAACCGGCTCGATAGCACGCCCACAATACGCTGCCAGAAAGCCGATGAAACCGATGGGGCCAGCCACCGCCACCGCGCAGGCAGTAAGAATCGACGCGGCGGTCAGCACCCCGGCGCGCACCCAACTGGTCGATACCCCCAGCGCCCGCGCCTGCTGGTCTCCCATGCTCATCAGCTGCAAGCGGTGACTGAGCGCGATAGCGCCCAGCAGCGCCAGCGCGGCACCAGGCAGCAGGGTCGCCAGCGAATCCATCTGCACACCTGCCAGCGAGCCAAGATTCCAGAAGCGAAACTGATCCAGCGCAACCCGGTCAGCCAGCAGCAGATAGTTGGCCAACCCGCCAAACACCGCCGTCAGCGCCACACCAGCCAGCACCAGACGCAGGGGGCTGGCCACGCCCATCATGGATGCCAGCGCCAGCACAACCAGGTTGCCCAGCACCGCGCCAATACCGGCCCAGAGCAGATAGCCGCCGGTCGACTCAACGGCGAAAAAGCTGATCCCGATCACCAGTGCAAACACCGCGCCCTCGTTTACCCCCAACAGGCCCGGCTCGGCCAGCGGGTTACGCGTCGCCCCCTGCAACAGACTGGCCGCTACCGCCAACGCAGCGCCAATCAGCAGTGAGGCCAGGGTGCGTGGCAAGCGCAGCGTGTCGACGATCATCGCCAGCTTGTCGTCAGCCAGCCGCGCCGGGTCGCCCAGCAAATAGCCCACCACCTCGTGCAGGCCGTAGGTGCCGGCACCGGTGCCCAGCGAAGTGAGCACCAGCAGCACCAGTAACAGCAGAGACACGGCCAGCACTGTCCATTGACGTCGACTCATCCTTTGGGCACCTCGCCGCCCACCGGCTGGCGTAGCCCCAGCACAATCATGATGGTGCCGAATAGCGCGACCGCCACACCCAGCAGTGACACCAGCGCAAGGCAGGAGTAACCCTGCAAAGCGCCGTCATCGGTCGATGAAAGAAAATAACCGCCGGCCACACTGGCCGCGCCCGAGGCCAAACCGGCCAGCGTGTTCTGCCAGCTCATAAAGCCGGCGCGCTGCTCGGGTTCCGGAATGCCGGCGGTGATGGTCTGCGCAGCGCTGAAGCGCGCTGAGCTGGCGGCCATGAACAAAGGAAAGATGAACAGCAAGGGCAGTAGCATGGGCCCCCAGACAAAACCGATCAGCGTAGCGAATATCAACAGCAGGTTGCTGCCAATGACCGCAACCAGGGTATGCCCCCGGTCAATCAGCCGACCGCTCAGCTGCATGGCGGCCATGCTGGCCAGCCCGCCCAGCATGAACAACAGCGGAATCATCTCCCGGGCCACCCCCAGGTTAAAGCGAAAATAACTGGCAAAGTGCGGAATCAGCAGACTGTGCGCACCGGCCTGCACAGCCACCACCAGCATCGCCCACAACCACAGCGGATCGGCACGAAACTGCAGGCGTCCGCGTCGGCTGGCGCGGTGCTCGTCCAGCAGGGGGAACAGCAGCGCCACCAGCAGCGTCAGCAGCAACCCCGCGATACCGATCACCAGAAACGCCCAGCGCCAGGACAGCCACTGTGACAAACCCAGCGCCAGCGGCACCACGGCAATCCCGGCCAACGAGAACCCCATGGCGACGTAGGCCAACTGACGACCGCGCTGGACAGCCGGCGTCATATCGACAATGGCCGCCATCAGGGTCGCCGCCATCGGGCCGGCAAACACACCAGAGAGGGCAAAAAGACACATGAGTTGGGTGCTGTTCTGCACCACTGCACAGGCGGCCAGCACAGCGAAGCGCAAGGCAGCCAGGCCCACCAGCAAGGGCCGCCTGGCAAAACGGTCCAACCAGGGGGCAGCGACCCAGCTGGCCAGCGCCGCTGCCAGACCAGCCAGGCCGGCAATGTAACCGGCGTACTGAGGCGGCATATCGAGCGGCGCCGCCAGGTCGGCCGCCAGTGGCATCACCATCATGGTGCTGCCAATCGACAGCATGTTGATCAACATGGCCAGATTCAGTGTCACGCGTCCCTTGCCGGTGAGGGGTAAAGCAGACATGAACAGGCTCCGAACCAAGAAAGCGCTGGATACTAACCAAAGCACCCGGCAACTTTCAATAAATGAGAATCGCTAACGACGCGCGCTGGCGCGCGGGTCCAGACCGGCAACAACGAGACGGGCAAGCAACCACCGCATCGTCAGCTGCCTCCCTCGCACAGTTCGCCCGGCGTCACGCCAAACTGGCGCCGAAAAGCGGTAATAAAGTTCGAGGTATGGTTGTAACCCGCCATAAACGCCGCCTCGCTGACCGTGATCTCTTCCTGACGCAGGGCATCGCGTACCTTTTCTAGCCGCCTGCCGCGCACGTACTCAAACACCGTCAACCCGGTATCACGACGAAAGTGCCGCTGTAGCGCACTGGCACTCATGGCGGTGGCCCGAGCCACCTCCTCGACACTCAAGGGCTGATCCAGATTGGCCTCCAGCCAGGCGATTGCGCGCTCGGTTGGGTCCAGCGGTCTGGGGGCGGTAGCCGGTGCGCACTCGTCCAGGGGCAAGGCGCCGACAAAGCTGATAAAGCGCCAGAGTATCTGGTGGGACAAACTTTCCACCCGCAGACTACGGCGCAGACAGTCCGGCTCGTGGCGCAATTCCAGCAACTCCTGACACAGCGCCAGCACGTCCTCATCCGGCTGCCAGGTTAGCGTCGCCAGATGCCGGCCCAGCAGGTGCTGCTCCAGCCGCCGACGCAACGGGTCGTTATCTTCACCGCGCCGCAGCCAGTCCGGGTCGAACATGATCTGAACCTTGCTAAGGCCACGCTCCCCCCGGCGGATATGCCGACGAAATACCGTCAAACGCCGCAGGTTGACTGCTATAGCCTGCGCCGTGCAGTTGCGCGACTGTCGCTGCGGATTGACCTTGAGCACATGCTCGCAGCCATCATAGGCAAAGTGCACCTCGCCGCTCAGCACGATGGTGAGGATGACCCTGGGTTTGATCGGCGCAGTGGTAACGGCGTCGGCCAACTCCCGGGTGCAGCCCGCCTCTACCCGCAGCGGACCAAAGCGCTCGGACAGAAAACTGCCTTCAACCAGCACCTGACGCCGGGCGTCGTTACGGGCAACAATCTGGCCACGTCGCTCTCCGCCCACCATCTCGGCGAACAGCACGCTGCGCTCGCTGCACCGGGTATTGCTGTCACCGACCGCCGCTTTGCTCATGCCTACCCCCACTTTGCCCGTTGCGCATAATCATCTTCCGGTCACGCATAACCAGCCCCCTTATGACAGCGCTCACGAAGTCATACCATAAATGCGAATCTATATCATTATTCAAACGATATTCTGCCACACAAGTACAGGAAACATTGCATGTCCGCCGATCAAACCCGCCGTGGTACGCGCATCCCGCATTACCTCTCTCCGCTCAGTCTTGCCGTCGCCGTGGCGTTCAGCCCCGCTCTGACCGCCGCCGAAGAAGACAACAGCGATGAACTGGCACTGCCCACCATGCAGGTCTGGGGGACCGAAGTATCCAGCTCTTCCGAATTCCTCGCCGATCAGGACATCTCGGTCAAGCAGGCCGATCACCTGTCCGACCTGCTGCGCGACCTACCCGGGGTAGACGTGGGCGGCACTCACTCAGTCAATCAGCGCATCAATATTCGCGGCCTGAATGAAACCGACCTGGACATCCGCCTGGACGGTGCCAGCCAGTACGCCAGCATGTTCCACCATATCGGCAACCTGACCCTGAACCCAGACATCATCCAGATGGCCGACGTGCAAGTGGGTAACAACTCGGTACGGAGTGCCGCGGTTGGCGGTGCGGTCTACTTCGAGACCAAGAACGCCAAGGACCTGCTGCGCGCCGGTGAAGACGTCGGCTTGCGTGTATACGGCGGCTACGGCTCCAATGACTACCGCCAGGGCTCTGCCACGGTGTACGGTCGCCTGAGCGACAAGGTCGACGCCATGCTTTATGGCTTCCAGATCGACCGCGACAATTTCGATGACGGCGACGGCAACCAGACCATCGGCAGCGACGGCAAGGTCAGCAACATGCTGTTGAAGTTTGGCGTGGAGCCGAGCTTCGGCCACCGCTTTGAACTCAGTCACGATCACTACCGCGACAAGGGTGATTACAGCCCGCGTCCGGACATGTCCGGCAGTGCCAACAACAGCCTGACGGCCGAGCTGGTCATGCCGACCGAGTACACCCGCGATACCACCACGCTGCGCTACCAGTACGACGCCGGCGACAACACCACCGCCAACGCCACCCTTTACCGCAACGCCATGGAGCTCAATCGTGATGAGTCCGGCGCCGGTCGCTGGCCTGCCAACCGTCAGAGCGACAACACCGCCGAAGCGGAAAACCTGGGTGCAACCCTGGAGCTGACCAGCCTGGCCGAACTGGCTGGCCTGCAGCACGAAATCACCTACGGCGCACTGTACAACCGTCACGAAAGCCGCGCGCAATATGGCAGTGATCCCTGGGTAGACGAAAACACCGTCAGCACCGCTGGCTATATCGAAGACCGCATTCAGCTGACCGACCGCCTGACGGTCACCCCGGGCGTGCGCTACGACCACTTCAAGCGCAACGCCGAGACCGGCAGCGATACCTTCAGCGACGTGACCTGGGCGCTGGCCACCGACTTTGCCGTGACCGACAACCTGACCCTGTTCGCCAGCGCCCGCGAGCTGTACAAGCCGCCGCAGCTGCTGGAAACCTTCATCTACTACCAGAGCACCACCACTCTGGCCGATGACATCAAGGAACAGACCGGCCTGAACAAGGAAGTGGGTGCCCGCTTCCAGCAGCAGTTTGGCGCACATCGCGTGAGCGCCAACCTGACCCTGTTCCAGACTGACCTGGATGACTACTTCGTCAACACCTTCAGCGCCGCGCAGGACGGTTACATTATCAGCAACAGCGGCGATGTTGAGATCGAAGGCTTCGAGGCCAGCGTCGGCTACGGCATTGATGAGTTCAACTCGCGCCTGAGCTACGCCAAGTCCGACGCCGACAACGTCACCACCAATGGCCCGGCACTGAATGCGATGAGCCGCAGCATGGACGTGGGTGACAGCGTTGCGCTAAGCCTCAGCTACTACTTCCCGGCCGTGGGCGTGGAGACCGGCTGGAACTCGCAGTGGGTCATGAGCGAGGACAACGTCGTCGCCGGACAGGAGGACAAGGCAGCCTACGACGTGCATAGCCTGTATGCCCAATGGGTACCGGCACAGATGAACAGCCTGACCCTGACCTTTGGCGTGGACAACCTGTTCGACGAGCAGTACTACTCGCACGCCTCCACCGTGGGCTCGGTGGTACGTGGCGGTAACACCATCGAACTGACCGACTTTGAACCCGGCCGCAATATCAAGGTCTCGGCTGCCTACCAGTTCTAGGAAGCAAGCTGAACGGCAGGGTGCAATGCCCTGCCCAAGGGCTACGCCACCTGCGCAGCCTATTCCCGCGGCGCCGCCGGATCGAGCAGGTCCTGCTCGGATCTGGCGCGCTGATCGGCCTCGATCTGCGGGCCGAGATCAGCCGTTGCCCGCGTATCCACCGCACCCTGCGCCATAGCGGACGCGCTTTTCGTTGGTTGCACCGCCTGATGGACCTGCCCCGGCTCGATCATCTGTACCCGGTAGATTGGCTCCGGCAAATCCATCCCGGCCGCCTCCAACACGCCTTTCACCTGACGAATAGCCTCACTCTTGAGCAAGCCAAAATCATGACTGCGCTGGTCTACCCAGCCCTGAAAGCGCACCTGCACACTGGAGTCGGCCAGCGCCACAATATAGGCGCGCGGCGGCGGCTCGCTGAGCACCCCCTCCAGCGCGGCGATACAGTCGGTGCCTAACTGCTGCGCCTGAATCAGGTCTTCACTGACACCAATGCCCACATCGAACTGAAAGCGCCGGCTCGGGTTGCGGGTGTAATTCAGCGTCACACTGCGAAACACCAGCGCGTTGGGCAGGCGCAGGTGATTGCCATCCAGGGTCATCAGAATGGTGGCGCGCGAGGTCAGGGCCACCACAATGCCCTCGTTGCCATCAATCACCACATGATCGCGCGGCGCGAAGGGTTGACGCAGACTCATCAGCAAACCGGCCAGATAATTCTCCAGGGTGTCCTTGAAGGCAAAACCCAGCGCCACCCCCAGCACCCCCGCAGTGCCCAGCACGGCGCCAACCAGAGCGGTGGCGTTCATGATTTCCAGCGCCACCAGCACCGCCAGCAGCGAGACCGCCCAACGCACCGAGGTGCGCGTCAGCTCGCGCATGAACGGATTGCGCCGTGCCACCCGCTCCAGCAGCGCACGCCGTGACAGCCAGCCACCCAGCGCCCAGCCCAGCCAAATCACCAGCAGCGCCAACAGCAGCATGGGCAGCGCCGCAAGCAGGGAGTACAGCTCATCCATCAAACGCTGGCTGACAGCATCAATATCAAAGTGCAGGGTTTCGCTCAGTTCCATATTGCCTCCATGGTTACCCTTTCTTTGTAACGCAGACGCCGGAAAAGTGCAGAAACCTTTTGCAGCACCTTGCCTGACATCGAAAGCGTACAATGGCGGTCCGACTGACTACCTGTGTTGCCTGATGACCCTCCTGATAGCCTTTGCTGTCCTCTCCATTTTTGTCTCCTTCCTCTGCTCCGTACTGGAAGCCGCCCTGCTGTCGATGACGCCCAGTTTTATTGCCCAGCAAAAGGCGGATAAGCCCAAACTCTACGATCGCCTGCGTCACCTGAAGGAAAACGTCGACCAACCCTTGGCGGCAATCCTGACCCTCAACACCGTAGCCCACACGGTGGGCGCAACAGGTGTGGGCGCGCAGGTCACGCTGGTGTTTGGCGACGGCTATCTGGGTATCGCCTCGGCCATCATGACCCTGCTGATTCTGGTGCTCTCCGAGATTCTGCCCAAGACCCTTGGCGCCCGGTACTGGCCACGCCTGGCCCCGGCGCTGCCAGCGCTGCTGGGTGGCATGATTACCCTGCTCAAGCCCTTCATCTTGCTGTCTGACCTGGTTACCCGCAGCCTCGGCGGCAAGGCACCGGAGCACGACGTACGCGAGGAGATCAAGGCTCTGGCGCTGCTGGGTCGCGAGCTGGAGAAACTGGACGAAGACGAGCAGCAGATGATCAGCAATGTGCTGGAGCTGCACAACATCCGTCTGCGCGACATCATGACGCCGCGCACCGTGTGTGAAAGCCTGGCACCAGAGCTGAGCATCAGCGAAGCGCTGGTTCGCGTGCAGGACAGCCAGTTCTCGCGCTACCCGGTGATCAACGAAGACGAAGCCCCGCTGGGCGTGGTGTTTCGCGTTGACATTCTGGCCGCCGAAGATCGCAGCGCGCCGATCAGCTCAGTGATGAAACCGGTCAAGGTGGCGCAGGATTCGCTCAACGTCGAAACCCTGATGAGCCAACTGCTGGCAGAGCAGCAGCACATGAGCCTGGTCTACGACGAGTTCGGTAGCTGGGGCGGCCTGGTGACCATGGAAGACATTCTGGAAACCCTGATCGGCAAACCGATTCTCGACGAGACCGACGATATCCCCAATATGCGCCGCCTCGCGCGCCGGCTGTGGGAACACCGCCTGAAGTCGACCCGCTAGCAGCAAAACAAAACCCCGGCAGCGCCGCTCATGGCACTGTCGGGGTTGGCCATATGGCCAAAGGGCTGCCATGCAACCCCACCAGCTGAACGAACCACAGCCCGCATATGACTCAAAGGTCATATGCAAAACCAAATAGCCATAGCGCACTCAATTAACACCGCAAAGTCGGGTTGAATCTTCATTCCCTTCAATAAGGTTGCGGCTTACAGGGCCGCTGCGCTCCACCTCCAGACACCAAAGCCCGGACAACAGCAAACCAGCCTGCTTGCAGACAGTGAGACAAAACTATTTGAGGCGAGGGTGACGAGGTGCCCTATGAATGAACACTCACAAAAATGATTAGCCTTGGCCAATAGCCAAAACGCCTCGGGCGCCATTGCGGCGCCCGAGGGTCAGAGTCAAAACACTGCTGCGTCTGATCAGGTCAGGTCGTAGCGGTCGGCATTCATCACCTTGTTCCAGGCTGCGACGAAGTCCTTGACGAACTTCTCGCCGGCATCATCCTGGGCGTAGGCTTCAGCCAGGGCGCGCAGTTGCGAGTTGGAGCCAAACACCAGGTCAACCCGGGTGCCGGTCCACTTCACTGCCCCGCTCTTGCTGCAGCGGCCTTCATAGACATCCGCATCTGCCGCTGTTGGCTTCCAGACCGTATCCATGTCGAGCAGGTTGACGAAGAAGTCGTTGCTCAGAGTGCCCGGGCGGCTGGTGAAGACACCATGCTGGCTGTTGCCGTAGTTAGCGCCCAGCATCCGCATACCACCCACCAGCACGGTCATCTGCGGTGCGCTCAGACCTAGCAGCTGGGCCTTGTCGACCAGCATTTCCTCGTCCGCCACGCTGAACTTGCTGCGACGGTAGTTGCGGAAGCCATCGGCCTCAGGCTTGAGCCATTCGAACGAATCCACTTCGGTCATTTCGTCGCTGGCGTCAGTACGACCCGGCGCAAAGGGCACCTGTACGCTGTGACCGCCATCCTGCGCCGCCTTTTCGATGGCCGCAGCGCCGCCCAATACGATCAGGTCAGCCAGCGAAACCCGCTTGCCGCCAGTCTGCGCCGAGTTGAAGTCAGCCTGAATGCCTTCCAGCACCTTGAGCACGCGGGCCAGCTGCTGCGGCTGATTGGCCTCCCAGTCCTTCTGCGGTGCCAGGCGGATGCGTGCACCGTTGGCACCACCGCGCTTGTCAGAATCGCGGTAAGTCGAGGCTGCAGACCAGGCGGTGTAAACCAGCTCGGCCACACTCAGACCCGAAGCCAGCAGGGTCGCCTTGAGCACCGTCACGTCCTGTTCGTCGATCAATGCGTGATCTACCGCCGGCACCGGGTCCTGCCAGATCAGATCTTCAGCCGGCACTTCCGGTCCGAGGTAGCGTACCTTCGGCCCCATGTCACGGTGGGTCAGCTTGAACCAGGCGCGGGCAAAGGCGTCGGCGAACTCCTCCGGGTTCTTGTGGAAATGCTCGGAAATCTTGCGGTAAGCCGGATCTTCGCGCATGGCCATGTCGGCGGTCGACATCATGATGCCCACGCGCTTGCTCGGGTCTTCGGCATCTGGCGCATGGTCCTTCTCGGCCAGATTCTTCGGCGCCCACTGGTGTGCACCGGCCGGGCTCTTGGTCAGCTCCCACTCGTAGCCAAACAGCACATCAAAATAGCTCATGTCCCATTGGGTCGGCGTGGGCGTCCACGCGCCTTCCAGACCACTGGTGATGGTGTCGCGGCCCTTACCACTGCCGTGGGTGCTCAACCAGCCAAAGCCCATGGCCTCCAATGCGCCCCCTTCTGGTTCAACACCGACCAGCGCGGCATCGCCGGCGCCGTGTGTCTTGCCGAAGGTATGGCCGCCGGCCGTCAGCGCTACTGTCTCGTAATCATCCATCGCCATGCGGGCGAAGGTGTCGCGGATATCGCGGGCCGACAACAGCGGGTCAGGGTTGCCATCCGGCCCTTCCGGGTTGACGTAGATCAGACCCATCTGCACCGCAGCCAACGGGTTTTCCAGGTCGCGCTCACCGGAGTAGCGGCTGTTGGGCTTGTCGCTGGTTGCCAACCATTCGTCTTCGGCACCCCAGTAGATGTCTTCTTCCGGCGCCCAGATGTCAGGGCGGCCACCGGCATAACCGAAGGTCTTGAAGCCCATGGATTCCAGCGCCACGTTACCGGCCAGAATGTACAGGTCAGCCCAGGACAGCTTGTTGCCGTACTTCTGTTTGATCGGCCACAACAGGCGACGCGCCTTGTCCAGGTTGCCGTTGTCAGGCCAGCTGTTGAGCGGCGCGAAGCGCTGGTTGCCGGTCGAAGCGCCACCACGGCCATCAGCCACGCGGTAGGTGCCGGCCGAGTGCCAGGCCATGCGGATCATCAAGGGGCCGTAGTGACCGTAATCGGCAGGCCACCAGTCCTTGGAATCAGTCATCAGGGCAGTCAGGTCGCGCTTGACCGCCGCCAGATCGAGCTTTTTGAATTCGGCAGCGTAATCAAAATCAGCGCCCATCGGGTCGGACACCGGGTTGTGTTGGTGCAGAATGCTCAGATTCAGCTGGTTCGGCCACCACTCCTTATTAGTGGTACCGCGACCGGTCAGCTTGGTGTTGGAACCATGCATTACCGGGCATCCGCCAGTCTTGTTGTTGCTCATGTCTATCTCCGCTCTCAGGTAGGGTCATACGGATAGCGCAGTCAACAGCCTGCTCTGCCAGGCGCTGTTGGCTACCACCTGTGAGTAAGTTAAGCACGTGATGCGATTGATGCCATTAACTTAATTCAAAGCACTCAATAGCATTTGACTATCAATTACAAATCACGGCTTAGAGCGCTCAATGGCCACCGGCAGGCGGAAAAATGGCGGAAGGACATGGGAGTCGAACCCACCAGACGCGCGTTGCGCATCTCACCGGAGTTGAAGTCCGGGCGCCCCACCGGGGACGATGTCCATCCATTGCAGCGGCGGGCTCAGCCCGCCACCAGAAAACGCTGTTCGCGCACAAAACGGGTCACGCCCGCCCGATCCAGATACTCCAGCACCTGAATGGTCAGGTTGCGGCCGATGCCCGAGGCATCGCGATACTCGGCGGCGTTAAAACTGCCGGACGGCGAGTCTGCCACCAACTGCCGTGCGACCGCTACCAAGCCTTCCACCTGTGATGGCAGGTAATAACGGTTGGCTGCTACGGCCACCAATTCACCCGCCCGCTGCATGCGTTGCAAGAAGGCTTTAAGCACATCAAGTTCAATACCCAGCGCGCTGGCCAGCTCGCCGACAATCGGCGGTCGCAGCCCGCCCGGTGCCAGCTCGGCAGCCACCCGCGCCAGCAGCTCGGCATCCCCCGCCTGCAGCTGCGGCCGGTGGCCTGGCAAATACAGCGCCCAGGCGGTGCGTTGCAGCCGGCCCTCGGCCTGCCAGCGTTGCAACAACTGGCGCGCCACCGGCAACGGCAATTGCAGACAGCCAACCAGGCCAAGCTGCCCCTCCCCCGGCCCGAGCAATTCGGGATGCTGCTGATGCCAGTCGGCCAGACGCTCGGCCAACCGCTGCCAGCGCGCTTCGCCGGCCTCAGCGGTCAGCGCGACCCGCTGGCCCGCGGCCGCCAGCACGATCAGGTTTTCCCGCGGCAGCAGCTGTTCCAGCTGATCTGCAGACAGGTTCAACCTGAGCGCCAGTTCAGGCAGCGACACTGCGCCCTGCTGCAGTGCTGCGCTCAGTACCTCACTCGCTGTGCTGGCCGCCGCCCAGCCTGCCAGCAGCGCCAGACGCTGCGGATTATTGCGGCCACGGCGCATACCCTGCGGGTCCAGCACCCGGCCGCCACCCAGGGTGGTGTTGGCCGCCGGATCGCGAATAATAAAGCGGTCACCGAACACAGCTGACACCGGCTGCTCCAGCATCAGCTGGGCCAGCCCCGCGACCTCATCGAGCAGCACCAACCGCGCCGGATAAATCGCCGTACCCAGATGCAGTTGCAGCACGCCACGATGCCAGCGGCTATCCGGCAATTGGGTAAGAGAAACGTCCAGCCGATCACTCAGCGGCAGTACCTGCTCAGTCAGCCAATCGCCGCGCTGGGGCTGCTCGGTAGAAACCGCGCCGCTCAGGTTCAGCGCGCAGCGTTGCCCGGCGCGCACGTCAGTGATCTCGCGGGACGCCCGCTGCAGGCTGCGCACCCGCACCTGCTGCCCATGTAACCAGAGCGTCTGGCCCACCTGCAGGCGCCCGCTGACCAGCGTGCCAGTCACCACGCAACCCGCTCCGGCGATGCTGAAGCGCCGGTCGATCATCAAGCGCGCCGGGCTGTCGCTGGGCCGCGCCTGCTGCCGCTCGACCTGCGCCAGCAAGGCCTGACGCAAGGCGTCGATACCCTGCCCGCTGGTGCTCGACACCCGCCATACATCTGCAGTGGGCCAACCCGCCTCGGCGGCCAGCGCCTGTACCTGCTCGACAACACGCTCGCGCTGCGCGTCATCCACCAGATCACAGCGACTGATCACCAGCTCCAGCTCGCGTACCCCCAGCAATTGCAGAATCGCCAGATGCTCACGGGTCTGTGGCATCACGCCGTCATCGGCGGCTACCACCAGCAGCGCCATGTCGATACCCGCAACCCCAGCCAGCATGGTGCCGATAAACCGCTCGTGGCCAGGCACATCGATAAAGCCCAGCGGCTCGCCAGCCTCGCTCGGCAGCCAGGCAAACCCCAGTTCGATGGTCAGCCCACGGCGCTTTTCTTCGGCCAGCCGGTCGGTGTCTACCCCGGTCAGGGCGCGAATCAGTGAGGTCTTGCCGTGATCGACATGCCCCGCTGTGGCGACGATCACCCGGCCGCCCCCAAGGCAGTGCGCAGCGCTGCCGGGTCTTCCAGGCAGCGGCAATCGAGCAGCAGGCTGTCGTCGGCAATGCGGCCGATCACCGGTTGCGGCAGCTGACGCAGGCGCTCGGCCAGTTGACGCAGCGCGCGGCTGCGCTCACGCCGATTGCCACTGGTGCTGCACATACGCAAGGCGGCGCTGGGCAGCACGTCGAGCGGCAACGAGCCGGAGCCAATCTGGCTGCTGACCGCACAAACATCCACCGTAAAGCCGTCACCCGCCCACTGCTGCAAATCAGACAACACAGCGTCGCAGGTCTGGCGTATCGACTCTTCGCTGCGGGTCAGCAGGCGCAGGGTCGGCACCCGCTGCACCAGGGTGTCCGGATCGGCATACAGGCGCAGCACCGCTTCCAGTGCTGCGAGGGTAAGCTTGTCGCAGCGCAGGGCGCGCTTGAGCGGGCTCTTGCGAATGCGCGCAATCAGGTCGGCACGTCCGGCGATGATGCCGGCTTGCGGGCCGCCCAGCAGTTTGTCGCCACTAAAGGTCACCACGTCGACGCCTTCGGCCAGCACCTGGGCGACCACTGGTTCGGCCGGCAGCCCCAGCGCCTGCAGATCGATCAGCGAGCCGCTGCCCAGATCCACCGCCAGCGGCACCTGATGCTCACGGGCAATCGCCGCCAGCTGCGCCTCGCTGAGCGCGGTACTGAAGCCTTCGATGCGGTAGTTGCTGGTGTGCGCCTTGAGCAGCAGCGCGGTGCGCGGGCCAACGGCTTCGCTGTAATCACGCGGATGGGTACGGTTGGTAGCGCCAACCTCGCGCAGCTTGCAGCCGGCGCGGGCCATGATGTCTGGCAGACGGAAGGAGCCACCGATTTCGATCAGTTCACCGCGCGACACCACCACCTCGCGGCGGTTCGCCAGTGCATTGAGCACCAGCAGCACGGCAGCGGCGTTGTTGTTGACCACGGTCGCGGCCTCAGCGCCGGTCAGGCGGCAGATCCACTGCTCGACGTGATCGTCACGGTCGCCACGTTGGCCGCTGGCGAGATCGAACTCCAGATTGCTCGCCCCGAGGGCGACCGCGTTCATCGCCGCCACCGCTTCCGGCGGCAAGGGCGCGCGGCCCAGATTGGTATGCAGCACGGTTCCGGTCAGGTTCAGCACCGGGCGCATGGAGGGTGCCAGCGTCGCCAGCAGGTGCTGACGCAGCCAGTGCACCAGCGCCTCGTCGTCGCTGATCTCGCCGTCGCGCCACTGCTGCAGGGCGGCACGCACACCATCAACCACCAGTGCACGGCCGTGATCGGCGATCAGTTGCTGCACCAGCGGCCAGGCCAGAACCCGGTCAACCGCTGGTGGTCGGTTGTGGGTGGCCGTCATGCGGCCACCTGCGGCTCAGTCTGCGTCGCCGCTTTGCAGCAGGCGCAGAATCTCTGCCAGCGCGCCATCGGCAAGCGCGCGCATTTCATCGTCGGTGCGGTCCTGAATCGGATGCGGAACAAAGACCATGGCCGGATCAAAACCAAGGGCTTTGGACTGCAACGCCGCGGCCTGAACAAATTCACTGGAGGCAACCCCTACTCCCGGGATCTGACGAGACTCCAGGTCTGCGATGTCATGCATACAGCACGACGTGCAAGACCCTCAGTCGGCCAGACCTTCCACCAGCAGATCCACCTCGGCGGCCATCTGCTGCTTGAGTTCGGTCGGGGCAATGCGGGTGAAGGTCGGCTTGTTATAGCGCTTCACCGCAATACCCATGGCTGCCAGTTGTTCCTCGATGCGATCGAGAAAGACATTGCCGCGTGGCTTGGAGATGTCGAGCAGGCCGACCACTTTACCTTCAAGGCTGACGGGACGGGCCAGACGCGCGCGTTGGGCCGGCGCGCGTTCCGCGGTCGGATCGAGCACAATGCTGTGGTTCATGACGTTACCTCACGTGTTACCGGAGACGAGCCAACCGGGCCGGAAGCGGCCCAGCCAGCGATGATGGCGGAAAACAGGCCGGCGGTGCCGCCAGCCCGGACGATCAGCAGCCCGCCCGGACGGAACTTGGGCACCTGCTGATCCTTGAAACGTTCAGGGATACCTTCGGCGATACCGCCGGCACCGGCTACCAGCTCGGCCCCGGGGCCAGCAGCAGCTTTTCGAGTTCTTCGCGCAGCCGCTGCTTCGACCAGCCGGCCTCGATGAACACTCGGGCGTGCTCGGGCGAGACTACCAGCACCGCGTCACCGGCCATAGCCAGCTTGGCGTGATCGACAGTGCGCAGCGACAGGGCAAAGGAGCGCGCCAAGGATTCCGGGTCGCGGGACTTCTGATCAACGATGCCCTGCACCCCTTCACCGGGGAACAGCGTCACCGCCGAGCGCCCGGCCTCGATGCCGCGCTCCTGCGCCAGCGGCAGCCAGTCGGCGTCTTCGGCCTCGGCGAAACAGAAACTGTACTTGCCCGGATTGCCCAGGGTTGCGCGATCGATCTCGCCCGGTCGACCACCGCCGACGTTGCGAATAATCAGTTGCAACGCCCGGCCAATGGTGGCGTTGGCGCGGTTGCCCTGCCCCAGTGCGTTGACGCCGGAATTCATGCCGATAGCGCGGGCGGCGGGGCCGTTGACCACAATCATCGGGCTGCCAAACATGGTGGTGCAGATCAGCCCGTGCAGGCCAAATTCATCGGTCAGTGCCGCTTCCAGCGCGGCCAGCAGCACCGGCATGTATTCCGGCTTGCAGCCGGCCAGCACCGCGTTGATCGCCACTTTTTCAACCGTCACGGGGACCAGATCCGGCGGCATCAACCCCACCACCTCGTCGGGCTGGCGGCTGGTACCCTTGAGCATGCGCAACACACGCACCGGGGTCGGCGGCACCACCGGCAGGCCGTCGCTCCAGCCACGCTCGAAGCAGGCTTCCATCGGGTCTTCGGCGCTGCCCATGTCGATCTCGCGGGACTGCAGGCGAATATCACCAAAGGCCAGTTCCAGTTCTTCGGCAATCCCCGGCTCCAGCGTCTTCGAGCCGCAACCCGGACGCATCACCGGCAGCGCCTCACCCAGCTCGGGCAGGCCGGTCATCTGTCGCCAGTCGTCCTTGTGCCAGCCGTAGGTGCGCTCGACCTCTTGGCCGTTCTCAACGCGAATCAGCGTGGGTACAAACTCGATGCCCAAGTGGAAAGAGTGTTCCAGACTCTGGTCGTACAGAGCAGAGGGCAGCTCGGCGGCGTACTCAGCCGAGTCTTGGGAGTAGACCGTCAGTGGGCCGGCCTGGGCGATCTCGGCCAGCAGCGGTTCGACCAGTCGGCAGGTCGGACAATCAGCCTTGGCAACAACAATCAGGCCGTCGGGGAGTGCGGGTTTCATGGGCAGCCCTTGTGGGGTCTTGTGTCTCAATGAACAGACAGAATAGGCAGCCCAAAGCCCGCTGCCAACCCGCCCGGCCCCGTCATCGGCCTGCTGATTGACTTGCCATCAGCGCAGCCGCAGTCTGCTACCAGCGGGCGTAATGATCCTCTACCAGTCCCCAGGCATCAGCGATCTGCAGCGTCTCGCCGGGCAACCGCAGCACCCCGCTGTATTGCCCAAAATGCTGCTTGAAATTGGACGCCAGCAGCAACGCGTTGCGCTTTTCCTGACGGCAGCCGACCGGCGCAAACTGCAGATCAATCTGACCATCAGCCGAGCGTAACTGCCAGGGTGCGAGTGGCGCGCTGCGATCAAACTGAAAGTCGACCATATCAACCTTGATCAGCTGTTCATCCAGCCACAGCCCGTTCTCGGTAAAGCCGGTTTCATTTACTCCCGCCGCCAGGTTGAAGCCCAGCCGGCGGCCGTCGGGCAAGCGGCAAGACAGGCTGCCCCAGTTCCAGAATGTCTCACGGCGCATGAAGCCCGCTGTCCAGTCTACCGCTGCCAGCGCGCCAATCTGGCGCAGATCAAACCGCTGCCCGCGCCAGCTCACGCTGCCACTGCACACACGCGCCGCCGTCTTGCGGGTGAACACCCAGCCTGCATAGCCGGCACGGGCGCACACAGACAGTGGCTGCTGGCTAGGTGCCTCGTCTATGCGCGCATCGATCCGCGTACCATCGGCCAGCGCCACCTGAAGCCGGCGCACACCCGGCTCAGCCGCCGCGTCGATAGTGATCTGGTTTCCGCCCTTCTCAAAGCGTGCCAGGCCAGTGTCAGGACGCGGCTCTATACGCGTATTGCGTGCCAACGGTTGCATAAAGCTGAACTCGTCAAAGCGCTGGGTACGCGGGTCATACAGATACACAAAGGCATTGCTGAGAAACTTCAAATCCACAATCGCTACACCAACCACCAGCTCCGCGCTGAGCAGGCTGATGAACTGAAACTGGTTGGCGCCAAAGCGCTTAGCCAACTGCGAACGCGGCTTGTCCATCACGGAGCGCAGATCAAAATCGAGGTAGTTGATCTCCTCTACCCCATCGGGGAAGAGACCATAACTGGGCTGGCCTGCGGCGTTGATCAGGCGGGGTAAGGCTGGCATTGGGGTGCTCTCTTGTTATGGGCCAAACCGCATTCGATAACGCACCTGCAACAAGGCAAATGCGTCTATCAACCCTAATCGCACTAGCGGAAAAATACCAACGCGAGCGCCGCGTATCACGCAGATGCTCAGGTGGAGGCCTACACACTCCACTGGCCTGCCGTCCCATCAAAAGCAGCGCGCAAAATGACCAAACAACCCTGCGCCTGCCTCCTCGCCAGCCAATGCAACGACACCTTGGATGTGAGCGCACCAGCAACCTGATAGACCGCAGCCGGCAGCAACCACGCAGAACAGCGGCGCTCAGCCTGCCAGCGCCCTGAGCAACTGGGTGCGCTCCCACACACTGAGCAACTCTAGCGGGTCAGTGCCCGGGCTGTCCCAGGCCTGCTGCTCGGCAACGCGGCCGTCGTCCAGCTCGCAGCGCAAACAGTGGTGCAGTCGGCCGGCGTCCTTGAACAGGGCAATGCGGTGCTGATCGATACGCACCCAGACGCTGCCCGTGTCCACATCACGCCAGTGCGGGCCAACGTCAGGACGCAGCGTCTTTTGCTGCAGCGCCACATCGCGGAACAGCTGATACACCTCGCGGGCGCCCACTGCCGTCATGGCGCGGCCGTCAGCGCCTGCCAGGCCCGTTCACCACGCTTGGCGCCGGCCGCAGCCCACATGCGCTGTACGGTCTGATCTCGCACCCAGCGCTGCCCTGCCTCATCATTCGGCTGCTCTGCCCATTCGGCAGTGGCCTGGGTCATCAGCGCACGTACCCATTCCGTGGCACCAGCCAGCAGCAGCTGCCCACGGTTGGCGCTGCCCACCTCAGGCGCGATACGCTCCAGCAAGGTGATGGCGGCCAGCATCTGGCGCAGCAGCGCCTGCGGCCAGTCACGGGCACGCCCCTCGCGCAGCAGATAGCCCATTAGCGCGGCGCTGACGTACAGTTCCTCCAGCGCGCCGAAAGGTCTGGCGTACTCGCTCCAGCCGTCACCCGCCAGCATGGCTGAGGCATCCAGCTGCACATTTTGCAATTGCATACGCGCCGCCGGCAGCTCGGGCATAAAGGCCGCCGGATTGCGCGGGCTCATTGTTACCCCCTCTGCCGTAGCCGGCAGGCGCACCACACTCAGCGTGCCGTCCGGCCCGCTGGCCCGGCAGACCACAAAGTAGGCTTCACAGTGCTCCGGCAGCGGCACCCAGCCCTTGTTACCGTTCAGACGAATGCCGCCTGCGTCGTCAGCCTGCCAAAGGGTCTGCAAATCGCGCGGGCTGCGAATGCCCTCCTCGCTCAGGCTGAAACCGTGCAGCCCGCCGCCGCTGATCTGCGGAAACATTGCCCGCAGTGCGGCTTCATATCCGGCACTGAACGCCCAGGCGGCGCGGTCCGCCTGAAAGCCGCCCATCACCGCCAGTGCAAACGGCGACAACTCATCCAGCGGCAACTGCCGCCAACTGGTCAGCCAGTCATCGGGACTCTCCATCGCAGGCGCATCGACCGACGCCGTCAGGCACCACTGCACAGGGGAAAACGCGCTCACAGACCTCTCCTCTTGTTCGCTTTATTGGCAACCCGGCGAGACTAGCACGGAGCCGACATGGCGCGCGCCACCAGCCAAGCGGCATCCTCGCGCACGACCAGCCCCAACACGCCCAAAGAAATAAGCATGCCGCTCTGTTATGGGGTTGGCTGCGCTGCCGTGCTGCAAGCCCTGCGCCCTGCGTATCCGGCTGAAACTGCAGAGCAAAGCCCGAAGCAGAGACAGATTAAAGCCCTATTCTCGGCCTGACTGGCAGATTGAGGCCATAAACCGCCTGGCACAGCTCTCGGCCATATCAACTCGGCATGGATAGCATCAACTTGTTGTATTGGCGGGGGTTTCCGAGCCGCGATTAGCATAGCCCGACAATAAAACCAGCTCAGGTGACCCCCCGTGAATCTCGGAAAGATACTGACCCGCAGCGCCCGTTACTGGCCAAACCTTGAAGCCGCTGTCGACTCGCGCCTGCGTCTGACGTTTGCCGAACTGGAACGTCGCACCAACCGTCTGGCCTCAGGCCTGGTCAATCTGGACCTGCCCGAAGGCGCCCACATCGCTATCCTGGCGCCCAACCGGGTCGAACTGATCGAGGCCGAAGTCGCACTGTACAAGGCCGCAATGGTCAAGGTGCCGATCAATGCGCGCCTGTCGATCGATGAAATCATCCGCGTGCTGGAAGACTCCCACAGCGTCGGCGTTATCACCATTCCCGCCTTTGCCAAGGCCATTCAAGCCCGCCGCGCCGAAGTGCCGCGCCTGCAGTGGATCATCTGCATGGGTGACGAAGGTGGCGACATCAGCTACGACGACGTGCTTGCCAAGGGCAGCGAAACCTTTGAATCCCGCGACCCCGCCGACGACAAGCTCGCCGTGCTGCACTACACCTCCGGCAGCTCCGGTGTGCTCAAGGCCGCCATGCTCAGCTACGGCAACCGCAAGGCGCTGATCCGCAAGAGCCTTGCCAGCCCGACGCGCCGCGCCGAGCCGGGTGACCGCATGGCCCATGTTGGACCAATCACCCACGCCAGTGGTATGCAGATCATGCCGCTGCTCAAGGCCGGTGTATGCAATTACCTGGTCGAGCAGTACGACGACCGCCGCCTGCTGGAAACCATTCAGAAAGAGCGCATCACCCGCCTGTTTATGGTGCCGGCGATGATCAACCGCTTGGTCAACCTGCCGGGCGTGGAAGACTACGACCTCAGCAGCCTGAACCTGATCATCTACGGCGCCGCGCCCATGGCGCCAGCGCTGGTCAAACGCGCAATGGACGTCTTCGGCCCGATCCTCGCTCAGGGCTACGGCGCCGGTGAGACCTGCTCGCTGGTGACCATTCTGACCGAAGCCGATCACCTCGACAGCACCGACAACTACCGCCGCCTGGCCTCCTGCGGGCGCTGCTACTTCGAGACCGACCTGCGGGTCGTGAATGACCAGTTCGAAGACGTCAAACCCGGTGAGATCGGCGAGATCGTCACCAAGGGTGAAGACATCATGCAGGGCTACTGGAATGCCCCGGAACTGACCGCCGAGGTCATGCGCGACGGCTACTACCTGACCGGCGATCTGGCCACCGTCGATGAGCTTGGTTACATCTTCATCGTCGACCGCAAGAAGGAAATGATCATCTCCGGCGGCTTCAACGTCTACCCCACCGAGGTCGAGCAGGTGCTCTACGCCATGCCGGAGATCTTTGAGGCCGCGGTCGTCGGTGTGCCGGACGATCAGTGGGGCGAAGCGGTCAAGGCGGTAGTCGTGCTCAAGCCCGGCAAGCAGCTCGACGCCGAAGCCATCATGGCCTACTGCGGCGAGCATCTGGCCGGCTTCAAGAAGCCGCGCAGCGTCGACTTTGTCGATGAGCTGCCGAAAAACCCCAACGGTAAGGTCGTGCGCCGACTGGTGCGGGACAGCTACTGGAAAAACGCAGACCGCAAGATCTGAGCCCACGGAGACCCCACCATGTTCCAACCAAGTGAAAAGGCCCAGGCCATCATCGCCGACATCAACGCCTTTGTCCGTGACGAGATCAAGCCACTGGAGAAAAGTGAAAACCTGCAGTGGGGCGGCAGCTACCCGCGTGAACTGCTGCAGCGCGTCTGGCGCATGTCCTGCGAAAGGGGCTTCTACAACATCATGCTGCCGGAGGCCCTCGGCGGCGCCGGCCTCAGCGTGGCCGACGTCTGCGCGGTCAAGGAAGCCACGGTGCTCAGCGGCAGCATGCTGGCCCCGCACATCCTCGGCGAACTGAGCGGTCCGCCGCGTATCGGCCACCTGTTCAAGGTCGCGACCGACCACCAGGTCCAGGCCATCCTGCAGCCGATCTGCCGCGCCGAAAAGGCCATCTGCTTCGCCCTGACCGAAGCCGAAGCCGGCTCCGACGCTACCGCGCTCAGCACCACAGCGGTACGCGACGGCGACCACTATGTGCTCAACGGCAGCAAGCGTTATATCTCCGGCGCGTCCTACGCCGACTACGCGGTACTGATGGCCGTGACCAATCCAAAGGCCGGCCCGGCCGGCATCTCCGCGTTCTTCGTTGATCTGAAAGCCGAAGGCGCCAGTGTGCGTGATGACTACGGCGTGATGTCCGGCAAGGGCGCGCACGGCGACATCACCCTGGAGAATGTCCGCGTGCCGGTGGAAAACCTGATCGGCGAGGAAGGCAAAGGCTTCAAGCTGGCGATGGGCCGTATCACCGTCAACCGCCTGCTGCACTGCCCGACCATGCTCGGCATGGCCGGTCTGGCGCTACAGCTGTCGGTCCGCCACGCGCAGACCCGCAGCCAGTTCGGCAAGCCGATTGCCGCGTTCCAGGCGGTCAATCACATGATCGCCGACATGGCGACCGAGCTGGCCGCGGCACGGGCGCTGATGTACGCCACGGCCGCGCAGTATGACGCCGGTGACAACATCGCCGTGCAGTCGCCCATGAGCAAGCTGTTCTGCTCGGAAACCGCCTTCCGCATCATCGACCGTGCGGTACAGGTGCACGGTGGCTCAGGCCTGATTCAGGGCAACGCGGTGGAGTTTCTGTTCCGCGCCAGCCGGATGATGCGCATCCTCACCGGCACCAGTGAGATTCAACGCAACGCCATCGCCAAGGGACTGCTCATGCCGGGCTAAGACGGCCCACGCTGACGCGCCCCGGCCTGTGCCGGGGCGTTTTCATAACAACAATTCGAGAGTCCCCATGACAGCCCAAGACACCCTCTACCGGCCAAAAACGGCCTGGACCATTGCCGGTTTGTTGGCGACCATGATGCTGGTCAACTTCCTCGACAAGGTTGTCATTGGCCTGGTCGCCGTACCGATGATGCGCGACCTGGACCTGACACCGGCCGAATTCGGTTTGATCGGTGGCAGCCTGCATTGGCTGTTCGCCATGGCTGCGGTCGCCGGCGGCTTTCTCGCCAACCACAAGCCGACCCGCACCCTGCTGCTGATCATGGCGGCGTTCTGGTCGGTCATTCAGCTGCCGATGCTACTCGCCACCTCGGTCTGGGCCATCATTGCCTGCCGCGTGCTGCTGGGCATCGGTGAAGGTCCGGCCTCGCCCATCGCCACCCACGCGCTGTACAAGTGGTTCCCGGACAACAAGCGCAGCCTGCCGGTCGCCCTGCTGCACTCCGGCAGCTCGCTGGGCCTATTGGTCGCGGGCCTGATGATTCCCTGGGTCACCCTGCACTGGGGCTGGCGCGCCAACTTTGCCGTGCTCGCGGTGCTGGGCTTTGTCTGGTGTCTGGCGTGGCTCAAGTTTGGCGAGGAAGGCCGCCTCGATCAGGCCCGTGCCAGTCAGCTGCCAACCTCCTCCGAGCGCCTGCCCTACCGTCGCCTGTTGAGCGACCGCACGGTGCTGACCAACTACTTCTGTCACTTTGCCGCCAACTGGTCGCTGGCCCTGACCCTGACTTGGGTGCCAACCTACCTGGAAGTCGGCCTGGGCATCGACTCGCTGAACACCGGCCGCCTGTTCGCGCTGTTTGTGGTGGTCACCACGCCGCTCAGCCTGATCATGGCCTGGTGGTCGCAGGACCTGATGCGCCGCGGCTTTTCCTCGCGGCTGGCCCGCTGCGTATTCGTCTCCGTCAGCCTGATCATCAGCGGCGCGCTGGCCTTTGCCCAGACCATGCCGGATATTCCGGTGGCGGCGCGCGTCACCCTGATGACCCTGAGTGGTGGCTTCGCGCTGGTGATGTACTCCGTCGGCCCGGCGATTCTCGGTGAGATCACCCCCGCCAGCCAGCGTGGCAGCATTCTGGCAATGGGTAACGGCTTTGCCTCGATTGCCGGCCTGAGTGCACCCGTCGTCACCGGGCTGCTGGTGCAGAACGCCACCGGCCACGTTGCCAGCGGCTACGAGCAGGGCTTTATGGTTACCGGCGCAATCCTGATCGTCTCCGGCCTGCTGGGCCTGCTGTATATGAACCCCGCCCGCTCACAAAGCACGCTGGGCGCCGGCGACAGCACCGCAGTCGCAACCACAAACTAAGCTCAGACATCCGCCGAGCCGGCCGTTGCCGGCTCGCGCGGTGCAATTAGCGACCCCTTCCAGCGGCCGCTCTCAGCCAGCTCTATCAACGTGGCGCGCACCAGATCACGCATGCAGGACGCCGGAAAGCTGAGCGGCCGGTGCACCGAGTACGCCAATGAAATGGTGCGCCGAATGCTCGGCTCGACGATCCGCCGCGCATACTGCTGCTCCTGATCCTCCAGCGGCGGCCAGTTGGTGATGGTGCAGGCCAGACCTGCACGCACCAGACTGCTGATACTCTGCGCCGAGTTCTGCTCAAAGCTCACATGCAGATCCAGCCCGGTCTCCATCGCGGCCTGATCCACCCGGCGGCGCAGATGCAGCGCCCGTGGCGGCAACACCAGCGGCGCCGACAGCGCCTCGGCAAAGCTGATGGTTGAGCCGCTGGTCGGCATTGGCATACGTCCATACCACCACAGCTCCTCCAGCAGCACCGGCTCGGCACTGACGTGCGCCAACTCCTCGGCGTTGGGCACCACACCAAAATCCACATGGCCCAGCTCAATCGCGTGGCCAGCCGCCGAACTCATGCCGTCGGTGATCTGCAATTCGATACCAGGAAACTTCTCGCGGGTGCGGGTGATCAGCTCCGGCAGCAGCAAGGAGGCAGCCGACACCGGAATCGCAATCGCCACCCGCCCCTTGGGGTTGCCCCGGGTAGACTCCAGCTCATCCTTCACCGAATCGACCTTCTGAATCACCGAACGGGCAATCTCGTACAAGCGCCGCCCGGCGTCGGTCAGCTCGGTGCCGCCGTGGCGGCGCTCCAGCAACTGCATCTCCAGCTCGCTTTCCAGTAGACCGATCTGTCGGGACAACGCAGGCTGGGCAATGTAGGAGTCACGCGCGGCAGCGGAAAAGCTGCCGGCTTCGGCAATCGAGATCAGATAACGGAGCTGTTTCAGTGTCATAGCACACCCATAACAAAGCAGAATAGATGCCATACAATTTCGCTACTTGCCCGGCCAATGGCGAGTAAATAGCATCTCTGCCATTACAAAAACACATAATTGGTCGTCATCACAACAACAATGAGGTTCTCGTATGACGAAGCTGCTTACCACCCGCCGGACGCTTGTGCGCCTGCTGACGGCACTGACACTGTGGTTGCCCGGCGCCCTGGCGCAGGCAGACGCCGCCTCGCCACCTCTCTGGCCCGACAAGCCGCTCGACCTGCTGGTGGGCTTCAGCCCTGGCGGCGGCGCCGACACCCTGGCTCGTCTGGTGGCGCGTCAACTGAGCGTCGAGCTTGGCCAGCCCGTCACCGTGCGCAATATTGCCGGCGGCGGCGGTATCGTCATGGCTACCACCCTCAGGCACGCAGAGCCCGACGGCTACACCATCGGGCTGGCCGCCAACTCGGCCTTCGACGGCATGCCGACGATCACGCCGCTGCGCTACCAAACCGATGATTTCGACTACCTGACTACCGTCAGTCAGTTGCAGAACGCCCTGATTACCAGCGGCAACGCGCCCTTTGCCAACTGGGAAGAAATGGTCGCCTACGGCCGCGAGCACGGTCTGAGCTACGGCTCGCCCTCGCCCATCACCCGTGACGTGCTCAACCTGGTTGCCGAGCGCGAAGGCATACGGATTCGCTTTATCCCGATGCGCGGCGGCATGGATGTCATCAACAGCCTGATCGGCGGACACATCGATATCGCCTGGAGTGCGGGTATTCATCAGGCTTTCTTGCGTGACGGCAAGATCCGCGTACTTGCCTCGCTCAACGCCGAGCGCCTGCGTGCCTCGCCCGGCAAGCCGGCGATCCAGGAGCTGGGTTATCCAATGGGCTACTCCTCCTACTTTGTGCTGGCCGCACCGACTGGCCTGCCCGGTGAGATCAAACACCGTCTCAGCGCTGCGCTGATCAAAGCCAGCCAGTCGCCGCGCGTTGCGCAACTGGCTGAGCAGCGTATGGGCTTTCCCAATGTGGTGATGACGCCTGAGCAGATCACCCGTTTCATCCACCAGACCGCCGCCGACTATCGCCGCCAGGCGGCATCAGCGCCGCTCAACTGAGCGCAGGAGGTAGCATGTCCGAACGTACCCTTGATCTGTGGGCTGGCCTGCTGATTGTGCTGGCCGGCCTCGCTGGCCTGCTCTATCTGATTCCTGCGCACATCGGCGACGGCTTCGGCTTTGGCCTGTCGCCACGGTTTTTCCCCTACCTCTGCATCGGCGCCACCACCGCGCTGGGCGCTCTGCTGCTGCTCAACCGGCTGCTCAGTGGAGCTGAGACCCGGCGCATCGAGTTCAGTCGCCGCCATCTGGGCCGTTTGCTGCTGTTGGTGGCCCTGCTGGCCGGCAGCCTGGCGCTGATTCAGTGGCTGGGCTACCTCGTCGGCGCAGCCTTTCTGGTCGCCGCCTTCATGCTCGCCATGGGCGAGAAACGCATCAGCCGCATTCTGCCCACCGCCACACTCTGGCCGCTGGCGCTGTGGCTGCTGTTCAAACTCGCGCTGGGTGCGCCGCTGGACTGAGGAGCTACGACATGCAAGACATTCTGCTGGGGTTGGCCGATGCCTTCACCCTGAGCAACCTGCTCTACATCGGCGCCGGCGTGCTGATCGGCCAGATCTTTGCCGCAGCGCCGGGCGTCGGCGCGCTGATGGCCATTACCATCGCCGTGCCCTTCACCTTCTACCTCAGCCCGGTGACCGCCATCGGCTTTCTGGTCGGCATCAACAAGGGCGGCACCCTCGGCGGCGCCGTCTCGGCCATCCTGATGAACACGCCGGGCTCGGCGGAGGCCACCGCCACTACCTTCGACGGCTACCCGATGGCGCGCAACGGACAGGCACTGAAGGCGCTGCGCACCGCACACGCCTCGTCGGTCAGCGGCGACGCCATGAGTGATCTGGTGTTGTTTCTGGTGGCCGCACCGCTGGCCGTGCTGGCGGTCAAGATGGGGCCGCTGGAGATGGCCTCGGTGGTGCTGGTCGCCTTTGTAGTGGTGGCCGGGCTGGCCGGTCACTCGATGATCAAAGGGTTGATCGCCGCCGCGCTCGGGGTGCTGCTCAGTCTGGTCGGCACCGACCCGGAAACCGCTGGCGAGCGCCTGTCCTTCGGTATCCCGGAGCTAATGGGCGGGCTATCGATCAGCGCCGTTGGTATCGGCGTGCTGGCGTTGGGCGAAATCTTTCGTCAGGCCATCCTGCACGGCGATACCGGCAGCCAGCCAGAGCCGACCGAGCTGGGCGAGAGCAACACCAACCGCTTCCGCTGGCGGGACTTTCGCCATATCCTGCCAACCATCCTGCGCTCTACCGGCATCGGCACCGTGATTGGCGCCATCCCCGGGCTTGGCTCCACCGCTGCCGCCTTCCTCGGCTACGCCTCGGCCAAACGCGCCGCCGGGCCGGACAGCCAGTTCGGCAAGGGTGACATCCGCGGGGTCGCCGCCACCGAGGCGGCCAACTCGGCGGTGGTCGGCTCCAACTTCATCCCGCTGCTGTCGCTGGGCATCCCCGGCAACGTGGCCGCCGCGCTGATTCTGGGCGCCTTCGTGATCCACGGCATCACCCCCGGGCCGCAGCTGTTCTCCGAACAGGGCCGACTGGTCTACGCAATCTTCGGCGCCATGCTGATCGGCACCCTGTGCAACCTGGTGTTCGGCCTGTTCACCATGCGCCTGTTCGTCAAGGTAATCCGCCTGCCGCTGCCGATCATCCTGCCCTGCGTGGTGCTGCTCTGCGTGACCGGCATCATCGTCTCCAGCAACCTGTTCAGCGCCTGGCTGCTGATCGGCTTTGCGGCGCTCGGCTTTTTCATGCGCCTGCTGGACTTCTCCTTCGTGACCTTCATCATCGGCTTCGTGCTCGGCCCTGCATTCGAGCTGAACGTGCGCCAGAGTGTGCTGCTGGCGGACGGACAGATCGGCTATCTGCTTGATCGGCCGGTCGCCTGTGGCTTCATGCTGATGGCCCTGTTCCTCACCTGGCGCATCGGCCTGCGCCGCCGCAACGCCGGACGCTGATCGGCCCGCGCACAGCACCTGCACACCTGCAGCTGCTGTGCGCATCCCCCTCCTCCGCAACATGCCCGCCCCACCGCGGAGCACGGGCACCTGCGACCATGCGCCACCCCATGCCAAAAGGTTATAAACACCATCGAAATACTGTATTTGCGGGCCAATAACCGCAGCAATAGCATGCAGTCCATCACAAATACGCATGAGCCATTCATGCAGTTCGACCGATAATAAAAATGAGGGTCCTGATAGTGACTGACTTCAACGGGCGCCGCGCCCCCTACCCCATCCTGCTGTTGGCCATGGCCTGCGCTGCAACACCCGCCGCAGCCTCAACCTTCCAACTCGGTGACATCGACGGCCAGCTGACCTCATCGCTGAGCCTGGGCATGAGCATTTCCACCGAAGACCCGGACGAAGACCTGATGCGCAGCGCCAGCGGCGACGATGGCCGACGCAACTACCGTTCCGGTGACATCTACTCCAAGCTGTTCAAGGGCACCCACGACCTGGAATTGCGCTACGGCGACAGCGGCGTGTTCGTGCGCGGCAACTACTGGTACGACTACGCGGTACGCGACGAAGGCCAGCGCTATATCGACATTGAGGACGCCGGCCGCAAGACCTCGATGAAGTCCGCCGGTATTGAGCTGCTCGACGCCTTCGTCTATCACAACTACGACCTCGCCGGTCAGCCCGGCACCATCCGCCTGGGCAAGCAGGTGGTCAACTGGGGTGAAAGCACCTTCATCCAGGGCGGCATCAACGTCGTCAACCCGTTCAACCTGAGCGCCCTGCGCCGCCCCGGATCGGAAATCAAGGAAGGTCTGGTGCCGGTCAACATGCTCTACAGCATCCAGAACCTGACCGACAACCTGTCCGTTGAGGGCTTCTACCAGCTCGACTGGGAGCAAACCCAGCTCGACAACTGCGGCACCTTCATGAGCGGCAACGACTCGATCCCCGAGGCCTGCGACGGTCGCTTTGTCGGCCCTGACCTGTCTGCCAATGCCGGCGCCATCGCTGTGCTCTCGCCCTACGGCGTGAACCTCACGCCCGCGGGCATCCAGGTCAAACGCAGCGGCGACAATGACGCCCGTAACGGCGGCCAGTTCGGTCTGGCCATGCGCTGGTTCTTTGAGCCGCTGGACACCGAATTCGGCGCCTACCTCGCCAACTACCACAGCCGCATGCCCTACAGCAGCCTGATCAACAGCCCGTACGCCAACGGCGGCAACCCGGCCGGTGTGCCCGGCGCGCTGACCGGCGCCCTGCGTCTGGGCACCTCAAGCTTTTATGTCGACTACCCGGAAGACATCCGCCTGTACGGCCTGACCTTTGCGACCAACCTGCGCACTGGCACCGCGTTGCAGGGCGAGATCAGCTACCGCCCGAACATGCCGCTGCAGTTCAACGGCACCGACATGACCAACGCCGCACTGAACAACCCGGACCGTTCGCCGCTGGTCAGCAGTGGCGCCGTCGCTACCGGCAACAGTGCACGTAGCAATGGTTACCGCCGCAAGGAAGTGACCCAGGTACAGATGACCGCCACTCACTCGTTCAGCCAGGTCATGGGGGCTGACCAGTTCTTCCTGGTCGGCGAAGCGGGCGCCACCTTCATCGGTGGCCTGGAAGGCCGTTTCGGCCCCCGCTACGGCCGCAACAGCACCTTTGGTCAGGGTGAACTGGCCGACAACAGCATTTGCCTGGCCGGCTCCGAGACCCCCAAGCACTGCAATGACGAAGGCTTTGCCACCGACTTCTCCTGGGGCTACCGCGTACGCGCCATCTGGAGCTACGCCGATGCATTCGCGGGCATGGACCTGAAACCGAGCGTTTCCTGGGCGCATGACGTCGAAGGCTACAGCCCGACCGAAACCTCTGGCTTCTCCGAAGGATCGACCGCCATCAGCCTTGGCCTGGGCGCGGAGTTCAACCGTACCTACAGCGCCAACCTCTCCTACACCAATTACTTCGACGGTGACTACGGCACCAAGGGCGACCGCGATTTTGTAGCCCTTAGCGTCGGCGTAACCTTCTGATGCGGAGCAAACCGATGAACCACTACACCCGTGCATTTTCTCTGAGCCTGTTGAGCACCGCCCTGCTCGCCACTGCCGCCCATGCTGCCGTCTCGGCGGAAGAAGCAGCGCGCCTCGGCCAGGACCTGACTGCGATTGGTGCCGAACGTACCGGCAACGCCGATGGCAGCATTCCAGCCTGGACCGGCGGCCTGCCGCAAGACGCAGGTACTATCCTGCCCAATGGCACACCGAGCGACCCGTTTGCCAGCGAGCAGCCCCTGTACACCATCAACGCCAGCAACTACGAGCAGCATCGTGAGCTGTTGACCGACGGTCAGGTCGCGCTGCTCAAGCGCTACCCCGAAACCTATGTACTGCCGGTCTACGAGACCCGCCGCAGCGTCGGTTTCGCCGACGACATAGCAGCCGAGGCGCTACGCAACGCGACCGAAGCCAGCCTGATCAACGACGGCAACGGCCTGGCCGGCTTCCGCGGCAGCGTCGCCTTCCCGATCCCGCAGAACGGCCTGGAAACAATCTGGAATCACATCACCCGCTTTAACACCGGCAGCAACATATCCACCACCGACACCGCCGCGCCGCAGCCCAACGGCGACTACGTGATCACCACCACCGAGCAGTACTACACGCCGGTTGATCAAACCACCGACTACGAGCCGGCTGACTCCGACGATGTGCTGTTTTACTACAGCCACAAGATCACTGCACCGGCCCGTCAGGTAGGTGAAGTGGTGCTGGTCCACGAGACCGTTGACCAGATCGCCAACCCGCGCCGCACCTGGCTTTACACCGCCGGCCAGCGTCGCGTGCGCCGCGCGCCGAGCATCAACTATGACGCGACCGGCGCAACCACCGCGGGCCTGCGTACTGCCGACAGTCGCGACATGTACAACGGCGCGCCGGACCGCTACGAGTGGACGTTGGTAGGCAAGAAAGAGCTGCTGATCCCCTACAACAGCTACCGCCTGGCCTCACCGGACCTGACCTACAAGGAGATGATCCAGCCGGGCCATCTAGCGATGAACCACACCCGCTACGAGCGTCACCGCGTATGGGAAGTGGTTGCCGAGCTGAAGGACGGCCAGCGTCACGTTTACAAGACCCGCCGCTTCTATATCGACGAGGACAGCTGGTCGATTGCCGAAGTTGACCACTACGACACCCGCGACCAGCTCTGGCGGGTGGGCGAGCGCCACAGCTTCTACCACTACGCACAGCAGGCGCCGCTGAGTGCCGCCGACGTGTTCCACGACCTGCAGAACGGCCGCTACATCGCCCTCAGCATGGCCAACGAACAGCGCGACGGCTACCGCTTCAACTACCGCGCCAGCACCTCGGACTACTCCCCGGGTGCCCTGCGCAGCAGCGGCGTACGCTAAGCCCTGTGCCCGGTCGTACCTGCGACCGGGCTTTTTGCCGAGAAGCATCCCGCATGAACACACGCCACGCCCTGCGCTCCCTGCGCGAACGCACCCACACCCGCCTGCTGGGCGGCGATGAACCCGACCCGCGCTTTACCCTCGCCAACGAGCGAACCTACCTCGCCTGGATACGCACCTCGCTGGCCCTGCTCGGTGGCGCCATTGCCGTCGAGGCCTTTACCCAACAAACCTTCAGCCCGGAAGCGCGACGCCTGATGGTCGACTGCCTGCTGATTCTTGCCGGCCTGCTCAGTCTGGGTTCTGCCCTGCGCTGGCTCAACGTCGAACGCGCTCTGCGCCACCGCCGCCCGCTGCCGCTGGCACGCATCATTCCGTTGCTGTCACTGGGTTGCGCCGGCACTGCCCTGCTGCTGACCTGGTATCTCTGAGCAGTGAGCTTTATCCCCCCGGACCACGGCCTGCAGGCCGAACGCACCCAGCTGGCCTGGGCACGCACGCAGTTGTCGCTGCTACTGGTGGGCTGTCTTGCGCTGCGCTGGCTGCATGTGGAAAGCGGCCAACGGCTGGAAGTGGCGCTGATCATGGTCTGTCTGGCCACCGCCCTCTGGAGCAGCCAGCAGCACCGCTACCGCCGCGGACTACGCATGCTCCGCCACGAACGCAGCCGCCCTGCACTGATACCGGTGCTGATTACCAGTGGCGCACTGACCGCCGTGTCGCTGCTCGCCCTGCTGCGCTAAAACCCGGCAGACCATTCCCCTTAAAAACGCACACCTCAACCAGACGCCGTTCCCGCGAAGACAGGAATCCAGTCATACGCCCGCGCCCACCATGGATCCTCGCTTGCGCGAGGATGACGAAGTAATGAGGCGTGCCGTTCGCGTCAGGGCCCTTCCATATCACAACCACGCCTGATAAAACGCCAACTCCTCCTCCAGCACCTGCGCCAGATGCGCAGCCTGGCGGAAGCCATGGCGTTCGTCGGCGAAGGTGACGCAGTGTACGGGCACGCCGTTGTCGTCCAGCGCGGCGACCATCTGTTCGGTCTGGCTGGGCAGTACGACGGCGTCGCGCAACCCCTGAAAGAAGATCACCGGGGTGCGGATGCGGTCGGCCTGGGCGAGCGGTGAGCGTTCAACGTAGCGGTCGGGCTGGGTGTCGGGGTCGCCGATCAGCCAGTCGATGTAGTCGGCTTCAAACTTGTGGGTCACCGCGCGCAGCTGTAGCGGGTCGCTCACGCCATACAGGCTGGCCGCAGCGCGGAAGCGCCCCGCCCCGGCCACCAGCGAGCACAGGGTGGTGTAGCCGCCGGCGCTGGAGCCACGAATGAACACCTGCGCCGGGTTGATGCGGCCCTGCTGACTCAGATAGTCGACCGCCGCCAGCACATCCTCCACGTCGGTCACCCCCCAGTT
Organism: Halopseudomonas maritima; assembly: GCF_021545785.1. Lineage (NCBI taxonomy): Bacteria > Pseudomonadati > Pseudomonadota > Gammaproteobacteria > Pseudomonadales > Pseudomonadaceae > Halopseudomonas > Halopseudomonas maritima. The sequence goes on from NZ_CP079801.1 coordinate 757,921, forward strand.
GCCCTGCAGGCGCTGACGGTAGGCGCGGCCAAATCCGGTGCTGCCACGGTAGTTGAGATCGGCAACGGCAAAGCCGCGCTGGGTCCAGAACTGGATGCGGTTATCCAGCACCGGGTAGCACGCCGAGGTCGGCCCGCCGTGGGTAAAGATCAGCAGCGGTGGCGGCTGATCCAGCTTGTGGACGTGGTTGCGCGGCGGGTAGAAAAAGCCGTGGGCGCTCTCGTCGCCCGCGCTCAGATACAGCAGTCGTTCGGGGCGCGACAGGTCAGCGGCGTCCAGCGTGCTGTCTTCGCCCAGCAGGCGGGTCAGTTCACCGGTGGCCAGTTCAATGCGCAGAATCGCGGCGGTGCAGCTGGGCGACGCGCCAATGCAGTACAGCGCCTTGCCGTCGCTGCACAGGTGCCGAAAGCGACTGTAGGCGTGCGCCAGCCGCCGCTCTTCGGCGCTGACCGAGTGGCGGATAGCCAGATGGCCGTAACCCGCCTCGCTCCAGCTCAGGGCCATCCAGCCGTCCTCCAGCGGCAGCCAGGTGTTGCTGCCCTGTTGCCAGGGCGCGGGCGCGTGATCGGCGGCAATCGCCGGCAGCTTGCGCGGCCGGCTCTCGGCAAACAGCCACGGCACCCAGTAGCCACTACGATCAGACAGACAAGCCAGCTGACCGGCGCGATCAAAGCGCGGTTGCTGCAAGGCTTCATTCTCGCCCCCCACTGACTGCACCTCAGCCACGCTGCCGTCGCCAGCCAGCGTTGCTCGCATCAGACGGGTGCGCGTCCAGCTCAGATCGGGCCTATCCCACTCGATCCAGGCCAGCTGGGTGCCGCAGTCGCTGAGCTGCGGGCTGTGGTAGAAATCCGCGCCGCTGGCAAGCAACTGCCGCGAGCCGTCCAGCCCGATGGCGACCAGCCGGTGCTCCACCCGCCCCGGCAGATGCGCCTCCTCCACCACCAGTACGCGGTGGCGGGCAAGGTCAGCGCAGAGTCCGCCGTAGCGGCATTCAGGGTGATTGGTCAGCGGTTCAAGGCGCTGCCCTTCCAGGCATTGCAGATACAGCTGCTGGTCGGCTTCGTTGACGAACACCAGCAGGCAGTCAGGCGGGTGCTCGCCGGGCAGCACACAAAAGCTGCCGCCGCCGTATTCATACACGCGGCTGCGCACGGAATGGCCTTGGGGGGTAATGGTGCGGGTGACGCCGTCCTGCCAACGCTGCAGCACGCTGTCGCCCTGCTCGGGGCGGAAGGTCAGCCACCAGAGTGCGCCGTGGGCGCAGCACAGGTCGCTGTAGTCAGCGCTGGCGGCCACCGCCTGCGCTGCGCTGAAGTCGCTCGGCCAGCGACCGGGCAGGGTTACATCAGACCTTGCAGATGATCCTCGAGGTACGTTCATTACGGAAGGTCAACTCCTCTATCCCCGGCTGGGGCTGCTCTGCTTCAGCGCGCGCCTGCAATATCTTGTGATGGTGGGGCGACTTGCTGCACACCGGGTCTGCCTGGGTGGCATCGCCGGTCAGCAGGTACGCCTGACAACGGCAGCCGCCAAAATCCTTCTCCCTCTCGTCGCAGGACCGGCACGGCTCGCTCATCCAATCATAGCCGCGAAAACGGTTGAAGCCGAACGAGTCATACCAGATGTGCGACAGGCTGTGCTCGGTCACGCTGGGGAAGCTGACCGGCAGCTGCCGTGCGCTGTGGCACGGCAGCGCGGTGCCGTCTGGCGTGATAGTCAGGAAGATATTGCCCCAGCCGTTCATGCAGCCCTTGGGGCGCTCTTCATAGTAGTCGGGGGTGACCAGAATCAGCTTGCAGGGGTTGCCCTGCTCGACCAGCCTCTCGCGCCATTGATTGGTGACCAGCTCGGCGTGGTCCAGTTGCGCCTTGGTCGGCAGCAGCCCGGCGCGGTTCAGGTGCGCCCAGCCGTAGTACTGACAGGTCGCCAGCTCGACAAAATCGGCCTCCAGCGCCACGCACAGCTCGATGATGCGGTCGATCTGGTCGATGTTGTGCCGATGGGTCACGAAGTTAAGCACCATCGGGTAACCCGCCGCCTTGACCGCCCGCGCCATCGCCAGCTTCTGCTCGAACGCCTTGCGCGAGCCGGCCAGCATGTTGTTGATCTCGGCATCGGAAGCCTGAAAACTGATCTGGATGTGATCCAGCCCCGCCTCGCGGAAGGCCTCGATCTTGGCCTCGGTCAGCCCCATGCCGGAGGTGATCAGGTTGGTGTAAAAACCCAGCTCGCGCGCCGCGCCGATCAGCTCGGGCAGGTCTTCGCGCACCAACGGCTCGCCGCCGGAAAAGCCCAGCTGCGCCGCGCCCAGCGCCCGCGCCTGGGTGAATACGTCGATCCACTGGGCGGTGCTCAACTCACCCTTGTGGTTGGCAAACTCCAGCGGATTCGAGCAGTACGGGCACTGCAGCGGGCAGCGGTAGGTCAGCTCGGCCAGCAGCCACAGCGGTGGCCCTTGTTCAGCGGATGTGGAGCCAGTGTTGAGCATGGGCCACCTCGATAAAGGCCAGAACGTCTTCGTCCAGTCCCGGCACATTGGGAAACTTGTCTGTCAGCGTGTCGATGATGTCAGCCACTGGCCGCTTGCCATCCACCAGCAACAGCACTTCGGCGGCACTCTCGTTCAGCTTGACCATACCCTCAGGGTAGAGCAGCACGTGGCTGTTCTGCACCGGTTCCCATTGCAGACGAAAGCCGGGGCGCAGCACCGGCGTGTTATCACGCACCACCGGATTCATAGCGCGATCCCCCGGTGCCAGGCCTTGTCGGCGGTGACCGTGTGATACGGCGGGCGCTCCAGCTCGTAGGCCATGGTCATGGCATCGAGCATGCTCCAGAGCACGTCCAGCTTGAACTGCAGAATCTCCAGCATGCGCTGTTGCGCCTCCCAGGTGGTGTAGTGATGCAGGGTAATGCGCAGGCCGTGCTCGACGTCGCGGCGGGCCTCTTTCAGACGCTTGCGGAAATAGTCGTACCCGGTCGGATCAATCCACGGGTAATGCTGCGGCCAGCTGTCCAGCCGCGACTGGTGAATGTGCGGGGCAAACAGCTCGGTCAGCGACGAACTGGCCGCCTCCTGCCAGCTGGCCCGGCGGGCGAAGTTGACATAGGCATCCACCGCAAAGCGCACGCCCGGCAGCACCAGCTCCTGGGACAGCAGCACCTCGCGGTCCAGCCCCACGGCCTCGCCCAGACGCAGCCAGGCCTCGATACCGCCCTCGCTGCCCGGCTCGCCATCGTGGTCGATGATGCGCTGAATCCACTCGCGGCGGGTGTCGCGGTCCGGGCAGTTAGCCAGAATCGCCGCGTCCTTCACCGGAATGCAGACCTGATAGTAGAAACGGTTCGCCACCCAACCCTGAATCTGCTCGCGGGTTGCGCTGCCGTCGTACATGGCAACGTGGAACGGGTGATGAATGTGGTAGTAGCGGCCCTTGTCGCGCAGGGCCTGCTCGAATTCGGAAATACTCATCGGCTCGCGCTGCATGGCGGCCTCCTTACAGAACGATCTGCATACCGTCATGGGCGACCTCGATGCCATGCGCCACCAGTTCGGCGCGCTCGGCAGAGTCCTCGTCCAGGATCGGATTGGTGTTGTTGATATGAATGAGCACCTTGCGGCTGGCCGGCTGCGCATCCAGCAGCTCGATCATCCCGCCCGGCCCACTCTGCTGCAGGTGGCCCATCTCGCTGCCGAGCTTGTCGCCCACGCCAGCAAAGGCCATCTCGTCATCGCGCCAAAGGGTGCCGTCCACCAGCAGGCAATCGGCATCACGCATGGTCGCCAGCAGCCCGTCATCCGGCTGGCCCAAACCCGGTGCGTAAAACAGCACCCCGCCGGTATTGGTGTCGCGCACCAGCAGGCCGATGTTGTCGCCGGGGTGCGGGTCATTGCGGTGCGGCGAATACGGCGGCGCCGCGCTGCGCAGTGGAATCGGCAAAAACTCCAGCGCCGGGCAGGCCGGAATACGGAACGGCTCGCCCAGCCCGATCCGACGGCGCTGCAAACCACCGTTCCAATGGCTCAACATCGGGAACAGCGGGAAGCCGGTCTGCAGGTCCTCGTGGACCATATCGGTACACCAGACCTCGTGCGGGCAACCCTCACGCAGGGTCAGCAGCCCAGTCACGTGATCGATCTGGCTGTCCATCAACACAATCGCCCGGATCGCCGTATCACGCACCGCCCGCGCCGGTTGCAGCACAGGCGTCTGCTCCAGCTGGGTGCGAATGTCGGGGGAAGCGTTGCAGAGAATCCAGTTCACCCCGTCATCCGACAAGGCAATGGAAGATTGGGTACGCGCTTTCGCGTTGAGCGTGCCACGGCGCAGGCCGTCGCAGTTGCGGCAGTTACAGTTCCACTGCGGAAAACCACCGCCAGCAGCCGAACCAAGTATCTGTACATGCATGGGATCTGTCCTCGGCCAGCGTGCCTAAACGCCCCGGAAACCGGGGCGCCCGGTACTCAGCGGTTGGCAAAGTACATGGTGACTTCAAAGCCAATGCGCAGGTCGGTGTAGCTGGGTTTAGTCCACATGGGTCGATCCTCTTGTTATTGCGTGGGTTTACAGCGTCGGCAGGAACCGACGGACCCAGTTAAACACCAGGATCGGGGGGGTACGAATGATACTTTGGGAGTAGATTTGGTCGTGATTTGGTTGGTGTGGGGGTGGTTGCTTTGCGCTGCATCACGGCTATCTTGGTTCCAAAGCACCGCACAGGTAAACCCAATGAAAACAGTTAGCCTCCGCACGTTTGAAGACAACCTCGACAAGCATGCACAGCAAGCGTTAGCCAAGCACCTCCCACTCAAGGTAAGCAACCCCGACGGTGACGACTTTGTGGTCGTCAGCGCCGCCGAGTGGTCGCAGCAGCAAGAGACGTTGCATGTGCTGCAAAGCATGGACCTGATGCAGCAGATTGCGACATCGCTTGAGACTCATCAGCAAAGCCAGGGTTAGGCCCGTCTGAAAAGCAGATGAATGAGATCACGCGCGTTGAAGGCGATACTTGAGGTGTGCTAATACGGTATTCACCTGACAGTTGACCACTGTCAGGGGTGGTGGTCATACGGCCTCGAACCGGATTATGAAACGGGTACCCCTACCTGTCCGTAACCTGGAGAAGCACGCATGACCACCAAATCAGGTTTTTTTCTACAGCCTCAACGCCCCGATCAGGCGGCGCCTGCAACGGAGCTTTTTACGTGTTAATTTCGAGCGCAGCGAGCACACGCAAAAAACGTAGTGTAAGGCGCTCGCACTGCACCGGTTTTTTATAAGCGCCATCTAGCGCGATAGTAAATATTTAATGCCAAACCCCGCCACCAAAAGAATGATGCCAAGACCGAGCATATACCTTGGACCATAATCAGGCTTTTCACTCGGAACGACCTTATAAAACTGCCCACTCGGCTGGTCAGAACCGAAGCCAACCGGAAGAAAGTCTGTCAGTTGCGGAAGGCCAGTAATATATGCAAGCAACGTATAGACGACTATCAAGCCGCCCAAAATACTTAAAAAATAACTCACGGCCTCACCAACTTAAAACGCCGCATTCAGGGGCAGCTGACTTTGTGCGCTTAATTGCGTGAAAATGGGAGCGCAGCGACCGCGCAATAAAGTGCGCAAAGTTAACCGCCCCCTGCAACGAGGCTGTAGAAAAACCCATTCCGGGCTCACTCCAGCCATCTCCTTGTTTATCTTTCAACCCAAACTCGTCTGGGCCGTACTGTATTCAAACACGCTGGCGTGATCTGGTATCCGCCAAACAAGCCTTGCAAGGCTTTCTACAGCCACCTCTGAAGCGTCGTCAGCCGCATTGCCCGTAATTCGCCAGCTTCTCCAGATTGTGGACTAGGCAATACAACTGCCATTGACCTTGAACCTTTCTGCGGCCGCGCAAGCTGAAGCGGCTCAACCGCTTGTTGGTGCCGATGTTCCCAAACACCGGCTCCACCACCGACATCCTGTGGCTGTAAATCGCTTTGCCCTCGGGGCTGTCCACTCGGTGCTTCATCCAGTCGGTATAGCTCGGTGGCCGGTTCGCCTCCAATCGAAACGAAACCTGCCTCCCCGCGCCCTTGCGGTGCTCTGCAGACTGCGGGTTGTGCATACAGGCGTTGCGCTTGGGGCAGGTTCGGCATTGCAGCAAGCGTCCTTCAAAATAGGCTACCGGTACACCAGCGTCGTTTGTCCGCACGCCACGGTGGCTGAGTTGTTGGCCAACCGGGCAGCGGCAGGTCATGTGTATAGGATCAAAATCAAAGGCACTGGCCGGGAATGTCGGACTGCGCGTCACGCCTGCGGGCTTCTGGTGGCGCTTGCCGTACTTGTCTTTTTGCAGGGCAAAGCGCGGGTCACGACTACGAAAGCGGTTGTCCGGTATATAGCCGTTGATCTGTCTGGTATGCAGGTATTGCATGTTGGCTTCGTTGGCAAAGCCGGTATCGGCGGTGACTACCACGCCGTGCTGATAGATAGCATCGGCAATCTTCAGTCGGGCATAGCGCTGCTCCAAGGTTTCCAACATGGGTTTGAGGGTATGGTGCTCCTGCCCTTCGCCGAAGGCTTGGGCCTCAATGATGATCTGGTGCTTGCGATCCACCATGGCGACGCCGTTGTAGCCTTGCAGCGTGCCCTTGCTGGTAGTCATCTTGGCGCTGTCGTTATCGGTGATATTGCTCTTCACTTCCTTGCGGCGCTTACCCTGGCCCATCCTTGGACTCTGGGTCTTTAAAAACCGATCTACCTTTTCCATCGCTTGATCCAGCGAGAGGATCATCTTGCCGTGGCGGATGGCTCGCTCCATCTCCACCTCTGTCTCCGCCGCATCATGCTGGCGGTGTTCGTTCAGATGGTGACGGATCAGCTTGCGCAGTTTGCCGCGCTTGGCCTTGAGCTCCTTGAAGGTACCCGACCACTCCTTGGCAGCATTGGAGGACATCTTGCAACCGTCGATAGCAAACAGCTCGTTACCCAACAAACCCTGCTGATGACACACCAGCAACACCTGCTCGAATACCGCTTCGATCGCCGTGGCGTTCTCGCTGACAAAGCTGGCCAGGGTGGTGAAATGCGGAACCGTATCGCAGGACAGCGCCTTGAATAGAATGTTGGTCTCGCAGCACCACTGGATCTGGCGGCTAGAGGTAATGCCCTTGGAATAGGCGAACAGAATAATCTTGAGCAAGATGGCCGGGTCATAGGCTAACCGGCCTGTGGCATCGTTGCTGTAACGGGGATGGAAGACCGAAAGGTCCAGCTTGTGTTCAATCAGATAATGAACGGCGTACTCGAACGTGCCGGGCTGAAGCTGCTCCTGGTAGTTGATCACCACCATGCTGTGCTGGCTGTAGTCGTAGGGCTTGAAGCGCGGCATGCAACACTCCTTGTTGATCTGACGCCAGACTACCAAATCAGGGGTTTTTCTACAGCCTCAACGCCCGGCTAAACGGCGAGCTTTAGCGAGTCCAGTGGAGGCCATGCTTTTTATGGCCGGAACGATGTTTGAGCGGCTTGTTAAATTTTTACGCATAGAACTGTACAGGCCCAAAAAATATAAACAGTAATGAAACACCTAACCCACTTACTAAGCCACCATACGCGCCCGCTAGAGCAGGATTTTTCTTATTAAACGCAATATTGATGAAAAGAACCAAAACAACAAACACCAATAAAATAGCTACCAACCAATCGTACAGTGCAAACCCCACAGCACACGCCGCGAATGACGAAATGATAAAGAAGATCCAGAATTTCTTTCGGTCATTCATAAGTAGCTCTTGAAATTTAACGTGTGAAGCCAAGCACCAGTCGCGCTTGCGCGAGTGTGTGACTTGGCGACTTGTTATTTGCTGATGGCGTTGCACTGACATTTGCCACAGCAAATGGATACGCCAGCAGCTTGCCGAATAGCGAGCGAGGGAGATGAGCAATTGATGGCCTCTTCTCTGCCTTAAGGCCAAGTGGTTGTCCGGTACAGCACTCGGTGCTTCCCGGCAACCACTTGGTCTTAAGGTTTGATGTTAGGCGGAGGTCTGTCAATTTCATTTCCTAGACTTTGTGCTCATATCAGTCGCAGCCAATATGCTGTTTGGATATACAGTATTTTGTGCGGTTTGCACTATGCTGATATGGGGTCTCGCTCGCTATCGCGCAAATAACAGTGATTAGATAGCACGCAGCACTAATACATAATTAGTGCACCCGGTATAACACCGAAAGTAGATATAGATAATTTCCCAATAAAATCATGCAGTTGCCACCCTACTTGGTGCTTTTGACGTATTCGCGCCGCAGCGAAATTTGTGAAGAGCTTCCTACTTTAGCGAAAGGAGAACACACGGCAAGCTGATTTTATGTCAACGCGCAAGCCGTATTGCTTGCACGGACCCCGGGTCCCCGTTTACGCGGGCGAGTAGCGCAGATTTATCGGGATAAAGAGTCGTAGGTTGTCTGAGGAGCGCAGCGACGAGTTTTACGACTCCCCGATAAATCGAGCAACGCAGCGAACCCGAAGGGCCGCGTAGTCGGGGTGGCCTAGGGGGTGCAGGGGGAAATGGCCATGCATTTCCCCCTGCTCGCCGCGAAGGCGAAAGGCAGAGGTGAGCAACGCACAGGTCGTCCAATCTAGCCAGTCACGTTGGTGCAGATGTCACCACGGGCACGGCATGCCGTGCCCCTACCGGAGATTGGGTCAGCAGCGGAGCTATAGAGAACGCCCCCACCAAATCCCAAACAAAAAAAAGGCGTGACCGAAGTCACGCCAAAGTTTCACGAACAGACTTGCAGAACGAGGGGCATGTTCCCTCAGGGGTAGTACTCAGGGCCGACAACTCACCACCAGCCCCTAGCGCCCCGGCAGGTGGAGCAACCTGCGCGGGGTTTGCCTGGGTTGGGCTTAGAAGAAGCCCAGCGGATTGACGTCGTAGCTGATCAGCAGGTTTTTGGTCTGCTGGTAGTGGTCGAGCATCATCTTGTGGGTCTCGCGACCGACACCGGACTTCTTGTAACCACCGAACGCGGCGTGGGCCGGGTACATGTGGTAGCAGTTGGTCCAGACGCGGCCCGCCTGGATGCCACGCCCCATGCGGTAGGCACGGTTGATGTCGCGGGTCCAGAGGCCGGCGCCCAGGCCGAACTCGGTGTCGTTGGCGATGGCCAGGGCTTCGGCTTCGGTCTTGAAGGTGGTGACGCTGACCACCGGGCCGAAGATTTCTTCCTGGAAGATGCGCATCTTGTTGTGGCCTTTGAGCAGGGTCGGCTGGATGTAGTAGCCGTTGCCGAACTCGGCGTTCAGACGCTCTGCGCCGCCACCGATCAGGAACTCGGCACCCTCTTCGCGGGCGATTTCCATGTAGGACAGGATCTTGTCGAACTGCTGTTCGGAAGCCTGTGCGCCGACCTGGGTGTCGGTATCCAGCGGGTTGCCGCGCTTGATGCTGCGGGTACGCTCCAGAACCATGCCGATGAAGTCGTCGTACATGTCTTCCTGGATCAGCGCACGGGACGGACAGGTACACACTTCGCCCTGGTTGAAGAACGCCAGCACCATGCCTTCAACGGCCTTGCTGACGAAGGACTCTTCCGCCTGCATGATGTCGGAGAAGTAGATGTTCGGCGACTTGCCGCCCAGCTCGACGGTAGACGGGATGATGTTTTCCGCAGCGCACTTGAGGATGTGACGGCCAACCGGGGTAGAACCGGTGAACGCCAGCTTGGCGATGCGGGTGCTGGTGGCCAGTGCTTCACCGGCTTCGCGGCCGTAGCCGTTAACCACGTTCAGCACACCCGGCGGCAGCAGGTCGCCAATGACTTCCATCAGCACCAGAATGCTCAGCGGGGTTTGCTCGGCAGGCTTGAGCACGATGCAGTTACCGGCAGCCAGCGCCGGGGCCAGTTTCCAGGCGGCCATCAGCAGCGGGAAGTTCCACGGAATGATCTGACCAACGACGCCCAGCGGCTCGTGGAAGTGGTAGGCGGCGGTGTGCTCGTCCAGCTCGGCAGCGGTGCCTTCCTGCGAGCGCAGGCAGCCAGCGAAGTAGCGGAAGTGGTCGGCGGCCAGCGGGATGTCGGCGTTCAGGGTTTCACGCACGGCTTTGCCGTTGTCCCAGGTTTCGGTGACGGCCAGCAGTTCGAGGTTCTGTTCGATGCGGTCGGCGATTTTCAGCAGGATGTTGCTGCGCGCCTGCACGGAGGTTTTGCCCCAGGCATCCTTGGCAGCGTGGGCAGCGTCCAGCGCCTTGTCGATATCTTCTGCGGTGGAGCGCGGGATTTCGCAGACTGCGTTGCCGGTGACGGGCGTCAGGTTGGTGAAGTACTGGCCTTTGACCGGTGCAACAAACTCGCCATTGATGTAGTTGCCATAGCGAGACTTGAAGGAAACGACTGAGCCTTCGGCTCCAGGTTGTGCATAGATCATTGTTGTTTTCCTCTGAGCGAAGCCTGACCCCGCACGGGTCAAGTCATGGTTCGATCTTAGTAACGGCTCCGGGGTGTCTGGTATGCGCCGTTGGCAGGGTTGATGTCGTTATTTAGTAGTAGATTGCCCGACCCATGGCGCCTTATCAGGCTAGACAACCCGGGGGCTGCAGCCCGCCGCGCCGACCAGCAGTCAGGCGCTCTGCACCCGCAGCACGCCGGTATCAATCGCCAGGTGCACCAGCTCGGTCAGGGAGCTGACGTTGAGCTTTTGCTTGAGCACGGTGAGGTTGTTGGAGACGGTCTTGCTGCTGATGCACAGGTTCTCGGCGATCTGCCGGGGCGGCACGCCGCGGGCGAGCATCACGAAGATTTCAAACTCACGCTGGGTGACGTCACGCAGGCGCGGGTCGAGGCGTTCATCGCTCCCGGCGCAGGCCAGTTGGGTGGCCAGCTCCTGCTCGATGTAGCGATGGCCCTTGAGGCAGCGGCCGACCGCTTCGAGCAGCACCTCGGGCGAGGCGTTTTTGGTGATGTAGCCGAGCGCGCCGGTGGCCAGCGCCTGACGCACCAGCGGCAGTTCATCGTGCATGCTGAAGAACAGCACGCGCAGCAGCGGCCAGCGCTGAATCAGCCGGCGCGCGGTTTCGATACCGCTGATGCCGGGCAGGCCGATATCCATCACCACCAGATCGGGCACCCGCTGCTGGGCGGCGGCGATGGCCTCTTCGCCACTCTCCACGCCGCGTACCTCGGCCTGGCCGAGCATCATCGCCAGCAGGCTGGTGTAGCCCTGGCGCACTACCGCGTGATCGTCTACCAGCAAGATGTTCATGCTGCCTGCCTCCAGGGAATGCTCAGTTCCAGTATCAACCCGCCCTGCTCTGCGCCGCGCAACTGCAACGCAGCGCCCAGACAACGAGCCCGTTCGTGCATCGAGTGCATACCGATGCCCCAATTGCTGTTCTGCGCCAGGCCGCAGCCGTCGTCTTCAATACGCACCACCAACTGATCTCCCAGGCAGCCCAACCAGATCTGCACCAACGTAGCCTTGGCGTGGCGGGCGACGTTGTTGAGCGCTTCCTGCAGCAGTCGATATAGGTGGGCGCGAGCGTCGGGCGGCAGCTCCGGCAGCTCAGTGGTCAGCAACAGGCGGCAGTCAATGCCGTGCTGCACCTGCCATTGTTCGGTCAGCTGGGCCAGTGCCTGTTCAAGCCCAAGGCGTTGCAGCACCACCGGATGCAGATCACGGACCAGGGCGCGAAAGCCCTGCTGCAGGCCATCGCAACTGCCGATCAACTGTGCGCTGAGCTGTTCGATCTGCTCGGGTGAGGCGCTGCGGCTGTGCTGCAGCATAAAGGTCTGGGCGCGAATGCCGGTGAGGTACTGGCCCAGATCGTCGTGCAGCGCGTGGGCCAGTTGCATGCGCTCATCTTCCTGCACGCTGAGCAGCCGCTCGGTCAGGTTCTGATTGCGCTGCTCGGCCTGTTGCAGCGCGCCGGCCATGCTGTTGAAGCGTTCGGCCAACTGGTTGAGTTCCGGTTGCTGACTGGCGGCCAGTCGCGTGCTGAAGCGCCCGGCGGCAACCTCATGCAAGCCGCCGAGCAGTTGCTGATAGGCGCGCTGACCGCGGCCCAGCGCCCAGTGAATCGCCAACAGCGAAACCGCCAGCGCAGCGGCAAACACCAGTAGCAGGAGCTGGACAGACTCCCAGATCTCGCCCAGCTCATCGTGCGGGTCGGGGGTGATATGCCACTGGGAGCCGTCGTTGAACGACAAGGTCAGTGGCGGGAAGCGTGCATCCACCGCCGGTTGCAGCCAGTTGACCAGCCAGCGCGGCACGTCTTCAGCGGTGGCAGCAGGCAGCGCCTCGCCCACACGGCTGATGCGCAGATGGCGCAGGCCGTCGAACTGCTGCGGGTCGGGTGAGGTAGCGCTGCGCGACAGGCCGTCAAACAGTTGCAAGGCTAAGGCGCGGCTGGCGTGCAGCTCGCGCACCAGATCCTTCTCGGCCTGCTGCAGCAACACCAGCAGCAGGCTGAGCAACACGGCGGCGAAGGCCAGCAACACACCCGTATAGAGGCGCGCCGCCAGCGGCAGGGTTTTCATCGGAGCGCTCAGCGAACGACGAAGGTGCCCTGCATGCCCTTGCTCTCATAGCCCTTGAGATAGAAGGCATAGCGACCCGGGATCAGCGGGGTAAAGAAGACCTCGGCCTCACCGGCCTCTTCAAACTCCAGCTCGTGCAGCACGGCGGGTTTGATTTCCACATCACCGGCCTCGACCTTACGCAGGTGCACGGTTTTGAAGAAGTCGGGCGCCTGGAAGGCGTATTCCTTCATGCCGGAGGAGACGATCATCAGCTGATAGGCCTTGCCGGTTTCCAGCTCGTATTCGCTCTGGCTCATGGCAAAGTCGCTTTCGTCGTTGCCCAGCACCAGGTCAGGCAGGGGTGTGGTACGACGGGTCAGGTCGCCGGCGGCGAGCAGGCGGTCAGTGCCGACCAGGCAGATCATCATGAGGCTGACGTGCAGCAGGGTGCGAGTGCGCGACATGGCGGCGGTCCTTTTTTATTGTGCTGTAGCCATGCTAAAGCCCCTGCCGCGAGCCGAAATACTACCTTGGTACCGGGCGATTGGTACTTTCTTCATATTTCCCCGCCGCGGGGCGGTTTCTATGCTGGGGCCACAACAAAAAGGAGGCCCCGATGCGCCCGCTGCTCACCCAAACTGCATTCTTTATGCTCGCCCTGTGCGCAGCTACGCTGGTGGCCGAACGCAGCCATGCCGAGCCGCTGGAGGTGCGCATCGGCTACGTGGCCTGGGCACCTGACCCCGGCCCGGTGCTGTCGAACGTGATCCCCGAGCCGACCGATTCCGGCCTGCGCGGGGCGGAACTCGCCATCGTCGACAACAACACCACCGGCCGCTTCCTCAAGCACGACTATCAACTGCTGACCGCCAGCGAGCCCGACCTGAGCGCCACGCTCGACGCCGCCCGCGCCCTGCATGCCGACGGCGTACGGCTGTTTATCGGCAACCTGCCGGCCAGCGCGCTGAGCACCCTGTCGGCCGAGTTTGGCGACAGCCTGCTGTTCAACGCCGGCAGCTACAACGATGAGCTGCGCACCAGCCAGTGCCTGCCCAATGTGCTGCACACCCTGCCCAGCCGCGCCATGCTGGCTGATGCGCTGGGCCAGTTTCTGCTCAGCCGCAAACTCAAGCGCTGGCTGCTGATCAGCGGCCCGACCGAGGAAGACCAGGCCTATGCCGCCGCGCTCAAGCGCGCCGCCCAGCGCTACGGCATGCGCATCGTCGCGGAGAAGGAATGGAGCTTTGATACCGACCTGCGCCGCGCCGCGCAGGCCGAGGTGCCACTGTTCACCCAGACCGACGAGTACGACGTGGTACTGGTGGCCGACGAGCGCGGCGACTTTGGTGAATACATCCCCTACAACACCTGGTATCCGCGCCCGGTGGCCGGCACCCAGGGGCTAACCCCGGTCGGCTGGCACAAGACCATCGAAACCTACGGTGCCGCTCAACTTCAGAAACGCTTTGAGCAGCACGCCGGGCGCTGGATGAACAGTCTGGACTTCGCCGCCTGGCTGGCCGTGCGCTCGATTGGCGCGGCGGTCACCACGCTCAACAGCACCGACGCCGACGCCATTGGCGCGCTCAGCGTCAGCGACCGGCTGCCGATGGACGGCTTCAAGGGCCGCAAGCTGAGCTACCGCACCTGGAGCGGCCAACTGCGCCAGCCGATTGCACTGGTGCAGCCACGCGCACTGGTTACGACCTCACCGCAGGACGGCTTCCTGCACCCCGGCACCGACCTGGACACCCTCGGCTACGACGAACCCGAGAGCCAGTGCCGCATCGCCGACCACCTGAACAAGAGCTGATGGAGCTGCCCATGACTATTCTGCCCTTTCGCCACGCCCTGCTGGCCGCGTTGATCACCACCGCGAGCACCACCGCTCTGGCCGAGACTGCCTACGTCTCGAACGAGAAGGACAACACCATCTCGGTGATCGACATGAACACGCTGGAGGTCACCGATACGCTGGAGGTTGGCATGCGCCCGCGCGGCATTTTGCTGTCCAGCGACAACAGCAAGCTGTTCATCTGCGCCAGCGACTCCGACACCGTGCAGATCATGGATCTGGCGACCCGTCGCATAGTGCAGGAGCTGCCGTCCGGCGCCGACCCGGAGCAATTCGCCCTGCACCCGAACGACCGCACCCTGTACATCTCCAACGAAGACGACGCGCTGGTAACCGTGGTGGACGTACCGACCGCCGAGGTACTGGCGCAGATCGACGTGGGCGTGGAGCCCGAAGGCATGGCGGTCAGCCCCGACGGCAAGTGGGCGGTCAACACCAGCGAAACCACCAACATGCTGCACTGGATCGACACCGCCACCAATGAGCTGGTCGACAACACCCTGGTTGACCAGCGCCCGCGCCACGTCGAGTTCAGCCACGACAGCAAGACCATCTGGGCCTCGGCCGAGATCGGCGGCACCGTTACCGTGCTGGATGTGGATTCGCGTGACGTGAAAAAGGTGCTGACCTTCGAGATCAAGGGCATCCACCCGGACCGCATCCAGCCGGTGGGCGTACGCCTGACCCGCGACGGCAAATACGCCTTCGTCGCCCTTGGCCCCGCCAACCACGTCGCTGTGGTCGACGCCAACACCTTCGAGGTGCTGGACTACCTGCTGGTTGGCCGCCGCGTCTGGCACATGGCGTTCAACGCCGACGAAAGCCTGCTGCTGACCACCAACGGCATCAGCGGCGACGTATCCGTGGTCAACGTCCACGACCTGGAGGTAGTGAAGTCGATCAAGGTCGGCCGCTTCCCCTGGGGCGTGGTGATTACGCCCTGATGAGCATCCGCGCGCAGGGGGTCAGCTTCGCCTATGGCGAGCGCAGCGCACTGGATCAGGTGGATTTCAGCTGTCATCCGGGCTGCCTGAACGCCCTGCTCGGGCCTAACGGTGCGGGCAAATCGACGCTGGTGGCGCTGCTCAGTCGGCTCTATGCCCTGCAGCAGGGCGACATCCTGCTGGGCGGTTTGTCGATCCGCCAGCACCCGCGCGCCGCGCTGCGCCGGCTTGGCGTGGTGTTTCAGCAGAGCACACTGGATCTGGACCTGAGCGTGCGCCAGAACCTGGCCTACCACGCCGCCCTGCACGGGCTGTCACGCCGTGAGGCGGCGCAGCGCATCGACGCCGAACTGGCCCGCCAGCAGCTCGGCGAGCGCCAGCACGAGCGAGTGCGCGCCCTCAATGGCGGCCACCGCCGCCGGGTCGAAATTGCCCGCGCCCTGCTCCATCAACCGCGCATCCTGCTACTCGATGAGGCCAGCGTGGGGCTCGATCAAGCCAGCCGCCGGGCGCTCAATCAGCACGTGCGCACGCTATGCGCAGAACAGCAACTGACCGTGATCTGGACCACCCATCTGCTCGACGAGATTCTGCCCAGCGACCCGGTGGTGATGCTCAACCGCGGCCGCGTGGTCGCCCAGGGGCTAGCCCAGCAACTAACCAACAGCGCCGAGCAAGAAAGCCTCAGCGACGCCTTCGACCGGCTCAGCCGCAGCGCCGAGGAGCCCACCCTATGAGCTTCGCCCAGTATCTGTATTGCCTGCAGGGCGTGATGCAGCGCGAATGGCTGCGCTTCTTTCAGCAGCGCTCGCGCTTCCTCAGCGCGCTGGTGCGCCCGCTACTGTGGCTGCTGGTGTTTGCCGCCGGCTTTCGCGCCGCGCTGGGGGTGTCGATCATCCCGCCGTACAGCACCTACATCACCTACGAGACCTACATCCTGCCCGGGCTGTGCTGCATGATTTTGCTGTTCAACGGCATGCAGGGCTCGCTGTCGATGGTCTACGACCGCGAGATGGGCAGCATGCGCGTGCTGCTCATGAGCCCGCTGCCACGGCCGTTTCTGCTGCTGTGCAAGCTGCTGGCCACCGCGCTGGTGTCGCTGATTCAGGTCTACGCCTTTCTCGCCATTGCCTGGTGCTTTGACATTCGCCCGCCGCTCTGGGGGCTGCTGGCCGCCGCGCCAGCCCTGCTGCTGGCGGCGCTGCTGCTGAGTTCGCTGGGTTTGCTGCTGTCCAACGGCATTCGTCAGCTGGAGAACTTCGCCGGGGTGATGAACTTCGTCATCTTCCCGCTGTTTTTCCTGTCGTCGGCGCTGTATCCGCTGTGGAAGATGCGCGAATCGAGTGAATGGCTGTACTGGCTGTGCGCGCTCAACCCGTTCACCCACGCGGTGGAGCTGGTGCGCTTCGCGCTGTATCAGCAGTTCAACCTGACCGCGCTGCTGGTGTGTCTGGGCCTGTGGCTGGTGTTCAGCCTGGCCGCCGTGCTGACCTTCAACCCGCAGCGCGCAGCGCTCAGAGGCTGAACCACCCACATCGCGCTTCTCGCTTCTTGCTGCTCGCTTTTCGCTTTTCGCTTTTCGCTTTTCGCTTTTCGCTTTTCGCTTGTGGCTTGTGGCTTGTGGCTTGTGGCTTGCCGCTTGAGGCTTGCAGCTGCCCGCCCCTCCCGGGCCGGGCCTACTACTTTAGTACCGGTTCGTTATGCCAATGTATCATTTGCAAGACGCCCCTCCGGGGGTGTAATACCACCTAATACCACCGGGCCAGCATTGCCCGGCATAACCGACTACAAAAAAAACAGGTTGCCCAAGCCATGTACAAGATACTGATAGCTGATGATCATCCGTTGTTTCGTGAGGCCATCTGCAATGTCATCAGTAGCGGATTTCCCGGCAGCGAGCTGCTGGAAACCTGCGACCTGGATAGTGCTCTGGCCATAGCCCGGGAACAGGACGACCTGGATCTGATTCTGCTGGATCTGAACATGCCCGGCATGCACGGCCTCAATGGCCTGATCACGCTGCGCAACGAATCGCCATCGATCCCCGTGGTCATTGTCTCCGCCGAGGAAGACAAGCAAGTGGTGCTGCAGGCCATCACCTACGGCGCGGTCGGCTTTATCACCAAATCCTCACCGCGCGCGCAGATGACCGAAGCGATCGAGCAGATCCTCGACGGAAACGTCTATCTGCCCTCCGACATCATCCGCGCCAACCACACCATCACCCGCCGCAACCCCGAGGAATACCCCATCTCCCCCGAGCTGCTCTACGCCCTCACCCGCAAGCAACTGCTGGTGCTCGAGCGCATGGCCAAGGGCGAGTCCAACAAACAGATCGCCTACCACCTGGATATCGCCGAAACCACGGTCAAAGCCCACGTATCCGCGATTCTGCGCAAGCTGAATGTGCATAATCGGGTGCAGGCGATCTTGTCGGCGAGTGATGTGGATTTCAGTGCCTATTTGCGGCGCTAAGGTCAGTCCTCGACGATGTGCGCAAACGACAGGGCAAGAAAGTCCAGCATGCCGCGTACCGAAGGCAACAACCCCCGGCGCGACGGAAAGACCGCGTGAATCATCTCATCCTTGGGTGCCCACTGGGGTAGCGCACGCACTAGCCGGCCCGACGCAAGGTCTTCGCGCACAACCAGCAACGGCAATTGCACTACACCCACACCACGCAACGCTGCCTCCCGCAGGGCGAGCATATCCGTGGTGATATAACGGGGCTCGTGGAGTATCACCGCCTTGGCGCCGTCCGGCCCGTACAACTCCCATTCAGCCACCTGGCCGCTGGTGCCCAACATCATGCTGGGCATGCCTTCAAGCTCGGATGGCACAGCAGGGTAACCCAGTGCCGACACCAGACCAGGGCTGACGACCAGACATTGCCCACGGCTGCTGAACGTACGTAGCGCCAGGTCACTGTCCTGCAAGGGCAGTGGCCGTACCCGAATCGCCAGGTCGACGCCCTCTGCCACCACATCCACCCGGCGGTTGGTTGCCTCAAGGCACACCTCTACCTTGGGGTGCGCCGCCATAAATTCCGCGACCATCCTGCCAACATGCACGTGCAACAACGCCACCGGGCAGGTCATGCGAATCACCCCGCAGGGTTCGGCCCGACTGGAATCAACAGCTTCCTGCGCCGCCTGGGCCTCAACCAGCATGGCCTTGCAGTGTTCAAAATACACTCGCCCAATCTCGGTGAGCGAAAACTGGCGCGTTGAGCGGTGCAATAACCTGACCCCCAGATACGATTCCAGCCCGGCGATCCGCCGACTCAAACGAGACTTGGGAATACCTAGCGCACGCCCCGCCGGGGCAAAGCCCTTGTGCTCTACTACCTGAACAAAAAAGTACATATCGTTCAAATCATGCATAAGTTCGTTCCATAAATAGGACTCTGCAAACCATATAAGCACACTACTGAACACCGGCAACCCGTCTTATCGTTAATAACAACGAAACAACGACTGACTTGGAGCCTCCCGATGAAACGTATTACTGGTGTGTTCAGCGCCCCGCACGGCCACTGGGTAGGAAATGGTTTCCCGGTGCGCTCACTCTTCTCCTACAACACGCACGGCGCCAAGCTGAGCCCGTTCCTACTGCTTGATTACGCCGGCCCGAGCGAGTTTTCGCCTACCACCGAAGCACGAGGGGTGGGTCAGCACCCGCACCGCGGTTTTGAAACGGTCACCATCGTTTATCAGGGCGAGGTAGCCCACCAGGATTCCACTGGCCAGGGCGGCGTGATTGGTCCGGGCGACGTGCAATGGATGACCGCTGGCGCGGGCATCCTGCACGAAGAGTTCCACTCACCTGAGTTCAGCAGCACCGGCGGCACGCTGGAAATGGTGCAGCTGTGGGTCAACCTGCCGGCGCGAGCCAAGATGACCGCGCCGGGGTATCAGGCAATCCTCTCGGCAGACATTCCGAGTGTGCCGCTGGCCAACAATGCCGGGCAGGTACGCGTCATTGCTGGCGAGCTGGATGCGGCGAAAGGCCCCGCACAGACACACAGCGCCATGCACGTCTGGGACCTGAGCCTGAACGCCGACAGCTATACCGCTTGGCAACAGCCAGAGGGGTGGACCACGGCGCTGGTCGTGCTGAGCGGCCAGATAAGCGTCAACGGCAACACCACCGTGGCGCCCAGCCAGATGGCGACCCTGGCGCGCGAGGGCAGCGACTTTTCGATCGTCGCCAACAGTGACGCTCGCGTGTTGCTGCTGGCCGGTGAGCCGTTGGATGAGCCCGTGGTCGGCTACGGCCCCTTTGTCATGAATAGCCAGCAGGAAATCGTGCAGGCCATTCAGGATTTCAACAGCGGCAGGTTTGGCCAAATGGCCACCTGAGCTGTCTGGTAGCCGAGCATTTCGGCTACCGCCAACGGGTGCCTGGCACCCTCATAACTCCATAGGAGAAAGCAATGACCAAACCCTACGTGCGTCTCGACAAAAACAACGCTGCCGTGCTGCTGGTAGACCACCAGACCGGCCTCCTGTCACTGGTACGCGACATCGACCCGGACCGGTTTAAAAACAATGTCCTGGCCGTCGCCGACATCGCCGAGTATTTCAACCTGCCGACCATCCTCACCACCAGCTTTGAAACCGGCCCCAACGGCCCGCTGGTACCCGAGCTGAAAGAGAAATTCCCCGATGCGCCCTACATTGCGCGCCCGGGTCAGATCAACGCCTGGGATAACGAAGATTTCGTCAAAGCCGTCAAAGCCACCGGCAAAAAGCAGTTGATCATCGCCGGGGTTGTCACTGAGGTCTGCGTCGCCTTCCCGACCCTGTCCGCCATCGAAGAAGGGTTTGAGGTGTTCGTCGTTACCGATGCCTCCGGCACCTTCAACGAACTGACCCGCCACTCCGCCTGGGATCGCATGTCCCAGGCAGGCGCCCAGCTGATGACCTGGTTTGGTCTGGCTGGCGAGCTGCACCGCGACTGGCGCAACGACATCGAGGGTCTGGGCGCGCTGTTCTCCAACCATATCCCCGACTACCGCAACCTCATGACCAGCTACAGCAAGTTGACCGACGACAAGTAACGCACCTGGCGCCCGCCAGCAACAACAGGAGCACGGCGCACCAGCCCGTGCTCCGACACCTGAGCGGGAGCATGGAAACACCGAGCCGGCCCGCAGCACAGTCCAGCGCGGCCGGCTGTCGCGTGGCAACGCGACGACGCTTCTGGAGACCAACCATGAGTAAAACTCGCACCAACCAGGCCGTGTCGATCGGCCCGGATTACGCGCAGCGCATTAGCATGGGGCGCCACAGCCTGCTGGCTGACGAACCCGCCAGTCTGGGCGGTCAGGATGCCGGCCCTGCCCCCTTTGATCTGTACCTCGCGGCGCTTTCCTCGTGCACAGTCATCACCCTGCAAATGTATGCCAAGCGCAAGGGCTGGGACCTGGGGAATGTGAGTGCAGACCTGGCGCTGACCTTCACCGACGACGGTCAACCGCAGGTGCACCGTACCCTGCGCACCAGCACAGCACTCACTGAGGCTCAGTCGCAAAAGCTGCTTGAAATTGCCGCCAAGACGCCGGTTACGCGAGCGCTGGGTCAGGGCGCTGCCATTACCAGCAGCCTCGCCCATCACTAATCAGGAGAAGCACCCCATGCCCCGCATACTGGCGCTGTCCGGCAGCCTGCGAGCCGGTTCCTACAACACCCAGCTGGCACGTCTGGCCAGCACGCTGGCGCCGCCGGGAACCACCGTCGACGTTGCCACCCTGCACGGCATCCCCCTCTACGACGCGGACCTGGAAGAACACAGCGGCATTCCTGCCGCAGTAGAACAACTCAAACAGCAGATTCTCGCCTGCGACGGCCTGCTGCTGGTTACCCCTGAATACAACAACGGCATTCCCGGTGTGATGAAAAACGGCATCGACTGGCTGAGCCGGGCTGACCGCACTGCCATCTTCAGCGACCGCCCGGTTTGCGTGATCGGCGCAACCCCCGGTGGCTGGGGCACGCTGTCGGCGCAAAGCGCCTGGCTACCGACCCTGCGCATGCTGGGTACCCGCGAGTACCACGGACACAAGGTGCTGCTGTCACATGCCGCCTCGGTATTCAGCGACGGCGCGCCCAAAGACGAGACGCTGGAGCGCACGCTAGCTGAGCTGCTGACTGGTTTCAGTGACTATATTGTGCAGCAAACACGCTAAGGAGACCGCCATGAGCAACCAAGACACCCAGCTGGAATATGACTGCAGCTACGCCCAAGGCTGCAGCGCGGTCGAGCTGCTGATCACCCCCAAACTACGTGACCTGGGCGGTTTTTCGGTTCGCCGGGTATTGCCGTCCAGCCAGCGGCGCGCCGTTGGTCCCTGGGTATTCTTCGATCACATGGGGCCGGCCGTCTTTGCCGCCGGCACCGGTATCAACGTGCGCCCTCATCCGCATATCAACCTGGCCACCGTCAGCTACCTGTTCGAGGGCGAAATACTGCACCGGGATTCGCTCGGCACCCTGCAGCCCATCCAACCCGGCGACATCAACTTGATGGTGGCGGGCACGGGCATCGTCCATTCAGAGCGCGAGCGCCCCGAGGTCACTGCGCTCGAGCACCGCCTGCATGGCCTGCAGCTCTGGCTGGCACTACCGGAGAAAGACGAAGAGACAGCACCGGCGTTTTATCACTACCCCGGCAGCGAGATTCCGGCAACCCAGGTGGACGGTGTGCCCGTGCGGGTACTCATGGGACAGGCCTTTGGCGTCAGTTCACCGGTCAAGACCTTTGCCACCACCCTGTACGCCGAAGCGCGTCTGCAAGCCGGCCAGCAGTTGACGCTGCCCGATGCCGAGGAGCTGGCGGTGTACGTTTTGTCAGGCGAGGTCGCCGTCGGTGACACCCGGGTTCCGGCGCACAGCATGGCCGTGCTGTCAGCTGCTCGTCCGCATCCGATCCAGGCACATAGCGACAGCATCATCGCGCTAGTCGGCGGCGAGCGCTTGAGTGAGCGGCATATGGAGTGGAACTTCATTTCCAGCCGACCAGAACGCATTGAGCAGGCCAAGGCAGACTGGGCAGCCGGCCGGTTCGCGCAGGTGCCGGGGGATACAGAGGAGTTTATTCCGTTGCCCGAGTGAGCCCTGTGACTCAGGCGCCCAGCGCCAACAAATGACTCATCGCCGTTTTCAGCTTCATCGGCTTCACCGGCTTGTGCAGCATCACATGCCCCAGCTCGCGCACCTGCAACTTCAACGCGTTGCTGTAGTTGGCGGTGATCAGCAGCACGGGCAGCGGTGAGCTGCGGCGAGCGTTGATGCGTTGGACAACGTCGACGCCGTTGACGTCGTTGTCGAGGTGGTAGTCGGCGATCAGCAAGTCGGCCTGAGCGTGGAAGTTGTCGACCTGGGCGGCGAGATCTTCCTCCGACAACGCGGTGATGACGTTGCAGCCCCAGCCTTCCAGCAGCGTGCGCATGCCAGCGCAAATAGCGGCGTCGTTATCCAGCACCCAGACGGTGGAGCCGGGTAGCCGCTCGCCGATGCGGGCGGTGACGGGCTCGTCCTGTACCACGGTCGGTTGCAGGCAACCGAAGGGAACGTCCACGCTGAACACCGAGCCGCGACCTTCAACCGAGCGCACCCGGATGCGGTGGCCGAGCATACGGGCAATCTTGTCGACGATGGCAAGCCCCAGACCCAGCCCGCGGTCGCGGGTGTTGGCGCTGGGGTTGACCCGTTTGAACTCCTGAAAGATCTCCTGCAGCTTGTCTTCCGGGATACCCATGCCGGTATCCCACACCTCAATGCGCAGACCGTGGGCATGGCGACGACAGCCGAACAGGATGCGCCCGGAGGGCGTGTAGCGGATGGCGTTGGTCAGGAAGTTGCGCAGGATACGCAGCAGCAGCTGGGCGTCGCTGCGCACCACCGCGCCGCAGGGCACAAAGCTTAGCTGCAGCCCTTCGCTGGCGGCGAGCTGGCGGTATTCGTTTGCCAGGTTGTCGAGCAGGCTGTCGAGGCAGAAGGCGTTGATGTCGGGTTTGATGACCCCGGCGTCCAGCTTGGAGATATCAACCAGCGTGCCAAGCAGGTTTTCGACGTCTTCCAGCGAGTGGCTGACCTGCCGCACCAGGGAGGCACCGCCCTCCGGCACTGGCTGCTCCAGCAGCGCGCCGGTGAACAACCGCGCGGCGTTGAGCGGCTGCAGCAGATCGTGGCTGACGGCAGCGAGAAACTTGGTCTTCGACAGGTTGGCCTGCTCGGCCTCGCGCTTGGCTTCGCGCAGGCGGGCTTCGGCCTCGGCGCGTTCGCGGATCTCCTGACGCATCTGGCTGTTTACTTCGGTCAGCTCTTGGGTGCGCTCACGCACACGCTGCTCCAGATGTTGGTAGGCCTGATGCAATGCCTCTGAGGTACGCCGCCGCTCGGTGATGTCGCGGATCATCACAAAGATACCGACCACTTCGCCCTCACTGCCCCGATTCGGCACGTAAGAGCGCAGCAGGTAGCGCTGCTGGCCGTCCAGATTGGGTTCGGCAAACTCGAAGCTGACGCTTTCGCCGTTGAAGGCGCGGGCGATGTACGGCTCCAGGCGGGCGTACTGCTCGGCGCTGTGCACGCGGTGCAGGCTGTGACCGAGGATTTCACCGCGCGCCCAACCGTACCAGTCTTCATACACCTTGTTGGTGAACTGGTAAGTCAGGTCGGCACCGACGTAGGCGATCAGCGCGGGCACATGGTCGGTAATCAGCCGCACCCAGCGCTCGCTGTCTTCCAGCGCGCGGGCATAGAGGTCGCGCTCGGTGATGTCGGTAAAGGTATTGACGAAGCCGCCGGTGGGCATGGGGTGGGTGCGCACCTCCAGCACCCGGCCGTTACCCAGATGCTGCTCACAGGTCAGCACCGGCGCGCCCTGTTCGTTGCGACTGTAGGGCGTGAACAGCTCCAGCTCGCTGTCTTCCATCACCTCGTCGAACGGGCGGTGGGCTTCAATCGGTGCCAGCCCGGCCAGCTCCAGAAAGCGGCCATTCCAGACTTCCAGCGCGCCTTCGTCATTTACCACCGCCACGCCCTGCGACAGGCTGTCGACGGTGCGCTGCAGCAGGCGGGTTTTCAACTCCAGCGCCTTCTCCCGCCGCGCCTTTTCGGACTGCTTGAGGTCGGTGATGTCGGTGTACATGATCACCAGCCCGCCTTCGCGGGTCGGCCGTTCACTGACCTGCATCCAGCGCTGATCGCGCAGCTGGTGCAACTGGTGGCCGTCGGCAGCGGCATCGGTATCGACGACCAGCCCGGCGCGCAGCGCCATGCGCTTGACCTCGCCGAGCGACGTGCCTTCGGTGATGCGCACGCCGGTGCCCTGCCAGAAGGCGGCGAAGCGGCGATTGTAGAGCACGATCCGCTTGTGCTCGTCGAACAACACAAAGGCGTCGGGCACGCTCTCAATCGCATCAATCAGGTAATGATGTGCCTTCTCGGCCCGGGCGCGGGCATCGCTCAGCAGGCGGTTGCTGGCTTGCAACTCGGCCATGGTGTCGTTCAGCGCCTGGGTGCGTTCGCGCACCTGCTCGGCCAGTTCCACCGAGTGTTGAAACGCGGCGTAGCTTTCGGTGCGCTGGCTGGAGCTGGATTCGACCCGCTCGATCAGCGCCGCGTTGATGCGTTTGAGTTTGCTGTTTTCCGCCCGCAGGGCAATCAGCTCGGCCAGCAGGTCCGGGTCGTGCAGCGGCAACTCAACGCGGGAACGCAAAGGCCACCCCGGTGAAGGTCTGGTTGATGTGCATGCCGTTGAACTGCTCGCCATAGGTGTTGAAGCCGATCACCCGGTTGGCGGCGAGAAACGCGGACATGCGCCCATCTTCACCACGCAATTCGGACTCCATACGGCGCAGAAAGCAATCGCAACCGAGGATCAGCACCGGTTCGCCCAGTCGCTGGCGCAGTTGCTGGAGGCGCAGTCGCAGATTTGGCATCAGCTCACCGGGTGTCATTGCCGTGAGCACGATGCCGGTATCCACCGCGCAGTAGAAGGTCAGGCTGCGATCCGGGTTGACCCGCTGGATGGAACGCACATAGAACTGGTCGCGAATACGCACCGCCAGCGCATCGAGGGCGAAGTGCTTGCCGCTCAGTTCATCCACCGGCACGCCAACCAGCCGGGCGTATTCCTCGGCGGCGGGTTCAGCGTTCAGCTCCAGCACGGTGCGGGTGCTGCTATCGGCGTCAGTCACCACCAGCTTGCGCTCGGTGGGTTTGAGGTGGTGGGTGGTGAACACCTCAAAGTCCAGCCAGGTGTTGACCATCACCACCACCGCCGCACCGGTAAGAAAGCGGCCCTGATAGTAGACGTGGGTGTGGCTCAGGTGGTTGTCATCCCCGGCTGAGCCGCCGAAATGCGGAATGCTGCCGAGCGCGGCACTGAGGGTGTTGAGCACCAGCTCTTCGCGGCTGGACAGGCCGTCCAGCAAGGTCAGGGCAAAGGTGTGATCCTTGACCGGTGCCAGATTGACCTGCCGACAGTGGCCTAGCATGCGCTCCACCGCCTGCTGCGCCTCGACCAGACTGAAGCTGTCGAGCGCGCGGATCAGCGTGCAGTCGACCGCAAAGGTACGCAAGTCCAGCCCGACCGCGCTGATGCAGCCGCGACCGTAACCCTCTGCGCTGATTTCCCCTGCGGTAGTACAGCCCAGCAGCATCACGCCGCCAAAGTGCTGTTCCAGCGCGGTCGCCAGCTTGTCGAGCGGGTATTCCGCCGAGCAGAAAAACAGCACGCAGCCCAGATGCGGGTGCAGTAACTGACGCGCCAGATCCTGCGCCGCAGCGTCCGGGTCGGTGGCCTCGGTCATGGCGGTGCGAAAGCAGTCGTCGAGCGGCTGGGTGCTGGGGTCGGGCATACCGGGAATCGGGTTCATGCCAACAATTCTAGAGAGCAGGCAAGGTCCGCCAACATGCTACTTCAGTACTGGATTGGTAGGTCTTGGGGACAACGCGGGGCGGGGCTGGTGTGCGGTGGAGAACGCTGCGCGATTCTCCACCCTACATGGGTGAGGTGTTCGTTTGGAGGCCGACGGAGAAGCCTGCGGCGTTCTCCATCCTACATGGGTGAGGTGCTCGTTTGGAGGCCGACGGAGAAGCCTGCGGCGTTCTCCATCCTACATGGGTGAGGTGCTCGTTTGGAGGCTGACGGAGAAGCCTTCGGCGTTCTCCATCCTACATGGGTGAGGTGTGGGGCTGGTGCCGGCCGTAGGGTGGAGAATCGCGCAGCGTTCTCCACCATGAGTGGCCCGCCGCAGCCCTGTGGCCGAGTTGAAACTAAGCCTTCCGATAAACAAAAACCCCCGCCTGCATGCGCAAACGGGGGCAGATACCGGCAGACGCGCTTACCAGCTCAGGGCAACACCCAAAGCCACCGAATCCGTCTCTTCGATGGTCAGGTTGTTGGTGCGATCTTCGATCTCGAACTGGTTGTACTCGGCCACCAGCGTCAGATGCTCGTTGATGCTGTGGAACAGGCCGATGGCCCGGGTTTCGTAATCGGCGGCAATGCCCAGGCCGTTGCCGTCGTCCTCGGTCTTGCCGTAAGACAGCGCCAGGCGGGTCTTGCCGCCAAAGGTGTAGGAGCCCTGCATCAGGTAGCCAGTGCTATCAATCTCACGCAGTATCGCTTCGCCGGCGTTGTTGGTGAAGAAGGGGTTGATGCCTTCGGCGTCAAAACCAGATGCAACCAGCGACAGCGCACCCATCTTTGCCTGCACACCGTAACCAACCCCCTCGGAGGTCACATCGTCTACAGCATTATCGGTGTTCTTGGAGGTCTGATAACCGGCGTTGAGCCAGCTGTAGATCTCAGCGCCAGCCAGATCAAACTGGTAGGTGATTTCGGTTTCAAAACGCGGCGCGTCCTGGTAGTTCTTGCCGGCAACCCTGTCGTCGTTGGCATCGACCGGGTCCATGATGCCGGCGGCGATGCGCAGGCCACCCATGACCGGCGAGCGGTAGGTAATCTGAGCGGTCGGGAACGGGTACGGGTAGCCGCTGCCGATATTGCCGAAGGATACGCCACCGCCGTCAACCAGGCCCAGGGTGTCGCTTACCTGACCGTAACCGGCCAGCATTTCGTCGAGCAGGATGTTGGAGCGGGCGAACAGGCCAAAGTCCTTACCGACCAGCACTTCACCCCAGTCTCCGCCGATGGTGCCGTAGAACTGACGGACGTCGATGGCGGTTGCGGTGCCGTTGGTTTCGCTGTCGTTGATGGTGACCCAGAAGGACGAGCGCGCGCCAAGGGTCAGGTCACCCATGTCCTTGCCCATGTTGAAGCCGATGTAGTTCGGCAAAAAGCCCATCTTGACGCGGGCCTGATCGCGGTCCAGATCGTCGTTGATGTTGTCGGTGTCGGTCTGGACGTAGAAGGCGTTGACGTAGCCGTCAGCGGAGAAGGTGGTGCCGTCTTCGTCGTACAGGGTGATGGCGGCGGATGCCGGGGCGCTCAGCAGCGCGAGGGCGATAGGGGTCAGCAGGGTGCAGGCAATCTTGTTCTTGTACATGGTGCTCTCCGATGTAATCAGTGACTGAAGCGTCACGCCGATTATCAGAAAGCCCCCTGCCCGCCCCCATTAGCCATGAGCGGCGGTTGCATTGCCCTTTGGTGTCTGCGACCAAGCGATGAGAAGCCTCGCCGCCGGCAGGTTGTATTTACAACCTACCGAGGTAGTAGAAAACACCCGGTTTCAGTCCGCGCCCGCCTGCCGACTCAGCAAACGCCAGCGTGCGCTGTGCGGCAGGCGGCTGACAAAGGCGCTCCAGTGCGCGGCAGTCAGGTCAAGCAACGCCTGCTGTTCGGCGGCCAGCTGGTCTTCGCGCTGCCAGAGGCAATCTTCCCAATGCGCCTCAAAGCCCTGCTGCGGGTGCTGGCGCTGCTGCTCAAGCAATTGCGCCAGATGCACAGCCTGACTCTGCAGTTGATCGGCAGACAGCCTGCCCAGCCCCTGCAGGCTCTGGTCGAGAAAGACATCGACCGCCGACTCGATGCAGCGGTGCGAACGGTCCGGCGATTGCACCAACAGCAGCAGACCGGGGCGCCCGGCGCGGCGATGCAGCCGTGCCACCACCCAGTAGCCGAGCTGCTGACGGGTGCGCAGCTCGGCGAAGAACGGATCGGCCAGCCGGTGGTGCAGTAGACGCCAGCAGGCCGCTGCCTGCAGGCTGTCGTCTTCGGCCGGCAGGTACAGCAGTTGCGCTCGGTCGGTGTGCTTGCTGCTGACTTCGCTGACCTGCAGTTGCCCCGGTTGCAACTGCGACAACGGGCAACGCCAAACAAAGGGCTGCAGCAGGCTCGGACAGAGATTGAGCAGCAGCTTGGCAAGCTGCGAGCCCTCGCCCTCCGACCAGCCGTCAGGCTTGAGCCAAAGGATCTGCGCCTGCGCGCATAGCCCCTGCCAAAGCGCCAGCGGATCACGCAACCGCAGTGCGCGGTTTGCACACTCCTGCTCCAGCGTCTGCAGCAGGCGCCAGGCGGGTAAGGCATCCTGCTCGTCCTGCAGCCACCGGCGACTGCGACGTTCAATCAACGCCAGCTGACTGGCTGCCGGTGGTGCCTGCAGCTGACTCAGCAACTCGCGTACAAAGCTCGGCAACAGACGTTGCGGGCCACTGACATCCAGCACCACTTGGCCCGGCGCCAGTGACCATTGCAGACGCACCCCAACCCGCGCGCCCCATTGCTCCAACGCCTCGCTCTGCAGCGACCAGCAAGCCTGCAGCCAACGGCGCTCGGCCAGCGTGGCGGCCTTGTCTGTCCAGCACCAGGCCAGCCGAGTGCGCAGCGCACCACTCGACGGGGCAAAGCGATGCAAGCGCAGTCCCGGCGCGACCGATGACCAGCGCAGCCCTTTTGGTGCCTCGGCCAGCGGACCAAGGCAGGGTCCCAGACGGCCGGCCAGATTGGCGGTGGGAGCGGGGCTAGACCGCAACGCGCGGGCCTGCCAACGGGTGCTGGTATGCGCACATAGCTCGCCGCCGAGCAGGCGTGGCAGGCGCTGCAACAGCAGGCGATTGCTCGGCGCCAGCTGGCTGAGCAGTTGCTGCCAGTCGGCCAAGCCGAGGGTCGGCAACGCAACGCCGGGCACATCCAGTACCTGTTCGGCGGGCAGCGTCAGCAGCCGCTCGGCGTAGCGGCGGCAGCTGTCGAGCAGGTCGCCCTGCGGGCCGAGATCAAAGGCGGTCTGCGCCAGTGCCCGGCGCGCCGCCTGCGGCCATTCGGCCGGGTCCCTGCTGCGCATCGCCTGCACCCAGCCGTCGAGCCCGGCCAGCACCTGTTCAGGTTCGGCGTGAGCGCTGTGCAATTCAAGACGCAGCAGCGCCTGACCGCCCACATCAGCCTCCAGCGAGGCATGCAGCTCGTCGAGCAGACCTCGCTCTCGCAGATAACCCAGCGCCCCGGCGGGCGACGGGCTGTTCAGCCATTCGCCCAGCCAATGCGCCGCAGCACCGTGCACATCGCATTCACGCAACGGGTACAACAACACCGTCTGCGCCTGACTGCTGCGACCTTGCCAGTCAACCTGACGCGGCAACTGGCCTGGCGCAAACAGCGGCAGAGCGAAAGGCTCGGGCGCGCGGCCGGCCAGCAACTGGTCGGCACTGTCCTGCGCCAGCGCAAGCAGCTGCTCGGGCGATTGCGGCCCGTGCAGCACCAGCGCCATGCTGCCGGCGCGGTAATGAATCGCGTGCCATTGGCTCAGCCGCTCGGACAACGCAGCGGCGTCCCCGGCCAGCGTCTGGGCGTTGCCGGCGGTAAAGCGGCTGAGCGGATGTTCTGGCTGCACCTGGGTAGCGAGCACCGCCTGGGCGTGGATGTCGTCGTCGGCCAGCCGGGTCTGAAACTCGGCGTCGATGACGCGCCGTTCCTGCTCAACCTGCTGGGGTGCAAACAGCGGCGCAGCCAGCATGTCGGTCAACTGCGCGAGACAGGGCTGCAGCCCCTGCGGGCTGACCGAGCAGAAAAAGCGAGTGGCATAAGGCGCGGTGCTGGCGTTGAAGCGCCCACCCCACTCCGCTACCCGGGCCGGAAACGAGCCTGGCGCAGGCCAGCGCTGCGAGCCCATAAACAGCATATGTTCAAGCAGGTGTGCCAGCCCCGGCAGATCATCGGGTTCGGCATGGCTGCCGGCGGCAACCTGATAAACCGCCGTCGCCTGGCTGGCGTGGACGTCGTGAATCAGCAGACAGAACAGGCCGTTACCGGCGCGGTACAGCTGGTAATCGCGCTGGTCGGCAGGCAGGGAGGCAAGAGGTATCGGGTGCACGGCGGATCACGCAGAGTTGAAGCCAGTGCTCAGGTTAACGCAGCCAGCAGTGGCTCCCGACAAACCGATACCAAAGTAGTAGGCTGCTGCGACAGACGGTGAAAAGCCGGAGATAGAGCCTCCGACTGGCAGGAGAAGAGAGTGCGCCGAGGCGCACTCTCGACTGTTTAGCGCTGGCTGACTACTGCGCTGCTTGGCAGCTTGAAGGTCCACAGGGTGCCGCCCTGGGTGAAGTTCTTCACCCGCTCGGCAACGTGGCCACCCCACAGCGGTACTGCACCACCCCAACCGGACATGACGGAGACATACTGCTCGCCGTCCATCTCCCAGGTGACCGGCGAGCCGATCACACCCGAGCCCGTGTTGAACTGCCACAGTTTCTCACCGTTACGCGAGTCAAACGCCATCAGGTAGCCTTCCGGGTTGCCGGTGAACACCAGGTTACCCTGGGTGCTCAGCACGCCGCCCCACAGCGGAGCCTCGTTCTGGTAGCGCCAGATTTCCTCACCGGTTTTCGGGTCCATCGCGCGCAGCACGCCGATGTATTCCTCGTTCAGCGGCTTGATGGTGAAGCCAGCACCCAGGTAGGCAGCGCCTTTCTTGTAGGTGGTGGATTCGTTCCAGATGTCCATACCCCACTCGTTCGACGGCACGTAGAACAGGCCGGTGTTCTGGGCATAGGACATCGGCATCCAGTTCTTGCCGCCAAGGAAGGCCGGGGCGGTGAAGACCTGACGGCCGGCGTCGCCGGATTCGGTCGGTGCGCCCGGACGGTAGTCATCGGCGTAGATGGGACGGCCATTTTCATCCAGGCCGGTTGCCCAGGTGATCTTGTCGACAAATGGGAAGCCGCGAATGAAATCACCGTTGGTGCGGTCCAGCACGTAGAAGAAGCCGTTACGGTCGGCAGTACCGGCCGCTTTCACTTCCTTGCCGCCTTCTTCGTAGTTGAAGGAGATCAGCTCGTTCACACCGTCGAAGTCCCAGCCGTCATGCGGGGTGGTCTGGAAGTGCCAGACGATCTGACCGTTATCGGGGTTCAGCGCCAGACGCGAAGACGAGTACAGGTTGTCGCCGGGGCGCAGGTGTGAGTTCCACGGAGCCGGGTTACCGGTGCCGAAGAACAGCAGGTTGGTTTCCGGATCGTAGTAGCCGCCCAGCCACGGCGCACCGCCACCGGTCTTCCACAGGTCACCCGGCCAGGACTGGTTGGCTTCGCCGCCGGAGATACCAGCCTCGACCGCCTTGCCGTCTTCGTAGGTGTAACCCATGTGGCCTTCGATGGTCGGACGGGTCCACAGCAGTTCGCCGTTGGAGGGGTTGTAGGCTTCGATCTTGCCGACGACGCCGAATTCGCCACCGGATACCCCAGTGATCAGCTTGCCGTCAATCACCAGCGGCGCCGCAGTGATCGAGTAACCGGCCTGGTAGTCCGCGACGGTCTTGCGCCAGACCACCTTGCCGGTGTCCTTGTCCAGGGCAACCAGCTTGGCGTCCAGGGTGCCGAAGATCACCAGGTTGTCCCACAGGGCAACGCCGCGGTTGATCACGTCACAGCACGGCATGATGCCGTCGGGCAGACGGGCGTCGTATTGCCACAGCTTGGCACCGGTGCGGGCGTCCACCGCAAAAACCCGCGAGTAGGAGCCGGTGATATACATCACACCGTCCTTGATCATCGGCTGGGACTGCTGACCACGCTGTTTTTCGCCACCCAGCGAGAAAGCCCAGACCGGCTGCAGGCTGCTGACGTTGTCGGTGTTAAGCATATCCAGGGTGCTGAAACGCTGACCCTGCAGACCCATGCCGTTGGTGACCACCTGGCTGTTGTTGGTGGCGTCGGCACGGATATCGTCGTTGGTGACATTGGCTGAAGCCACGCCGGCGACGCTCATGGCGGCAACCAGCGTGGTCAACAGAAAGGAAGAGCGGGCATGTTTGGTCATTGCTGCTACCTCTGAGATGTTGTTGTATTGGCGCAGTCGGGTTGCGTCGAGCGATACTTGGCAGCGCTCGACACGTCCCACACGATGAAACGGGAAAATTTCCTGCTTCTGGCCACGATTCTTGGCTCAGAGCCCAATACCAACAATTGCTCGCAGGGGTGATTTCCTTACTCCCTTGGTAGCAGTACCCGCCCGCCTCAGAACACGAAACGCGCGCCAACCGTAAGGTTGCGACCCGGCAGCAGCACCTCATCCTTGATGAACGAACTGTGCTGACGCGCCTTCTCGTTGAGCAGGTTGTTGCCGCGCAGGTAGAGCAACAGATCGCTTTCGCCTACCTGACCACGCCAGTTCAAACCCGCACCCAGCAGGGTGTAGTCACCGGTCTCGGTCTCGTAGTCCGCGATATTGTCCTGGCGCATCACCTGACTGGCTTCCAGCTGCGCAGACACTGCCCCGCTCAGGCGCTGATCCAGCCGCACGCCAACCCGATCAGCCGGAATGCGCGGCAGATCACCACCATCCTTGAGACGGCCACGCACACTGTCGCCAAACAGGGTCAGCCCGGTCGCGGCAGTCGCCTGCCAGCTCACGCTGCCTTCCAGCCCCTGCAGCACGGCATCTGCCTGACGGTATTCGACAACGCGGTAGTCCGCACCCGGATCGGCTCCGGTATCAGCCGCATAGATAAAATCATCGACTTCATTGCGGTACACGCTGACATCAAAGGTGACCGCGCCACGGGTGCGCCGCAGACCCAGCTCAGCGTTGATCGCAGTCTCCTGATCCAAATCAGGATCACCAAGCTCAACAGTGCGCGTAGCCGCGTGCGGACCGTTGGCGTACAGCTCTTCGGCGGTCGGCAAACGTTGCGAGCGCGACAGCGAGCCGTACAGCGCCAGATCCGGCTGGAACTGCCAGGTCGCGCCGAGCGACAGCGAGGTGCCACGATGGTCGGCTTCGTCGCTACCGTCCTTCACCTCGACCGACTGCCACTCCTGACGCAGACCGACCTCATACAGCCAGTCGCCCGCCTCATAGCTTTCCAGCAGGAACAGCGCGCGGTTGTGAGTCAGCGTGGCCGGCACATACGCCTCCTCCCCTTCCGCGGCAAAATCACGGCGGGTCAGCTGGGTGCCGATCACCCCGCGCCAGCCAGCGATCGGGGCATGGGTCACTTCCAGACGGCCGTCGGTACCGCGATTGGTAAAGCGGGTGCCGACTTCATCGCCTTCCATCTCCAGATGGCGGTAGTCGGTGTCAGCCACCCGCAGGCGCACGCGCTCGACGCCGGCAAACGGATTCTGATATTCGCCACGCAGATCCCAGCGGCGCTGTTCCATATCGATCCAGGCATCGGCGTGTTCATCGTCGTCGTGGCCGTGACCATGCCCATGACCACCGCAATGCCAGTCCGGGCCGTGGGTGTGGCAGTCGGCGTGCTCATGCGCCAGCAGACCGTATTCGCGATCCTGGCGGCTGTAGGCCAGCCCCAGATAGCCCTGCTCTCCGATCCAGCTCAACCCCAGCGAGCCGGTATCGGTATCGTTGTAGGCGCCTTCCTGACGGGACGGATGGCCCGGGATGCGGTAGGGATCAGCCTCACTCTTGCCGCCTTCGATACGCATCGCAACGGCACCGGTGCCGAGGGTCAATCCGGCAGAGCCAGCGCGCTCATCGGCGACCGTGTTAGCCCGCAGATCAATTTCGCCTTCATAACCGCGCTCCGGCACATAGGTCGGCACCCGGCGATCAATCAGGTTCACCACCCCGCCAATAGCCCCGCCACCGTACAGTAGCGTGGCCGGGCCCTTGAGCACTTCAACTCGCTCGATCAACGCGGTATCGGCGCTGATCGCGTGGTCAGGGCTGATGGTCGAAGCATCCAGCACATCGGCGCCGTCGCTCAGCACCCGCACCCGCGCCCCATCCAGCCCGCGAATCACCGGCCGGCTGCTGCCCGGGCCAAACCCCGCAGCACGCACACCCGGCAGCGACTCCAGACTATCCGCCAGCCCGGTCTCACGCAGCGCAAACCACTCCTCGCCCTGCAGCACCGCCGCCGGCTGAATCATTTGCTCAGGCGTCTGATTCAACGCACTGGCACTGACCGTCAACGCCGGCAACTCCATCGGCGCATCCGCCGCCTGCACAGAAGAGACACCAGCGGCCACCGCCGCCATCGCCAGAGTCAAAGGCGTCTTACTTAAAAACATGGCTGCTCCCTTTCGATTTGGTATTGGCAACGGCGTGCCAGACACGCCGCGGGAGCATACTATATTTGTTATAACGTAACAGTAAAAGCAAAAAACGTTGCCTGAATGTAAATCGGTGATTGAACCACCGGCCGCAGAGCGGCCGAGCAGTCCGGTACCGACACAGAGCGTAGTTACCATCGAAACAGTGGAACCAAACATGCAGCGCGCACGGCCCCAATTCCCGTTTACGCGGGCGAGTAGCGCAGGGCTGACGGGAAAAAGAGGCGCAGCATGTCTGAGGAGCGGAGCGACGAGTTCTGCCGCTACCTAGCCGGCCACCCCCGCCCAACCGAGCAACGCAGCGAACCCGAAGGGCCGCGTAGTCGGGTGCCCGGGGGAATCGCTAAGGGGGCCGGGCAAGCGCCCCCCCCTTGGCTCGCCGACGAAGGCGAAAAGCAAACCACCCAGCTGCACGATAACGAGCAATGACCACACAAAAGTAGAACCTGCGCGCAAAAAAACCGGCCCAGAGGCCGGCAAAGGAGATCAGTCGATTACTGCGCGTAGCGATCAGGCGGCAAATACCGCAGCCCGTGCGCGGCATAAATGGCGGCCATGCGGCCATCCAGAATCATGCTTTCCACCTCGTCACCCAGCGCGTAGGCCAACTGACGGTTGGCGTCGTGCACCGCCATGCCCAACTCCCAGACCTGCTTACCAATATTGGGATAGGCGTTTTCGGTCAGTTGCATGCCGGCCTGCGGATGCTGCGCCAGCAGCCAGTCGATTTCTGCCTGGGTGCCCATCACCGCATTGACCTCGCCTTTAAGCATGGCGTCAAAAGCAGCGCCGAGGGTGCGGTAGTGATGGGTCATGCCGGCCAGTCGGCCGTTCATCACCGAGCCCAGATAGAACGAGGGCACCGAGTCTTCCTCTACCCCAACCGGGTAATACTGGAAGATGGCGATGCTGGGCACGCCGTCGATCTTGCTAGGGTCAAACGCGGCCTGCCAGCGCTCGCGCTGATAGGGGCCGAACATGTGCACCAGCTCGTTCTTGGGCAGGCCCAGCTCGTCGCGACGGTTGCTGAAGTCCTGATCGTAGGGCACGCGCAGCATCACGTCGGCGACTTCACCGGGGCGCAGGTAGTGCCCTTTCCACAGGTGGTTGCGCAGGTCACCGTCAATGGTTTCGTCCGCCTGCATCCACTGGATGCTGAGGCGCACACCGAGTCCTTCGGCCAGTCCCTTGGCGAGCGCAACATCCACGCCAGCGGGCTCGCCGTTCTGCATGAAGCTGTAGGGCGGAAAGTCCTGATACAGGGCTACGCGCAGCTCACCGGAGGCGACAATTTCGTCGTATTCACGGATGTGCGTGATGTTGTACGCCTGCGCTGGCAGCCCCAGCAGCAGGCAGAGACAAAACAGCCAGGCGCGGATCATGGCATTATTGCTCCACGGCGACACTTTCCAGCCAGGTACGGATGGACCAGAGCGCTTCCTGACTCAGGAAGTCGGCCATCTTTGGCATGTAGACGCGGCCGTCACGCACCGAGCCGTTGATGACCCGTTCCTTGAACCATTCGTCGCCGTAGTCACCGGCTTCCAGATACCGCAGGTCAGGCGTGATGCCGCCGGAGATGCCTTCCAGGCCGTGGCAGGCTGCACAGTTCTGGTTATAGGCTGAGGCACCTACCTTGATGGCCAGATCGTGCTGCGGGTGACCTTCACGGTAGGGGTTGGTGTCGCGCCATTCCGTGCCGAGCTCTTCGAGTCCTTTGGTGTCTACCGACTGGGGCGTGACATTGCCATGAGCCATTGCCTGGCCTGCAGCCAGTGCCAAGCCGAGTGCGGTCATCTTCAGTGTGTTCTTGTAATGGTTCATACTGCTCACCTCGTGGCCGAATCAATTGCGCAAATACATTGCTGTCGATGGCCATGGTAGGAAGCCGCCGCAATGGCCCCAATGCTGCTTTGGTGGCCGCGGCCTAGTTCGTTGGTAGTAGAAACCGCCTCCAAACAAACCCAACAAACTGATTTTAAAGACGTTTTTCAAAAAGCATAAAAGCTTTCAAATCCTTAGAGCACGTTTTCTCCGTCCAAAGTAGTGCTCCCTCTTACCCTCTACCAAGTGCCAGCGAACCGGGAACTCTTCCCGGCGCCTCCGGGCATTTTTCCGTATCGACCGAGATAGCCACGCGCCCACCATGAGCCGTGGATCAGCCCCGCTGAACACCCCAACTATCGACAGGAAAACTGCCATGAAAACAACAAGACATTCCTCGCTGAAACCGATCAGCCAGGCAATCAAGGGTATCGTGATTGCCGCTAGCCTGGGTCTGGCCGCCAATCAGGTAGCCGCCACCCCGATCACCTGGGACGACATTGCCAACGACCACATGACCACCAATAACGTGCTGATGTAC
Source organism: Halopseudomonas maritima (assembly GCF_021545785.1). NCBI lineage: Bacteria > Pseudomonadati > Pseudomonadota > Gammaproteobacteria > Pseudomonadales > Pseudomonadaceae > Halopseudomonas > Halopseudomonas maritima. The sequence continues at coordinate 795,087 of NZ_CP079801.1, forward strand.
GGCCTGGGCACCAACGCCCAGCGCTACAGCCCGCTGAACATGGTCAACGACGAGAACGTGTTCAAGCTGACGCCCGCCTGGTCGTTCTCCTTTGGCGACGAGAAACAGCGCGGTCAGGAGTCCCAGGCCATTGTTCACGACGGAGTGATCTACGTTACAGGTTCCTACTCGCGCATGTTCGCGCTGGATGCCAAAACCGGGCGCCGACTGTGGAGCTATTCGCACCGTCTGCCCGATGACATTCGTCCCTGCTGCGACGTGGTCAACCGGGGCGCAGCTATCTACGGCGACCTGGTGTTCTTCGGCACCCTGGACGCCAGCGTTGTTGCCCTGAACAAAGACACCGGCAAGGTGGTCTGGCGCGAGAAGTTTGGCGATCACAAGGCTGGCTACACCATGACCGGCGCACCAACCATCGTGCAGGACCAGAGCACGGGCCGCGCGCTACTGATCCACGGCTCCTCCGGTGACGAATTCGGCGTGGTCGGCAAGCTGTTTGCCCGCGATCCGCTGACCGGTGAAGAAGTCTGGATGCGCCCCTTCGTGGAAGGGCACATGGGTCGCCTGAACGGCGAAGAAAGTACCCCCACCGGCGACATCAAGGCACCTTCCTGGCCGGACGACCCGAACTCACCGACCGGCAAGGTCGAGGCCTGGAGTCAGGGCGGCGGCGCGCCGTGGCAGAGCGCCAGCTTTGACGCTGCCACCAACACCATCATCATCGGCGCCGGCAACCCGGCTCCCTGGAACGGCTGGGCGCGTACGCCGGAAGACGGCGACCCGGCTGACTACGACAGCCTGTACACCTCCGGCCAGGTTGGCGTTGACCCCAGCACGGGTGAGGTCAAGTGGTTCTACCAGCACACTCCGAACGATACCTGGGACTTCTCCGGCAACAATGAGCTGGTGCTGTTCGACTACGATCAGGACGGCGAAAAAGTACCGGCCACCGCCCACGCCGATCGCAACGGTTTCTTCTATGTGGTCAACCGCGAAGACGGCAAGCTGATGAACGCCTTCCCGTTTGTCGACAACATCACCTGGGCCAGTGGCATCGACCTGGAAACCGGTCGCCCGATCGAGAACGAAGGTCAGCGTCCGCCACGCCTGGAAGAAGGTCAGGAGCGCAGCGAAGCCATTGAAGTGTCACCACCCTTCCTCGGTGGCAAGAACTGGAACCCCATGGCCTACAGCCGCGATACCGGTCTGTTCTACGTACCGGCCAACCACTGGAAAGAGGACTACTGGACCGAAGAAGTCAGCTACACCAAGGGCTCGGCGTATCTGGGGATGGGCTTCCGCATCAAGCGTATGTTTGACGATCACGTGGGCATCCTGCGCGCCATGGACCCGCAGACCGGCAACGTTGCCTGGGAACACAAAGAACCCCTGCCGCTGTGGGCTGGCGTGCTTGCCACCGGCGGTAACCTGGTGTTCACCGGGACAGGTGACGGCTACTTCAAGGCCTTCAACGCAGAAACCGGCGAGCAGCTGTGGGAGTTCCAGACCGGTACCGGTGTTATCTCCCCGCCGATCACCTGGGAACAGGATGGCGAGCAGTACATCGGTGTCACCACCGGCTACGGCGGCGCGGTTCCGCTGTGGGGCGGCGATATGGCTGAGCTGACCAAGCCAGTCGCCCAGGGTGGCTCCTTCTGGGTATTCAAACTGCCCAGCTGGGCCAACGAGTAACCCCTGCCACGCCCTGCCCGCCCCGCGGGCAGGGCTCTGGAGACCGATATGAAACAGCTTCCTCTCGTCTGTGCCACGTTACTCGCCCTGGGCAGCGCTCAGCTGCTGGCCCAAAGCGCCGACCTGGCTGAAGAAGATGTCCAGTACATCAACGGCTGCGCGCTAAAGCCCGGCACCCACTGCCCCGGGGCTGATCTGCGCGACGCCGACCTGCGCCACATGGACCTGCGCAAGGCAGACCTGACCGGCGCCAACCTCAGCGGCGCCGACCTGCGCCACGCCATTCTCGATCAGGCCCGGCTGGATCAGGGCAACCTGCAAAACGCCAACCTGGCCCGTGCCAGCCTGCAGCAAACCGCGATGCGCGGAGCCAATGCCGACGGCGCCAACTTCATGGGCGCCAGCGCCTGGAACCTCACCGCCCAAGGCGCCAGTTTCAATGGCACCGATTTTACCGGGGCCAACCTCGAATTCGCCCGTTTCAGCGGTGCCACCCTGCACAATGCCATCCTGCGTGCGGCCAACCTGGAGATGGCCTGGCTGCCCAAGGCGGACATGGCCGGCGCAGACCTGCGCGACGCCAACCTGCAGGAGTCCAAGCTCAATCACGCCAACCTCAGCGACGCCAACCTCGAAGGCGCACGCCTGCACTACGGCACTTTCCTCAACGTCACCATGACCGACTGCACCGCCTGTCCGGTTGACTGGGAGTAACGTCAGCGTCCAGCAGCAGGCCGCCCAGCCTGCTGTCTGGCGAGAATGGCGTCAATCAGCATCTCCACCGCGTCCAGCGTACGCTCCTTCCAGCAGCGCATATCGACCAACTCGCCAACCGCGTGACTCTTCAAGCCCACAAAGCCGTGAATCAGCGCCCAGATCTGCAGCGCCTGGGTGCGTTGCTGGGCCGCGCTCGCATCGCTTGGCAACATGCCTGCGACCAACTCGGTCAAGCGCTCAAAGCCCCGCAAGCCGACCAGGCGCGCCGCGTCTGAGGGCTGGTAGCTATCGTCCAGCTTGCCAAAAATCAGCCCGTAATGCGGCTCATAGGTTTGCGCCGTCTCCAGGTAGCGACGCGCCGCCAACAACACCCGCTCGCGCGGAGAGGCCAACTACCAAAAACGAGACAGGAAAAACCGTCTGTGCTCGGTGGTACCCTTGCCCAATCACGCAACTGACTACAGTGGTCGCAGGACCGTGACCTGCGCACATGGCTATTGGAGAACCGTCTCGACGGAATGGGTAAGCTGGTCAAGGGCGCCGCGCCCGATGACGCTGACAAGCAGGCTATCATCGAGCGCACGCGCACCTACGCCATGCCCGCCATGATGAAACTTCAGCGCTTTCTCACCGCCATCAACTAACAGAGGTGTACCGTGCAGCAATTTCAGATTCGCAAAGATAACTTTCTGACCCAGCGACTGGTCGATGCCACCCCAGCGGCAAAGCTGGATGACGGACAAATTCGCCTGGCCATCGACGCCTTCTCCTTCACCGCCAACAACATCACCTACGCCGCCGCTGGCGACCAGTTGGGCTACTGGCAGTTCTTTCCGCCGCTAGGCGAGCAGAGCGAGGGCTGGGGTGTGATTCCAGTCTGGGGCTTTGCCGACGTCATCGAGTCGCGTTGCTCCGAGATTGCAACAGGCGAACGGCTTTTCGGTTATTTTCCGCCGGCCCATGAAGTCACCATGCAGCCCACCCGCATCAGTGCCCAGCATCTGGTAGACGGCAGCGCGCACCGCGCAGCGCTGCCAGCCGGCTACAACAGCTACAGCCGAGTGCACAACGAACCAGGCTACAAGCCGGCAACAGAACCAGAACGCATGCTGCTGTGGCCGCTGCACATTACCTCCTTTTGCATCTGGGACTCGCTGCAAGACAGCCAATGGCACGATGCAAAGCAGGTCATCATCCTCAGCGCCTCCAGCAAAACCAGTATTGGACTGGGTTACGCCATGTTCAAGGATGATCAGGCGCCCGCGACCATCGGCGTAACCTCGGCCCGCAACAGCGAGCTGGTTCAACAGCTCGGTATCTACGACAGCGTTGTCGGCTATGAGCAGCTGCAGGATATCGACCCATCAGTACCTACCATGATCGTCGACATGTCTGGCAACGCCAGCATGCTCAACGCCCTGCACGCCCACCTGGGCGATCACCTGCGCTACTGCCTGCGCGTGGGCCTGACCCACTGGGACGAAACCCAAACCAGGCTTACCGTCGGCAGCGACCGCAGCAGCTTCTTCTTTGCGCCCGGACATATTCAAAAGCGCATGAAAGATTGGGGGCCACAGGGTTTTGCCGAGCGCAGCCAGCAGTTTCTGCGCGATGCCGCCGCCTGGAGCCGTCGCTGGCTCAAAACCCGGGAAGTGAACGGCCTGCAAGGCCTTGCCGAGGTATACCCCGCAGTGTGCAAAGGCCAGCTCGCTGCCGATGAAGGCGTGATTGTCACCCTGGGCGCGGCTACGCAGAAGAGCAACTGACCACACCCCGTTCCGTCGCCAAGGCGGTGGAGCGGGTAAAGCGGACCTGAGCGCCACGGTTGAAAACGCAAAGGCCACCTAGCCTAGCCGGACGCTGCTGACTGAAAGCCCGTCAGGGATTACTCGGCGCGGGGCGCCTCACCGCTTCGGGCGGTGCGTCGATACGCCCGCCGTCGCTGCGCTCCGGCGTTCCTCGCCTGCACGGCAGGCTCGGTCGAACGAGGGTTCTCACCGAGAACCCTCCGGACAAACAAAAACGCCCAGCTAGTCGGGGGACCGTGCCGTCTGAGACTTCGTCAGGGATTATTCGGCGCTGCGCGGCCTCACCCCTCTTCGAGGGGCCACCGTCGCGATGCTCCGGCGTTCCTCGCCTGCACGGCAGGCTCGGTCGAACGAGGGTTCTCACCGAGAACCCTCCGGACAAACAAAAACGCCCAGCTAGGCTGGGCGTTTTTGTTTGTATGGCGGAGAGTCAGGGATTCGAACCCTGGGTACGGTTGCCCGTACAACGGATTTCGAATCCGTCCCATTCGACCACTCTGGCAACTCTCCAAGTCGGCGCGCATGTTACCAGCTTTTGCTGACAATGCGGTAGCCGAAGATGCTCAGGACAGCGGTACGCCAAGGCGTTGGGCGACTTCTTCGTAGGCTTCGATAACACCACCGAGGCCCTGACGGAAGCGGTCTTTGTCCATCTTCTTGCGGGTTTCCTTGTCCCACAGGCGGCAGCCGTCGGGGCTGAACTCGTCGCCAAGGACAATCTCGCCCTTGAACAGACCGAATTCCAGCTTGAAGTCGACCAGCAGCAGGCCGGCGTCGTCAAACAGGCCCTTGAGGATGTCGTTGATCTTCAGCGTAAGTTCCTGCATGCGCGCCAGCTGTTCGGCGGTCGCCCAGCCGAAGGTCACAACGTGCGACTGGTTGATGAAGGGGTCGCCCTTGGCGTCGTCTTTCAGGAAAAGTTCAAAGGTCGGCGGCGTCAGGGTCATGCCCTCTTCCACGCCCAGTCGCTTGACCAGGCTACCGGCGGCAAAGTTGCGTACGACACATTCAACCGGAATCATGTCGAGCTTTTTGACCAGCGACTCGGTGTCAGACAACAGTTGGTCGTACTGGGTAGGGATACCGGCGTCTTCCAGCTTCTGCATGATGAAGGCGTTGAAGCGGTTGTTGACCATGCCCTTGCGATCGAGCTGTTCGATCTTCTTCCCATCAAAGGCGGAGGTGTCGTTGCGGAACAGCAGGACCAGGCGATCCGGATCGTCAGTGGTGTATACCGACTTGGCTTTACCGCGATAGAGTTCGTTACGTTTTTCCATTATCGGCTCCCGCTGTCCGCAAAATGGTGATGGGCAGTTACTGAATTGATTGCCAGGGTAGCCCCTGGTCCTGCTGCGTCAGCAGCAGCTCTCCGGTCCAGCCGGTCAGCACGTCCTGCAGCGCTGCCAGGGCAAGCTCCGGGCGATTGTTCTTTTCGCTGATATGCGCCACGGCGATATGCCGCAACCGGTCCAGCCCCGCAGACCGCAAAAAACCGGCGGCCTGCTGGTTACTCAGATGGCCCAGATTGCCGCCAACCCGCGCCTTCAAAAAAGCCGGATAGGGTCCGCTCGATAACATGTGCGGATCATAGTTGGCTTCCAGAAAAAGTGCATCCAGATTGCTGTATTGCTCAACAATCCACGGCGTAATAGTGCCTGTATCGGTCAACACACCAAGACGCTGTTGACCGTTGTCGAATATGTATTGGCAGGGTTCTCGCGCATCATGCGGCACGGCAACCGGGGTAATTTCCAGCTCGCCAATGCCAAAGCGCCCGTGCAGGTCGACATGGCGAATGTCCAGGCCGTCTTCTTCACGCAGGGCATAACCGGTTCCCGGCGTCAGGTAAACCGGCAGGTCATAGCGCCTGGCCAGCTTGGCGACGCCCTGAATATGGTCGCTGTGCTCATGGGTAACCAGGATCGCACTGAGCTGATCACCACTGATACCAGCCTGGCGCAGCCGTTGCTCAGTGGCGCGCAAACTGAAACCACAGTCCACCAGCAAACGGCTGGCACCCTGTTCAACCAGGGTACCGTTACCACGGCTACCGCTGCCGAGGGAGCAATACCTCACTGGCGCGGCGGCCGCTCGTTCAGGCCGCGCTGAATACGCTCCAACAGGTCACGGGCGGTCGCGCTGTCGGCTGCCTGCTCGATGCCGGCATCCACACTGACCTCAATGCGGCTGGACACTGGCGTCAGACGAACCTGCAATTGATTGCCATCATCCTCAACCTGCTCTTCTTCATCGTCACCGCCAAACCAGCGGGCGAAGAAGCCCGGCTCTTCTTCCTGTTCCGAGCGGGTTTGATCCAGATCTACGTAATAGACGCCGGAGCTGCGGTTGTAGTCCGTCACCAGTACGTCCGCGCGGGCCAGCGCTTCGCCCACATCAGACCAGGCGCGGTTGAAGTCGGTCAGCATGTACAGCACGCTGTTGCCAGCGCCGTCTTGCTCCAGGCTGGTCTCTACCGGGCCGCTGTTGATGATGCTGGACACCAGCGCCGGGCCATCGCTGCTGACGCTCTGGTTCAGGTAGGTTTCCAGCTCGGCCAGCAAAGCGCGCTCGAAGTTGGCGTTGTCTGAACGGGTCGGCCATTCGCTGTCGTCATCGCCCAGATCGCGCGCCTGGTGTAGCACCTTGATCTCGGCCGTGCCGTTCTTGACGCCAGGCTCCAGGCGCAGACGGAAGCGCTGCTCTTCGTCGTCCACCCGCTGCCCTTCTTGCACCAGCGGCAGCATGCGGCGTACCAACGGGTTGCCGGCAGCCTTGCTGAAATCGACCCACTGGGTAGCAAATTCGCTCAGCGCGGCATCACTTTGTGCCATGGGCACACGGTAGTCAGACCAGAAACGCTGCAACAGGGGCCACACGTCGGAGGCCGGCAGCTGTGCCAACACCCAGCGCTGGCTGCCTTCTTGTTGCAGCGAGAACGTGGAGGTGTCAACACCGGCCGCCATTGGGCGCGGACGTGGCGTTTCAAATTTTTCACCCGGCTGCGGCGCGGCGGCAATCTGTCCAGGAACCGGCAGAAGATCGCCCGTGGGCTTGCTTTCCAGCCCGGCCGGCACCGTCATGCGAGGCTGCACCTCGGCCTGCTGATAGTCGCTACCACGATCACGGAAGTATCCGTCTTCCCCCATCAGATACCCACAGCCGCTCAGGCTGGCCAAAACTCCCAGGGTCAGTGCGCTCAGCACAGGCTTCATAAATGTTTCCTTGGTCAACAGGTATTCCGATTGATTAGAGCAGGCCACACTCACGCAGGGCGCCGTGCACGGTGTCGTGGCAGCGGGCGCTGAGCTGAGTCAACGGCAGACGAATGCCATCGGCAATCAGCCCCATCTCAAGCAGAGCCCACTTGACCGGAATCGGATTGGATTCGATAAACAGCGCCTTGTGCAGGGGCATCAGGGCCTCATTGAGGCGGCGAGCCGTTGCATCATCGCCACGCAGGGCAGCAGCACACAGCTCGTGCATTTGCTGGGGCGCCACGTTGGCCGTCACGGAGATATTGCCTTTGCCACCCAGCAGGATCAGCTCTACTGCCGTTGCATCATCGCCGGAGTAGACCGCCATGCGATCGCCCACCCGCTCGATAACCTCGCGCGCACGCTGCAGGTCACCGGTCGCTTCCTTGATACCAACGATGTTGCTGATGGCAGCCAGGCGCTCAACGGTTTCCGGCAGCATGTCGCACGCGGTGCGACCCGGCACGTTGTACAGAATCTGCGGAATGGCAACGGCTTCAGCGATGTGCTTGTGGTGCAGGTACAGGCCTTCCTGGGTAGGCTTGTTGTAATAGGGGGTAACCAGCAGTGCAGCATCGGCACCAACGCTGCGCGCCGCCTCGGTCAGTTCGACCGCTTCACGGGTCGAGTTGGCGCCAGTACCGGCAATCACCGGGATGCGCCCGCCAACCTGCTGTACCACGCGGCGAATAGCTTCCTTGTGCTCGCTCATGTCGAGGGTAGCGGACTCACCGGACGTGCCGACGGCAACGATGCCGTCGGTACCCTTTTCCAGGTGGAAGTCGATCAGGCGCTCCAGAGCCTGCCAATCCAGGTCTCCGTTTGAATCCATGGGTGTAACCAGCGCCACCAGACTGCCCGAGATCATGCAACTCTCCACTTGGAACAATAAACGACAATGGTACTTTCGCCCCGCGGCCAGTACAAGGGAGCACTGATTAATTACACCGCGTCGGTAACCAGCAGACAGCTGCTGACCGGACGCCACCGAGGACCGCCACACGGGCAGCAAGCAGCGCGCCGACTTCTGCCCATCAGACACGTCGAGCTGGCTCGCCACCGCCGCCCGACACCGCTCGCTACCGGCAGTTGCCCCGCCTCCGACAGGCTGGGACAATAGCCGCTTGTTTATCGCGCTCAAAAGGCGCTTCCGTGAATTAGAGGATCACCATGTCCACCCCACCGGGTCAACGCGAGCAATATCTGGTCATTAACGTCCTGGGCCAGGAAACCACATCGCTGGCCAGCCTGTTGACCCGCCTGTGCACCGAGCATCGATGCCAGATTGTCAGCAGCCGCATGAGCCGCCACGGCAGTTGCGCCGTTCTGCTGTTGCAGGTCAGCGGCAACTGGGACGCCCTGGCCCGACTGGAAACCCTGCTGCCGCCGCTGGCCAAGCGCGAACACATTCAGCTGTCCATGTCCCGCAGCCACAGCCTGGACGAACGCCCACAAGCCTTGCCCTACAACGTTTTTGTGACGGCAGCCCAGCGGGCAGAGCTGGTTGGAGAGCTGTGCAACTTCTTCCAGCAACTGAGCATCGACATTGAAGAGCTGCAGAGCTTCACCTATCAGGCTCAGCACACTGGCACGCCCATGCTCAATCTGACGCTGACCATAGCGATACCGGCGCGCACCCAACTGAGCTGGCTGCGCGAGCAGTTTCTGGACTTTTGCGACGAACTGAACCTGGACGCCGTGATCGAACCCTGGCGCCCACTGCACTGATATTTGACGAGGAGACCGCCCATGTCCGTTGAACTGAACCAGCCCCTCCCCGACTTCAGCGCCAGCGCTACCGGCGATCAGACCGTGACGCCCGCCAGCCTGGCCGGCAAAAAGGTCGTGATTTACTTCTACCCCAAGGACAACACCCCGGGGTGTACCACTGAGGGTCAGGACTTCCGTGACAACCACGCCGCCTTTACCGAGGCCGGCGCGGTGATTTATGGCGTATCGCGCGACAGCCTGCGCACCCACACCAACTTCAAGACCAAGCATGAATTTCCGTTCGAGCTGATCAGCGACCCGGACGAGTCATTCTGCCGCCTGTTCGACGTTATCAAACCCAAGAAGCTCTATGGCAAGGAATACGAGGGGATTGAGCGCAGCACTTTTGTGTTTGACGAGCAAGGCGTGCTGCGTCACGAATGGCGCAAGGTTAAGGTACCGGGGCATGTTGCCGACGTACTGAAAGCCGTTCAGGCGCTGTAACCTGCCACAGCGCCCGCGAAGTGATGCTCAGGCCTGCGCCGCCTGAGCATCGTGCGCCGCCTCCAGGCCGCGCGGCCAGGCATAGAGCACCGCCTTGAACAAGGTCGCCAGCGGGATCGCAAAGAACACCCCCCAAAAGCCCCACAACCCGCCAAAGATCAGCACTGCTGCGATAATCGCGACTGGGTGCAGGTTGACCGCCTCGGAAAACAGAATCGGCACCAGCACATTGCCATCCAGCGCCTGAATCACAGCGTAGACAATCATCAGCACCATAAACTCGTTGCCCAGCCCCCACTGGAACAGGCCGATCAACGCCACCGGAATAGTAACCACGGTAGCGCCGATGTAGGGCACCAGCACCGACAAACCCACCAGCACCGCCAGCAGCGCCGCATAATTGACCCCGAGTATGGCGAAGGAGATGTAGGTCACCGCGCCGACGATCAGAATTTCCGCCGCCTTGCCGCGAATGTAGTTGGCAATCTGCTGGTTCATTTCCGTCCACACAACCCGCATCAGGCGGCGCTCACGCGGCAGGTGGCTGACCGTCCAGGCAGTGAGGGTCTGGCTGTCCTTGAGGAAGAAAAACACCAGAATAGGCACCAGTACCAGATACACCAACACGGTCACCACCACCGGCAAGCTGGCCAACGACTGCGACAACGCCCATTGTCCGAAGGCACCCACTTCACCATTGATAGAGTTCATCAGGCGTTCGATCTGCGCCTCTGAAATAAACGAGGGGTATTCCTCGGGCAGGTGCAACAGCTGCGCACGCCACTCTCCCAGCATGCCCGGCAACTCGTTAAACAGATTGAGCATCTGTTTCCAGACCAGCGGCACAACCACACCCAGCAGAGCGGCCAGCGCCCCAAGAAACAGCAAGAACACAATCCACACCGACAGCGCATGGGGCAGCCAGCGCTGCAGACGGGTGACCAACCCCTGCAGCAGGTAAGCCAGCACCACGCCAGTCAACAGCGGCGCAAGCTTGTCGCCAAAGGAGATAACGATCGCGAAGCCCAGCGCCAGCACCACTGCCAGCACCACTGCCTCTTCATCGGAAAAATAACGCTGAACCCAACCCTGAAAAACTTTTAGCATTTAATCAATCTGCTTTACGCAACCAATAATGAAATTCGCCGTCAAACGCGCGAGCCTGCAGCAACCGGTTACCGGACAACTCGGCAAAGCGTTGAAAGTCCCGCTCGGAACCCGCGTCGGTAGCCATTACATGCAACGTTTGGCCTGCTAACATGCTGTTCAGCGCCTGCTTGGCCTTCAGCAGGGGTAACGGGCAGCTGAGTCCACGGGCGTCAACAACAGCATCGATGGGCAATTCAACAGACATGCAAGGGCTCCACAACAAGTGCGCGACAGTATAGCCTTGCGGGCGCGCCTCTCGACAACAGCCAGACCCGGTATGAGACAAAAATGATGCGAGAAAAGATGTCAGCCAAACGCCTGCTGCATAGCGTCTTACTGGTTGGCACCCTGGGCCTGCCTGCGGGCGCGCCGGTCAGCGCGGACGACTTCAATCTGCCCTCGCTGGGCGACACCAGCTCATCCATCATGTCACGCGAACAGGAATACCAGCTGGGGCGCACCTGGCTCACCATGCTGCGTGGTGCAGTGTCCACCCTGGACGACGCGCAACTCAAAGACTTTGTTGAGCAGCGCACCTATCGCCTGGCAGAAACCAGTCAGCTGACCGATCGCCGCCTCGCCTTTGTACTGATCGACAGCCCTGAGCTTAACGCCTTCGCAGCCCCCGGCGGTGTGGTCGGCGTCAATGGCGGCCTGTTTCTGCACGCGCAGAGCGAGGCCGAGTTTGCCTCGGTTATGGCGCACGAATTGGCGCACCTGTCCCAACGCCACTTTGCTCGGGGCCTGGAGCAACAGCAACGCATGCAAGTGCCCTTCATGACCGCGATGCTGGCTTCCATAGTACTGGCGGCAGCAGGCGGCGGAGACGCCGGCTTCGCCGCGCTGGCCACAACCCAGGCCGCAGCCATTCAGGAGCAGCGGCGCTTCTCGCGGCAAAACGAACAGGAGGCCGACCGCATTGGCATCGTCAACCTGGAGCGCGCGGGCTATGACCCCACCGCGATGCCGACCATGTTCGAGCGTCTGGCCCAACTCAGCCGCTATGACACCACGCCACCTGAATTCCTGCTGACCCACCCGGTCAGTCAGTCGCGCATGGCCGACACCCGCAATCGCGCGGAGCAACTGCCCAGCGGCGGCGAGAATGACAGCCTCGACTATCAGCTGATGCGCGCGCGCGTGCAGCTCAAGTACGAACAAAGCCCCGGCCTGTCAGCCAAGCGCTTCCGCGCCCAATTGGACGATCACGACGGCAACCACGACGCGGCGCGCTACGGTCTCGCCCTGGCGCTCTCTCGCGGCGGCCAGCACGCCGAGGCCAGCGAAACAATGGCTCCGCTGCTTGAGCAGCAACCCAACAGCCTGCCGTTCAACCTGGCGCAGATCGAACTGGACAGCAACGCCGGCCGCCTGCAACAGGCACTGGAGCGTACCCGACAACAGCAGGCGCGTTTCCCGGGCAACTTTCCCCTCGCCTTTGCCGAGGCGGACTTGCTGCTCAAGCAACAACAATACGCCGAAGCAGAGCGGGCCATCGACCGCCTGGCCAGCCGCCGCACGGACGACCCTGACGTCTGGTATCTGGCGGCCGAGATTCGCGGCCTGGCCGGCAATATTCTGGGCGTACACCTGGCGCGCGCGCACTACTTCAAGCTGACCGGCGACTTGCAACAGGCTGAGCAACAGCTACAGCTCGCCCTGGAACGTGCAGGCGGCAACTTCGTGACCACCGCGCGCATCAAGGAGCAACAGAACGAGCTGCGTCGTCAACGGGCCTTGATCGAATCGCTGTAACGCCCGCCAAGCAACAGAGCCGTCCGAGGACGACTACAGAGCCTGCTCAGGCATTACCCTTGGCAGCAAGATTGGCGTTGCGGGTGAAGTCCAGCATCCGATCCAGCGGGCGCACCGCCTTAGGGATCAGATCAGCGTCGACGTGAATTTCATCAGCCCCGGTTTCCAGCGCTGCGAGCACGCGCGGCAACGTGTTCATGGCCATCCACGGGCAGTGCGCACAGCTGCGACAGGTCGCCCCGTTACCGGCGGTCGGCGCCTCGATGAGCAAACGATCAGGCGCTGCTTGCTGCATCTTGTAGAAAATGCCTCGGTCCGTGGCCACGATAAAGGTAGGGTTTGGCAGGTCGCGGGTGGCCTGAATCAGTTGGCTGGTAGAGCCAACCACGTCAGCCAGCTCAACCACCGACTGAGGCGACTCGGGATGCACCAGAATCGCGGCTTCCGGGTGCACCTTGCGCAGGTCTTCCAGGACCTTGGCCTTGAATTCCTCGTGAACGATACACGAGCCCTGCCACAACAGCATATCGGCGCCAGTTTCGCGCTGAATGTAGTTACCCAGGTGCTGGTCCGGCGCCCAGAGAATTTTCTCGCCCTTATCGATCAGGTGCTCGACAATCGGCAGCGCGCAGCTGGAGGTCACTACCCAATCCGCCCGCGCCTTGACCGCCGCCGACGTGTTGGCGTAAACCACAACGGTTCGATCTGGATGCTGATCGCAGAAAGCTGAAAACTCGTCAATCTGGCAGCCCAGATCCAGCGAGCAGGTCGCCTCCAACGTCGGCATCAGGACGCGCTTGTGCGGGCTGAGGATCTTGGAGGTCTCACCCATAAAACGCACACCGGCCACGATCAACGTGGTCGCTTCGTGGTCACGCCCAAAGCGCGCCATCTCCAGCGAGTCGGACACGCAGCCACCGGTCTCTTCGGCCAGCTCCTGCAGCACCGGGTCGGTGTAATAGTGCGCGACCAGGACGGCGTTGTGCGCTTTGAGAGCAGCGGCGATGCGAGCCTTGTAGTCGGCCTTTTCTGCATCGCTCAGAGGCGCAGGCGCCTTGGCATCCAGGTGCGCCTGAACCAGCAGACGCTCTGAAATCTGGGACATGTCTTAATCCACCAGGAACAACGGAACGGGCGATTGTAGCACGTTCGTCCCAGAGCCTACGCAGCGGAAAGCAGACGCGAAAACGCAGCCACTGGCAGCACAATGCAATAACAACAAACGCTGATGGATTTTCAATAATGCTTGGCCAGGAACGGCCGGAGAGGATATCCAGAGTGGTGGGTCGTGTAGGATTCGAACCTACGACCAATTGGTTAAAAGCCAACTGCTCTACCAACTGAGCTAACGACCCCCTGCTGGAAGCGCGCTATATTACTGATTTAACGAGGAAACTCAAGCCCTTTTTTTGCATCTGCGCAAAATTTAATGCTGATAGCGGGTCGCATCAGGTACACCAGCAGCGGCAAAGCCTTCAGCGCGCAGGCGACAACTATCGCATACGCCACAGGCGCGCCCCTGCTCGTCTGCCTGATAGCAGGACACCGTCTGACTGTAGTCGACGCCCAGAGCCTGGCCGGCCTGAATAATCTGTGCCTTGCTCAAGTGCTGCAACGGCGCGCGAATACGGAACCCTTCGCCCTCCACTCCGGCACGTGTCGCCAGGTTGGCCAGCCGCTCAAAGGCCTCAACAAACGCCGGGCGGCAGTCGGGATAGCCAGAGTAATCTACGGCGTTGACGCCAATGTAGATATCGCGCGCCTCCAGCACCTCTGCCCAGCCCAGAGCAAGAGCCAGAAACAGCGTATTGCGCGCCGGCACGTAGGTGACCGGAATCCCCTGCTGGGGCGACTCGGGCACGGCAATAGCGTCGTCGGTTAACGCCGAGCCGCCAATGCCGTTCAGATTCATCTCGATCACCTTGTGCTCGACGACACCCGCCGCGCTTGCCACGCGCTCGGCTGCTGCCAGCTCCGCCCGGTGACGCTGCCCGTAATCGAAACTCATGGTGTAGCAGGCCAGCCCCTCGGCCTGGGCCAGCGCCAGCACGGTCGCCGAATCCAGCCCACCAGAAAGCAAGACAACGGCACGGCCGCTAGAAGAGGAAGACATAGAATACGCTCTGTCAGATACAACATCGGGAGCTAAAAGCTCCCGACAGATCAGTTCAAACTGGATAGCTCGCGCCCAGCCAACTGCGCGGCAGAGGAGTCAGGGTACTTGCTGATGACCTGCTGAAACAGCTCACGCGCCTTGTCATCTCGGCCCAGACGGCGCTCGACATCACCGAGCTTGTACATCGCATCAGATTCTTTGCGGTGATCGGGGTAGCGACTGATGACCTGGGCAAACGCCTTGCCGGCAGACTCCAGATCAGACTGAACCAGATACACCTCACCCAGCCAGTATTGCGCATTACCCGCGTACTGGCTGTCGGGGTATCGACGCAGGAACGCGGTGAAGGCCTGAGCGGCCTTGTCAAAGTCGCGCGCCTTGACCAGATCAAAGGACGCGTCGTACATCAGCTTTTCGCGCTCCGGGTCCGGCGGCGCGGCAGAAGCTCCGGCATTGGCGGCGGGCTCCCGGGTGTCAGCAACGTCTGAGCTTGCCCCGCTACTGCCCGAAGCAGGTGCGGTATTCATGCCAGACAGACGGCTGTCGATATCTTTGTAACGGTCAAGCTGATCCTGTTCCATCTGCTTGAGTTTGTAGCTCTGCTCTTCGAGCATGCCACGCAGCAGGGTTACTTCCTGCTGAAGTTGGTACAACTGTTGAAACAGCTGGCCTTCACTGGAAAGGCCAGCCTGGGTCTGCTGGGTCACCGAGGAGCCCTGATACATGGCATTCGAGCTGTTATTCGAACTGCCTTCCATCACTGGAACCTGAGCCATTGCCGCCAATGGCGACAGGGCAAAGGCGACCAGTACTCCTCTGTAACCCTTCATACGACCTCGTCTCTTACTTGCGCAGCTCTACGCGGCGGTTCTGAGCCATGGCTTCCTCGTTGGAACCCATCGCTGCCGGCTTCTCTTCGCCGTAGGATACCAGTTCCAGCTGAGCCGGGGACACACCCTGCAGCACCAGGTAGCGCTGAACGGAAGCAGCACGACGCTCGCCCAGAGCCATGTTGTACTCGCGAGTGCCACGCTCGTCGGTGTGGCCTTCCAGCACAACACGGTTGCCAGCAGACTTCAGATCCTTGGCGTGTACGTCCAGAGCGCGCATGGCTTCAGGCTTCAGCTCGGAGCTGTCGTACTCGAAGTAGAAAGTGGTGATGGCGCGCAGAGCAGCTTCAGCGCTGTTCATGCCGTTGTCCGAGCCTGCACCAGAAGTGCCGGCACCGTAGCCTGCGTTGGGATCAACTGCACCAGCGCCAGTGGTGTCGCCACCCTTGGAGGAACAGCCTACAACCACGCCGAACGCGACAACCAGAGCAGCGGCTTTGCCAAACTTGATAACTTGCATCATGAACTCCTATTAACCCCATATGGTTTAGTGTTGGTGCGCCCTATGGCAGGTATGGGGACCATGAAGGTACGCGCAGGTCGGTGAACTGTGTCGGAATCTCCGACCGTGCACGCCCGTTTGTAGATACCAGCATGAGTACGCCCCGTCCCTGTTGACGGGTAGCATAAATTAACATAGCGCCATTGGGAGAGACGGTTGGCGACTCATCCAGTGACGTTTCTGTTAAAACTCTCAAATTCCCGCGCTCAAGATCCTGCGTGGCAATCTGAAAATTACGGTAGCCATCCTGACGGTGCACCATAACCATGGTGCGCCCATCAACGGACAGCTTGGCGTTGGCATTGTAGTTGCCAACAAAAGTCAGGCGCTCGGGAGAGCCAGAGCCCAGACTCTGCTTATAAATCTGCGGGCGGCCGCCCCGATCGGACGTAAACACAATGGTGTTGTTGTCCATCCAGGTCGGCTCGGTATCAATCGAGAAGTGATTGGTTATCCGACGCATCTGCTTGCTGGCCAACTCCATGACATAGATCTCGGGGTTGCCGTCCCGCGACAACACAAAGGCCAGGCGATTGCCGTCCGGAGACCAGGCTGGCGCGCCATTCAACCCTTCGAAACTGCTCACCCGCTCACGACGACCGGTGCGGATGTAGTGCACATAAATCTCGGGCCTGCGCGATTCAAAGGACACATAGGCAATGCGCTCGCCATCCGGCGAGTAGCTCGGGCTCAGAATCGGCTCACGCGACTGCAGCAGCGTCACTGCGCGCGCGCCGTCGTAATCGCTGCGCTGCAAGGTGTAGCGGGTGTTATCGACGGAGAAGCGCTCGGCCGCGACATAGAGAATTTTGGTACTGAACGCACCCTGGATGCCGGTCAGCTCCTTGAACACTTCATCACTCAGATGATGAGCAATATCGCGCAGCTGGTTGCTAGTGCCGCTGATCGAGCGCGACAACAGTACTTCTTCCCGCGCCACGCTGTACAGGCTATAGGTCAGATCCAGGCTCTCACCACCGGCACTGCTTACCTGCCCCACGACCACGTAATCGGCACCGATCATGCGCCAATCACGGGCGTTGATCTCCTCTCCGCGCACCGGATAGCTGAGCATATTGTTACGCTCCAGCGGTGCAAACATGCCGCTGTTGCGCAGGTCGTTGCCAACAATCTGCGCCATGTCCTCAGACAATGGCGCGCTGCCCTGCCAACCGAAGGGCACCACCGCAATCGGCGTAGCCTTGTCGGTACCCTTGGTAATCTCAATGGCGTCCTGGGCCAGCAACAGCTGGCTTACGCACAGGGCAACAATGCCCGCAAATACTTGACTCAGTCTTTTCATCAGAATGACAGATCCTCTGGTCTGAAGCGCAGGTTACGCTGACGATACAGGCGATTGAACTCCGCCGGATTCTCGCTCGACAGTTGCTGCATTTCCGGGATGCGCCCCACGTTCTTCACCGCCTGCACGGCAGACTGATCGAAACCCGGGTCGCCGCTGGAGCGAATCACCACCGCATCGGTAATCTGCCCCGTCGGCAACATGCTCAGACGCACTTCCACCACCATGCCGTTACGCGCAGTCGGCGGACGACGCCACTGCTGACTCACATAACGACGAATAACATCATCAAAGCTGGCCGCCACCTGATCGCCAATGCGGTCAGCCTGCGCCTGCTGATATTCAGTCTCTTCACCCAGCAACTCGCTCAACGCGCTAGCCTTGGCTGCTTCACGCTCGCGTTGCTCGCGGGCGACCCGCTCTTGCTCACGGCGACGCTCGGCTTCCTGGGCAGCCTTGCGCTCGGCCTCTTCCGCCGCCTTGCGACGGGCCTCTTCCTGCGCCTTGCGACGCGCTTCTTCCTCGGCCTTCTTGCGCTCAGCTTCGGCAGCGGCGCGCTCGCGAGCAGCTTGCGCCTCAGCGGCCTTGCGACGCTCAGCAGCTGCAGCGGCCTCGGCAGCCTTTTGCTGCTCTTGGGCCTCTGCAGCTGCCTGGCGCTCAGCCTCTGCCGCCTTGCGCTGCGCCTCGGCCTGACGCGCCTGCTCTGTCTGGGCAGCCCTGGCCGCCTCGGCAGCCTGCTGCTGCTCGCGCTGCTTCTCCAGCGCTTCTTCATCTGCGCGCGGCGAGCGCGACTGCTGCGCTTCGCCGGCAATGTTCTGGTCGGTCGGCGTGGTACTCGGGCTCATTGAGTCCAGTTGTACCAGCGTCGCCTGCACAATCGGTCTGGCCGGCTCAAACTGCGGCGCACGACTGAAGGAGGCGAACAACAGGATCGCCACCAGCAAGTGCAGTCCAACCGCTTTCAGCAGCGGGGACGAATAACGCTCCGAGGCTGCCGGTCGGTGTTGATATCGCGTGCTCACGGCGCCTCGGTAATCAAGCCTACATTGGGCACACCTGCCTGCTGCAGAGCGCCCATAGCGGTCACCACCACGCCATAATTGGCATTTTTATCACCACGGATGTAAACCAGCGTGTCGGGCTTGGCGCGCATGATCTTGGTCACGCCCTCGGTCATGGCTTCCAGCGACACAGCACTGTCGGAATGATTCTCCGTGTCCACCGCCTCGCCCAGGTTCCAGTAATAGGTACCATCAGCCAGCACGGACAGGGTCAGTACCTGCTGATTGCTGTCGCTGGGCAATACCTCACTAGACACCTGCGGCAGATCGACTTTCACGCCCTGGTTCAGCATCGGCGCGGTCACCATAAAGATAACCAGCAGCACCAGCATCACGTCGATGTAGGGCACTACGTTCATTTCCGCGACCGGTTTACGCTTCTCACGGCGCCTGTGCATGTGCATGCTCATAGCGACCTCCGCTTACTCCTCGCGCGCGTGAACGCGGCGATGCAGAATGCTGGAAAACTCGTCAGCGAATGTGTAGTAACGGCCAATCAGCATTTCCGAGCGCGCCGAGAAGCGGTTGTAAGCCACTACCGCAGGAATCGCGGCAAACAGACCAATGGCCGTAGCCACCAGCGCCTCAGCGATACCCGGCGCCACCGTTGCCAGCGTCGCCTGCTGCACGGTTGCCAGACCGCGGAAGGAGTTCATGATCCCCCAAACAGTACCGAACAGGCCGACATAAGGACTGGTCGAGCCCACAGTCGCCAGGAACGGCAAGTGCTGCTCCAGCTTCTCTTCCTCGCGTGAAATGGCTACCCGCATGGAGCGCTGTACCGCATCCATCACCGCGTCCGGGTCAACACCCGGCTGCTGACGCATGCGAGAGAACTCTTTGAAGCCAGCGCGAAAAATCTGCTCCAACCCGGAGTTTTCATCCGGCGACCCCGTCACCTGACGGTACAACTGGGACAAATCCACACCAGACCAGAAACGATCTTCGAAATCGTCCAGGGCATTTTTCGCCGAGCGCATGACATTGCTGCGCTGGAAGATCATTACCCACGACACTACTGATGCTGCCAGCAGGGTCAGCATCACCAGCTGAACCAGCACACTTGCGCCGGACACCAGGTGCCATATCGACATTTGATCAGCCTGCACGCTCTACTACTCCTCGCAATCTCATACGGTCTTTCGGTTTACTCGTCACGCCCCAGGCCACTACCACGGAATGCTTCACGCAGATTGTCCGGAATGGCTTGGGGGCGATACCGGTCTGCACTCACACAGGCAACCAGCACATCACCCTCACACAACAGCTCCCCCGCCCGAGTCACACTCTGGCGGAAACGAATACTTGCTCGCTTGGTTTCCAAGACAGCCGCAGTTACGACAAGTTCATCGTCCAGCCGCGCAGGCGCGTGATAACGTGCCGTGACAGAGTGCACAACAAAAATGACATTTTCTCTCTGCAGAGCGCTTTGATCAAAGCCGAGAGTGCGGACCAGCTCCGTCCGCGCACGCTCCATAAACTTCAGGTAATTGACGTAGTAGACGATGCCGCCGGCATCGGTATCTTCAAAGTAGACGCGGGCTTTCAGCTCGAACGGCGGCCCAGAACGTTCAACGCGCATAATGTAGAGCCAAGCTAGGGTTTTGCATAGTGGGTTTGCTCGCTATTTGCAAAAATATTTTTCAGGGCGGATCAGGCGCGCCCGGATCGTCAAACAGGTCCGCAGAGGCACGGGCCATGCGGGCCGGCAGATTCAGACCGAAATGCTGGTAGGCATGGCGGGTAACCACCCGGCCGCGCGGGGTGCGCATGATAAACCCCTGCTGAATAAGGTAGGGCTCCAGTACATCCTCAATAGTGTGGCGCTCCTCGCTGATGGAGGCGGCAAGGTTGTCGATGCCCACCGGGCCGCCGTCAAACTTGTCGATCATGGTCAGCAGCAGGCGGCGGTCCATATGGTCGAAGCCCTGCTCATCGACATCCAGCAGGTTGAGCGCCTGATCGGCCACCTCGGCGCTGATCATCCCGGCACTGCGCACCTCGGCAAAATCGCGCACCCGGCGCAGCAGACGATTGGCAATACGCGGCGTGCCGCGTGAGCGGCGCGCAATCTCACGGGCGCCGCCGTCATCCATCTGCAAACCGAGAATCCCAGCCGAACGGGCCACGATAGTGGACAGATCCGCGACCGAGTAGAACTCCAGACGCTGGACGATACCAAAGCGATCACGCAGCGGATTGGTCAGCATGCCAGCGCGAGTGGTGGCACCAACCAAGGTGAAGGGGGGCAGATCCAGTTTGATCGAACGCGCGGCTGGCCCCTCGCCAATCATGATATCGAGCTGGTAGTCCTCCATCGCAGGATAGAGGATTTCCTCAACAACAGGGGACAGGCGATGGATCTCATCAACAAAGAGCACATCGCCCGCTTCCAGATTGGTCAGCAGCGCAGCCAGATCTCCAGCACGCTCAAGCACCGGACCGGAGGTGCTCTTGATCTTGGCGCCCATTTCCTGGGCAATGATATTGGCGAGCGTGGTTTTACCCAGACCGGGTGGGCCAAAGATCAGCACGTGATCCAGCGCCTCACCCCGCCCCCTGGCCGCCTTGATGAACAACTCCATCTGCTCGCGCACCGTCGGCTGACCTATATAGTCGGCCAGCTTAAGCGGACGGATCGCCCGGTCGATAACTTCTTCCTGCTGCCTGGGCGTTGCCGCAATCAGGCGATCTTCTTCCAGCATGTTTTATCCATCAATAAAGGAAGCAATGCCTCCGGCAAGGCACGCTCTACACCATGCCCTTGAGCGCACGGCGAATCAACTCTTCACTGCTGAGGCCATCTTCGTCGACAGCAGCCACGGCCTTACTGGCCTCCTGCGGCTTGTAGCCCAGGGCGATAAGCGCACTGACGGCATCAGCGCTCGGCTTGGCCGGCACGCCCCCACCAGCCACAGGGCCGGCCAGCGTAATGGCACCTGGAGCAGCCTCCCAGGCCTTGAAACGATCCCGCAGCTCGATCAACAGGCGCTCGGCTGTTTTCTTGCCAACACCGGGTATCTTCACCAGCGCGCTGACATCCTGGTGCTGTACCGCCATCACCAGTTCATCGACATCCATACCGGACATCAGCGCCAGCGCCAGCTTGGGACCAACGCCGTTAAGCCGAATCAGCTCACGAAACAGATCACGGCCGCGCTTGTCGGAGAAGGCGTAGAGCAGCTGAGCGTCCTCACGTACTACCATGTGTGTATGCAGCGTGACCTTCTCGCCCAGCGCCGGCAATTGATAGAAGGTACTCATCGGCGCGTCCAGCTCGTAGCCGACGCCCTGCACATCCAGCAGGATATGCGGCGGTTGTTTTTCCAGCAAAACACCACTCAAACGTCCTATCACCAGCCCTGCTCCCTCGTATTCAATTAACGACGCCGCACTCGGCCTGCACGCACCGCCAGCGCCACGTTACCCATCTGCTGCTGCACCCCGCTCATGTGTGCATGACACAAGGCGATGGCCAGCGCATCGGCAGCATCCGCCTGCGGCGTACCGGCCAGCCCCAGCAACTGGGTGACCATATGCTGAACCTGCTTCTTGTCGGCCGCCCCCGTCCCCACCACCGCCTGCTTAACCTGACGCGCGCTGTATTCATGCACACCAAGGCCCGCGTTCACCGCGGCCACAATCGCGGCGCCCCGCGCCTGCCCGAGTTTGAGCGCAGAGTCCGGATTACGCGCCATGAAAACCTGCTCGATACTGACCACATCCGGCCGATATTGCTCAATCAGTTCAGAGAGGTAATGGAAGATTTTCTGCAGCCGCTCGGGAAAGGCGCCCTCGCCCACCCGAATACACCCCGAGGTGACGTACTCCTGACGTCCGGCTTCGTGACGCACAATGCCAAAACCGGTAATGCGGGAGCCGGGGTCGATGCCCAGTATCAGCGCCATATCACCCCCATCAGCGTGCGGGTTATAGAAAAAAGGGAGGCCTGCGCCTCCCTTCTCTTACTCAGCCGGCATTGGGTCACCCCAACTGCTCCATGATGTCATCGGAGATCGACGCATTGGAATAGACGTTCTGCACGTCATCCAGGTCTTCCAGCATGTCGATCAGCTTGATCACCTTCTGCGCGATTTCCAGGTCCAGCTCTGCCTCGGTGGAGGGGATCATTGCCACTTCCGCCGATTCAGCAGCGAAGCCGTCCGCATCCAGCGCATCGCGTACCGCGCCAAACTCCTCGAAGCTGGTAAATACATCAAAGGAGCCATCGTCATTGGCGACAACATCCTCAGCACCAGCCTCCAGCGCCGCCTCCATCAGAGCGTCTTCATCCAAGCCTGCTGCGAAAACAAGCTGACCGCGACGCGTGAACAGGTAGGCCACCGAACCGTCGGTGCCCAGATTGCCACCGCACTTACCAAAGGCGTGGCGCACCTCGCTGACTGTGCGATTGCGGTTGTCGGTCATGGCTTCCACCAGAACCGCCACACCACCCGCGCCGTACCCCTCATAGGTCAGCTCTTCCATGTTGTCGGCATCGTTGCTGCCGGCACCACGGGCGATAGCACGGTCAATGGTATCGCGGGTCATATTGGCGCCCAGCGCCTTGTCCACTGCGGCACGCAAACGCGGGTTGTCGGCAGGATTACCGCCACCCACCTTGGCCGACACCGTCAATTCGCGAATCAGCTTGGTAAAGATCTTGCCCCGCTTGGCATCCTGAGCCGCCTTGCGGTGCTTGATATTGGCCCATTTGGAATGACCGGCCATAACACAACTCCAGATAAAACAGCCCCGATCACGCAAACGTGACCGGGGTTAACAGACTTACTCGACCTTGGTCTGCTCGCGCAGACGGATGCTCAGCTCACGCAGCGCCTTGTTGTCGACAAGGCCCGGCGCCTGGGTCATGACACAGGCCGCGCTTTGGGTTTTCGGGAAAGCAATAACTTCACGAATAGACTGAGCACCGGTCACCAGCATGACCAGACGATCCAGACCAAAGGCCAGACCGCCGTGCGGCGGCGCACCAAACTTCAGCGCATCGAGCAGGAAGCCAAACTTCTCCTGCTGCTCGTCGGCGCTGATACCCAGGATATTGAAGACCGCCTGCTGCATTTCCTTGCGGTGAATACGAATGGAACCGCCACCCAGCTCGGTGCCGTTCAGGACCATGTCGTAAGCGCGCGACAGCGCGGTCGACGGGTTGGCCTGCAGCTCTTCCGGCGTGCACTTGGGCGCAGTGAAAGGGTGGTGCAGCGCAGACAGTGAACCGTCGTCGTTCTCTTCGAACATCGGGAAGTCGACCACCCACAGCGGCGCCCACTCACAGGTCAGCAGGTCCAGGTCGTGACCCAGCTTGATGCGCAGCGCACCGAGCGCCTCGGATACGATCTTCGCCTTGTCGGCACCAAAGAAGACGATATCGCCATCCACAGCGCCCACACGGTTGAGGATTTCTTCCAGATTGGCTTCGGGGATGAACTTGACGATGGGCGA
This sequence comes from Halopseudomonas maritima, assembly GCF_021545785.1. Classification (NCBI taxonomy): domain Bacteria; kingdom Pseudomonadati; phylum Pseudomonadota; class Gammaproteobacteria; order Pseudomonadales; family Pseudomonadaceae; genus Halopseudomonas; species Halopseudomonas maritima. The sequence continues at coordinate 819,008 of NZ_CP079801.1, forward strand.
CTGCAGCCCTTCAACACCCTTGGCACGCTCGTTGACCTTGATGTAAGCCAGACCCTTGGCACCGTAGATGCCAACAAACTTGGTGTAGTCGTCGATCTGCTTGCGCGGCATGCTGGCACCGCCCGGCACACGCAGCGCAGCAACGCGGCCTTTCGGGTCGGTTGCCGGGCCGCTGAACACCTTGAACTCGACTTCGGCCAGTTGGTCAGCGACATCGACCAGCTCCAGCGGGTTACGCAGGTCCGGCTTGTCAGAGCCGAAGCGACGCATGGCCTCTTCAAAGGTCATGTGCGGGAAGTCGCCCAGATCCACATCCAGCACCTGCTTGAACAACTGGCGAATCATGCCCTCGGTGAGGCCCATGATGTCGGCCTCGTCGAGGAAGCTGGTCTCGATATCGATCTGCGTAAATTCAGGCTGACGGTCAGCACGCAGGTCTTCGTCGCGGAAACACTTGGCGATTTGGTAATAACGATCAAAACCCGACACCATCAACAGCTGCTTGAACAACTGCGGCGACTGCGGCAGCGCAAAGAAATGGCCGGGATGGGTACGGCTGGGCACCAGATAATCGCGCGCACCCTCAGGGGTGGCACGGGTCAGAATCGGGGTTTCGACATCCAGAAAGCCGTTCTCGTCCAGATAACGGCGAATGCTGCTGGTGATCTGCGAGCGCAGCTTCAGCTTTTCAGCCATCTCGGGGCGACGCAGGTCGATAAAGCGATAGCGCAGGCGGGTTTCCTCGCCCACATCAGAGTATTCGTTCAGCGGGAACGGCGGGGTGTCAGCCTCGTTCAACACCTCAAGCTCATAACCCAGCACCTCGATGTCGCCTGATGCCATGTTGGCGTTACGGGCGCCTTCCGGACGCAGACGCACCTTACCGGTCACCTTGACGACATACTCGCTGCGCACACGGTCGGCCTTGGCAAAGGTCTCGGCACGATCAGGGTCAAATACGACCTGCGCCAGCCCGTCGCGATCACGGATATCCAGGAAAATGACTCCACCATGGTCACGGCGGCGGTGAACCCAGCCGCAAAGAGTGATTTCCTGATCCGCCAGCGATTGGTTCAGCTGGCCGCAATAGTGGCTACGCATCATGGTGTGGTGCTTCCTGTAGTCGGCAAATTTGGCGCAAACAGCCCTGGCGGCGTTTTACCGCATCGACGAGCGCCCGAAGAAAAACGCCATAATATACCCGAAACTTAGCCAACGAGGGAGCCTGAGCGGTGTGAGCAAATCGACGATGCCGCCCAACGGGAACCCTCCGGCAAATCTATACTCTGTACAATAGACCTGTTACCGCGGATGCAACGCCCCAACGACGTCGCGCCGCCAGACAACAATGAGGAGCCATGATGAAAATCGATATCGGCATTACCGAAACGGATCGCGGACAAATTGCTGAGGGCCTGTCGCGCCTGCTGGCCGACACCTACACCCTCTACTTGAAGACGCACAACTTTCACTGGAACGTGAAAGGGCCGATGTTTCAAACCCTGCACCTTATGTTCGAAACCCACTACAACGAACTGGCTCTGGCGGTTGACGACATCGCCGAACGCATTCGGACCCTGGGCTTCCCGGCACCGGGCACCTACAAACAGTTCGTCGAACTGAGCAGCATCAAGGAAGAGGACGGCGTTCCAGAGGCTAAGGAGATGATCCGCCTGCTGGTAGAGGGACACGAAGCCTGCGTACGCACAGCACGCAGCATCTTCCCGGTCTGCGACGAAGCGAGCGACGAGCCGACTGCCGACCTGCTGACCCAGCGTATGCAGACGCACGAGAAAACCGCCTGGATGCTGCGCAGCCTGCTCGAAGGCTGAGCACCCCTCCCTCACCCGCAACGCGACAGCGCCCGGCCGGCTTGGTAGCCGGGCGTTTTCAGGTTAGAGTGCCATCCGGCAGCGCCACAGCCATCGGCCTGCCGACATGACAATACTAAATCGCTGCATCCATGGTGAGCCTCTTGAAAACCCTTCGTTATCTGCATCTGGTAACAGGTGTCGGCGTTCTGCTGACTGGCCTGTTTCACAGCATGCCGTTCTTTACCCAATCCGCCCCGATCAGTCACATCGCCCTACTGGCGGTCCTGACCGGCTTGATAAACCTGCAGCAATACAACCAAACCGAGCAACCACACAGCGGAGCCCGCGGCGCGGTCGCACTGCTAGCCTCGACACTTCTCATAGTTGCGGCGTGCATTCCCTTCGCCAGCCTGCTGATCAGCACCTACTTCAGCACCTGGAGCATCTGGGCAATGGCCGCAGGCGTATCCGGCGTCTGCCTGGTCAGCCTGCTCGCTATAACAAGCGAACTCAGCACCCTCGGCGCCCGGCGCGTCCCCAAGGAGCCAAAGCCGACGCGCAAGCCGCGCCACCAGAAGGAGCGCCAGGGGCAGTCAGCCGGCGGCCGAGAAACCGGCACCGTTAAATGGTTCAACACCAGCAAAGGGTTTGGTTTTATTACCCGCGACTCCGGCAGCGACGTCTTCGTGCACTTTCGCTCAATCCAAGGGGACGGCCATCGCGTTCTGCAGGAAGGGCAACGCGTTGCCTACACTGTCGCCAAGCGGGAAAAAGGCCTGCAAGCTGAGGATGTGGCCATCCTCGACTGATCCATTCGGCAGCAGGCAGAGGGCCATTTGGCCCTCTCTCCCCGCAACAGCGCCCGGTGGATCGTTAGTAATGCGGAGGCGGCGGTTCGTCGCCCGCCGCATCAGGCAGCCGGGCAGCAAAATCGGCCTGACGCTTGGCGAGCAGCTCCAACGAACGGCGCAACCTGTCCAGCTCAAGTTGCTGCGCTGCAATCACGTCGTTCAATGCCTGAATGGTGTCATCCTGAAACGCCTGGCGCACTTCCAACTCGTCCACTCGCGCTGGCAAATGATCACCCGCACTCACGACTGCACCTCGGCAAACGCCAGTTCGCCGACAAGCAGCGCCCTCACCCGTGTCAACATGGCTGCCAACTCAGATTCAGAATAAGGAATTGCCGGCACTTTACCCCACACGGGCGCAGGCCAGGCAGCATCACCACGAAAGCGAACAACATGATGCACATGCAACTGAGGCACCATGTTGCCCAGTGCGGCGACATTCATCTTGTCCGCCTTGAACTCGGCACTTAGCAGTTCGGCAAGCCGATCAGACTCACAATGGAACTGAGCTCTGTCCTGTGCGCCAAGTTCAAACACCTCGCGCAACCCCTGCCGACGCGGAACCAGAACAAACCAGGGATAATGCTTATCATTAAGCAAGAGCAAACGACTTAAAGGAAAGTCACCAACTACCAGACAGTCTGCTTGTAACTGCGGGTGCAACTCAAACATGCAACTCACCTCGATTTGACGCAACAAGTTCAAAAACCGTCTCATTCTTCGACGACAACTTTAAAATTTCGGCATTTACGCACATAGTGTGCATAAATCTGCACGCCAGGGCTCGCCATTTTGCTTACAATAAATTATAAACATGCCTCGACAAGACGCTGTTTTTTCAGGCGCTTGCTTTCGTAGTTTACGCGCAGGTGCTTTAATATACTGCGAAAACAAGAAGCCAGGCCCGGTTTGGCGCCTCAAGGTTTTCTTTTAATCAAAGGAGCACATCACAATGAAGAACGCAGTTAAATGGAGTTCGCTTGCTTTGGCAGTAGCTGCGGGCAACGGCCTGCTGGCAACTCAGGCAATGGCAGAGGGAGAAGGTTTCGTCGAAGGCGCAACTGCGACTCTGTACAGCCGAACCATGTACTTCAACCGCGATTTTCGTGACAACGTCGGCCAGAGCAAGGCTGATGAAACCGCGACCAGCTTCCTGATGAACTTTGAGTCCGGCTACACCCAGGGCCCAATCGGCTTCGGTGCAGACGTGATGGCTCAGGAAGGTATCAAGCTGGACAGCGGCCGCGGCCGTGCCGGTACCGGTCTACTGCCCCTCGACAACAACGGTCGCGCCAAAGGCGAGTATATGGAGATCCGTGGTGCGCTGAAAATGGCCATCCTGGACGACACCGTGCTGCGCTACGGTCTGCACATGTTGAGCAACCCCGTCATCAACTATGACGACGCACGCCTGCTGCCCAGCCACTACGAAGGTTACAGCATCACCAACAGCTCCATCGAGGGCCTGTTCGTCGAAGCCGGTCGCATGACTGACCGCGGCGAGCGCAACACCTCCAGCGAAAGCGACGGCGGCCTGCTGCAGGACGAAGACCTGACCTACGCCGGCGGTAGCTACAACTTCACTGACGACTTCAGCGTCTCGCTGTACGGCGCCAAGAGCGAAGAGTCCTACACTCGCGGCTTCGCCGGCTTTGACTGGACCGTTCCGCTGAGCAGCGACACCAGCCTGAACACCAACTTTGCGTTTTATGACACCAGCGACGATGACTCTGCCGACGGCAACGAGTTTGACAACCAGGCAGCCTCTCTGGCTCTGACCCTGCATACTGGCAACCACGCCTTCGGCGTTGCCTACCAGCAGATGAATGGCGATGGCCGCTATCAGTACACTGACAGCGAGATCTATCTGGCCAACTCGGTACAATACGCTGACTTCAACGGCGTAGACGAAACGTCGTACCAAGCTCGCTATGACTACGACCTCGCTGGCTGGGGCATTCCCGGCCTGACCTTCATGACCCGTTACATCGCTGGTACCGACATCGATACCAACTCTGCAGAGCACGCAGGCGTAAACCGCGATTCTCGCTGGGAGCGTGATGTTGAGCTGCGCTACATTGTGCCGGCTGGTCTCTTCGAAGGCCTCGACATCCGCTGGCGTAACGCTACCGTCCGCCAGGATATCAACCTGGATGGCGGCGACATCGACGAAAACCGTCTGATCGTCGGCTACACCTGGACCCTGCTCTAAGCAGCCCAGGCAAGACCAAGAAACCCGGCTCCGGCCGGGTTTTTTATTGCCCGGCAGCCCACTTCAATCGCCTGACCCGCGGGCTGTACGCTGCACCGGCACAATCGTACAATAGCGCCCATTCTGCCCGTCTCTGCTCAGGACCTGACTAGCTCATGCGTACCAGCCACTATCTGATTTCCACCCTCAAGGAAACCCCCTCGGACGCCACCGTCATCAGCCACCAGCTGATGCTGCGCGCCGGCATGATCCGCAAGATCGCGTCGGGCCTGTACACCTGGCTGCCAATGGGCCTGCGCGTGCTGCGCAAGGTAGAGGCGGTGGTACGTGATGAGATGGACAAGGCCGGCGCGCTGGAAGTCCTGATGCCCGCCATCCAGCCAGCCGAACTCTGGCAGGAATCCGGCCGCTGGGAACAGTACGGCCCCGAGCTGCTGCGCCTGAAAGATCGCCACGACCGTGAGTTCTGTGTCGGCCCGACGCACGAAGAGGTGATTACCGACCTGGCGCGCAACGAGATCACCAGCTACAAGCAGTTGCCAGTCAACATGTATCAGATTCAGACCAAGTTCCGCGACGAGATCCGTCCGCGTTTTGGTCTGATGCGTGGCCGCGAATTCCTAATGAAGGATGCCTACTCCTTCCACCTGACCCAGGAATCACTGCAGCAGACCTACGACGGCATGTATCAGGCCTACTGCAACATCTTCAGCCGCCTGGGCCTGGAGTTCCGCCCGGTTGTTGCTGACAACGGCTCAATCGGCGGCGAAGGCTCCCACGAGTTTCACGTACTGGCAGACTCCGGCGAAGACGCCATCGTGTTTTCCTCCAGCGGCAGTTACGCCGCCAATATGGAGAAAGCCACCGCGCAGCTGCCCCAGGGCGAACGCCCAGCCGCCAGCCAGGAGCTGACCCTGGTCGCCACTCCCAACCAGGTGACCATCGCTGCGGTCAGCGAGTTTCTGCAGCTGCCACCGGAGCAATCGGTCAAGACCCTGATCGTGCTGGGCGCCGCCGAGGAAGGCGAAACGCAGCCGCTGGTTGCACTGGTACTGCGCGGCGACCATGAACTAAACGAGATCAAGGCCGAGCACCTGCCTCAGGTGCACGCCCCTCTGACCTTCGCCAGCGAAGCGCAGATCATCGACACCATCGGCTGCAAACCCGGCTCCATTGGACCGGTCAAGTTGCCGATCACCGTGATCGCCGACCACAGCGCCGCCCATCTGGCGGATTTTGTCTGTGGCGCCAACGTCGACGGCAAGCACTACACCGGCGTCAACTGGGAGCGCGATGCTCACTGCGACCAGGTCGCCGATCTGCGCAATGTTGTTGAAGGCGACAGCAGCCCGGATGGCGAAGGCACCCTGAGCATCAAGCGCGGTATCGAAGTGGGTCATATCTTCCAACTGGGCAAGAAGTACAGTGAAGCCATGAACTGCAGCGTATTGAACGAGCAAGGCAAGGCTCAGTTGCTGACCATGGGTTGCTATGGCATCGGCGTATCCCGTGTTGTGGCCGCCGCTATCGAGCAAAACTACGACGAACGCGGCATCCTCTGGCCAGACGCGCTGGCACCCTTCCAGGTCGCCCTGGTACCGATGAAGATGGAAAGCTCCGAGGCTGTACAGCAAGCCACCATGGCACTGTACGAAGGCCTGCAGGCCGCCGGCGTTGACGTGTTGCTGGATGACCGCGACAAGAAGACCAGCCCCGGCGTGAAGTTTGCCGACATGGACTTGATCGGCATTCCGCACCGCGTTGTCATCAGCGATCGCGGTCTGGCCGAGGGCCAACTGGAATACAAGTATCGTCGGGATCAGGACGCCACGACTGTCGCGGTCGAGCAAATGCTTCAACATCTGCTGGAGCGCGTACAGGCAAACTGATGATGCACACCGTCGCTTCCCCACGAAGCGCTCGCCTGCTTGGCGCGGGCGCCGTGCTTGGCTTGCTGCAGGCATGCAGCACAACGCCGGCTCCCAACAGCGCCAGTGCGCCGCAGATCGAGCGTGAGCTGCTGAGCCACAGCCTGCATATCGAAACCGGTGAGCCGCGGGTCATGGACACGCCACACCGCAGTATTCGCGTGACTGAAAGCCGGCTGTTCAGCATCCGTCAGTACGACGGCCAAGGCACCCTGCAAGATGAACATCGCCAATACCAGACCTTGCCCTGGGCAGGCCGCACGCTAACCATTGAGCTAGGCGAGTTGGCCGTCACACGACAAACCGACAGCGATGGCCAACTGCGCCTGAACCTGCTGGACGAGGACATTGTGCCGGTGGACTTCGACCAGCTGCGAGTCATCGAACTGGACGCACGGGCCACGTCCGAAGTTCACGCTGAAGCCATCTTACTGGTCGACCGCGAACTGCGCAGCGTATTACACGAAGCCTCAGAGCTGATTTATGACAACCTCGAAGAGGACGACGTGGAGCAGTGGGTTGGCCGCATCGAACGCCTGCGCGAGCTGGACCTAAAGGAAGAGGCCAGCCAACTGGAAAACATGCTGATTCTGCTGACCACCGGCGACCCGCACCTGCAAGGTGAGTTCGTTCAGGCGCTGGATAACGCGACTACACCACAGGAATAAACCATGCGCACAGGGATAGTGCTGCTTCTGCTGATCGGGCTTGCCGCGTCGCCGGCCGGCGCCAGCCCGTCAGCACCGCCGGTCGATGCAGAGCTGCGGGCCGAGCTCAAGCAGGCCATCGCACGCGCCGACAGCTTTCATGACCGCTTTGACGCCGAAGTCTGGCTGCTCGACATGTCGACCCGAATGGCACCCTACATTCGCGACGAACAGCAGCGCCTGCGTCTGCTACGCCTGGTGCATCAGGCTGCGACCCGGGCCGGCCTGAAACCCGACCTGGTGCTGGCAGTCATGCATGTGGAAAGCCTTTTCGACCCCTACGCCTTGTCCTACGTGGGCGCCCAGGGGGTGATGCAGGTCATGCCGTTTTGGAAGGCCGAGATTGGCCGCCCAGACGACAACCTGATCGACCTGGCAACCAACCTGCAGTACGGCTGCGCCATTCTCAAGTTTTACCTGGACAAGGAAAACGGTAACCTGCGTCGGGCGCTGGCTCGCTACAACGGCAGCCTGGGCAGCAACCGATACCCGGACAAGGTGCTGGACTACTGGTACAGCTACTGGTACGTCACGCCGTAACAGCGGTAGCCACCAGCACGCAAGCTGCCTGCCGCGACGGCGCCGCCACCCTATCGCGCTTTGCCTCTAGCCGAGCTGCGCAAAGCCGGCAATATCCTGCCACAGGCAACCCGCCAGCTCGACGCGCTCCACCTTGGCCGCGGCGGGGCCGCGACGCAGCCAGGCCGTCATGGCATCAAGCGCATCCTCCGACCCACATAGCAGCAGGCTGACACTGCCGTCGTCGTCGTTACGAACCCAGCCCGAGATACCTAGCCGGTTAGCCTCGCGCACGGTCGACTGACGAAAACCAACACCCTGCACCACACCAAACACCTTGCCCTGCACACAAATAGCGCTCATTTACTGATCCTTGCTGTTAGGGGTCATCTTTGGCTTCAATATCTCGTAATGCTGCGGCCCCTGAAGCGTTTCGACAATCTGGCCATCAGCATCCAGCAGATAGGTCGTCGGCAGAACCGCCGGCCTGGGCAACTGGAAATCCTGCACAAAATCGCTGCCCAACACCGGGAAGGCGATTCCCATGCGGTCGCTGGTTTGCCTCAGCTGTTCACCGGTAGCGCCATCGTAATCAACCCCGACAACGCTGCCCGGCGGCAGCTCAGCAGCCAGACGGTTAAGCTCCGGCAGTTCATCGCGACAGGGGCCGCACCACTCGGCCCAATAATTCACCAATACCGGGCCTTGGCCGAGGGCCGCCGCATCCAACGCGCGGCCGTGTTGGTCACGCCATGGCCCAGCGCCGTCGCATGCCGCAAGCAGAGCGAACAGTACCAGCAGCGATATTATTCTCATTCGACCTCCGAGGACGGCAGCGGTGAGGCGACCAGACTGTCGCTAAGCAGCCAGTGCTTGACACTGCCACGCAGCGCCTCGCGGCGCGCCTTGTCAGCATGACCCAGTGCCTCGCTGAACGGCGCAAACCAGCCGTGATCACCGGCCAGCGCCGCCGGTAACGCTTCGTGAGTCAGCGGCGGCTCCGGCATGCGCTCAAGCACATGACTAAGCTCCACCTGTTCCAGGTCACGACACAGCACAAAGGCTCCACTCTGGGTGCGGGTAATCAGCGCTTCGCTCTCCAGCCAGTCGGTCAGTTGTAGCCACAACTCTTCGTGCATCAGCCAGCCGCTAGCGTTCACCCGTGCCAGATCCACCTGTACGCCTTGCTGCTGAGCGCGCAGGAACAGTCGCAGCAACACCAGCAGGTTGATCATCCAGGGGTACTCCGGTCGCCGCCAGGCGGAGCCATTACCCATATTACTGACCAGCTCTGCGCCCAGCAAAATGATCAGCCAGCTGACATAGATCCAAAGCAAAAACAGCGGCACCGCCGCGAAGGCGCCGTAGATCAGCTGGTAGCCAGGAAAGAGTTTTACGTAGAGAGCAAAGCACGCCTTGGCTCCCTCGAACAGCAACGCGACCAGCACACCTCCAGCCACACCGTACTTAAGCGGGACCCGAGTATTGGGTACGGCGACAAACAACAGGGTAAAGGCGGCAATACTGAGGATCAGAGGCAGAAAGCGCAGCAGGTTGCTCCAGGCCGATGCCAGAAAGGCGCCTTCCTGAAAAAACGACATGGAAGCTACATAGGTACTGACAACAAAGCCGGCACCCAGTAACAAGGGACCGATACTGAGCACCGCCCAGTACAGCAGGAAGCTGGACAGGCCGCGACGCGGCTGGCGAATGCGCCAAATGTCGTTAAAGGCTTTCTCGATGTTCACCAGCATCAGCAGCGCCGTCACCATCAGCAGCGCTACACCAACGCCGGTCAGCTGCCGAGCTTGGCTGGAGAACGCACTGAGGTGCTGCTGCAGCGCCGCCCCGCTGGCGGGCAGGAAATTCTTGAAAATAAAGGCCTCAACCTGACTACCCACCTGATCGAAGGCAGGAATCGCCGCCAGCATTGCGTAGGCCACGGTCATCACCGGCACGACCGCAAACAGCGTGGTATAAGTCAGGGCCGCAGCATTCTTGATGCAGTTATCTTCCAGAAAGCGGCGCGCCAGATAGCGGCCAAAGTGCAGATACTGGTTCAGTTGACGCGGCATTCCTGCTCCCTGACAGCCTGGTGCAATAGCGCTTAGAATAACTCCCAACCGCAACCTTAGGCCACCGCGCCCCCGGAGGACAACCGATGACCACCACCATTTACCACAACCCGCGCTGCTCAAAATCTCGCCAGGCGCTGGAGCTGCTGGAGGCTCAGGGCGCCGACATCGAGGTTATCCGCTATCTGGATACACCGCCCGATGCCGCCACCCTGGTCGAGCTGCTGGAGCGTCTGGGCCTGAGCGCTCGCGAGCTGATGCGCAAGGGCGAAGATGCCTACAAGGAGCTGAATCTGGCCAACCCGGAACTGTCCGAGGCACAGCTGGTGCAAGCGATGGCCGATTATCCCAAGCTGATCGAGCGCCCGATCGTGATCCGCGAGGGCAAGGCTGTCATCGGTCGCCCGCCCGAGCGCGTACTGGAGCTGTTCGCATGAGTGACGCTTACGTTCTGGTGCTCTACTACAGCCGCCACGGCGCCACCGCCGAGATGGCCAGGCTGATTGCAGAAGGCGTTGAAAGCAGCGGCATGGAAGCGCGCCTGCGCACCGTACCACCGGTTGCGTCAGAAACCACCAGCGCACTACCGCCGGTGCCGACCGATGGCGCAACCTACTGCACCGAGGCCGACCTCAAACACTGCTCTGCGCTGATACTCGGCAGCCCCACCCGTTTTGGCAACATGGCCGCGCCGCTCAAGCATTTCATCGATGGCACCAGCAGCCTGTGGCTGAGCGGCAGCCTCAATGGCAAGCCCGCCGCGGTCTTTACCTCCACCGCCAGCCTGCACGGCGGCCAGGAGTCGACCCTGCTGTCGATGCAGCTGCCGCTACTGCACCATGGCATGCTGCTGGTTGGCCTGCCCTACAGCGAAAGCGCACTGACCGAAACACGCGGTGGCGGCACGCCTTACGGCGCCAGCCACCACGCCGGCAGCCAGGGCGAGCGCCGCCTGGATGAACACGAAAGTCAGCTGTGCCGAGCACTGGGGGCGCGTGTCGGCAACCTCAGCCAGCAGCTGGCAGCGGGAGCCAAGGCCCGTGGCTAAAAAGAAAAAACCGCTGCCCTCGCTCAACTACCTGCTACCGCGCTGCCGCATCAGTCGCCTGGTGGCACTGACCGGCTACGTCGGCCTGCTGTTGTCGATTCTGGGGTATAACCTGCTGTTTGCCGACCTGCACGGCGCCAACCCGGTCATCGTGATTGGCGTGCAGCTGTTGCCGCTGCTGATCTTCCTGCCCGGTGTTATCACCGCACACGTGCGCACCCACGCCTGGCTGGCCTTTGCCATCAATCTGTATTTCATCCAGGGCGTATTGATCTGCTTTCAGCCAGGGCGACTGGAGTACGGCCTGATAATGAGCGGCTTCAGCGTGCTGTATTTTGTCGCGGCGTTGTACTTCATCCGCTGGAGCTTTCAGGCTCAGCGGGTTGCCCGCGGCGAGACCTGAAAGCCAAGGATCTGCTGCCGCGGCTACCAGCCCATCTCGCGCTTGACGAAAGGAATCGTCAGGCGGTGCTGGTCCCGCAGCGATGCCTGATCCAGCGTTTCCAGCGCAGCGAACAGTTCACCCATGCCCCGCGCGCCGCGGCTGAGGATGTAACGAGCCACATCATCGGTCAGTTGCAGGCCACGCTGCGCGGCCCGCAGTTTGAGCACTTCCTGCTTGCCCGCATCGTCCAGCGGCTGCAGCTGAAACACCAACCCCCATCCCAAGCGCGATGCCAGATCCGGCAGTTGCAGCCCCAAGGCACGCGGCGCAGCCACCGCCGCCACCAGCAGGCGACCTCCCTGCTCTCGCAGGCGGTTGTAGAGGTGAAACAGGGCCTCTTCCCAGTCCGGACGACCAGCGACAGCTTCCAGTTTGTCGAGGCACAGCAGATCAACCGACTCCATACCTTCCAGCAGCAGCGGCCCCTCCTCTGCCAGTTCATCCAATGGCAGATACATGGCCAACCCGCCCACATCAGCCAGGGCATGACAGGCAGCCTGCAATAAATGCGTACGCCCGGTGCCTTCGCTACCCCACAGGTACAGGCAGCACTCCTCAACCGACGATTGCGGTTCAGCAAAGGCCTGGGTCGCGGCCAGCACCCCGGCATTCGGACCCGGGTAGTAGCTGGTAAAGGTAGCCTCGTCGCGCAGCTTGATACCCAGCGGCAGCTGGATGGGCCGTCCGGCAGACATCAGCGAGCCTCCGCCAGAGCAGAAACAGACACACGCAGCAGCGCAAGAGACGTCGGCATCGGCTGCGCAACAATGGCAGCCGCCCGGTCGCCAGAGTCCGGGGTCATGGGCAGTCCTTAGATAACCTGATAAGCCAAACCAGCCCGAAGGCTAGCGCCAGCGATAATACAGGGTATTGGCCGGCGCCGCCGCCCCAACCTGCGCCTCGGGCTGCTCAACGACACCTTCACCCTCTACCGGCAACACGCTGCCTGACTCGACAGCCGCGGCTGCCGGGGCCTCGGTACGAATCAGACGCTGATCCAGCATCAGCATGCGCTCCAGCTGGCCCTGATCGCCGGGGAAGTCGACGGCAAAGACCACCTGATCGCCGCTGATAGACACCAGGCTTGGCTGGTGCTGGCTACTGAGTTGCTGCAGGCTACGCTGCAGGTCGGCAAAGGCACCGACAGAGTTGATACCGCTGATCTGCAAGGTCCAGCCTGCGGCGCTACCCTCCGCCTGGACACCCACCGCGTACTGGCTGTGCACCTCCAGTGCCAGGGCGCGCATCAATCCATCGGCCAGCTGCGCCGGATCAGCGCTGCGCTCCTTACCGTCCAGCGTGCGGTCATTGAGCCAGAAGGTCCACTCCAGCCGCCAGTCTTCACCCGCATCGTGGTACACATCCAGCGCCAGAATACCCTCACTGGCGTAGCGCTCGCTGGCCGCCTTGAGCGCCTCGACATCGCCGTCCAGCACATCCTCTTCACTGATGCTGGCACGGTCCTGCAAGTCGGACAGCGGCTGCATCAGCGCCACGCCACGAAACCGCGCAGCCGTGCGCAGAGCCTGGCCCATCTCGCCGCCCGGCGCCATAAAGTCAGCGCCCAATTCATCGCGCTGGACGGCCCAGACCAGCACGCCGGGGCGATTGCGCCCCAACATCGGCACCTGAGCCTGAGTCAGCGCGTCGCGCAAAAGCAGCGGGTCAAAGTCCACCTGCATGCTGCCATCGTCCTGCAACGCGCTGATCTGCCGGGTCACCGAGCTGGGTTCGGCAAGCACCTTGGCCAGGGCTGGCGCCTCGGCATCCAGACTGTCGCCAGCCAGCCGTTCCAGCATCACGTCCAGGGCGCCGGACAACTGTGCACTTTGCTCCGCCTCAGCGTGCGGCGGCATCTGCACTTGATAAAGGGAGTCCAGCACCGCAGCGTGGGCAGCCAAGGGCAGGCAAAGTGAGAAAAATCCGATAGAAAAAAAGCGCGACAAGGGCATGAACAGTTCCGTCAGGGTGGCGGGCACAGGACGCTCGACTGCAAGTATTGCAAGCCGACCAAGCCCTTTACATTAACCAAGCCACCGGTGCGCAGCAACCGCAGCGTCACGCGACGCATGGTCGGCTGAGCCAGGATACTGTCCGCGCCCTTCAGCATGGCTCTGAAGCTGATGAATTGGTAGACTATGCCGCTATCCGGCGCCGCGCCCGACAAGGCATGACGGGGGCGGCGGACCTATATTGTCCCTTGATCCCTTCGAGACCCGCTCATGAGCAGCCAGACGCCCTCCAAACCTTCGATCAGCTACAAAGACGCCGGCGTGGATATCGCCGCTGGCAACGCCCTGGTTGACCGCATCAAGCATGTTGCCAAACGCACTGCGCGCCCCGAAGTCATGGGCGGCCTGGGTGGCTTTGGCGCGCTGTGCGAAATCCCTGAAGGTTACCGCCAGCCGGTCCTGGTATCGGGCACCGACGGCGTGGGCACCAAGCTGCGTCTGGCGATGGACCTGGGCATGCACGACAGCATCGGCATCGACCTAGTCGCCATGTGCGTCAACGATCTGATTGTCTGCGGCGCCGAGCCGCTGTTCTTCCTTGACTATTACGCCACCGGCAAACTCAACGTTGACGTTGCCGCCCAGGTGGTGACCGGTATCGGTACCGGCTGCGAGCAGGCGGGCTGCGCCCTGGTGGGTGGTGAGACGGCTGAAATGCCCGGCATGTACGAAGGCGAAGATTACGACCTGGCCGGCTTCTGTGTTGGCGTGGTAGAAAAGGCCGAGATCATCGACGGCACCAAGGTCATCGCCGGCGACACCCTGATCGCCCTGCCCTCATCCGGTCCGCACTCCAACGGCTATTCGCTGATTCGCAAAATCATTGAAGTGGCCGGCATCGACATCCACAGCACACAACTTGACGGCAAGCCGCTGAGCGAGCTGCTGATGGCGCCGACCCGCATCTACGTCAAGGCCCTGCTGCAACTGATCAAGCAGACCGGCGCAGTGAAGGCCATGGCCCACATCACCGGTGGCGGCCTGCTGGAGAACATCCCGCGCGTGCTGCCCGAAGGCTCGCAGGCCATCATCGACCTGAACAGCTGGCAGCGTCCGGCAGTCTTCAACTGGCTGCAGGAGCAGGGCAACGTTGATGAAACCGAAATGCACCGCGTGCTGAACTGCGGCGTGGGCATGGTCATCTGTGTTGCAGCCGAGCAAGCAGAAACCGCACTGCAAAGCCTGCGCGACGCCGGCGAGCAACCCTGGGTGATCGGACAGATCAGCAGCGCAACCGAAGGCGCCGAAGCCGTTGTTCTGCAGGGCAACTGATCGGTGGGCTGCCGTATTGTCGTCCTGATCTCCGGATCGGGCAGTAATCTGCAGGCAGTTCTCGACGACCTGGCCGGTGCCGACGCACCGGCCGAGGTAGTCGCCGTCATTTCCAACAAGGCCGAGGCCTACGGCCTTGAGCGAGCGCGCAGCGCCGGTATCGAAACCCGCGCGCTGGACCACCGCAACTTCGCTGACCGTGCCGCCTACGATCAGGCACTGATCGAACAGATCGGCGCCTTCACCCCTGATCTGGTACTACTGGCCGGCTTCATGCGCATTCTGACCGCCACCTTCGTGACACATTTTCATGGCAGGCTGTTGAACATTCACCCGTCCCTGTTGCCGAAGTACAAAGGCCTGCAGACCCACCAGCGAGCATTGGATGCCGGAGACGCCGAGGCCGGCGCCAGCATCCACTTCGTGACCGAGGAACTGGACGGTGGCCCGCTGGTACTTCAGGGGCGCGTCGCAATCCATCCCGACGATGATGCAGCCAGCCTGGCAACGCGGGTACAGCAACAGGAACACCGCCTGTATCCGCTGGTGGTACGCTGGTTCGCCAGCGGCCGACTGCGCCTGATTAACGGAGTGGCAAACCTGGACGGTGAGCCAATTCCATCCGGTGGACTAAGACTGGAAACCATCGAATCCAGCATGTGAGACACAACAGATGCACGCCAACATCAGATCGCGCACTACCCGTTTTTTTGTCGCCCCTCTGGCGACACTGGTTTTAACCCTCACCGCAACCGGTGCTAGCGCTCTTGAACTGACCCCCTTCAGCGCCAGCTACGCCGCAGACATGAAAAACATCCCGGTCAACGGCGAGGCTGTACACAGCCTGCAGCAGAACGCCGACGGCACCTGGCGCCTTTCGTTCAGCGCCAGCATGTTTGTCGCGCGCCTCACCGAAGAAAGCAGTCTGCAGGTAGTTGATGAACAGATCCGCCCGCTCAGCTACCACTACGAGCGCCGCGGCCTTGGCCGGGGCAAAGAGATCACCCAGCAGTTTGACTGGCAACAGGGCCAGGTCACCGGCGATTACAAGGGCGAAGCCTTCAGCCTGCCGACCGAACCCGGCCTGCTCGACAAGACCACCTATCAGCTCGCTCTGCAGGCCGACCTGGCCGCAGGCAAGCAGGACATGCAATACCGCGTAGTAGATGGCGACGAGGTGGAGGAATACCACTTCCGCGTGGTCGGTGAAGACCGCGTGACCACCCGCGTCGGCCAGTTTGACGCCGTTGAGGTGGAGCGCATCCGCGAGCCCGACGCCAAGCGCGAAACCACCCTCTGGTTTGCCAAGGACTGGAACTACCTGCTGGTCCGCCTCAGCCAGACCGAGACCGACGGCCAGCACTATCAGATCATGCTCAAGGAGGCGAGCATAAACGGCCAGCCCGTCAGCGGCCTTCCGGTCAAGACCGACTGAGCCTATCGTTAAGGCGCGGCATGCCGCGCCCAATACGGCGCTCAAAAAAATCCGCCGTACAGTTAGTCTGTACGGCGGATTTTTTTCATCATGACTCCAGCACCGAACGGGTTCCAGCCCTATGCATACTTCTCCAAGTTACGGGCACCCCGTTTCACAACCCGGTATGCATTGCACATAGCTCTTAGATGAAAGCGTTGGTTATCTATAGGGGTTTGCCCTGAGGGGTTGGGTTTCCAGCAGCGCAAAGACCTCCTTGCCAGTTTTTAAGCTCGGAAAGCGGGAAGGCTCATCCTGCACCTGTAAATGAGCATTGGGCAGTAGCGCCAGCAATGCTTCCATCGCGGCAAAAGGCCCCTGATCATCTGCTCGTGAGTGCCAGGCGTGAACGAGGCCACCGATGTCCGCGGGCCTGCACCACTACGGGACACTGAGCAGGTGTGGCCGTCCGCCAGTTGTAGCGTTCTGGTTGCTGTCATGTCAGGCATCGTCCGGTGCGATCGCCAATGTGTATACCGCATAAAGGGGCACACCAGTGAGGGCCTTGAACACGGGCTGCAGTATTCGATAGAACAGGCTGTAGTCTCCCATGACTTGATGCGCGCCCTGCAACCTCAAACGCGGATGCAGGGCCGCGAGCTCCGAGGCCTTACGGGGCCCCCAGCGAAACTCGGCATCGGTATGTTTCACGGAAGTATGACGCTTGGCGCGCCCCACGCTCAGCCAGCACATGACATCAAAAGTCAGGATAGATCCCGCTGAGGCGCGCTCACCGAAGGTCGTTAGAATGTCTTCTACCGTTGATGGTTGCAGATACATGAATACGCCTTCGCTCATCAGAAACACAGGTTCTGCCCCCCGATGGGCAGGCAAACCGAGACGATCCCACCAGTCTGGCGTGGTCAAATCCAACTCTGACAATGTATGGCGTTCATGCTCTGAAGGCATGACCTCCCGACGGATAGTCATCACCTCGGGCAAATCCGCATCGGTCATGCGCAAACTACCGTTGTCAATCCATTGCAGATAGTCACTCAGACCGCAGCCCAGGTTAGCGATATGCGCGCTGGGGTGTGCCGCCACAAAGTCACGCGCCTGATCACGAAACCGTTGTGTGCGGGCCAAGGTGCCGTAGACACTCTGAGGATCTTTCAGCCATTGCTGGCCATCATCGCCCAAACGCGCCAATGCAGCGGCAGCATGGCGGTCTTCCACGGCCATCTGCGGAAACAGGGTGCCCCCCAGAGCCCTGGCCGCAAGCGGAATACGTAATGTTGAAGGAACGGCGGCAAGGACGGGTGTATTTGCTGACATGGTGTCGGTTTCTCCGCGAATGACAAGTCACACCTAACCCGGAAAGCGCGTACCACGAATTCCAGTAGGCTTAGCTTGGCTGAATCTCAAGGGATGGGAACTCAACAGACACTCCTTGATCGAGCCAGGAAGCCTGCCACTTAGTTACCGAGTGTCGATCTGGGAGGCTTACGAATCCGCCACCCCACAAACACAATTGATAATCAATATCACTTGATCAGCGCAACAGTCAAGCGTGGGGGAGAATGAACTAGTTCCCCTCTTCGTGCAGGCCAACACCTACCGGGCCGGCGGGCTTGAGAGTAACGAAGTCAGAACAGAGGTCTGCGAAATCCTAGAAGGGGGGGGGGGGTAAAGCAGTGTTCCAAGAGCAGGCAAGGCGGCATCGCGTTAGCCTGGATAGATGGGCTGTCGTAGTTAATTAAGATGTGGGGGGATATTAAAGAAAGCTTGATTCCAGTCTTTCTTAAGACGCTGCCCGCAGCCATGCGGGCAGCTGCACTATCACGCCTTGGTGAAGCGACCACCTGCTTCGGCCAGCTTGACCAGACCGGCGGCTGGGGTCCAGAACTCACCGCGTTCGGCTTCCAGCGCACGAATCTCGGCCAGCACCTTGTCCAGGCCCAGGCTGTCAGCGTAGGCCATCGGGCCGCCGCGCTCGGCCGGGAAGCCGTAACCAAAGCGGTACACGCGGTCGATGTCTTCGGCAGACTCGGCAAAGCCTTCGTCCAGAATGCGCGCGCCTTCGTTGACCAGCGCCAGAATGCAGCGGGTAACGATTTCGTCGGAGGAAACGTCGCGTGCGGTGTAGCCAGCTTCCTCAGCGACTTCGCGGGCCATCATGTCGGTTTCCGGGTCGTGGATCGCCTGACGGCTGCCAGCCTCGTACTTGTAGAAGCCGTGGCCGCTCTTCTGGCCAAAGCGCTCCATTTCGCACAGCTTGTTGTCCAGCCATACGATCGGCTCACCGCGGCCGACGCCGGCCAGCTGACGGGAACGCCAGCCCAGGTCAACACCCACCACGTCGTACATGCGGTAGGGGCCCATGGCCATGCCAAAGCCCTGCAGCGCCTGGTCAACTTCCCACGGGGTGGAGCCTTCCAGCACGACTTCACGCGACTGGCGGGAGTATTTCTCCAGCATGCGGTTACCGATAAAGCCGTGGCAGTTACCCGCCAATACCGCTTCTTTACCAATCTTCTTGCCAACGGCCAGGCAGGCGTCCATGACGTCTTGCGCAGTCGCCTTGCCACGCACCACTTCCAGCAGCTTCATGATGTGCGCCGGGCTGAAGAAGTGCAGGCCCAGAACCTGAGCAGGACGCTGGGTCGCAGACGCGATCTCGTCGATGTCCAGGTAAGAGGTGTTGGTGGCCAGGATGGCGGACGGCTTAACGGCCTTGTCCAGCTCGGTGAAGATCTTTTTCTTCAGATCCATGTTTTCGTAAACGGCTTCAACCACCAGGTCCAGGTCAGCCAGGTCGGCGTATTCCTGGGTGGTGCTGATGCGCGCCAGGCGGGCCTGGGCTTCGGCGTCGTCAAAACGCTCCTGGGCGACCGAGCGCTTGTAGACGGCGGCGATCTCAACCTTGCCCTTTTCCAGCATTTCGCCGTTAACGTCGAGCCAGGTGACCGGATAACCGGCGTTGACGAAGTTCATCACGATACCGCGACCCATGGTGCCGGCGCCGATCACGCCAACCTTCTTGATATCCTCAAACGCAGCCATCGCAGCCACCTCCAATTCAAATGACAAAACGGAAAATTGCTTGCCGGCGACCAGGCGGTCACTAGCGGGGACCGATACAGTACGCAAATTGCGCCCGGATTGGACCCCGTTCACACTGATACATCGCATTCACGCGATGAATAACACGCGGACGCTCACAGCGCTGGCAGCGGCTCACCCAGTTGCCACTCGGCAGCAGCGCGCTGCGCTCGCTTGACCTCACTGGCCGACAGGTCTTCGGCAACGATGTCGCGGGCGTTGCGAGCCCCCTCAACACCTTGACCGGCACACAGTGCAAACAGCATGTAGGCCATCGGCGTATTCACCGGTGTACCTTCACCATTCATGTGCATGATCGCCAGGTTGAACATGGCATTGCCTTCACCCTGACTGGCGGCCTTGCCATACCAGTGGATGGCCAACTGGTTGTCTTCCGGCGTGCCCTCGCCCTCATCATGCATGATGGCCAGGTTGTATTGCGCGTTAACTTCGCCCTGCTCGGCAGCAGCGGTATACCAGCGGATAGCCGCCTGGTTATCTTCCGGGGTGCCTTCACCCTCGTCATACATCAGGGCCAGGTTGTACTGCGCACTGGCGTGCCCCTGTTGGGCCGCAAAGGTGTACCAGTTGATGGCTTCGGCATCATCCACCTTGGTGCCTTCACCTTCGTCGTACATCAGCGCCAGGTTGTACTGGGCGTCAGGGTGGCCCTGCTCGGCGGCTTTGCGATACCACTCGATAGCACGACGGTCATCCACCGGCATGCCCTCACCTTCGTCATACATGATGGCCAGATTGTATTGCGCGGACGCATCGCCCTGTTCGGCTGCTGCGGTATACCAGCGCACCGCCTCCAGATCGTCCATGGCAACCCCCTCTCCCTGGTCATAGAGCAGTGCGAGGTTGTACTGAGCGTCGGAGTGCCCTTGCTGCGCGGCCTGCAGGTATAGCTCGGCTGCGCGCTTGTCGTTGACCGGGACGCCTTCGCCCTCGTCATACATGATGGCCAGGTTGTACTGGGCATCGGCGTGTCCCAGCTCAGCCGCGCGCTGATACCAGTCGATGGCCTTGAGGTCGTCTACCGGCACACCCTCGCCTTCGTCGTACATCAGCGCCAGATTGAACTGCGCCGCGGCGTGATCCTGTTCAGCGGCCTGGGTATAGAACTCGATCGCCTTGAGGTCATCCAGCTCGACGCCTTCGCCCATGTCGTACATGTACGCGACCGAGAACTGGGCCGCTGCGTCTCCTTGCTCGGCAGCCTCACTGTAAAGCTCAAATGCCTTGGCATAGTCCTGCTCTACGCCGTCGCCGTCGTAGTAGCGCTGGGCAAGCTCACGCTGCGCTGCGGCATCACCGCCCAGCGCCCGCTTGACCCACTGGGTGAACTGCTCACTCAGATCGGCGCGCTTCTCGTATTCGGGGGCTGCCTGCAACGGCATGGATAGCAAGACACTAGTAAAACCCAGTGCCAGCAAAGAGGGTGCTCTCATGAAAAAACCTTCCCTGTAGCTTTGGTATGGCCGCGCGGAACACGGCAGGGGTAACAAATGATAACGGAATAGTCTCGCCTGAGCAGGTTAGCAATGGCACACAGCAGTGTCTTCGCCAACCAGTTCACGCACGGAGTCATCAGCTCCCGGGCCGGCAACCACTTCTACGTCCCAGGCCTTTAATGGCTTGCCGTTGGCCGACAGAACCTCAGCACCGCGGATCGGCAGGCCGCTGCTTTTCTCAAGCAACAGCATGCGGTCGCCCTTGCCGTTGGGTCGCCACTTCTCGCCCCATTGCATGAGGCTGATGATGACCGGATACAGGTCCATACCCGCCGGTGTGAGGCGATATTCAAATGAGCGGCCATCGGCCGCCGAAGGGACTTTCTGCAGTACGCCAGCCTCGGTGAGCTTCTTCAACCGAGCACTAAGCACACTGCTGGAGATGTCCAGCTGGCGCTGGAAGGCATCAAAGGTACGCATGCCATGGAAGGCATTGCGCAAAATAAGCAGCGACCACCACTCACCGATGATCTCGGCGGTTTTCACAACACTGCAATCGATGTGGCTGGTCGGCATGGATACTCCAGAGAAACCGCTGCCCGGCAGCGCCGGGCAGCGGAACAGCTTACAGCATGGACTGCAGACGCTCGCGAATGATGCCTTCAGCCTGCTTCATGATGCGCTCGATCAGGTCTTCGCAGCTGGGGATGTCATGGATCAAGCCCGCAACCATGCCGCAGGACCAGGCGCCCAGATCCATCTCACCGTTCTGCATGATGCGCGGGTACACGCCAGCAACTTCATCAATGATGTCGGCAAAGGTCAGCTTGTCGCCCAACGCCTTCTCTTTCTCGACAATGCGCTCAACAGCCGCGTTGTTCAGTACGCGCTCAGTGTTACGCAGCGGGCGCATGACCAGACGGGTGTCCAGCTCGGACGCAGCAACGATGGCCTGCTTCACGTTCTCGTGAACCGGAGCCTCTTTGGTGGCGATAAAGCGTGTGCCCATGTTCATACCCTCGGCACCCAATGCCATGGCCGACACCAGGGAGCGGCCGTCTGCCATGCCGCCGGACGCAACGAAGGGGATTTCCAGTTCTTCGGCCGCACGCGGCAGCAGAATCATGTTGGGGATATCGTCTTCACCCGGGTGGCCACCACACTCGAAACCGTCAACGGATACAGCGTCGCAACCGATGGACTGGGCTTTGAGCGAGTGACGCACGGAGGTGCACTTGTGGATGACCTTGATGCCGGCATCTTTCAGCGCAGGCATGTATTCCTGCGGGCTACGGCCAGCAGTCTCGACGATCTTCACACCGCCCTTGACGATTGCCTCAATGTAACCGGGGTAGTCGGGCGCATTGACGGTCGGCAGGAAGGTCAGGTTAACGGCAAACGGCTTATTGGTCAGCTCACGGCATTTGGCAATTTCATTGGCCAGGTCAGCCGGAGTCTTCTGGGTCAGGCCTGTGATGGTGCCCAGACCGCCAGCGTTGGAGACAGCGGCAGCCAACTCGGCAAAGCCCACCCAGTGCATGCCGCCCTGAATAATCGGGTGCTCAATGCCAAACAGTTCTGTAATGCGTGTTTTCACGTTGATTTCGCCTCGTGCGGGGATGTGACAGGTCGAGCTGGTCGACCGGCTATTTAGCTTCGGATAGAGAAGCTAAATTCATCCGCGACGAAAAGCAAGTAATCCCTCCCGCGCCCAGCGCGGCCATATACCTTGCAAAAAGCCCCCTGAATACCCCACCTACAGCCGAAATCCGCTGTGCGCATGGCAGTACATGCGTTGCCGGGCAGAAGCAAGACGGGTCCCATTACCGCAACGTTCAGCCAGCCAGGCCCTGGCGCCTTTGCGGCACGTGCGGTAGTCAATGGAGCCACGCCGGTAATTGCGGCAGAAACTGCCGGTATCGATCACGCCGTTGTGATACTCATAGCGCGTTTTCCAGCGGCTACGCTGACGCCGCGCATCGCGCCAGTCAAAGGTGGCTGTAGCACTGCCACTGGGCCCGCCATCAGCTCGGCGCTCGGTACCGGCCTGGCCCGCACGCGATGAAATATGCCGCGACTCCAGAATGTTGTCCGGCTGACGCGCAACGTAGTTTTGGTCATTGAACTCTGTTTGCCTTTGCTCGGCAGCAGGCGGGCGCGTCGCCAATGCGCTCTCGGCGGCAGACTCACGCAGTTTGGCCTCCACAATCGCGTCATAATCCGGCCTGACATCAACCAACTCCGGCGCGGCCGGCTGCGGCACAGCGGTTGCCGGCGCCGCGTCGGCGACATCCTCGGCAGGAGCCTGATAACGCTCCCATGCCCACCATCCCGTTGCACAACCCAGCAACAGCAAAAGCCCTATCCGTACGCTATCCATGCTCCCTCCACCCTCAGGTTCATCCTGCAGGTAGGGTGCAAGAAAGTTCCGCACGGCAACAGCGCGGCAGGTCAGCCGCGTGAACGGGCGCAAAACGCGCAGGGAGATTGCCAAATCGAAAGGCGCTCTGCCGCCGAGCGTAGCGGCATGAGCCTGCAAAACCACCCTGATGGCCAACGCCCTGGGCCAACAGTCAGGGGCCAGCCTGAGCCGCTATGCGTCGGCAAACACCGGCCAACGCTCAACCACCCTGCCCGCCCGCACCGCGAGCACATCACCAAACTGCAGCAGTACCGCCTCGCTCTGCGTAGGGCGCATAAACACCAGGTCATCCACCTGCAACGTGGTATCGGCTGGCGCCAGCAAAACTTGCTGATTCGAACTGGTGCCGTACAGCCCGCTTGCGGTCAGCCCGGCAGGCGAGACGGGGTCGGCCAGCCAGTTGCCGCCGTAGATAAACAGCGCCTGCTTGCCGCGCCCGGCCAGCCACGAGATAAGCGCGGGTAGCCGCCCTGCCCCCGGCAGCGTCAATGTACCAGCCATTTTGAGTACCGGCGTGGCGATAAACAGTGCTGGCAGGTGCTCTGCCAGGCTTGGTAAATCAAAGTGCGAGGGTTTGAGCAAGCCGCTGCCGAGCGCCAGCTCATTGCTGACCTGCTCCTGATCGTGCAGTCGATAGGTTGGGCTGCCAGCGGTGTTGAGCGTCAGCGGCGGCTGCCCCTCTGCGGCCAGCGCCTGGGCCCAAAGCGCGGGCGCTTCACGCTGCACCTGCTCCACCCGGGCCTGATAGGTCGCCATGGCCTGCGCCAGCAAGCGTTCAGGCACACCAAACAGCCGTGGCAGCATCGCTACGTGGGGCTCGTAGCCCATAAACCCGGTAAACCTCAGGTGCTGCGGATGCTGCGCGATACACCGCAGCAGCGCGCTGAGCATCAAAGCGCCCGCGCGGCCTTGCGGCACGCCGCCCCGGTGCAGGCCGACATCCAGCTCGAGATTCACGTTCAGCCGCAATCCCATGCGCTGCGCCAGAGCCAAATATTGTTCAAGCCGCTCGGGTGAGTCGATCAACCATTGCAGTTGGCGCTGCGGCTCAAAGGCGCCCGTGAATGATTGATAGAACCGTTCGGCCAGCGCCACCGGCATTGGTTTGCCAAGCAGAATGTCGGCATCCGGCCAATGCTGGGCATCCAGCGTGAGAAACGGCTGATGAAAGGACATCAACCGCCGCGTACCGGCGCGACGGGCGATGTAATCAAGTAGCTCAAACGACGGCAGCGACTTTTCTACCAGCCGCACCGCCTTGCCCGCACGCGCCGCAAAGGCCACGGCTTGATCTATGTTGTGATCCAGCCGATCCAGGTCAACAATCAGACGAGGACGAACCTCGCCTTCTGCACGCAGCGCCGCCTGCAACTGGGCAAAATAGGCATCGTGGATAGTCATGGCAGCACCAGCAACTGGCGCAGGTGCTCATTGAGCATGCGACCTCGCGGGTCCAGCCGCTCACGCACACGACGCGCGTCGTCCCAGCGCGGGTACAGCTCCGCCAGCCGCGCCGCGTCCAGCGAATGCAATTTACCCCAATGCGGGCGCCCGCCGTACTTCCAGAAGATCGGCTCAACCAAATCAAACAGGGGACGGTAATCAGCGCAGACATGCTGATGAATCGAGATGGACGCGCTGTCACGCCCATAGAACGGCGACAGCCAAACCTCATCCGCCGCTACCGTCCGATACTCCAGCGGGAACAGCGTGCGCAGTGGCGAGCGCTTAACCGTCGCCATCACCTCTTCTACGCATTCAAGGCCACGCGCCAGCGGCACCTCATACTCCATCTCATTAAAGCGCGACGCCCGCGGGCTGGGGAATATCTCATGGGAGCGCCCGACCCGCCGCACCTCCGAATGCAGCGCGGTCAGCAACTGTTGCATCCAGGCATCCGCACCCGCCACCCCGTGGGCGATACGCGAGGTGATATCCAGTACCTTGTCGACCGGCAGATTAAAACGCGGCTTGGGCGTTGCCGGCTCAGTCGACTCGTTCAGCACCTTCACCACCGCCTTGTCGGTACGAAAGAACGCCCAGAACTCCGCGTGACGATTGGCGCTCGCCAGTTGCTCAAAGCTGCTCAGCACCTCAGGCAACGGCAGCAGATACTCGTGCTCGGCCAACTGATAACGCGCGCGGTTCTGCAGCGTAATGCGGGTAACCACACCCAGCGCACCAAGGGAGGTTGCGCCCGCCTGCAGAATGTCGGGATGGTTCTCGCTGTCAGCATCAATCACCTCGCCGCCGGGTGTCACCAGCCGCAAGCCACGTACCTGTGCAGAGAAAGATCCAAGGCCCAGCCCCGTGCCGTGGGTGGAGGTGCCGCAGGCGCCCGCCAGCGACTGAGCATCGATATCGCCCTGATTGATAAGCCCCTGCCCCAGCGGCCAAAGCAGCGGCCCCAACGCGTGTAGCGGCGTACCCGCCAGCGCCGTTGCGGTCAGCCGCCCGGCATCGTGGGACACCAGCCCGCTTAACTGGTCAAGGGAAATAAGGTTCTCGGGGGTTTTACACAAGGCACTGAACGAATGCCCCGCGCCGGTAACGCGCACCTCGCCGGTCGAGCGCTGCAGCAACGCAGCCAATTCGTCCTCACTGGCCGGCTGCCACCAATGCGCAGGCGTTGCCTGCTGAGCGCCAGACCAGTTACGCCACACCCCCTGCGCTGCCACCGCCTCTGCCATACCGCCTCCTTGTCGTTGAACCCGGCATTCCGCCGGGCGCACGGTACACTGCCGTGCCAGCACGATCATTACGCGAGATGGCGGCGGGAACAAGCGCATACCGCCGCCGGGGCAGTTTAAGCACCGCGCAGCCAACGATAGCGGTACGCCAAAGCGCACGGCAGCGCACCTTGACGTCCGGCGGCGCCGTCCCCCGGCTCAGCCGCCAACAGCACAACATTCGCCCAGCGACAGAGCCCGTGCCATGCTGGTTAACACTATGCAGGGCGCTGGCATCCGGAGCCGGTCTGGCAGGACGGAACCAGGCTTATGGCACATAGGGCTCGGCCACAGGGCAGGAGTCAGACCCGCTCAGTTCGGACAGGAAGCGACGCAACAAAAAGTTCAGTTGCTCTGGCTGATCAAGCGGTGTGGCATGTCCGGAGTCATATATCACTTCCAATCGACCGTTGAGCAGCTGCTCCGTGTACTGCTGCTTCAAGGCGATTGGGGTGTAGTCCCGGTCACCGGTTACAACCAGTACCGGCAGGTCAACCTGATTGACCGCCGGCACCGAAGACCAGCCCGCAATCGCACCAATAGCGTGCAAGTAAGAACGCCGATCGTTGTCGCCAAAAGCCTGTACAAGGCGACTTCTTAGCGGCGCCTGCTGCGGTTTGGGGAACAGGTTTCGCGCCAACAGCCGGCTCAGATTGCGCATACCCAGCACGCGCAACATCGCAAGTCGCATCATCAACTTGGCGCGCACGTGCCAGCTATCAATCGGAAAACTCGGCGCGGAGTTGATCACCGCCAGCCCGTTTATCAGTTGCGGATAGCGCGACAGCAAGTCAAACCCTACCATGCCCCCCATGGATATCCCGATTACAGTACAGCCCTGGATATCCATGACGCTGATAAATTCAGCGACGTCATCCGCCAACTCGCCCAAACGCAAGGGCCGCGTCAAACGGGCACTTTCACCATGACCACGCAAATCCAAAGCCCAGACGCTGGCAACACGAGACAGATCGTTGATCTGCATCTCCCAGTCCCGTGATGACGAGCCCAGGCCATGC
This sequence comes from Halopseudomonas maritima, assembly GCF_021545785.1. Lineage (NCBI taxonomy): Bacteria > Pseudomonadati > Pseudomonadota > Gammaproteobacteria > Pseudomonadales > Pseudomonadaceae > Halopseudomonas > Halopseudomonas maritima. Next base: position 846,034 of record NZ_CP079801.1, read on the forward strand.
ACCAGTAAAACCGGCTTTCCCTGGCCGCGATGAGTATAAGCAACTTGCCCGTTCCTCAGCTTGATGTACTTCATTGCATTACTCCGATTATCAGGTTCGTTCATGCAGACCCGTCTATCTCTCAGCTTGCCCCGTTGTTTGCCTTGCCGCCCGTGAGCCCTATAGAATCGCTACTTGCAAAGGAAAATTTAATGCGCACAATTCCCAATCCCACGCAGGCAAGAAGCCGCCAAGCGCTTGAGCGCTACATCAAGGTAACTATCGACCTGCTTGCCCAAAACCGCTTTGAAGACACCAGCATTGCGCAGATCGCGCGGCTGGCAAATTCGTCGGTCGGCACCTTCTATCGCCTGCTCGCAGACAAGGACGTTTTGCTGTGCGCAGTGCATGAGCGCTTTGTAGATGACAGCCACCAGGTCATATCGGATCTGGTTGAGTCACTCGGCAGCAGCGAGCATCCATTCCAGGAGCAGTTGAAGCAGTTCGTGCGAGGCATCATCGGCCTTTACGACGGCAACGAAGGCCTGCTTCGGGCCCTCATTCGCCGCAGTTCGGTTGATGAGCGCTTCCGTGAGCGCATACACCAACTCAACTTTTTCGTGGGCCACTCCCTCCGCAGCCTGGTGCTCAAACAACGCGATCAGCTGAGCCATCCCGCCCCCGAAAACGCAGCAGACCTGGCCGGCCACGTATTGCTGGCCAGCATGAACTACTACAGTTTGGTGGGAACGCTCGGAGACACTCCCCGGGATCATCTCCCAGAGGAGCTCTCACTACTGATCTGCAACTATCTCCAGCTTCGCTAGCGGCGGCTGTCCCGCCGTAGCTGGGCAGGCGTAAAGTCGCTCGGCTGCAGGCTGGCGCCGAACTGCTCGCGCGGCTCCTCGTTGGACAACAGGCCGATAACATAGCGTCCGTTCAGCAGGTCATAGACCGCATCACCCTTGGTCCATACCAACGGCTGGTCATACAGATTGATGGTGTATGACTCACCAAGACGCCAGAGCTGGTCACGATTGTCATAGTGATCAACCACCACTAGGTGGTAGCTATCTTCGTCAAAGTACATGTCACGCTGTTTGTACAGGTGACGCTGACCATCCTTCAGCGTTGCACGCACGTGCCACACTCGGTGCAACTCATAACGGGCCAGATCCGGGTTGATGTGACCAGGCTGAACAATATCTTCGTAGCGGTTGCCCTTATCCGCCAGACGGTAGCTGTTATAGGGGATCAGCATTTCCTTCTTGCCCATCAGCTCCCAGTCGTAACGGTCAGGCGCGCCCGAGAACATATCGAAGTTATCCGTTGTGCGCATTCCGTCAGAGGCCGTGCCGGGCGAATCGTAGGCGACATTAGGTGCCCGCCGTACGCGGCGCTGACCGGCTGCATAGATCCAGGACATACGCGGCTCAGATACCTGGTTCACCGTTTCGTGAACCAGCAGCTCCATTCCCGCCAGACGCGTCGGGGCTACCACCGACTGGCGGAAGTAGAACAGGATGTTGCCGTTGTCGGCCGTTGAGTCCCCTGCCCGCTGATTGAACAGGAAGAAGTCCTCAATCCGGGTCATGAAGTAGTTCCCGTCCGGCTGCGGCGTGGCCTGAGCGTAATAGCGCTTGACGCTTTCCCCGCGGTAACGCGTCAAATGGTTCCAGAGCACTTCATGCGCCGACCGAGGCAACGGGAAAGGCGTAGCCACCTTCATGTTGGCAACACCGTTGCCATTGTCTGTCAACTCCGCAGAGGTTGCGTTGGCTCTAACAGCCTCATAGACCTCCTGAGGATAGGAGGCCGAACGCTGACTGGGGTACACCTGCATCTTCCAGGTCGCACTGTAGCGCCGCAACATCGCCTGCTGACCCGGACTCAAACGATCGGCAAAGCCGTCCATATTGGCTGCGGTCACGCTATACAGAACCTGATCGTCAGCAAAGGGATCGATATAGCCCCGACCATCTACATAGGCACCTGGCTTGGCCTCCAGACCACCGTCCCAAGCGGGAATGGAGCCGTCCGCATTACCGGCCCGCTCGGCGCCCATTGGCGTCAAGTCAGCATCCAGCCGAGCTGCCGCGTCACTATCAACGCGCGCCTGCGCGATGGCAGATGCGAGCGCCAGCGACCCAACGAAGGCAAGTTTGAATACACTCTTTTTTTGCATGGTTTTGAACTCCGTTAGAAGCTGTACTTGACGCTAAGGCTCAGGTAATCGCGATCGGTCCGCTTGTTTGAGAGACCACCTCCTGCATAGGAGACATAGCGGGCGCCAAAGGTCAGCGACTCCTGGTAAACGGCATCTACGCCAACGGCATAGCTGCGCGCGTCTTCGATCAGCCCGTTGGTGAGCTGCGGAGCGATACCATTCATACCGCGCTGGTAACTGACACTGGGAATCAGGTTCACCAGATTCATGACGTTGCTGTACGTCAAAGACAGAGTGCCCTGCGCCCCCCAGGCGCTGGAGGTCGCGCTGTAATAGTCAATATCCGACTCAAGCCCTTGCACACGGCTACCGACCAGCTCGACCATTAGCGTCCCCGTGTTGGAGCCCAGAAAGCCGTTGAAGCTCTGAATCCCGACCAGCGCTCCCTGCCACATGGCTTTCTCGTCATAGCCATCCAGGCGTGTGCCAACGGGCACACCGGTGAGGTTGCCCAGCAATGCTGTTGGCAGATACTCACCCAACCCCAGAGCAATGGCCGCGTTTGGTCGATAGCTCAGCTCGCCCGCCAGCGAAATACCGTTAAGCCAGCTGTCGCCACCAAAGCTGGTATTGAAGCTGAGGCCATACAGATGTCTTTTCTCCAGATACTCGGCGTAATAACGCGAGGTATTGGCGACTGGCAGGACGCCCACACCAGGGATGTTGACCGGCTGCCCGACCGTCAGCCCAAGCATTGGCACGTTCATGTTGTACCGCAGGTAGTAAAAACCCAGCTCGCTGTAGTTGAAGTCAGGCATCAGCAAACGTGCGGCAATACCGTATTGCGCTGCCCCATCGGCATCCACATCACCCGCCCGAGGAATAAAGGTGGTCGGCAGATAGCCCTTGAGCGCAGCAAATGCCGGAATGGCCGGCAGACTGTCAGCGTAAGCTTGCGCCTGTTCAGGACTGTCAAAGGCCAGACCACCAGTCAACGGCTCCTGGGTGGGAGGCACCATCAAATAGTTGCAGCCCCCACCGATGACATCGAGGGTCGAGAAATAGCTGCCGCAGGGGTCAATGCGCGTCTTCTCCCAGGCGCTGCCTGGCTGCCAATACCCTTCTACAGAAAGACCATCACTCAACTCGAGGGACACATACCCCATCAACGTCGGCATGTAGGCTTCCTTGAGTTCAGAACCCGGCGCACGCAACGCGTTGATATCTACCGGGTTGGTCGCGCCGATACCATTCTGAGCAAACAAACCCTCGCCCCAGTTGACCACCTGGCGACCCGCACGAACGTTAAGCGCACGATCTGCAACATCCCAGCTGGCGAATACAAACGCATCCAGCAGATCCACATTGGAACCGGCATCATCCAGCCCCTTGCTCGGAATCTCGCGATGACGACGCTCATCATCCTTCAACTCGAAGTCATAGAATCCGCGGGCACGAGCAAACACCCCGAAGCGCTCGCGATAGCTCAAATCCAGCTCTGAAACCACCTTGGCGACTTCTGAAAACAGCTCACCTCGCTCGAAATTGAGGTTACCGTCATCGGAGTTGATCAGCCCAGAATTGTCTCCCCGACCGCCATTGGCACGGGCAATCAAGCGACTATCCTGATCTTCCATTCGATAATTGACGCCGTAGGATAACGTCGTATCCAGCGCCACCGACCAGTCGCCCGAACGCGTCTGGTATGCCATCGTCTGACTGGCCGCAAGCAGCGCTGCGCAGCCGACCGCCCAAACTATTCCCTGTGTTGCCACGAGGACCTCCAATAGTTTTGTTATTATACGGAACCGGAACACCGGTTCCGATATAGTAGAACCCCCCACCTCGGTGCACAAGCAGTAAATGCAACTATTTGCCCCGCCCCCTCTGCAATGCGGCCTAGCGGGCAGTCAGCACCTGAATGGCAAAAATCCGATTTGACGGAATCGGAGTTCCGATTTTAATTTATAGGTGCGACTGGCACTCATGCCCCGCCAACAATGACAATAAACTGGAGACTCGCAATGCAACTATCCTTCCGCACCTGGCTCAGGGTCATCATCATCCTTAGCCTCACCGCCATCGCTGGCACAGCCCCGGCTCTCGCTGCCTCACCCTGTACCGAGCGCGCAAAATCACTGCTGTTGCCAGGCAAGATCAGCTGCAGCTACAGATCTACCTGGATACCTTCAAGCAGTATCTCCAATCGCAAGGTGATCTATCAGTTGCCTTCAGGCACGGCCCCGACCGGCGGCTGGCCGGTAGTGCTGATATATCAGGGGTCATTTTTCCCGTTGAACAATTTCACCTACTACACAACAGACCCGTTTGGCGGTTACTACGAAGGGCGCGTAGTCAAAACCCTGCTCGAAAATGGCTACGCGGTGATTGCACCTAGCGCACCAGCAGACCTGTTCTGGCATACCAACCTTCCAGCGCTGGCCAGCAACTACGAACTGAGCACCGACTACACCTTTCTGACCAACGTGTTTCAGGCAATCGATGACGGCGACTTCGGCCCGCTCAACGGCAACCGAAAGTACGCTACCGGCATCTCCAGCGGCGGCTACAACACCAGCCGGATGGCCGTGTCCTTCCCGGGGGAGTTCAAGGCTCTAGCAGTTCAATCCGGGTCTTACGCCACCTGCAGCGGGCCAGTGTGCTCCGTGCCGGATGAACTGCCAGCAGACCACCCGCCAACCTACTTCCTCCATGGCTTTGTTGATCTAACGGTGCCGTGGTGGAGCATGGACATGTACTACGACCGACTGCTGTACCAGAACATCCCAACCGGACGCTACACCAAAACCACAGGGGGCCATGAGTGGTTTCCCGCGTCAGCCGCCAAAGTACTGGCCTGGTTCAACGCATACCCTTAGCGGGCCTCAAGCCCGGGCGGCCGCACACACGGCAACCCGGGCCGGCCTGGCCTGTCGCGCCCAACATAGTCTGAGCACCCAGGCTGTACCAGACAGGGACGAGGTAAAAGCGGCGTGACGCGGCAAACGCTAGGCAACATTCCGTGCAGCTTGCTTGGCAGCAAACACGCACAATCGACAACCCCGTCGACTGATTTTGAGAGGAAAAAGAGAACCTATGAAATATCAACTAAATCATTAGCTTATATATCATAACTAGCGGAGAGGGGGATTGTTCGGCGCTTTGCGCCTCACCCTGCAGGCCGTCGCTGCGCTCCTGCGCCAGCGCAGCTGGCTCCGGTCGAACCCTTAGGGGTCTCGTCCGTCTTTTCACCGCACAAACAAAAAAGCCCCAGCTTGCGCTGGGGCTTTTTTGTTTGTCTGGCGGAGAGAGAGGGATTCGAAACCTTTGCGGCTCTTAGCCTTTGCTGCCCTACGAATGCCTACTTGTTGATTTTATTAGATTTTCACAACAAAACCCGTTAGACATAGCTCTATGTTTGCCTTTGATTTCGACACTTTTCGACTCTTCTGCCCAGTTTCGGCTGGCCTTAAGCTATCACTTGTGCTTATCTGAGAATTCATCCACAAGGAATGAGGATCTGCTATGCCAAGCTTTATCATTAACCGCAACGCCCAAGCTAACGGCGATCACGAAGTTCACAATACCACTACTGGTTGTTCCTTCATGCCGCTTTTAGAAAATCGTGTCGATTTGGGTACCCACAACGACTGCCATGGCGCTGTTAGGTATGCAAAACAGCAGTGGCCAGACAATCGAATTAATGGCTGTTATTACTGCTGCACCCCCTGCCACACTAGCTAACACAATGGCGTCAAGTCCTCCTTGACGCCTCATTTATACTAGAACGTCACAGCTTGACAATTGAGTTTGCCAAACGCTTCTCGGCGCCAATAATTGTAGAATAAAATCGTTGCTCAATGCCATAAACAAGATTCTTCAAGGACCCCTCATCGCACACTTCAAAAGTCTTGTTTTGCTCATCAAAATTGAGATCATCACAATAATCTTTTATGTACACGAATAGAGCCCCTTTCTCCTCCTCACCCAAAGCGTTCAAACTCTCCATCGCCAAAGCAATTCTTTGCCTATTTAACTTACCTACCTTTGTCGCCTCATAGCCACCTTTGAGTTCAATAAACGGCTGACTCAGAAAATCCCTAGTTTCTTCTTCCGTGGCTTCTCTATACAGCTCTTCAATACCCTTGAATATGTTAGATATAGTTGTTAGATTTCGAAAAAAGAATTGATCGCTTTCTTTAGCATATATGGCGTCGGGTATTTCATGCACTACCACCCTCGTCTTGTCTCGTTCAACCTCCACCCCTTCTCCAAATGCCAAAAATGTTTTACGCATAATTTGAGAAGGCGTCACTTTCTGAAAAAAATAATTACTTCCTTGAACAGAGAACATGTACCTCATGTCCCTTATACTACCCGCCGGCATCTGATTGTGCTCAGCTGCAACAAAGTCACGCTTTAAAAAGTCAAGACAATAGGTTTCCTCGGAGAAGTTTTTAATTTCGAACCAACAGTCGTTGTCTAGATTGTGGTCTGGTGCGTAAGACACAGTTTGCAGCTGTCCGGGGTCTATGTTGTATATAGCAACATCGCTCATCAGACGCTTTATCTTGTCTTGCCCTCGTCCCTTTAGCTTCACCATTAAATGATCCATCACTTTCTCCCCTCAATCAAAGTATAGTCATTCACCGAGAATGCTTTGTTTATTACAACATCGCCGGGCGATCTATATAGACACTTGCTAATTAGAAAAACCTCAGCTCCGTTTTTTGTCTTTAGATTATAGAACTGGTACCCAAACACCAAAAAAAGCGGATTAAAGTACAATGCCTGAGACAGGAATGTAAAAGCCGCCAATATTCCATAAACGAACAGAAGGGTCTCAACATTCGGTATACTTAGCGCCACAAAGAAATAACCAAGATAGCTAGGGAGAAAGTTATTATTCGCATAACCTATCTCAACAACATCCCCTCTGTTAAAGCTGCACCTTGGCAGCCATTTAGACAAGAATATACTCAACCAAGTAAGGGCTATAGGGGGCAGGCAGTATAAAATATAAAAAAACCAGTTAGGGATTTCGCCTATCACCCTCACCAGACATCCCGGCGTATCAAATACAACTCCCGACTTGATCAGATAAATAATTATAAGCATCGAAGTTGCATTTATTGTCAACAACACTCTAAAGGCTGCATTCATCTGATTACTCGTTTTCTCGAGTTAATTTCATTACCTCATTTCCCATATCACCGAAGATCGTATCGATTAGCTCGGTCGCATGCGTATTGACTCCCACCGATATCACAGTTTCTCCTGTCTGCCTGCTGTAGAAGTTGCTTAATTTTTCTACATGAGGCTGATCCTTGTGCCGCCCCCAAGCATGACCGCTTTGTTTCCTCCACTACGGTTACGTACGACCCGCGTCTTGGTTCCTGCTGGGGTCGGCTTTGAACTCCACTACCCCAAGGTGCTGCATTGAGAATCGCTAGGTTCGCTTCTGCTTGGGAGGTTCTGTTTATGTCGCTTGAACGCTCCTGGGTGACTGGCGCTCGCTCGGCTTGCTGATACGCCTGTGTGTCAGACATGGATTCAGGGGGCTGCTCCGCTGACTCGCGCAGCAGCCTGTTTACCTGCTCGTCATAGTCGACTTGAGCTTTTGACTCTGACTGTGGCCTTTCTGCGGGGGTATGTTCGATGGTGACTCGGGTGGCCTGCTCTGGTTGCAGGTTGATCCAGCCTTTCGACTCGGCCATGTAGGCGGCTCCGCCGAAGATGCCAAGCGTCATTGCGACGCTGACCAATATTCCGACATGGTTTGTCTTTTTCCGCACTCGGATCGGTGCGTCATCCCAATCGGCTTTCATGCTTAGCTCTCCTTGCTCGCGCTACGGGAATACCAGCGCCTAGCTGCTTCCGTTGTGATCGCTATCCCGCGTGGTGTGTTGGCAACTTTGAGTTAGCTTCGTCGTAATCGGGGCTTGTTTGCCCACTCTCGGGAATGATCTCTCCGCTCGCGATCCACAGCGCGTATTGCGGAAATGCCTTTACCAAAACATCGATCTCTAAGGTGCTCACACGCACCGCGCCCTTGCTTACGTTCAGCCAGCGGCTGTGATCGGTTCCGCTTAGCTGGCTCAGCTTTTTCGGGCCGATCTTCTTTATCAATGTACGTGCTCTATCTGCACTGCTTTCCATATAGAGAAAAACAACCCAATAAATTCAGGGTAACTATTGACGCGGCATCACTACAGGTCAATAATTGCCTTAAGGTAATAATTGACTTGAAGGCCATCCCTTCAAGTGGTCGAGAACATAGTGCAACAAAGGGCATTGATGTGGAAGGTATGGATATCAACCTTGGAGACCAGCCACCGCCACCACCCCCGCCACCGCTGATGCCGTGGCGAGAGTTCGCGGACTGGATTCGTATGGATCACGACATTGTCAGGGGCTGGATTCGTCGCGGCTACATCCCGACCGTCAAGCTTGGCAAGCACATGATGATCAACCTGACGCTGCTCTCTGAACGCCTGCGCGATGAGGACGAATTCTGATGAGCCGTGCTGACTCCCAATTCAAGCTCCGCATGCCTGCAGACCTCCGCGCCCTGCTAGAAGTGGCCGCCTCGGAAGCAAATCGCTCGCTGAATGCTGAGATCGTCACACGCCTGCAAACCAGTTTTGAAGCTGCTCCGTTTTCACTTGATGGTGTAGTGCCGATTCCTGAAAGCCTGCTTGAGCGTATGGCCCGTATTCGGGAGCTGGCTGATGTCACCAGACAAGGAAATCACCCGGAAAGGACTACGGAATGAACAGCCGCCAACGCTACAAGCCCAAGCATGAACCCGGTTGCAACTGTGCCGTATGCACCACCGCCGAGTTCGTCGCCACCATGAGCGCCCGCGCTGACGCCCGCCAAAAACGGGTTCACGAGATTCTCAATAATCCCTTTGGTACCCGCCGTGACTCTGGCGAATGGACCAAAGAACGTCCGGTTAAGCCGATTGATTACCGCAAAGCCTCTGAGGGTGAGGTTTAACCATGTGCAACCAGACTGCCAAGCTCACTGATAGTTATGTGCTCTGCCAAGAGTGCGGCCACGTCGAGGAATACACCGACGCCCGCGCCAATCGGCAAGAGCGCTGCTCCCGCTGCGGGTCTGGCTTCTTCTGCGGTTGTCACTGCTGCGACGGTCTGGCCCGTATGAATCTGCAACTGCGTATTCACGAACAGCTTGATAAGGGAGGCGATCAATGACAGTCCGTTTCCGCACTGCTCGTTATCTGGTGGGCCTGCTTTGGCACTGGTCTATCCCTTTCCTGCTGGGCTGTGCTGCCGCTGCTGTCGTCACCACTCAAGGCGTGCTGTCCAGCGTCCAGCTGATCGACCAATCGTTAGACGGTGCCATTCAGCGCGTCGTCGCCAGTTGTTCAACCGCAGCCCCTGAGACGGCGGAAATTAGCGGAGCAACGCGGAGTCTGTTTCCGCTGGCTCGGGGGCCAACAAGCCCACCGGGCGCGTTAGTTCTGGCATTACCCAGTGATACCCGGCCCTAGGCCAACAACCTAAAACCCCCGCAGTACCGAGAACACCCCTCGGGCGAAAAGCTGAAATTCGCCTGTGTGGATTCGCTCGGCCTGCAGAAAGGCAAAACCGCGCAATCAGGCGCATCACAAGTGAGGTAACACCAATGGCACGTTCAACTATCGAAGTCGCATTTCTGAGCACCCAGAAACTCCAGTTCAGCAACAAGGACGGCAACGTGAAGATTGTGAAGGTCTTCTACGGCGATGAACCTGACGGCCAAACCGAACACGGTCTGTCCGTGGTCAGCATGGACGTCCCCGAAGAAGTGGCCGATGAAATCTTCGCTGCCGGTGCCAACATCGCCCCGCTCGAACAGGTGCGCATCACCTTTGAGATTGCCCGCGCAGGCAAACAAAAGGGCAACAATCTGTGCCTGCACATCGAGCCGGTGAAACCCAAGGCCGACAAGCCTGCGACTCAGGCCCAGTCCCCCAACACCCAGGCCAAAGCCTGACCCGTTAACTGAAAAGGGGTAGGCCATGGGACCGCAAGTTTACGTTCAGGTGTGTTCCACCTTCGACCAATCCGGCCAGTGCGTACAGGCCGCTTGGCAACTGGCCTACCTCGCTTCGGACTCCACGGAGTTTGAAGCCTTCACCGCATTCGATCCCGAGGCATTTTGGTTCGGGTTCGGAACGACAGTGACCTGTTTCTTTGTTGGTTTCGGCATCGGGTTGCTGGCGGCACTGTTCCGCAAAATGCGCGGATAACTTAACCCTGTAAGAGGTACTACCTATGAAAGATATGAATGTTGTGCGTCGCTTCGGCGGCAAGTTCGGCACTGCTACTCGCAATGCTGCCATTGCTCTGACCGTCCCGGTCATGGCGTCCCCGGCCTTCGCCGCTCTGCCCGAAGGTGTACAGACCGCTGTCGACACCGCTACCGGTGACCTCAAAGAAGGCGGCGGCCTGATCATCGGTGCCGTCGCGGTGCTGGCTGGTCTGGCTCTGGTGATCGCCGTTTTCCGTAAGGCGTAAGCCGTGCTCTGGTCATTGCTGCTGGGCGTCGTGTTGGCCTCGGCGTTCATCGCAGGCATCAAGGTTGGCCAGTATCAATGACTTCTAGGGGCCTTCGGGCCCCTTTCTTGTTTGAGGGTGTGGGTATGCGTTGGGCCGTTGCACTACTTCTGCTAATGGGGGCCGGTCCCTCTTTTGCTGTCGATTACTATTGGGGCATCGCATACCGCGGCAGCTATTCGGGCGCATCTCCCCAAGCTGCCTGTTCTGCCATGACCTCGGCCAAGACTAGCTCGACTGAAATTTGGACCGTTGACCAAGTTTTCATGGTCTCGCCCACGCATTACAAGTGCTATGCCAAGGTGGTTAATCCGAACTACCCAAATCAGCCTTCCATTTCCAAGCAGGACGCTTATCGGTACGGCGACAACTGCCCCATTGGCACGACTGAAGATGCCTCTACTGGCCTTTGTGAGGCTACCTGCTCTGACACAGTAGGCGAGTCGTTGCTGGTCCGTGGTGATGATGCCGTGGTCATCAACAGCAACGGCACTAACTACGTTGCCTCCCAAGCGCCTGAATCTATCTGCTCCCTCAGCTGCAGCTATGCCCCCGTCTCCAACTTCTCCGCTAGCTGCTACTTGGTGGCTGGCTCCACCTCCACCGGTTATTGCAACTACATCGTCGAGGGCACAGGTGATACCTGCAGCGGCTCGAACCTCGTTGCCGGCGATACCTCTGGTGACCCTCTTAACCCTGTTGATCCAGGAGATGGCAGTGAGCCGGAAGAACCTGATCCCTGTCATGGTGTGCCTGGCTACGAGTGGGACGGCTCCACCTGCGTCAAAACTGACGGCGAAGGCGGTGGTGATGGTTCGGGTGATGGTGGTGATGGCTCCGGTGATGGTGACGGCGATGGATCGGGCGACGGCGATGGCGGTGACGGCTCGGGTGACGGCGGGTCGGGTGGCGATGGCGATGGCGGTGGCTCGGGTGATGGCGACGGTGACGGTTCAGGCGGCGGCGGTGGCGGGTCGGGCGATGGTGGCTGCACTGGTGAGGATTGCGGCGAAGGTGAGGGCGGCGGTCTCAACCGTCCCGAGAAAGGCAACTTCGAAGAAGCCATAGCTGAATACGAGCAAAAGATCACCGACACGCTTGCCGAGATCAAAGACCAGTCCGGCCAGTTCGGGTCGCTGATCGAGCAAAAGATGACTATCCCGCTGAATTCCGGTAACGCCGTTTTGCCCTGCTTTGAAGCTGAGGTAGTAGGCCGCACGGTCGGCTTCTGCCTGTCTGATAACGCTGATCAGCTCGCCATCCTGCGCAACATCCTGTTGTTTCTCGCAACCGTGATCGCCCTGTTCATCATCTTCCGGGAGGACAAGTAATGGATATCCCGTTTATCGGTGACATTCTCGAGTTTTTTCAGGCTGTCTGGGATTGGATCTATTCAGGCATCTACGACTTTGTGAAAGAGGCCTTTGTACTCGCCACCAAGGTCGCCATCTATAGCTATTACCAAGCCCTGCTATTCGCCCTGCAGGTGGCTTATCAGACTTTTCACGAACTGGTGAGCGAGATCGGCATCAGCGACAAGGTGCAGCAGTACTACAACATGTTGGACGCTGACGTTCGCTCGGTGCTTGCGTTCTTCGGCATACCTGATGCGCTGATGATTATCTTCTCTGCGATCGGCACCCGCTGGACCCTCAAGTTCGTACCGTTTGTGGGGCGCTGATCATGGCTATCAAAATCCACCATGGCCCTAACGGCTCCTATAAAACCTCCGGTGCCATTCAGGACGACTTGATACCAGCGCTCAAGGCTGGCCGGCACATCATCACTAACATCCGGGGGCTGACACGTGAGCGGGTGTTTCAGGTGTTTCCTGATCTGCCGTCGAGCGTCGAGATTGAAAACCTCGATCTGGAAAATCTCGACGACTTGGAGAAGATGCGCACCTTTCCGCAATGGGCACCGCGGGGCGCGTTCATCATTTTCGATGAAACGCAGCTGATCTTCCTCAAGTCGTGGCGCGAAACCGATCTGCGCAAGTTCGATTTCCCAGGTGGCCCCCAGGCTGCAAAAGAAGCTGACCGGCCCATCAACTGGCTGGATGGCTGGACCCGTCACCGGCATTGGAACTGGGACATCATCCTCACCACGCCCAACATCGGCTACATCCGCGAAGACATTCGCCTGACCGCCGAGAAAGCCTACCTGCATTCGAATTTGGCCGTGATTGGCATCAAGGGCCGTTACAAGGAATCGCAGCACTCGGCCACCGAGAACAAGCCCGCCATGAAAGGCTCCATGGTCGCCGTTAAGAAGATCAACAAGAGGACTTTTCAGCTCTATGACTCAACAGCAACCGGTACCGTCTCCGACACCATCGCGGGCAAGAGCATTTTTCGAGACCCTAAAGTACTTTTTCTACTCGGTCTTCCGGCCCTTTTTGTTGGGAATTTTCTACTTGGTGGTGGATTCAGCTTCAACCAGCCTAATGATGATCCTGCGCCTGCTGCGCGGCCTGTGGCGGGTGCTGTGGCCGGTCATCCGGGTAGTAATTCAATACCTGTTAATCCGCCTCGTAACGATGGTTATTTTTCTCTACCTGGGCAGCAAGGTGATCGGCTGGCTGCTGTGACCCATCCCTTCCAAAACCATGTAATCCAGATTCGTGGGTCATTGCTTGGCGACAAAGACGCCTTTCGGCTCTACCTGTTCGATGTGATCGCCCCCGGTGGTGAGCGTTTCCAGCTTAACAGCCGCCAGCTTCGACAGAGTGGCTACTCCCTTTCCGAGACGGCTGATTGTTCGGTGCGGCTGACTTTCGCAGGCGCATCCTTCTACGCCGTATGCGCCGGGGCTGCGGAGCGCGCCGCCGAGCGGCTCGTCTCGGAGCGTAGCGGCGCGCCCAGCAGCGAACCCGCGCGCCCCTATGTCCGCGTCATCGAGCACAGCGCGCCCCGCTGACGTCCCTGTAACACGTCAGATAAAACCGTATTGAAACGGTCATTAGTGGCCATTGTTGGAGTTTTAAGAATGAGCGTTAAGGATTTTTCCCGAATCAACCCGACTACCGGCGCAACTGGTGAAGGTCGTGTGTTCGTTGACCCTAACACCGCTGAGATTGTTGACCTGTCTAAGGTCCGTCTGCTCCGGTGTGGTGTCGATACTGTTCGTCAGCTCTACCGGGGCATGATCCGGTTAGGTGTTCTGGCCCTGTTCGAAAAGCCCGGCACCATCGTTGAGTTTGCCGGTCAGCGTTGGCACACCGGACGGGTTGGCCGTGACTCTGGCTACCAGTTCAAGCTGCAGAATGCTGACCTTGGGTTCGTTCTGTTGATCAAAAACTTCAACGCCAAGGCCGACAGCATCGGCCCACACCTCAAAATCGAAGTGTCGCCCCACACTATCGACACGCTGTCGCCTGATCGCCTGCAGGCCCGCATGGACTACTACGCATCCGAGATTCTGGAACACGTCGAAGTAAATCAGTGTGCGGTGCATCTGGCGCTGGACCTGCAGGGCTGGCAACCACCAGCCGATCTGGTGTCCCGCATGCACTGCCGTGCACGCAATCACCGTGATGTGTCCGGTATCAACTCCATTGAGTGGGCCACCAAGTCGAGCGTTTACGGTCGCGGCGAAACATCCATGTTCGGCTCTGCTAACGGTATTCAGTTGAGCATCTACAACAAGACCGAGCAGGCCAAGGCGACTGACAAGCTGGACTATTGGCAAAGCGTCTGGCGGCGCAATGATGACCCGTTTGATGACGCCTGCCCGGATAACTACAACCCCGATCAAGACGTGTGGCGTATCGAGCTACGCTATCACCATTCCGTTATCCAGCAATTCGCCAGCGGCTCGACTCAAGTCAGCACCGGCCAGCTGATCGACACGCGCACCTTTGAGGCTTTCTGCCCTCACCTAGACGGCCTGTGGCGCTATGGCCTGCAGCAGTTCAAGCTGCTGAATCGTCCTAGCTACTTTGACCCCTTCTGGACCCTGATCCGTGACGATGTGCGGGTGGAACTGCCGGTTGAGTCCCTGATGGACGACACCGAGTACAAACGCTATTACAAGACGGCTGCCGGCTTCTCCGGTAAGAACGTTGAGCTGTTCCTGGGAAACTTTGTGAGCCTGCTGGCACGGGAGCGAGTGGGCGCCACCAAAGCGTTTGACCGTCTGAAGGAATGGGAATGCTGGCCTGTGATCCGCGATCACTACGCTGCAAAGGATATGGGGGAGCGGGCTATCTATCGCCATATCCGTGACCTGCTGGAAGAAAGGCACGTTCGTTGGGGGCGTGGTGTCTGATGGCAGTAATCAAGCAGCCTAACGGCCTTTGGAAAGCGGACGTTGAACCCATCAAGGGGAAGCGATTCCGCAAAACCTTCAAGACTAAAGGTGAGGCCCAACGTTTTGAGGCCAACTGCCGGGCCAAGCTGTCGCAACAGCCTGACTGGTCTCCCAAGCCAAAGGACAAGCGCCGGTTACTGGACCTGATTCAGCTCTGGTATGAAATGCACGGTTCATCGCTCACTGATGGCAAACGCCGGCATGCCATCCTGACGGCTGCAGCTGAACAGCTGCATAACCCTGTCGCTCTTGCTGTCTCTGGCTCCAGCGTTGCGCACCTGCGGGCCAAGTGGCTGCAGGATGGTGTATCCGGCAAAACGGCTAACAACCGACTGGCCTACCTGAAAGCGGTATACAACCAGCTGTACCGGCTGGATGAAATTGACTACCCCTGCCCTTTTCAGAAGGTGCCCGCGCTCAAGCTGCAGGAACGCCCCCTGACCTACCTCACCCGCGAGCAGATCAGGGAGCTATTGGACGCCCTAGACGCCCACCCGACCATGCCACACCCCGCCATGATGGCCCGCTTGTGCCTGGCTACCGGTTGCCGCTGGGGTGAGGCTCAAGCCATCACGCCAGACCGGATAAGGGGCGGACAGGTCACGTTCCATAACACCAAGGGTAAGCGGGTTCGGGTCATCCCGATTTCGGCTGATCTGGAAAAGCGACTCAAAGCCCACTGGCGTCAGTACGGGGCGTTTACCAACTGCCTGATGACCTTTTGCCGAGTGTTGGAATCAACGTCTATCAAGCTACCTGCGGGACAGGCATCACACGTCCTGCGACATAGCTTTGCTAGTCACTTCGTGATCGGTGGGGGGAGCATTCTGGTACTGCAGAAGATTCTCGGCCACACCTCGCTGGCAATGACCATGCGTTACGCACACCTTGCGCCGGATCACCTGCAGGAAGCGTTGAGGCTGAACCCTTTCGACACTTTTTCGACACTTTCCGATGCCGAAAAAGAAAAACCCCTGAAATCTTAACGAAATCAGGGGTTTATCTATCGCATCTGGCGGAGAGAGAGGGATTCGAACCCTCGATACGCGATTAACGTATACACACTTTCCAGGCGTGCTCCTTCAGCCACTCGGACACCTCTCCGGATCTCGGCGGACAGGTGACCCTGCTACCGAGGCGCGCTAATTTACCGAAACACCCGCCTTTTGGCAAACCCTTTTTCCATGTATTTCAGTCACTCCGGCGGCTTGCCGGCAAGACTCGCCAGTCATGATTTAGTTGGTAAACTGCCAGACCTGTGCTGCGGCATTGAGGCCGCGTGACTTCTAGTTGAGGACTTTCTGATGAGCGAGCTGGTTTCCTATCGTTTCGCCGACGGCGTTGCCCACCTGAGCCTGGACAACGGCAAGGTCAATGCCTTGTCGCCCGACATGATCGCAGCGATCAACGCAGCGCTTGACCAGGCCGAAAAGGACCGTGCAGTAGTGGTGCTGAGCGGCAAGCCGGGTATCTTTTCCGGCGGTTATGACCTGAAAGTGATGACCTCCGGGCCGGACGCAGCCAAGGCGTTGGTGGCCTCTGGCTCGACCCTGTCGCGCCGCATGCTGTCGCACCCCTACCCGATCGTTGCCGTGTGCACCGGCCACGCGATTGCCAAGGGCGCTTTCCTGCTGCTGTCCGCCGATTACCGCGTGGGTGTAGCCGGTCCGTTCAAGATTGGCCTGAACGAAACCGCCATCGGCATGACCATGCACCACGCCGGTATCGAATTGGCCCGTGCGCGCCTGACCCCGGCAGCCTTTGGTCGTGCAGTCATCAATGCCGAAATGTTTGCCCCGGAAGAAGCCGTGCAGGCAGGCTTCCTGGACAAGGTGGTCGCAGCCGAGGAGCTGGAAGCAGCCGCCATGGCCAAGGCGCAGGAGCTGGCAGCGCTGAACATGACTGCCTTCCGTCAGACCAAGGTCAAGTCTCGCAAGGCTTATCTTGAGCTGCTGGATGCCTGCATCGAGCTGGACCGTCAGCACGACCTGAGCTGACAGCCGCAGATTGATCAGTAGCCCCTTGGTGGGGACTGCGCCAGCGTCGCAGATGCAGTAGTCTGTTGCTCTGTTTATCGCGGAATAGTCCCCATCATGGATTCAGTCACTCAGCTTGTGCTCGGCGCCTCGATCCAGGGCGCGCTGCTTGGTCGTTGGCAAGGCCGCAAAGCCTTACTGTACGGCGCAGCCTTGGCCACCTTGCCCGACATGGATGTGCTGATTGACTACGGCGATGCCGTCGCCGACATGACCTACCACCGTGGCTTCAGCCACTCGCTGCTGGTCCTGACCGCGCTTGCCGCGGTGCTTACCTGGCTAATTCGCAAGCGCTGGCCAGATGCGGGCTACAGTGGCCGACGGCTGTTTGCCACGCTGGCACTGGTGCTGTGCACACACCCGCTGCTGGACAGCTTTACCACCTACGGCACTCAGCTATTCTGGCCGCTGACCACACCGCCGGTGGCGATTTCTTCAATCTTTATTATCGACCCGCTATACAGCATGCCGCTGCTACTTGCGGTGCTGGTGGCGCTGGTGGTCGGCCTAGGTCACCAAGGCCGTCGCTGGCAGTGCGCAGCGCTGCTGTTAAGCAGCCTCTATCTGAGCAGCACGTTGGCCGGCAAGACGATGGCAGAGCATCGCTTGCACGTCGCGCTGGCCGCCCAGGAGGTGCAAGCCGACTCGGTTTTCAGCACGCCAACCCCGTTCAACACCCTGCTCTGGCGCGTCATGGCGGTGGATGGCGATACCTATTACGAAGGGCTTACCGGTTGGCTGGACCACCAGCCACTGACTCTGACGGCCCTGCCTCGCAACAGCGCGGCAGCGGCTCAGGCACTGGCTAACTCACCGCAGGATCAGCGCCTGCGCTGGTTTACCGGCGACCGGTTACGCTACGACTTGATCAACGGACAGTGGGTAGTGACCGACCTGCGCTTGGGCATGAGCGGATATCACCCGTTCCGCTTCGCGCTGGCTAACGAAGAAAACGACGGGCAAACGCAACTGATTGAGCACACTGAACTCTGGCCGGCCCGCCGACCAGACGTCTCCACCTTGCGACTGCTGGCGCAGCGCGCAGTGGATGCGGCAACACCGCTGTCACTGGAGGAGCTAGCTCAACCGCTGGGCGAGCCCGCAGTGAATCAACCGCAGTGATGGGCTGACTAGCTGTCCCTTGCGTGGCGGCTTCTGCGATAATCGCGGTTTTGCCGGGAAGGAGCAGGAAGATGTCGGGGCCGTCGCCAAGCAGCAGTACCGCAGCCAGCCGCCGGGTGGCGATGAGTGCTGCGCTGATGGCGATCTTTACCACCATCTTCGCCAGCAACGTACCCACCCCCTTGTACGCGGTGTGGCAGGCAAAGATGGGCTTCTCTTCGACAGCGCTTACTGCGGTGTTTTCCATCTATGTGCTGGGAGTCGTGTTAACCCTGCTGACCCTGGGCTCACTGTCAGACAAGATCGGCCGACGCCAGATGATGGTGCCGGGGCTGCTGTTCATCATGGCCGGTGCCGTGATGTTCATATTAGCCAACGACATCTACGGCCTGGGTGTTGCCCGGGTGTTGACCGGCATCGGCACCGGCATAGTGACAGGTGCGTCCTCTGCCGCACTGGTGGAACTGGAGCCGAACGACAACTGGACCCGGGCAGCCACGCTGTCCGCGCTGTTTTTCACGCTCGGCGCGTTTGCTGGCCCCACCGTCAGCTCGCTGATGCTCGGACTGGGAGAGGCCGCGCTCACCTGGCCCTTTGCGGTGACGTTGGTTCTGGGTAGCGGCACGGTGGCAATGCTGCTGTTTGCGCCCTGGCCTGCGGACATTGGCCAGCGGCACCCGGAGTTTCGCTGGCGCGCCTGGCGTCCCACCACCATCAGGGTGCCGCGCGAGATGCTGGGGGCATTTATCTTTGCCGCAGCCGCCATTTGCCTGGCCTGGTCTACCGGCAGCTTGTACGCCTCACTCGGCCCATCACTGGCAACCAAGCTGGTGGGCATCGATGACCGCACCAAGGCCGGCCTGTTTGCTGCCGGCTGGCAGCTGATGGCCGGCGTCAGTCAGTTTGCCTGCAAACGTCAACCATTGGACCGCCTGCTATTGGTCGGCCCCAGCACGCTGATCCTGGGTCTGGGCGTGATGGCCGCGGCGGTGATCTACAGCTCGCCGTGGCTGTTTACCCTGGCCACCCTGGCAACGGCCAGCGGGGCTGGCGCCACCGGTGTGGTCGGTATTGCCTCCATCAGCAACACCGCGCCGGTCGATCAACGCGGCAGCATCAATTCGGCGTTTTACCTGATGGCCTACCTGACCATGGCATCGGTCGTGCTGGGCGTGGGTTTTGTCAGCGATATGATCGGCTTTGCCCCGACGGTGCTGGGCTTCACAACCGTCATTTCCTGCGCGGCCCTGACGTTGATGCTGGTTGCCATTCGCAGCAAACGAGTATCGCTCTGGTAATCAACCGAGCAGCCACCAGCGCCAGAGGAAGAACACCAGCATGCTGCCGAAGATGGTCAGCAGCAGGTTGCGACTGAACGCGGCGATCAGCACCGCAACGACGCCGCCGACCAGGTAGGCGTTGTCCTGCGTCAGCTCCAGCCCCTGGCCGCTCGGCATCAGCATGGCCGGCACGATGATCGCGGTCAGCACCGCCACTGGCACATAGCCCAGCGCCTGCTGTATCAACGGACTGAAGCGTACGCGATCCCCCACCGCAAACAGCGTATAGCGGATGGCGAAGGTAATGCTGGCCATGCCCAGCAGCAGTGCTACCTCAAACTGACTCATTGGCCACCTCCTTCACCGGCTGGGCCGCCAGCCAACGTTCAGCCAGCACGCCAGCAGTCACGCCCGCCAGCGCGGCCAGCATCAAACCCAGCTTCCACGGCAGGTCATAGGCCAGCACCGCCACCACCCCGGCGCTCACCGCAGCCAGCAGCATCGGGCGAGTACGCAGCAGCGGCACCACGATGCCGGTAAAGGTCGCCACCATCGCAAAATCCAGTCCCCAATCGGCCAATCCTGGCAGCGCATTGCCCAGCAGCGCGCCAAGCAGCGTGCAAACAAACCAGTTGCTGTACATCGCCAGGCAGGAGCCTAGGTAATACCAGTGCTTGAGCTCCTTGGGAGGGTGCGGGTCCAGGTAGTGACGATGCACCACGGCAAAGCTCTCGTCGGTCAGCCAGAATGCCAGCGGAATCTTCCAGCGCTGCGGCAGGTGGCGGACATGGGACATCAGACTGGCGCTGTAGAGCATATGCCGCAGATTGACGATAAAAGTGGTCAGCAACAGCACCACCAGTCCCGCACCGGAGGCCACCAGACTGACGGCAATAAACTGCGCCGAACCGGCAAATACCAGCGCCGACATCAACAGGGTGGCCGGCAGAGACAGCCCGCTGGCCACCGCCAGCGTGCCAAAGATAAGCCCAAACGGCAGCGCGCCGATCAGCATGGGGACGGTGTCACGCGCGCCGCGCAACAGAGTTTGGGTTTTGGCAGACATAGGCAGCAGGCAGACCGGGCAGTATCAAAACGATAAAACTGCAGCCTATCCCGTCGCCTCCCAGCAGAACAGATACAGCTACACGGCAACACCAGCGCAAACTGTTACGTTCAGGCCAAGGCCACGTGACGACTGATCAGCGCGCGCAGCGCGGCCGGCTTGACCGGCTTGGGCAAATAGGACAACCCGGCCAGCGAGATTTCGCTGAGCAGCTCCTGCCGGCCGTCGGCACTGATCACCACGCCCGGCAGGTCTGTACCCAACTGCTCACGCAACCAGAGCATCAACTGGGTGCCGGTTTCACCGTGATCCAGGTGATAGTCGACCAGCACCAGCTCGGGCACAAACCCCTGCTGTAGTACCTGCAGCACTTCTGCCCGGTCGCGAGCCACCGCCACCCGGCACTGCCAGCGGCCCAGCAGGCTCTGCATG
Source organism: Halopseudomonas maritima (assembly GCF_021545785.1). Lineage (NCBI taxonomy): Bacteria > Pseudomonadati > Pseudomonadota > Gammaproteobacteria > Pseudomonadales > Pseudomonadaceae > Halopseudomonas > Halopseudomonas maritima. Next base: position 866,994 of record NZ_CP079801.1, read on the forward strand.
CCAGCCAGGATACTGGCCTCGTTGTCGATGCAGAGCACAGCAGCCCCGTCGACTGGTGGCGCCAGCTCAGCGCTGCTGGCCGCCGGGCGAACCACGCGCGGCGTGCTGGCCAGGGGTACAGTCACGCTGAAGACACTGCCTTGCCCCGGCCACGAGCGCACGCTAAGTTCGTGGCCCAACAGCCGGCACAGGCCATCGGCAATCGCCAAGCCCAGACCCAGTCCCTTTTCAGCCTGGGTCCGGTGACTGTCCAGACGTTGAAACTCCTCAAAGATCAGCTGCAGCTTGTCGGTCGCAATACCCGGCCCCTGATCCCAGACTTCGATACGCACGGCGCCGCGCAGGTGACGCACCCCCAGCACCACACGGGCCGCGCTGGCATAGCGGAAGGCGTTGGTCAGGAAGTTCTGCAGCACACGTCGCAACAAGCGCATATCACTGCGCACCCGCAGCCGACTGCCGTGCACCCGCAGGTCAATATCCTGCTCGGCCGCCAGGGCATTAAACTCGATACGCAACGGATCAAACAGCTCGCTCAGGGCAAAGTCACCCATCTCCGGCACCACACGCCCCGCCTCAAGACGAGAGATGTCCAGCAGGTCGGAGATCAGTTCTTCGGCCGAGCCCAGCGAACTGTCGAGGTGTCGCACCAGCTCACTCACCTCCGGCGCCAACTCCTTCTGATGAGCCAGTGACGCGGAAAACAGACGTGCCGCGTTGAGCGGCTGCATCAGGTCGTGACTGACGGCGGTCAGAAAGCGGCTTTTCGACTGGCTGGCGCGTTCGGTTTGCGCCTGCGCCTGCAATAACGCCTGATTCAGCTCCGACAGTTCGCGGGTACGCTCATCGACCCGGCGTTCCAGCGACTCGTTGACGTCCTGCAGTGCCTTTTCCGCTTCGCGGAACGCGGAGATGTCGGTAAAGCTCATGACAAACCCGCCGCCCGGCATCGGATTACCGATAATCTCGATGACGCTGCCACCGGGAAACATGCGCTCGGAGCGGTGAGGCGTGCCCTGCTGCATCCAGGCGATGCGCTTGTCGACATGCATCTGCGGATCTCCGGGGCCACAGAGGCCACGCCGGGCGTTGTGCAGGATGATGTCGGCAATTGGCCGGCCGATAGAGATCAGGCCGTCCGGGTACTGAAACATCTCCAGATAGCGGCGGTTCCAGGCCACCAGGCGCAGTGACTTGTCGACCACACTGATGCCTTGGCTGATGTTCTCAATCGCACCCTGCAACAGGCCGCGGTTGAACTGCAGCACCTCGGACGCCTCATCGACAATGCGGACCACATCATCAAATTGCATGTCACGCCCTTCGATCGCCGCCTTAACCACCAGCCGCGCCGACGACGCACCAAGCACGCCAGCCAGCAGGCGCTCGGTCAGAATAATCCAGCTCGAATCCGCGGTCTGGCTGCCCTGCAGAGTGCCGCCCTGACGCACAGCATGGTGGCTGAAGGCGGCCTCGGCCCGCTCCTCACCAACAAACCGTGCAGCCAGCTCCAGCAGATCATCCACCCGCACCCGCAGCAGCACCTTGCCCAGACCGTCGATGCGCGGCTCAGCGTCCTGACTGACAAAGCGACTCGCCTGCCAGTGCTCCAGCACCCGCGTGCGACTGAACAGCGACACCGCAACAAACACCGCAAAATTGCAGGCCAGGGACACAACGCTGGCCAGTGTCAGGGTATCCACACCCCACCCGGCTGCCGCCGCGCGCACACCTTCGATAATCGGCAACTGATTGGTGTGCCAGTGCAGGCCGGCGCCCACCAGCGGCAATACCAGCAGATACAGCCACAGTGCGATACCTACCGAGAGCCCGGCAAGCACACCGGTACGGTTGGCCTGTTTCCAGAACAGCGCACCAAACATCGCTGGCGCCAGCTGACCTATGGCCGCAAAGGCCACCTGACCGATACTGGCCAGACTGGTGTCGCTGCCAATCAGGCGATACACCACATAGGCCAGCAGCAGGATAATCAGAATGCTGGTACGCCGCACATTCAGCAGCCAGCCGCGAAACGCCTCGTAGGAATGCTCAGGGCGGGTGCGGCTGCGCAGCAGAATCGGCAGAACCACATCGTTGGACACCATGGTACTCAACGCGATGGCAGCAACAATCACCATCCCCGAGGCAGCCGAGGCGCCCCCCAGAAAGGCCAGCATCGCTAGTCCGGGTTTACCCTGCAGCAACGGCAGACTGATGACGTAGGAGTCCGGCGAAAAACCTGAGCCCAGCGCCATCTGTCCGGCCAGACTGATCGGGATAACAAACAGCCCCGCCAACAACAGATACGCCGGGAACACCCAACGCGCGAGCCGCAGATCACCGGGCTCGCTGTTCTCTACTACCGCGACCTGAAACTGGCGCGGCAGACAGACAAAGGCCAGCATCGCAATCAGCGTCTGGAACGCCAGGCCGAGGACCGGGGTTTCCTGTTGCCAATACCTGTCCAGCGTCTGACTGCTACGTGCCTGCTCGAGCAGCTCGGAGGTGCCGCCAAACAGGCCGAATACCACAAATACGCCAACCGCCAGAAACGCCAGCAGCTTGACCAGCGACTCAAAAGCAATCGCCAGCATCATGCCCCTATGGTGCTCGGTCACATCCAGGCTGCGGGTGCCGAACAGCACGGTAAACAGCGCCAGCACCAACGTCACCACCAGTGCGGTGTCTTCTGCGCCAATGCCGCCCTCCACCTCACCCGAACTGGGCGTGCCGCTCAGCAGGTTATAGCCCAGCACTATGCCCTTGAGCTGCAGGGCAATGTAAGGCAGCACCGCAACCAGACAGAGCAAGGAAACAATCACACCCAGGCTCTGCGACTTGCCGTAACGCGAAGCAATAAAGTCAGCGATGGAGGTAATGTTCTCCTGCTTGCTGATGGTGATCATGCGCGCGTACAGGCGCCAACCAAACAGAAACAGCAGCAGGGGGCCGAGGTAGATAGGCAAAAAAGCCCAGAGCTGGGTAGCGGCCATACCCACCGAGCCAAAAAAGGTCCAGCTGGTACACCAGACCGCAAGCGATAAGCTATATACCCAGACGCGCAGGCGCGGCTTGAGCACGCTGCCGTGTCGGTCACCCCAGAAGGCAATGACAAACAGCAACGCCATGTACAGCAGGAAAATGAGGGCTACCAGCCCGCCGGAGAGCATCATCGAGCGTGTTCAGTCCACAACAATGTCACAGTCCGCAGTCTGGCAGCGCTACCGCCGTTTGCCCAGCCGACTTCCGTCGTAGCCTACATGGATTGATTAGCTAGCCAGCTCCATCTGCTGCAGGACCAGCGCCGCCTGGGTACGGGTGCGGACATTTAGCTTGCGGAAGATAGCGGTGACATGGGCCTTGACGGTCGCCTCGGACACCTCCAGCTCATAGGCGATCTGCTTATTCAGCAGACCGTCACAGACCATGGTCAGCACCCTGAACTGCTGCGGCGTCAGGCTGGCAACGCGCTCGCTGATCTGTTGCTGCTCGCTGCTCATACCCGGTGGATTATCGATGCCGGCCGGCCAACAGGTGCCGCCATCCAGCACCGCCTGCACGGCGTGCTGAATATCCTCAAGACTGGCTGATTTGGGAATAAAACCACTGGCGCCAAAGTCGCGGGCGCGGCGCGGCACCGTCGCCTCCTCCTGCGCAGAGATCAGGATCACCGGAATCTGTGGAAACTGCCCGCGCAACTGCGCCAGGCCGGAAAAACCGTAGGCGCCCGGCATGTTCAAATCCAGCAGCACCAGATCCCAGTCGGCGCGCTGGCCCAGTCGCTGCTGCAACTCGGCAATACTGCCCACATCGCTCAGGGTAATGGTGTCACCCAATCCGTCGCACAGCGCCTGGCGCAATGCACTACGAAAAAGAGGATGGTCGTCAGCAATCAGAATGTCGTAGGTCAGGCCCATGCGTGGTGTCCTGCACAGTCTTTTTTGTTATGAGAGTGAGACAGCAGGCTGAGACTGCCAGCCGCCGCCCATCACGTCAATGCCACTTTGTACCGATACAGTCTGCAGCGCCAACTGTATCTGTTAAACACTGGGGCACAGCGCCGACAATGCGCGTTTGCCTGCCGCCGAGCCCACCATGAACCTGCGCCACTATCGGGCCGATGCCCTGATGCTGATCACCGCCCTGATCTGGGGCAGTACCTTTGTCGCCCAACGGCTGGGCATGGACCATATTGGCCCCTTCCTCTACACCGGTTTGCGCTTTGCCATCGGCGCGCTGACGCTCTTGCCGCTGATCTGGCTACTGCGCAAACCAGCCGCCGCAGACGGTCGCCGACCCGCTCGCGTCAGCCGCCCGATGCTGCTCGGCAGCCTGGTCCTGGGTGCGGTACTGACGCTGGGCATCAACCTGCAGCAGATCGGCTTGATGTTTACCACTGTCACCAATTCCGGCTTCATCACCGGCCTGTACGTCATCCTCGTGCCGGTGTTCGGTCTGTTTATTGGTATGCGCACACACAAGGGCACCTGGGCCGGAGCCCTGCTGGCCCTGATCGGCATGCTGCTGCTCAGCGTCAACGCCGACTTTCAGGTGGCGCCCGGAGACTGGCTGCAGCTTGTCGGCGCTGCCTGCTGGGCGGTACATGTGCTGCTGGTCGGCGCCCTGGCCAGCCGCTATGACGCGATCATGGTGTCTTTTGTGCAGTTTGTGGTCTGTGCGTCCGTCAGCCTGATGCTGGCGCTGATATTCGAACCCATTGTGCTGGAGGCTGTGCGCCAGGCGCTGCCTGCCATCCTGTACGGCGGTGTGCTCGCGGTGGGAGTCGCCTTTACTCTGCAGGTGGTTGCACAAAAAGACGCTATCACCTCCCACGCGGCCATTATTCTTAGCCTGGAAGCGGTATTTGCCGCGCTGGCCGGCTGGCTGATTCTGGGAGAAACCCTGAGTCTACGAGGGCTACTGGGCTGCGCCCTGATGCTGAGCGGCATGTTGCTCGCTCAGCTGGTGCCCATCTATCTGGAACGACGCCGCACCCCGCCAGCAGTGCAACAGGAGCCAGCCGGCCATCATTGAGGCCGCTTGCGACAGGTGCTCAGGTAGGCATCGGTGAAGCGTTGGAAATAGCCATCCAGCGCCTCGGCAGCGGCCCCGTCACCCGCCAGCTGCAGGCAGGCCGACGCCACCTCTACGGTGCACAGGTGATCATCACGGGTTGAGCGGCGCAACCGGTAACGCGACAGCTGCTCGGTCTGCAGGCTGAGCACCGGTACGTCCGCCAGATAGGGGCTCTTGCGAAACATTTTGCGTGCCTGGGTCCAGGTGGCGTCCAAAATGACCAGCAACGGGCGCCGCCCCTGCCCCACCGCTATCTGCTCGCAGACCTGTTGGGTTGGCTGGGCGTACTCACCAGGGAACACCACGTAAGGCTGATAGGTCGGGTCGCTCAGCAGTGCCAGCAGAGCCGGGTCAACCTCGGTACGCGCCCAGGTAAAGGCGTGGGTATCGGGCAGACAATCAGCAATCAACCGGCCGGTGTTGGTGGGCTTGAGCGGCTCATAGGCGTGCATCAGCAAGCAAAAACTGACTGCGCTCTCAAGTGAAGGACGCGCTGCGCAGATACAGGCATGCACCGCGACCTGACAACCCGGACACCGCCGCACCCGCGCACCGCGCGCCAGAAAAGGTCGGGTGGAGCGCGCGATCGCGACGCTGCGCAAACGGTTTACCGCATGGTCCGGGTGTTCAGACATCACTGCATTTTCCAGGCTGGACAGGCGGCGCGCCGCAATGCCAGCATTCTATCCGATTCCAGCCGGCAGTACCGATAGCGACTGGCCAGCGAACCAGTCGCCAAAGACGTGGTCATAGGAAGAGTCGTAGTACGTGGACATTGGATCTGGAGAGACATGATGCGCTGGTTACCCCTGGTGCTTGCCGCCTGCCTGGCAGCCCCCCTTGAAGCCGCTTCCCTGCGGGATATTCGCCTCAATGAAACCCTCAAACAGGTAGCTGCGCAAAGCAACGAAAACACCCCGCGCGCCATCAGCGCGCAGATCACCGATATGGGCTTCAGCGCCGACGGCGATGAGCTGGTTAACCGGCTCGCAGTAGACGCCGACTATGCCGAACTCATGCAGCAAGACCCGCTGCTGACCCGCAGCCAGCTGCAGGCCAGCGTATGCAGCGACCTGCGTTTTCGTCGCCTGCTGGATATGGGCGCCACCCTGACCTACCACTTTGTCCTCAAGGACAGCGAACAGCCGGTCCTGACCCAGAGCTTTATCGCCGATCATTGCCAAACCCTCTGAGGCAACTGCCCAATGCAGGACGACGATCCGGCCGACTACCTCAGCCGGCACTGGCAAACCGGCAGCAATGAAATACCCAGGCGAGTCGACGAGCTGATTACGCTGTGCGCAGCCGGCAGCGACAACGCATCGCTGTACCGAGACATGCTGCTGGACGTCATTCGCATGGCCCAGGCCGACCGCAATCGCTGGGACGCCAAGATCATGCTGCACACCATTCGCGAGATGGAACAAGCCTTCTCGCGGCTGGAGATCTTCAAGCGCCGTCGCAAGGTCACGGTATTTGGCTCAGCTCGTACCAGAGCCGACCACCCGCTCTACGCCGTGGCGCGTGAGATGGGCGCAGCCCTCGCCGCCAACGACTACATGGCAATCACCGGCGCCGGCGGCGGCGTGATGAGTGCAACACACGAAGGCGCGGGGCTGGACCACAGCCTTGGCTTCAACATCACCCTGCCGTTCGAGCAACAGTCCAACACCGTGGTACATGGCACCAGCCATGACCTGGCGTTCGGCTTCTTTTTCTTGCGCAAGCTGTTCTTTGTCAAAGAGGCAGACGCGCTGATTCTCTGTCCTGGCGGATTTGGCACGCTGGATGAAACGCTGGAGGTGCTTACTCTGGTACAAACCGGTAAGAGCCCCATGGTGCCGATCATCCTGCTGGACCAGCCGGGCGGCCAGTACTGGCAGGCCTTTATGCACTTCATACGCAGTCAGCTGGCCGACAACGCCTATATCCACCCCGACGACATCAACCTGCTGACGCCATGCAAGTCACCCGCCGAAGCGATGCAGGTGGTTCTGGACTTCTACAGCAACTATCACTCGTCGCGCCGCGTTGGCGAGCAATTCGTGTTGCGTCTTCACCGGCCATTACACCCGCAGGCGCTGACACAACTGACTGCCCGCTTTGGGTCTATCTGCGCGTCAGGCGGCTTTGTACAACAGGGGATGTGTGAGCAAGAGCGCGACGAGCCCGAACTGAGCGCACTGACGCGTCTGTGTTTTGATTTCAACGACAGGGAAAGAGGCGGCTTGCGGGCCCTGATCGACTTCGTCAATCAGCCCGAAAACCTGAGAAACCACGGTACTGCATAAAGCGCAGCTGCTTGCCGCGCTCTGCCGGCTCACGGGCAACGCCATCAGGAAAGCGCTTGGCAAACACCTGGTTGGCCAGCGCCTGCCAGTCCTGACCAGCCTCAGCCAGGCAGCGCTCAACCAGCGACTCACCAACCCCACGCTGACGCAGTTCCTCGCGCAGGCGAGCCGGCCCGTAACCCCGCTGGCTACGGGCGTAGATATAGGCTTCGCAAAATCGCTCGTCACTGAGTAGTCCATCGTCAACCAGACGGTCCAGCTCAATCTCGGCCATATCCCCCGGCGCACCCCGCTGGCGCAGCTTGCGGCGCAGCTCGGCGTAGCTGTGCTCACGCCGCGCCAGCAAATCCATCGCTGAGCGGCGTATGGCTACAGGGGTTTCCAGTAGGGTGCGCGAGCGCATGACTCAGCCGGCTCAGTCTTCCAGTTCGGCGTCAGCCTCGGTTTCCGCCTTGGCCTTGCCGGGCTTGGCCAGCAGCTTCTCACGGATGGCCTTTTCGATTTCCTCGGCGATTGCCTGGTTATCCTGCAGGAACTTGGCAGCGTTAGCCTTGCCCTGGCCGATCTTGTTGCCCTGGTAGCTGTACCAGGCACCGGACTTCTCAACCAGGCCAATCTGCACACCCAAGTCGATAATCTCGGCGTTGTGATAAATGCCTGCGCCGTACAGAATCTGGAACTCGGCCTGACGGAACGGCGGCGCCACCTTGTTCTTGACGACCTTGACGCGGGTCTCGCTGCCAACCACCTCGTCGCCCTCTTTCACCGCGCCGGTACGGCGGATATCCAGACGAACAGAGGAGTAGAACTTGAGGGCGTTACCGCCGGTAGTGGTTTCCGGGTTACCGAACATCACGCCAATCTTCATACGAATCTGGTTAATGAAGATCACCAGGCAGTTGGCGTTTTTGATGTTACCGGTGATCTTACGCAGCGCCTGCGACATCAGGCGGGCCTGTACACCTACGTGGTGGTCACCCATCTCGCCTTCAATCTCGGCCTTGGGCACCAGTGCCGCTACGGAGTCGACGATGATCACGTCAACGGCGTTGGAGCGCACCAGCATGTCGGTAATTTCCAGCGCCTGCTCACCCGTGTCAGGCTGGGACACCAGCAGGTCGTCAACGTTAACACCCAACTTGCCAGCGTACTCCGGGTCCAGTGCGTGTTCGGCATCGACGAAGGCACAGGTAGCGCCTTGCTTCTGCGCTTGGGCGATGACCGACAGCGTCAGGGTGGTTTTACCGGAGGACTCCGGACCATAAATTTCAACGATACGGCCTTTGGGCAGGCCGCCAATACCGAGGGCGATATCCAGGCCGAGCGAGCCGGTAGAGATGGCCGGAATGGCCTGGCGCTCATGATCACCCATGCGCATCACGGCCCCCTTGCCAAACTGACGTTCAATCTGACTCAAGGCCGCCGACAGCGCCTTCTTTTTGTTATCGTCCATTTCGCATCCTCTTGGCTTGGGGTAGGCACCGAAGTGCCAAACCGATCAACTACTGTATATTTGGTCAGTATTATTCCACAGAAAAAATGACCCGCCTACCCCCGGTTTGCAATCAGACTGACGACCGGTCCGCAGCCTGCGCCTCAGCCTCTTTGACCAGCCGCTCTAGCGCATGCAGCACGGTCTGCGCACGCACCTCTCGGCGCCCGCCCTGAAAGCGCTTGCATTCGCTAATCACCCTGCCGTCACTCAGCGCCCAACCAAACCAGACCGTGCCAACCGGCTTCTCGGCACTACCGCCATCCGGGCCGGCAACGCCGCTGACCGCCACCGCCAGCTGCGCGTCAGCGGCCGCTTTAGCGCCGGCTGCCATCGCCAGTACAACCGGCTCACTGACCGCGCCATGCGCCTCCAACACCGTCGACTCCACCCCAAGCCAGCGACTTTTGCTGCTGTTGGCATAGGTAACGAAACCGGTTTCAAACCACCCTGAGCTGCCAGCCACCCGGGTAATGGCCTCGGCAATGCCGCCGCCAGTGCAGGACTCCGCGGTGCTGACCCGCTGGCCCAGGTGGTCAAGCACGCGCCCGAGACGCGCGGCGGCAGAATCAATTAGCGGATCGTAATGGGACATGGTGGCTCCTCAACGTGCGTAACAGGACACAGCATGCCAGTTGCCCCGGCGGCTGTACCAGAGCTGGGACCGGCTTTGTCGAGGTTGGTTTCGTGCAGACAGCATAACGCCGGCAGCCCGTTCAAGGCTGCCGGCGTTATGTTCGTGCTCAGGGGCACACGGCGGCGATGGCGCTGCTGTCGTTGCTCAGCACCTCATCGATCGGCTCACCCAGTTTGAGTACGGTCGCGGTCAGCGTGCTGCCCTCCACTGTCAGGTCGAAGCCGCTCCAGTAGAGTGTTTTGGCATTACCTTGCTCGCTGTAGGCGGCACTGGAGGCAATGTACTCCTTGGTGGTTTTGGCGGCGCTGCCGAGCTGGTTGAACAGCACACGCGGCTTGCCATTGGTGGCGCCGTAGTCCAGGTCAAACTCGTACTCGGTGCATACCGCTTTGTCCAAGCCGGAGTTGTAGGTACTGTCCTGGGCGATTACCGTCAGGGTGGTCGGCAACAATGCATCCAGCGCATCCATGTAGGCCTGATGCGTGGCATTCAACGGCATCACCTCACTGGCAACATTGACGCCGTCGGCCGCACCCGGCTGATCCTGCAGACGCCAGCCGTTCAGCCCCTCGCCTTCTTGCCGGTACAGCAGCAACTTGATGTCGCTGTCACCCACCCTGTAAAGCACTTGGTAATGCGGGTTAAAGCGCGGATTGGTTGAGGTTTTATCACTCCAGGAGAAGCTGCTGTCTGCCGGGTCCAACTGGTACTTGCCAGCGATATCAATCAGACCGCTGACGCTGTCGATGCTCAGCGCAAGATCGTCCCCCACGGCCCAGCCGTGGCGGTTACCTGCCTTGCTGAAATAGGGCTGCGTATCGTAGTTGCCGGCCAACGCCAGTAACGCTTGCGGCACACCGCCGGTGGAGGAGCTGTAGGGCGCATAGGAGCCGTAGAACACATAGCCGCTGTCACCAAACAAGCCTTCACTGACGTTCAGCTCATTGATGACACCGGTATTGGCGTTGCTCAAGGCGTACGCCAGGCCGGTACTGCTGTCCAGCCAGGCAATTTCAACGTGCGAGGCGGACACATATACCGGGCTGCTCAGTTCGCTGCCGCCAGGCAGGATCAGCCGACCGTCGGCTGTCACCTGATACTCCTCAACCACCCCGTCCTGAATACCCGAGCCGGTGGTAATTTCCTCGTACAGAAACTGGTAGACGCCCACCAATCCGGCCGGCACCGTCGCCGCCTCCCGTTCAGGATCAGTGGTTCCCCCATTGAGCTCGTCCAATTCGGCCTGCAGATGTTCAAGGGCGTCCGCCTGGCTGATCAGCGCAATGCCGAACGCGGCTTGCACCGCAGCGGCAAAATCTGCCACTCCCAGGGTGAAGTCCAGTGCGGCAGTCGCCGTCAACTCGGGGATAACAATGCCGTTCTCCGGGTTACCGTCTTCATCCAGGGTCTGCAACAGCCGGGCAATGTTGATCACCACCGGATTGTTGATATCCGTACTGCCGGCCAGATCCAGGGGCGTCAGCACGCCCTTGGCGGTCACTGCCGGGAAGACAATATCGCCGATACGGAAGGTGACGGTCTCGCCCTCCTTATACAGATACTCGCCGTCGGCGTTGGTGCTGCCGCTGAAACTGGCCGTACTGTAGCTGACTCCGGCCACCGCCGAGTCAACCAGGCGGCCAGTTTTGCCTGCCGCGCCGCCGCTATCGCCACCACCGCCGCCGCCACCGCCGCCCAAACACGCTGTCAACGCCACGGTCAGTGGCAAAAGAGAAATCAGTTTTGCGTTCATGGCCATATGCCTTCCTTGTAGATGTGCTGTCATTAAAAGACAGCCCCCCAAAGGCACGACAGCCCCTGAACATGGGGGTCAATCCACGCTGGCAAGCACCGGCGAGGCGAGCGGCACCTGCACGATCAGCCACCAGCGCTGAGCCTCACTACCTTGCTGCAGCTCGCCGCCAAGCTGGCGGGCACGGGCAGCCATGATGTGCATACCTCGCCCGCCAGCGCTGGCCGGCGCCGCGCCAACGCCATCGTTCTCGATCCTCAACTGCAAGATACCGTCGGTTTGCCAGCCTAACTCAACCACCAGCTCCCCAGGCGTTGCATGACGTAGCGCGTTACTGACTGCCTCGCGCAACAACCGCGTCAGATGACTGAACTGCCCGGCACTCAGCAGCGACGGGGCCAACTGCTGACGCCAGCGCAAGGCCACGCCGCTGGCCTGGCAGCGTCCGGCAACCTCCTCTTGCCAGCGCGCCGCCGCCACATCCAGACGCACCTCATGACCATCCATGTTCTGCAGCAACTCACGCAAGTCACGAATCGCTTCGCGTACCAGCTGACGCGATTCATCGGAGGCTGTATGCAGTAACTGCAGCAGCTTGGCACCAAGGTCGTCATGAATATCCTGACGGATCCGGTTGCGCTCCTCGGTGGCTCCTTCTACCCGGGCGTTAAGCGAGCGCAGCACCAGGCCATCCAGTGACAGCACCAGGCCCGCCAGCTGAATGTCCTGGCGAGTGAACAGACGTCGCCCCTGCTCGGCATGGCGCAGCAGATAGTCGCCCTCTCCAGCAGGACCTGGTACCTGCAAGGCTTCACCGTTATCGACTACACGCGGCAACGGCAGCTTGTGCCCCGCCCGCTCCAGCCGCAACGGTTGAAATACCGCCACCAGCGCCTGCTCTACCGCACCATGAGCCTGGTCACGCTGCTGTGCCTGCAGCATGACCGGCAGCGCCTGCGACAACCAGGTGTCCAGACCGCGCTGCCGCCTGCTGGTCAAGCGACCCCAGATGAACTGTCGCACCGGAAAGTAGACCCAGCCAACCAGCGCCAGCGACACCGCCAAAACGGTAGGCCCGGACAGGGAAAGCAACGAGGCCAACGCCAGATCAGTGAGCAGCACCGCCAGACCACCCAGCAACCAGCTCCATATCGAAAACCACCAGCGCTCCAATTCGAATAGACGATAGCGAGCCACCCCCAAGGCCATGCCGATATACATGAGCAGGAAGGTCGCCAGCAGTGGTCCCTGAGCGTAAGGCACCGCGATCTGCAAAATCGCCGGCAAAATCATACCGGCAGAAAAGAACACCGTGCCGGCAACGATCGACAGCAACACCCAACGAAAAGCCGAGCGATCTGACGGGCTGTTGCGCGTCTGCCGCCACTGCCAGACCGAGCCGGACAGCCCAACCATGAAGACACCAATAACCCACAAGTGAAAGGCCTCGACCGGGGAGGCCAGAAGTTGCAACTGATCCAGCACCATGCAGACGGCAAAACCGGCGTACAAAAACCAGGCAATCCAGACCGAGGGGCCCCGTCGCGGGTAATTCCACAAGAACGCGCTGACCGCCGCAGAAAACAGCATGGCGCCAAGGTGGTTGACGCCTGAGAGCACCCGAAACAGGTCACCATCTATAAAGAGTGCTCGCGTGCTGTACACCGCAGCACAGGACGATGACAGCAGGTATCCGAGGCCAGATAGCACAAAGGAGTGGGTAGCCAGGTTTCGTTCGCCAGCAATCCACACGGCCAGGCAGACGGCCATGCCCGCCAGACCGCACAGCAGCTGCAACCAGAACATCGCCGGCAGCTCAGTAAACCGACGCTCCAGCAGCGACAGCGACTGAATGCTACCGTCGACATAGCGAACTTGCAGCTCGCCGGCCTCAAGCGCTGCAAGCAGCGTGGAATGATCGGCAAACAACCGATTGATGTCGGCGTACAACGGCAGCACATCAGCCTCTTCAATCGCCAGCACCGGGTCGGCTGGCAGCGTGCCTGCGCCAAGCACAAAGGCGTCCACCGCCAGCGCGGGCTTCGCCGGGGCTGCAGCCACCAGTTGCCCGGCGAGCGGCGAAAAGCGTAGCTCGCTGACCGGCAGGTCGAGCGCCAGTTGAATGATCCAAAACCCATACAGCACGATGACCGCCAAAGCGGCGAGCAGTTTGGTGCGCAGCGATAACATCTAGGCAGTTCCCTCGCAGCCCCCACATTGAGGGGGTTGTTTTTGTAGACGTTCAGCGCTTCCCTAGACTCGATGGCAGCCTGCGGGAACATCAGCGCTAAGATGGTAACGCCAGCACTGTGACATCGCCCAATGGATTTTCAGCACGGAGCGCAAGAGGTCATGAACTACACCGACCGGGTACTGATCATCGAAGACATGCCTCAGGTGGCAGGCTGGCTGGCCGCGCGCTTACGACAAGCGCTCGGCGCGCAGGTGATGGATCACGCGGCCAGCGCGGCCCAAGCCATCGAGCTGATTGGTCAAAGTACTTACACACTCGCGCTGGTCGATCTCGGCTTGCCCGACGGCAGCGGCGTTGACCTGCTGCCGCAAATCAAACGCCAGAGCCCGCACGCCCAGTGCATCGTCACGACCATCTTTGACGACGCCGAGCACCTGTTCGCGGCGCTGCGCGCCGGCGCTGACGGTTATTTGCTCAAGGACGACGACGACCACACGTTCGAGGCCCAGCTGAACGGCATTCTAGAAGGCAAGCCACCACTCTCCGCTTCCATTGCCCGCCGCATTCTCGAGCAGTTCCGTCCAACGCCGGCACCGGCCAGCGATGCACTTACACCCCGTGAGCAGCAGTTGCTGCAGCTCATCGCCCGCGGCCTAAGCGTCAAGGGCGCCGCCCAGGAGCTGGCGATCTCACCCCATACCGCCGCGAGCTACATGAAGGTGATCTACCAGAAGTTGCAGGTCAACTGCCGCGCCGAAGCCACTCTCAAAGCGCTGGACATGGGGCTGCTTGGCGAGCGCCTCGGGCGCTGAGCCGACTGTCCGGCATTTCTCTCCCGACTCCGCTGCAGGCGGCTGCAAGGCCATGGTAACCTTGCGCCCACACCGGCAACGGCGCCCCAGCGTGGCGCCTTCACCCGCAGCGCAGTCGAGTCATTGATGAAAAAGAGCAAATCCGAAGCCACCGCCCACACCCCGATGATGCAGCAGTACTTCAGCATCAAACAGCAGCACCCCGAGCAGTTGCTGTTCTACCGTATGGGCGACTTTTACGAGCTCTTTTATGACGACGCCAAAAAGGCCGCACGCCTGCTCGACATCACCCTGACCGCCCGCGGCCAATCCGGCGGCCAACCGATTCCCATGGCCGGCATTCCCTACCACTCGGCCGAGGGTTACCTGGCGCGCCTGGTGAAGCTTGGCGAGTCAGTGGTGATCTGCGAACAGGTAGGCGACCCGGCCACCAGTAAGGGGCCGGTCGAGCGTCAGGTCGCGCGCATTATTACGCCCGGCACGGTCAGCGACGAGGCCTTGCTGGATGAACGCCGCGACAACCTGCTGGCCGCTCTGGTGGGCGCCGAAAAGGGCTTTGGCCTGGCCACGCTGGACATCAACAGCGGCCGCTTTGTGGTCATGGAGCTGCGCGGCTGGGAAACCCTGCTGGGTGAGCTGGAGCGTCTGGCCCCCGCCGAGCTGCTGATTCCCGACGACTGGGAGAGCAACACCCCGATTGAACGCCGCCGTGCCGTGCGTCGTCGGGCGCCCTGGGAGTTTGACCAGGACAGCGCCTTCAAGAGCCTGACCCAGCAATTTGGCACCAAGGATCTGGTAGGTTTTGGCTGCAACGACCTGCGTCTGGGACTCGGCGCTGCCGGCGCACTGCTCAGCTACGCCAAGGAAACCCAGCGCACCGCCCTGCCGCACATTCGCAGCATCAGCCACGAGCGCTTTGAAGACAGCGTAATCATCGACAGCGCCAGCCGCCGCAATCTGGAAATCGACCAGAATCTGTCCGGTGGCCGCGACAACACCCTGCTCGACGTGCTGGACCATACCGCCACCGCCATGGGCAGCCGTCTAATGGCCCGCTGGCTGAATCGCCCGCTGCGCGATATGCAGGTACTGGCGGCACGGCAGGACAGCATCAGCACCCTGCTCGATCAGCAGTTCTATCTGGACCTGCAGCCACAACTCAAGGGCATCGGCGATATCGAACGTATTCTCGCCCGTGTAGCCCTGCGCTCTGCCCGCCCGCGTGACCTGGCACGCCTGCGTGACGCGCTGGCAGCGCTGCCTGCGCTACAGGACTGCCTGCAACCGGTTGAAGCGCCGCATCTGCGCAACCTTGCCGAGCAGGTCAGCACTTATCCCGACCTGGCCGAGCTGTTGGCCAACGCGGTGATCGACAACCCGCCAGCGGTACTGCGCGACGGCGGCGTGATCAAGGCCGGCTTTGACGCCGAGCTGGATGAACTGCAGAACATCAGCGAAAACGCCGGCCAATATCTGATTGACCTGGAAACCCGCGAGCGTGAGCGCACTGGCCTGAGCACCCTCAAGGTCGGCTACAACCGGGTGCATGGCTACTATATCGAGCTGTCGCGCAGCCAATCCGATCAGGCGCCGGTCGACTACATCCGCCGCCAGACCCTCAAGGGCGCCGAGCGTTTTATCACCCCGGAGCTGAAAGCCTTTGAAGACAAGGCACTGTCGGCGCGCAGCCGCGCACTGGCCCGTGAGAAACAACTCTACGACGAGCTGCTCGACCGCCTTAATGAAGACCTCGCCGCTCTGCAAACCAGCGCCGCCAGCCTGGCCGAAATCGATGTGCTCTGTACCCTGGCCGAACGCGCAGGCACGCTGGACTACTGCCGCCCGCAGTTTATCGAGGGCAGCCAACTGCATATCAACCAGGGCCGCCACCCGGTGGTGGAACAGGTACTGGAGACGCCCTTTGTCGCCAACGACCTGGTACTGGACCCGGACACCCGCATGCTGATCATTACCGGGCCGAACATGGGCGGTAAATCGACCTACATGCGCCAGACGGCGCTGATCACCCTGCTGGCGCATATCGGCAGCTTTGTACCAGCCGCAGCGGTGGAGCTGTCCTGCGTGGACCGCATCTTCACCCGTATTGGCTCCAGTGACGACCTGGCCGGTGGTCGCTCGACCTTCATGGTCGAAATGAGCGAAACCGCCAACATTCTCAACAACGCCACCGACCAGAGCCTGGTACTGATGGATGAGGTCGGTCGCGGCACCAGCACCTTCGACGGCTTGTCGTTGGCCTGGTCCGCCGCTGAATACCTGGCGCGGGCACGCGCCTTTACCCTGTTCGCCACCCACTACTTCGAACTGACCGGCATGGCCGACAGCGACCCAGGCGTAGTGAACGTGCACCTGAACGCCACCGAACACAACGAGCGCATCGTGTTCCTGCACAACGTGCAGCCTGGCCCGGCCAGCCAGAGTTATGGCTTGCAGGTAGCCCAGCTGGCCGGCGTTCCCCGCCCCGTGATTGAAAGGGCGCGCGAGCATCTGGCTCAGCTTGAGCAGCAGAGCCTGGAACAGAGCAATCGGCCGGCAGGTACACCGCATCAACCTTTCCAAAGTGACCTGTTTGCCAGTGCTGCACATCCGCTGGTGGAACACCTGCAAGGTCTTGACGTAGATGATCTCAGTCCGCGACAAGCGTTGGAGCTGCTATACAAAATGAAACGAGAGTGGGCCTGAACAAACAACAAATGATACTTATTTGCATTAAAAAGAAGGGATCGTGCGTTTATCAGCACAAAAAAGCGTTGAACCCTATACCCCCTCAAAAAAACTGATAGACTACGCGCCAGCTTTTTCTCGCCTAATACGATGGAGACCTGACCATGACCTTTGTTGTTACCGACAACTGCATCAAGTGTAAGTACACCGATTGCGTTGAGGTCTGCCCGGTCGATTGCTTCTACGAAGGCCCGAACTTCCTGGTTATTCACCCGGACGAGTGCATCGACTGCGCCCTGTGTGAGCCAGAGTGCCCAGCCAGTGCAATTTTCTCCGAGGACGAAATCCCCGAAGGCATGGACGAGTACATCGAACTGAACGCCGACCTGGCCGAAGTCTGGCCGAATATCACCGAGAAGAAAGATTCTCTGCCCGACGCCGAAGAGTGGGATGGCGTACCGGACAAGCTGCAATACTTGGAGCGCTGAGCAGATTACCTGTCTCACCCCCGAAAAACCGGCTCTTGCAGCCGGTTTTTTTATGCACCTCGCGCACCTGGGCGTACATAGCTCGACAGCGTTTTGTTGCGGCGGGCATACCCGTGATATACCCCGTTTGCGCGGACGCCGGCAGGGCCAGCAAAGTTGATAAGGGGAAGAAGGAAGCCAGCCTACGACATTACCAGGCGCAGACACGCCTTTGGCTTAGCCCGCCCCCTGGCTACGGCTTACAGCTCGACTGCAGACCGCCAAATTCCAGACAAAAAAAAGGGGCCGGTAAACCGGCCCACTCTTTAGTCCTTTCGTGCCTTCCATGTCCAGCCATCCCGGCTTAATCGTCCTGAAAATCCCTTGCTCAAGCTCCCTGCCGAGCAGCGCTATCCGTCGCGCTTGAGTAGATAATAAGCTTTTCAGGACTGAGCGCAAGCATCAAATGACATTCATTCTCACGCAACCTTAAAAATAAAATCCTTTAAATTCATAAGCTTAATAAAAAATCACAACAAAAAGCACCGCTTACCCACGCTCCCTAGTGTCAAAGGCGTACACGCCCTGTAGGAGATCTCTTACAAAGAAAACGCATGAAAAAATAGCGGGCATAAAAAAACCGGCTGCAAGAGCCGGTTTTTTGGGGTGAGGCTGGCTTACATCATGCCGCCCATGCCACCCATACCACCCATGCCGCCCATATCAGGCATTGCAGCCGGCTTCTCTTCCGGCAGCTCAGCGATCATGGCTTCAGTGGTGATCATCAGGCTGGCGACGGACGCAGCAGCCTGCAGCGCGCTGCGGGTTACCTTGGCCGGGTCCAGAATACCCATGGCGATCATGTCGCCGTATTCGCCGGTAGCAGCGTTGTAGCCAAAGTTACCTTCGCCACCACGTACTTTCTCCAGCACAACAGCGGCTTCTTCACCGGCGTTGGCAACGATCTGACGCAGCGGCGCTTCAACAGCGCGACGCAGCAGCTTGATACCGACGTTCTGATCTTCGTTGTCGCCAGTCAGACCGTCGATCGCAGCCAGAGTACGGACCAGGGCAACACCGCCGCCAGGAACCACGCCCTCTTCTACCGCAGCACGAGTA
Source organism: Halopseudomonas maritima (assembly GCF_021545785.1). NCBI lineage: Bacteria > Pseudomonadati > Pseudomonadota > Gammaproteobacteria > Pseudomonadales > Pseudomonadaceae > Halopseudomonas > Halopseudomonas maritima. Next base: position 885,520 of record NZ_CP079801.1, read on the forward strand.
GCGTGCAGCGCGTCTTCTACGCGGTGCTTCTTCTCTTTCATTTCAACTTCGGTAGCAGCGCCAACCTTGATCACGGCAACACCGCCAGCCAGTTTGGCCAGACGCTCTTGCAGCTTCTCACGGTCGTAGTCGGAGGTGGTGTCTTCAACCTGCTTGCGGATCTGGTTAACGCGGGCTTCGATGTCAGCCTTGGCGCCAGCGCCGTCAACAACGGTGGAGTTGTCCTTGTTGATCTGCACGCTCTTGGCTTGACCCAGGTGCTCCAGAGTCGTGGTTTCCAGGCTCAGGCCAACTTCTTCGCTGATCACAGTACCACCGGTCAGGATGGCGATGTCCTGCAGCATGGCCTTGCGACGGTCGCCGAAGCCCGGTGCCTTGACAGCAGCAACCTTGACGATGCCGCGCATGTTGTTGACAACCAGGGTTGCCAGCGCTTCGCCTTCAACGTCTTCAGCGACGATCATCAGCGGACGACCAGCCTTGGCAACGGCTTCCAGAACCGGCAGCAGCTCGCGGATGTTGGAGATTTTCTTGTCGACCAGCAGGATGTAAGGGTTGTCCAGGTCAGCGGACATGGTTTCCGGCTTGTTGACGAAATAGGGAGACAGGTAGCCGCGGTCAAACTGCATGCCTTCAACAACAGACAGTTCGTTTTCCAGACCAGAACCTTCTTCAACGGTGATGACGCCTTCTTTGCCAACGCGGTCCATGGCTTCAGCGATGATGCTGCCGACGGACTCGTCAGAGTTGGCGGAGATGGTGCCTACCTGGGCGATGGCCTTGGAGTCGGCACAGGGCTTGGCCAGGTTTTTCAGCTCGGCAACGATGCCGGCGGTGGCCTTGTCGATACCGCGCTTGAGGTCCATCGGGTTCATGCCGGCAGCAACGGCTTTCAGACCTTCAGTAACGATAGCCTGGGCCAGTACGGTAGCAGTGGTAGTACCGTCACCAGCGTCGTCATTGGCGCGGGAGGCAACGTCTTTGACCAGCTGGGCGCCCATGTTTTCGAACTTGTCTTTCAGTTCGATTTCCTTGGCAACGGAAACGCCGTCTTTGGTGATCAGCGGCGCGCCGAAGCTGCGCTCGATCAGTACGTTGCGGCCCTTCGGACCCAAGGTGGCTTTTACTGCGTTGGCCAGCGTGTTGACGCCGTCCAGCATCTTGTTGCGACCGGAAATACCGAATTTAACTTCTTTTGCAGCCATGATTGCTTTCCTTCAAATGAATTCGTTAAGGGGTTAGCGGCGGCTGGATCAGCCTTCGATTACACCGTAGATTTCGGACTCGCTCATGATCAGCAGGTCTTCACCATCAACCTTGATGGTGTTGTTGCCGGAGTAAGGACCGAATACCACCTTGTCGCCTTCTTTGACGGCCAGCGCACGAACTTCGCCGTTGTCCTGCAGACGCCCGGTACCTACAGCAACGATAACGCCGGTATTCGGCTTTTCAGCGGCCGAACCGGGCAGCACGATACCGCCAGCGGTCTTGGTTTCTTCTTCGCTGCGACGAACGACTACGCGATCGTGTAACGGACGAATTTTCATCGTTGTGTGTCTCCCAATTAATTGTCTCAAATGCCGGCAACCCGGCGCTTTCACGTTGAAATCCGCAGCCGCCGAGGCCGCTGCGGGGGACGCGCCTGTTGGCACGTCGCTGTTCACGGCTCGTGCGCGCACGAGCCTGCTAAACCGGTGTGAACTAGATGGGGCTGCGCCAGGGCTTTTCAAGGCCCTGACAAAAGATTTTTTTCAGTCACGCTCGATGCGGTGATCGCGCGGCGCGCGCTGATCTTCACCGTCGCGCCACTCACCTTCGATAATGGTGGTATCGCCCTGCTTCCAGACACTGGGGCCACCCGGCTCACCCGGGGCCGGCTTGCCGCGCGACACCAGCGCCATAACCAGGCACGGAACCGCCAAGGTATCGGTAATCAAACCGGGGATCATCAACAGCACGCCCGCCAGCAGCCACCACATACCGGTTTTCAGTACCGCAAACGGGGAACGGTTCTCGGCCATGCGAATCTGCAGCTGCTGCAGCATGGACCAGCCCTGACGCTGAATCAGCACCAGGCCCAGCAGGCCACTACCAATTACCCACAACAGGGTTGCCCCGACGCCTATGCGGTCGCCGAGCACAATCAGTGATGCCAACTCCAGCAGCGGCAGAATCAGCAACAACACTCGAAATAAGGCCATGTAAACCTCTCTATATGGTCAGTCAGGACTATATGGGTACGCCCACGGCCGCTTTCAAGGCACTGGCGACGAGGCGCTCGGCCGCAGCATGAAACAAAGTCAAAAAATGACCCGAATGCGGGTTCAGGTCTTCAAAAACCACCGAATCTGGTGCATGCTTGCGCACCTGTTTCAATAACCTATTACGAGGAGTGTCTGATGCAACTGCAAGACAGCGTTATCATCATTACCGGTGGCGGCCAGGGTCTGGGGCGAGCCATGGGCGAGTTCCTGGCGGCCAAGGGTGCCAAACTGGCACTGGTCGACCTGAACCAGGAGGCACTGGATGCTGCCGTTGCCGCTTGCAAGCAGGCAGGCGGAGATGCTCGCTCCTACGTTTGTAATGTGGCCAACGAAGAGCAGGTCACCCACATGGTGAACCAGGTGGCCGACGACTTTGGCGCCATTCACGGCCTGATCAACAATGCGGGCATTCTGCGCGACGGCCTGCTGCTGAAGGCAAAAGACGGGCAAATTCAGAAAATGAGCATGGCGCAGTGGCAGTCGGTCATCGACGTCAACCTGACCGGCGTTTTCCTGGGCACCCGTGAAGTTGCTGCAAAAATGATCGAGCTGGGCACCCCGGGCCTGATCATCAACATTTCCTCCATCTCGCGCGCGGGCAACATTGGCCAGTCCAACTACTCTGCCGCCAAGGCCGGGGTAGCCGCCATGACCGTTACCTGGGCCAAGGAACTGTCACGCTACGGCATCCGCGTAGCAGGCATCGCGCCGGGCTTTATCGAAACCGAAATGACCGGCAGCATGAAGCCCGAAGCGCTGGAAAAGATGACCTCCGGAATTCCGCTCAAGCGTATGGGCAAGCCGGCAGAGATCGCCCATTCAGCTGCCTATCTGTTCGAGAACGACTACTACACAGGTCGCATTCTGGAACTGGACGGCGGTCTGCGCATCTGATCGACGCCTACGCAGCGCAGCGCCACTAGCGCCGCGCTGCCTCGCCTACCAACCCACCCCTACCCCCAGAGTGTATCGGGTATCGCGATAGCCGGTCTCATCGGTCGTGTTGAGATAGTCCAGCTCCCCTTTCAAACTGAGTGAGGCCCAGCTGGTCAACCGGTAGCGCAAACCCAACTCGGTATCAAGCTGATAACGCACCGCCGGGTCGGCCGGCAATAGCACCTCGGCGTTATGAAACACCTCAAAGCGCTTGCCTAGCAGGTAGCGCCGATAATCCCACTGCAGCCCCAACGCATCGTACTTGTCGCGAGTGCCGTCACGCTCTTCGGTCCAGAGCCGCCCCAGCAGCAGCGAGGTTTCAAAGCGCCCCAGGCCATTGTTCCACCACTGGTAACCAGGGCCTGTACCAAACTGACGCTGACGAGCAAGCTCTTCTATATAGTCACGCTTGTAGCGCATGCGCCCGGCCCAGAACCAGTGGTCGTCGAGGAACCGGTTGAGATCATAGGACGCATCCAGCACGTGACTGGTCTTCACATCGTTGCTGTAGTCACGGTCATACTCCAGCGTCATATCATGACGCCAGCGTCCATGCTGCAGGCTTGACGCAATATCCACATCGACGTCGCGCTTTTCGGTGCCCGAGGTGTCCTTGATGTCCAGCTCGGCGTCAATATCCCCCTCCCAAACCATGTCGTACACCAACGGGCGCGGCACCAGCAGACGATCAATGCGGGCTATGTCTGTCGCAATCGGCCGACGGTTGGGCACCCGCAGCATGACCTGCCCCGGCTCCTCAGCCTCTGCCAGCTGCACCGTATACTCATCGCCATTACCCAGACGCACCAGCACCGGCTCATCGCTGGTAAAGGTACGAATGCGGCTGGTGCTGATGGACAAAGTACCTGCATACTCGGTGCGCAGCACCAGCTTGCCGGCATCCAGAAATTCCACCTTACCGCTGACTCGGTCCCCATTGTCGAGCCACAGCGTATCGGCGACACTGCCCATCGACAGCACCGCCAGAACCAAACCTGAAACCAGCCGACGCAACATGATTGCCTCACACCCCAAAATATGTCGGAAAACGAAAACCTTGCATGAAAGACCAGCAGACATCCGGCATGTTCCAGCCTGACAACCCAGACCCGCGCCGCGACGCCTTCTTTCAGGCATTGGCCAGCATCCCGGCGGGCAGGGTCACCAGCTACGGCCGTCTGGCTGCGCTGGCGGGGCTGGGTCGGGGCGCGCGATTGGTCGGCCGCTGGCTCGGGCAGCTGCCCGACGACACCCGTCTGCCCTGGCATCGCGTACTCAACAGCCAGGGCAAGCTGTCGCTGGGCGCTGATACGCCGGCTGGACGCGAACAGCGAGCGCGCCTGAGCGCCGAGGGTGTGCTGATCCGAAATGGCCGCGTCAACCTGCAACACTACGGCTGGCCTGACGCCTGAGCCGCCGCAACAAGGACATCCATGAGTCTTCAAAACACACCAGACAGCCCCCAGCCGGTCCACGACGGGCTGCGAGTCTACCTCAAGCCACGCGTCATCGGCATGCTGTTCCTTGGCTTCTCTGCCGGTCTGCCGCTACTGCTGGTTGGCGGCACCTTCAGCGCGTGGCTGCGCGATATCGGCGTTGAGCTGGCCTCCATCGGTTTTCTCAGTTGGGTCGGCATGGCGCATTCAATCAAGGTTCTCTGGGCGCCGCTGATCGACCGTCTGCCAGTGCCTGTGCTGACGCGCCTGTTCGGTCGCCGACGTAGCTGGATGCTGCTGGCTCAGTTGGTGATTGCCGGCTCGCTGCTCGGCATGTCTCTGAGCGATCCCCTGGAGCACCTGGAGTGGGTTGCACTATGGGCCGTGCTGGCCGCCTTTGGCTCGGCCACTCAGGACGTTGCGATCGATGCCTACCGGGTTGAGGCCGAAGCCCGCCACCGCCAGGCAGCAATGGCGGCCACCTACGTGACCGGCTATCGGGTCGCGATTCTGGCCGCCGGCGCCGGCGCGCTGCATATTGCGGCCCTGCAAGACTGGAGCAGCGCCTACAGCATGATGGCCGCACTCATGCTGGTAGGCCTTATCACCACGCTGTGCATCGCCGAGCCCGAGGTGCACGACAACCGCGACGCACAAGCAGCCGAGCAAGCCTTGGCACAACAGCTGGGGACTACCGGTGCCGGCTGGCGTCAGAGCCTGTCGAACTGGGCAACCAGCGCCTTTATCGCGCCCTTTACCGAGTTTTTCGGCCGCTATGGCCGCGTCGCCATCGTGATCCTGTTGTTTGTCGCCACCTTTCGCATCAGCGACATCTTCATGGGCACCATGGCCAACCCCTTCTATCTGGATATCGGCTTCAGCAAGCAGCAGATTGCCAACATTGCCGCCGCCTTCGGGCTGGCCATGACGCTGGGTGGCGCGGCATTGGGCGGTTTTATGGTGGCACGCTTTGGCATCGCTCCGATCCTGGTTTTAACCGCCTTCATGGCCCCGGCCACCAACCTGATCTTTGCCTGGCTGGCCTTCATTGGGCCGCAGCCGGACGGACTGGTGCTGGCAATCATCGCCGACAACATTACCGGTGGATTGGCCATTTCTGTCTTCATCGCGTACCTGTCCAGTCTCACCAACACGGCCTATACCGCCACCCAATACGCGTTGTTCAGTTCACTGATGACGCTGCCGGGGCAGTTTGCCGCCGGCTTCACCGGGCTGCTGGCAGCCAAACTGGGCTGGATCGGATTCTTCTGCGTCACCGCGTTAACCGGGCTGCCGGCAATCATCCTGGCCTTCGCCCTGCTCAAACTGGCGCACCCGGACCGCGTTTCCCGCCCGGGCATTGACTGACAGTACAGCAGCGAGAAAATGCGCCACGCATAAAGCAGAAAACCCGGCAAAAGCCGGGTTTTCCATAGCGCATTGACGATTACTTCGCTGCCGCCTCGGTAACCATGTGCACGGTACGCTGCGGGAAGGGAATGGAGATCCCCTGTGCATCGAAGGCTTCCTTGGCCTGCTCCTGGATATCCCAGAACACACCCCAGAAGTCTTCCGTCTTGGCCCACATGCGCAGCGAGAGGTTGACCGAATTATCGCCCAGCGACACCAGCCAGACCGCCGCCTCCGGATCTTTCAATACGCGGCTGTCAGCCGCTGCCAGGCCCAGCAGAATGGAGCGGGCCTTTTTCACATCGTCGCCATAGTCAATGCCGATATTGACGTCGACACGGCGGGTTGGTTGACGCGAGTAGTTGACGATATTGCCATTGGACAGGCTGCCGTTAGGGATGATGACAGTCTTGTTGTCCGGCGTTTTCAAAATGGTGTTGAAGATCTGGATACTATCGACCGTACCCGCCACGCCCTGCGCCTCAATGTACTCACCGGCACGGAACGGGCGCAAAAACAGGATCAGCGCACCGCCGGCAAAGTTAGCCAGGCTGCCCTGCAGCGCCAGACCGACAGCCAGACCGGCAGCACCCAGCATGGCAATAAAGGACGTGGTTTCGATACCAACCATGCCCGCGACGCTGATCAGCAACAGCACCTTCAGGGCAACCGACACCAGCGCGGTCACAAAGCCATGCAAAGTCGGCTCGACATTGCGCTTGTTCAGCACGGCTTCCATCGCCTTGATGACCCGGCCAACCAACCACCAACCAATAACCAGCGTCAGCAGCGCCAGCGCCAGCTTGCTGCCGTACTCGATTACCAACGGCAGCCAAGCCTCTTCCAGCCCATTCAGCTTTTCCATCAGTTGCTCCATTACTTCCCCCTTTTGCATCTAAAAAATAGCCGACTGAGCCTCAGTCGCGAAAATTGTTGAACTGCAGCGGCATCTCCAGCGCGCTGCCGCGCAACAGGGCGATCACCTCTTGCAGGTCATCGCGCTTCTTGCCGGTCACGCGCACCTGGTCACCCTGAATGGCGGCCTGGACCTTGAGTTTAGCGTCCTTGATCAGAGACACGATCTTGCGAGCGAGTTCCTTGTCGATTCCTTCCCGGAGCAGCACTTCCTGCTTGACCTGCTTGCCCGAGGCAAACGGCTCCTTGCACTCCAGGCAGCGAATATCCAAGTTGCGCTTGGTCATGCTGAGTTCGAGAATGCCCATCATCTGTTCAAGCTGAAAGTCGGCATCCCCGGTCAGGGTAATCTGCAGCTGCTTGTCGTTAAACTCGAAGCTGCCCTTGCCGCGCAGGTCATAACGCCGGTCCAGCTCCTTCTTGGCATTATCAACCGCGTTGGTCACCTCATGTTTGTCCAGTTCGGAAACCACGTCAAAGGACGGCATGCAACTTCCTCTAAATGGCAAATATATGATGTTGATTGCAAAACAACAGTATACCCTCGTGGCATTATAACCAGATTGGTCAACATCCAGCAGGGAGCACCTCATGCCCAATCCCCAACTCAGTATTCTGGTGGTGGATGACACTAAGTTCAGCAGCGCTGTCATCGGCCACACACTGAGCCAGGCCGGCTATAACGACATTCGCTTCGCCAGCTCGGCGGTTGATGCGCTACGCATGCATGAGGAGCGCGCCGCCAGCGTCATGGTGGCCGACTGGTTGATGCCGGAAATGGACGGCCTGGAGCTGACCACCCGCATTCGCCAGCTGGATGAGCAAACCGACCATTACACCTACGTGGTCCTGCTGACCGCACGAGAGGGTGACAACGTGCTCAGCGAAGCCTTTGACCGGGGCGTAGACGACTTCATCAGCAAATCTGCCATGAACGAGCAGTTGCTGCCGCGCATCTTCGCCGCCGACCGTACCTCGCAGCTGATTAACCGTCTGCTGGATGAAAACCGCCTGCTGGCGACCAACAACGCCCAGCTCGAAGAGCACAACCTGGTCGACCGGCTGACCGCGATTGGCAACCGCCGCTACCTGCTGCAACGCCTCAGCGATGCACTGCGCAGCGTCGAGTCACGCGGCGGCGCGTGCTGCCTGGTCGTCATGGGTGTACAAAATCTACCCACCCTGCACGAACGCTTTGGCGACCTTGTGCAGCAAGAAGTCCTGCGCGGCACGGCACGACGTCTGCAGCAACTGGTGCGTCCAACCGATGTTATCGCACGGGTCGACAGCAACGCTTTTGCCATCGTCACCCTGGCCGAAGAGGCTGCCGACCTGAAGCCGGCGAGCTTTCGCCGCCTGCACGACGGGCTCAACCTGAAGGCGTTCAAAACCAGTGACGGCTACCTGTCGATTCGTGCCGGCATGGCTATCTGCACGCTGACCGACAAACAGGCGCTGCCTGATTCGCAACAAATGCTGGAGCAGGTGGAGGCCAAGCTGGCTGAGGCCTACGAAACCAACCTCATCACCGAAACCCGGCTGTCCTGAGCCCGTGTTGCATATTCTTGGCCCAGGCAGCTTGGGCCTGCTATGGGCCGCCCGCCTGCAGCTGGCGGGCATCGATTACCGCTTGATTGTGCGCAACCAGCAGCAACTGGAGAGCTGGCAGCGGCGTGACAACCAACTGCTCTTCAATGACGGCAGCCAGCGCCATGCCCTGACCCTGGCCCTCGAAACAGCGGCGCATGACACACCTATCAAGCAGTTGATCGTTGCCACCAAGGCGCATACGGCGCTTGCTGCCGTGCAACTGCTGCAGCCTCGGTTGGCGCCGGCGTCAGACATACTCATGCTGCAAAATGGCCTCGGCGCGCAGCAGGCGGTCGCCCGAGCCTGCCCCGGCCAGCGCCTCTATGCCGCCAGCGTCACTGACGGTGCCTGGCAGCCGGCGCCAGGAGAACTGGTCTGGGCTGGGAGAGGCCGCACCACCCTCGGCCCACTCAGCGCCGATACAGACTCCCCCGCCTGGCTGCAGACACTGCCGCCAGCCTTGTTTGATTGGCACTGGCAAAACCCCATCATGCCAACGCTATGGCGCAAGCTGGCCATCAACTGCGCGATCAACCCCTTTACGCTCATCTACGATTGCTGCAACGGCGAGGTGCCTGAGCGCGCAGGCGCGTGGCTGACGGCCTGCCTGACGGAACTTGAGCAACTATTGCGTCAACAGGGCATCGACGATGACTTGACCGGCATTGTCCACCAGGTGATACGCAACACCGCGACCAACAGCTCCTCCATGCGCCAGGACCTGCATGCCGGCAGACGCACCGAAATTGACTACATCCTCGGCTACGCCTGCCGTCAGGCTCGCCATGACGGGCTGCCGGTGCCGGCGTTGGAGCGTCTGCTGCAGTCCGCCCAGATCTGTTTGCAGCAGCACCAACTACCCACCGATTGAGCCACCCAACCGGAGAGCACCCCATGGGCTACCGCCTCAGCAAAATCTATACACGCACCGGCGACCGCGGTGATACCGGCCTGGCGGACGGCCAACGTATCCGCAAGGACCATCCAAGAATTGAAGCAATGGGCGATGTTGACGAACTGAACTGCCAACTGGGAGTACTGCTGAGTCAGCTGGAGACGCCAGAACTGGCCGAACTGAAAGCGGCACTGGTGCCGCTGCAGCACCGTCTGTTCGACCTAGGCGGTGAGCTGGCTGTGCCCGGCCACGACATCATCGAAGCAAGCGACGTCGCAGCACTGGAAGCATTGGTGGATGAATACAATGAGGCACTGGCGCCACTGCAGAACTTCATCCTGCCGGGCGGCTCATCGTTGGTGGCGCAGGCTCACCTGGTGCGCAGTGTCTGTCGGCGGGCCGAGCGCCACTACCTGACCCTCGCGGCAGAGCAGAAGGTGAACAACCAATCGGCTATCTACCTTAACCGCCTGTCAGACCTGCTGTTTGTGGTCGCCCGCAGCATCGCGCGCTTGCAGGCTGTCGATGAAGTTCTGTGGGCACCCAAGCCCAAGCCAGAGGCTTAGGCCCACGCACCCGGCTCCGGCTATACCTTGAAGGCGTTGATGATGCCTTGCAGCGATTGCACCAGTTGCCCCATGCGACCGCTGGCGTCCTCCGAGCGACGGGCACCTTCGGCGGTGCGCTCACCCGCCTGGTTGATCTGCACGATGTTCTGATCGATATCGTGGCTAACCACTGTCTGCTCTTCGGCAGCGGCCGCAATCTGCTGGCTCTGATCAACAATTTGCGTCACCGCTTTCAGGATGCTGTCCAGCCCCTGCTGAACCCGCAGAGAGGCATCTACCGTGGAAGCGGTCATGCCATGACTGCTGTCCATAGCCCGCACCGCTGCACCTACACCGTCCTGCAGGCGCACGATCATCTGCTCGATTTCTTCGGTGGACTGCTGCGTGCGACGCGCCAGGGTACGCACTTCATCCGCCACCACCGCAAAGCCGCGGCCCTGCTCGCCAGCCCGGGCAGCCTCGATAGCCGCGTTCAGCGCCAGCAGGTTGGTCTGCTCAGCCACACCCTTGATCACATCCAGCACCCTGCTGATCGACGCGCTGTCTTCCGCCAACTGGTTGATAACCCGCACCGAGTTTTCGATCTCACCGGCCAACTTCTCGATGCCGTCGACCGACGATTCAACCAGGCGTCGCCCATTGAGGGTTTCCGTGTTCACCTGTTCGGCGTTGGTGACAGCCAAAGCGGCGCTACGCGCCACCTCCTGGGAGGTGGCAGCCATTTCGTTCATGGCCGTTGCAACCTGTTCAATCTGACTGCGCTGCGCGGTCACCGACTGGTTGCTTTCTGTCGCGATCTGCTCAACCTCACGGGACTGCTCCTGCACCTGCCCCGAGGTCACGCTGACCTGCTGGATCAACTCACGCACGCGCTGCACCGTGTTATTGAAATCACTGGCCAGGGCGCCCAGCTCGTCGCGACTATCCACATCCACGCGCACGGTCATGTCACCCTGAGCAACCTGCCCCATTTGCTGCGACAGACGCTTGAGCGTGCGGCGAGTCGCCATGTAGAAGCCCGCGTACAGGTAGATAATCAGCAAACCCACCGCGAGCAGCGAGACAATCAAAACCATCATGGCGCGCTCATTCTGACCCAGGCGGCTTTCCAGTCGCCCCCCCAGATAGTCAAAAATGGCGGCATTCAGCGCATAGGTGGCATCAATCTCGCCGCTGATGCGGTCAAAGAAAGCGTCCCAGCTGCTGTCCAGCGAGGCAGCGAGGATGATGTCTTCTTCAAAGATCAGCGACGCGTTGTCGATACTTTCGCGGCTGCGCGCCGCTGCCGCCGCCAGCGTGGCGTTACCGGTCTCGCCGATCGACTGATCCAGGCTCTGCTGATAATCGGTCCCCAACTTCTGCAGCACGGTTACCAGCTCATCCATCTCGCGACTGGCATCGGAGTTGAGAAAGCCAAGCCCCATCGAATAGGCACCGGTCGCACGTCCCTGGCCAACGGTAGATGTGACCTCGGGCATGCCGGCGATCAACAGCTCGGTGAGCTGGCGAATGTTGCGATCAAAGTCCTGCGGCAATCCGGCGTAAGCGGCGGCCAGATTCAGCAAGCTGCCGACATTGTCCAGCGCCTGAGCGGACATGCCACTGCGCGAAATGATCGACTGAGCGCCGATTTCTTCATAGCGGGCAACCAGTTGGTCACGCATCTGAATAACATCCGCCGCCGCCGGGTCTTCTGCACTTAGCGGTAGCTGCTGCAACTGCTGCACCAGTTGCCCACGCACTTGCGTCAGGCGCTCTTCGATACCCGCCACCTCGCCACCCTGACCGATGCGCAGGTTCACCACATCCAGATCACGCACCAGTTCGGCGCTTTGCAGCGCCTTGGCCACACCCTGCACGACCGCCAGGCTGTCGAGCGCATGTCGCGTGACTTCGACGCGCTCGTAGGACTGTTGCACGAGCAGCGTACTGACAATACCAAGGGGGACAAAGAACAGTACGCTGATCAGACAGAACTTCATGCCGTAGCTGAGTCTATTCATCAACGCAATGGCAGGGGACAGAAGGCTATTCACCCGAGAACTCTCCTAAAAGTAAGCTGCCCTGCGGTTCGGGCTAGGCATCAGCTGTACTGACGCTGGTTGTTTTAATGATATCCGCTGCAGAGGCTGACGCTGCGCGCCACTTCTTAATGTCTCATGTTGACGCTATCGGCTTCAATTACGACAACTTTAAGAAAACGCCGAACGCCGTCAGCCCAATACCACCAACAACGCCATCACCACCGCCCAGGCCAGCAGCGCGCGCTTGAGCAAGGTACGAGTGTCGGCCAGCGCGCCGGTGTCGTCCTCATCAGCCAAGCTCCCCTGCCCACCAGACAAGGCAGCCACCGCCGTGCGATCAACCAGCTCATCAGCGCCAACATCCCAGCTCAACAGCGCGCCAGCCAAGGCATCGCGCACATGGTCAAAGTGCCCCACCAGCGCAAAGCTGACTGCCAGCAGGCGCGCCGGCAGCCACTCCAGGGCGTGCACCAGGGCCGGGGCAGGCCCTGTCTGCGGCGCAGCCTGCCGCGCGGTCAGCAAGTGCAACAGACGGTACCCCAGTGCACCAACCGGGCCCAGCAACACAAACCAGAACACGGTTACCACATAGCCATGCAATACCTCGCGCAACAAGACACGACGCGCAGCAGCCACCAGAGGCGGCAGCGCGCCATCAGCATCGGCAGGCACAGGCGCACCCAGCTCATGCTCAACCAGCTGCGACGCGGCCTGCTGATCACCGCGCGCCAACGCAGCTTCAAACCTCGCTGTCATCCCCTCCAGGGGATCGCGACGGCCCATGCAGGCCAGCAGCACCAATGCGGACAGCAGCAGAAGCATCAAACCCAGGCTCTGGCTGCCCAGCCACCACTGCAGCACGGCGAGCGGCAGCAGCGGCAAGAGCACCAGCAGCATGACCAGCCAAGGGCCGCGATCAGCCCAGCGCGCGGTAAAACTAATCCACAGACGTGGCACATCCACTGGCAAGCCACGGCGCAGCGGCGCCAGCCACATCAGCCCACACACCAGCAACAAGGCAAGAAAATACATCAGCTCACTCCCTTGAGCGCTGAAAGATAGCGCTGCCAATCAAAGGCGATACCGGGGTCCGACTTGCGTCCCGGCGCGATAAACTCATGACCGGTAATACGGCTATTGGTGATGGCCGGATAGGCTGCCTGCAGCGCCTTGGTCAGGGCTAGCAAGGCAGCGTATTGGGCATCAGTGTAGGCAAGCTCATCAGTGCCTTCGAGCTCGATACCGATAGAAAAGTCATTGCAATTGTCCCGGCCGGCATAGCGCGAAGCACCAGCATGCCAGGCACGCCGGTCGCAAGAGACAAACTGGGTAACCAGGCCGTCACGCTCGATCAGAAAATGCGCCGACACCCGCAGTGACGCAATGTCAGCAAAGTAGGGATGCTGGGCAGGATCAAGCTCACCCTGAAAGAAGGACTGTACGTAGCCGCCGCCAAACTCACCAGGCGGCAGACTGATATTGTGGATTACCAGCAGGGAGATATCATCGCTCGGGCGCTCATTGCAATGCGCAGAAAGACACCGTGGCGCCCCTTCCAACCAGCCGTCGCGCACCAGCATACCGCCCTTCCCCCTGTAGCCAAAAGCTCATGCTATCAGGCGGCGGCAGCGGACGCATTCAGGACTTTGACTGGAGCTGACGCAAATTGCCGATAACCGACTCCAGAGCGCGATCAAACAGCTGATTCTCATCCAACAGGCTAATGCGGCCCTGATCGAAACAACGGGCCAGCTCCTGACGTCCGAACTCAGCCACCTTCAGACCGTTGCGATTCACAAAGATGAATTTACCGCTGAAACTGATGATGGCGGCCAACTTGCAGCGCTGACTCGCCTTGCCTTCGGCTGACTGCAGCTGACACCAGCAACCCGTGCCGAGACCATCTATCCAGCGCTGGGCGCCGACGCTGGGCAAGTCCTCAACCGTCTCGACCGGAGCTTCCAGCTCTTCTTGCTGAATGACCGGCTGCGCGATATGCACCGCCTCAACGACAACCGGCGCGGGCTCCGGTGCTGCCACCGCAGGCGCGACAGCGCGCTCCTCGACAGCGGCTTCTATCACCTCGGCGTCGTGCTCACTTTCGGCTGCGGTCGCGGGCTCAACCGCCAAGGCCAGGGCCGCCAACTGCGGTTGCTGCAAGGCTTTTAGCTGCGCCGCCACCGCCGCAGCATCCAGACCCAGCAGTTCAAGCCCTTCGCACAAGGCCGCTTCGGTCTGGCGATTATGCTCAATGCGCAGCTCGCGCCCGGCGTAGTTCACCGGCTCGACGCTGACCACCATCGCCACGGCGGTTTCCAGCGCCCGCTGCCAGGCGACGGAATCAGCACCTTCGCGCAGGAATACCATCTGCATCACCTGGCTCCAGGTATCGCGCAGCATGTCTACCAACGTCACTGGCAGGGTACGCCCCACCAGCAGGCCATTCATCTCACGCGCCACCTGGGCACGTGCGGCCTGGATACGCGCGCGCCCCTCTTCAGCATCCCGGGTGCGCTGCTCTACTCGGTCCGCGCGACGCTGTTCAGTGCGCAAAAAGTCGGTCAGCCGCTGATACAGACTATCGAACAACCCCGCATCGGGTTCCGGCTCGGCCAGCAGTTGCTCAACGATGTCTTCGAGCAGCGCATGCAGCTGGTCGCGGCGCAGATCATCATGCTCGTTCCAGCCCATGGTAGCCCGAGACAACTCATTGAGCAGGCGACGAGCCGGGTGTGAAGAACGACTGAAAAAGCTCTTGTCTACAATGGCCACACGCAGCACAGGCAACTGCAGCCGGGTAATCAGCACCTTGACAGCAGAGGGAAGTTCCCGGTCCTCGAGGATAAAATCGAACAGCATGGAGACCAGGCTGATGACATCGTCATCCACGCGCGCAACAGTCTTGCGATCAGCGCCCATCTCACGCTGCTGGTGTAACAGTTGCTGAATTTGCCGGCGCAGGCCCGCCCCGCCGGACTCGGCAGAGAAGCTTTCCGGCGATACGGCCGCCAGCACCTGCAGCAGCTCGTTACTGTGCATCGGCGCTGAGCCCGCACCTGAGCCCGTGAGCCCCGACAAGGCCATATCACCGCTGGCCAACCGCCACTTGCCGATCAGCTCGCTGAACATGCCCAGCACTTCCTGCTGCTCGGACGCCGTAGCGCGTACCGCACCAGCACCGCTGTCGCCACGCGCATCGCCAGTACCGCGCGCTGGCATCGGGCGGCGGCTGGAGCTGACCGCCGACACGCGCAGATCAGGCATGACACCTGCACTGATCAGCGCCTCGTTAAGCCCCTCATACAACGTGTCGATACCATTCAGGACGTTTCGCTCGAATAGCTTGAAGATAATCAGCCGCACCTTGATATGCAGCTCGAGCGCGTCCAGCGCCTCGGCAAAGTGCTCTACCAGGCTGCCGGGTGCAAAGGGGCAGTTGCGCTCGTCGACACGCTTGCGCGCGAGACTGTTCACTCGCATGGCCAGGTGGGCCAGCGCAGTCTGGCTACGGCCAGCGACACGACTGACCATGCCATCCAGCGCAACCGACTGCTCAAGCTCCTCGGGCTGTACCAGCGCCAGCGAATCAAGCTCGAAGGACACCGCCGCAGCGCCCTGCGCGCCGGCCTCGCTGGTCAGCTGCTCGGCCGACAGCACCAGTGCGTCGCAGGTGCGGCGAATAACACTCAGGCGCTGCAATCGAACACTGCGCATGGCTTCAAAGAACAGCGTCTGTTCAGCGTTATTGGCAGCTTTGTCGGCCATCTCGAACAGCGCGTCATCGGCCATATCGAACACCTCGACCAGACCGCGCTGGAGGTAGGCTGAGGTGAGATCCCGCACCGTCACCAAGGGCGCAGGCAACAGCGATCCGCTGGCCGCTGTGCGGGCTACCAGATTAGGCTTGATAGATACCACCTTGGGGTCCTGGGACATGCTTGCTCTCCAGACAAGATCACTTTGTTGTGCCTGCTATACGCCGGTGTGCACTACCTGCCTTGACTGCTGCGATCCCTGCGACGACTTTATGGCGTCAAAATTATATTAGCTTGCAGTATACCCGTTTCAGAATACAAAGGATCGGCGCCCTGTCGATTTCTTGATAAGAGTCACAATTCAGGTCACGCACCAACAACAGGACACATCTGGTAACGCACTGCGCGATCCTGGTATATCCTGAGTCCGGGAAGCGTTTTTTTGATCAAAACCTGCCTGACAACTAACGGACGCGCCACAAGCGCGCAATCCAATAAGACACCAAGGAGCCACGCTCAATGGAAGCGATCATTGCCCTTATCGGGGATATTAACGGCATTGTATGGGGGCCAGCGATGCTGGCACTGCTGGCCGGCACCGGTTTGTATCTAACCCTGGGTCTGAAGTTTACGCCGCAGCGCAAACTCTTCTACGGCTTCAGCATGCTCTGGCGCGGCCGCAAAAGCAGCGAAGAAGGCGACATCAGCCCGTTCAATGCACTAATGACGGCGCTGTCGGCCACCGTAGGCACCGGTAACATTGCCGGCGTTGCCACCGCGGTCTTCCTCGGCGGCCCCGGCGCCCTGTTCTGGATGTGGGTCATTGCCGTAGTAGGCATGGCCACCAAGTTCTGCGAAGCCGTGCTGGCGGTGCGCTTCCGCGAGAAAGACGCGCTCGGCAACCACGTGGGCGGGCCGATGTACTACATCAAGAACGGCCTGGGCGAGAAGTGGAAGTGGCTGGGCGTGCTGTTCGCCATCTTCGGCATGCTGGCCGGCTTTGGTATCGGCAATACCATTCAGTCCAACTCGGTAGCCGATGCACTGAACAGCTCCTTTAGCATCCCACCGCTGGCCACCGGCATCATTATCGCCGTACTGGTCGCCCTGGTCTTGCTGGGCGGCATCAAGCGTATCGGTGAGGTAGCGGGCAAACTGGTGCCGATCATGGCGATCTTCTATGTTGGTGGCGGCCTGGTCATTCTGATCCTGCATGCCGACAAGATCCCGGAAGCCTTCAGCCAGATTTTCTACTACGCCTTCAACCCAAGCGCAGCAGCGGGCGGTTTTGCCGGTGCGACTGTCTGGATGGCCATGCGCTTTGGTATCGCCCGCGGCGTGTTCTCCAACGAGGCAGGTCTGGGTAGCGCGCCGATTGCGCACGCCGCCGCGCAAACCAACAACCCGATCCGCCAGGGCACCGTGGCAATGCTGGGCACCTTTATCGACACCATCATCATTTGCTCGATCACCGGTCTGGTGATCATGGTGACTGGCGCCTGGACCAGCGGCGAGAACGGCGCACCACTGTCGGCACTGGCCTTCAGTCAGGGCCTGCCGGGTGTGTGGGGGCAGTACATTGTCAGTATTGGTCTGGCAGTGTTCGCCTTTACCACCATCATCGGCTGGAGCTTCTACTCCGAGAAGTGCACGCAGTTCCTGTTCGGCGAGCGCTCCAACCTGCCGTTCCGCCTGCTGTGGATCATCGCGATTCCGCTGGGCACCCTGCCCGGCATTGATCTGAACAGCCTGTGGCTGGTGGCTGATACGCTGAACGCCATGATGGCCATTCCCAACCTGATTGCACTGCTACTGCTCAGCCCTGTGGTCTTCAAGCTGACCAAGGACTACTTTGCCGACCCGGCAAACTACATGAACAAGTAACAGCCCGTCAGACCTGAAGATGCCCGCCGCCAGGCGGGCATTTTTGTTGCGATCGGGTATACTCGCCGGCACTTGCGACCAGACGCCGGAGCCAGCATGCCCAACCTCACTCTCGACAGCCTGCAGACCACCATCGTTGATGACGTCCGCCGTGCCTTGGCCGAAGATGTGGGCGATGGCGATATCACTGCCAGCCTGATCCCCGCCGACCGGCAGGCCGAAGGCCGCATCATCACCCGTGAGGCTGCCGTGTTCTGTGGCAAGGCCTGGGCAGATGAAGTCGCTCGCCAGGTCGACCCGCAAATCGTCATCGAATGGCTGGTCAATGATGGCGACAACCTGCACGCCGATCAGACCATCTGCCGCTTCAGCGGCCCTGCTCGCGGCCTGCTGACCGCCGAGCGCTCGATGCTCAACTTCATCCAGCTGCTGTCCGCCACCGCCACCCGCAGCCGCCATTTCGCGGACTTGGTTGCCGGCACCCGCGTCAAACTGCTGGATACCCGCAAGACGCTGCCCGGTCTGCGCCTAGCGCAGAAGTACGCCGTCACCTGCGGCGGCTGCCATAACCACCGCATCGGCCTGTATGACGCCTTCCTGATCAAGGAAAACCACATTGCCGCCTGCGGCGGCATCGCCCAGGCTATCAGCCGCGCCAACGAGATTGCACCGGGCAAGCCGGTAGAGGTGGAAGTAGAAAGCCTGGATGAACTGAAGCAGGCACTGGAAGCCGGTGCCGACATCGTCATGCTCGACGAGCTGAGCGATGCCGACATGCGCACAGCGGTCACACTCAACGCCGGGCGCGCCAAGCTCGAAGCCTCTGGCGGCATCACCGAGGCGACCCTGCGCAGTGTCGCCGAAACCGGTGTGGACTATATCTCGATTGGCAGCCTGACCAAGGACATCAAGGCCGTGGACCTATCCATGCGCCTGCGCTTTCAGGCCGCCAGTTGAGGTAAGGCGCGGTTAAAGCCGCGCCAGTAACGCGCCACAGCTAGGCAAGTGCCAGTCGGCCAACTCAGGCCAGGGGTTATCAGGCAGGATCAGACAGGTGCGGCTGCCCGCCGCTCTGCCCGCCTCAAGATCAAAGCGAAAATCCCCCACCATCACCGCCTCGTCAGGCGTCAGTTGCCAGCGATCCAGCAACTGATGAATGCCATCGGGGGAAGGTTTGGGCTCAGCCTCTTCCCGCCCCAGCACATCTTCGGGGGCAAAACAGTCGAGAATACCCAGGCAACTGAGCGTCGAGCGCGCGACCGTCTGCAGGTTACGCGTCAAAATCCCCAGCTGCCGCCCCTGATCACGCAGTTGGCGAATCAGCGCCACAGCGCCCGGTGCCGGCTCGACTTCGGCGGCCAGACGCAGCTCGATAGCATCGAGCTGGGCTTTCATCGCGGTGTAGTCGGCGGCAGGCAAGGTCGCCATGTAGGTCAGGATGTCCGCATCAGCAGGCACCCCGAGCTCGCGCCGAATCGCCGGAAAATCGTGCTGCGCCAGCGTCAGCGTGCCATCCAGATCAAACACCCAGCCGCGCACCTCGCGCATCTCAGCGCTCGACCTTGCGCATCAGCGATTCCTGCGTGACCGAGGCCACCAGCTCACCGGCGCGGTTGAATATCTGGCCACGCGACAAGCCACGCGAGCCGCTGGCCGAGGGGCTGTCCATCGCGTACAGCAGCCAGTCATCCATGCGCAACGGACGGTGATACCAGAGCGAGTGATCCAGGCTGGCGACCTGCATATCACGCGACCAACTGGAGATCGCATGGGGCTGCATGGCTGTACCCAGCAGGTGAAAGTCCGAGGCGTAAGCGAGCAGATAGCGGTGCACCTGCGGATCATCCGGCAAGGTGCCGTCGGCGCGGTACCACATGTAGCGCACCGGCTCCCCGGCCTTGGGCTCAAAGGGGTTGAACTCACCGACCGGGCGAATTTCGATCGGCTTGCCGCATAACACCTTGTCCCGCACCTTTTCGTGGATCAGGTGCTGATAACGGCGAGTCCACTCGGTTTCGTTCGGCAGATCTTCCGGGCCTGGCACATCCGGCATCGCCGCCTGATGGTCATAACCGGCCTCGTCGCCCTGAAAGGAGCTGATCATGGTGAAGATCGGCTTGCCCTTCTGAATGGCCTGCACCCGGCGCGTGGTAAAGCTGCCGCCATCGCGCAGCGGGTCAACCTGATAGACGATCGGCAGATCGGCATTACCCGGCCGCAGAAAATAGCCGTGTACCGAGTGTACATGGCGCTCGGAGTCGACAGTTTGACTGGCTGCCGACAGCGACTGGCCCAGCACCTGTCCGCCAAAGAGTTGCTTGAAGCCCAGATCCTGGCTACGGCCACGGAACAGGTTTTCCTCGATTTTCTCCAGCGCCAACAGGTCAACCAGATCGTCCAGCAGTTCACTCATAGTGCGTCCTCACGTCATGCCCGACCGCTATCGGGCAGGTACTTCTCGACAATAATGGCGGTGTGCACACCGCTCGAGTGCCGGCCAGTTTAACCCGTATTGTCTCGCATGAGCAGAGCGCATCATTGCCGAGACTTGCCGGCCAGCAACTGGCTACCCATACTCACAACGCACCAGCCCCAAGGAGCCTCCGTGGACCTCCCGTTGATCTATCACCCGGATTACAGCTTCCCGTTCCCGGCCCCCCATCGCTTTCCGATGGATAAATTTGCCCGCCTGCATGACCACCTGCGCGCCACCACCGTACTGCGCGATACCAACCTGCACAGCCCAGAACGCTGCAGCCGAGACCTGCTAACCCTTGCCCACGACGCCGACTACGTTGCGCGCTTCCACGACAATGCGCTCGACGCCACCGCCCTGAGGCGCATGGGCCTGCCCTGGAGCGAGGCTCTGGTGGCACGCACCACCCGCGCTGTCGGCGGCTCGCTGCTGACCGCCGACCTTGCCCTGCAACACGGCCTGGCCTGCCACTTGGCAGGCGGCACCCACCACGCCCATCACGACTTTGCTTCTGGCTTTTGCATCTTCAACGACTTGGCGATCATCAGTCTGTCACTACTGGCCAGCGGACAGGTGGAGCGCGTACTGATCATCGACTGCGACGTGCATCAGGGCGACGGCACCGCCAGCATTCTTCAGAACGAGGACGCTGCCATCACCGTATCGCTGCACTGCGAGAACAACTTCCCCGCGCGCAAGGCCCAAAGCGACTGGGACATTCCCCTGCCGCGTGGCCTCGATGATGCAGGCTACCTGCACACCCTTGAGCAGGTGCTGAACTACCTGTTGCCCATCTACCAGCCGGATCTGGTGCTGTATGACGCCGGCGTCGATGTGCATCAGGATGATGCGCTTGGACACCTGCAATTGACCGATGCCGGCATCGCCGCCCGCGACCACCTGGTGATCGACAACTGTCTGGGTCGCGACATCCCGGTTTGCGCGGTGATTGGCGGTGGCTACGACAGCGATCGCGAAGCGCTGGCTCGCCGCCACGGCATCCTTCATCACAGCGCCGCGGCAATTTGGCAGCAGCGCGGTTTGGGCTAAACTGCGCGCCTCACCGCCAGAGACAGCCCATGACCACACCCACAGCACAACACGCCCAGCCCGTCGCGATCATCGGCGCTGGCCCCGCCGGCCTGATGGCTGCCGAGGTGGTGTCGGCAGCCGGCTATCCGGTCGACCTGTACGACGCCATGCCCTCGGTCGGGCGCAAGTTTCTGCTGGCTGGCGTCGGCGGCATGAATATCACCCATTCCGAAGCCGCCGCGCCCTTTCTCTCGCGCTACCGCGAAGCGGCGCCCTGGGTTGGTGACTGGCTGGGCGCCTTCGACGCCGAGGCGCTGCGCAACTGGATTCACGGGCTGGGTATCAACACCTTTGTTGGCAGTTCAGGGCGGGTGTTCCCCGCCGACATGAAGGCTGCCCCGCTGTTGCGTGCCTGGCTCAAACGCCTGCGCGAACAGGGCGTGCACATCCATACTCGCCATCGCTGGCTGGGCTGGGATGAAAACGGCGCACTGCGCTTCAACACAGTGAACGGCGAAGCCCTCAAGACATCAGCCGCCACCCTGCTGGCCCTCGGCGGCGGCAGTTGGGCGCGGCTGGGGTCAGATGGCAGCTGGGCACCGCTGCTCGAAGGACGTGGCGTCGAGATACGCTCACTGCGTGCAAGCAACTGCGGGTTCATCAGTCAATGGAGCCCGTTTCTCAGCGAGCGCTTCGCCGGGCAGCCGCTCAAACAGGTCATCGCCAGCACCCAGAGCCTCAGCGGCGAGGCTATCAGCCGCCGTGGCGAGGCCATCCTCACGCACGACGGTCTGGAAGGCAGCCTGATCTATGCGCTGTCGGCCGCCTTGCGTGAGCAGCTGGAAGCCGGCGGCGAGGCAAACCTGGCACTCGACCTGGCGCCAGATCATACGCAAGCACAGCTCCAACAGGCCCTCAGCCAGCCACGCAAGGGCCAGAGCCTTAGCAACCTGCTGCGCAAAAAAGCCGGGCTGGACGGGGTTAAAGTCGCACTGCTGCATGAATGCCTGAGCAAAGACGTGATTGCCGACGCAACCAAGCTGGCTGCCGGCATCAAGGCGCTACCCATCCCCCTGACTGGCACCCGGCCACTGGACGAGGCCATCAGCAGCGCCGGCGGCGTGTGCCGCAGCGCGCTGGACGACAGGCTGATGCTGCAGGCCCTGCCCGGCACCTTCTGCGCCGGCGAAATGCTCGACTGGGAAGCCCCCACCGGCGGCTACCTGCTCACGGCCTGCTTCGCCAGCGGGCGACATGCCGCCCATGGGATGCTCGACTGGCTCAAGGACAACAGCCGATGCCTGAACTGAAAACCCTCGGTCTGTTTATTGTTACTGCGCTGGCAGAGATCGTCGGCTGCTACCTGCCCTATCTATGGCTGCGCGAGGGCAAGTCAGTCTGGCTGCTGGTACCGGCGGCGCTCAGCCTGGCTGCCTTTGCCTGGCTACTCAGCCTGCACCCCACCGCTGCCGGCCGCGTGTACGCTGCCTACGGTGGCGTCTATATCGCCGTGGCCATCGGCTGGTTGTGGTGGGTAGACGGCATTCGCCCAACCCAGTGGGATCTGCTGGGCTCAGCTATTGCCCTGCTCGGCATGGCGATCATCATGTTTGCGCCCAGGACAAGCTGAAGATAGCATAGCGCCACCCTCACCTATCGAAAGGAATCGTTACTGTGCTTCGCCCCCTTACCCTGTCTGTCGCGCTTGCTAGCGCCATGTTCATTTCAGGTTGTGCTACCGAGTCCTCTCGCACCATCGAAGCGCCCCGCGTCACCAGCTACGGCACCAGCTATCAGGGTGTACGTGCGCCCATCGCTGTTGGCCAGTTCGACAATCGCTCAAGCTACCAGCGCGGCATTTTCTCCGACGGTGTAGATCGCCTCGGCAACCAGGCCAAAACTACCCTGGTGACGCACCTGCAGCAGACCAACCGCTTCAATGTGCTGGAACGAACCAACATGGCCCAGCTGGCTGCCGAGGCTGGCTATAGCGGCGCGACCCAGAACATCAAGGGCGCCAGCTACGTGATTACCGGTGACGTCACCGAGTTTGGCCGCAAGGTCACCGGCGACCACCAGCTATTCGGCATCCTCGGTCGCGGTAAGTCGCAGGTCGCCTACGCCAAGGTGGCCTTGAATGTGGTGGATGTTGGCACCTCCGAAGTCATTTTCTCCACTCAGGGAGCCGGCGAGTACAGCCTGTCTAATCGCGAAGTAGTGGGCTTTGGCGGCACCGCCGGTTACGACGCAACGCTGAACGGCAAGGTGCTGGATCTGGCCATCCGCGAAGCCGTCAACAACCTGGTACAGGGTGTCGAGTCCGGTGCCTGGAACCCGGCCGGCAACTGATAACAACAAGGATGTAACATGACGCTGACATATCTGCGCAGCAGCGGCCTGCTGGTCGCAGCTCTCGTGGCTGGCTGCGCGCCGGTCAATCAACCGCTCTATCATTGGGGCGACTATCAGCAAACAATTTATCAGTACCACCAGGACGGCGTTACCGATTACGCCGCGCAGGTTGGTCGCGTTGAAGCCCTGCTCAATCAGGCGCAGGCTCAGGGCAAGAGCGTGCCCCCGGGCCTGCATGCCCACCTGGGCATGCTCTACTTCAACACCGGCCGGGAGATCGAGGCACGCGAGCAATTTGCCATGGAAAAATCCCTGTTCCCGGAATCCGGGCATTTTGTCGATTACGTGCTGAAGGCACAGCCGGAGCACAACCAATGAGATCCATTCTGAGCCTGACTCTGGTGCTGCTGATCAGCCTGCTGACCGGCTGCGCCACACAGTCCACCTATGACTACACGGCTTTTCGTGAGAGCAAGCCCAGATCCATTCTGGTCCTGCCACCGGTCAACGACTCACTGGAAGTGGGCGCCAGCTACAGCTTCCTGTCGCAGGTGAGTTATCCGCTGGCTGAATCCGGGTACTACGTTTTCCCGGTTGCGGTTGCTGAAGAAACATTCCGCGAGAACGGCCTGACTGACCCGCAGGAGATCCACGCGCTGCCGCTGGAAAAGTTGAACGACGTATTTGGTGCCGACGCGGTGATGTACATCAAGATCACCCAGTACGGCACCAGCTACCAGATCATCGCCAGCGATACCCGGGTAACCGCAGAGGCATCACTGGTCGACAGCCGATCCGGTCAGCTGCTCTGGAAAGGGGCAGCAACCGCTTCCAGCACCGAGCAAAGCAACAACAGTGGCGGCGGCCTGGTCGGTATGCTGGTCGTAGCTCTGGTAGACCAGGTGATCAATACCACCACGGAGCGCAGCCACCAGGTTGCCGGCATTACCAGCATGCGACTGCTCACCACCCACAGCGTCAACGGTATTCTGCCCGGCCCACGCGCACCAGCACTGCAGCGTCAGTAACCTCGCATGCGCAGGCTGAGCCTGCGCACGCACCATCACTCGCCCTGCGACAGCACCTTCACACCCGACAGCCGCGGCACCATCCAGCGCTCGAACAGCCTAGGGAAAAAGCGTGCAACCAGGCGCGCCTGCCAGTCGACATTGGACAAGATCAGTTGCCGTTTGCGCCGGCAAGCGCCGCGATATATCGCTTCTGCCACTTCGGCGGGGGCAGACACCTTGAAGGGCATGGCGGTGGTCGCCTGCGCCACCGAGCCGTCGCCCACCAGTGCGTTCTTGCGGATATCCGTCGCGGTAAAGCCCGGGGATACCAGCATCACGTTGACACCCTGCTCACGCACCTCCATGCGCAGGGTTTCAAACAGGCCATGCAGCGCGTGCTTGCTGGCGTTGTAGGCGCTGCGGTTGAGCAGCGGCGCAAAGCTCGATAGCGAACTCAGCACAATGACCTGACCGCGCCGCGCCAGCAGGCTGGGTAAGGCGTGGCGCGTGCAATTGAGCGCACCAAAGTAGTTAACTGCCATGATGCGCTGAAACACCGCAAGGTCGGTGTCGGCAAAAGCGCTGCGATGGGTAATCCCGGCGTTATTGATCAGCAGGTCGATGCCGCCAAAGTGCTCGACGACCTGCGCCATTGCCTCGGCGCAGGCCTGATCATCTGATACATCGCAGTTAATCGCCAGAACATCGGCGTTGAGTTTGTCGTGCAGTTGCTGACGGAAGGCCACCAGTGACTCATCGTGGATATCGAGGATCGCCAGGTGGGCGCCGGCCTGGGCAAAACGCAGTGCCAGCGCCCGGCCAATACCAGCGCAACCACCGGTAATCACCACCACCTTCTGTTGAAACGCCGCTCTGCCCATATCGCCTCCTGCCATCGCCGTTGTCCTTCAGCCTAAAGCCGAAGTGCAACAGCAGCAAGGGAAGCACTGATTAATTCCACACGCTCTCTGCGAGTGCTCAAGCGCGTAGCTGCAAGGCGCGATGTGCAGCCAATAGTGGTTCTATTGGCAAGCAGCGCAACGCAGTAGATGCATGCTTGAGCGCCCGCCCTGCGGGGCGTTCAGGTTGGGCCGCATCCGGCGGGCCGCACTCTTCGGTGTGATTTCTCGACAGATCCCGACATGCCTTCAAAACCACGCCTTGATTGCAGCCCGCCGGATGCGGCCCAGCCTGAACGCAAGAGAGCATGCGGAATTAATCAGTGCTTCCCAAGACAATAGCGGTGTCAGGGCGCCAAGCGCTCTCGCACCCAGCCGCCATCAACCAGACGATACCGCAGTCGATCATGCAGCCGGCTCGGACGACCCTGCCAGAATTCAATCAGGGTCGGCACCAGACGATACCCGCCCCAGTGCGGCGGACGTGGCGCTTCACTATCGGCGTACTGCTGCTGCACAGCGCCCAGACGTTGCTCCAGCACCTCTCGGCTGTCGATCACCTGGCTCTGTGGCGAAGCCCAGGCGCCGAGGCGGCTGCCCGCCGGACGGCTATGGAAGTAGGCGTCGGACTCCTCAGTACTGGCCTGCTCGACCGCTCCTTCGATACGCACCTGGCGCTCCAGGTCGTGCCACCAGAAGGTCATAGCGGCAGCCGGGCGGGCAGCCAGTTGCTGGCCTTTGGCACTCTGGTAGTTGGTGAAGAAAACAAAACCGCGCTCATCAAAGCCCTTGAGCAACAGCGTGCGCAGATGCGGCTGACCTTCACCGTCGACCGTTGCCAACATCATCGCGTTGGCTTCGGTGCTTTCCACTTCAACCGCCTGGGCAAACCACTGGCTGAACAGGGCAAAGGGTTCTGCAGGCGCCTGGGCTTCGGTGAGTCCGTCACGGGTGTAATCACGACGCAGGTCGGCAATGCTGGGTTTCATGGGGTCAGTTTCCGGCAATAGTGAGTCAATCTAGCGTAGCAAGCGGGGCGCGCCGCACCTTGACGCAGCGCAAGCTTTCAGTCGATCGCCTTGAGGCAGCGGTAAACCGCCTGGCTGAGCGCCACCGCGCGCGGGTCCATCAAGACATAAGGGCCCATGGTGTTGGTCACGTAGCCAAAACCGACCTTGGCGTCCGGATCACAGAAGCCGAGCGAGCCGCCGGCGCCGGGGTGGCCAAAAGCGTTCTTGCCCATGCCAAAGCTGCCACCGGGGCCTTCGTGCTCCAGCATCACACCCAGGCCAAAGCGGGTCTGGCACAACAGGGTGTGATCCTCACCTGCGCTGTGTTCCTGCTGCATCTGCTTGACCAGGTCGGCATCAAGCAGGCTAACGCCACCTAGCTGACCGTCATGCGCCAGCAGCTGCCAGAAGCGCGCCAGCGAACGGGCGTTGCCGGTGCCGTTGGCGGACAGGATATCGGCCTGCTGCCACTCGCGGCGGTTGGTGCTGGTCATCATGCTGGAGGGGTTACCAAAGGCCTTGGCGGTCATGCTGTCGGGCTGCCCCATAGCGCCAAACAGGCGGCGGGCACCCTCATCGCCGTACTGGTTGCGCAGGCGCGACACCGACGCGATACGCTCCAGGTCCTCATCCGGCACACCAACGAAGAAGTCCATGCCCAGCGGCCCGCAGATGCTGTCGGCAATCGCCTGGCCGGGGCGCTGGCCGGTCAGGCGGCGCAGCGGCTCACCCAGCAGCCAGGCGTAGGTGACGGGCGCGTAGCCGTGCTCATCGCCCGGCGTCCACCAGGGCTCTTGCGCGGCCAGCGCGGCGCTCATGGCGTCCCAATCGAACAGTGCTTCAGGCGGCAGGGTTTTGCTGACCGCAGATAAACCGGAGCGGTGGCTCAAAATCTGCCGCAGGGTGACCGCCTCTTTACCGGCCTGGGCAAATTCAGGCCAGACCGCCGCCAGCGGTGCGTCCAACTCCAGCTTGCCAGCAGCAACCTGCTGCAGCAGTGCGACGGCGCCGAGGGGTTTGGTGCAGGAGAACACGTTGACCAGGGTGTCCTGTTCCCAGACAGCCTGATTGTCCTTGTCGCGCACGCCCTGCCACAGGTCGAGAACGGTGTCGCCGCCAACGGTGACGCACAGCGCCGCACCGCGGGCCTGCTCATCCTGCTGTTGTTCAGCAAACAGCTCGCGTACTGACTCAAAGCGCGGATCAAAGTAACCCTGGATAGTGCTCATCATGCGTTCCTTGTTGTCTTGTTTCTGCCCATTTAACCGAAGCCGTCGGCCCTCGACAGCCATTATCAGTGCGCCTTTCGACAGGCAATCGTTCCGGCTGATAGCTCAGTCAATCTCGCGGCGAAACGGCGGCAGCGCGTTGAGAATCGCCTTGCCGTAGCGCTGGGTTACCAGCCGGCGGTCCAGCACCGTCACCGTGCCGCGGTCGCTTTCGGTACGCAGCAGACGGCCGCAGGCTTGAATCAGCCGCAAGCTGGCATCCGGTACGGCAATTTCCATAAACGGGTTGCGGCCGTTCTTTTCAATCCATTCGGCCAGCGCCGCTTCGACCGGATCATCCGGCACCGCAAAGGGGATCTTGGCGATCACTACGTGCTCGCAGTACTTGCCGGGCAGATCGACGCCCTCGGCAAAGCTCGCCAAACCGAAGATGACACTGGGCTGGCCATCATCCACCTGCTTGCGGTGCTGGCGAATCAGCTCCTGCTTGGACAAATCGCCCTGCACCAGTACCCGCTGGCGGAATTCTGCCGGCACACCGGAAAACACCTCCAGCATCTGCTTGCGCGAGGAAAACAACACCAGGCTACCGCGCTCATCCGCCAGAATATCCGGCAGGTGTTCGACAATCGCAGCGGTGTGCCCCGTACTGTCGCGCGGGTCAGCCCCGTAGTTGGGAACACGCAGCAAACCGGCCTCAGCATGTTTGAAGGGGCTGGGCGCCAGCGTGCACACCGCGCTGCGTGGCAGGCCGGCGCGGTGACTGAAGCGGTCAAACTTGCCCAACGCGGTCAGCGTGGCGGAGGTAGCAAGCGCCGCAAAGGCCGGATTCCACAGGTACTGGCGCAGGGTGTCAGCGGCCAGAATCGGGCTGACATGCACCTCGATGTCGCCGTTGTCGGTCAAGGTCAGCCAACGCGCCGTCGGCGGCTTGCCTTCCGGGTCCTGCAGGCAGAACTGGGTCCACAGGGTCCAGTTGGCTTCGGCGCGGGCCTGCAGGGCGCCGAACAGCGGATACCATTCCTCTGCCTGGGCCTCGGACACACCGATGGTGGTCTCACCGTCCATCGCCTCCTTGAGCATGTCGACAATGCGTTGCAGCTGGTCGCTCAAACGGCCAAAGCCGGCCTTGAGTTCCATGCCCATGTCGCAGAGCTCCTGCGGCACCTCGCCGTGTTCAAAGCGGTACTGCGGCCGGATATTGCCGCCCAGGTCTTCGGCACTGGCAAAGTCGGCAACATCACCCAGCGCCTGCTGCATGAATTGCTGATGTGGCTTGAGGTCACGGGCGGTGACCGGGGTCTGCTCCAGCACCCGGCCCAGGTCGCCCGGCAGCGGGTGCTGAGCCAGCAGCTTGCTGAGGTTCTTGTCGATCTGATCGAGCCAGTCGGCGGTCGCGTGCAGGCGGGTGTTGTGGGCAAAGTGGCCGATCGCCTTGTCCGGCAGGTGGTGCGCCTCATCAAATACATAAAGGCTGTCGCGCGGGTCCGGCAGAATTGCGCCGCCACCCAGCGCCAGATCCGCCAGCACCAGGTCGTGGTTAGTGACGATGACATCAACCTTCTGCACGCCCTCGCGGGCCTTGTAGAACACACATTGCTGAAAGTGACCGCAGCGGCGGTTACTGCACTGAATATGGTCGGTAGTCAGGCGTGACCAGTCCTGGTCCTCCAGCGCCTCAGGCCAGGAGTCGCGTTCGCCGTCCCACTTGTTGCCACCCAGTGCTTCAACCATGCGGGTGTAGAGCTTGAGGCCGGCCTCATCCACATCGATACGAAAGCCGTCTTCGGCAAACATCTGCTGCTGGTCGGCCATGGACTGGTTTTCGCGCAGCAGGTTGTCCAGCTTGGCCAGACAGACGTAGCGTCCGCGCCCCTTAGCCAGCGAAAAACCGAACTTGAGACCGGAGTTACGCAGGATATCCGGCAGATCCTTGAGCACGATCTGCTCCTGCAGCGCCACCGTAGCCGTGGAGATAACCAGGGGCTTGCCGAGGTGACGGGCAATGGGAATCGCCGCCAGACAGTAGGCCACCGTCTTGCCGGTGCCGGTGCCGGCCTCGATAACCGCCACGGCCGGATCACCGTCACGATGGCCTTCGTCGTCCAGCGCGACGTTGCCGAAGACCTTGGCGACCTCGGCAATCATCACCCGCTGGCCGTAACGCGGCTTCAGCGACTTGTTTTCCAGGAAGGTGCGGTAGGCCGTCTGGATCTGGCCTTTGAGTTCATCGTTCAGCATGCGGGCTCCGGATCAGCCGGCGATGATACCATCCAACGCCCCTCAGCTGGACCGCCGGCGCTTGCATCAGTACCGGCCAGCCCCTAACCTGCTGCGCTCCACCTGATCACAGCGAAGCCACACCATGAGCGCCACGCCGACGTCCGCCCTGCTAGGCATTCTGCAGCACTACAGCCCCGCCAGCGTACTCTGCGTCAGCCGCAGCCAGATTCCGGCCATTGCGGCCTGGCATGAGCAGCATGCCGATTGCCAGATCAGCAGCGCCAGCGAGGTGCCGCTGAGCGATGAGCTGCGCAACCAGCGCTACGACCTGGCGATTGTCGCCGACCAGCTGGAGCACTTGGACAAGCGCACCGCCACCGAGCTGCTGGCCGGGCTGCGCAACCTGTCGGCCAGCCGCATCGCCGTGCTGGTAGATACCGAGCGCGCGACCGAGTGGCAGGAGAACGACTTCTTTGCCCTGGCCCTGCAGCGCCGTGCACGCTTCAGCCAGGATGGCCAGAGCCTGACCCTCTACAGCTACGATCTGGCCGAATACAAGAACGTGCCCGACTGGCTCAACTCCAAATACTGGGCCAACCCCGAGATGTTCGACAAATACTGGTGGTAACGGCGATGACCCTAGACGCTATACAGCCCTGCCCATGCGGCAGCACCAGCCACTACGGCGACTGCTGCCAGCCCTTGCATCAGGGCGCCGCTGCGCCCACTGCCGAGCGCCTGATGCGCTCACGTTACTGTGCCTACACGCTGGGGTTGATCGACTATCTGGTTGCCACCACAGTCCCTGCGCAGCAGTCGCAGCTGGCGGTCGAGGCCATGCGTCAGTGGAGTGAACAAAGCCGCTGGCTGGGCCTGACGGTAGAAAGCTTTCAGCAGTTGCCGGGCGCCAGCACGGCGCAGGTCACCTTTGTGGCCCGCTGGCAGGACCTGGACGGCAGCGCCCAGCGTCATAGAGAGTGTTCGGATTTCAGGCTGATTGCAGGGCGCTGGTACTTTCTGGACCCTAATCACCCGTTCAAGGCTGGCCGCAACGAACCCTGCCCCTGCGGCTCAGGGCGCAAATTCAAGCAGTGCTGTGCCCGTTAGCAGGTGATCAGGCTGCGGACTGCTGCCCGCTCTTTCATTCTTCGCTGAGTTTAAGGTGATCGGTGTTGGGCACCTGCGCGGTATCGTCCTTTTTCAGCTCACCCATGTCACTGCCCACTGGCGCAAGGCTCAGTGCAGACAGGTCGATGGGCAACGGCGTGAAGGCGTCGTACTCATCCTGCATGTCGGCGCCCAGTGGAGCGATATCCAGATCAGGCGCCTCGACATCACTGAAGGCGGCCATAAACTCATCACGTGGTACCAAAGGGCTGCTGGCGGGCGGGCGCTCTGCCGCCGGCGCCGGCTGCGCCGCAGGCTCTGGCTGCGCCGGCGCGGCTGGTGGCACGTCGGCTGCCGGCCCGTCCATCGGCACGATGCTGCACTGGGCGCCGGCGCGCTCCAGCGCGATCCGGTACTTCTCGGCCGCCACCTGATCCAGTCCCTGCTTGATCACGATTCGACGACCGGAAAATAGTGCGTCCAGTTGACTGCCCGAGACCTGAAACAGCTTGCCGACGTTCGCCCGCACCTGTTCCGGCGCTGCGCCGGCTTGCACCTGGCCTTGAAAAACCACCTCGAAACGGGTCATCTTGTCACTCCCTGAACATCAATCAGGGTTAGTATGGTCGCAGCCGGGCTGCACGACAACTCCACACACAAGGCAGCCGGCACAGGAGAGGGGACGCAATGAGCGTGCGGGTGCTGGGGGTAATAACGCTGCTGTACTGCGCGCTGCTGCAAGGCTGCGCGGTATTCAGCCCGTCCTATACCAAGCCGGATGTCAGTCTGGCGAATGTCGAGATGCTCAAATCCAACCTGTGGGAGCAGTCCTTCCGGCTCAAGTTGCGAGTCGACAACCCCAACGAGCGGGTGCTGCCGATTCGCGGCATGCAATATCAGGTGTATCTCAACGGCATGAAGCTGGCCACCGGCGTCAGCGACAACCGCTTTGACGTACCGCCCTACGGCACCTCCTATTTTGAGCTGGAAGTACGCTCCAACCTGTGGCGCCACCTGGCCGATCTGGTCAAACTGGTGGATAAACAACAGCCCGTCGACTACCGTATCGACGGCCATATCCGCACCGGCCTGTGGCTGGCGCCGAGCATTAACCTGAAAGAAGAAGGGACGCTAGATCCCGCGCAACTGAGTTTCTGAATCCGATGCAAACCCATCACTGGCTGCTGCTGGCAGGCGGCCTGATTATCCTGCTGCTGGGCGTCTACGCCCTGATTCTCTGGCGCCGCGTCTGGCGTCAACAAGCCGAACGACTCAACGCCCTGAACGCGCGCAATGACCGCCTGGGTGATGACATTCGCATCATCGCCCAGAGCCTGCTGGACAAGCAGGTGCCGATGATTGAAGGGGCAATTCGCCTGAAGGTGCTGCTGGACAACTATGAGGGGCCGCGCAACGCTGCGCTGGATGTGTCCATCCTCGAGCTGATCTACGACCAGACTGCCCACATTCCTACCCATCAGGGCTGGAAGGATCTGAGTCGCGCAGAGCGCAAGCTGCACCTGCGACTGATGGACACCCTGGAGCGGGACCACCGCGAAGAAGTAGAAGCCGCCGCCCGCGCGCTCAGCAACGGGCCGGGCTGACACAGCCAACCAGGGCCGCCGCATGCGTGGTGCGGCGGCCCTGCTACAGCGATCAGACGACCGAGTTACCGCCGTCGACGGCCATCGCCTGGCCGGTGACATGGCGCGACATTTCGGTCGCGAAGAAGACCGCCGCGCCCTTGATGTCTTCGTCACCACCGATACGTCCCAGCGGGGTGCCTTCCTTGATCATCTCACTGACCTTGTCCAAACCTTTGGCCAGCTTGGTCGGGAAGTAACCCGGGCAGATCGCGTTGACGTTGATGTTGTAGCGGCCCCACTCGCCAGCCAGCGCGCGCGTCAGGTTGATCGCAGCCGCCTTGGAGGTGTTGTAGGCCGAGGTGAACACGCCGGAGTTGGCGCGGTTACCCTTGAAGCCCGCGATAGAGGCAATGTTGATGATCTTGCCGGATTGGCGCGGAATCATGAAACGGCGCGCCACTTCCTGGGCGACCAGGAAGCACACATCAACGTTCAACGTCATGACCTTCTGCCAGCCTTCATAGCTGTGCTCTTCGGCCGGCTGGCCCCAGGTGGTGCCGGCGTTATTGACCAGCACGTCAACGGTGCCAAAAGCGGCTTCACAGGCGTCAACCAGGGTCTTGACCGGGTTGCTGTCCAGCTTGCCCAGGTCGCAGGCGATGCCAGCGGCTTCGACACCCTGACCTTTCAGCTCCGCAACTACCGCCTCGATTTCAGCAGCGTTGCGTGCACTGATAAACACCTTGGCGCCCAGCTCGCCAAAGGCTTCAGCCATCTGCAGGCCGAGGCCCTTGGTGCCGCCGGTGATCAGCGCAACCTTGCCGCTCAGATCGAACATTTGCTTGACGCTCATGTGAACTCCTAATTAACGATGCAATAAATGACCGTACCATCATAATCACTGCACTACCCCGCCACCGACCATCAGTGACGCGGGTGATATGCCGCTACACTCAGGTGTTATCATGCGCGCCCCATCGACCAGCGAGCACCCCCATGGCAGAACACGACTTTCGCCGCACGGCATTCAACCCGTCACACACCCTGATCGAGTGCCGCACCCTGGGCGCCGGGCTGTTTCAGGTGACCGGGCAAGGTGGCGGTGTGCGCTCTGGCGACATGCTGATCTGCACGGTAAAGGGTAGCCAGGATTTACCGATGCGCCTTGAGGTAGACAAGATTCGCTACCTGATCAACCCGCCGGGCCAATGGACCGCCTCTGCCCGCGGCCCGGATCTGCGCGGCCAGAGCGTGCTGGGCTGGTCCATTACCTGTGATGAATGCGGCCGCGAACAGCCTTTTGAATTTCTTGCCGCCGACCGCGACGACCTGAACGCGCGCACCGCCAAAGCGGTTGCGCGCATCAGCGAGCTGGGCTGGCAGCCGCGGGGCGACAATCATCTATGCCCAGCCTGCGCAAAATCGGCCGCTGCGCCTAAAACAGACTGAGCTGCTCCCCCAACTGCGACAGGCCGCTGTCCAGACGGACGCCCACCCCAATCAGCCGCACCGGGCAATTGCCACGGGCAAAGGCCTGCGAGCAGAGCTCGGTGTAGCCCGCTGGTGTGATCGGCGCACCAGCCTGTTCCAGTGTGGTCTGGGTAAAGTCATGGAACTTGAGCTTGATAAAGGGCTTGCTCACCCGGTAGCTGCCCTCCAGCCTGCCGATGCGCTCGGCCAGCTTGGCCAGCAGCGGTGGCAGAGCCGCTAGACAGGCATCAAGGTCCGGCAGATCATGCTCGTAGGTATGCTCGACACTGACTGACTGGCGGCGGCTTTCGACCACCACCGGACGATCATCAATGCCCCGCGCCAGCTCCCATAACCGCTCGCCAAAGCTGCCAAACTCGCGGGCCAGGTCCTGTTTGCGCCAGGGCAGCAACTCACTGCAGACATCCACACCCAGACGCTGCAGCCGCTCGGCCGTCTTGCGCCCGACGCCGTGCAGCCGGGATACCGGCAGATCACGCAGAAAGTCCTCGACCTGATCCGGCAGCACCACCTTGAGGCCATCGGGCTTGTTCCAGTCACTGGCGATCTTGGCAATGAATTTGTTCGGCGCCACGCCCGCCGACACGGTAATACCCTGGGTATCGCGCACCCGCTGACGAATCTCCTTGGCGATCAGCGTGGCACTGCTCCGGCAGGCCTGAGAGTCGGTTACATCCAGATAAGCCTCGTCCAGCGATAGTGGCTGAATCAGCGGCGTGTAATCGGCAAAAATGGTCTGAATGGCCTTGGAGACCTCGCGGTAGACCGACATGCGACCCGGCACGATCAGCAGCTCAGGACAGAGCTTTTTGGCGTAGGCCGAGGCCATGGCCGAACGCACACCGTAGGCCCGCGCCTCGTAGTTGCAGGTGGCAATCACCCCGCGCTTGCCCGGATCGCCACCCACTGCCAGCGGCCGGCCGCGCAGGCGCGGATCATCGCGCATCTCAATGGCGGCGTAGAAGCAATCGCAGTCAACGTGAATGATTTTGCGCACGGACAACCCGAACCGGCAGGCAGACGAGAAAGCCGCCAGTGTAACCGATCAGGCCGTCATTACCCGATTGCGGCCAGCACCCTTGCCTTCATACAGGGCGCGGTCAGCGCGCTTCAGAATCGCCTCCAGCTCGCTGTCGTCCTCATGCACCTCGGTGATACCGAAGGTCGCACTGACCGGCAGCAAGGCGCCGTTAACCGGCACCGGTGTGGCCACCAGGTCCTCGCGCAAGCGGTTAAGCACGGCGACCGCTTGCTCAAGGCCGGTGTCGGGCAACACCAAGACAAACTCCTCACCACCAAAGCGCCCCACCACGTCGGAGCGGCGCAGCGAGCAACTGAGTTGCTGTGCAACATGGCACAACACCGCATCGCCCGCATCATGGCCATACTCGTCATTGATGCGCTTGAAGTGATCCAGATCCATGATGCATAGGCTCATCTGCTGGTGCAGCCGGTTACAGCGCTCCCGCTCGCGCTGGAACAGCATTTCGTACTGACGTCGATTGAACAGCCCGGTCAGCGGGTCGGTGGTGGCCTGGCGCTTGAGCTCGGCTTCCAGCGCCTCGCGCCGCTTGATCTCACCCTGCAGATCGCTGTTTACCGTCATCACTTGCATAAGCAGCGCGTAGTGCTGTCGCTGTGCAACCTGCCAACGCAGCGCGGTGAAGAAGCCCACCACCGTCGGCAACATCAGAATAAAGGCGAGCCCAATCAGCGTTTCAACGCCAAAGCCATTGATGGCCACGCAGAACATCATGCCCACAATCAGAAAGCCCGCCGTCAGCAACGACAGGTACACCCTGTTGGGGATATACATGAAGAGCGCCAGCAGGGAGATGGCAATGACGCCGATTACCCAAGTGACCATATCGTGGCGAATAAAGTACAGCAGGAAAAACAGAAAGCAGCCGAAGATCTCAACCGCCGTGGCAGCGTAGCCGGCTGGGGCCAGCGCAGGCTTGCGCAAAATCTGCCAATAGAAAAAAACCAGCAAGGCTGCGGTAGCCAGGCGCCAGCCAAACAGCAGCTGAAACTCCGCAGACCAACCCAGCTTGGGGTAGTCCAGGACCCCAAAAAGCACCACCAGCACGGCCCAAACCAGCACCGCCCGTCGCAGCGCCCGAGCCATCTGCGCCTCGCTGTACTGACGAAAGGCGCGCTCTGTCGCGGCGTCATCAAATTCACCGCGCCAGGGATTGATACGAAATTGAGGACCGATCTTTTCCACCCGAGAGACCCTTCTTATTGTTATGTGCTCGGCAGACCACCCGGCACGCAATCTCATCCAGTGATGTCATTATGACGTCATTTTTACAACTGTCACGCCCCCTGTGACACCTCCTGAAGAGCCTGCAAGCTAAAAGGGTCAACCCTGCCCACGCCAATCAGCATGCCCACCAGCGCCGGCAGACTATCCGCCTGCATACGCTTCATGACACGCGAGCGGTACAGATCAACGGTTTTGACACTGACTCCCAACTGCTCGGCAATCTCCCGATTGCTGAATCCCTGCACCAACGGTAGCACGATATCCTGCTCGCGCGGGGTGAGGCGCGCCAGGCGTGCTTCAACCTCCACCGCTTGCGGCGGCGCCAGCGTCGGCCGCTGACTCAGTGCGCGCTGCACGCTATCGAGCAGTAGCTGCTCGTTGTAGGGCTTTTCGATAAAGTCCACGGCGCCGCCGCGGAAGGCGCGCACCACAATAGGTACGTCCGCGTGGGCGCTGACAAAGATCACCGGCAGGCCGATACCACGTTCACGCATGGCATCCTGCACCGCCAGGCCGCCCATACCGGGCATGCGCACATCCAGCAGCACACAGGCTGCTGCGGTCGGGTCACAGGCGTCGAGAAAGGCCTGACCGCTGGTAAACGGCAGCGCCTTGAGGCCCATGGACTCGAACAGCCAAACCGTCGAGTCCAGCATGCCCTGATCGTCATCGACCACATAAACCAGTTGTTGTGGGTGTTCAGGCATTGCAATCCTTACGTTGAAACAGCCGGTAGCAGGCATCTCAGGCACAGACCACCGGACTCGGCCGGCAGCGCATCGAGGCTGCCGCCAAAGCCCTCTACGATACCCTGACTCATGGACAGCCCCAAGCCCAGGCCGTCTGCCTTGCTGGTGTAGAACGGCACAAACAACCGGGCACGCGCCTCGGCACTGACACCCGCGCCCTGATCGATCACCTCAATACAAACTTGCCCATCCAGCGCCGCAATACGCAACTGCACCTGCGAGCTTTGTTCGGGGTGATGTTCACGGTTGGCGTCGATGGCGTTGCGCAACAGATTCAGCAGCACCTGCTGCAGCAGAATCGGGTCGACCTGCAGCCTCGGCAGACCCGCAGCGGCCTGTTCGATAATCTGCACCTGATGCTGCGACGCCTCCCAGGCACACAGCCCGACCGCCTCATGCGCCAAAGCCGCCGCATCAACCTGCTGCAGCCGCCGCGTTCCCTTGCGCAGAAACCCGCGCAGGCGACGAATAACCGCCGCCGCATGCTCGGCCTGCTCGCTGATTCGCGCCAGCCCGTGCTCAACCCGTTCCGCTCCGGACTCGGTACTGCCGAGCTGAGTCAGATAGCGCTGACTGGCGCCGGCATAATTCAGAATCGCCGCCAACGGCTGGTTCAATTCATGGGCAATGCCCGAGGCCAACTCGCCCAGTGTGGCCAGCCGCGCAGCGTGGGCCAGTTCGTCCTGCAGACGGCGATTGTGCTCTTCACTCTGCAGCCGCTCGGTAATGTCGCGCGATACGCTGATGACCTCTACCACCTCGCCGGTGTAGGTCTCACGAATCGCACGGCTGGCGGTTTCAAACCATCGATACTCGCCGCTGGCGTGACGAATACGGTAGCTATAGGTGAGATAACCGTCCTGCTCCAATGCGCTGCGAAAACGCGCCTGCAAAGCCTCTCGCTCCTGCGGATGGAACAGGCTGTCCAGGCGCTCGCCACGCAGCTGCTCGGGCCACACGCCCAGCAGATTCCAGGAGGCGGGCGAGGCATCAATAAAGCGGCCGTCCGGACGGTGACGAGATATCAGGTCAGTGGTGTTTTCGATGATCAAGTGATAGAGCCGACGCGCTACCGTCGCTTCCTGCTGGTGCTGCAGCCAGCGCGTGGCGTCGCGCCCACGCACCCAGACCTGCGCGGTCTCGACCAGTGGAATGTAGCTCCATAGC
Source organism: Halopseudomonas maritima (assembly GCF_021545785.1). NCBI lineage: Bacteria > Pseudomonadati > Pseudomonadota > Gammaproteobacteria > Pseudomonadales > Pseudomonadaceae > Halopseudomonas > Halopseudomonas maritima. The sequence continues at coordinate 923,798 of NZ_CP079801.1, forward strand.
AGATGGCGCTCGCCACAGCGATTGTGCACATCTTCAATGGCCCGGCGTTGCTGGGCGGCTGCTGCCACCAGCTCAGCATGGTTGTGCGGCAGCCAGGCAGTCAGCCCCTGAGTGTCCGACGCTAGCGCCAGCAAGGCGCGATTGCGAAACATCGCCTGCCCGCTGGCATCCACCAACATCATCGGCAAGGGGTCGGACTGCAGCAAACCGTGCAGCGTAGGCAGTAGATCACTCATCGCTCACCATATAGTAATTACACCATAATACCTTGGTGCATATTCCATATTAAGAAAAAACAATATATAAAATACCCGCACAGAATACGCCGATCTTGCCTGGACCGGCCAGCAGCAGCAAAGCACCGACTCGCAGTGGTGCCACGCATAACTACAAGAAGGTATTCGTCATGAGCATCTATCAGGAAGGCCTTGCACCGGCCGCCGTCAATCACATGGCCCTCTCGCCACTGTCGTTCATCGAGCGCACCGCCGCGGTCTACCCCAATTACCCCGCTGTTATCCACGGCAGCTTGCGCCGCAACTGGCAGGAAACCTACCAGCGCTGCCGTCGCCTGGCCTCTGCGCTGCATGGCCGGGGGATTCGCCAGGGCGATACCGTTGCCGCCATGTTGCCGAATATCCCGGCCATGCTGGAATGCCACTTTGGTGTACCCATGATCGGCGCGGTGCTCAACACCCTGAACGTACGCCTGGACGCCGAAGCCATCGCCTTCATGCTCGATCATGGTGAAGCCCGCGTGCTGATTACCGACCGCGAGTTCCACGATGTCATCCGCCAGGCGCTGGAGCTGATCAAGCGCCCGATCCTGGTTGTCGATGTCGACGACCCCGAATACGGCGAAGGCGAAGCCCTGAGCGATCTCGACTACGAGGCCTTTCTCGCCGAAGGCGATCCTGAATTCGAATGGCACTGGCCCGATGACGAGTGGCAAGCCATTACCCTGAACTATACATCCGGCACCACCGGCAACCCGAAGGGCGTGATCTACCACCATCGTGGCGCCTACCTGAACGCCATCGGCAACCAGATGACCTGGGGCATCGGCATGCATCCGGTCTATCTGTGGACACTGCCCATGTTCCACTGCAACGGCTGGTGCTACCCCTGGACCATTACCGCGATGGCCGGGGTGCATGTATTCCTGCGCCGCGTCGACCCGCAGAAGATCCTGCACCTGATCCACGAACACCGCGTCACCCACCTGTGCGGCGCGCCCATCGTGCTAAACGCGCTGGCCAGCATGCCGGATTCAGCCAAGGCCGCCATCGATCACCCGGTCAAGGCAATGGTTGCCGGTGCCGCGCCGCCAGCCAAGGTGATTGGCGCGGTCGAGAACATGGGCATCCAGATCACCCACACCTACGGCCTGACCGAAGTTTATGGCCCGGTCACCGTCTGCGCCTGGCACAGCGAGTGGGATGAGCTGACACTGGACGAGCGCGCCGAGCTCAAATCCCACCAAGGTGTGCGCTACACCACCCTTGAAGGCGTGATGGTCGCCAACCCCGACACCCTCAAGCCGGTGCCGAAAGACGGCAAGACCATTGGCGAGATTTTCATGCGCGGTAACACCGTGATGAAGGGCTATCTGAAAAACCCGGAAGCCACAGCCGAAGCCTTTTCCGGCGGCTGGTTCCACACCGGCGACCTCGCCGTCTGCCACCCCAACGGCTACGTGCAGATCAAGGATCGTCTGAAAGACATCATCATTTCCGGTGGCGAGAATATCTCCACCATTGAAGTCGAAGACACGCTCTACAAGCACCCTGCGGTCATGGAAGCCGCAGTCGTCGCCCGCCCCGACGAGAAGTGGGGCGAAACGCCCTGCGCCTTCGTTACCCGGCGCCGCGACCACGATGTCAGCCACGAGGACATCATCGCCTTCTGCCGCCAGCACCTTGCCGGATTCAAGGTTCCCAAGACGGTGATCTTCACCGAATTGCCGAAAACCTCGACCGGCAAGATTCAGAAGTTCGTCCTGCGAGACTGGGCCAAGGCGCTCTGATCGTCAGTACAACCTCGGGCTAAGCGTTTGATCACCACCTCCTCCGCGCCGTTCGTGCGGGGGTGGCGGGTGAGCGCACGGTAACGCCCACCCAGTAAAAGCCGTTTCACAACAACAACAAGCAGCCCGGTCTTGCCCGGCTGGCGGAGCTACTCATGCATATTTTCAAGCGCGCCGATGGCGCTGAACAACCTTTCTGGGCGTGCGGCCCATTCAAGATTCGACTGCCCTTCGTGCACTACCGGTGGGAAACCGCCGAAATGCTGCAGGCGCTGATCATGTTTGTGGTCAGCCTCGGCATGATTCCCCTGCTGGAAAAGTACCTCGGTCTGCCCTACGACGTGGCGCTGGCCTATGTTGTCGTCTGTGGTGTGGGTTTCATGCTGCCCGCGCTGCTCGGCGTGCCCATGGTGCCAGGCTGGATTACCCCGGCGATTCCGGTGGTGCTGCTGTTTCTCGGCGACTTTGAGCCGGGCCCGCAGGCCATTCAGGCGCTGTTCGCATTGCAGCTGCTGGTCTGCCTGATCTTCTTCGTACTCGGCGTTACCCGCCTTGGCAGCGCCATGGTGCGCATCGTGCCCAACTCGATGAAGGGCGGCATCATCATCGGCGCCGGCATCGCCGCGCTGATGGGTGAAATTTCCGCCGGCGGGCGCCTGGCCAACACCCCGATCTCGCTGACCCTCGGCACCCTGATCTGCCTGTATCTGATGTTCTCGGCCTCGTTCAAAGGGTTGACCGACCGCCTGCCGTTGATGCGCAAGATCGTCAACTACGGCATGGTGCCGGGCATGCTGATCGCCATTGTCGTCGGTATCGCCGTTGGCGAATATAAAATGCCCGATGTGCGCTGGGGCATCACCGCACCGGCCTTCGGCGAGATGTGGAACTACCTGCCGTTCACCGTCGGCATTCCAGAAGCAAAAGTCTTCATGCTGGCCGTGCCCACCGCGGTGATTGCCTACATCATCGCCTTTGGCGACATCATCGTCGGCCAGTCGCTGATGCAACGCGCCGATGAGCTGCGCCCGGACGAAGTGATCGAAAACAACATTGACCGCGCGCACCTGGTCACCGCTATCCGCAACGGTCTGCACGCCCTCTTTGCCCCCTATCCCGGTCTGGCCGGCCCGATCTGGACCGCCGTCGCCGCAACCATGGCCGAGCGTTACAAATACGGCCGCAAGGCGATGGACTCGATTTACAGCGGTGCCGGCACCTTCTGGATCACCGGCTTTATCGCGCTGTTCATGCTGCCGCTGGTGAGCTTTTTCCAACCGGTGCTGCCGATTGCTCTCTCACTCACCTTGGTGCTGACCGGCTACATCTGTCTGATGGTCGGCTTCGAGCAGTTGAGCAACAACGCCGAGCGCGGCGTGGCCGGCACCATGGGCGTGGTGCTTGCGGTCTACGGCGCAGGCTGGGGCCTGGCGACCGGCGCGGTGCTGTACCTGCTGATTGAGCGCACTCATCTGTTGAGCTTTCGCAGCGCCCATCCGGACCAGAAAACCGACGCCGAAACCGCTGACTGACCAATAAAAACAAGAGACTCACAACAATGAAAAAGACCCAAACCTGTCTGCTAACCGCCCTTTGCGCCGCACTTGCGGCGCCGGCCAGCGCTGCCTTTTTGGACGATGCCCAGAGCCGTATCGAGCTGCGCAATTTCTACTTCAACCGCGACTTTCGCCAGAGCGGCGCCGCCCAGAGCAAGGCCGACGAATGGGCCCAGGGCGTGCGCGCCTACTGGCAGTCCGGCTATACCGAGGGCCGCCTGGGCTTTGGCCTGGACGCCATCGGCCTACTCGGCATCAAGCTCGACTCCAGCCCGGACCGGACCGGCACCGGCATCCTCAAGCGCGACACCAGTGAAGGCCGCGCTATGGACGAATACAGCGAGCTGGGCCTGACCGCCAAGCTCAAGCTGGATGAGCACGTGCTGCGTGTCGGCACCCTGATTCCCTCGCTGCCGGTCGCCATGCACAACGACAGCCGCCTGCTGCCGCAGAGCTTCCGCGGTGGCTGGCTGCAGGCACAGGGCAGCGACAGCCTGCAGCTTGAACTGGGCCGCTTTGATGCCATCAACCTGCGCGACTCATCCGACTATCAGGACATGCGTCCGGTACAGGGCGGCGCGCGGAACGTGGTAGTGACCGGCAAGCAGGACAGCGATGCCTTCGACTTTGCCGGCGCCACCTGGGCTGTCAGCGACGCGACCAAACTCAGCTATCACTACGGCGAGCTGCAGTCGATTTACCGCCAGCACTATCTGGTGCTCAACCACAGCCAGCCGCTGGGCGCCGGCGCACTGGCGCTGAACCTGCGCTATGCCGACAGCAGCGACGCAGGGCGCAGCAACATCGACAACCGCATGAGCAGCGCCACCCTGTCGTGGCAAGCGGGCATGCACAAGTTCACCAGCAGCTATCAGCAGATGGAAGGCCACACCGGCTTTGCCTACCTGAGCGGCACCGATCCCTTCCTCACGCATCTGGTACAGGTCAACGACTTTGCCAACCGCGATGAGCGCAGCTGGCAGCTACGCCACGACTTCAGCTTTGCCGAGCTGGGCCTGCCCGGCCTCAAGCTGATGAATCGCTACACCCATGGCAGCAATATCGAAGTCGCGAATAGTCGTCACCATGAGTGGGAACGTAACAGTGATGTGATGTATACCGTGCAGAACGGCCCGCTGCAGAACCTGTCACTGCACTGGCGCAATGCGACCTACCGCAGCACCTTCGGCAGCGACATCGACGAAAACCGCGTGATCATCGGCTACACCTTCAGCCTTTGATCCTTTTCAAAAAAGGCGGCTACTGCGCCGCCTTTTTGCATAAACACCCCACACAGGATTGATCAGCCATGCGCACAATCACCACGCTGGAAGGAAACAGCCAACGCCTGGATGGCGGTGCCATGTTCGGCAATGCCCCCAAGGCGCTGTGGTCTCGCTGGGTCGAGGCCGATGAACAGAACCGGATCGCGCTAAGCTGCCGGGCCATGCTGGTGCAGGAAGATGGCCGCAACATTCTGGTTGAAACCGGCATTGGCGCCTTCTTCGCCCCCAACCTGAAATCCCGCTACGGCGTGGTCGAGGACCGCCACGTGCTACTCGACAGCCTGGCCGACATCGGCCTGACCGACGCCGATATCGACGTGGTGGTGCTCACCCACCTGCACTTCGACCACGCCGGCGGCCTGCTCAGCGCCTGGCAAGAGGGACAGCCAGCGCAGCTGCTGTTCCCCAAGGCCACCTTCGTCACCGGCCTGCGCCACTGGCAACGGGCGCGCCGCCCGCATCCGCGCGACCAAGCCTCGTTCATTCCCGAGTTGCTGACCTTGCTGGAAGAAAGCGGTCGCCTGGAGCTGGTCGAAGACGGCAAAAAGTCCAACACCCTCGGCCCGGACTGGCGCCTGCGCTTCAGCGACGGCCACACGCCGGGGCTGATGATCCCGATCATCGACATGCCGGACGGCCCGGTCGTGTTTCCAGGCGATCTGATCCCGGGCGCGCCTTGGGTACACCTGCCGATAACCATGGGTTACGACCGTTTCCCGGAAACCCTGATCGAGGAAAAGGAAGCCCTGCTCGACAGCCTGATTGCGGTCAACGGGCGCCTGGTTTTCACCCATGATCCTGACGTTGCCTTGGCCTGTGTCAGCCGCGATGCCGACAACGGCCGCTATACCGTCAGCAACCCACAACCACGGGTGAAGGGTCTTGCAAACTGATTCTGCGAAAATAAAAAATTCTTTTCGTTCAATCGCTTGACAGCCATTCCTAAAACAGTAGAATGGCGCCCTCTGACGCGGGGTGGAGCAGTCTGGTAGCTCGTCGGGCTCATAACCCGAAGGTCGTAGGTTCAAATCCTGCCCCCGCAACCACATTACGAAAAAGCCCCGATGGCACTGCCATCGGGGCTTTTTTTCGTCCTCATGTCAGGGCTTTTAGTGCCCAGAGGTCGACCGCCCCCAGGCGACCGACCGCACGCCATCAAGGCGTTACAATGTTGAACCAGAACGGGAAGTCGTCCAGCAGTCCGAGAAAGCTCTGGAAGCTGGCGGCATCGCCTTCGATTTTCACATCGCCACTCTTAACAGCCTCGTCAAAAGTGGTTTCACCCAACTGCACCTTGTCCAGCGTGGACTTGGCCAGCGTCAGCGTCGCATCTGCCTCTTCCACCGGCTTACCGTAGTTCAGCACGGCGTTTTCCAGCGTCAGACCATAGCGCTTGTCCAGGTCGGTGAAAGCAATGTTGAAACTCATCTGCTTGCCCGCAGCTTTGGGGCCATTCAAGCGCACGGCCAGATAGTCAAAGAGCATTTCCGGGCTCATTTCGCGAATGGTATCCGGGCTGGCCGAGTTCACCCCACCGGCTGACGGCGTGCCATTGCGCAATTCGTACGCACCCTGCAGATAAACCGAGCGCCAGGTGCCGGCTTCAGCCTGGTAACCCAGTTGCTCGTAAGCATCAGCCAACAGGTTCTTGGCTGCCTGGTTATCAGGTTCGGCATAGACCACGTGCTTAAGCGCCTCTGCCACCCAACGGTATTCACCCTTGTCGTAATCGGCACGTGCTCGCTCGATGATCGATGCTGCCCCACCCATGTACTCTACGTACTTCTTGGCAGCCGGCTCTGGCGGCAGATTATCAAGGCTTGACGGGTTGCCGTCGTACCAGCCCATATAACGCTGATAAATAGCCCGCGCATTGTGACGCAAGGTGCCGTAGTAACCCCGGTTGGGCCAGAACTTGGCCAGCTCATCCGGCAGCTCGATCATCTCGGAGATTTCCTCTCCGGTGTAGCCCTTGTTCAGCAGGTTGACCACCTGGTCGTGCATGTACTTGTAGAGGTCACGCTGCTTCTTCCAGTAATCCACTACCCGCTCGTTTTCCCACATGGGCCAGTGGTGGCTCTGAAACTTAACCTGCACCTGATCGCCGTACAGCTCGATGGTTTCGTTCAGATACTTGGCCCAGTTCAACGCATCACGCACCTGCGCGCCACGCAGGGTGAGGATGTTGTGCATGGTGTTGGTGGTGTTCTCGGCCATCCACATAGCGTTCATGTCCGGGAACCAGGTGTTCATTTCTGCCGGCGCTTCAGTGCCCGGCGTCATTTGAAACACCATACGCACACCGTCAATCACTACCTCGGTGCCGGTTTCACTGATACTGCGCGTTGGCTGCATCAGCGTAATGGTGCCCGTCGAGTTGGTCTGTCCCAGGCCGGCGTTGACACCACCGGTGGCATCACGCGGAAGCAGAGCGCCGTACATAAAGATAGCGCGCCGGCTCATGGCGTTACCGGCCAGCACCAGCTCGCTAACCGCATGCTCCATAAAGCCTTCCGGGGCAAGAATCTCGACCTTGCCGGCATCCACGTCTGCCTGCTTGACGATACCGCGCACCCCGCCGTAATGGTCCACGTGCGAGTGGCTGTAAATAACGCCAACTACCGGCCGCTCTCCCAGTTCCTCGGTCACCAGGTCGTAGGACGCCTTAGCGGTTTCGGCAGAAATGGCCGGGTCCAGTACGATCCAGCCCGTGTCACCCTTAACGTAGGTGATGTTGGCAATGTCATAACCGCGCACCTGCCAGATATTGTCGGTGACCTGGAATAGGCCGTACTGCACGTTAAGCTGTGCGTTACGCCACAGGCTGGGGTTGACGGTATCGGGCGCCGGCTTATCCAGCCCGATGTACTTCGTGTAGCTGTCCATATCCCACACCACATCACCGGCCTCGTTACGAATGACCAGCGAATCGGGTTTGGCGACAAACCCCCGGGTGGCATCGTCGATATCACGTTCGTCATTGAAAGGCAGAAAATCGCGTACTGCAGCATTGGCGGCGCGCGTCGCATCAGTTGCCGGTTTGGCTGCCTCCGCTGCAAAACCGGCCGAGCTGAAGCCAAGCCCCAGACCTGCGGCGATGGCCAACAGCGGGCCAACCGCACGGGGTGTCTTAAAGTGGTTCATTCCAGACCTCCATGGAAAGTAAAAACGCCGAGAGCCCTCGAGCTTTTCCAACTTTAGTACACTTAGCCCTCAACTCAAGTGCCGAAGCTGATTTAAAACTGCCCATCGAGGCTTCTGTTTCGGCCTTTTCAACCGACCTTTTCTGCGGAGCCGTGTCATGCCCGAACTGTCGCCGGTCCTGATCGAACAACGCGGCCAGATTGGCCACCTCACCCTCAACCGCCCTGCCGGGCTCAACGCTTTGAACCTGGAGATGGTGCGTCTGCTGCACCGCCAACTGCTGGCCTGGGCTGAAGACTCGACCATTCGAGCGGTGGTGCTGCGTGGCGCCGGTGAGCGGGCCTTTTGTGCCGGTGGCGACATTCGCAGCACCTACGACAGCTATCTGGCCGGCCATGCTGACGCGGCTGATGCCTTCTTCAGTGAGGAATACGCACTGGATGCGTGCCTGCACGCCTATCCCAAGCCGGTGTTGGCCATCATGGACGGTTTTGTACTGGGCGGCGGCATGGGTCTGGGGCAAGGCTCCAGCATTCGCGTGATCACTGAGCGCTCGCGCCTGGGCATGCCGGAAACCGCGATTGGCTATTTCCCGGATGTTGGCGGCAGCTATTTTCTCTCGCGTCTGCCAGGGGAACTGGGCACCTACCTTGGAGTGACCGGCCAGCACATTGGCGCCGCCGACGCGCTGTATGCCGGACTGGCAGACCACTGCCTGGATAGCAGCCAACTGGCCTCCCTGGATCAGTTGCTGGACCAGTTTGACGGCTACGACAGCAGCCTGCAGGAGCAAATCAGTCAGTTGCCAGCCTGCGACCTGCCTGCCCCGGAACTGGCCAGCCTGAAGCCGGCGATCGATCTGCACTTCAGCCAGCCGGACATCGCGGCCATTCGCGCCTCACTGGCCAGAGAGCAGCGCCCTGAGATGGTCGACTGGGCCCATCGTACCCTCGACATCATCGACAGCCGCTCACCTCTGGCCATGGCGGTAACCTTGGAACTGCTGCGCCGGGGCCGCGCACTACCGCTGGCCGATTGCTTTGCATTGGAGTTGCATCTGGGCCGCCAGTGGTTCGAGAAAGGCAACATTATGGAAGGCGTACGCGCCCTGCTGGTCGACAAGGACAAGCAGCCGCGTTGGCAGCCAGCCCATATCGACCAGTTGGACCCGGCGGCCATCACCGCTTTGTTTGCCGGGTTTGAGCGCTAGGAGAAAGCCCCGCGCGGCTTCCCGTGCGGGGCTTTTTTCACCACAACGCTAATCAGCCGACAAACACAAACTCATCGTTTTCGACCTTGGCCTCGATAGTCGCGCCCGGGGCGAAGTCGCCCGCCAGAATGCGCTGGGCCAGCGGGTTTTCGATCCAGCGCTGCAGCGCCCGCTTGAGCGGCCGCGCGCCGTAGACCGGGTCGTAACCCACGGCAACCAGCTTCTCCAGCGCCTCGTCGCTGAGCTGCAGATCCAGTTCGCGCTCGGCCAAACGCTGGCGCAGGCGACTAAGTTGAATCTCAGCGATGCCGGCGATCTGGTCCTTGCCGAGCGGCTCGAACACCACGACCTCGTCGACCCGGTTGATGAACTCGGGACGGAAGTGCTGGGTCAGCGCGTCCATTACCGCCGCGTGCTGCGCCTCCCGATCACCGACCAGCTCCTGAATCTGCGCCGAGCCCAGGTTGGAGGTCATCACCACCACCGTGTTGCGGAAGTCGACCGTACGGCCCTGACTGTCGGTCAGGCGACCGTCTTCCAGCACCTGCAGCAGCACGTTGAACACGTCCGGATGCGCCTTCTCGACTTCATCCATCAGGATCACCGAGTACGGCTTGCGACGTACCGCTTCGGTCAGATAGCCGCCCTCTTCGTAGCCGACATAGCCCGGAGGCGCGCCGATCAGGCGCGCGACCGAATGCTTCTCCATGAACTCGGACATGTCGATCCGCACCATGGCGTCTTCGGTGTCGAACAGGAACTCGGCCAGCGCCTTGCACAGCTCGGTTTTACCCACACCGGTCGGGCCAAGGAACATGAACGAGCCGCTCGGACGGTTCGGGTCTGCGAGCCCTGCACGGGAGCGACGTACGGCGTTGGACACCGCAACCACCGCCTCATGCTGGCCGATCACGCGCTTGTGCAGCGCGTCTTCCATGCGCAGCAGCTTGTCGCGCTCACCTTCAAGCATTTTGGACACAGGAATACCGGTCCACTTGGAGACGACCTCGGCGATTTCCTCATCGGTCACTTTGTTGCGCAGCAACTGGTTCTCCGGCTTGGTGTGTTGCTCGGCCATCTGCTGGCTGCGCTCCAGATCGGGGATCACGCCATACTGCAGCTCAGCCATGCGGTTCAGGTCACCCTTGCGCCGCGCCTGTTCCAGCTCAGCCTTGGCCTGTTCGATCTTCTCCTGAATCTGCGCAGAGCCCTGCACGTCGGCCTTCTCAGCCTTCCAGATTTCTTCCAGATCGGCGTATTCACGCTCAACCCGGGCAATTTCTTCCTTCAGCTTCTCCAACCGCTTGAGCGCCGCGTCGTCGTCTTCCTTCTTCAGCGCCTCACGCTCAACCTTGAGCTGAATCAGGCGACGTTCCAGACGATCCAGCGCTTCGGGCTTGGAGTCGATCTCCATGCGGATGCGGCTGGCGGCCTCGTCAATCAGGTCGATGGCCTTGTCGGGCAGTTGACGGTCAGTGATGTAACGGTGCGACAGCTTGGCCGCCGCGATGATCGCGCCATCGGTGATGGTGATCTTGTGGTGCACTTCGTAGCGCTCTTTCAGGCCACGCAGAATGGCGATGGTGTCCTCTTCCGACGGCTCATCGACCAGCACCTTCTGGAAGCGACGCTCCAGCGCGGCATCCTTCTCGATGTACTGACGGTACTCGTCCAGCGTGGTGGCACCAACGCAATGCAGCTCACCGCGCGCCAGCGCAGGTTTGAGCATATTGCCCGCATCCATGGCGCCCTCGGCCTTGCCGGCGCCGACCATGGTGTGCAGCTCGTCGATAAACAGAATGACGCGCCCTTCCTGCTTAGCCAGCTCGTTGAGTACGGCCTTCAGCCGCTCCTCAAACTCACCGCGGAATTTGGCACCGGCGATCAGCGACCCCATATCCAGCGACAGCAAACGCTTGTCCTTCAGGCCATCCGGCACTTCGCCGTTGACGATACGCTGGGCCAGCCCCTCGACAATGGCGGTCTTGCCCACACCAGGCTCACCGATCAGTACCGGGTTGTTCTTGGTACGGCGTTGCAGCACCTGCACGGTGCGGCGAATCTCGTCGTCACGGCCGATTACCGGGTCCAGCTTGCCCTCTTCGGCACGCTTGGTCAGGTCAACGGTGTATTTGTCCAGCGCCTGGCGGGATTCCTCCGCGTTCGGGTCGTTAACAGACTCACCGCCACGCAAGTTGCTGATGGCATTTTCCAGCGCTTGCTTGGACACCCCCTGACCCAGCAGAATCTTGCCTGCAGTGGTGCTGTCGTTCATGGCGGCCAGCAACACCAGCTCGCTGGAAATAAACTGATCGCCCTGCTTCTGTGCCAGGCGATCGGCCTGGTTCAGCAGGCGCGCCAGCTCCTGTGACAGGCTGACGTCGCCGGTCGGGTTACTGACGGTCGGCAAGCGCTCCAGCGCCTCGCCCAAAGCGGCACGCAAGGCGGTAATGTCAAAGCCAACCTGCATCAGCAGCGGCTTGATTGAGCCGTGTTGCTGCTCAATCAGCGCCAGCAACAGGTGCAGCGGATCAATCTGGGCGTGATCGCGGCCGACGGCCATGGACTGGGCGTCGGACAGGGCGACCTGGAGCTTACTGGTCATACGGTCGATGCGCATGAGTAACGGTCCTCTCATCTGTGCCCGACCACGCACACGGCGGCAGGCAAATTCATCTGTGATGACAGAGTAATAGGGACGATTATTGCGCTTTCAAGTAACCACAAAACAAAAGTGGTCAATTTTTTGTCGCCTTTTAGCCGGCGACTGATGGCTCCAGCCAGATGAGGGAGGCAAAGCGTCCGGTCTGGCCGTCGCGGCGGTAGGAGAAGAAGCGCGCCGCATCTGACCAGGTGCACTCCTCGCCGCCGTAGACCTGACGCACACCGACATCAGCCAAGCGCTGACGGGCGAGCTGGTAGAGGTCGGCAAACCAGTGCCCTTCACGCTCCGCCGGGGTAAAGGCACTGGCTGCGCGGGCATCGACCTTAGTGAAAGCCTCACGTACCTCCGCCCCCACCTCAAAGGCGGTCGGACCAATGGCGGGGCCGAGCCAAACCAGCAACTCACTGGCCGAGCCACCGAGCCGGCGCACGGTCTGCTCCAGCACCCCATCAAGCAATCCTCGCCAGCCCGCATGGGCAGCGGCAACACGACTGCCCTCGCGATCGCAGAACAAGACCGGCAAGCAGTCAGCGGTCATGATGGTGCAGGCAATACCCGACTGGTCGGTCCAGCTGGCATCCGCCTCAAGTACCTGGGTCGGGTCCGCCTTGCATACCTCGATGCCGTGCACCTGGCTCAGCCAGGCGGGCTGACACCCCAGCACTCGCTCCAGCTCGGCCCGGTTGGCGGCAACGTGGGCAGGGTCATCACCCACATGGTCACCCAGGTTGAACCCTTTCCACATGCCCTGGCTGCAGCCGCCCCGGCGCGTGGTAATGCAGGTGCGTACGTGCGCTGGCACAGGCCACTCGGCACTGATCCACTGCATGCTCATTCGGCGATCTCACCATCCTCGCGCAGCAATGCCAGCAGGTGCTGCATATCTTCGGGCAGCGGCACTTGCCAGCTCATGTGGCGGCCGTCGTCGGGGTGTTCCAGCTCCAGGCGGCGTGCGTGCAACGCCTGACGCGGGAACTCGCGCAACTCCTTAATCAGTTCAGGGCTTGCACCTGGCGGGATGCGCAGGCGCCCGCCATACACCGGGTCACCCACCAGCGGAAAGTGGATATAGCTCATGTGTACACGGATCTGGTGCGTACGTCCGGTTTCCAGCTTGACCTTAACGTGGGTATGGGCGCGAAAGCGGTTGATCACGCGATAGTGACTGATCGCCTGCTTGCCACCGGCGACCACCGCCATCTTCTGGCGCTGGGTGCCGTGCCGGGCAATCGGCTGATCCACCTTGCCACCGGCCGTCATGACACCGGTAACCACGCACTCGTATTCGCGGCTGACCGTGCGCGCCTGCAGCTGGGCCACCAGATCGGTCTGCGACTCGATGGTTTTGGCGACCACCATCAGGCCGGTGGTGTCTTTATCCAGGCGGTGCACGATGCCCGCACGCGGCACTTTGGCCAGCTCCGGGCAGTGGTGCAACAGCGCGTTCAGCAGCGTCCCGTCCTGGTGTCCGGCCGCAGGGTGCACCACCAGACCCGCGGGCTTGTTGATCACCAGCAGGGCAGTGTCTTCGTACAGAATGTCCAGTTCAATCGCTTCAGCCTGCCACTCGCCCTGCACTTCGCGCTCGGCATCCAGGGTCAGATTCTCACCGCCATATACGCTGTCGCGCGTGCGCTTGCGCTCGCCATCCACCAGCAGGCTGCCATCCTTGATCCAGCCCTGCAGGCGCGAACGTGAGAAGTCCGGGAACAATTGCGCAGCAACCTGGTCAAGGCGTTGACCGCCCGACTCCGGGCTGACCTGTGCGGACAAACGAATACGATCTGACATGGGGAACTCACTGGAGGGCGTGGCGCGCCGACGACGGCCCAAATCGCTTTTTGGATTCAACCGGGCGCTGTGGTTAAATACGGCCTGTCCGGGCTCTCCGGGCAAGGCTGCAAAGGCCCCAAACTATAACAGGACGGCCGCACTGGAAACAGCGCGACTCGCCCATTCGGATGTCATGATATGTCGCTGAAACATCTGCTGCTGGTCGGCGCACTGGCACTGCTGGCCGCGTGCTCCTCCAACGCCCCGGTCATTGACGAGTCGCTCAGCGAGTCTGAGCTGTACCGCAAGGCCCAGGTAGACCTGGACGCCAAGAACTACGGCGCCGCCGTTGAAACCCTGCGCGCGCTGGAAGCCCGCTACCCCTTCGGCCGCTACGCGGACCAGGCCCAGCTCGAACTGATCTACGCCTACTATCAGAATGTCGAGGCCGAAGCTGCCACCGCTTCAGCTGATCGCTTCATCCGTCTGCATCCGACCCACCCGAACGTTGACTACGCCTACTACATTCGTGGCCTGGCGTCATTCAACCGCGACCGCGGCATCATCGAGCGCTTTTTGCCGCTGGACATGACCCGTCGCGACCCGGGCGCCGCCCGTGACTCGTTCAATGACTTCGCCCAGCTGATCAACCGCTACCCGAACAGCCAGTACGCCCCCGACGCCCGTGCGCGCATGGTCTATCTGCGCAACCTGCTGGCGGCCTACGATGTCAACGTGGGTCACTACTACCTCAAGCGTGGCGCCTACCTGGCCGCCGCCAACCGTGGCCGCTATATCGTCGAGAATTTCCAGCAAACCCCGGCGGTAGGTGACGGACTGGCCCTGATGGTTGCCGGCTACGATCGCCTGGCCATGTATGACCTGGCCGAGAGTGCGCTGCAGACCCTGCAGCAGAACTACCCAGAGCACCCCGCCCTGGTTGATGGCAAATTCAAGCATCACGTAGAGCCGGCGCAAGCCGAGATGGACTGGCTGGAAGCCACCTCGGTTGGCATGATCGACGCCGTTACCGCACCGCCGCCACGCATGGCCAAGACCCAGATGGAACGGGAAATGGACCGCCAGTACCAGAACGCCGTAGACGCCCTGCCCCGCGAAATCCGCGTCGGCGGCCAAGAGGCCCATCGCAGCTTCTGGAACAAACTCACCTTTGGTCTGATCGACTGAGGTACGCCCCACAAAAAAGCCCGCCACGGCGAATGCCTGGCGGGCTTTTTTGTGGAGGCTGGAGGCTGGAGGCTGGAGGCTGGAGGCTGGAGGCTGGAGGCTGGAGGCTGGAGGCTGGAGGCTGGAGGCTGGAGGCTGGAGGCTGGAAAGCGTAAATCCGGTGCACAGCCCGCCAAGCGGGAGCTGGGCTAAACCTCGCTACCTGAAACACGCCAGACTGCTTCAAGCCTTCAGCCTTCAGCCGCGCGCCCTTCGGGCGCGCTAGTCCTCCATCCCCCACCCAGAAGTAATCGGATAACGGCGATCACGACCAAAGCCACGCTGGGTGATGCGCGCACCCACCGCCGCCTGGCGGCGTTTGTATTCGTTGAGATCAACCAGCCGGACAACGCGCTTGACGATATCTTCCTCGAAGCCGGCGGCAACAATCGCGCTGGCAGACAGATCGTGTTCGATGTACAGACGTAGAATCTCGTCCAGCACCGGATAGGGTGGCAGCGAGTCTTCGTCCTTCTGGTCGGGTGCCAGCTCGGCGGACGGCGGGCGATCGATAACCCGCTGCGGAATGGCTGGCCCCAGGGTGTTGCGGTACTCGGCCAGTCTGAAGACCAGCGTCTTTGGTACATCCTTGAGCACGTCAAAGCCGCCGGCCATGTCGCCGTACAGAGTGGCGTACCCCACAGCCATCTCACTCTTGTTACCCGTCGTCAACACCAAGGCGCCGGTCTTGTTAGACAGCGCCATCAACAGCGTGCCACGGCAGCGCGCCTGCAGGTTCTCCTCGGTGGTGTCGCGCGGCAACCCTTCGAACACCGGCTCCAGCGTTTGCATAAACGCCTCCACCATAGGCGCAATGGGCAGCACGCGGTAATGCACATGCAGGGTCCGCGCCTGGGCCTCGGCGTCTTCCAGACTCATGCCCGAGGTATAGTGATACGGCATCATCACCGCCTCTACCCGCTCAGCGCCCAGCGCATCCACCGCCACGGCCAGGGTCAAGGCCGAGTCGATGCCACCGGAGAGCCCCAGCACCACACCCTTGAAACCATTCTTGTTGACGTAGTCCCGCACGCCGGTCACCAGCGCCTGGTAAACACTCGCCTCCAGCTCGGGCATGGCGGCCACGGCGCCCTGGCGCAGACGCACCTGGGTATCGTCAAAGTGCACGTCCACCGGGTACAGGCCTTCGGTAAAGGCCTCGACGCGGCAGGCGATCTGCCCGTCGGCGCCAACCGCTACCGAGCCACCATCAAACACCAGTTCGTCCTGGGCGCCCACCTGGTTAACGTAGACAATCGGCATGCCGCCTTCGGCAGCGCGGCCAGCCAGCATCACCTCACGCTCACGCTGCTTGTCCATATGGAAGGGCGAGGCGTTGAGGTTGAGCATCAAGCGCGCGCCCGCCTCCCGCGCCTGCGCCATCGGCTGCGGGTGCCAGATGTCTTCACAGACCGTGATCGCGACCGGCAGCCCGTCGATCTCCAGGGTGCAGCAGTCGCTGCCTTCGGTGAAGTAGCGTTTTTCGTCAAACACCCGGTAGTTGGGAAGCTGTTGCTTGGCGTAGGAGGCCAGCAGACGCCCATCGGCTATGACAGCGGCCTTGTTATAGCAAACCTCGCCTTCCTGCCACGGATAGCCAACTACCATATAAATACCGTCGACCTCTGCACAAAGGCGCTCCAGCGCGCGATTGATGCGCGCCTGCATGCTGGAACGCAGCAGCAGGTCTTCCGGTGGATAGCCACATAGCGACAGTTCGGGGAATACGATAGCCCGCGCGCCCAGCTCGTCACGGGCGTGCCGGGCGGCCTCGATGATGCGCTGCAGATTCCCCGGGATGTCGCCCACGCGCATATTCAGCTGGGCCATCACGATGCGCAATGTCGCCGTCATGTTGCTTCTCCTGACTCAAGATGCGGCCTATTGTCCGGCAAGCGCTGCGCACCCGCAATCGCAACATGGCTTTGGCGGCGCCGGGCCTTGGGCTACACTGGAGCCCCTTAATCGACACAAGCCTGCTTCATGGGACTGATCAAACTCATCATTCTTGCCCTGCTGGTGTGGTTCGCCCTGCGCCTGTGGCGCGGCCTGCAGCAACAGCAGGTGCAACAGCGCCGGCAACAAAACGCGCGCGCGCAGCAGGAGCCGTCGCTAATGGTGCAGTGCGCCCAGTGCCAGATTCACCTGCCACAGGACAGCGCCCTGCGCGCCAACGACCATTGGTATTGCTGCGCGGAACACCGTGATGCACACCGTCATCGCTGAGCGGGTCGACTCGCAGCGCCCCCGCATTCTGCGGCTGTACAACCTCTACCGGGTAATTCTGGGCTTCGGCCTGACACTGCTCACCAGCGCTGCGCTGCGCGAAGGCGTACTGTCGGTGAGCGATGCCAACGTGTACGCCAAGGCCAGCTGGATCTACCTGTTTATCAACGTGCTGATCGCCCTGTCGCTACACCGTGGCCGCCGCGACCTGCACATGTTTGTTCTTGCGGTGCTGGATATCGGCCTGCTGGGCGTGATCTTTTACGCCGCGGGCGGGATTGGCAGCGGTTTCGGCAACCTGCTGATCATCCCGGTCGCCATTGGCAACGTACTACTGCACGGACGCATTGGCCTGTTGCTGCCTGCACTGGCCAGCCTGGTACTGATTTACCTGACGTTTTTCCTTAGTCTGACCCATCCCTACAGCGGCCAGAGCTATCTGCAGGCAGGGGTACTGGGCGCCATCTACTTCGCGGTGGCCATGTTCGTGCAACGCGTCAGTCGTCGCTTGTACCTGTCTGAAGTGTTGGCCCGCGAGCAGGCCGCCAGCCTGGCCAGCATGGAGCAGCTCAACCAGTTGATCATCCAGCGCATGCGTACCGGCATCCTGGTGGTAGCCGACGATCATCGTATCGTCACCCGCAACGAGGCCTGCACGCAGATGCTGGGCGGCGAATTAAGCAGCGGCGCCAAGTTGGAGCACGCCTCCCCGGAGCTGGAGCAACGCTTGCGCCAGTGGCAGCGCAACCCTTCGGTCCGCGGTACTGCGTTCCACAGTCACAGTGGCGGCACCGAACTGATGGCCAACTTCAAGCCACTGGGCGAAACCAGCAAGGGCAGCATCCTGATCTTTCTGGACGACAATACCCAGGTGGCACAGCAAGCCCAGCAGCTGAAACTCGCCTCGCTGGGGCGCCTGACGGCCAGCATTGCGCACGAGATTCGCAACCCGCTAGGTGCCATCAGCCACGCAGCGCAATTGTTGAACGAATCCGACCTGCTTTCGCGTCAAGATCTGCGCCTGACCGAAATCATCCAGCAGCATTCACAACGTATGAACCGGGTGATCGAGACGGTGCTTGAGCTGTCCCGCAGGCGCCCCAGTGAGCCGCAACTGGTCGACCTGGCACTGTGGACTTCCGGCTTCCTGCAGGACTTTCGTGCTGCCCACCCGCTGACCGACAGCATCGACTGCGAGATCGAGAAAGAAGGCATTCTCACCCGGATAGACCCCAATCAGTTGACCCAGGTGGTCAGCAACCTGTGTCAGAACGCGTTGCGCTACAGCGGCGAACCGGGCAGCGAACGTACCATCTACCTGCGCCTGTATCTGCATCCGGACACCCAGCTGCCAATCCTGGAGATCATTGACCGTGGGCCCGGCGTGCCCAGCGAGCATGTCGGCCATATCTTCGAGCCCTTCTACACCACCGAGAACAGCGGCACAGGCCTTGGCCTGTATATTTCCCGCGAGCTGTGCGAGAGCAATCAGGCGCGCCTGGAGTGCGACAGCGCACAACCACGGGGTTGCTGTATGCGCATCACCTTTGCTCACCCCAAACGGCTGGTATGATAGGCGCTCACGGACAGACAGGAGACAGGCCCGGCCCATGACCCAACCCACGGTGCTGATCATTGACGATGAACCGGACATCCTCGAGCTGCTTGAGCTGACGTTGGGGCGCATGGACCTGGATACCCGCAGCGCCAGCAGCCTGTCACAGGCAATCGGTCTGCTGCAGGCCGAATCCTTCGCCCTCTGTCTGACCGATATGCGCCTGCCCGACGGCGACGGCATGGCGGTGGTTCGCCACATTCAGCAACACTGCCCCGCCACCCCGGTAGCGATGATCACCGCCTACGGCAGCCTGGACACCGCAATCAACGCCCTCAAGGCCGGCGCCTTCGACTTTCTCACCAAGCCGGTAGACCTTGGCCGCCTGCGCGAACTGGTGGCCGCCGCACTGAAACTCAATCAGCCCGCCAGCCCTAGCCAACCCTCGGACGAAGACCCGATTCTCGGCATCTCGCCGCCCATCGAGCGGCTGCGCCGGCAAATCGGCAAATTGGCGCGCAGCCAGGCACCGCTCTACATCAGCGGCGAATCCGGCAGCGGCAAGGAGCTGGTCGCCCGCCGTATTCATGCCCTCAGTCCGCGGGCCGAGCAACCCTTCGTGCCGGTCAACTGCGGCGCCATCCCCTCTGAGCTGATGGAGAGTGAGTTCTTCGGTCACCGCAAGGGCAGCTTTACCGGTGCGGTCGCCGACAAACCCGGCCTGTTTCAGGCGGCCAATCACGGCACCCTGTTTCTGGATGAGGTAGCCGACCTACCCATGGCCATGCAGGTAAAACTGCTGCGCGCCATTCAGGAAAAGGCTGTTCGGCCGCTTGGCAGCCAGCGCGAAGAAGCTATCGACGTGCGCCTGCTGTGCGCCACCCACAAGGATCTGGCCGCCGAGGTAGCGCAAGGGCGTTTTCGCCAGGACTTGTTTTACCGCATCAACGTCATCGAACTGCAGGTGCCGCCGCTACGCGAACGTCGGGAGGATTTGCCGCTGTTGATTCAGCGCATTCTGACGCGGCTGGCCGAGCGCAACGACATGCCGGCGCCACAGGTGACCAGCAGCGGCATGGAGCGACTGCAAAGCTATCGCTTTCCCGGCAACGTGCGCGAGCTGGAAAATGCCCTGGAGCGCGCCTTCACCCTGTGCGAAAACCAGCAGATCGACGCCAGCGACCTGTACCTGAGTCCCTGCACCAGCGGCCAGGGCGATGACAGCCAGGACCTCAGCCAGATTGACCACCTGGAGGACTACCTGGACAACATTGAACGTCAGGCCATAACCCAGGCGCTGGAAGAGACCCGTTGGAACAAGACCGCCGCAGCGAAACGGCTCGGTCTGACCTTCCGCTCGCTGCGTTACCGCCTGAAAAAACTCGGACTGGACGAGTAGAGTCCGCGCCCCCTAGCTCAAGCGCTCATCCGGCAAGTAAGGCGCCGGATCGATGGCGGGCGCCCGCCCCAGCATCAAGTCAGCCAGCAGACGGCAGGAGGCTGGCGCCAGTACCAGCCCATTGCGGTAGTGCCCCAGATTTAGCCACAACCCAGGACGTGCACTGAGCGCTCCGATGTAGGGCACACCATCCGGCGAGCCCGGTCGCAGCCCGGCCCATTGCGCCACTGGCGCCTGATCGGCCAAATCAGGCAGCAGCGCTTCAGCACTGGCGCGCAAGGAGGCGAGAGCCTGCTCGGTGGTAGCCTTATCGTAGCCAGCATGCTCCAGGGTGCTGCCAATCAGAATGTGCCCGTCGCGGCGCGGTATCGCGTAGCGTCCCTGAGCCATGACAATGGACGGCAACCAGCCAGGTGCCATCCGGTACAGCAGCATCTGCCCCTTAACCGGCTCAACCGGCAGCGCCAGCCCCTCAGCGGCCAGCCAGTCGCCCCCCCAGGCACCGGCGCACAGCACCACCGCATCGCCCGCTACCACCCCAGTTGCAGTGCGCACGCCTACCACTCGCTCACCGTCATACTGCAGGCCCTGAGCTACGCAGTGCTCCTGCAGGGCAAAGCCGGGGAATTGCAGCAAGCGGGCGCGCAAAGCCTTCATCAAGCGGGGGTTGCGTACATTCGCCAGATCAGCCTGCCACAGCGCGCCGGCAAAGCCGGGGGCCAACTGCGGCACCTGTTGATAAACAAAACCGTCGTCAACCTGTTGCAACGGCTTGTCCTGCCGGGCCGCCCACTGCAGCGCCTGGTCCTGTTCATCCAGGTCAAGCCACAGCAGGCCGCAGGGGTGCACTTCAGGATCAATACCGGTATCGGCGAGCAGTTGGGCCGCCAGCGAGCCGTAGTAGCCTTGCGACCACTCAGCCAGGGCGCTAATGGGCTGACTGTAGCGCCAGGGATACAGCGGCGAAACGATACCGCCGCCGGCCCACGAGGCTTCCTGCCCCAACTCACCGCGCTCCAGCAGGGTGACTCGACAGCCGGCCTGCAATAACTCCAGCGCGCTGAGACACCCCATAACACCACCGCCCACTACTACTACATCCTGCATTCACCGCCCCCTTGTGCCGCCCACCTGTGAGCCGCGTTTTGCGCTGCCCTAGAAAATCAAACTATCCCATCTGGCCGCCATTGCGACCAAAGTTGGCCTAGACGCACGGCCAATCACCGCAAAGCCTGCACACTGCGCCTGTCACCCGCTCAGAGAAACCGGTATGATACGCCTTCTCTGAACTACTCCAATGGCCGATCACAATCCGCCCATTGAGCCCTGGCCGGCAATTCCACACGAAGCGCCACCCGTTCCATCATCAGCCAACACTGATAACTCATGCCTGGGCGTTCGGAGCAGACAGCACACACTGCTTGACGTGCTTTCGGCGCAGCCACAAGCAACAGCCGAAGACAAGCCCGTTTGCTAGCCGCCCCGACATTGGCCGACCTGATCACTGGAGAGCTCAAACCCCTTTTTTTTTGCAAAGAGGCGACAGGTAAATGACGGCAACGAACGTGGATGTATTGCTGGTCGGTGGTGGTGTCATGAGCGCCACCCTGGGCATGTTGCTCAAACAGCTGGACCCGGCCCTGACCATTACCCTGGTCGAACGCCTGGATCACGTAGCCCATGAAAGCACCGACGGCTGGAACAACGCAGGCACCGGACACGCCGGCTACTGCGAGCTCAACTACACCCCCGAAGATCAGAATGGCAATGTCACCATTGAGCGCGCACTGGCGATCAATGCCTCCTTTGAAGTAACCCTGCAGTTCTGGAGCTACCTGGTAGAACAGGGCATCATCCAGAATCCGTCCGACTTCATCAATGCCACTGCCCATCAGAGCTTTGTCTGGGGCGAGAAGGACGTTGCCTTCCTGCGCAAGCGGCACGAGCTGCTGAGCAATCACCACCTGTTTGCCGAGATGCAGTTCAGCGAGTCAGCCGAGCAACTGCGCGAGTGGATGCCGCTGATCATGTCCAGCCGCGACACCAGCCAGCCCTTCGCCGCCACCCGCGTGGAGCACGGCTCGGATGTTGACTTCGGCTCACTCACCCGCCGCATGGTCGCCCATCTGCAGCAGCAGGACGGCTTCGAGCTGCGCCTCAGCCACTCGGTGAAATCCCTGCGCAAGAGCAAGCGCGGCCACTGGCGCGTGGTGATCGAGGACGAAAAGAGCGGCAAAGAGCTCGACATCAACGCCAAGTTTGTCTTCCTTGGTGCCGGCGGCGGCTCACTGCCGCTGCTGCAAAAGTCCAACATCGACGAAAGCCAGGGCTACGGCGGCTTCCCGGTTAGCGGCCAATGGCTGGTCTGCCAGGACCCAGAAGTAGTCAAGCGCCACAGCTCCAAGGTCTACGGCAAGGCCCCCGTCGGTGCTCCGCCGATGTCGGTTCCGCACCTGGACACCCGCATCATCAACGGCAAACCAGCCCTGCTGTTTGGTCCGTTCGCCGGCTTCACCACCAAGTTCCTCAAGAAGGGCTCGGTGTTTGACCTGTTCTCTTCGGTCAAGTCCTATAACGTGGCGCCGATGATGGCCGTAGGCCGCGACAACATGGACCTGACCAAGTACCTGATTGCCGAATCATTCCAGTCGCACAAGGACCGGGTCGACTCACTGCGCAACTTCTTCCCCGATGCCCAGGAGAAGAACTGGAAACTGCAGAATGCCGGCATGCGCGTACAGATCATCAAGAAGGATGCCAAGGGTCACGGTAAGCTGGAGTTTGGCACCGAGATTGTCGCAGCCAAAGACGGCTCCCTGGCCGCCCTGCTGGGCGCCTCTCCGGGCGCATCGACCGCCGTGCAGGCGATGATCGACGTGCTGGAGCGCTGCTTCAAGGACCGCATCGCCAGCCCCGAGTGGCAGGCCCGCATGCGCGAGCTGGTCCCGTCTTACGGTCAGTCTCTGGTCAATGACGGCGCCCTGCTCAAGCAGGTGCGCGAGCGCACCCTGAGCACCCTCAAGCTGCGCTGAGGCAAGGTGCTGAGAGGGGTTGCCGGCGCGTTGCCAGTGCAGCCCCTACTCAGCCTCTTTAAAGCGCTCTACCCTCTCCGGCGTTGGCGGGTGAGTAGACAGAAAACGGCTCACCGTGCCTCCTTCATCACCCTCTTGCGGCGGATCCAACCGCTGCATGATGTCGACAAAACGCGACGGCGCAATATGCCGGGCGCGCAGCATCTCCAGCGCAAAGTCGTCTGCCTCCTCCTCCATGTCGCGCCGATAGGCCAGCGTCGCCAGCAGGGCAGGCACGCCGCTGACCAAGTCGGAAGCGGCGGAAATATCGCCGGTCATCGACGCCATCACAAATACCAACAGCGACCCCTGCACCAGGTTGCGCATGCCGTGACGGTGTACCGCATGCCCTGCCTCATGGGCCAGCACCGCCACCAACTCGTCATCGTGCCGAGCCAGGCTGACCATTGCATCGGTAAACACCAGGTGCCCACCCGGCAGCGCAAAAGCGTTGGCCCCCAGCGCCGGCGCCGAGCGAAAGTGCACCTTGAGCGAGCGCTCCGGGTACTGTTTGGTCAGCCACTGCAGGCTTGGCTGCATATGCGCCAGCAACGCCTGTTGCCGCGCCTCATCGAGCTGGCTGGGCTCGGCCCAGGTGCGATCTATAGCCTTCAGGGCCTCACTACCGGCCAGCTCCTCCAGCGATTCGGGCAGGGCTCGTGCAACCTGATCCGCGGCCCACGGCACGCCCCAGATCACACCACCCACCATCAGCGCCAGGGTCAGCAGCAACGACACTACAATCAGTCGCGGACTGACCTCCAACCGATGCAACCACAGCGTACCGGAGGTGGTTGCCCGCAACCCGCGCACCAGTCGCTGCACTCCGGCTACATCGTTAGACTCCAGCACGGCCGCCTCGCCCAGGTGCAGATAGCAGCCAGCGCTGCCAACCTGCATGCCCAGACGCACCTCAGACGGCACAAACCGCAGCACCTGGCCGTCGGCCAGGCCAAGGTTCAGCTGTCCGTCGTCGACCCAGGCTTCGGCGGCGCGAGCCTGACTTGAGTGGCCATCGAAGTAACGTCCAGCGACCGGCTCAGCCGAATCCGAAGCCGACATCAAAGGCATCTCCCAGCTCCATGCCAACCGCACCGGCGTGCTGCGCCTCGCCGGCGATAAAGCCGTCCAGATCACCCGCCACTTCCATCTCGGTACAGGAGGCGCGATAGGTTGCCATGCGCACCTTGGCCCAAGGCGTGAAGAACCCCATGGTCAGCAGGATCAACAGGGAGTTGGTGAAGAAGATCCAGAGCAGGCGGCGCTTGCCCAGGTTTGAGACAAAGCCGTGCTGCTCAAGCTTCACGCCGTTGATCACCAGGTTGGTCAGGCCCGCCATCACGTAGCCAAACAGCACCAGATAAGCGGCAAAAACAAATACCGCCATCAACGGCTGATAGACCACTGAGAGCAGCCCGCCAAGCAGCAGTGTCGCGACAAACATGCCAAGCATCTTGAGGAAAAACACATACACCTCGCCTACGCTCAGGTTCAGTGCGAACGCACTGCGCCCGTAGCGGGCGTTGCCGGTCAGAAACTGGTGCCAGCGCTGTACCGCAAACGGCACCATCAAGCCCAGCGTCAACAGGGCTAACAACGGCCACAGGTACACCACCTGCACCGCTTGCCAGTAGCGGCCGGTGAAATCGAAACGGATGTTGCGATAGGCGCTGTTGATAGCGTGAAACTTGAGCGAGCGGACGATGATCCAGGGCACCAGCGGGATAAAGAGCACCAGCAGCGCCATGGCGGCAATCGGAAAAAAATTGGAAGCGATGGTCCAGACAATAAAGGCTGCGACGGCCACCAGCCGACCACGGAAGATCACCCAAGGGTCTGCCAGATACTGGAAACTCTGCTGCTCCAGCAGCGTGTGACCGTAGAAGTACTGCAAATTACGCACCTTGGCCCAGGGCGCGTAAAAGCCCAGGGTCACCACCATCAACAGGATGTTGACGATCCAGATGCCGAAGTACTCGCTGCCGTTGCCAGTAAAGGCAAACGGCGCCATACGCCGCTGGGGCAGCTCACCGGGTGCCGGCCGGGGCGCAGTGCCGACAGGCGGCACCGCTGCGCCGCCCTGCGGGACGGTCTCAGCCTGGACGGCAGCACCTTCCGGTACCACTTCGGTGAGCAAGCCTGCCTCACGCAGGCGCTGCTGATATCGCATGGCCATGGTTTCGGAGAGGCCAGACTTGATGATCACCGGTGTGCCGCTGAGCAGGCGATCCACTTGGCGGCTACCAAAACCCAGGCGCAGCAGGTTCTCGCGCAACTGTTGCTCGCCCAGCGCGCCATCGCGCTCGCCCTTGCAGCTCACCTTGAATGTATCGTGCATAACTGACCTTCCGTTGCCGTCTTGGATGCTGTCCTAGCCAATGGCATAGTGCCAGACAGGTACGCCATTCAAGCAAGCACACCAATCCGGCGCAAGCGCCCAAAGGTGGATATGTGCGCTATTGCCGAGTCACGTCCATCACCACGCCCTCGCGCACCAGCGATTCAAACGCCTGATCCAGGCGGTTCATCAGCGCCTGAGCCTGCGCATGCTGCCGTGAGACGAACAACCGCATCGGCGGCTCATCGACCACAATATGCGGTGGCGCGTCGATACCCAGTGACGCCGAAGCCGAAGCAACCTGGCCCCGATAATCCAGCAAATAATCCCCGCGCCCACGCAGCAACATACGAATGGCACCAGCGTGCGAGCTGCTGGAGCGCGTCTGCAGGGCCAGTCGCGCATCTTGCAGGGTGCGCGACACCGGCAGGCTGTAGCTGTAGTTGGTGATCAGGATCAGGGTGCGGCCCGGCAAACTGTCAGGCCAGGTGGGCGCTGGCTCGCCCGGACGGTAATACAGGTTGATAGGCACCACCCCAAAACTGGCATGGCTTTGCAGGGTGTAGGCTTCCAGCCCGACCTGATTGTTCAGGCCCAGCCAAAGATCCAGCTCACCGGACATCAGCCCCCGACGTACCCGCGCCACCGGCAACAAGCGCACTTCGTAGGAATAACCGGCGTGCTCCAGCAAGCGCGCCATTACCTGCACCGCGGGGCCGATCGCGCGCCCCTCGGCATCGTATTCGGCGTACTCGGGATAAGGCAGCATGGCCAGACGCAGAGGGGCCGATTGCGCCTGGGCCAATGGCTGCCAGAACAAGCCAAACAGGCAGATGATTGCCAGGTACTTCATGGCGGTTCTCTTGTTATCGTGCAAACCTCAAGGGGCGCCAAAAAAGCGCGCTACCCCAAAAGCATAGCGCCAAATGGCCATCAGCGAGGCAAAAAAAACCCACGACCGACGTCGTGGGTTTGGTCAGAAGCGCTCCGGATCAGGCGCCGTAGACCGGCAGCCGGGCACAAATGGTCTTGACCTGTTCACGCACACGATCAACCACCGACTCATCGCCCATGTTGTCGAGAATGTCACAGATCCAGCCGGCCAGTGCTTCACAGTCGGCCTCCACAAAACCACGTGTGGTCACCGCCGGGGTGCCGATACGCAGACCGGAGGTCACAAAGGGCGAGCGCGGATCATTCGGTACGCTGTTCTTGTTGACCGTGATGAAGGCGCGGCCCAGGGCAGCGTCAGCGTCTTTGCCGGTAATGTCCTGCTTGATCAGCGACAGCAGGAACAGGTGGTTCTGAGTGCCGCCGGATACTACGTCAAAGCCGCGCTCTACAAACACCTTGGCCATGGCTTGGGCGTTCTTTACGACCTGCTGCTGATACGTCTTGAACTCAGGCTGCAGCGCTTCCTTGAAGCAGATCGCCTTGGCCGCGATCACGTGCTCCAGCGGGCCACCCTGGGCGCCCGGGAATACCGCGGAGTTCAGCTTCTTCTCGATCTCTTCGTTGGCACGGGCCAGAATCAGACCACCACGCGGGCCGCGCAGGGTCTTGTGGGTAGTGGTGGTCACCACATCCGCGAACGGCACCGGGTTGGGGTAAACACCTGCAGCAACCAGGCCAGCAACGTGGGCCATATCAACGAACAGGTAAGCACCAACCTTGTCAGCGATGGCACGGAAACGCGCAAAGTCCAGCACCTGGGAGTAGGCGCTGAAACCGGCCACGATCATTTTCGGCTTGTGCTCAACAGCCAGACGCTCGACTTCGTCGTAGTCGATCAGGCCCTGATCGTTGATGCCGTACTGCACCGCGTTGTACAGCTTGCCGGAGGAGGAAACCGACGCGCCGTGGGTCAGGTGACCACCGTGTGCCAGGCTCATGCCCAGGATGGTATCGCCCGCCTGCAGCAGGGCCAGATAAACGGCAGCGTTGGCCTGCGAGCCCGCGTGCGGTTGCACGTTGGCGTAATCGGCACCGAACAGCTCCTTGGCACGATCAATCGCCAGCTGTTCCACAACGTCGACGTGCTCGCAGCCACCGTAGTAACGCTTGCCCGGATAGCCCTCGGCGTACTTGTTGGTCAGTACCGAGCCCTGGGCCTGCATCACCGCCGGGCTGGTGTAGTTCTCCGAGGCAATCAGTTCGATGTGCTCTTCCTGACGCACGGCTTCCTGCTGCATCGCAGCCCAAAGGTCAGCATCGAATGTGGCGATATCGTTGGAACGGCTAAACATGTAACGGCCCCCTGCTAGGTCGTCGATGAAAAAAGAGGCGGCAGTTTACCGCAAGCGCCGGTTTGTGGCACATGAAATGCGCTCAGCTACCGACAAATAACACTCAACCTGCAACGCAGGCGTTCAGCCCGGGGGCTGCAACCAGCGCTGCTCGAACTCGGCAGCGGCCACCGGGCGCCCCAGGTGATAGCCCTGCACTTCATCGCAGCCGAAGTCGCAGATCAACTGATACTGCTCGGCGGTCTCCACTCCCTCGGCGATGACCCGCAGATCGAGGCTGCGCCCCATCGCAACAATTGCCTCGGCCAGACGTGCATCACGGCTGCCCGGGTGCATGCTTTGAATAAAGCCGCGATCGATTTTCAGGGTATCAATCGGGAAGTCACGCAGGTAATTGAGCGCCGAATACCCGGTGCCAAAATCATCAATGGCGATCTGCATGCCACGCTGCTTGAGCTCGTCCAGGATGCGCATGGTAGCGTCGATGTTTCGCAGCAGGATACTTTCAGTCAGCTCCAGTTCCAGCAGCGCCGGTGCCAGCCCGTGGCGCTCCAGAATACCGACGATCTGACAGGCCAGCTCACCGTCGTCGAACTGAATAGCCGACAGGTTTACCGCCAGCCGCGGCACCTCATGCCCCCTCGCCTGCCAGGCGGCAGCCTGTTGCGCAGCCTCTTCCAGCACCCACTCGCCCAAGGTGCGAATCAAGCCCAACTCCTCGGCGATGGGGATAAACTCGGCGGGCGAGACGCTGCCACGCTGCGGATGGTGCCAGCGCAAAAGCGCCTCGGCCCCTGTCAGCCGGCCATCCTGGCAGCTGAACTGCGGTTGATACACCAACTCAAAGGCCTGATCTTGCACCGCCCGGCGCAGGTCGTTTTCAAGCGCCAGACGCTCCAGAGCCCGGCCGTTCATCTCACGCTGATAGAACTGGAAAGTGTCCTTGCCCGAGGCCTTGGCGTGATACATGGCGGTATCGGCGTTCTTCAATAGAACACTACCCTGCTCGCCATCCTGGGGAGACAGGGCGATCCCGATGCTGGCACTGACGAAGAAATCACGCTCTTGCAATACAAACGAGGGCGCCAGCGCACGCAACACCTTCTCAGCCACATGCATGGCCGCCGATAGCGCCACCTCCCGATTACTCAACCCCGTCAGCAGCATGGTGAATTCGTCGCCACCCATGCGCGCAACCGTATCGCTCTCGCGCACGCACCCGCGCAGACGCTCGGCAACCTGGGTCAGCACCTGGTCACCCGCGGCGTGGCCAAGACTATCGTTGATCGGCTTGAAACGGTCCAGGTCCAGAAACAACACCGCCACCCACTCGCCGCGCCGCGTCGCCAACTGTAGCGCGGCCTGCAGACGGTCCTGAAACAGCGTGCGGTTGGCCAGTCCGGTGAGCACGTCGTAATACGCCAGGCTTTGAATGCGGGCCTCCGACGCCTTGCGCTCGCTGATATCCACAAAGAAGCAAACGTAGCTGACCAGGTCGCCTTCGTTATCGTGCACCGCCGTGATGCCAGCCCAGGTCGGAAAGCCCTCGCCGCCACTGCGCTGCTGCCACAACTCCCCTTCCCAGCGGCCATGCGCGTGCAGCGCCTGCAGAATTTCGCGGTAAAAGGCATCGCCGTGTTGTCGCTGCATCAGGATTGCCGGCCGCTGATCGATCACCTGGTCCGGGAGAAAGCCGGTGATGCGCGTAAAATTCTCGTTTACCTGCACAATGTAGCCGGCCGGGTCGGTGACCACGATGCCCCCGGTGGTGTTCTCAAACACCGTCGCCGCCATGCGCAGACGGTTCTCGGTACGGCGCTGCTCACTGATATCACGCGCCAGACCCAGCAGCCCCAGAAAGCGCCCCTGGGCAGTCCACATCAACGAAATGCGCACTTCCAGCGGACACTTACGCCCGTCAGCCTTAATGCAATCGAAGGCTATCTGCCGGTGGTATCCGTCACGGCGCAACACCTGAATGCGCTCGGGGGAGTGCACCTGATCGCGCAGCTCGGCGCGAATGTCGGCCATGAAGGTATCAAAACGGGCGTCAGCCAGCACTTCACGAGAGGCCTTGCTGAGCATAAAGTCAGGGCTGTAACCGAGCACCCGCTGTACAGACGGGCTGATGTAATCAGGCCGAAAATCGCTATTGGTCGACCAGACGATGTCTCCGATATTTTCGGTCAGCAGGCGATAGCGTGCCTCGGAGCGCTGAACCACCTCCCTGGCCAGCGACTGCTGGTGAATATCGCGGACAAAGCCAATCACCTGCACCACCCGACCGTCGGGCGTGCGCTTGAACACCTTGGAGCTGACACTGAACCAGCGCCAACCCAGGTCACGATGGCGCCAGCGTACCTTCCACTCCAGCAGCTGCCCGTCTCCCAGCACCTGCTGCAGGCGGCGATTGACCTGCATGTACTCCAGATCGTCGGGGTGCAGCAGATGGTGCCGGTAGTCCGGACCCATCTTTTCCTCTTCTTCAGCGCTGTAACCCAGCATGCTCGCTAGCGTGCGGTTGCTGAAAACAAAGTCGCCTGAGCCCATCCATTTGGTGTCGCGGATATAGATCAGGTCAGGCAACGCACGCACCACGCCGGCCCAGAACTCGCGACTCTGACGCAGTGCCAGTTCAGTCGCACGGCGCTGGCTCAGGTCGGTGATGCTGAGGGTCACCGCGTGCAGGCAATCGACACTGGCGGGGATACGCATGACCATCCAGACGTAGGTGCTGCTATCCAGGACGCGCAGCGGGGTCTCCACGTCAAAGCGTTCTTCGCCATTGATCAGGGCCTGCAACAGCCGATAGCGCGCGCCGCCGATACGCAGGTAGCTGTTGCCACGCAACAAGATCTGCAGCGCGGCGATATCTGGCAACCGCAGTAAATCCAGCGTGAACTGATTGGCGTCCACCACACGCAGGCCGCTCATCAAATCGCTGTGACGCTCAGGGTTGCTTGCAAGCCAGTCATCCAGCTGCCCGGCAGCAAATATGCCCTCACGCAACAACATCTGCTTGACTGACACCAAGTCCACCACGCACAGCGCCATACCCACATTCTGGAAAACATCCTGATAACGCCGTTCGGTATCCAGCATGCTGCGTAACGACTGATCCTGCCGCTGCTGCAACGTTCTGGCAGTGCGTGACTGGCGCCCCAGTAGCCAGAGTGCCCCCATCAGAACCAGCAGGCAGATCACCAGCAATCCCGCCTTGCCCAGCAGCAATGGCGCCATGCGATGGGGGTAGTAATCCGGCTCAACCAGCCCCCGCACCTGCCACAGGGTGCCGGTAACCGGAGCGCTAAAGGCGACCTGCGAGCGCTCCTCGGCGGTCATAGCCGTATTACCCAGATAGGCCGTGCGCTCCTGTTGCTGCCGCACCAGCACACGCGCCCTGCCGGTGTCTTCCAGCAACCATAGATAGCCTTGTCCGGCGCGCGCAGACACCAGGGATGACAGCACCCGCTCGTCCATACTCAGCACCCAGTAGCGCCCTGGCTGCTGGCTGGCGAGGGTCCAGAACAGCAGGTTGCGCTCGGCGTTGGAGTCCAGGCCGAAGGCTTCACCACCAATCTGCAAACGTCGAGCGGTCTGCGCCCAGGGCTCACGCATGTCATGCGGCATACGGTCAAGCTGCACCAGATGAACACCATGCACACCCGGCAACAACTGCTGTACCGCCCGCAAAGGCGCGTCGGCAGAGCGTGCTTCAAGCGCGTCAAGCAGGAAGATCAGAGCATTGGAGCTGGTCACCAGATTAAGTGCGAGCTGGTCGGCAATCAGCCAGACCGACTCCTCTACCAGCGCCTGATGCTGACGCTGGAGGTTCTGGTAATCGTTACGAGCCTGCCAGGCCAACAGCGCCATCAACAGCAGCGCCGCTACCGCAAACATCACCACACCCAGGTGCGTGGATACGGCGGGGTCGCGGCCAGCCGCATCATGGGGCGGCAACCTGCTTTTATTGTTGTTATTCAAGGTAGTCACTTATCCGGTCGCAATTGAGCGCGTTGTCAGGTTGCATGGCGTGCCCCCAAGTTTGCCCTGAATCGCCAGTTGGGCTAGCCTTGCCACCACATTTCGCCAGCCCCGGCGAAGCACTTCGCACATTCCCATTCAACAGGTTCTGCCACCATGGCTCAATACGTTTATAGCATGCATCGCGTCGGGAAAGTCGTCCCGCCGAAGCGTCAGATTCTCAAGGATATTTCCCTGTCCTTCTTCCCCGGCGCCAAAATCGGGGTACTCGGTCTAAACGGGGCGGGTAAATCGACTCTGCTGCGCATCATGGCCGGCGTTGATACCGAAATTGAGGGCGAAGCGCGCCCGATGCCGGGCATCAAGGTCGGTTACCTGCCGCAGGAGCCACAGCTGGATGACAGCAAGACCGTGCGCGACATTGTTGAAGAAGCGGTCAGCGAGATCAAGAACGCACAGGCCCGCCTCGACGAAGTCTACGCTGCCTACGCCGAACCCGACGCCGATTTCGACGCGCTGGCCGCCGAGCAGGGCAAGCTGGAAGCCATTCTGCAAGCCGCCGACGGTCACAACCTGGAACGCCAACTGGAAGTCGCCGCCGACGCCCTGCGTCTGCCAGCCTGGGACGCCAAGATCGAACACCTGTCTGGTGGTGAGAAGCGCCGCGTCGCGCTCTGCCGCCTGCTGCTGTCAGCGCCCGACATGCTGCTGCTGGACGAACCGACCAACCACCTGGACGCCGATTCCGTCGCCTGGCTGGAGCAGTTCCTGCACAACTTCCCCGGCACCGTGGTTGCCATTACCCACGACCGTTACTTCCTCGACAACGTCGCCGGCTGGATTCTTGAACTCGACCGCGGCCAGGGCATTCCGTTCGAAGGCAACTACTCCCAGTGGCTGGAATCCAAGGCCGCTCGTCTGGCCTCCGAAGCCAAGCAGGAAGCCTCCCACGCCAAGGCCATGAAAGCCGAGCTGGAGTGGGTACGCCAGGGCGCCAAGGGCCGCCAGGCCAAATCCAAGGCCCGTCTGCAACGCTTTGAAGAACTGCAATCGCAGGAATTCCAGAAGCGCAGCGAGACCAACGAAATCTACATCCCGGCCGGCCCGCGTCTGGGCGACAAGGTCATCGAGTTCAATGGCGTGACCAAAGGCTTTGGTGACCGCGTGCTGATCGACAATCTGTCGTTTGCCGTGCCCAAGGGTGCCATTGTCGGCGTGATCGGTGGTAACGGTGCCGGTAAGTCGACCCTGTTCCGCATGATCACCGGCAAGGAACAACCGGACAGCGGCACCATCGACATCGGTGAAACCGTACAGATCGCCAGCGTCGACCAGAGCCGCGACAACCTGGACGGCAACAAGACCGTCTGGGAGCAGGTGTCTGACGGGTTCGATCAGATCAAGGTCGGCAACTATGAAATGCCATCGCGCGGTTACGTTGGCCGCTTCAACTTCAAGGGTTCCGACCAGCAGAAGTTCGTCAAGGACCTGTCCGGTGGTGAGCGTGGCCGTCTGCACCTGGCCCTGACCCTCAAGCAAGGTGCCAACGTACTGCTGCTCGACGAACCGTCGAACGACCTGGACGTTGAAACCCTGCGCGCACTGGAAGAAGCCTTGCTGGACTTCCCGGGCGCGGCCATCGTAATTTCCCACGATCGCTGGTTCCTCGACCGTATCGCCACACACATCCTGGCGTACGAAGACGACTCGCAGGTTACCTTCTTTGAAGGCAACTACACCGAGTACGAAGCGGACCGCAAAAAGCGTCTGGGTGAGGCAGCAGCGCAGCCGCACCGCGTGCGCTACAAAAAGCTGGCCTGAGGCTGTGAGGCATCAGCGGCTCGCCCGAGCCGCTGATGCAATGCACCAAAAGTAAACACAATTACGCAACATAATTTTCACAATGCACCATTCCTGTGCACCCTCCTCATCTGGTAGGTTTATACTTTTCCGCCCTGAACGTATAGAAAAGTGACCCCAGACATGATCCCGACCCTGGCTGCCTGCCTGACCGAACTGAAACTGCGCGACCCTCACCAGCCAGAATTTCACCAAGCGGCCGAAGAGGTGCTGACGACCCTCTGGCCTTTCCTTGAAGCCAATCCCAAATACCTACGTGCCGGCATCATTGAGCGCCTGATTGAACCGGAGCGGGTTATTCAGTTTCGCGTTTGCTGGGTCGATGACCAGGGTGTGGTGCAAGTCAATCGCGGCTACCGAGTGCAAATGAACAACGCCATCGGCCCCTACAAGGGAGGTCTGCGCTTCCACCCCTCGGTCAACCTTGGGGTGCTCAAATTCCTCGCCTTTGAGCAGGTGTTCAAAAACGCGCTGACCAGTCTGCCGCTGGGCGGTGGCAAGGGTGGCGCTGACTTTGACCCCAAGGGTAAAAGCGACGGCGAAATCATGCGTTTCTGCCAGGCCTTTATGACCGAGCTGTCGCGCCATATCGGTGCAGACCTGGACATCCCTGCGGGGGATATTGGCGTAGGCGCACGTGAAATCGGCTATCTGTACGGCCAGTACAAGCGCCTGCGCAACGAATTCACCTCGGTTCTGACCGGCAAGGGCATCACCTATGGTGGCAGCCTGATCCGCCCGGAAGCGACCGGCTACGGCTGCGTCTACTTTGCCGAGCAGATGCTCAAACAGCGCGAGCAGAGCATCGCGGGCAAGCGGGTTGCGATCTCCGGATCAGGCAATGTCGCCCAGTACGCAGCCCAGAAAGTACTGGAACTGGACGGCCTGGTTATCTCGATTTCCGACTCCGGCGGCACACTTTATTACCCGGATGGCATGAGCCAGCCCCAGTGGGAGGCACTCATGACACTGAAGAACGAACAGCGCGGCCGACTGGAGTCCCTGCATGGCCAGGGTTGCGAGTTTATTGCGGGCAGCCGGCCGTGGCACCTGGCCTGCGACATCGCCCTGCCCTGCGCTACCCAAAACGAGCTGGACGCAGACGATGCGCGCCAGCTCATCGACAACGGCTGCATTGCGGTAGCCGAGGGCGCCAATATGCCCAGCACGCTGGAAGCCGTTGACCTGCTGCAGGAAAACCGCGTGCTGTTTGCCCCGGGTAAGGCTGCGAACGCTGGCGGGGTCGCTGTGAGCGGGCTGGAAATGAGCCAGAACGCCATGCGCCTGCACTGGAGCGCCGGCGAAGTGGACGAAAAGCTGCACGGTATCATGCAGTCGATTCACGCCGCCTGCGAGCACTATGGCCGCGAGGACGACGGCCACATCGACTACGTGAAGGGCGCCAATATTGCCGGTTTCGTCAAGGTTGCCGACGCCATGCTGGCGCAGGGTGTGGTCTGAAAAAGCGGCTATAGTGAAAGCAGACCTATCTACCACCGGGAGCCGCTCATGCACGATGACCGGCGGCGATTTAGCCGCGTGCCTTTCGACGCGCATACCCTGCTGCAGCAGGACGACTGGTGCATTGCCGCGCAACTGATCGACGTGTCATTGCGCGGACTGCTGGTGCTGCAACCTGCGGCCTGGGATGCACAACGCGCCAACGCTCCCTTTATCGCCATCATCGAGCTGGCCGAGGCTAGCCAGATTCGCATGGAGGTCAACCTGGCTCACGCCGAGGAAGGCCTGCTGGGCTTTGAATGCCTGCACATAGACCTGGACTCCATAAGCCACCTGCGCCGCCTCATCGCCCTCAACCTGGGAGATGAGACGCTGTTGGAGCGAGAACTGGGGGCGCTGCTCTAGGCTGGAGGCTGGAGGCTGGAGGCTGGAGGCTGGAGGCCAGAAGCTTGAAGCTTGAAGCTTCAAGCAGTCTGAGCTGTTGCTGAGCGATTGCTTTACTTGCAGCCCCCGCCTCTAAACCAAACACTAATATCTGCCCCCCTTCGGCCTGCTTCAAGCTTCCAGCCTTCAGCCTCCAGCCCGGCGCGCCAGCGCTGGCCGCTGCTACTCGAATATCGCCGCCAACGCCTGATCCAGCCGCGTTACCGCAATCACCTGCATGCCCTTGGGCGACTCTTTTGGTGCGTTGGCCTTGGGCACAATCGCGCGGGTGAAGCCGTGTTTGGCGGCTTCCTTGAGGCGTTCCTGGCCGCTGGGTACCGGACGAATTTCGCCGGACAGCCCCAGCTCACCAAATACCATCAGGTCCATCGGCAACGGACGGTTGCGCAAACTCGACATCACCGCCGCCAGCAACGCCAGGTCGACGGCTGTTTCGAGCACCTTGACCCCGCCCACCACATTGACGAAGACATCCTGGTCGTAGGTCGCCACGCCACCGTGGCGATGCAGCACCGCCAGCAGCATGGCGAGCCGGTTCTGATCCAGCCCCAGGGTCACCCGCCGCGGGTTGCCCAGGTGACTGGTGTCGACCAGCGCCTGCACTTCAACCAGCATGGGCCGCGAGCCCTCCCAGGTCGCCATTACCACGCTGCCCGGAATGGGCGCGTCGTAGCGAGAAAGGAAGATAGCCGAGGGGTTGGCGACCTCTTTCAGCCCCTTGTCGGTCATGGCAAACACGCCCAGCTCGTTGACTGCGCCAAAACGGTTTTTCACCGCCCGCAGCATGCGGTAGCGACCATCAGCCTCACCCTCGAAATACAGCACGGTGTCGACCATGTGCTCCAGCACCCGCGGCCCAGCCAGCGAGCCCTCCTTGGTGACATGACCCACCAGGAAGATCGCGGTGCCGCTTTGCTTGGCGTAGCGCACCAGTAGCGCGGCACTCTCGCGCACCTGCGCCACGCCGCCCGGGGCCGATTGCAACTGCTCGGTAAAAATGGTCTGGATCGAGTCCACTACCATCACCTTCGGCTGCTCGTGCCGGGCGGTGGCAACAATGCTTTCGATGCAGGTCTCGGTCATGACCTTGAGCTTGTCCTCTGGCAAGCCGAGCCGACGCGCGCGCATCGCCACCTGCTGCTGCGACTCCTCACCGGTCACGTATAGCGCAGACATGTTCTGCGCCAGGCGACAGAGGGTCTGCAGCAAAATGGTGGATTTGCCGATCCCCGGATCACCACCAATCAGGACCACCGAGCCACCGACCAAACCACCGCCCAGCACCCGGTCCAGCTCCGAGGAGCCGCTGGGCTGGCGCGGCGTTTCTTCGGTAGTGACCTCGGCCAGCGTCTTGATCTGCGCCTGCTGGCCGGTCCAATTGCTTGAGCGAGAAGTGCTGCCACCGGTCGGCGTGGTGTCCACCACGGTCTCGACCATGCTATTCCAGGCCTGACATTCGGGACACTGCCCCGCCCATTTGGAAAAAGTTGCACCGCACTCGGTGCAACCGTATACGCGTTTTTGCTTGGCCATATCCGTCCCAACATGCTTTGCCTGCATCGTGCCATACTGGCCTTCAGCGGAGCGATGACTATGTGCCGCAATATCAGACACTTCGTTCGGCAGCGTGAACCTGCGCACTGCCGCGACCCAACGACCGGCGAACACATCGCCAGTCTGCAAGGATTCGACGCAATGACCAGCGAGCCACCTCCACCAGCCCCTTGCCGGGCCTATACCGCACGGCCCGCCCTGCCGCTCGAAGTCAGCATGGCCTTGCAACCGGTCGTCGATCAGCGCAGCCGCGCCTGCCAAGCGCTGCTGCGCGGCACCAACGGCAGCGGCGCGGCCGCTATTCTGGCACAGCTCACGGCGCAGAACCGGTATCAGTTTGATAAGGCCTGCCGCGTCAAGGCCGTTGAGCTGGCCTTCCCGCGCCGCACCGCCCTGTACCTGTTCCAAGGGTACCCGCTGACGCGGCCGGCCTATGAACCAATCCCCGAAGCTGACTGGTCCAAGGTGCCGCATGAGTGACAAGGAACATCACCGCAAA
Source organism: Halopseudomonas maritima (assembly GCF_021545785.1). NCBI lineage: Bacteria > Pseudomonadati > Pseudomonadota > Gammaproteobacteria > Pseudomonadales > Pseudomonadaceae > Halopseudomonas > Halopseudomonas maritima. Next base: position 961,322 of record NZ_CP079801.1, read on the forward strand.
CGCAAGGCTGAGCGCGAGGCACTGCGCGAAGCGCTGCTGGAAACCCAATTTGAGCTGCGTACGCTGCAGCACGGCTCAGTCCTGCTGCTGATCAGCGGCAACGACTTCGCCGGCAAGGCCGAAATCATTCACAGCTTCTACGAGTGGCTGGACAACCGCTATCTCAATACCAGGGCCTTCGCACTCCCCAAAGGAGTGGAGCGCCGCATGCCGCGATTGTGGCGCTACTGGCGCACATTGCCGCCAGCCGGCGAACTGGGGTTCTATCTCGGCTCCTGGTACCACCAGCCACTGATGCGCCTGAGCCGCGGCCAGCTGAGCATTCCGCGCTTTACTACGCAGATGCAGCAGATTCTGCGCTTTGAGCGGTTGCTCAACGACGAGGGCATCACCCTGATCAAGATCTGGCTGTACCTTGGTGATAACCAGCAGGGCAGCCGTCATCCCCGCGACCTGGCGCAGCAAAAGCAAACTGTCGCCATGCGCGAATGGGGCGATTTCAGCGCCGCCGATTACGAGAAAGTGCGTGAAGGCGCGCGCCTGATGACCGAGCTGACCTCCACCCAGGGAGCGCCCTGGATTCGCGTGCCGGCGACGGACCCGCATGAGCGCGATCAGCGTATCGGGCAGATCGTGCTGGAAGCAATGCAGCAGCGGCTGGCCAATCCGCCCCCATCAACACCGGTTTACGGCTGGCAGCCCGCGCAACGTGATTATCTGGCTCAGCTCGACTACAGCCTGGCACTGGACAAAGACGACTACCAACAGCAGCTGGAGCACTGGCAGGGGCGCCTGCGCGCACTGATACAGCATCCCCGCTTTGCCAGACGCGGCCTGCTACTGGTCTTTGAAGGCAGCGACGCCGCGGGCAAGGGTGGCACCATCCGTCGTATCACCCAATGTCTGGATCCACGTATTCTGCGCGTGCACGGCACCCGCGCGCCGACCGATGAGGAGCGGCGCATGCCCTACCTGTGGCGCTTCTGGCGCAGGGTTCCTGCACCAGGCAACGTCGTGGTGTTTGATCGAAGCTACTACGGCCGGGTGTTAGTCGAACGGGTCGAGGGCTTCTGCAAGGAGCCTGACTGGCAGCGCGCCTACGGCGAGATCAATGATTTTGAGCAACAGCTCAGTGACAGCGGCACCCTGATCATCAAGTTTTGGCTGGCCATCACCGAGGACGAGCAGCTCAAGCGCTTCAAAGCCCGGGAAGACTCACCGGTCAAACGCTACAAGCTAACCGAAGAAGACTGGCGCAACCGCAAGCGCTGGCCGGACTATGCGCAGGCGATGAACGACATGGTAGAGCACACTTCTACGCGGAATGCGCCCTGGCATTTGATTCCGGCCCAGAACAAGCGATACGCGCGCATCCAGGCCCTGCGCATCCTGTGCGAAACCCTGAATGATGCGCTGGGGCCGAGCTGAGCCAGCCTGTCGAGTACCGCAGGTATTGGTCTGTCGGGCCCAGCTCGTTATGATCGACCTACGCCATCGGGGCGCAACATAAGGAAGATCGCAATGAAGCTGCTGGACGAATTCAAGACCTTTGCAATGCGCGGCAATGTCATCGACATGGCTGTGGGTATCATCATCGGCGCCGCTTTCGGCAAGGTGGTTTCCGCCTTCGTCAACAATATCGTGATGCCGCCACTGGGCCTGCTGATCGGTGGCGTCAACTTCACCGACCTGTCGATTGTGCTCAAGGAAGCCGAAGGTGAGGTTGCCGAAGTCGCCATTGGCTACGGCCTGTTCATCCAAAGCCTGGTGGACTTTGTGATCATCGCTGCGGCCATTTTTGTTGCGGTCCGGGTGATGAACAACCTGAAGAAGAAAGAAGAAGCAGCGCCTGCCGCGCCGCCAGCGCCGTCCAAGGAGGAAGTGCTGCTGACCGAGATTCGCGACCTGCTCAAACAGCAAACACCGAGCTAAACCCCAAGCGGGGCCGGCAGCGCCGGCTCCGCCTGCTGATATACTGCACCGCCCAGCTACCACACCGCCCATCACCATGTCCCTGTGCACTACCCCCTACGGTTCCCTGCAGCTCAAACGCTACCCCGCTACGGGCGGCTCAACCCTGTTTGCCCACGATGCGGCTGACGTGTACCTGCTGCAACGTCTGAGCGAAGAGCCCGCGGCAACGGGACCGATTCTGGTGGTCAATGACAGCTTTGGTGCGCTGGCCTGCGCTCTGGCCCTGGCCGGCCTGCAGGTACATAGCTGGGGTGACTCATGGCTCGCCTGGCGCGCCCTGCAGGACAACCTGAAAGCCAACGGACTAAGCAGCGACCGCGTTACCTTCTTCAGCAGCCGCGACACACCCACTGGCCCCTACCGGCAGGTGCTGCTGCGCGTACCCAAGAGCCTCAGCCTGCTGCAGGACCAACTGCAACGTCTGCGCCCAAAGCTGGCAGACAACGCCCTGCTGCTGGCCGGCAGCATGATCAAGCACCTGCCGCCGACAGCCGGCGACTTGCTGGCCGCTCACATTGGGCCTTACCAGGCCTCACTGGGTTGGAAGAAAGCGCGCCTGCTGCAATGCCAGCATGACCCGGCGTTGCCTCCGCGCCACAGCGATCTGACCAGCCGCTATCCGCTGGAAGGCACGCCCCTTGAGCTTGCGAATCGCCCCGGCGTGTTTTCCCGAGAGAAACTGGATATCGGCACCCGCGTGCTACTGCCTTGCATTGCGGCCGACCTGGACAGCGCGCGCGTGGTTGATCTAGGCTGCGGCAACGGCGCCCTGGGCCTGATGGCCGCCCAACGCAACCCGGGCGCACAGCTGACCTTTATCGACGAATCCTGGGCTGCAGTTGCTTCGGCGCAGGGCAATTTCGCCGCGGCCTTCCCCGGGCGCCACGCCAACTTCGTGGTCAGCGACGGGTTGAGCGAAGCGGCTGCCGGCTGCGCCGACCTCATCCTCTGCAACCCGCCGTTTCATCAGCAGCAGGTGGTTGGTGACCAGATTGCCCGCCAGCTATTTCGCCAAAGCCGCCAGGCGCTCGCACCGGGCGGCACGCTGCTGGTCGTCGGCAACCGCCACCTTGGCTACCATCAGACGCTTAAACGCGACTTCACCCGCGTTGAGCAAGTGGCCGCGACGCCCAAGTTTGTGGTGCTGGCCGCCAGCTGAAAGATCTGCCACACACCGCACAGGCCTTCTGTGGCAGATAGCCCCTGCGCCTCGCCGGCATCCACCAGTGCGAGCAAGTGGCGCATGGCCAAGAGGGTAAACAGGATTTTCCGTGGATGGGGAGGCACATACCGCCCTTGTTCAGCGGCCTCGAGCGGCAGGATGCGTCCTGCCCTGGATCGGCATCAGGTAATCTGTTTATCTGTGCAGCAAGCTGATCGCCCGGCAGCAGGGCAGCCTGCGAACGCTCACGGCCGCAGCGGCAAACGCAGTCGCATGGCGCCGTGAGACGCGGCCTCGCTCAGCGGCTCACCAACACAGGCTTCATCTGCTACGTTTTGATGCACCAGATCAATACTGGGCCACGGCAGCTCTTTCAACGCCCGGCGAGCCTGATCCAGCGAACGAAAATGCCAGACCTGCTGCCCGGCCTCGTCGTGCAGCAATACCACCTTCCCGTCGAACCGTGCCTCGACCAGATAGAGGCCACCTTCATGCGAGAGCAATGACAACCGCTGCAAACGGCCTTGCTCGACCACCCGATGCAATTCGTTCAAGGTCATGATGGGGCCTCCAAAAATCTATACAGAAACTATACACCACGACCAAAAACACGACCAAGTTGTACGACAAAAGGTACTGCTGCTTAGCTCTTTTCCTTTGCGACCTTATCCAGCAAGCCCATGGCAAACGCCGATACCACAAAGGTCAGGTGAATCAGCACGTACCACATCAGCTTGTCATTATCGATGTTGGTGGCGTTCATAAACACCTTGAGCAGGTGAATCGAGGAGATCGCCACGATGGAGGCCGCCACCTTCATTTTCAGCGAGCCAGAATCCATCTTGCCCAGCCAGCTGAGCTTCTCCTTGCCCTCGGCAATATCCAGCTGAGAGACAAAATTCTCGTATCCGGAAATCATCACCATGACCAGCAGGCCGCCGACCAGCGCCATGTCCACCAGTGACAGCACCACCAGAATCAGGTCCGCCTCCTTGGTCGTCAGCAGGTGCGGCGCCAGATGGATCAGCTCCTGGAAAAACTTGACCGCCAACGCCAAGAGCGCCAGCGACAGGCCGAAATAAATAGGCGCCAAAATCCAGCGCGCTGAATACATCATGTTTTCCAGAATGCGTTCCATACCCAGTATTACCTCAATCAATAAACGTCATGCTCATCACGGTTGTGCACAGTATCTGTGGATAACTCTGTGTGCAGTGGTCTGATAACCCGCTCTGTGCCTTGTAACTTCGGCGGCTGCGGTGATCCGTGCATTTTTTGCACAGCTCCGACAGCCACCTCCCTTGCCTTTCCATCCAAGCCTGCAGCCCAGGTTTGATGGGCCTTCCCGCGCCGCAACCAACTTATCCGGGATCAGACGACAGCCCAGGCGTCAAGCCTGGAATCGCCATTTCTCAACAATCGGCAACAGCAGCCAAACACCACAAAGCTGTGGATAACCCTGTAGACAGAAGCCGCTAAGCCCCACCTGGCCGGGTGCGACGCGAGACATAGCGGCATTTTGTCACGTGGCCTCAGGATCGGCCTGCTCTTCTTCCTCTTCGCGCTCACGTTCCGCAATCTCGGCCAGGCGCGCCACGACCAGAGCGTTGATGCTGCCCTCGGTAAAGTCACCCTCAGCGTTCAGCTCGCCAGCCGGGGCACCAGCCAGCAGCGCCAGCGCTTGATCGACGCAGGACACGGCGTACACAGCAAACTGACCGGCGCGCACCGCCTGCAGAACCTCTTCGTCAAGCATCAGGTTGGGCACGTTGGAGCGCGGAATGATAACGCCCTGTTGACCGTTCAGGCCACGGGCCTGGCACAGACGGAAGAAGCCTTCGATCTTCTCGTTCACGCCTCCCACCGCCTGCACCTCACCAAACTGGTTGATCGAGCCAGTAATGGCGAAACACTGTTTAAGCGGCGTGCGCGAGAGAGCGGAAATTAAGGTGCAGACTTCGCCCAACGAAGCACTATCGCCGTCGACATAGCCGTACGACTGCTCCAGCGCGATGCTGGCGGAGATCTCAAGGGGGTACTTCTGGGCGTAGCGGCTCCCCAGAAAGCCGGTGAGAATCATCACCCCCTTGGAGTGAATCGGCTGACCGAGGTTGACCTCGCGCTCGATATCCACAATGCCGCTGCCGCCAGGGTAGACGGTGGCGCTGATACGCGCGGGCAGGCCGAATACCGAGTCGCCCACTTCCAGCACGGTCAGACCGTTGCACTTGCCGACCGCAGCGCCATCGGTATCGATCAGGATCACGCCAGACACCATATCCTCACGAATACGCGCACTGACGCGCCCGGTGCGGGTTTCCTTGGCACGCAGGGCCCGCTCGATATGCGCGGTGTCGGTCAAGGGGTCACCGGCCAGCTGCCGTAGAAAGTCTGCCTCGGCGACCAATTGAAAGATGTCGCTGATCCGCGCTGACAACCGTGCCTGGTGCTCAGCCAGGCGGGTACTGTAGGTCAGCACCCGCGCCACGGCGGCGGCACTGAGTGGCGCCAGCCCTTCCTCTGAGGTGCGCGTTTTGAGCAGCTGGGCCATGCCCTCAACGCTGTCGGGCGTGCGCGGCAGGTCCTCATCAAAATCCACCAGCACCCGGAACATCTCCTGAAAATCCGGATCCAGGTCCTGCAGCGCGTAATACACCTGACGCGAGCCGATGATCACCACCTTGAGATTCAGCGGCAGCACCTGGGGCGTCAGGCTGACCGTGGCCAGACGGCCCATGTCCGCCCAGGGCGACTCCATTTTCAGCTGCCGCGAGTGCAGAGCACGCTTTAGCGCATCCCAGACAAAGGGCTCGCTCAGCAGCTTTTCCGCTTCCAGCAGCAGGTAACCGCCATTGGCACGATGCAGGGCGCCAGAACGAATGTGGCGGTAGCTGGTTACCAGCGCGCCTTGCTCCGGCGAGTACTCAATGCGGCCAAACAGATTGTCATAGGAAGGGTGCGGCTCATGCACCACCGGCGCACCGCCGCTGGCGTCATGACCAACGATCAGGCTCGGGCAGTACTGCTCGGTCAACAGCTGCTTCTTGTACGCATCTGGCCGGCTCTCCAGCGCGCGCTCCTCAACCAGTTGGTCGATCACCGTCTTGAGCAAGTTCTGGCGCATCGCCTGCAGGTACTCGCACACCGCCTGATTGCCGCAATACGCTTCCAGCAACGGCTCCAGCAGCGGCTGCAGCGCTTCGGTGATGGTTTCCTCGTTCAGCTCTCGCAACTGATTGCTGGACTCGCGCTTCCATTGCGGCAGGCTGGACAGCTCCTCGTTGAGGTTTTCTTCCAGGGCAGAAATGTCGGCATGAAAGCGCTCACGCTCCTCCTCGGGCAACTGGGAAAAGTCGGCTTCGTCCAGCGCCTTGCCCTCTTTCATCGGCGTGAAGGCAATGTTTTGCGCGTCGCGGTACAGGGCAATGCTCTTTTCCAACGCCAAACGCTCTACTGCATCCAGGGCGCGGTCGTAGCGTTGATTGAAAGCGCGGTCGATGGCGTTTTTCTTCTGCTGATACGCCGGATGCTCAAAGGCCGCCGGAAAGGTCGCCAGCAGGTTATCGATCAGTTTCTCGATGGTCTCGATCAATTGCCCGGCCGAGCCTGGCGTCAAGCTGATTACCCAGGGCTCGCGTGGCTCGTCGAAGTTGTTGACGTAGACGCAATCCTGCGGCGTGACCTGACGCTTGGCCTCAGCCTGCAGGTAGCGTTTGACGTAGGAAAAGCGGCCGGTGCCCGGCTCGCCCATGACAAAGACGTTGTAGCCGGGGCGCCCCATTGCCACGCCAAACTGCAGCGCCTCAACCGCGCGCTCCTGGCCAAGGATGCCGCGAAAGGGCTCCAGGTCATCGGTGGTGGCAAAGCCAAGGCTGTCCAGATCTATCGGGGCGGTAAGCTGTTCGGGAGTCAGGCGCAGTGCGGCGGGTTCGGTGGTCATCCAGCGTCCTTGGTGCTATGGCGTGAGCAAAGCAGCATTGTTGCTGCCGTGCCTGCCCGTGACAAGAGCCGAACGCTGGAGAATGGCAACGCGGCGCCTAGTCAGCGCACACCAAGCACCTTCACCAGCTCCCGTACCAGCGGTTTCATAAAGAAACTGCTTTCAGGCATCAGATCCACCTGCACGCCACAGGCCGTCAATTCATCCGCTACCACCGGGCCGACGGCGGCGACTTTGATACGCGCGAGTGCGGCCAACAATGCGGCCTCGCCCTGCTCCCGCCGCTTGGCGACCTGCAGCAGGCGACGCACCTGAGTGGCGCTGGTAAAGGCGATGGCGTCAACCTCGGCCGCCAACAGTGCATCAATCAGCCGCTGGACCTGTGCATCCTCCACATCATCCGCATAAATGTAGGGTGCGACCGTGCTGACCTCGGCGCCGGCAGCGTTCAGAAAGTCAACCAGCCGCCGGTTGGGGTCGGTACCGTAGAGTTGCACGCCGATACGCTGACCGCACAGGTTCTCGTCCTTTAGAGTCTCAATGACGCCTTCAGTGGTTGGCGCCACCGCAACCTGATCAGCCTTGAGGCCCACCTTGCGCAGCGCCGCCCCCGGCTTGGGGCCACGGGTCAACGTGGGAATCTTCTCCAGCGCGGCAATAAAGTCCACCTGCAGGCTGCCACCCTGCCGCTCGGCCAGCGCCAGCATGCGCCGCAAGCCCTCGCCCGTCAGCAGAATCAAACGGTCAAACGGATGGCTGATCAGCGTCTGCATCCAGGCCAGCACCGGCGCCGGATCAGGCGCGTCATGAATCGCAACCAGCGGGCAACGCAAGACGTCAGCTCCGCGCTTGATCAGCATGTCGGCAAAGAGATCCAGCTCTCGGCTCTCAGGCAAGGCAATACGGCGGCCGACAAGCGGCTGGTCTTCGGTAGTCATGGCGGCATCTTCACGATAATGGTTTATAAACCGCATTGTGCGCAGAGCCGAGGGGAATGAAAAGACACAGCACGCGCACTCTTGGAGGGACACGACATGTCGCGTCCGCACAGCTCCAGCTGCATCTGCACCCAACGGCCACAGCGTGCTGTGGCCCTACGGTGAATCCTGCACACCTGCGTAGGGACGCGACATGTCGCGTCCGCGTGCGTCCAGAGGCGCACAAACCCGCCCGCCAAGCAAGGACACGCAGGGGGGGGAAGTCACGCCGGCCGAATATAGAACCTGTCTTCAGTCCATTGCCGGGGGTTGTTTGCCATGTATTCAGCGATACGCTGGTAATCGTCTTCGCTACGGATGAGATGCTCGTAATAACGGCCTTGCCACAGCGGTTCCGGTCCTATCAAGCTGCGCTTCCTAGCCTCTCGCGTCACCGCCGCTTTAAAAGAGCGCATCAAGGTAGAAAGAGACCCTGCAACCGGCATACCAAAGCCCTCACAGGTAGCAGCCTGAGCTGGCGTAACAATTTGCAGAACCCCATGAACATGATTGGGCATCACCACCATGTCGTGCCAGAGGACATGCGACGTGTGCTCCCCGCTGCGGTCCCACACCGACCGGACCAAACAACCCAACCTGGAGGGGTGCATTTCGTGATTCTCGATATGCCCGAACAGACAGCGTCGCTCCGCTATGCATAGCGTCACAAAGAACGCGGCCGGCTCCCGGTAATCATAATGACGCAAACGCGCCGACTTGCGCCTCGGCAAGCCTGATTCATCCGTTTTCATAGGCCTCCGTGCCTTTCGACCACGCATGCTGTGGCCCTACGCTACATGTGCCAACCCTACGGGGCGGACAAACATACAACCACAATGTACCGGCGCTACTTCTCCCAGCCCCGGGTGTGCAGAATGTTATCGAGCGTGCGACTGACCGCCGTGCAATTACGCACCATTTCTACCTTTTCCCACGCCGAGCGCTCGCCTTCGTGAATCAGCCGATGCATGGCTTCGCGGGTCGGCGGAGCCAGCAGGCGCAAGGGGTGATCCCAGCGATTACGCAGGAAAATGTTGATGTCCGCCGTGTACTCCTGCGCCAGCACCCCGTAGGTCAGGTGCTGCATAAGGCTGATCACCGGGCTTCTGATGCGTACGTTATCGCGCGTGAAGCGCATGGCTTCTGCAGCTCCCAGTTTCAGGAAGCGCGCCTGAAAATGCGCGAGATTACGCAGCCGGCTACGCGGCGCGTCTGGATCAGGGGTGATGGCCAGCGCCGCCGGATTGGTCATGCTGGAGATAAAGTGGTTCACGCCATACAGCCGGGCCAGGCGCTTGGCGGGCAGATCATCGGCGAAAGAGCCGTCAATCCACTTCATACCGGGGAGATACGGCACGGTTTCGCCAGCAGCGTTGCGGCACATCAGGGTCACCGGCGGATAAATGCCATAGATCGCGCAGGAGGCCATCACCGCCGAGCGAATCAGCACGTTGGGCGAGGTAATAGCGTTAAGCAGACGCGGTGCCTGCTGCGTCGACAATCCGGTAACCGTGATATTGAGCTTGCGCCCAGTCAGCTCAAAGGCCTCCTGAAAGGTCAGATCCGGGATAATCTTGGCGAGGTAATCGCGCAAGTTATCTACATCCATTGCCCGCCCACCACCAAAGAGCGTCAACGCCGGACGAATGGCTGTCGTCTCCTCCACCTCATGATGCAGATTGTCGAGGCTCAAGCGCTCGCGCAGCTCTTCATCGGGGTGCGTGCAGGCAGTCGCCGCCAGAATGGACCCGGCGCTGCTACCGGAAATAATCTCCGGCAACAGACCCTGATCGAACAGCGCCTTGAGCACCCCGGTGTGGAAGAAGCCGAGTACCGCGCCGCCGCTGAGCATCAGTGCCGTGCGACCATTGCAGTGGCTGGCCCGCAGAAAAAAGTCCTGCTTCTCTTCCAGCGCAATGATGTCGTCGTCCACCTCATTCAGATCGGTCAGCGCGCCGCACAGCTCGTCGATGTAACGGGTGATCAGGTTCTTGGTGCCCAGGCGAGCCTTGTTGTACAGGGAGGGCTTGCCGATACCGCCCAGGTTGCCGTGCACGCCTTCGTTGAGGACGAACAACAGCTGATGCCAATCCTGCCGGAAACGCAGGTCGCGCAATATATCCAGCCGCTGACGGATAGACCGGTAGTCATAGCTTTCGCAAGCATCGTCCTGCTTCCAGTCATCCAGCCCCTGCTCGTGATCCCAGGCCGCCGCCAGCTCGCTCCACTGTCCGTAATCCTCGGCCTTGTCCATGGATTGCAGTAGCGCCTTGCTCTTGCCACGCTGAAAGAAATTCACCGCCATACTCTACTCCCCCGGCACCCCGGTGCCGCTACAGTACGATTGTTCAGATTCAGGCCACGCCCGCCGGCTTTGAGCTGGCGACTGCCGAGCGCTCTTCGGTGGAGCGGCTGCCGCCCTTGCGACGACGCGTGCCTTGCCGCGCCTTCTCTGGCTCGGCGTTGACCGCGTCAGCCGGGACCTGTCGCGCTTCCAGCAAAACCGGCTCGGATACCGGGGTGGCCTGCCGCTCAAGCTCGGCCAGCAGCGCGCGGTATTCCGCCGTCGATGCCTCCATGCAGGCAATATACTGGTCCATGTCAGGCAGCATTTTTCGATCAGCCAGCACGCCGAGATTGAGATCATCGTAGATACCCGTCAGGCAATGGCTGATGCCCATGCCATCGCACACCGGGGCAATAGGGAACACATTGACGATCTTGGCGCCGGCAAAATAGCGTGGCTGCAGGCCGGGAATGCCCGGCACGTTGGTAATCAACGTGTTTACCAGCGGCACGACGCCCGCCAGACGAGCCTTGTTCTGCACCCAGGCACCGAGCGCGCGGATGTAGGGCGGAATCATGTCGCCCACCGCATTATTCAGATCACAGAGCACGTCTTTGGCCAACGGCACGCCACGCGCCGTCCGCCGACGGACAGCGGCCAGGCGGTCTGTCGCGTCGCCAATGTCGGTGCCGATACCGATGAACATGGCGGAGATCAGGTTGCCGCAATCCTTCATTGCCTCAGTCGGCCGCACCGAAACCGGACACATCGATACCAGCGACTCGTTCGCCGGCAGCTGGTTGTGGTGAGTCAAATAGCGCCGCATACCGCCGCCAATGATGGCAATCACCACATCGTTCAACGTCGCCCCCTGGCAAAGCTGGCGCATGCGTTTGAGCTCGGGGATATTCCAGGTCAAGGCGCCGTAGGAGCGATGCGGCGAAATATGCGCGTTGAACAGGGTGCGCGGCACGCGGCGTTGCTCCGGTTGCGCCTCGTCGCGCAGCCGGCGCACCAGATCCAGACTCTTGCGCCCGGCAACCCAGCCGGCACGCAGGCTGCGGAAGGTCTGCCCCATCATGCGCGGCGTAGTGCGCGCCCACATTTCCAGCCGGGTCGGCGCACGCTCGGCGACCTCCACCCGGTCGCGGCGGCCATACTCGTGCTCAGCCGTTTCTTCCATCATCGCGGTAGTCAGCTCCAGACTGGCTTTGCCGTCGACATAGGCGTGATGAAAGCGAATCAGCACCGCAAAACTGTTGGGCGGAATGCCCGGCACGTTGTTCACCCCCTCGATGATGTAAATCTCCCAGGGCGCACGCTCCATATCCACACTGCGCGACATAGTACGGGCGGTAAAGATGCACAGTTGACGCCAGTCTCCCGGCTGCGGCAAACCGACATGTCTGACGTGATATTCCAGGTCAAAGCTCTCGTCATCCAGCCAGTAAGGGTCATCCAGCTGGAACGGCGCCTGCTCCAGGCGACGACGAAAATAGGAGGTGGTGTTCAAGCGATCGGATATGTACTGCAGAATTTCCTTATGTCGCACCAGCCCGCCGGGGGCGCTGCTCTGATCACACAACCACAGACTGCCGATCATCATCGGCTGGTTTGGCGCCTCAAAGTAGAAGAAGTGGGAGTCCATGGGGGTCAGTTGTTTCATGCTCAACGTCCTCAATACCGGTTGGGTGTAGGCGCAGCGGTTCAGGCCACCGAAGCGCACAACGGAATCGAGCACCAGACGAAACTGCGCATCCGATGCAGACAGGGAAAGCGACTCTTATTATGCATAAAAAAGATAAAAGCCCTGATTTGATCCAAAACAAGATAATGCAATTTTGTGACCATTGAGTCACAGCACCTTAAGCAGATCAACACTCAGTATTTCAGGACTGTTGAAAGGAGCGGCCCAGACACTTCCAAGCAAGAATGAAATGGTTCAGACATTCACAGGGGCTCAGCCAAGTGCCGCAGCAATGCACCTGCAAAGTGCACCCGCCCCTCCCCTATGCCTACCCTCACCGCAATACAGATCAGCCCGCAGCACGTACAATTACTCCAGCCCTTTAGTGTCCGGAGCCCACATGTGCGAACTACTTGGCATGAGCGCCAACGTCCCCACCGACATCTGTTTCAGCTTTGCCGGCCTGATGCGCCGCGGCGGCGGCATCGGGCCGCACCGTGACGGGTGGGGCGTCGCGTTCTACGAAGGCCGAGGCGTACGCTGCTTTCATGACCCCAACCCTTGCCACAGCTCGGCAATTGCCAAACTGATCGAGCAGTATCCGATCAAGTCGGAAAACGTCATCTGCCATATCCGCCAGGCCAATGTCGGTGGCGTCAGCCTGGCGAACACCCACCCGTTCGCCCGCGAACTCTGGGGCCAGTACTGGGCGTTCGCCCACAATGGCCAACTGAGCGGCTTCCACCCAGACACCGGACCCTACACAGCGGTCGGCGACACCGACAGCGAAGCGATCTTCTGCCATCTGCTGAACAACCTCGCCCGCCGCTACGACAAGCCCCCAAGCCTCGCCGAGATCGCCGACACCCTCAGCCAATGCTGCGCCCCGTTGCGGGAGTTGGGGGTATGCAACCTGATGTTGAGCAACGGCGACTGGCTGTTCACCCTGTGTACCAGCAAACTCCACTGGATCACCCGCCGCGCCCCCTTCGGCCCCGCCGTGCTCAGCGACATTGACCTGGAAATCGATTTTCAGCAGCACACCACCCGCAACGATGTGGTCACAGTGATCGCAACAGAACCGCTGACCAGTAATGAGCAGTGGCAGGCGTATGAGGCTGGGGAGTGGCGGTTGTGGGAGAGGGGTGAAACCGTGCTATACGGACATCTGCCAAAAGCGTAAGCAAGCGCCCAATACTGATACCCGCGCCTTGCTAGTAGTGCTGCCATTTGCAATGATTCTTGCGCCTATAACGAGACTCAAGGATCGCCTGCTCAATGCTCCAACCAACAGCCGCCAACGCCCCTTTGGACACCCTCGCGCAGCGTATTCGCGACGGGAGCTGCGTCGTTGGCATTTACGGTCTGGGCTACGTTGGCCTGCCACTGGCCATCCGTTTTGCCGACGTGGGTATCAAGGTGATCGGCTTTGATGTCGACCCGGTCAAGGTAGACAAGCTAAACCGCAACCTCAGCTACATCGAACGCATCGAGCCCGACACCATCACGCGTATCCGCGAGGCCGGCTTCGAGGCAACCTGCGACTTTGCGCGCAGCACCGAGGTAGACGCACAGATCATCTGCGTGCCCACGCCACTCGACAGCCATCACCAGCCTGATCTCAGCTTTGTCGAGAGAACCGTCGACAGCATCCTGCCGCACCTGCGGCCTGGTCAGTTGATGAGCCTTGAAAGCACCACCTGGCCCGGCACAACCGAGGAGGTTATGGCGCCGCGCCTGCAGCGCGCCGGCTTCACACCGGGCGACAACTGTGCACTCGTCTACTCGCCTGAGCGCGAAGACCCGGGCAATGCGCAATACAGCACCGCGCAGATCCCCAAGGTTATCGGTGGCGCAACAGCACGCTGCCTGCAACTCGGCGAAGCTCTGTACGCCCACGCCATCGAAACAATGGTGCCAGTCAGCAGCCCACGCGTGGCAGAGATGACCAAGCTGCTCGAGAACATTCACCGCGCCGTCAACATAGGGTTGGTCAACGAGATGAAGATCGTTGCCGACCGCATGGGCATCAATATCCATGAAGTCATTCAGGCGGCAGCGACCAAACCCTTCGGCTTTGTCCCCTATAGCCCAGGCCCCGGCCTCGGCGGCCACTGTATCCCCATCGACCCCTTCTATCTCACCTGGAAAGCCAAGGAGTACGGCGTGAATACGCGCTTTATCGAGCTGGCCGGTGAAATCAACCACTACATGCCCCACTGGGTGGTGCAGAAGGTTGCCGACGCACTCAACGACCACGGCAAGGCAGTCAAGGGTAGCCGCATTCTGGTACTGGGGCTGGCCTATAAAAAGAACATTGACGACACCCGCGAGTCGCCCGCCGTCGAGATCATGTCACTGCTACAGGACAAGGGCGCCCTGGTTGCCTATTCAGATCCGCATGTCCCCAGTTTTCCGCAGAAGCGGGACTATCACTTCGATCTTCAGTCCGTGGAACTGACAGCCCGGAACATCGCCAGTTACGACTGCCTGGTGCTCGCGACTGATCACGATGGGTTTGATTATGCGGCGCTGGTCGACCCGGCAAAGCTCATTGTCGATACACGAGGACGAATGCAGGGGAAGAATGTTGTTGATGCGTAAAACATCTCGTCAACGAGTCTTAATCATAACCCGTAACCTGCCTCCCTTGGTGGGGGGCATGGAACGATTAAACTGGCACATGGCGGACGAGCTGTCTAAATATGCCGAAGTACACATAATTGGCCCCCAAGGCGCCGCCGGCCAAAAACCCCCTAACGTGAAGCTAACGCAGATACCCTTAAAGCCCTTGCCGCTTTTCTTGACAATGGCTTTTATTCAGGGGCTATGGCAAACCATCACTTGGAAGCCGGATACGATTTTGGCAGGCAGTGGCCTGACGGCACCAGCGGCGTGGCTGCTCGGCGCGCTGGGGAGTGCAAAGTCAGCAGCTTACCTGCATGGCTTTGATGTCGCGGTTGCGAACAGTATCTACCGTAGAGTGTGGCGCCCAACATTTAAAAAGCTAGACCGCGTCATAGTCAACAGCACGCCAACTCGTCACCTTACCTTATCGGCAGCTGTCCCAGATGAAAAGATCAGCACTGTTTTTCCTGGAACAACACTACCACAAGCAGAACAACCTCAAGATCAAATACTTTCGTTCAAGCGGAAACATGGTCTTGAAGGAAAAAAGATTATGTTGTCGGTGGGGCGACTGACAACTCGGAAAGGTCTGCGAGAATTTGTTTCGCTGAGCCTTCCAGCAATTATCGCGGCAGAACCTGATGCAGTTTTAGTTATCGTCGGGGAGGCGCCTAAACACTCCTTAGGCGCTGGCATACAAAGCCAAGAGAGTATTTTGGTCGCAGCGAAGGCTGCAGGTGTTGAGAGCCACCTTAAATTTTTAGGGGTGATAACAGATAAAACCGAGCTAGCCACGGCGTACGAAGCAGCAACCGTGCATGTGTTTCCCGTACGTCAAATCCACGGCGACCCGGAAGGATTCGGCATGGTAGCTATTGAAGCGGCAGCTCACGGGACACCCACAGTTGCCTTTGCTACAGGAGGCATTGTTGATGCTGTACTAGACGCCCAATCGGGATACCTTATCACCGAGCAGAGCTATCCAGCATTAGCTGCCGAAATAAAACGTGTGCTTGAAGGGCAGCGTGACTGGCAATCTTCATGCCAAAGGTTTGCAAAAGAATTCGAATGGCTTTTTTTTGGCGCGAAGATTGCCGAAGTACTAGAGTTACTGCCAAAGTCTACCCGAAGAGACTAAACGTTGCTGGCGCCGCGACAGCGTATTATAGAGGGGATCAAAGCCGGCGAAACGAACCACCTCTCTGCCAAACAAAGCCTTCGCCAAATAAGCGGAGGTAGAGCTCGGAGTAACAACACCACTAATCTGGTCAGAGCAGCGAGTCAAAACCCACTCTGCCGGAATACCTGCAGGCAATACTGACAACCCCGAGTACTTTTCAAACTCCTCGACAGGGTGCGGCTTAATGACAAACTCGCCATCCATCTGGCAGCTATCCCTGAGTTCGCTCAAGCAAATAAGAAACTCATCTTTAGACAACACACCTAGTTCGACAACCGGCGGCGTCAACACCAACACAAATGACTGCCCGCGTAAAAAAATATAATTTTCCGGCACCAACCTTTGAATGATCTTCAGATACCGAGATTTAACGTCTTCATTGATAACCAAGGCACGATCAAATAGAAAAAAAACCTCCCCCCTCCTTTTACCCAGAGAAAAATATAAATCCAGCCCTACAATAAGAATGCTAGCGACCATGTACTTGACCGCAAGCGGCATTAGAGACCCGCCAAGGTCCTCTCTAACGCAAGCCCTTACATCTTGCAAAATGCCACCATAAGAGCCGAGCCCCTCCTCAGTCAAAGTAAAGCTAACATTGGACGAGTACTTTTTTAAAAGCCTATAAAAACGGTAGGGCCTTTTACTAGGAGTGACGAGTGCTATCCTTGTAGCCGACGCTTTATCAAGCCCAACTTCCGCGCAAAAAAAACCATCAAGCTCTTTAAACGATGTAAAAAAAAATACGTTATCAGCACAATTCACGAGAACACTTTCGTCTACAGGGGCACGCCTACCCATAAAAGAGTCTTGAAAGAAAACAACTGTAGCCGGCCTGGTATTCAAGCCTTCTAGGTAAGACAAAATACTCACCAGATGAAACCAAGAAGAAAATTTGCAGACCACCAAATCAAAACCCTTATCCACAGAGCAAACTCCCGGTTAAAAAATACGAAAGCTGAGCGGCGTCAAGCCAAAATAGAAATACCACTTTATTGCCATAAGGAATAAAAAAGCCCCACAAACACCCAGTGGCACTGCGTACAACGGGGAAAAAAATGAGACGCCGTAAACAACAACAGCGAACACCGGCAGCATAGCCAGGTGACACAGTAATAATACCTTATCGGCTCGCTGAGAATACAATGAGAAGTGCGCAACCATCGAGACAGCAAAAAAGACTTGGGATAGCAAGAGAAAGGCAAGAATCTCTATATGCTCAAAATACACATCTTCTTTTATAAACCAGCTTGCGCAAGGGAAAACAAGCAAAACAGCGAGCATGCAAAAAGCAGAGACCAAGACTGACACCAGCAGCATTTTTTTTGTTACAGCCATAAATTCGCGAGGTTTATCCTGCTGCCAATACCTAACCATCCGTGGGTAAAGATAGCTAAACACACCTGCATCAAGAAAAGACCCGACAGCACCAGCAATACCCGCATACAGAACGAAGGCAGCCAACACATCTCCCCCCGCTAAACTCTCAAACCAAAAGCGATCGAGCGAGCCGGTAACCTTTAAGGCAAGTGAAGAGGCCCAGTAAGGTAAGCAAACGCCAAACCCACTCACCAACCAGCGCCGCCCCAGAAAAAACCACGTCCTGCCCCTTTCAAAAAAATCGCTAACGAGAAAGACAGCAGCAACCACTCCAGAGAGTGAGCCAATAAGCCACCCCCACATAAGCACGTCTAAATCAATGCTATTGGGATACATCAAAACCCAAAAGCCCATAGCGGCAGGCCAAATTCCTGAGCGACAGAAACTCACAACTCCAGCGCCGAACGGACGCCCCAATGCAACGAGCAAACGCCCACACTCCTGACCGATTAATTCAAATAAAAAAATCGGCAGAAAAAAATAACCCACGCTAGCCCAGTTGCTTTCAGCATAAAAAAACACAAAAAACAAATAGGGCACCATAACCAGCATGCACGTTGCTGACAAAAAAGCAGCATGCGACATCAACACATCAGCAGCGCGCACTTTAGAATCAGACAACGCAGTACGAGCAGAGTAAACATAAAACTCCCCTCCCGCCACGTACTGGAGAAACACAACTAGCGCGGAAAACAGACCAAAAAATCCAAAATCGTTAGGTGACAGGACCGTCGCCAAAATAAACAGCAGGAAGAATCGCGACACAAGAGTAAGAGCGCGAAGCGACATGCTCAATAAGGGCTTCAATACTGGCATCAAGTCCTGCATGGACCGGTTACGACTGCGCGGCATCTCGTTCACGAGCACGCGTCCCTGCAAAGTAGTACAGACCAGAGATGAATTTTACTGAAAAGCGCTTTACAACGAATGGAGAAGGACTTGCAATTAACCACTCTGAAAAAAGGAGCAGGTAGCGCCTGAAAAAAGATAGAAAATCGAGAGCGGTAGCCTTTGCAGCGCTCACGGCTGCTGCATCTACCTGACTGTATATCAGAGTGTCATATTGCCGTGAATGGCGACGTTTAAAAACCCCTGAGGTATACCTCCCCGCCTCAAACATTTTCGTGCATACTCGCCCTAGGCAAACATCGTCATCATGATACACTACCGAGTCAGGCACATACCTTACTCCCAGACCTTGACCAATTAAACGAATAATCCAATCCCGATCCTCAAATCCATATCTTGAATACGCAGCATCAAACCCCCCCGAGCTTAGGTACGCGCTCCGCGAAATAAGGCAGAACTGAGTAGAGAACGCGAGCGTATCGCCTTTTTTAAATTTTGCCTCTCGTTCTGAAACCACATTATTAAAATAGCGACTCCAAAACCCATAGCCTTCCGACAGCAATTTCCCGCATAGCAGCGACTCTTGCCCACCCAAATGAGCAAGCAAGCAGGATAGCGTGTCGACAGAGTGCGCTCTGCAGTCTGCATCAAGAACCACCAGAAAGTCAGCCTCGCTGCTAAATGCACCTGCGTTCACCGCTGGACCTCGCCCTAAAGACGCTTCGTGGCGGATGACTCGCAAACCCGCCCTGCTGGCAATACCCGGCGCCACGAGGTTTACGTCTTCAGGGCGCACCGAGCCATCATCAACAATACAAACACTAAAGCTGTACCGCCCATCAACGCGCTGCTCCAGCCAAGAACGAATCACGCTGCGAAACACAGGACCTGGATTCTTAACCGGAATTACAATCTCAACGCTCGGCATTTTCTCTCCAAGCACTTAGTCTGACTTATACATAAGCGCCGTAATCTGCTCAGAGATCAAACCCATGAGAAAGACCATGACACTTCCCGTGTACAAGAGCGCACTCATATTTGTGAAGCGTCCATAGACACCCAAGGTGTAAGCATACCAGGCTGAAGCCAGTAAAAAAGCCAAAGCCGCAATGGGTGCAAACAGTTTTAACGGCGAATATAACGTTCCAACTTTAAAAATAATAAGCAAAAATCGCAGACCGTCGCGCAGGGGTTTAATATGACTTTTCCCTACACGCTTCGCAGCATGTATAGGACGATAAGCAACAGAATAGCCCGCCCTAAAAAAAGCCATTGTTGATGTAGTTGGATAGGAAAACCCGTTCGGAAGCAGGTAAATAAAC
The DNA here is from genome assembly GCF_021545785.1 of Halopseudomonas maritima. Classification (NCBI taxonomy): domain Bacteria; kingdom Pseudomonadati; phylum Pseudomonadota; class Gammaproteobacteria; order Pseudomonadales; family Pseudomonadaceae; genus Halopseudomonas; species Halopseudomonas maritima. The sequence goes on from NZ_CP079801.1 coordinate 980,708, forward strand.
TCCCGAAACTTATCAGCCTTTACGACTCTAAATCCGGATGTCAGGTCCTCCACTTTGCGACCCGTCATGTAGGTGGCCAACGCATTGTAGAACGCGTTCGCTAAGCCTCTACCTATGCTAGCTTGCGATCCTCGCTGCCGCGCGCCAACTACCAAGTCGTACCCTTCGTTTACTTGTTGGATTAGGGGCTGGATATCCTCCGCCGCATGCTGGCCGTCAGCATCCATAAAAACCAACAGATCACCTGATGCCACCCTTGCTCCGGACTTAATAGCGGCCCCATTTCCTTTACTGTAAGGGTGATCCACCACAACAGCACCAGCCTCTTGGGCAATCAATGCTGTATTGTCAGTGGAACCATCATTAACCACGATCACTTCATATCCCGGATATAGAGCGATGATTTCTCTGACCACGACCCCGACTGTTGCCGACTCGTCTTTTGCTGGCAGAATAACACTAATTTTCATTCCCTAGCCTCCGCTACAGCCTTCTTCATCGCAGACATCGCCTCAGGCGGCATTACCGCAGCAAGCCTGTCATTCTCTTCACGCCTTGCCAAAGCTTGCTCAGCCCTCACAACGTCGCCCTGCTCCAGAGCGAAATACACTTGGTACTGCAAAACAGGGACCGCGTCTGGCGCAATTCTTTCCGCTTCAGACAAAGATGACCAAACCATATCAATATTATTTAATTCCTGCGCAACCATTGCTTTAACGAACAGAATTTTCGCGCCATACACGCTCACATTCATTTTTGCACTTTTTTCCACAACGCTAATCAAGCGCAGCAAATCACTACGATCAACACCCGCACATTTGCTGGCTCCAATTAAGGCATGCAAATTAAAAAGTTGATCCACTACGGTCACATTGATTCTGCCAAATCCCGCCACCGACGTAGCCTCTATTAAACGATCAGCGCTATCGCGCGCACTTGAGACTAAGCAGGAGTACATGACTCCCTGTAGACGAATATCAAGACAATCGGGGCAAGCAGCTTTCGTCCTGTCCAGAACCTGTAGGGCGAATTTCATTCGCTCCGCAGACAGGTAACTGTTATTTTTTTCTTGCAACACAGCTAAGTCATCCCGACTCTGCTCAAGGAAGACAGCGTGCAACGCAGCTCTAGCTGAACCTGGATGACGCTTATTCCAGCTATCTGCGGCCTTCTGGGGGTCCCCCCAAAGGAAAGTAATTGCCAATAGCACAGTTGCCAAGGTCAAGATATAGGCCACTAAGAGTAAGGGGGCTACGCGAGCCAGCTTCCCACGTGCGGTAAAAGCAAGTACCGAAAGAAGCATGCAAACACCATAAAGAGCAACGTAGTTCCTATGCTCAAAGTAGAGCTCTAGCATCAGGCTAGTCGACTCAATTAGGTGGCCTGCCAAGAACCAAAAAACTGCAAGAGAAAAAAACACATACCGCTTACGCAGCACAAAAGCAAGAATGATTACTGCAAGCCAGCACAGCCCTGCCCAGAGCACAGTAGGACCGAACGTCCTTATTCCGTAATAGTCATGAAAAGGCCCGTAAGCAGTTGGTGCTTGCGGGAGAAAACCACGATACAGGTACTCCCACATGATCACCCACTCAGTCATGACCCTGTCAAGAGGAGAAAAGCCTCGATACTCGTTGATCGCAAGCCAGTCAAAACGAACTGGCGATATATAAAAAAGCATGAAGACAAGCGGAAGTGAGAGCGTCACGCGTCTAAACAAATTCAAACCGCCGCGAATTGCTAGGGGTCTAACTACGAAGCAGTCTATCAGCAGTGCAAAAACCGGGATCAGAGCCCCGCTCTCTTTGGTGAATACAGCCGCGCATGTACCGAGACCTAGCAGCGCAAGCTGTACGACTGTTCCAACAACCGGCCGCTTATCCACTAACCTGTAAGCACATAGGAATCCCCACAGACCCAGCAGACCAAAGAGTGTTGCCATACCCGTCATACGCTGGATAGCGATAAGTGACGTTGACGCCAAAATTGGTAGCACCGCCCACATCAGCGCAGCTGCCAGCGCGATACGAAAGCGCAAACGCCGTTCAACGCTGCCAGTCACCGACAGCAACTCTCTTCCAAGAGCAACGAGCAATGTAAAGTTCAAACAATGAATAACAACATTGAAGGTGAGTACGCCCTGACTATTTTGCGGCCAGTCCGACGCGAACGGTACAAAACTCAGTAGCGCCACGGGCCGTCCCAGCGGCCCCGCGTGCCCACCAAAAACAAATGCTTGCAAACTAGCCCAGTCAACGATGCCAGACAAACCTTCCAGGTTCGAGTAGTCATCGTAATAGAGGGCCCCGCTGGTGCCAGGCCAATAGATCAACATCAACAAAAAAGCACAGAGAGCTACCACTGAAAGCCGAACAAGCTTGCTCACGCGTTGAAAATCCCCTACCAAGTGCATAAACAAAAACCCCGGCAAACAGCCGGGGTTTTTGACCCTAAGAGCGATCAGCCACGGCAAGAGCCCGGCATCCACTTGGTGGGCGTACCAGAGCAAATCCAGGCAGCGATGTTGTTGCGAGTTGTGCCGGAGGGAGTCAGAGTGACGGTGATAGTCTCTTCAAACTCACCAGTTTGGCTCTCAATAGTGATTACGCCAGTGTTAGCGACCTGCAGGTTCGTCGCGTACTGAGTGCCCACAAAATCGCTGTCGCAAGTGCCCAGCTGGTTACCAAAGCCGTTGGACTGCACGATTTCGGTCACGCAGGTACGCGCCGAGCTGGCAGCCAGAACGATCTCTGAAGCTTTAGCACGATTGGTGTAATCCTGGTATGCCGGCAAAGCAATAGCAGCCAGAATCCCGATGATCGCAACCACGATCATCAGTTCGATCAAGGTAAAACCCTTTTGAGCTTTCATAATTAACTCCATTAATGTGATGTAGCCTTTTGGCTGACAGTAAGCATGCAAGCATCAAGCCAAAAAAAAGAAACTGGCAACTGCAAGTAATACAGGTCATCCACAAGCCCCAAAACTCAGAGTGGCTGCGCAAACTCGCACATAAGTGACATTTTTCGTCACATTCGCATCGGCGCACGAGAATACTGATGCAATCGGTTCAATCCATAAGCAGCCTGTACTATAGTCAGCAAAACAAACGCATTCAGAAATCCGAGAACGTTAGTCACATGGAAACACCTGCTCTGTCCGGGCTAGCTCGTCGCATCGTGCATGAAGGCATTCTAACCGCCGAGGTCGCCTCCAAGGCTTCACAGCAAGCGGCTCAAGACAAAATCCCCTTTATCACCCACTTGGTGCAACGAAATCTAGCGAACTCCAAATCACTGGCCATGGTGTGCGCGGACGAGTTCGGCTATCCCTTTTTCGACTTGACAGCACTGGACAAGGAAGCTCAGCCCAAGGAGCTAGTCAGCGAAAAGCTAGTTCGGCAGCACAATGTCATGCCGTTGTTCAAAAGGGGGTCACGGCTGTACCTTGCCATCTCGGACCCCACTAACCAGCAGGCGCTTAGCGATATTCAATTCAACACCGGCTTAATGACAGATGCCGTGATCGTGGAAGACGATAAGCTACACGGCGCGATCGAAAAATATCTGGATAGCCCTACCGGCGGCCTGGGAGACATTGCCGACGCAGAGCTGGACGATCTGGACGTTCAGGCAGTCAAAGACGACGACAAGCCCGATGGTGGTTCAGAGGCCGACGATGCCCCCATAGTGCGCTTTGTTAATAAAATGCTGCTCGACGCAGTCCGCATGGGGTCATCAGACCTGCACTTCGAGCCATATGAGAAAGCGTACCGGGTGCGCTTTCGCACTGACGGGGTCTTGCATGAGGTTGCCAAGCCCCCTCAGCAACTTGGCGTGCGCATTGCTGCGCGCCTGAAAGTAATGTCGTCAATGGACCTTGCCGAGCGCCGCAAGCCTCAAGATGGGCGGATCAAGCTAAAAATATCAAAAAACAAAGCCATCGACTTCCGGGTGAACACCCTGCCAACGCTTTGGGGTGAGAAAGTGGTGCTGCGGATACTCGACTCTGACAGCGCCAAGATGGGCATTGACGCTTTGGGCTACGAAGACGATCAGAAAGAGATGTACTTGGCAGCTCTTGCCCGCCCTCAAGGCATGATTCTGGTGACAGGCCCAACGGGCTCTGGCAAGACCGTCTCCCTGTACACCGGTCTGAATATACTAAACACCGATGAACGCAACATCTCCACTGCAGAGGATCCCGTCGAGATTAACCTCGAAGGCATCAACCAAGTCAACGTCAACCCCAAGCAGGGACTGGATTTCGCCCAAGCACTGCGCGCCTTCCTGCGCCAGGACCCAGACATCATCATGGTGGGCGAGATTCGAGACTTGGAAACCGCCGAGATTGCGATTAAAGCCGCACAGACAGGCCACATGGTCATGTCAACCTTGCACACTAATAGCGCTGCTGAGACGCTAACCCGCTTACGCAACATGGGCGTCCCCTCCTTCAACATCGCAACATCGGTCAACCTCATCATCGCGCAACGATTGGCTCGCAGGCTATGCAAGACCTGCAAAACCAAGATGGAGGTGCCTCGAGAAACGCTGCTAGAAGAGGGCTTTTCTGCCGAAAAAATTGATGCGGGCATTACAATTTATGGCCCCGTGGGTTGCGAAAATTGCAAAGACGGTTATAAAGGACGTGTTGGTATCTATGAGGTCGTCAAGATCACCCCTGCAATGCAGCGCATCATCATGGAAGACGGCAACTCTATTCAGATTTCTGACGTCGCCCAGAGCGAGGGCTTCAGAAACTTGCGTCAGTCGGCACTCCTGAAGGTTCAGGAAGGAGTGACCAGCCTGGCGGAAGTAAACCGAGTGACCAAGGATTAAGTCATGGCGCAACAAGCAGCACTCAAAAAGAACCCTGCCGCCGCCAAAAAGGCCAAGGAAGAAAAGCTGTACCCCTTCAAATGGGAGGGCAAAGACCGCAAAGGCACAAAGATGTCAGGCGAGATCCAGGGCTCTAATGCCGCGCTAGTGAAAAACCAGCTACGCAAGCAGGGGATCCTGGTCACAAGAGTCAGCCGCAAATCAACACTGTTTGGCAAACGCGCGAAGCCGATCAAGCCCCTGGACATCGCTTTCTTTACCCGGCAGCTTGCCACCATGATGGAGTCCGGCGTACCCATCATTCAAGCGTTTGAGATTATTGCGGAAGGCGCTGACAACCCCAACGTGGCGAAGCTCGTTACAGAGATCAAGACAGATGTGGCGGCCGGTAACACTTTGGCCGACTCACTGCGCCAGCACCCCAGGTACTTTGACGACCTATTCTGCAATCTCGTTGAGTCAGGCGAGCAGTCCGGTAGATTGGAAGCTTTGCTTGACAGAATCGCCACATATAAAGAGAAAACCGAAGCACTCAAGGCAAAAATCAAAAAGGCGATGACCTATCCGATTGCGGTAATCGTAGTGGCCGTGATCGTAACAGCGATCATGCTCCTCAAAGTCGTCCCCAGCTTCCAAGAAGTATTCGCGAATTTCGGTGCAGAACTGCCAGCATTTACCCTATTCGTAATCGGTTTATCTGAATGGTTACAAGCCTGGTGGTTTATTGCCTTGGTTTTGATCATTGCGGCAGGGTACGCCTACAGCCAAGCACACCGGCGGTCCAAGGCTTTTCGCGACTTTGAAGATCGCTCTCTGCTCAAAGCCCCGGTAGTCGGAGAGATCGTTTATCAGGCAGCCGTGGCCCGCTATGCACGGACACTTTCCACTACTTTTGCAGCAGGCGTACCTTTGGTGGATGCGCTCGATTCGGTGGCAGGCGCCGCGGGAAACGTTGTGTTCTACAACGCCGTGATGAAGATCAAGGAAGATGTTTCCGCAGGCTCCCAGCTGAACTTTTCAATGCGCGCGACCAATGTATTCCCCTCCCTCGCCACCCAAATGGCAGGGATTGGTGAGGAGTCCGGCAACCTTGATGGCATGCTGGAAAAGGTCGCGGACTACTACGAAGCTGAGGTGGATAACAAGGTAGACAACCTAACCACACTGCTTGAACCTCTAATCATGTGTGTACTCGGTGTCCTGGTTGGCGGTCTGATCATCGCCATGTACCTCCCCATCTTCCAGCTCGGTAACGTCGTCTAAGCACATGCAGTTCAGCTCATATTTGGCCAGCACACCGCTGGCCTTTATTTTGCTCGCCGGCCTCCTGGGCCTGGTCATTGGCAGCTTTCTCAACGTGGTTATTCTGCGCGTGCCGCGCATGCTTGAGATTGAATGGCAGCAGCAGGCGCGGGAGATTCTTGAGCCGGACCGCGAGCACGCACCGCCAGCAACCTACAACCTGATCCTGCCACACTCGCATTGCCCCAAGTGCAAGACCGAGATCAAGGCCTGGCAGAACATACCGGTCATCAGCTACCTCCTGCTGCGCGGCCGCTGCGGCAACTGCGAAGAACCGATCAGCCTGCGCTACCCGGCGATTGAATTGCTCACTGCAGGGCTTTCCATGCTGGTTGCCTGGCAAATGGGCTTTGGTCTGGCAGCCGCGGGTATGCTGGTGCTCACTTGGGCGCTGATCTGCCTAAGCATGATTGACGCCGACACCCAGCTGCTGCCGGACATCATCGTCCTGCCTTTGCTGTGGCTGGGCCTGATCCTCAACAGCTTTGGCGTTTACACCGACCTCAACACAGCCCTTTGGGGTGCAGTCGCAGGCTACCTGAGTCTCTGGTCGGTGTACTGGCTGTTCAAGCTGATTACCGGTAAGGAAGGCATGGGCTACGGCGACTTCAAGCTGCTGGCCATGCTGGGCGCCTGGGGTGGCTGGCAGGTGCTGCCGCTGACCATCCTGCTATCTTCTCTGGTCGGCGCCATTCTGGGCCTGATCATTCTCAAGGCGCGCGGTGCTAACAACAGCACTCCCCTGCCCTTTGGCCCGTACCTGGCCATCGCCGGCTGGATCGCGCTGATCTGGGGTGAGACAATCACCAGCCATTATTTGCGTTTCGCCGGCTTCTGATTTGCCCCTCCAAGGCCCTTGAAGACCGGCGCCCTTAACGAAGGAACACCGGATGATCATTGGCCTAACCGGCGGCATTGGCAGCGGCAAAACCGCTGCCGCCAACCGCTTTGCCGCCGCCCACGGCATTCATGTCGTGGATGCTGACCAGAAGTCACGCGTTGTCGTTGAGCCGGGTCGTCCGGCGCTGGCGCACATCGTCGACCGCTTTGGCGACGCCATGCTGCTCGGCGACGGAACACTTAACCGGGCGGCCCTGCGTGAAACAGTCTTCGCCGCCCCGGAGCAGCGTCAATGGCTGGAGCAATTGCTACACCCACTGATCCGCGACGAGATCATCACCGATCTGCGCTCTGCGACTTCCCCATACGCATTGCTGGTTTCCCCCTTACTGGTTGAGTCGGGACAAAACAGCCTGACCAGCCGGATAATCGTCGTCGACGTGCCGGAGGCCATGCAGCTGGCGCGCACCGTACAGCGCGATGCCGTACCCGAAGCGCAGGTACGCGCCATCATGCAGGCCCAGGCGCAGCGTGAGGAGCGCCTACGCCACGCTGACGACGTTCTGACTAACAACAGCGACCTTGCCGCGCTGCACGCCCAGGTTGACGCGTTGCACACCCGCTATATGGAATTACTGGAGCGCTCCTGATGACGCTGACCGTCAACTGCCCCACCTGCCAGGCACCGGTGTCCTGGAACGAACAATTTCCCCAGCGCCCGTTCTGCAGCGAGCGCTGCCGGCTGATCGACCTGGGAGCCTGGGCTGCCGAAGAGCACGTCATCCCTGGTGGTGAGAATGAAGAGCAGGACCTGTTCTCTGACGACCTGCCGGAACAATAACCATGCGCCGCATTCATGTCATGGCAGCGGTGATACGTGACACCGAACGCCGTATTCTGATTGCCAAAAGACCTGACGACGCTCACCAGGGCGGGCTCTGGGAGTTTCCGGGCGGCAAGCTTGAGCCAGGCGAGAGCCGGCTGGAGGCTCTGCAACGCGAGCTGCGTGAAGAGCTGGGTATCAACGTGCAGCAGGCCCGCCCACTAATTGACCTGCAGCACAATTACCCGGACAAACACATCAGGCTGGATGTCTGGGAAGTATCCGAGTTCACAGGCACAGCGCACGGCGCAGAGGGCCAGCCGGTTCAATGGGTGACCGAACAACAACTGCCAAGCTATGCGTTCCCGGCGGCCAACCAGCCTATCGTGGCTGCAGCCAGACTGCCCCAGCGCTACCTGGTCACACCCGATTGCACTGCAGCGCAGTTGCTGCAGGGTATTGAGCACGCCATCGACGCCGGTATCAGCCTGATTCAGTTGCGCCAAACCCAGCTCCGCACCCAAGACTATGAGGCCCTGTGCAAGCAGGTGCTGCAGCGCTTCGGCGCAAAAGCCACCTTTATGCTCAAGGGCGATCAGCCTCCTCCACACCCCGGCGCCGGATGGCACCTCACGTCAAAGCAGCTTCGCGCACTGGCTGATCAGCCGGAGCCGCCACGCCCGCTATCCACGGAGCGCTGGCTGAGCGCGTCCTGCCATGATGACGAGGAGCTGCAAATGGCCGAGAGGCTTGGGGTAGATTTTGCCGTACTATCGCCCCTGCTGCCTACGGCATCACATTCGCACGCCCCCCCCCTGGGTTGGGAGCGGGCCCAGGCTATGCTCAGCAACTGCCGTTTGCCGGTCTATCTGCTGGGCGGGCTTACCCCGCAAGACCTGGCAACGGCGCATGACTCAGGCGCACAGGGCATCGCTGCGATACGAGGATTGTGGAGGTTGCCGTAGCCGATATGACGATGCGGACGCGACAAGTCGCGTCCCGAGGGTTAGCTCAGATCAACAATCCGCAGCTCTTTCGGCACGCTGAACACGATGTTTTCTTCCTTGCCGGCCAACTCTTCTGCCCCGGTCGCGCCCTGGGCGTGCAGATGCTCAATCACCTGACGAACCAGCACATCCGGCGCAGACGCCCCGGCAGTCACGCCAATCTTGCCGACAGATTCTAACCAGCCAGGCTGGATTTCACTGGCACCGTCAATCAGATAGGCCGGCGTGCCCATACGCTCGGACAGCTCGCGCAGGCGGTTGGAGTTGGAGCTGTTGGGGCTGCCTACCACCAACACCACATCGCACTCGGCGGCAAGCTGCTTGACCGCATCCTGGCGGTTCTGCGTGGCATAGCAAATATCGTCTTTGCGCGGCCCGTCAATGGCTGGGAAACGCGTACGCAAGGCGTCGATCACCTTGGCGGTGTCGTCCATCGACAGCGTTGTCTGGGTAACAAAGGCCAGGCGCTGGGGGTCGCGTACCGACAAGCGCGCCACATCGTACTCATCCTCAACCAGGTAGATGGCGCCACCGTTGCTAGCGTCGTACTGCCCCATGGTGCCTTCCACCTCCGGGTGACCGGCATGACCGATCAGGATGCACTCGCGGCCATCACGGCTGTAGCGGGTTACCTCCATGTGCACCTTGGTGACCAGCGGGCAGGTTGCATCAAACACCTTGAGTCCACGGTCTTCTGCCTGCTGCCGCACCGCCTGAGATACGCCATGCGCACTGAAGATGACAATGACGTCATCCGGCACCTGGTCGATCTCCTCGACAAACACGGCGCCACGGTTGCGCAGGTCTTCCACCACGAACTTGTTATGCACTACTTCGTGACGCACATAGATCGGCGGGCCGAACACTTCGAGCGCGCGGTTGACGATCTCAATGGCGCGGTCGACACCAGCGCAGAAGCCGCGCGGGTTGGCCAGTTTAATCTGCATGAGTAGCCTCTTGGTGCTCGCTAGCGTACGTCGACGATCTCGACATCGAAGGTAATGACTTTACCAGCCAGCGGGTGATTGAAGTCCACCTCGACCACCTGATCATGCACCTGCTTGACCACGCCGGGCAACTCACCGCCAGCGGCATCGGTAAAGATCACCAGCAAGCCCGGCTCCAGCTCCATTTCGTTGAACTGATCGCGCGACACGGTCTGAATGTTCTGCTCATTGCGCGGGCCAAAACCGCGCTCAGGATCAATCTCAAAGCTGCGAGCATCACCCGCCTTGAGACCAAACAGCACCTGCTCAAACCCGGGCAGCAGGCTGCCATCTCCTACCTTGAAGGTCGCCGGCTGCTTGTCCAGTGTCGTATCAACCACGTCACCGTTAGGCAGCTTGAGGGTAAAGTGCAGGGTCACCTCGGAGTCGTGACCGATTCGGCTTTCTGTCATGGCATCTATCTCATCAAGACGGCGGTGCCCGCCTCACCATAGGCGGGCGCGCGTTATTATTCAGGCTTGCGACCAAAAAACATGTCGAGCAGCAGCAGTACAGCACCGACGGTGATGGCGCTGTCAGCGATATTAAACGCCGGGAAGAACCAGCTTTGCTGCCAGTGCACCAGAATAAAGTCGGTCACCTTGCCGTGGACAACCCGGTCATAGAGGTTACCCAGGGCACCACCGAGAATCAGCGCCAGCGCAATGGCCTCCATCTTGCGTGCGCGATCCAGCCGCGCCAGCCAGACACACAGCACCACGCTCACGACGACGGCAATGCCGGCGAACAGCCAGCGCTGCCAGCCACTGGCATCAGCCAAAAAACTGAACGCAGCTCCGGTGTTGTAGGCCAGCGTAAAGCTGAACAGGCCATCAATGATCGGCACCTGCTGATACAGCTGCAGGGCGTCCACCGCGATCCACTTGGTCGCCTGATCCAGCGCGATGACGACAACCGACAACCAGAGCCAGATCAGACTGCCGCGACGCAGATCAGGCATGCTTGCGTACCTCGCCAGCACCTTCGATGTTTTCTACACAGCGGCCACAGATTTCGGGGTGCGCCGGGTTGCTGCCAACGTCATCACGCAGATGCCAGCACCGTGCGCACTTGGTCGCAGCCGATTTGACGATCCGCAGTTTCAAACCGTCAACCTCGGTCGCCACCGCCTGCTCGTCGGCCTGCGCCAGCGGCGCCAGTGCGGCCTGAGAAGTGATCAGTACAAAGCGCAGCTCATCGCCCAGCTGGGCGAGGCGCTCCTGCAGCGGCTGGTCAACATACAGAGTAACTTCCGCCTCCAGGTTACCGCGCAGGGTCTTGGCGTTGCGCAGGTTCTCGATTTCCTTGTTGACCGCTTCCTTCACGCGCATCACATCGGCCCAGAACTCGCGGCCCAAGGCTTGCCCCTCCGGCAACTCGGCCAGCTCCTCATACCAGGTATTGAGCATCACCGACTCATTGCGCTCGCCCGGCAGGTACTGCCACAGCTCCTCGGCGGTAAAGCTCAGAATCGGCGCAATCCAGCGCACCAGCGCCTCGGCAATGTGGTACAGCGCCGTCTGGCAGGAGCGCCGCGCCACACTGTTGGCCTGCGTGGTGTACTGGCGGTCCTTGATGATATCCAGGTAAAAACCGCCCAGCTCCTGCACACAGAAGTTGTGAATCTTCTGGTACACGTTCCAGAAGCGGTAAGTATCGTAAGCCTCGACAATTTCCTGCTGCAGCAGGCGCGCACGATCCACCGCCCAGCGGTCCAGATCAAGCATCTGCTCGGCCGGCAGCGCATCGGTCGCTGGGTCAAAGCCGTTCAGGTTGGACAGCAGGAAGCGTGCGGTATTGCGGATGCGACGATAGGCATCGGCACTGCGCTGCAGAATCTGGTCAGACACCGCCATTTCGGCCGAGTAGTCGGTCGACGACACCCACAGACGCAGGATGTCAGCGCCCAGCGTGTCGTTGACCTTCTGCGGGGCAATGGTGTTGCCCAGCGACTTGGACATCTTGCGGCCCTTCTCGTCCACGGTAAAACCGTGGGTCAGCAGGCCGCGATAGGGAGCGTGTCCGTCAATGGCCGCACCGGTCAGCAAGGACGAGTGGAACCAGCCACGGTGCTGGTCAGAGCCCTCCAGATACAGATCGGCGCGCGGGCCTTCATCATGCCCCATGGGGTGCGAGCCACGCATTACGTGCCAGTGGGTCGTCCCGGAGTCAAACCACACATCCAGCGTATCGCTGGTCTTCTCGTACAGCGACGCCTCGCCACCCAGCAGCTCGGCAGCATCCAGGTTGAACCAGGCATCGATACCCTGCCGCTCGACCCGCTGCGCAACCTGCTCAATCAGCTCAACGGTACGCGGGTGCAGCTCGCCCGTCTCGCGGTGCAGGAAGAACGGGATCGGCACGCCCCAGTTACGCTGGCGGGAGATACACCAGTCCGGGCGACCGGCAATCATGTTGTGCAGGCGCTGCTTGCCCCAGGCCGGGACAAACTCGGTTTCTTCAATGGCCTTGAGCGCGCGCTCACGCAGCGTAGCGCCGCCATCAACCGGTACGTCCATGCCGACAAACCACTGTGCAGTGGCACGGTAGATCAACGGCGTCTTGTGGCGCCAGCAGTGCATATAGCTGTGCTGGATGCGGTTGTGCTTGAGCAGCGCACCGACTTCTTCCAGCTTGGCAACAATGGCCGGATTAGCCTTCCAGATGAACTGGCCACCAAAGAACGGCAGGTCAGACACGTACACGCCATTGCTTTGTACCGGGCTGAGAATATCGTCGTTGCTCATGCCGTACTGCTTGCAGGTACGGAAGTCATCCTCACCGTAGGCCGGCGCCGAGTGAACGATGCCAGTACCGGCGTCCAGCTCAACATACTCGGCCAGATAGACCGGAGAGAAGCGCTCGTACAGCGGGTGACGGAAACGGATCAGCTCAAGCGCTGTACCTTCAGCGGTTGCCAGCACCTGCCCCTCAAGGCCGTAGCGCTCCAGGCAGCTCTCGACCAAGTCTTCAGCCAGCACCAGCAGACGCTCGCCGGTATCAACCAATGCGTAGTTGAATTCAGGGTGGACGTTCAGCGCCTGGTTGGCCGGGATGGTCCAGGGGGTGGTGGTCCAGATGACGATCGCGGCGGGCTTGCTCAGCGCAGGCAGACCAAAGGCAGCGGCGAGCTTATCGGTATCTTCCGCCACAAAGGCCACATCGATGGCCTCGGAGCTCTTGTCCTGGTATTCCACCTCAGCCTCGGCCAGCGCCGAGCCGCAGTCAAAACACCAGTTGACCGGTTTCAACCCCTTGAACACCACACCTTGCTCGACCAAACGACCCAAGGCGCGGATTTCACCCGCCTCGTTGGCAAAGTTCATGGTCAGGTAGGGGTTGTCCCAATCACCCAGCACACCCAGGCGAATAAAGTCTGCCTTCTGCAACGCAACCTGCTCGCCCGCGTATTCGCGACACAGCGCGCGCACCTGATCGGCCGGCAGATGCTTGCCGTGGGTGGTCTCAACCTTGTGTTCGATCGGCAGGCCGTGGCAGTCCCAGCCCGGAACGTAGGGTGCATCAAAACCCGACAGGGTCTTGGAGCGGACAATCATGTCCTTGATGATTTTGTTCAGTGCATGACCGATGTGAATCACGCCGTTGGCGTAGGGAGGGCCGTCGTGCAGGATGAACTGCGGGCGCCCCTGGCTGACCTCGCGAATCCGCTGATACAACCCGTCCAGACGCTTGAGCGTCTGGGGTTCGCGGTTCGGCAGCCCGGCCTTCATCGGGAAATCCGTGGCGGGCAGGTTCAATGTCGCTTTGTAGTCGGTCATGTTGTGTCAGGCTCTCAAAAAATTCACAGGCCCCACTGGGCCCTGGCGGCAGCAAAATCGGCCTTGATCGCTGCCTGCAATGCGTCCAGCGAGTCGAAACGCTGCTCGTCTCGCAGTTTCTGATGAAATACCACAGTCAGGCGACGCCCGTAGAGATCGCCGGAAAAATCAAACAGGTGCACCTCAAGGTGTGCCTTACCGTCACCGCTGACCGATGGGCGCTTGCCGATGTTGGCCACGCCCTTGCGCACTACGCCATCCACCTCTGCGCTGACGCGGTATACCCCGTGCAGCGGCGGGTTCACACGTTTGAGCTGCACATTGGCGGTCGGCGCTCCCAGCGTGCGGCCCAGCTGCTGACCATAGACCACGCGTCCGGTAATGCTGAACGGGCGGCCCAGCAGCAACGAGGCAAGAATAAAGTCACCGTCTGCCAACACCTGGCGCAGACGGGTACTGCTGATACGCTCGCCATTCTCGGCCACGGTGTTGGCCGCCTCGACGGTAAAGCCGTGTTTGGCGCCGCTATCTTGCAAAAAGGCAAAGTCGCCGGAACGATCACAGCCAAAGCGGAAGTCGTCTCCCACTTCCAGGTGACGCACACCCAAGCCCTCGATCAGCACCTGCTGAACAAACTGCTCGGCGCTCAGCTCACGCAACCGGCGGTTAAACGCCAGACAGAGCACCCGATCAACGCCGTGCTGCTGCAACAGCGCAAGCTTCTCGCGCAGACGCGTCAAACGCGGCGGCGCAGCATCGGGCGCGAAGAACTCACGGGGTTGCGGCTCGAAAATCACCACGCAGCCAGGCAGGCCAAGGCGCTCGGAGTGCGCACGCAGGCGCGCCAGAATGGCCTGGTGGCCAACATGTACGCCGTCGAAGTTGCCGATGGTGGCGACGCAGCCCCGGTGCCGGGGCCGCAGGTTATGTAAACCGCGGACCAGTTCCATATTGCTCGTCAAAGGTGGATCAATCGAAACGCAGCAGTATACAGACTTGCAGGGCACCCCGTCATGCCGTTCAACCCTGCCCCGCTCGCAGCTCACGCAGGCGCAGCCCCAGCGCGAACAGTACCGCCAGGTACACCAGCATCCCGCCCACCACCAGCAGCGTCATTTCCCAGACCTTGCGCTGCCAGCCCCAGGCCAGCCAATCCGGCGTTGCCGGCACCAGCCATATCAGCAGCGCCGCCATGGCCGCCGTGGCCAACACCAGACGCAAGGCAAAGCGCGGCCAGCCCGGCTGCGCGTGGTACACGCCATCGCGGCGCAGCCCCCACCACAGCAGCCCGGCATTGAGCAGCGCCGACAGCGAGGTCGCCAGCGCCAGCCCCACATGCTGCAACGGCCAGATCAACAGCAGGTTCAACCCCATGTTGGCCACCATGCAGATTATGGCGATGCGCACCGGCGTCTTGGTGTCCTGCCGCGCAAAATAGCCTGGCGCCAGCACCTTGATCAGCATGAAGGTCATCACGCCGATCGCGTAGGCACGCAGCGCTGCTGCTGACTGCCCCACGTCCGCGTCGGTCATCGCACCGTAATGAAACAGCGTCGCGATCAACGGCTCCGACAGCAGCAACAGCGCCAGCGCCGCCGGCACCCCAACCAGCAGCACCATGCGTACCGCCCAATCCAGCGTACGCCCGAAGGCTTTCAGGTCTTCGCCTGCATGCTGGCGAGAAAGGGCCGGCAAAATGACCGTGCCAATGGCGATACCAAAGGCCCCCAGCGGCAACTCAGACAGTCGATCAGCGTAATACAACCAGGAAATACTGCCCGTCTGCAGGAAGGACGCCAGCACAGTGTCCAGCAACAGGTTGATCTGACTGACCGACACACCAAAGAGCGCCGGAATCATCAGCGTCATGATGCGTTTGACGCCCGGGTCCTTGCGGTTGGGCCTTGGCACCGGCAGCAGCTTGATCTGCGCAAGAAACGGCAGCTGGAACAGCAGCTGCGCCACCCCGGCAATAAACACCCCCCAGGCCAGCGCCATGATTGGCTGCTCAAAATAGGGCGTCAGGCAGAGCGTCGCGCCAATCATGCAGACGTTCAGCAGCACCGGAGTAAAGGCCGGCACAGCGAAGCGACCGTAACTGTTCAGAATCGAGCCGCAGAGCGCAGTGAGGGAAATCAGGAATAGGTACGGGAAGGTAATGCGCAGCATGTCGGTCGCCAGCGCGAGCTTGGCGGCATCATCATGAAAGCCGGGCGCAAACAGGGTAATCAGCACCGGCGCCCCCGCCACACCAAGCGCGGTGATCCCGGCCAGGGTCAGCCCCAGGGTGCCGGTTACTCGGTCCACCAACTGACGCACCTCCGCCAGCGTGAACTTGGTGCGGTATTCCGAGAGCACTGGCACAAAGGCCTGCGCGAAGGCGCCCTCAGCAAACAGGCGGCGCAAAAAGTTCGGAATCTTGAAGGCGATAAAAAACGCGTCAGCCTCAGACTGCGAACCAAAATAGGCTGCAACCACGATGTCCCGCACCATGCCCAATACCCGCGACAACAAAGTCATGACACTCACCACCATGCCGGATCTGAGCAGGCTGGGCGCCTTGGGAGTAGCGGGTTCGGGAGCAGCAGATTGGGACATGAAGTATCGCACCGAAATAAAAGCGCCATAATAGCGGCGCACCGCTGCCATTGTCAGGCAGCTTGGGTGTAAAATGCCGCCACCTCGGCCACTGTGACCACTGATCAACAGGGCCGTTCAAGCCGGCTTTCACAGGCTTGACATTCGACAAGACCGGCGGCATAGTACGCGGCCTTATTTGTACCTAATTCATCCAGATTTTCTGAGGAGCAAGACGGTGGCCAACTCACCTCAAGCCAAGAAACGCGCCAAGCAGGCCGAGAAGCGCCGCAACCACAATGCAAGCCTGCGCTCCATGGTCCGCACCTACATCAAAAACGTAGTCAAGGCGATTGACGCCAAGGACCTCGACAAAGCCAAGGCCGCTTACACTGCCGCCGTTCCGGTCATCGACCGCATGGCTGACAAAGGCATCATCAACAAGAACAAGGCCGCTCGCCACAAGAGCCGCCTGAACGCGCACATCAAGGCCATGGCTGAAGCCGCCTGATTCGCTGTTCTTGCTGAATAAAAAAACCGGCCTAGGCCGGTTTTTTTGTACCCAGAGACAGACCCAAGACCAAAAAAAACGCCTTGCGGCGTTTTTTTCTTGCACAACACACACTCAGACCAGCACAAGATTATCCTTGTGAACCATCTCAGGGTCGTCGATATAACCCAGAATGCCGGCAATCTCGTCGGTAGACTTGCCAGCAATACGCGCCGCATCCTGCGCAGCGTAATTGGCCAGACCTCGCGCAACTTCGCGCCCGTCCGGCCCAACACAGACGACCATCTCGCCGCGCCGAAAACCACCTTCGACACCCACAACACCCACCGGCAGCAAACTGGTCTTGCCCGAGCGCAGCGCCCTGACAGCCCCCGCATCCAGCAGCAAGCGCCCACGGGTCTGCAAGTGCCCCGCCAGCCACTGCTTGCGCGCCACCAGCATACCCTTCTCGGACAGCAACAGCGTACCCAGCGACTCGCCCGCGTGCAGCCGATCAATCACTCGCTCCAGCCGACCACCCACAATCACCGTGGCCGCCCCGGAGCGAGCAGCCAGGCGCGCCGCGCGCAACTTGGTCGCCATACCACCACGGCCCAGCGCACCCGCACTTCCGCCCGCCATTGCATCCAACTCAGGGTCGTCCGCCATGGCTGAGGACACCAGCTCGGCATTCGGATTACTGCGCGGATCGGCAGTAAACAACCCATCGCGATCAGTCAAAATGACCAGCAGGTCCGCCTCGACCAGATTGGTCACCAGCGCACCCAGCGTATCGTTGTCGCCAAAGCGGATCTCATCGGTAATGACGGTGTCGTTTTCGTTGATAACCGGAATAACACCCAGATCCAGCAAGGCGCGCAGCGTGCTGCGGGCGTTCAGGTAGCGCTTACGATCCGACAGATCATCATGAGTCAGCAACACCTGCGCCGTAGACAGCCCATGACGCTGGAAACTGGACTCCCAGGCCTGCACCAGCCCCATCTGACCGATGGCAGCAGCTGCCTGCAGGTCATGAGTGGTCTTGGGCCGCTCACTCCAGCCCAGACGACTCATACCGGCCGCCACCGCCCCCGAGGACACCAGCACCACCTGTGCACCAGAGGCGCGCAAGGCCGCCAATTGCTCAACCCATACCGCCATTGCCGCCTGATCGAGGCCACGACCGTCACCAGTGAGCAGCGCACTGCCAATCTTCACTACCCAGCGACGGGCCCCGGTTACCTTTTCGCGCATGCTGATTCCATCAACAAATTGTCAAAGCCTACCCGTGGCGACTGCGGCCGCCGCCACGGCGCTCACTCAACGGACGTAGATAATCTCAGGCCCGTCTTCGTCATCCTCATCGTCGTCATCATCCAGGTCATCCACACCGACGCCCTGCTTGCGCAGCGCACGCCGATCATCCAACTCCTGGATATGCGCGCGAGCCTCATCTTCAATGCGCTGATCAAGCTCCGCCATCGCTTCGGCGTACTCTTCATCCTCGACCAGTCGATGCTCACGCTCATCCAGCCAATTCATGACATCCTTGGCCAGCTCAGCAGTGCCCTGGCGCTCAGACGCCGAGATGACGTACACCGGACCTTCCCACTCCAGACGCTCAACAACATCATCCAGAATGGCCTGCTGCTCATCTTCGAGCAGTTGATCGCACTTGTTCAGCACCAGCCAGCGCTCACGCAGGGTCAGCGAAGGACTGAACTTGCCCAACTCATGCAGGATGGTTTCAACCGCCTCAACAGGATCGGACTGATCCAGCGGCGCCATATCAACCAGGTGCAGCAGCAGCCGCGTACGCGACAAGTGCTTGAGAAAGCGCGTCCCCAGACCCGCACCATCGGCAGCGCCGGCGATAACACCCGGGATGTCGGCAATCACAAAACTACGCAACTGACCCACATCCACCACACCCAGATTGGGCACCATAGTGGTAAAGGGATAATCCGCAACCTTGGGCTTGGCCGCGGAGACAGAACGAATAAAGGTACTTTTGCCGGCATTAGGCAGGCCCAGCAAGCCGACATCGGCCAACACCTTCAGCTCCAGCTTGAGATCTCGCAGATCCCCCAGCGAGCCCTGAGTGGTCTGCCGTGGTGCGCGATTCACACTGGACTTGAAACGCGTATTGCCCAAGCCATGAAAGCCGCCCTGCGCAACCAGCAGACGCTGCCCCGGCTCTGTCAGGTCACCAATGATCTCCTGGGTACCCGCATCGATTACCGTGGTGCCCACCGGAACGGGAAGAACCATATCCTCGCCCTTGGCGCCGGTACAGTCACTGCCACGGCCATTTTCGCCGCGCTTGGCATTAAAGCGACGCGTGTAGCGATAGTCCACCAGGGTATTGAGATTGACGTCAGCCTCCAGAAAGATGGAGCCACCATCACCACCATCACCGCCATCAGGGCCACCCTTGGGGATGAACTTCTCACGCCGAAAGCTCATGCAGCCGTTACCACCATCGCCAGCCTTGACCGTGATGGCTACCTCATCAACAAATTTCATTCTGCTCCCCTTCCCGGAAGGGACGGGTTAATGGAAAGAATACGCTACAAACAAAAAAGCCCCGTCGCAAGACAGGGCTTTTTGCAATCTCGGGCCAATCAGGCAGTTACGACACTAACGTAACGACGATTGAATTTGCCTTTGACTTCAAACTTGACCACGCCTTCCGCCTTGGCGAACAGGGTGTGATCCTTGCCCATACCGACGTTCTTGCCAGCGTGGAACTCAGTGCCGCGCTGACGGACAATGATGTTGCCCGGAACGATAGCCTGACCGCCGTAGATTTTCACGCCAAGTCGTTTGGATTCTGAATCGCGGCCGTTACGCGTGGAACCGCCTGCTTTTTTGTGTGCCATGAGTCTTTACTCTCCTGAATCAGCTTAGGCAGAGATGCCGGTGATCTTGATTTCGGTGTACCACTGACGGTGGCCCTGACGCTTCATGTGGTGCTTGCGACGACGGAACTTGATGATGCGAACCTTGTCGCCACGACCGTGTGCACTGACTTCCGCAGTCACCTTGGCACCCTCAACAACCGGCGCGCCGATTTTCACGTCATCACCGTTGCCTACCAACAGCACCTTGTCAAACTCAATGCTGGCGCCGGTTTCAACGTCCAGCTTCTCTACTTTCAGGAACTCGCCTTCAGCGACCTTGTATTGCTTGCCGCCGGTAACAATGACTGCGTACATGTTGCTTTCTCCGTAATCCTGCTCACCCAGCGCTTTGTCTAATAGTTAATGGCTGGCATGGCTGCAAGTGATCTCGCCTATCGAGACCGACCTTGCCATTGTCAAAACAGGGATGCTTTTTATCTCAGGGCGCGAATTTTACTCAACCACCCAGCATTACGCAAGTCTCGGCACGGTATGAAAATCCGCCTTTCTTGACAGCCCGCGGCCTGCAACCTAGCATGCCGCGGAACCTTTTCTGGAATTCTGCATTCAATGAGCACCCTGCCTTTCTACGAGCCGGTCGCCGGAGACTTTGCTGCGGTCAATCAGTTGATCCTGGATCAGCTGCACTCCCGGGTCCCGCTAGTGGAAAAGATTGGCCACTATATCATCAGCGCAGGCGGTAAACGCCTGCGCCCACTGGTGGTTCTGCTCAGCGCACGCGCCTGTGGAGCCGACAGCAGCGCGCAGCACTCACTCGCCGCGATCATCGAATTTCTGCACACCGCCACTCTGCTGCACGACGACGTGGTCGACACCTCCGACCTGCGCCGTGGCCGCTCTACCGCCAATGCGCTGTGGGGCAACGCGCCGAGCGTCCTGGTAGGCGACTTCCTGTACTCCCGCGCCTTTGAAATGATGGTGGCGCTCGGCAACATGCAGGTCATGCAGATCCTGGCCAACGCGACCAACGTGATCGCCGAAGGTGAGGTATTGCAGCTGTCCAAGGTACGCGACGCCAACACCGACGAAGCCACCTATATGGAAGTTATCCGCAGCAAGACGGCCATGCTTTTTGAAGCAGCGAGCCACAGTGCCGCCGTACTGGCCGGAGCCAAGGCCGACCAGATTGAGGCGCTGCGCGAGTTTGGCGACGCACTCGGCATAGCCTTCCAGCTAATGGACGACCTGCTCGACTACAGTGGCGACGCGGCCGAAATGGGCAAGAATGTCGGGGACGACCTTGCCGAAGGCAAACCCACACTGCCACTGATTTACACCATGCGCCACGGCACCGAGACGCAGGCAGCACTGGTTCGCGAGGCAATTCAGAAAGGTGGCACCGATGACATCGCGCCCATTCGCGAGGCTGTCACCGCATCAGGCGCCCTGGATTACACCGCCCGCCTCGCCGAGCAACATACTGATCGCGCCATCTCGCTACTGAACGCGCTGCCGGCGTCTGAATACCGCGATGCGCTGGAGCAGCTGGCACGCTTTGCCATCAAGCGCAGCTTCTAAAACCGGACGCTTGGCAGGCTGCGGTCGGCACGCAACACAATACCGAACAGGAACTCGCTTTTCCTGACATGAAAAAAGGCACGCATTGCGTGCCTTTTTGCCCTGCGCGTCGAGATCAAAGCACTTTCAGCAGCTCGATATCGAATACCAAAGCACTGTGCGGCGGAATGCTATTGCCCGCACCGCGAGCGCCGTAGGCCAGCTCGGAAGGGATAAACAGGCGCCATTTGGCACCTTCTTGCATCAATTGCAGCGCCTCAGTCCAACCTGCAATCACGCCACCCACCGGAAACTCTGCCGGCTGGCCACGCTTGTAGGAACTATCGAATACCTCACCGGAAATCAGGGTACCCTCGTAGTGGGTCTGCACGGTGGAACTGGCTTCGGGCGTGGCTCCCGTGCCTGCGGTGACCACTTCGTACTGCAGGCCAGACGGCAGAGTCACAACGCCCTCGCGCTTGGCGTTCTCAGCCAGAAAATCGACACCCGCCTGAGCAGCTTCTTTTGCAGCAGCCTCAGCCGCGGCCTGCATTTTACCCTGCAACACCTGGAAGGCAGCCTGCAGCTCAGCTTCCGGCACCTGGCTGGCCTGCTGGCCAAACGCATCCTTGAGACCGGCAGCTACCAGCTCAAGATTCAAGTCCGGGATATTGCTGGCCAGCAACTGGTCACCCATCTGGCGGCCAATGCCGTAGCTGACGCGCTTTTCGTCGGTATCGATTGTATTGCTCATGGTGGCGGCACTCCGCTAAAAAATGGCCGACAAGACTGACACATTGTCGGCAAAAATTCACCCGCAGCGGTGAATCCGCTACAATTGCCGGCTTTTCGCCCTCAGCCTGGAACGCCACACCCATGTTGGAAAAACTGTTCAAACTGCGCGAACACGGCAGCAACGTACGCACTGAGGTGCTCGCTGGCGTCACCACCTTCCTGACCATGGCCTACATCATCTTCGTCAACCCGATGATGATGGCCGACGCCGGCATCGACCCGGGCGCCGCCTTCGTCGCCACCTGCCTCGCTGCAGCCATCGGCTCCTTGGTCATGGGCCTGTGGGCCAACTACCCCATCGCGCTGGCGCCCGGTATGGGACTGAATGCGTTTTTCAGCTACACCGTAGTCGGCTCCATGGGCTACAGCTGGCAAGTCGCCCTCGGTGCGGTATTCCTGTCCGGCTTTCTGTTCTTTCTGCTCAGCCTGTTCCGCATTCGCGAGTGGATCATCGACAGCATCCCGCTGCCACTGCGCTCCGCCATCGCAGCGGGCATCGGACTCTTCCTCGCGCTGATCGCACTGAAGAGCGCAGGCCTGGTGGTTGATCACCCGGTCACACTGGTCACCATGGGCAATCTGGGCCAGCCCGAGCCACTGCTGGCAGCAGCCGGCTTTGCCGTGATCGTAGCGCTGTCCTACCGCAAGGTCACAGGCGCCGTAATGATCGGCATCCTGCTGGTGACCGCTGCCAGCTTCCTGCTTGGCCTTAGCCACCTCGACGGCCTTGTGTCGGCACCGCCCAGCCTGAAACCGACCTTTCTGGAGCTGGACATCAAGGGAGCGCTGGAAGTCGGCTTGCTGAGCGTCGTGTTTGCGTTCCTGTTCGTCGACCTGTTCGACACCTCCGGCACCCTGATCGGCGTGGCGCAGAAGGCCAACCTGGTCGAAGCCGACGGCAAGATGCCGCGCCTGGGCCGGGCTCTCATGGCCGACAGCACCGCCACCATGGCCGGCGCCGCCCTCGGCACCTCGACCACCACCAGCTACATCGAGTCCACCGCTGGTATCAGCGCCGGCGGACGCACCGGCCTGACCGCCTGCGTGGTCGCACTGCTATTTCTGCTCAGCATGTTCTTCTCGCCACTGGCCACGGCCGTACCCGGCTACGCCACAGCCCCCGCGCTGCTGTTTGTCGCCGTGCTAATGACCCACGGCCTGGTACAGATCAACTGGGACGACCTGACCGAAGCCGCTCCGGTCGTCGTGACCGCACTGGCAATGCCACTGACCTTTTCGATCGCCAACGGTATCGCGCTCGGTTTTATCAGCTGGACCGTGATCAAGCTGCTGGCAGGCCGCTGGCGTGAGCTCAACCCCAGCCTGTACGTTCTGGCTGGCCTGTTCGTCATCAAACTGGCGCTGTTTAGCTAATGAGTACCGCATTCCAACCCGAGCAGTACGAAAGCCAACTGGCAGCCAAACGCGAACGCCTGGAGCAGCTGCTCGCGCCCTTTGACGCTCCCGCCCCCGAGGTGTTCGAGTCAGCACGCGAGCACTTTCGCCTGCGCGCCGAGTTTCGTCTGTGGTACGAAAATGGCGAACCGCACTACGCGATGTTTGAACAGGGCGACAAGCGCAAGCCGATCCTGATCACCCAGCTGCCCATCGCCAGCCGCCAGATCAATGCCCTGATGATGCCCCTGCTGGATGCCTGCAAGGCCGATCCAATCCTGGGTCGCAAGTTGTTCCAGGTTGAGTTTCTGACAACGCTATCCGGCCAGGCACTGATCACCCTGTGCTACCACCGCCCGCTGGACGACGCCTGGGACAGCCCCGCCCGCGCACTTGCTGCGCAACTCGGGGTACAACTGATCGGCCGCAGCCGCGGCCAGAAACGTGTTCTGCAGACAGATCATGTAGTGGAAGTGCTGGAAGTGGCTGGCCGCCAGTGGCACTACCAGCAGATTGAAGGCGGGTTTACCCAACCCAACGGCGGCGTTAACCAGCACATGCTCAGCTGGGCGCTGGATGCGGCCGGAAGCAACAGCGACGACCTGCTGGAGCTGTATTGCGGCAACGGCAACTTCACGCTGCCGCTGTCCACCGCATTCCGCCGGGTTATGGCGACTGAGCTAGCCAAAAGCTCAGTACGCGCCGCACAGGAAAACCTGCGCCTGAACAACGTCGACAATGTCACCCTGGTACGCCTGGCCAGCGAAGAGGTAACCCAGGCACTGACCGGCGTACGCCCCTTCCGCCGACTGCAGGGCATCGACCTTAGCGGGTTTGAGTTCGGCACCGTCTTCGTCGACCCGCCACGCGCCGGCCTAGATCCCGCCACACTGGATCTGGTGAAAGACTATCGGCGCATTCTCTACATCTCCTGCAACCCGGAAACCCTTGCAGACAACCTGCAGGCCCTCACAAAAACGCACCGCGTAGTGCGGTGCGCTCTGTTCGATCAATTCCCCTATACCCACCATATGGAGTCAGGGGTTTTGCTCGAGCGGCGCTAAGGCCGCTCGGCTAACAACCCACAACGAGAAGAAACAACTAGCGACGCCAGCACAAGTCGTTGTTCGGCGCCTGCACTCCCACAGCGTTAATGGACATCGCGGCACAGGTATCTCCTGCCATCATTCCTCCGGCGACCGCGTTCGCAGTCACGACGTAGCCGCCGTCGGCGGCCACTCCTGCGGCGAAATTAATCGTATAAACAGCGTTTCCAATGACAGGGCTCTGCCCTGGGATACCAGCCCCCGAGTAGGCACCTGTCTGAGAAAAGCCTCTCTCTACTACCTGAACAGCGTCCATGAGAACTGCTGCCGCCTCGGCTCGACGTGCTTTCTTCGTGTACTCAACATAGCTTGGGTACGCAATCGCCGCCAATATACCTATAACAGCGACAGCGATCATGACTTCTATAAGAGTAAAACCTCTACTTTTCATTTTTCACCTTCGCCACTTTACTGAAGCTGCCGCCACATAATCCTACGAGAGATACCCGGCGACTCTGCTGCACGCTCATCCAAGAACACATTTTGGCCCGTCGAAAGTAGGATGACTTTAGTTTGCGTCGGCTTGTCATCACCTTTGTCGATAATTACCGGCAAACCCGGGAGGCCGCCGCCAATATTGATACCTGCGACGATGACATCACTATCGTTGATAGAGCCATCACCACTCGTATCAAGCACCTCATAGCTGAGCATCCCACCCGTAAGCAGATCGAGCTCAAGCAGGCGCCCACTACCAGAGCTCTCGCAGGGATCATTGGCATCTATCTTTGCGGTAACAAATACTACACGCCCCTCAGTTGTTTGCGCAGGATAGATGACCCGCTCACCCTCAGCTACATTATTGTAAATCAAGGGCATATACCAACCACGTTGACTTGCCCAGTTGACCGGATTGGTACTAGTGTAAAAATAATCCTGCCCATTAATTCGGGCCTCTCCGGTGATAGTCTGCTGCCGGAGCTGCGCCTGTGTTACTGGCAAGCCTCCAGACGGCTTATCCCAAATGGCATAGAAAGCCTGTAAATCGAGATTGGTTTTATCAGAGGTTTCCGCCAATTTACCCGTCCCAAAAGAAACCAGATATCCGCCGTCAGGATGTTCAGTAATTAAGGGCTTGACAGTAACAGGCCTAGTAGAGCCTGCAGCATATAGCTTTTGCGAGGTCCAGCTAGACGTTACAGCCGAAGGGATGGTGAAACGCCACATGTTACCGCGCAGATCGCCCGCGTAAATCCGCTCAATTTGATGTTGCGCATTAACCACTAACTCAGGCGACGAGAGACCAGAACCAGTGGCACGCTCTGCAGCGGTTCCTCCAGTATTGTCGTCTACAACCATCTTATGAATAAGTGCCCCAGTTGCAAGATCAACTACGAACAGCGCCGCCTTGCCCTTATGACTTCCGTACCCATTACCAAACACGGCTACCCAGCGATTATCGGGAAGCCGCGCAATAGCCGGCCGGGAATACGTGTACCCCAAGTCGTTCCAAGTGTTAGCAGGGGTATCCGTGGTCGGGGCTGTCACCTCCCAGAGTGCCTGAGAGGTATTGGGGCTGATCTCGGTCTGCTGGAAAAGCCTGACCGCAAACATGCTTTTACCCCCAGCTCCCTGACCACCTACAGCAACGGTCGACCATACGGTCCCAAGCTTCGCATCAGAGATACTAATCTGCCCATCTACGGAAAAGGTGTGATACCCATTATCCGCATAACCTGGGTCTGACAACATGCCCAACTTGGAAAGAACCGAAGACGGCATGTAGCCATAGCGATGGGAGCCGTTGTCGGCATTAACGACATGGAAGAAACCATCATTGCTGTTGAATAACAAGCTAGGTGTAATGCGGGCCTTCTTAAACGCAAGATACAAGTCATAGGTAGTATCACCCTCGATAGCACCAATAGTCTGCGTCTCGCCTGCCACCCGCTCCAAGCTGGAATTGATAATGTCGCCAAGTAGAACAGATCGCGACCTCAGCCCGGTCACCGCCCCCCCTTTGGCCCAGTTAACTAGGGACGCTCCATTTAGAGGAGCACTCACCTGATTATTTAACTGCGACTGCTGAGCAGAGGACAGGTTGCCAAAGTTCAACGATACAACCTGAGAGCTGCCAGTATTAAAGGTTTGGTACGCCGCACCGTTAACACTCGGAGTAATGGTGCTATCGGTTGTCCAGAGAAGGCTCTCGGTCCGCCCAGTGGTCGAATTTAGTCGATAAGCCTCGATCGTCCCACTCCAATTCGCTGGATCATATAGCGTTTTGTAATATACGGTCTCCGAGCTAAGCGTAGCCGAGCTCGACGCACCAGCACCACCCGAACCAGCTTTTGCCGATATCTCGTTTATCGCCTGGTTAAGTCGATCAGTCAATTCGTCCGAGTCGTTAGCCGTGTAATAAGTCCCACCACCATAGTCCGCAGCGTCCTGCAACATTTGGTTCTGTACCGCAAACCCAACAGTATAGGTCAACATATTCTGCTTCAAGAACCCGGGGTCATTAAAACTTTTGCCTGCAAGATCTTGGTTGGTTGTATTCCGCAAATCTATGTCATAAGCAAACTTAGCCATATCATCCAGATACAGCGTATCCCCCTCTGAATTCCCATTCAGATTATTACCATCATTGCTAACTCCGTCCCAGTTTGGCAAATTACTCCCGCCAGACACTGCGGGATTATCCCGGTCAGGGTCGTTGCTTGGGAAGGTTCTATCGTAGGTGGGCAACCCATCAGTGACCACAATGGAAAAATTACGCTGACAGCGGTACTGAATCGGACTCACATAATTACCAGAGCCATCACCGTGATAACGACTCATCCCCCTTAGATAACGGGTCATCTCATAGTAAGCCTCCGAAAGCGGAGTGTTAGTGGACGCACTCAATCCATTAACTTCGCTAACGAGATCATTATAGTTCTTCTGCGCCTGCGTAGCTGAGGTTACCGTTGTGCCTTGGGGAGTGTAGGAAGCAGAAAGATCGCGAACATCGCGCATCAAGCTACCGCCCGGCCCCCTGTCATTACGAGTCGGAGAGTTAAACGCGAAGAGACCGAAGCGCAATGCCCGATTGTTAGTGATAATATCATTGGTCACATCCCGAGCAACATTCATGCGGTAGTCATTGGGAAGCACACCCCTTAGATCATTACCAGATTTACCCCCCCTAGTATACGTATAATAAATATAAGAAATATATTGACTGGTAAAACGAGTATTATTGTTACCAACCGGATCAGGTATTCGATAACAACGTCGATCATAGATATAGCCACTTTGCACGCGATACAAAGCAAAATAATTCTTGGCGCAACCATCTCGCTCAAAATCATCGTGAGGATCCAGGTTACTTCCGGAGGCAAGGGAATACCCATTGCTCCCTCTGTAAGCGACATACGGGAAATTGCTCGCAGCCGCAGCCGCAGGCAGAATTGCATTATTCATACTGCCTGAGTTATCAAGCAACACTAGTACATTTGGCGTCACAGCTGATGTACTAAGAATTGGGGCCTGACTGGGCTGAAAAGCATAGACAGGCGTGAGCGCATACGCTCCTAGCAGAACCCCCGCTATTAACGCTGTAATTTTTTTCATTTTTTGGCTCCTTGCGCAGCGACAATAAGAAAATTAGTTCTGCGCATATACGCTCTCTACGGCGGTTGTTGTATTACCCACGGTCGCGACAGCAGTCACCCTGTACAGAGTAACCGTCTCGCCAAGATCCACATTCACAGCAGCACTAGAAGTGCCCAGCTTCTGTATCTGGTAGAACGACCCTCCTCCCGCGGCAACCCAGACGCCACATGTACCTGGAGCTACAGCGACGTTGCTGAAATCCGGAGTTTGACATCCCGCTCCAACACACTGTGCGCAGGCAGCCAATGCCGCCTCATTAGCAACCGCGGCGATGAAACCTTCTCCCTCTCGAAGCCCTGCTTCAGCCTCTTGAAAACTTTCATTCTTCAATCGCGCATTACCAGACATTTTTTCTTGCATCGTGGCGCTCTTCATCCCAGCCACGCCTACGATGGTAAGCAACAACAGAAATATCAGGCTCACGAACAAAGCAATACCTCGTTGCCTAACACCACTAAAGCTGGTCATGTAATCACCTCAAATAGAACGGTTACGTAGCGCGACAGCAACAGAGTATGGTTGATCAGAAACCAAGCCTTCCGAATCCTCCAGAACTATCTCAATACGTACACTACGAATAAGCTCAGGGTTAGGCACAGCTGCCCCTGCTACGTAGTTACCCGACACATAGGAGTCCTCAACCGCTGCAGCCAACCCAAAACTAACGTTCATCGATTGAACGCCAGACATCAATGTGGTGAAGGCACCTGCCCCACCGCCACGAAAAAGCAGCTCGCCCGCATCGGCATCAAACCGGTACTCGACCAGCCGGACAGGCAGGGCTACCTGACCGGCCCCGGGAGCTGCAACCCCTGCCTGCACCGTCGCATTGGTACGACAGTCCGTGACCAACGTCCAATCTGCGTTAGTTGTAGTGCCCACCCCACGGGTTGCATTCGACGTTACGATTCGAAGGGTGCCTGTCCCGTTATCCCACTCGATAGGATCATCAAATGCGGCAGGACGGTTCGCAATATTACTCGCAGCTAGACAACCAAACATCCCCGCCATTCTCAGCTCTTGGCTCATGCGAGTGAGAACATACCGCCCATCCTCCTGTAGTTTCGCAGCGGCATCCTGAATCTGATAGGTCCGCTTGCTGCTAGTAAAAAGCTGAACCACACCAAGCACCAGAATAAGGCCCAAAGCTAAGGCGACCAGCATTTCAACAACACTGATACCTGCCTGCTTATCACATACGTTACGTTTATCCATAAAACCCTCAGGGTGCAGTAACCGACACGTTCGTTGTGACAGAGAACGACCCCATACTAGCCTGCCCCGCCTCATCATTTCCGGCAGCCCTTGCCTCTGACCAGCTTACAGTCACAGCGACCTGAGTGCCGTTAACTGCGATACGCGCTTCGGGGCTTGGTAGCGAATTCAGGTTTCTCGCAAAATCAATCAAGTCTTGGTCTCGGATCGAAGCTGCAGCACCCGGTACGGCTGCCAAGCTTGCGATCGCGTACTGAGGCAACTGCACAGGATCCGCATTCGCACGTATTCGATCAATAATGTCGTAGACTATAAAACTCGCCTGAGAATTCATTCTTGAGCTATCGGTGTACTTGAGGGCACTTAGCTGCATTCCTGCCGCTCCAAGCAACCCGATCGCCAAAACAAAGACTGCGATCATAACCTCTATCAGCGAGACACCTCGCTGCCCGCTTCTAGCATCTGCCTGAGACTTCATTAGCAAGCCCCCCCAGCCTGAGCACGCCCGGTAGGACACAACAACACAGTTCGCGTCTGCTCACCAAGGGTGTATGTGAAGGTTACAGCATTGGCCGGACTACCCAATCCGCCGAGCGCGTCAAACGCGACCTCATCCACATCGCCTGTAGCGGCAACCACCGCACCGTTTCGAAATCCAGGAAGACTTCTAATAACCTGGCCATTCAGCTCAACCGAAATATCCTGCGCCCAGTTATCATCGGTCAATGCAGAGATGGTCACTGTCGAGCTACTATTGATCGCTTGCAGCCTAGCCCAACTCAATACATGCAACAGCTCATTAGCATCCGAGTCTGCCCGCGTTCTCTCCAAAGACCCGGTGAAAGCAATAGAACCAAGCGAAAGCCCAATCGCAAGAATCACAAGCGCCACCATTAACTCAATCAGAGTGAAGCCTTTCACACTTCTCATTCAAAGAATCCTCCTAGTACTGCATGCACTATAAAAAGACATCTGCGCAAGGTCGCGCACCACGCGATGACCGGTCACCAGGTCACGACGACAGGTCAAAGGCAAGCAAGTTGAAACGCAAAAAGCCCAGGAGGGGCAATGAAACGGAATGGATTTACGCTGACCGAACTGCTGGTCGCCGTGGCCTTGCTGGGCATTTTAGTGAGTATTGGCATGCCGTCGTTGAGCAGCCTGATTGACCAGCATCGCCTGGACAGCGCGCAGGACGCGCTGGAGCGCAGCATTCGGTTTACGCGGAACGAGGCTATCGAGCGCAACGAGCCGGTGGTGATGTTGCCGATGGCGGGGGACTGGAACAGCGGCTGGCAGGTGTTTGTCGACCGGGATAACAACCTTGCACTTGGCGCCGGTGACGTTCTGTTGCTGGAAAATCAGGCGGCATTGCTGTCTAGCGTCGCCGCCAGCGGTCAACTGCAAAGCTACCTGCGCTACAACGCGCTGGGCGAGTCGGAGCGGGTGTACGGTGGCTTTCTGGCCGGCAGCTTTCGGCTTTGCCCGCCAGATTTGGCACAGCACGGCCGACAGCTGATCATCAATCGTGTCGGGCGCCTGCGCACAGAATCTCGTCAATTTGACGCACGGCAGTGCGCAGCCACGCCATGAGCAAAGCGCAGACCTGTCCGACAGAAAGGTCCGCGCCTCAGCACCTCAGGTCCGGTACTCGGCGTTAATCCGCACGTACTCGTGGGAGAGATCGGTCGTCCACAAGGTTTCATTGACCTCGCCGCGACCCAGCTCGATGCGAATGGTGATTTCTGGCTGCGCCATCACGCGGGCGCCCTGAGACTCTTCGTACTCGGCCGCACGACCACCCTGACGGGTAATGCAGACGTCATCCAGATAAACGTCGATTTTCTCGACATCCAGATCAGGTACGCCAGCATAGCCAACCGCGGCCAGGATGCGCCCCCAGTTCGGGTCAGAGGCAAACAGCGCGGTTTTGATCAGCGGGGAGTGCGCCACTGCATAAGCGACGTCCAAACACTCATCGTTGTTGGCGCCACCGTTGACCCGAATGGTTACGAACTTGGTCGCCCCTTCACCGTCACGCACAATAGCCTGCGCCAGTGTCAGCATCACATCCTTGATGGCGGTTGCCAGCTCCTCGTAGCCCTGGGCATCGGGGCTATCGATCAGCGGGATATCCGCCTTACCGGTAGCAACCAGCATGCAGGAGTCATTAGTGCTGGTGTCGCCATCAATGGTAATGCGGTTGAACGACAGGTTGGCGGCCTCATGCAGCAACGCTTGCAGTAGCGGCTGCGCTACCGGCGCATCGGTCGCGATATAGCCCAGCATGGTCGCCATATTCGGGCGAATCATACCAGCGCCCTTGGAAATACCAGTGATCGTGATGACCTGGCCAGCAATCTCAATACGCCGACTGCAACCCTTGGGTTGGGTATCGGTGGTCATGATGCCTTCCGCGGCGTGCGCCCAGTTATCTTCAGCCAAGTCGGCCAGGGCGGCCGGCAACGCTGCGATCACTTTGTCGGCAGGCAACAGCTCGCCAATCACACCCGTGCTGAACGGCAGCACTTGGGCTGCTTCACACCCGACCTTCTCGGCCAGCGCCTCACAGGTGCGCTCAGCCGCCTGCATACCTGGCTTGCCGGTGCCGGCGTTGGCATTACCGGTATTGACCAGCAGGTACTGGGGCGAACCTGCCAGTCGCTGGCGGCACAGGGTGACGGGCGCAGCACAAAAGGCATTGCGGGTAAACACGCCAGCAATGCTGGAGCCCGGCGCAGCCTCCATGACCACTACATCCTTGCGACCAACACGCTTGATGCCAGCGGAGGCGATACCCAAACGAAAACCAGAGACAGGGTGCAACGCAGGTAACGGGCCGAGACCAACAGGCATATTTAACGCTCCAAAAAAGAGGGAGAGAGAAGATTCAAGCTTCAAAAGCAAACAGATTCCCCCGACTATAAAGCCGAGGGTTAAAAGGGTTTAACTTGTAGCTTGCCGCTTGAAGCTTACAGCTGCTTTTCAGGCTTAGCTAATCTGTCCGTGACAGTGCTTGTACTTCTTGCCGGAGCCACAGGGGCACGGATCATTTCGGCCCACCTTTGGCCCTTCGCGGGTTTGCGGTGCGGCGGCTTGCTGCGGCTCTTGTGCTGCCTCGCTTTCGGCAGCAACAGCATTGACCTCTTCGTGCTTGAACTGCATGCGGCGCTGCATTTCCTCGGCCTGGCGACGCAAACGCGCCTCTTCCTCCGCCGGATCCTCACGACGCACCTGCACATGGCTCAGAACACGAATGGTGTCGCGCTTGAGCGTCTCCAGCAATTCCTGGAACAGGTTAAAGGCTTCGCGCTTGTATTCCTGCTTGGGGTTCTTCTGCGCATAGCCACGCAGATGAATACCCTGGCGCAAGTGATCCATGGTCGCCAAATGCTCTTTCCAGAGATCATCCAGCACCCGCAGCAGCATCTGCTTCTCGAAAGTACGCAGTGCCCCAGCACCAGCCAGTTCTTCCTTCTCGCGGTAGGCTGAAACCAACGCGTCCAGAACGCGCTCAGCGACGCCCTGCTCTTGCAGCCTCTCGTCTTCATCCAGCCATTGTTGAACAGGAAGCTGCAGACCCAGCTCGCCAGCCAGGGCCTTCTCAAGGCCGTCGATATCCCACTGCTCGGGCAGACTGCCAGCTGGCATGTGCATGGCGACCATGTCGGTCACCACGTCCTGGCGGATGGCAGCAATGGTTTCCTCGACCGTCTCGCTGGCCAAAATGGAATTACGCTGGCCGTAAATCACCTTACGCTGTTCGTTCGCAACGTCGTCGTATTCCAGCAATTGCTTCCGGATGTCGAAGTTGCGCCCCTCAACTTTGCGCTGCGCCTTCTCAATGGCGTTGGTGACCATGCGGTGCTCGATGGCCTCGCCCTTCTCCATGCCCAGGGCTTTCATGAAGTTCTTCACCCGGTCAGAGGCAAAGATACGCATCAGGTTATCTTCCAGCGACAGGTAGAAGCGGCTGGAGCCCGGGTCGCCCTGACGACCGGCACGGCCACGCAGCTGGTTATCGATACGGCGGGATTCGTGACGTTCGCAGGCGATGATGTGCAGGCCGCCGGCTTCCAGCACCTGCTGGTGACGAAGCTGCCACTCATCTTTGATTTGCGCGACTTGCTGCTCTGTGGGGTTCTCCAGGGCAGCCACCTCGGCCTCCCAATTACCACCGAGGATAATGTCAGTACCACGACCGGCCATGTTGGTAGCAATGGTCACCGCGCCAGGCCGACCGGCCTGAGCCACAATTTCGGCTTCTTTCTCGTGGAATTTTGCGTTCAGCACCTTGTGCGGCACTTTTTCGCGGTTCAGCAACTGTGCCACAACCTCGGAGGATTCGATTGAGGCGGTACCTACCAGCACCGGGCGCCCTTGCTCCATGCAGTGCTTGATGTCGGTAACAATCGCAGCAAACTTCTCTTCGATGCTGAGATAGACCAGATCGTTGTAATCCTTGCGCACCATCGGCTTGTTAGTCGGGATGACCAGCACGTCCAGGCCATAGATCTGCCGAAACTCGAAGGCCTCCGTATCCGCTGTACCGGTCATGCCGGCCAGCTTCTGATACAGGCGGAAGTAGTTCTGGAAGGTGGTGGACGCCAGCGTCTGGCTCTCGGCCTGGATCTGCAACCCTTCCTTCGCCTCAATGGCCTGGTGCAGGCCCTCGGACAGACGACGCCCCGGCATGGTGCGCCCGGTGTGCTCGTCGACCAGCAACACCTGGTTGTTCTGCACGATGTATTCGACGTTGCGATGGAACAGGGTATGGGCCCGCAGCGCGGAGTTGACGTGATGCAGCAGACCGAGATTTTGCGCGGCGTAAAGGCTGTCGCCCTCATTCAGCAGTTTCTCGCGCACCAGCAGGTCTTCGATAAACTGGTGGCCGCTTTCGGTTAGCTCAACCTGACGCGCCTTCTCGTCGATCAGGTAATGGCCATCGACCGCCTCAACAGCCTCTTCAGCAGCCTGGCCGCGCTTGAGCTGGGGAATCAGCTTGTTGATGGCCGCATACAGCTGAGAGCTGTCTTCAGCCGGACCGGAAATGATCAAGGGCGTACGGGCTTCGTCGATCAGAATCGAGTCAACTTCATCGACCACGGCAAAATAGGGCTCGCGCTGAAACTTGTCTTCCAGTCGGAACGCCATATTGTCGCGCAGGTAATCAAAGCCCAACTCGTTATTGGTGCCGTAGGTGATATCGCACTGGTAGGCGGCGCGCTTTTGCTGTGGGTCCTGCTGAGGTACGACGACGCCAACACTCATGCCCAGAAACTCATAGAGCGGGCGCATGGTGTTAGCGTCACGACTGGCCAAGTAATCGTTGACGGTGACTACGTGTACACCCTTACCGGCCAGCGCATTGAGGTAAACCGGCAAGGTAGCCACCAGGGTTTTACCCTCACCGGTTTTCATCTCGGCGATCTTGCCTTCGTGCAAGGTCATGCCACCAATCAACTGGACGTCGAAATGGCGCATGCCCATTACCCGCTTACTGGCTTCGCGAACCACCGCGAACGCCTCGGGCAGCAATTGGTCGAGTGTCGCGCCATCGGCCAGGCGCTGTTTGAACTCTGCCGTTTTCGCCGTTAACTGTTCGTCGCTCAGTGCATTCAAGCTCTCCTCCAGAGCATTGATGGCGACAACCACCTTGCCCATGCGCTTCAATTCACGATCGTTCTTGCTTCCCAACAGCTTTCTGACTAACGGCGCAAACATAATCGGCTTAAATATCCATGTAAGGGTTGGCGAGCCCAGTCCTGTGCAGCCCGGACCAGCACTGAAAAAAGGCATTCTACTCTGATTTCTGCCGCACATTAAACCGCGCGACCGGCGCGGCCTTTGTCACAACAGCACAGACGAAGGCCGGGTGAAGACAAGTAAGCACTGAGTCATTCGGCCTACCCTCTGGGCGAGCGGAAGAACTCAGTATTTACTTGATGGGGACGGTAGGAGGCTATTTCAACGCCAGGTAGCGGGCCGGGTTTACAGCCATACCATTGCGATACACTTCCAGATGCAGGTGCGCGCCGGTCGAGCGACCGGTACTGCCAACAGCGGCGATTTCCTGACCTTTCTGCACCAGATCGCCTTTGCTTACCTTGAGTACGGAAGCATGGGCGTACCGGGTTTTCAGGCCATTACCGTGACTGATTTCTACCATGTTGCCGTAGGCGCCATTACGACCAGAGAAGGTAACGACGCCAGCACCAACCGCATGAATCGGCGTGCCACGCGGAGCAGCGAAATCCAGACCACTGTGCATAGAGAAACGACCGGTGATAGGGTCGGTCCGGCGCCCGAAGCCGGATGAGATGTGCCCGGCAGAAACCGGAACAAAGTCCAGCGCCGCAGCCACATCGGTCTGACGGCTGACCATCAGGTCTTCCAGCAGCTGCAGCTGCTGCGTGCGATCGTCGACCCGTGCGGACAACTGATCGATCAAGCTTTGCAGGTCCGGGGCGTTGTAGCTCAGGTCATCGTCGCGTAGCTCAGGCCCACCCATACCGGGCTCCAGCTCCGAGTTGAGGCTGAAATCCGCCTCGGCGCCGAAGTCGAACTCGCCGTCGCTAAACTCACCGAGCTCGGTCAGGCGCTCACCCAGTGCATCCAGACGGGTCAAGCGCATTTGCAGGCGGGCAAGCTGCTGACTCATACGCTCGATCTGCGCCTGAGTACCGTCGTCCTCCAGCAGAGGATCAACTTCGTAATCCTGCAACGCTTCCTGCCATGCCGGCACTGCCGCAACATCTGCCGAGGCGTCCTCTGCGGAACCGCCAAGCAGTTGCCAGGTCACAAGTGAGGCGACGAGCGGTAACGCCAACAAAAGGCTGATGCCCGCTACCACCCACGGCGCCCCTAGCGTAACTGTCCGCGACGCGCCGTGGCGCCCGGTCAAAATAATAATATTCAAATAGCAACCCCACACATTCTTGGCGGCGGTTCTGGTAGCATGACCGCTCAATCACTCCCTGGCTGGCACCCACCCCTATGGCATTCCGTCCACTGGATGCACGTCGACCAACCGACCTGTTACGTACCAGCAGTACCCTTAAGGCGCTGCTGGAAAAATCACGTCAGATCGAACGCCTGCAGGCCCTGTTTGAATCGAGACTTGAGCCAGCAGCGCGCGCGCACTGCCATGTGGCAGCCCTGGAAGGAGGCATACTGCGCTTGGTGGTCAGCAGCAGCCAATGGGCTACCCGACTGCGTTATCAGCAAAAAAGACTGATTCGACAGTTACAGGCGTTCAACGAATTCGCCACCTTAACGAAAATCCACTGCCGGGTACAACCACCACTGGTCAAAAAAGCACCACCCGTTCGCAAAATGCCGCGTTCCCAGGTCGCCTCCAGCAGCTTGCAGGAAACCGCCGAGCACATGGACGACCCCGCTCTCAAGGCAGCGCTTCAGCGCCTTGCTCGCCACCACCGGGGCAACTAGGGCAGCGCAGGCTGTACGGCTTGCGCAGCGACCATTGCTGAGCAGCACCTCACACTGAAACAACAGGCAACGCTTAAGTCAGCAGACCGCGCAAAAGAAAACGGCCACCCGAGGGTGGCCGCAAAAAGTACAACGAAACGAGAAAAGTGTGGGCTCAGGCCCTCATACAGCGGTTGCCGGGCGCATAAAGGAAATCGGCGCAGTACCGGCGTCATCAAAGGTCACCACCTCCCAGGCATCAGGGGTGGCCAGCAACGCTCGCAGCAGCTTGTTGTTCAGCCCATGACCTGACTTGTAGCCACGGAACTCACCAACCAGACTTTTGCCCAGCAGGTAGAGGTCGCCGATGGCGTCCAGAATCTTGTGGCGCACAAACTCGTCTTCGTAGCGCAGGCCGTCTTCGTTAAGCACACGGTACTCATCAACCACAATAGCGTTATCGACACTGCCACCGAGCGCCAGGTTCTGCGAACGCAGGTACTCGATATCACGCATAAAGCCAAAGGTACGCGCCCGGCTGACTTCCTTGACGAAAGAGGTGCTTGAGAAATCGACGCTCGCATACTGACTGCGACCCCGGAATACCGGATGGTCGAAGTCGATACCCAGACTGACCTTGAAACCCTCAAACGGCACAAAGGTGGCGGTTTTGCCGTCCTCTTCGACAGTTACTTCCCGCTTGATGCGGATGAACTGCTTGGCTGCGTCCTGCTCGGCAATACCTGCCGACTGGATCAGGAACACGAAGGGACCGGCGCTACCGTCCATGATCGGAACTTCCGGCGCACTCAGCTCGACATAGGCGTTATCGATACCCAGACCAGCCATGGCAGACATCAGGTGTTCAACCGTATCCACCTTAACGCCCTCGTGAACGAGGGTGGTGGACATGGTCGTCTCGCCGACGCACAAGGCTTTGCCCGGGATCTCGACCACGGGGTCGAGATCCACGCGACGGAACATGATACCCGTGTCAATCGGCGCCGGCTTGAGGGTGAGGTATACCTTCTCACCCGAATGCAGACCTACACCGGTTGCCCGGATGACGTTCTTCAGTGTGCGTTGTCTGATCATGTTTGCTTCCGCTCTGGTTGCGAAAAACCCTCGATAAATTGGCGTGCATCATAACAAAGACCGCTTTTGATGAATACCAATTGACCCTATGCCTTCGATTAACCGAATTAATCAGCCTGACGACGCAGGAAGGCCGGAATATCCAGGTAATCGAGATCGTCCGCCGGCTGGCTCAGACGCGCGGCTGCACTGCCGGACGGCTGGTTACGCATTACGGTAGGGCGATCCAGGTCACGGTAGTTCGGCGTACCGGCCTCAGGCTGACGCGCAACCGGCGCCGCCGCAGCGGTATTGTCGACGACCTTGACCGGTTTTTCACGGGCACCCAGACCAGTAGCAACCACGGTAACACGCAGCTCGTCGCGCAGTTCTGGGTCGATAACGGTACCCACCACAACAGTCGCGGACTCGGAAGCAAACTCCTCAACGGTGCTGCCCACTTCGGAGAACTCGCCCAGTGACAGGTCAGGGCCGGCAGTGATGTTAACCAGAATACCGCGGGCACCCATCAGGTTGACGTCTTCAAGCAGCGGGCTGCGAATAGCTGCTTCGGCCGCTTCACGCGCACGGTTCGGGCCGCTGGCGTGACCAGTACCCATCATTGCCATGCCCATTTCGCTCATGACGGTTTTCACGTCGGCGAAGTCGACGTTAATCATACCCGGGCGCATGATCAGGTCAGCGATACCCTGTACGGCGCCAAGCAGTACGTCGTTCGCCTTGCTGAAGGCAGCCAGCAGACTGGCGTCTTTGCCCAGCACGGTCAGCAGTTTTTCGTTCGGGATAGTGATCAGCGAGTCAACATGCTGGCTCAGCTCACGGATACCCTCTTCCGCCACCTGCAGGCGCTTGCGGCCTTCGAACGGGAAGGGCTTGGTGACCACAGCAACGGTCAGGATACCCATTTCGCGCGCCACTTCAGCGACGATCGGCGCAGCACCGGTGCCGGTACCACCGCCCATGCCGGCGGTGATGAACACCATGTCAGAGCCCTGCAGCACTTCAGCAATACGCTCGCGATCCTCGATAGCTGCTTCACGGCCGATCAGCGGGTTGGCGCCAGCGCCCAGGCCCTTGGTGACGCCGGAGCCCAGCTGCAGCACGGTGCGCGCGCTGACGTTTTTCAGTGCCTGGGCATCAGTGTTGGCACAAATGAAGTCAACGCCTTCGACATTGTTGACCACCATGTGCTGCAGGGCGTTACCGCCGCCACCGCCAACGCCGACCACTTTGATTACTGCGTTCTGCGGAACGTTATCGATCAGTTCGAACATGGCCTTTCTCCTTGAAATACTTTTCGTTTCGTTGTCGTTTCGTTTACTGCGTCTTGCCCGCTTTGGCGGGTCTGTTTGCTGTGGGCAACCAAACTAGAAGTTGCCCTGGAACCACTTCTTCATACGCTCGACCACCGACGCCTTGTTACTGTCAGCGGGTTGAGAGCTTTGCTCACCGTGATGCTTGATGCCGTAATGCAGCAGGCCAACACCGGTGGCATAAATCGGGTTGCGGACCACATCGGTCAGCCCCTTGAACTCCTGGGGCATGCCAAGGCGAACCGGCATATGGAAAATCTCTTCGGCCAACTCGATGGCGCCTTCCATCTTGGCTGTGCCGCCGGTTAGCACGATGCCCGCCGGGATCATGTCCTCGAAGCCGGAACGGCGCAGCTCTGCCTGAATCAACGTGAACAGCTCGTCGTAGCGCGGCTCTACCACCTCGGCCAGCGCCTGGCGCGACAGGTCACGCGGTGGGCGCTCACCCACGCTCGGCACCTTGATGGTCTCTTCCGGGCCGGCCAGCTTGGCCAGCGCGCAGGCATAGCGAATCTTGATTTCTTCGGCGTACTGGGTTGGGGTACGCAGCGCCATGGCGATGTCGTTGGTGACCTGATCACCAGCAATCGGAATCACCGCTGTGTGGCGAATCGAACCCTCGGTGAAAATCGCGATATCGGTCGTACCGCCGCCAACATCGACCAGGCAGACGCCCAGCTCTTTCTCGTCCTCGGTCAGTACCGCGTAGGCAGAGGCCAGCTGCTCGAGAATCACGTCCTCGACTTCCAGCCCGCAACGGCGGATACACTTCTCGATGTTCTGCACGGCGTTCAGCGCGCAGGTCACCAGATGCACCTTGGCCTCCAGCCGCACGCCCGACATGCCCAGGGGCTCGCGTACGCCCTCCTGGTTATCAATGACGTATTCCTGCGGCAGGATGTGCAGCACCTTCTGGTCCGCCGGAATGGCAACCGCCTGGCCGGCGTCCAGTACCCGCTCGATATCGGCCTGGACCACCTCACGATCGCGAATCGCCACGATGCCGTTGGAGTTGAGGCTACGGATGTGGTTACCGGCAATACCGGCGTACACCGAGTGAATCTGGCAGCCGGCCATCAGCTCGGCCTCCTCGATGGCACGCTGAATCGACTGCACGGTCGACTCGATGTTGACGACCACTCCCTTCTTGAGTCCGCGCGAGGGATGCGAGCCGATGCCGACAATCTCCAGCTCGCCGTCCGTGCCGATTTCACCAACCAGCGCGACGACCTTGGAGGTGCCGATATCCAGGCCCACAATCATTCTGCTGCCCTGCTTGCTTGCCATAATCTCCCGTTACTCCCCCGCTGTTTCCGCCGTGGCGGCTTCTCGCCAGGCCACGGCCATACCGTTGCTGTAGCGCAGATCTACCCGCGCGATCAGTTCACGACGATCGGACAGCATCAGCTGCTCGATCGTCATGAACCGCTGCATTTTTTCCACCAGATTGTCGCGACCGAGCAGTAGCTGCATGCCGTCCTCGGTGGTCAGGAACCAGCTACCGCGATCACGCAATTCAAGGCTGCTGACCACCATGCCCTGCGGGCGCAACAGACCGCTGAACTGCTGGTACTGACGCATCACCTTGCGCTTGGCGCGCTCAGGCCCGCTGAGGCGGGGCAGCTCGCTGAAGTTGCCAATATTCTGCGGCATGAATGCCTTGCCTTCGTTATTCAGTAGTGCACTGCTACCCCAACGCGCGACCGGCAACTGTTCATCCAGCTGAATCACCAGACGGTCCGGCCAAACGCGACGCACCGAGGCCTGCGCTACCCAGGGCATGGCCTGCAGGTCCGCGTGCAAGCCATCCAGATCGATGACCAGAAAGCTCTCCTGCAGATAGGGCTCGATTACTGCCTGCACGGCATCACCGTCGATGTAC
Source organism: Halopseudomonas maritima (assembly GCF_021545785.1). NCBI lineage: Bacteria > Pseudomonadati > Pseudomonadota > Gammaproteobacteria > Pseudomonadales > Pseudomonadaceae > Halopseudomonas > Halopseudomonas maritima. The sequence goes on from NZ_CP079801.1 coordinate 1,021,600, forward strand.
TGCAGGTCTCCCTCAACGCTGATCAGCGCAATCGGGCGATCAGCCAGCGGCATCAGGCGGCTACCCAGCTCGTAGAGCCCCATCCCCAGCGCGACCAGCAACAAAGGCCACAGCAGCTGCTGCAAGCGCCGTCCAACACCCTGCAGGCCTGCGGTCGGCAAGCGCAGGCGCGGCATCTGCCGGGGCTGCGCTGGCTGTACGCGCACGGCGCCACGACTGCCTGCCTTGCGGCGGGGCGGCGGTGGAGCACTGCGAGTATCGCGAATAGCCTGCATTGGTTGTCCGTTAGTTGAGGGTGCCGGCCAAGATGGCCAGAACCAGATCGCTAAAACTCATGCCGGTGGCCTTGGCGGCCATGGGCACGAGGCTGTGGTCGGTCATGCCGGGAACGGTATTGACCTCCAGCAGGTAAAAATTGCCCTGCTCATCCTGCATCACATCCACCCGCCCCCAGCCCTTGCAGCCGACGGCCTGGAAGGCGCGCAGGCTCAACGCCTTTAGCTGCGCCTCCTGCTCTGCCGGCAGCCCGCAGGGGCACAGGTATTGGGTGTCGTTGGCCTGATACTTGGCTTCGTAGTCGTAAAAGGTGTGCGGCGTGTGCAGACGAATCGGCGGCAAGGCCTGACCGTCAAGAATCGCCACCGTGAACTCGGCGCCGTGTACCCATTGCTCGACCAGCGCCTCGCTGTCGTAGGCGAGCGCAGCCTGCCACGCGTCCTGCAGCTGCTGCAGGCTGTCGGCTTTGGCCATGCCAATGCTGGAGCCTTCATGCAGCGGCTTGATAATCAGCGGCGCACCGAGGCGCTCTACAATCTCGGCACACTGGCCGGCGTCCTGCAACATGGCGTAAGCCGGCGTCGGCAAGCCAAGGCTCTGCCAGATCTGCTTGGTGCGCAGCTTGTCCATGCCGATGGCCGAGGCCATGACGCCACTGCCGGTGTAAGGGATGTGCAGACTCTCGAGCAGCCCTTGCAGGCTGCCGTCCTCACCGCCGCGTCCGTGCAGGGCGATAAACACCCGATCCGGCCGCTCGTTCAAAAGCTGTTCAGCCAGTTGCGGGCCAGCGTCGATGCCGTAGGCATCGACACCAGCACTCTGCAGCGCTTCAAGCACGGCAGCGCCGGATTTGAGGGACACCGCGCGCTCGGCAGAGCTACCGCCGAACAGCACCGCTACCCGCCCGAATACAGATGCGTCGACCATCAGGCTTGCCCCTCCCGTGACCGCGTTGCCAGGGCGTCCGCCAACTGCACCGACAGCCCACCAATATCGCCGGCACCCTGGGTCAGCAGGATGTCGCCCGGTTGCAGCACCGCTTGGAGCAGCGGCATGACGTCGGCATCGCGCTCGACGTAGATGGGGTCCAGCTGACCGCGCTGACGAATACTGCGACACAGATGCTTACTGTCTGCGCCCGTCACCGGCTCTTCGCCGGCGGGATAGACTTCCATCAGCAGCAGCGCATTGGCCTCGCCCAGCACCTGTACAAAATCTTCATAGAGATCACGGGTACGGCTGTAACGGTGCGGCTGATAGAGCATGACCAGGCGCCGCTCTGGCCAGCCGGCGCGCACGGCCTTGATTACCGCTGCCACCTCACGCGGATGGTGGCCGTAATCGTCTACCAGCATGATTTCGCCTTCACCCCAGGTGTAATTGCCCTGCACCTGGAAACGGCGACCGACGCCCTGGAACCCTGCCAGGCCATCGACGATGGCGCGATCAGACACACCCTCGTCGGTCGCTACCGCGATGGTGGCCAGCGAGTTCAGCACGTTATGCACACCCGGCATATTGACCGATACCTGGAGTGGCTCGCGTCCCTCACGCAGCACGGTGAAAAAGGTCTGCATGCCGCGCTGGTGGATGTCGACGGCACGGATGTCGGCATCCTCGGATTGTCCGTAGGTAATTACCTGACGATTAATCTGCGGCAAAATCTCGCGCACCACCGGATCGTCGATGCACAGCACTGCCAGTCCGTAGAACGGCAGGTTGTGCAAAAACTCGACGAAGGTGCGCTTTAGCTTGCTGAAGTCACCTTCGTAGGTCTCCATGTGATCGGCGTCGATGTTGGTGACGATCGCCACCATCGGCTGCAAGTGCAGGAAAGACGCGTCGCTCTCATCGGCCTCGGCCACCAGATAGCGGCTTTCGCCCAGCTGGGCGTTGGTACCGGCAGCGGTCAGTTTGCCGCCAATCACGAAGGTCGGGCTCATGCCATCAGCCGCCAGCACAGAGGCGATCAGACTGGTGGTGGTGGTTTTGCCGTGGGTACCGGCAACGGCGATGCCGTGGCGATAACGCATCAGCTCGGCCAGCATCTCGGCACGTGGCACGACCGGAATACGCTGCTCGATAGCGGCGGCAACTTCCGGGTTTTGCGGATTGATGGCACTGGAGACCACCAACACATCGGCCTGCTGCAAGTTCTCGGCGCGGTGGCCAATATCCACCCGTGCGCCAAAGGACTCCAGGCGTTCGGTGACAGCCGAGCGCTTGAGGTCGGAGCCGGAAACCTGATACCCAAGGTTCAGCAATACTTCGGCAATGCCGCACATGCCCACCCCACCAATACCGACAAAGTGGATACGGCGGATGCGGCGCATTTCCGGCAGGGTAAAAGTGGCCTGAGTACGCTTGTTAGTGCTCACGGGCGACCTCCATGCAGGCGCGGACCACATCGGCGGTCGCGTTGGGGGTGGCTTGCTCTCGGGCTCGTTGGGCCATTTGCTGCAGCTGCTCCGGGTTGTTCATATAAGTCATCAAGGTGTTAGCCAATTGCTCGGCATCAAGTTCTTTTTGCGGCATCAGCACGGCAGCACCACGGTCAGCCAGGTAACGAGCGTTGGCTGTCTGGTGATCGTCGATGGCGTGCGGCAGCGGAATCAGCAGCGAGGGCCGACCAGCTGCAGCCAGCTCGCAAACGGTCAGCGCGCCAGCGCGGCAGATCACCAGGTCAGCCCAGGCATAGGCACCCGCCATGTCGGCGATAAAGGCTTCCACTTCTGCACGCACGCCGGCCTGGTCGTAGGCTTCTCGAGCCAGCAACAAGTGCTGCTTGCCACACTGATGCACCACCTGCGGCCGCTGCGCCGGCTCGATTGCCGCCAGGGCTGCCGGCACCAGCTTGTTCAGCGGCATCGCGCCGAGGCTGCCGCCCAACACCAACAGACGAAGCGGACGACTGCCATCCCAGCTCATCGCCGGGGTGGCAAAGATATCGTCGCGCACCGGGTTACCGGTGCTGCGGCGGTCTGCGCCTTCGGCAAAGCTGCCGGCAAACCCTTCACAGCGGCGTTTGGCCAGACGTGCCAGCAGACGGTTGGCGGTGCCGACCACCGCGTTCTGTTCGTGGATCACCAGCGGGATACGACGCAACCAGGCTGCCAGACCGCCCGGTCCGGTGACGTAGCCGCCGGCACCCAGTACGCAGATCGGCTGCAACTGCTTGAGTAGCTTTAGCGACTGCCCCAGCGCGCGCAGGATACGGAACGGCGCCTTCAGCAGGTCCAGCTTGCCCTTGCCGCGCAGCCCCTGAATGTCGATGTAATGGATCGGGAAGCCAGCCTGGGGAACCAGGTCCACTTCGATGCCGCGGCGGGTACCCAGCCAATGCACCTCATAGCCCTGCTCCTTGAGCAGCCGGGCGCACGCCAATGCCGGAAATACGTGTCCGCCGGTGCCACCAGCCATTACCAGTACCTTATTACTCATTGCTGGCCTCCTGACGCGGTTGACGGCGTTCCCAGTCGATGCGCAGTAACAAACCAAGGCAGATGCAACACACCACCAGCGAGCTACCGCCATAACTGAGGAACGGCAGCGTTAGCCCCTTGGTTGGTAACAGGCCGATGTTGACCCCCACGTTAATCAGAATCTGCCCGCACCACATGATCGCCAGACCGTAAGCCAGATAGGCATGAAACAGCATGCCCTCGCGCTCGGCAGCCAGACCAACGTACAGGCCACGCACGGCCACAAAGATCAGCAGGGCAAAGGCCGCCAGCGCACCGATCATGCCCAGCTCTTCGGCCATCACGGCAAACACAAAGTCGGTGTGCGCTTCAGGCAGGTAGAACTGCTTCTGGATACTGTTGCCCAGTCCCACGCCAAACCACTCGCCCCGCCCAAAGGCGATCAACGCCTGAGTCAGCTGATAACCGGTGCCGTACGGGTCCTGCCAAGGGTCGAGAAAGCCTGTCAGACGCTGCAAACGGTAGGGCTCCGCCCACACGGCCAGCGCCGCCAGCGCGCCGAGCGAGCCAAACAGCAGCAGGAAGCGGAACAAGCCAACGCCGCCCAAAAACAGCATGCCGGTAGCCGCACCCAGCAGCACCACGGTGGCACCAAAGTCGGGCTCGACAATCAGCAGGCAGGCCATTGGGCCCAGTACCATGAAGGGCTTGATAAAGCCGAACCAGGCCTCTTTGACCTCGTCCTGTCGATGCACCAGATAACCGGCCAGGAAGACCACGGCAAAGAGTTTGGCCAGCTCGGAGGGCTGAATGTTGATCGGACCAACGCCAATCCAGCGCCAGCTACCATTGACCTCGCGGCCGATGCCGGGAATCAACACCGCCACCAGCAGGGCAAAGCCCATAAACAGCAACAGAAAGCGGAAACGCTCCCACACCGCGACCGGCACCGACAGCGTCGCAGCCAGCGCCACCAGGCCAATCAGCAGATAAACGATCTGGCGATTCATGTAATACAACGGGCTGCCGAGGCGCCCGGCCGCCACTTCCATCGATGCCGATGTCACCATGATCAGGCCCAGTGCCAGCAAGCCAAAGGCGCCAACCAACAGCGGCATATCCATATCAAAACGCCGTGCGCCAATCAGCGGCGCGGCGACTTCACGCAGGTTGAGAGACAGGTTCATGCGCCCAGCCTCCCGACCGCCTCGGCAAACAGCCGACCACGCTCTTCAAAGTTGCGGAACATATCCAGGCTGGCGCAGGCCGGTGACAGCAATACCAGATCGCCCGGCTCGGCCACCTCAGCTGCGATGCTGACCGCTTCCTCAATGGAGGCGACGCGGTGCTGGACCACCGCATCACCCAGCGCAGCACTCAGACGGCCAGCATCGCGGCCAAGCAGCACCACCGCCCGGCAGTGCGCCGCGACGGGCGCCTGCAGCGGCGCGAAGTCGGCGCCCTTGCCATCGCCACCAGCGATCAGTACCAGCTTGCCGGTCATGTCTGCAGCAAAACCATTGATCGCCGCCAGGGCAGCGCCCACATTGGTGGCCTTGGAGTCGTCGAAGTAAGACACGTCCTGATGGCTACCAACCCACTGACAGCGGTGCGGCAGGCCGGTAAAGTTGCGCAGGGTTTCCAGCATGGCTGGCATCGGCAGGCCGGCTGACAGCCCCAACGCCAACGCAGCCAGGGCGTTGGACTGATTGTGCGCGCCGCGCATTTTCAGCTCACGGGTTGGCATAAGGGGGGTAAATTCATGGGCCAGCCAGCTTTCACCATCCTGTTCGATCAAACCAAAGCCTTTGAAGTCGGGGCGGGACAGCCCAAAGGTGAGGCGCGGCAGGTCATCGGCTACCAGCGGACGCGATAGCGCATCATCGCGGTTCACCACCACATGCTGCGCACCGCGGAAAATGCGGTGTTTGGCAAGGTGGTAAGTAGCCAGGCTGGCGTAGCGATCCATGTGGTCTTCGCTGATATTCAGCACCGTCGCCACCAGCGCGTTCAGGTTCTGGGTGGTCTCCAGCTGAAAGCTCGACAGCTCCAGCACGTACAACTCCGGCTGCTCATCCAGCAGGTCCAGCGCGGGTGTACCCAGGTTGCCGCCCACCGCCACCTTGACGCCGGCCGCCGCAGCCATCTCACCGACCAACGTGGTGACGGTACTTTTGGCGTTGGAGCCGGTGATCGCCACAATCGGCGCCTTGGCCGCACGGGCGAACAGCTCAATGTCACCCACGATGCTGACGCCCGCCTTGGCCGCAGCCTGCAGCGCGGGGGTTGCCAGTGCTACGCCGGGGCTGACGATCAGCTCATCGGCAGCGCACAGCAGCGCTTCATCCAGCTCGCCCAGATACAGATCGGCCATGGGGGCGAAACGCTTCAGTTTCTCCAGCCCGGGCGGATTCTCACGGGTGTCGGCCACGGCAAAGGACAGGCCCTGGCCCGCCAGATAACGGGCGACCGAGAGCCCGCTGCTGCCGAGCCCGACGATGATCCGTTGCTTGTCCGTGGTAATCAGTGACACGCCCTGCTCCTCAACGCAGCTTCAATGTGGCCAGGCCGATCAGCACCAGTACAACGGTGATGATCCAGAAGCGCACAATCACACGCGGTTCTGGCCAGCCTTTGAGTTCAAAGTGGTGATGGATCGGCGCCATACGGAATACCCGGCGACCGGTCAGCTTGAACGACGCCACCTGCACGATCACCGACAGCGTCTCCACCACGAAAATGCCGCCCATGATGAACAGCACAATTTCCTGCCGCACGATCACGGCGATCACGCCCAGCGCCGCGCCCAGTGCCAGCGCGCCCACATCACCCATAAAGACCTGGGCCGGATAAGTGTTGAACCAGAGAAAGCCCAGACCTGCGCCCAGCAGCGCGCCGCAGAAGATGATCAACTCGCCGGCACCCGGCACGTAGGGGATCAGCAGGTATTCCGCGAACTTGGCGTTACCGGACAGGTAGGCAAAGATGCCCAATGCGCCACCGACCATCACCGTCGGCATGATGGCCAGACCATCCAGCCCGTCGGTCAGGTTGACCGCGTTACTGGAGCCCACAATGACGAAGTAGGTCAGCACCACGAACAGGATGCCCAGCTGAAACTCGACCTGCTTGAAGAACGGCACGATCAGCGTGGTCTCGACCGGCGTTTTCGCTGCCATATAGAGGATGATTGCCGCAGCCAGACCAAAAACGGACTGCCAGAAATACTTCCAGCGCGACGGCAGGCCACGGGAGTTTTTCTCGATTACCTTGCGGTAGTCATCTACCCAGCCCACCGCACCGAAGCTGATGGTCACACCCAGCACGACCCAGACGTACAGGTTGCGCAGATCAGCCCACAGCAAGGTGGCAATACCGATCGCCACCAGAATCAGCGCACCACCCATGGTCGGCGTGCCCTTTTTGGACAGGTGCGACTGCGGGCCATCGTTGCGAACCGACTGACCAATCTGGCGAGTCTGCAACGTGCGAATCATCCACGGCCCCAGGAACAGCGCGATAGCCAGCGCGGTCAGCACGCCCAGAATGCCGCGCAGGGTCAGGTACTGAAAGACCGAAAAGCCGGAGTAGTACTGCTGGAGAAACTCGGCGAGGAAAAGCAACATGTCAGCTGGCCCCGTTATCGTTGTTGAGCGTGTCAGCCGGGGCCAGAAGGCCGGCGACGACGGTATCCATGCCCGCGCTACGCGAGCCTTTCACCAACACCCGCGTGTTGGCATCCAAAGCGGGCGCCAGTGCAGCGACCAGCGCCTCGCGGCTGTCAAACAGGTGTCCCTGCTCGCCAAAGGCCTCTACGGCCAGCGCCGACAGGCGGCCGGTCGCGTACAAGGCGTCGAGCCCCGCCTTGCGGGCGTGCTCACCCACGTCGCGGTGGCTCTGCTCGGCCCACTCACCCAGCTCGCCCATATCGCCTAACGCCAGAATGCGCTTGCCGTCCAGGCTGGCCAGCAGATCAATGGCAGCAATAACCGATGCGGGGTTGGCGTTGTAGGCGTCATCGATAATCTGCGCGCCACCCAGCCCGGCGGACCAGTTACCACGACCATCGACAGGTGCCAAAGCACCAAGCCCGTTGGCGATGGCAGCCAGATCGGCGCCCGCCTGCAGAGCAGCCCCGGCGGCGGCCAGCGCATTGGCAACGTTGTGCATGCCGCGCAGCTGCAACCGCACCGTCACCGCGCCCTCAGGCGTAATCAGGTTAAAGTGCGGGCGACCTTGCTCGTCCAGCTCAAGCGCCTCGGCGCGCAGCTGCGCAGTCGGATTCTTCAGACTGAAGGAGCTGGCAGTGCGGCGGCTGCCGAGCAGCTGATACCACTGTTCGAACCAGAGGCTGTCCAGGTTCAGCACCGCATGACCGCCGGCCGGCAGAGCAGAGACAATTTCGCCCTTGGCCTTGGCAATGCTCTCGGGGCTGCCGAAGCGGCCGACGTGGGCCATCTCGGCGTTGGTCAGCACACTGATCTGCGGCTTGACCAGGCCCATGCTGTAATTGATATCGCCCACCTGGGCTGCGCCCATCTCGATCACCGCAAAGCGATGCTCAGAGGTCAGCTGCAGCAGCGTCAGCGGCACACCCAGCTCGTTATTCAGGTTGCCGCGCGTGGCCAGCACCGGACCGCATTCGCGCAGTACCGCAGCCAGCATTTCCTTGACTGTGGTTTTGCCGCTGGAGCCGGTAATGCCGATTACCGTGCCGTCAAACTGCTTGCGCACCAGGGCGGCCAGACTGCCCAGCGCCAGCTGGCAGTCATGCACCAGCAGCTGCGGCAGCGGATCATCCACCAGGTACTCGACCATGGCTGCCGCTGCGCCGTTTTCACGGGCCTGGGCGACAAAGTCATGGCCGTTGCTGCGGCTGCCAGCCAGGGCAACAAACAGGCCGCCGCGCTCGACGGTACGAGCATCAATACTGACGCTGTCAAAATGGGTATCGACCCCGTTGAGGGTCGCCATCAGGGGTTTCAGCAGGTCGCTCAGGCGCAGCGCTTCAAGCATGACTGGCCTCCCACTGCTGCAGAGCCTGACCGGCTTGTTCAATATCGCTAAAGGGGTGACGCACGCCGTCGATCTCCTGGTAATTCTCGTGACCCTTGCCGGCGAGCAGAATCACATCGCCGGTCTGTGCAGCAGCAATCGTCTGAGCGATTGCCTGTGCACGGTTGGGTATGACGGTCAACGCCTGCGGGTGTTCCGCACCCTGACAAACTTGTTCGATGATCTGTGCCGATGCCTCGGTACGAGGGTTGTCATCGGTCACTACCACTTTCGCTGCATGCTGCTCGGCAATGCGCGCCATCAACGGCCGCTTGCCGTTGTCACGATCGCCGCCGCAGCCGAATACGCAGATCACCCGCCCGGCCGCGTGCTCGTGCAGGGCGACCAGCGCCTTTTCCAGCGCATCCGGGGTGTGTGCGTAATCCACCACCACCAGCGGCAGCGTGCCGCCACCCAGACGCTGCATGCGCCCTGCCGGTGGCAGCAGTGAAGCGACCTGTGCCAGCGCGGCGCTTACCTCGATGCCAAGCGCCAGCAGACTGCCGAGCACCGCGAGCAGGTTGCTGAGGTTGAAGCGACCGAGCAGCGGGCTGCGCAGGTTGAATTCTTTACCCTGAACAACCAGACGGGCAGTCAGCCCCAGGCTGTCGCACTGCACATCGGCGCAGCACAGCGCCGCACTGCTGTCCTGCAAGCTAAACCCCATAACCGGACAGGCGCAGCCGGCGGCCAACTCCCGGCCAAAGCTGTCATCCAGATTGATCACTGCCGCACTGAGCGGGCGCTTGAACAGCTCGGCCTTGGCCTCGCCGTAGGCTTGCATACTGCCGTGGTAATCCAGGTGATCGCGGCTCAGGTTGGTGAACACGCCAACCGCAAAGCGCACCGCCGCGACCCGCTGCTGATCGAGCGCGTGGGACGACACCTCCATGGCGACCTGGCGCGCGCCCTCTGCCTGCAGGCTGGCCAACTGGCGCTGCACGGCAAGGGCATCGGGGGTGGTCATGCCATGATCGACCAGTGCATCGGGGAAACCGCTACCCAGGGTACCGATCACGCCGCAGCGCGAACCCAACTGATTCAGCGCCTGGGCCAGCATCTGGCTGACACTGGTTTTGCCGTTGGTGCCGGTAATACCGACTACCTGCAACGCCGAACTTGGCTGACCATAAAAGCGGTCTGCCAGCACCGACAGCTGCTGATGCAAGCCCGCTACCGGGAGCATCGGCACAGCCAGCGCCGGCACCTCAAAGCCAGCCGGCTCATAGGCGACAGCCACCGCACCTGCTGCCACTGCCTGCTCGATATAGCGGCGGCCGTCATGCTGCAGGCCGGGGCATGCCAGGAACAGATCACCGGCCTTCACGCGACGACTGTCCAGAGTCAAACCCTGAATCTCGACATCAGTTTGAGTCAGGCCGGGGAGCAGCTGCGACAGCTTCATCCGCGATCCCCTTCAGCGGGTGGCGCTGGCAGCTCAACCTGCTGTAGCCCGGCCAGGTTGTCCGGCGCGATATTCATTAATCGCAGCACGTTGGACATCAGGCCGCCAAACACCGGCGCCGCAACCAGGCCGCCGTAATAGCCGCCTTCGCTTGGCTCATCGATCACCACGGCGATGGCGATACGCGGATCGGTGCTTGGCCCGAAGCCGGCAAACAGAGACCGATAGGAGTCTTCGCGATAACCTTTATTGGAGGTACTGGCCTTGCGCGCCGTGCCGCTCTTGCCGGAAACATGGTAGCCGGGCACCCGCGCACGGAAGGTGCCGCCTTCGGCCTCAATCACATGCTGCAGCATGGTTTGCACCAGACGGGTAGCGTCTTCCGGCAATACTTGCTCGCCGACGGGCTGCTCGTTGACCTGCAGCAGTGACATCGGCACCTTGCGACCGTCATTGGCCAAAATGGCGTACGCCTGCGCCAGTTGCACGGCAGTGACCGAGAGACCGTAGCCGTAGGACAGCGCTGCGGTCTCTGCAGAGCGCCATGTGCGGTAGGTCGGCAACTTGCCGACGCCCTCACCCGGGAAGCCGACACCGGTGTACTCACCCAGCCCGACCGCCTGCATGGCGTCGTGCACGGCTTCGCCACCGATATCCAGCGCTACCTTACTCATGCCGACGTTACTGGACTTGAGCAGAATGCCGCCCAGGTCCAGCACGCCGCCCGGAGCACGCGACACGTCGCGAATGGTGTACTGACCAATGCGCAGGGTGCCGGGATACACGTTGACCTGATCGCTCGGTTTCCAGCGGCCAGTGGCCAGCGCCGCCGTCATGGAAATGGGCTTCATGGTCGAGCCCGGCTCAAACACGTCGATCATGGCGCGGTTGCGCATCATGCTCGGCTGCAGGTTAGAGCGGTTATTCGGGTTGTACGACGGGTGGTTGACCATGGCCAGCACTTCGCCGGTCTTCACATCCAGAATCACCACCGAGCCGGCCTTGGCGCCAAACTCCTGCATGCCTTCGCGCAGTTCGCGGTGGGCCAGATACTGCAGGCGCAGGTCAATGGACAGGCGCAGGTCGTTGCCCGGCCGGGCGTTGCTGACTACCTGCACATCCTTGATCAGACGGCCACGGCGATCCTGCAGCACCTGCCGTTTGCCCGGCACGCCCTGCAACCATTGATCGTAGGCCAGCTCAAGGCCTTCCTGACCCTGCTCGTCCACATTGGTAAAGCCGACCAGGTGCGCTGTCACCTCACCGGCCGGGTAGAAGCGGCGGTATTCTTCGATGCTGTAAACACCGTGCACATCCAGCGCCATGACGGCCTCGCCGTCAGCCGGCGTCATGCGGCGGCGCAGGTAGATGAATTCCTTATCGGCGTTGGCCTTAAGGCGTTCGCTGAAAGTGGACAGGTCGGTACCCAGCGCCGCAGCCAGCGCCGGCCAATGCGTCTGCTGGTCAATCAGCTGCGACGGGTTGGCCCAAATGGTCAGCACCGGCGTGCTGATCGCCAACGGCTCACCATTACGGTCCGTGATCTGCCCGCGGTGAGCTGGGATCGGCACGTGCCGCACGCTACGCTTGTCGCCTTGGCTCTTGAGAAAACCCTCATCCAACACGTGCAGTTCGGCAATGCGCCAGGCCACTGCCACGCAGCACAGGCCCAGCACACCAATCACCAGGCGAAAACGCCAGGGATAAAGGCTGCCGTTGGACTTGAAGGCGAACTTTTTCATGGCTGCACCAGAATCACGTCGCTCGGCTCTGGCACTTTCATGCCAAGCTGGTCGATAGCGATACGCTCTATGCGGCTATACGCGGTCCAGGTGCTTTGCTCCAGCACCAGTCGCCCCCATTCAGCCTGCGCCTTTTCGCGCACATCCATTTCAGCGGCCAGCTCGTTCAGCAACTGACGGCTCCAATGCGCACTGAAGGAAACCGCCAGCGCGCTGGCAATCACCAGCACGGCGACCAGCAGCAACCAGCCGCTGCCAGCTGGCAGGCCGGAACGGCGAGCTTGCGGCGCCGAGGCAGTCATCAACGCTTCTCCGCTACGCGCAGCACGGCGCTGCGGGCACGGGGGTTGGCGTCCACCTCGGCGGCGCTCGGCTTGATCGCCTTGCCCACCAGGTTGATGGATACCGGGATGTCGATATCGCGAATGGGCAGGTCACGCGGGATAGGCGCACCCTTGGCTTCACGACGCATGTACTGCTTGACCATGCGATCTTCGAGTGAGTGAAAGCTGATCACCGCCAGCCGGCCGCCGGGCGCCAGCACATCAAGCGCCGCACGCAGGCCGTCAGCCAAGTCGTCCAGCTCGCGGTTAATAAAGATACGAATACCTTGAAACGCGCGGGTGGCCGGGTGCTTGCCCTTTTCCCACGCGGGGTTGGCTTCTTTGATGACCGCAGCAAGATCAGCGGTGCGGGTAAACGGCTGCTCAGCGCGGCGAGTGACAACGGCGCGCGCCATACGCTTGGCAAAGCGTTCTTCGCCGTACTCCTTGAGCACAGTGGCAATATCAGCCTCGCTGGCGCTGTTGATCCAGTCGGCGGCGCTCTGGCCAGCGGAGGGATTCATGCGCATATCCAGCGGTCCGTCGTTGAGAAAACTGAAGCCGCGAGTCGGATCATCCAGCTGCGGCGAGGACACGCCCAGATCCAGCAGAACGCCCTGAACTTGCCCGGCCAGACCGCGCGCGCGCAGCTCGTCGGCCATCTCGGCAAAGGTGCGCTGTACAACGACAAAGCGGCCGTCTTCGGCCGCTAGCTGGTCGCCAACCCGAATGGCCTCTGGATCTTTATCGAAGGCGATGAGCCTGCCCTCCGGCCCGAGCTGCGCAAGCAGCGCGCGGCTGTGCCCGCCGCGCCCGAAAGTCCCGTCGATATAAAGGCCGTCAGCTTGAATGGCCAAACCGTCAAGCGCCTCGTTCAGCAGTACGCTGATATGTGAATAACCGGTTGCGGCGCTCATAGACTCAGCGAATGCAGTTGTTCCGGCAGCTCACCGGGTTCCTGCGATTCGTCCAGATAGGCACTGGTGGTAGCCGTCCAGGCTTCTTCACTCCAGAGCTCGAATTTATTGATTTGCCCGACCAGCATGACTTTCTTGTCCAGTCCGGCGTGTTCACGCAGCAGCGGCGGGATGACAAAACGGCCGTTGCTGTCCAGCTCCAGATCGTTGGCGTTACCAATCAGCAGACGCTGCAGGCGCTTGACCGCAGGATTCATGTTCGGCGCCTTGCGCAGCTGCTCTTCGACCACTTCCCACTCGTGCAGCGGGTAGATCCAAAGACAACGCTCCTCCAGCGCAATAGTCGCGACCAATTGCCCGCCACACGACTCCAACAGGCGGTCGCGGTAGCGCGCTGGCACCGCGAGTCGCCCTTTGGCGTCGAGATTGATGGCATTGGCTCCGCGAAACACGTTGCAGTCCTTTTCCTTTGATTGGTGGCCGAAGCGCCAAAATTCCCCACTTCAACCCACTTCACACCACTTTGCGACACTATAGAAATGAGCCCATACAGCGTCAATAGCCGCACAGAGGAAAAAACCCTTGCGCAGCAGTGGTTTAGCGCTATTTGTCAGGAATCGAGATGCAAAGCGGGGGTGTATGGAAGGACAAAAAACAGCCAAAGCATAAAGATCGCCCCACAACTTAAAGTGAATTGTGAGGAATAAGATTTTTTTGCTCTAAAAGCGAAGAATGTCACACAGGAAAGAAATTAAGAGTTGGCCTGTAAGCCGGGTTCTGTCGAGGACAGTCATTCCTCTGGGATCGCCATCACTGACAACCTCTAGCAACCTACCCGAATCCAGTGCGGGCCACACCAACGGATTCCTATTTGGTCTTGCTCCGAGTGGGGTTTACCACGCCACAGACTGTTACCAGCTGCGCGGTGCGCTCTTACCGCACCTTTTCACCCTTACCGGCGCTTGCGCGCTTAGGCGGTTTGCTTTCTGCTGCACTTTCCGTAGGCTCGCGCCTCCCAGGCGTTACCTGGCACTCTACCCTGCGGAGCCCGGACTTTCCTCCATGACAGTGCTTGCGCACCATCACAGCGACTGCCCGGCCAACTCTCGGCGGCAAGATTAGCGGCAGGCGCCACGTCCGTCAACGCGGCGTATTGCCATCGCGCTCCAGCGCGATCTGATACAACTGATTTTTGCGCGCACCGGTAATCTCGGCCGCCAGCCGGGCGGCGCGCTTGACCGGCAGCTCGGCCAGCAGCAAATCCAGTATGTGCAGGGTTTGCGCACTGACCTCGTCCGGCTCCGGCTCCGGCGCCCCCTCAACCACCAGCACGCACTCACCGCGCTGCTGATCGCTGTCTGCTGCGACCCAGGCCACCAACTCAGCCAACGGCGCCGCGTGCAGGGTCTCGAAGGTCTTGGTCAACTCACGCGCCAGCAGCACTCGACGCTCGGCACCCAACACCTGCTGCATATCTTGCAGACATTCCAGCAGGCGGTGCGGCGCCTCGTAGACCAGCCAGGTGCGCTGTTCGCTCTGCAACGCCTGCAGACGCTGCTGCCGCCCGTGCGCCTTGGCTGGCAAAAACCCCTCAAAAGCAAACCGATCCGACGGCATCCCGGCGGCGCTCAGCGCGGCAATCAATGCGCAGGCGCCCGGCACCGGCGAGACGCGCACCCCGGCCTCACGGGCCTGGCGTACCAGGTGGTAGCCCGGATCGGAGATCAGCGGCGTACCCGCATCGGAGATCAACGCCAGGCTCTCACCGGCCAACAGGCGCTCAACCAGACGCTGCCCTTTGTCGCGCTCGTTGTGATCGTGGCAGGCGGTCATTGGCGTGTTGATGCCAAAATGTTGCATCAGGCGGGCGCTATGGCGCGTGTCCTCGGCAGCAATCAGACTCACCTCCTGCAAAATCTGCAGCGCACGCGGGGTCAGATCCTGCAAATTGCCGATGGGGGTGGCAACCACAAACAGGGTGCCGGCAGCGATGGTCATGGCGATTCTCGATAATAATGTGTGACGCATTGTACAGCAGGCACCAGAGCACTGCCGCTCGCCTTGGAGATTGCAAGGCGCCACGGCTACAATAGCGCCAATCACCCGTCCGCTCTGCTCGCACGTAAGGATACCCTCCGCATGCCTCGCACGCTTCGCCTGTCGACCCTCGCCCTGACCCTGTCCGCGCTATTGGCCGGCTGCGCCTCCGGACCGCAGAGTCTCGACGAGCTGCCACGCACACCGCAGGCCTCGGTCGACGAGATCCTCAAGGACGCGGACCGCCGCGAAGGCGCCGAGGCCAACCTGCTGCGCCTGCACGCCGCCCAGACCGCCCTCAATGCCGGCAACCCGGAGCAGGCACAGCAGATCCTGCGGCGTATCCCGCAGAGCGACCTGCCGACCGACCAGCAGATTCGGTTCAGCGAACTGCAAGCCACCAGCACCCTGTCCCTGGGCGACACCAGCGGTGCGCTGCGCGCCATCCAGCACAACTCGCTGCAGCAGCTCGACATGCGCCCGGTAGAGGAACAGCTGCGCATCCAGCAACTGCGTGCCGACATTCTGGAGGCAAACGATCGCCCCATCGAATCCGCTCGCGAGCGCGTGTACATTGATGCTCTGCTGCCCGCTGGCCGCCAGGCCAACAATCGCCAGGCCGTCTGGGAGACCCTCAGCAGCGCCGACACCGCCGCCCTGCAACAAGCCGCCCAAGGCGCCAGCGGCGACTATGCTGGCTGGCTGGAACTGGCACTGATCACCCGTACCGAGCGCAATCTGGACCTGCAGATCCGCGCGCTGAACGCCTGGAAAAACGAGCACCCCAATCACCCCGCCGCCGCACAACTGCCCGAGCCGGTGCAGCAGATCGAGTCACTGCACGCCAGCCGACCGACGCACATTGGCCTGCTGCTGCCCTTCAACGGCCCGCTGAGCGGTGCCGCCCAGGCGCTGCGCGACGGCTTCCTTGCAGCCCAGTATCAGGCGCAAAGCGAGGGCCTGGAGCAGCCGCAGGTGACCCTGTACGACAGCACCCAGTACACCCAGGTAATCGACGCCCTGAACCAGGCGCAGCGCGATGGCGTGCAATGGATGATCGGCCCTCTTGAAAAAGACAAGGTCGCACAGCTGGCCAGCCAACCCCAGTTGCCTCTGCCCACCCTGGCGCTCAACTACGTCGAACAGCCTGCTGGTGGCAGCAGCTTCTACCAGTTCGGCCTCGCCCCTGAAGACGAGGCCCGCTCCGCCGCCCAGCGCGCCTGGAACGACGGCCACCGCCGGATGGCGACACTCAGCACTCACGACGACTGGAGCCAGCGCGCCAGCCGTGCCTTTATCAGTGAGTGGGAGGCCATGGGTGGCAGCATTCTCGGCCAGGAGCTGGTTGATCAGCCCGCCGCCGTCGCCAACCAGATGGGCGAATTGCTGAAAATCCAGCAAAGCGAGCGCCGCGCCAACCGTGTTCAGGGCATCCTCGGCAGCGTAATGGTACAGCCCACGCCACGCCAGGACCTGGACGCCCTGTTCCTTGCGGCCACACCACTGCAGGCACGCCAGATCAAGCCCACACTCGCCTTCCAGTACGCCGCCGAGCTACCGGTCTACGCCACCTCTCATGCCTACCAGATTGATCCAAGCGGCCTGCAGAATGTCGACCTGGAAGGCCTGCTCATCGCAGAAATGCCCTGGCTGCTCGACCACAGCGACCCGCTGTACGGCGCCGTGACCGGCAATTGGCCGCAAGCCAGCGGCGCACTCGGACGCCTGTACGCGATGGGCGTAGACACCCAGCGCGTCTTTGCGCGCCTGCCGCAGATGCGCCAATACCCGGAAACCCGCATCGAAGGCGCTACCGGCACCCTGTCACTGAACCAGGGCGGCCGCATTCAACGCGAGCTCTCCTGGGGTGAAATCCAGAATGGGGTACTGCAACCCGCAACCGAAGACGGAGCCACCGCGTTCTGATGCTGCGCCTGACCAGCAGGCAGAAAACCGGCAATCAGGCCGAACGCATGGCTGAACAAATTCTGCGCCAGGCCGGTCTAACCTGTCTGGCGCGCAATCACCGTTGTCGGCAGGGCGAGCTTGATCTGGTCATGCGCGACGGCGATACAGTAGTATTTGTCGAAGTGCGCTACCGGCAGCAGGACCGTTGGGGCAGTGCAGCAGAGAGCGTCGGACGGAGCAAGCAGCAGCGCGTCATCCGCGCCGCCGAACACTTCCTGCTGACCCATCCCCGCCTGGCCAACCGCCCGTGCCGTTTCGACGTCGTTGCCGCCGAAGGCAACCCCGCGGATCCCTCGTCCTACGCCTGGATCCGAGAAGCTTTCACTTGCTAGCGAGTTTTCCCATGGATATGCAACACCGCATCAGACAGCTGTTTACAGACAGCATCGAAACCAAAACCCGCGCAATGGACGTGCTCTGCCCCAGTATCGAACAGGCCAGCCAATTGATGGTCAACACCCTGCTCAACGAAGGCAAGATCCTCAGCTGCGGCAACGGCGGCTCGGCCGGCGACTCACAACACTTCTCCTCCGAGCTGCTCAATCGCTTTGAACGCGAACGCCCGAGCCTGCCCGCCATTGCCCTGACCACTGACAGCTCGACCATTACGTCGATTGCCAACGATTACAGCTACCAGGAAGTGTTCTCCAAGCAGATTCGCGCGCTGGGACAACCTGGCGACGTTCTGCTGGCCATCTCCACCAGCGGCAACTCAGGCAACGTCATGCAAGCCATCCAGGCCGCCCACGACCGCGAAATGCAGGTGGTTGCACTGACCGGGCGTGACGGCGGCGCCATGGCCTCTCTGCTGCTGCCCGAAGACGTGGAAATTCGCGTGCCCGCGCGCTCCACCGCCCGCATCCAGGAAGTGCACCTGCTGGCGATCCACTGCCTGTGCGACCTGATCGACCGCCAACTGTTCGGGAGTGAAGAATGATCCGCGCTTCCGTCGTCGCCCTGTCGCTAGTACTCGCCAGCTGCAGCAGCGTTCTGACCGCCACCCGCGACACCCCCATTGAAGACAATCACGGCACCCGCACCTTTGGCAGCACGATCGATGACCAGCTGATCGAAACCAAGGTTGCGGTCAACGTCAACAAGGCCGACGCTGCCATCGAATCGGAAGGCCGAATTGTTGTCACCAGCTACAACGGCGTGGTGCTGCTCGCCGGCCAAGTGCCGCGCGGCGACCTCATCGCCCGCGCCAGCGAAGCCGCCAAGCAGGTACAACGGGTCAAGGTGGTGCACAACGAGCTCACCGCCGCCCCCCGCCTGTCACTACTTGCGCGCAACCAGGACGGCCTGATCACCGCCAACCTCAAAACACGCCTGCTGACCGATGGCACCATCCCCGGCAGCCGCATCAAGGTAGTTACCGAGGCTGGTGTGGTCTACCTGATGGGGCTGGTCAGCCACCAGGAAGCCGACCTGGCAGTGCAACAAGCCCAGCAGGTAGGTGGCGTACAGCGTATCGTCAAACTGTTCGAGTACCTCGACTGACGCCGCGCCATCCACCAACAAAAACGCCCCGCAGTTGCGGGGCGTTTTTGTTGGCGGCGATCACTACTTGACCACCTTCAGAGACGGGCGGCCCTCGGGACGGGCCGGCGCCGATTCACGTGACTCATTCTCGCCAGGACCGTCTTCTGGCGGCGGAGCACTGGGCTCAAGCTCAAACACCATGCCCTGGCCGTTCTCACGCGCATAAATAGCCATTACCGCTCCAACCGGTATCCACACCTGCTGGGCAACGCCACCGAAGCGGCCATCGAAACAGATGCGGTCGTTATCCATATCCAGCTGGCGCACAGCACTGGGTGACAGGTTCAAAACGATCTGGCCATCTTCGACGAAGCCAGCCGGCACCGCCGTGTCGCGATATTCGGCATTGACCAGCAGGTAGGGGGTGCACTGATTATCAAGAATCCACTCGTACAGCGCACGCACCAGGTAGGGCCGACTGGAATTCATCTCGGTCACGCCTGTTTCCTCCCTAATTCAGATGGGTTTACTGCATATCCCGCTCGGCCGGCGACAAGCTGGCGATAAAGCCCTCACGCTGGAAAATGCGCTCCATGTAGTCCTGCAGCGGCTTGGCCTGCTTGGGCAGCTCTACCCCCAGCTGCGGCAGACGCCAGAGGATCGGGGCGATGCAGCAGTCCACCAGGCTGAACTCCTCGCTCATGAAAAACGGCATCTCGGCGAATACCGGCGCAACGCCGGTCAGACTTTCGCGCAACTCCTTGCGCGCGCGAGTCACCTCGGCAGCAGCGCTCTTGGGGTCAACAATGATATCCACCAGACGACACCAATCGCGCTGCACGCGATACATCAGCAGTCGGCTGTTGGCGCGCGCCACCGGATAGACCGGCAGCAACGGCGGGTGCGGAAAACGCTCGTCCAGATACTCCATCATGATATTCGGCTCATAGAGCACAAGGTCACGATCAAGCAACGTGGGAACGCTGTTGTAGGGATTATTCTCGGCCAGCTCCTGGGGGTAATCACCAGGCTCAACATCGACTACATCGACTGTGACGCCCTTTTCCGCCAGCACAATTCTGACCCGATGGCAGTAGTGATCCAGCGGGTCAGAGAAAAACGCCATGGAAGAACGCTTGTTGGCGGTAACGCCCATATTTCGACCCTCATCCTTCTAAGGACTGCGGCAGGCACCCTGCATGGCGCCCAAAATAAACAAGCGCGGGGGACGAGCCCGCGCGCACGAACGGCCATTATACCCCAGAAACGACTGCGCGCCCGCAAGGGGCGCGCAGTGATCACTAAACAGCCAGGGTGATCAATGGACATCCCGCCAGTATTCGCGCTTGAGCAAGTAAGCGAACACAAACAGGAAGGCCAGGTACAGCAGCACGTAGACACCGATACGATGACGCTCCAGCTTGATCGGGTCAGCCGAATAGGCCAGGAAGGTCACCAGGTTACGCACCGTGGTATCGAACTCTTCCTCGGTCTGAGTACCGGTGTCCGGCACAACCGTCAGCACATCACACTGCTCATCCTTGATGATGTCGCCGCTCAGGGTGTCACGCATGATGCTGCCATGCTCATCCTTCACCGGCATCGCCTTACAGCCGATCACCTGGCGACCCTGCAGCTCGGCCAGCACGTTCGGCATACCCACGTTCGGGAACACCTTGTTGTTGGCACCCAGCGGACGCGAAGGATCTTCGTAGAAGGTACGCAAGTAGGTGTACAGCCAGTCGGTACCGCGTACACGCGCTACCAGGGTCAGATCCGGCGGCGCCGCACCAAACCACTTCTTGGCATCCTCACCACGCATGCCGTTCTTCATGTGGTCACCGATCAAGGTGCCTTCAGTGAAGACCAGGTTGTCCAGCATCAACTGCTCCGGGATACCCAAATCAGTCGCCACACGCTCGTAGCGCTGATACTGCGCGGCGTGGCAGCCCATGCAGTAGTTGACGAAGGTACGCGCACCATCCTGCAGAGCGGCCTTGTCGGTCAGGTCGATGTTGGCCTCATCCAAGTGGTAGCCACTGCCACCGGCGGCCGAAGCCAACGCCGGTACCAGTGCAAACATCAGGGCAATCAGTTGTTTTTTCATTATCCAGTAACCCTCTCCGGAACCGGTTTGGTCTTCTCCATCCGGGTGTAGAACGGCATCAGGAAGAAGAAGGCGAAATACAGAACGGTGCAAATCTGGGACAGCAGCGTGCGAATCGGCGTGGACGGGATAGCACCCAGCACACCCAGCACAACGAAGCAGACACAGAAGATCACCAGCCACAGCTTGCTCATCCAGCCTTTGTAGCGGATGGAGCGAACCGGGCTACGGTCCAGCCAGGGCAACACAAACAGAATCGCGATTGCTGCACCCATCGCCAGCACGCCCGGGAAGGCAGAACCCGCAATGGAAGGAACAGCGCGCAAGATCGCGTAGAACGGCGTGAAGTACCAGACCGGAGCAATGTGGTCAGGCGTCTTCAGCTGGTTAGCGATCTCGAAGTTCGGCTTCTCCAGGAAGTAACCACCCATCTCCGGGAAGAAAAACACGATGGAGCAGAACACAAACAGGAAGACCACCACGCCGACAATGTCCTTGACGGTGTAGTACGGGTGGAAGGCGATGCCGTCCAGCGGCTTGCCGTTCTCGTCCTTGTACTTCTTGATATCGATACCGTCAGGGTTGTTGGAGCCAACCTCGTGCAGCGCAATGATGTGCAGCACAACCAGGCCCAGCAACACGATCGGCAGCGCAATAACGTGCAGCGCGAAGAAGCGGTTCAGGGTGATACCGGAGATCAGGAAGTCACCACGCACCCACTGGGCCAGGTCCGGACCAATGAACGGAATGGCACCAAACAGCGAGATAATTACCTGGGCACCCCAGTAGGACATCTGACCCCAGGGCAGCAGGTAGCCCATGAAGGCCTCACCCATCAGCACCAGATAGATCAACATACCGAACAGCCAGATCAGCTCACGCGGCTTCTGATAAGAGCCGTACATCAGACCACGCAGCATGTGCAGGTAGATAACGACGAAGAACGCCGAGGCGCCGGTAGAGTGCAGGTAGCGCAGCAGCCAGCCGTACTCGACATCACGCATGATGTACTCGACGGAAGCAAAAGCACCATCAGCAGACGGCTCGTAGCTCATGGTCAGCCAGATACCGGTAACCAGCTGGTTAACCAGCACCAGCATGGCCAGCGAGCCAAAGAAATAGAAGAAGTTGAAGTTCTTGGGGGCGTAGTACTTGGTCAGGTGATCTTCCATCACCTGAGTGACGGACATCCGCTCGTTGACCCACTGCATCAGCTTGTTCATCACGCGCTCTCCTGATCCACGCCGACCACGATCACGTCATCAGACTCATAAGAATATGGCGGAACCGGCAGGTTCAGAGGCGCAGGCTGCCCCTTGTGGACACGACCGGACATGTCATAGTGGGAACCGTGACAGGGGCAGAAGTAACCACCCTTCCAGTCAGCACCCATGTCGGCGGCTGCCACTTCCGGCTTGAACAGCGGAGAGCAACCCAGGTGGGTACAAACACCCATCACCACCAGAATTTCGGGCTTGATGGCGCGCGTCTTGCCATCAACGTATTCCGGCTGGCTGGATGCTTCGGACTGAGGGTCCGCAACGATGGAGTCGGTTTCATCCAGCAGCGCGATGGCTTCGGGCGTTCGATGGGAAACGAACACGGGCTGACCGCGCCATTCCACTACGATCTGCTGCCCCAGCTCGATCTTGCTGATATTTACCTTCACCGGCGCACCTGCCGCCTTGGCTCGGGCGCTGGGGAACCAGGCCCCCACGAAGGGGGTTGCGGCCCCCACTGCTCCGGCGGCACCGACCACACTCGTGGCGGCCACCAGGAAGCGACGCCGGCCACTATTCACGCCGTCATTACTCATCCAGTCGTCTCCCATCAGCTAATTTCTGACCTTTTTACAAGGCCTTTTCAAAGTTGAACAGCCTGCACAAAATGAATCAGATGGTAATGAAAAACCCCTTTTTTGACAAGGTGATATCCCACTCCCAAGAAGGCCGACACTATACCGAATTCCCCGCCATTCAGGGACTTGCAAAGCATAATAGATAACGCGACATCTTGCCGCAGACACGAAAACGCCCGGCACTCCTTCCGGAGCCCGGGCGTTTTGCAGCGCAATCGGAGATTAACGCTTGGAGTATTGCGGACGCTTACGCGCTTTACGCAGACCCACTTTCTTACGCTCAACTTCACGTGCGTCACGGGTAACGTAGCCCGCTTTACGCAGTTCGCTGCGCAGAGTCTCGTCGTATTCCATCAGGGCACGAGTGATGCCGTGACGGATGGCGCCGGCCTGACCGGAGATACCACCGCCGCTGACGGTAACGTACACGTCAAACTTCTCGGTGCTCTCGGTCAGCTCGAGCGGCTGACGAACAACCATGCGAGCAGTCTCGCGGCCGAAGAAGTTCTCCAGGCTGCGATTGTTGATAGAGATGTTGCCAGAACCCGGACGCAGGAATACGCGGGCGGTGGCAGTTTTACGACGGCCGGTGCCGTAGTTTTGTGTCGCCGACATGGTGAACTCCTGTTAGATCTTCAGTTCTTGGGGCTGTTGTGCAGCATGCGGATGAGCGGCGCCTTTGTACACCTTCATCTTGCGATACATTGCACGACCCAGAGGGTTCTTCGGCAACATGCCCTTGACGGCAGTTTCGATCACGCGCTCAGGAGCACGCTGGATCAGCTTTTCAAAGTTGATCGACTTGATACCGCCCGGAAAACCGGAGTGGCTGTAGTAGATCTTGTCCTGAGTCTTGTTACCGGTTACCTGAACTTTCTCGGCATTGATGATGACGATGTAGTCACCGGTATCAACATGCGGGGTGTATTCGGGCTTGTGCTTACCGCGCAGGCGCGAGGCAACTTCGGTAGCCAGGCGACCCAGGGTCAGGCCTTCGGCATCCACGACGTACCAGTCGCGTTTTACGGTTTCAGGTTTTGCGCTGAAAGTTTTCATCAATCCTAGCCTCAGAGGCCGCCTTAAATAGAAGACGGCGAATCTTACAGAACGAAATGTGTTTTTACAAGACAACAAAGCCTAGAACAGACACTCAGTGGGGGCTGCGTGGGTCTGGGTGGCATCTGTGCTGTAACAACAACGACAGGCTAGGCATCCTGTCGAGAGTGCGCGGCATTATGCCAATCGGCGGGAAAAATTCAACCTTTATTTCATCGCCAGCAGCGATCACATCAGCCCTGGTCTGCACTATTCCAATGCGTCGCGGCAGCGCGCAGAATCAGCGACAAACCATGACGCATAATAGAACCAACCGGCGCCACCTCAGTCCAGATAGTCATAGACACCCTCAGGCAACCCAAGGAGCAACCCATGCAATACCGCCCTCTCGGCCGCAGCAACCTCAAGGTCAGCGCCCTCTGCCTGGGCACCATGACCTGGGGGGAACAGAACACGCAGCAAGAGGCTTTCGCCCAGATTGATCGCGCCCGCGACGCCGGCGTCAACTTCATCGATACCGCCGAGATGTACCCGGTGCCCCCCAAGGGCGACACCTACGGCGCAACAGAGAGCATCATCGGCAACTTCTTCGCCCAGCGTGGCGGTCGCGACAAGTGGATTCTTGCCAGCAAGATTGCCGGCCCGGGCAATGGCATGACATACCTGCGCGACGGCCGCACACGCTTCACCCGCGAGCATATCAACCAGGCCATCGACGGCAGCCTGCAGCGCCTGCAGACTGACTACGTTGACCTCTACCAGCTGCACTGGCCCGACCGGCAGACCAACTTTTTCGGTCAGCTGGGCTATCGTCACAACCCGGACGATGAGCTGACAGCTTTTGAAGACACGCTGGAAGCGCTGGACGCTCTGGTCAAGGCCGGCAAAGTACGCCACATCGGCCTGTCCAACGAGACCCCCTGGGGTGTCAGCCGCTTTCTGCACCTGGCCGACAGCCGGGGCTGGCCACGCATGGTGTCGATCCAGAATCCGTACAACCTGCTCAACCGCAGCTACGAGGTCGGCCTGGCAGAAATGTCGATACGCGAGCAAATTGGACTACTGGCCTATTCACCTCTAGCGTTCGGCGCACTGACCGGCAAGTACCTCAACGGCCTACGCCCGGAAAAAGCGCGCCTGACGCTATTCGAACGCTTTGTACGCTACAGCAACCCGCAGGCCCAAAAAGCCTGTGCTCGCTATGTGCAACTGGCTCGCGACCACGGCATGGACCCGGCGCAGATGGCGCTGGCCTTTGTCACCCGCCAGCCCTTTGTCACCAGCAACATCATCGGTGCCACCAACATGGATCAGCTCAACCGCAACCTCAGCAGCATCAACATGGGGCTGACCGACAGCGTGCTCAAGGCCATTTCCGACATCCATCAAAGCCAGCCCAACCCCGCCCCCTGACGTTAAGGAAGCACCGCCGAATGAGCACCCCCAAGGGGTGCTCTGCAGCCACCGCTTGACCCGCCACGCCACTCAGTAGACACTCGCCACCTGCGGCCATTTCGGCCATTTGTGTCCGATCTACCCTGCTCAAAGACAACAACGATGAACAGCAGCGCCACCCCGTTGCGTCAGGTTGCCATTCTGGCCACTGACGACACCATCACCTCGACCCTGGCCCAGGCCAAGGACTTTTTCTATATGGCCAGCCTGAATACCGGGCGCCAACAGGGCCTGGGGCTGACCCCTGGCTTCGAGGCACGGGTGGTTACACCTGACGCGCGCCCGGCCATCAGCTTCAACCGCGACCCTATCCCGGCGCAGGGCACTATCGACGAGACCGAGCCGCAGCTGATCATCCTGCCGGCCTTTTGGGGCGACTTTGACCAGCTGCAACAACGCTACCCCCAGGTATTGCCCTGGTTACAGCAACAGAGCCAGCGCGGCGCGCTGATCGGTGCCGTGGCCACCGGCGCCTTCTGGCTCGCAGCAGCCGGCTTGCTGGACGGTCGGGAGGCAACCACCTACTGGCGCTTTCACGATGAGTTCGCCCACCGGTTTCCAAAGGTTGAGCTGCAACGCGACAAGCATCTCACCGACGCCGGTCAGGCGCTGTGCGCAGCAGGCATCAGCTCGGGGCGTGACCTGTTCGTACATCTGGCCGAGCGCCTGTGCAGCCCAGAGGTTTCGCGCACCCTGGCGCGCGACGTGTTCTACGAAGTGCAACGCAGCTACACGCCGGGCGTCATCGGCTTTGGCGGGCAGAAGATGCATCAGGACATGGCGATTTTGCAGATTCAGCAGTGGCTGGAGCAACACTTTGCAGAGAAGTTTCGCTTTGAAGACGTCGCCAGCCGGCACGGCATGAGCATTCGCAACTTCATGCGCCGCTTCCACCAGGCCACCGGCGATAAGCCGTTGCATTACCTGCAGCGGCTGCGCATTGAAATGGCGAAAACTCTGCTGGTGACCGGCAACCAGAGCATCAAGACCATCAGCTACGAAATCGGCTACGACGATGCCAGCTTCTTTGCCCGGCTGTTTCGTCAACATACCGGGCTGTCGCCGAATGCCTTTCGCCGCTCACATCAGCAGAGCGGCCGCGAACCTGCCGCCTGACAACAGCTCAGGGCTTGTGCGGGCGAGCCAGGAACTCGTGGGACTGCATTTCCAGCAGGCGACTGAGGGTACGCTGGAATTCAAACTCCAAACGCCCGCCCGCGTAGAGGTCCTTTAACGGCACCTCGGCAGAGATGATCAGCTTGACGTTGCGATCATAAAATTCGTCGACCAGGTTGATAAAGCGTCGCGCCATATCATCCTTGGCCACGTTCATCTGCTCCACATTGGCGATCAAGACCGCGTGAAACACGCGCCCCAGCTCAATGTAGTCATTCTGACTACGCGGGCCATCACACAGTGCGCGAAACTCGAACCAGGCCACATCCTCGCAGACGCGCAGGGACTGGATCGGTCGATTTTCGATAATCAGCGCCTCGCCCTCACTGACGCTGGCCAGATCAGGCACCAGACTCTCGAAGCTGCGACGCAAGCTGCTATCGGCTTCACTATCGAGCGGATAGTGGTAGAGCTCGGCCTGCTCCAGCGCACGCAACCGGTAATCCACACCATTGTCTACGTTAACCACTTCGGTGCAGCTGTTAAGCAGGGCGATTGCCGGCAGGAAACGCGCACGCTGCAAACCATCCTTGTACAGCCCGTCAGGCACGATGTTAGAGGTCGCCACCAGGGTCACGCCCTGGGCAAACAGCTCTTCCATCAGGCTGCCCAGAATCATTGCATCGGTGATATCGGAGACAAAAAACTCATCGA
The DNA here is from genome assembly GCF_021545785.1 of Halopseudomonas maritima. Taxonomy (NCBI): domain Bacteria; kingdom Pseudomonadati; phylum Pseudomonadota; class Gammaproteobacteria; order Pseudomonadales; family Pseudomonadaceae; genus Halopseudomonas; species Halopseudomonas maritima. Next base: position 1,048,533 of record NZ_CP079801.1, read on the forward strand.
AGCAAATGACCTTGGCTTCACCCGCGAAGCGTTCGGCAATCAGCTTGAGCGGGTTTTTCTGCCCCTTGAGCCCCTTGAGTTCGTGGTGCACGCGCTGCATGAAGCGGTGAAAGTGGGTGCGCATCTTGCGATCAAAGGGCAAGGCGTCATAGAAAGTATCGACCAGATAGGTCTTGCCGCGCCCGACTCCACCCCAGAAATACAGCCCCTTGATCGACTCTGGCTTGCGCTTGCGCAGGCGATCGAGCAGACCGGGGCGGGCCTGTTCGCTGGCAACCAGATCGTCGTACAGGCGCTGCAGGTGCCGAACGGCCCGCTCTTGAGCAGGGTCGTGAAAAAAGTCGGGACGCTGGAGGTCCGCCTTGTATCGTTCCAGGGGAGACATGCGCGAGATACCAGTAGGGAAAAACGGGGGAGCGATACTCTAACGCCCGCATCGCCCCTTGGCAATCAAGCGCCCCCGCCCAGAACCCGCTCCACCTCAGCTTTCAGTGGTACCAGCTTGCCGTGGAAGAAGTGCCCCGTGTCGGCAAAGCGCACCACTTCTGCATCCTGCTCGTCGGCAAAGGCCGCGTACACCGCTTGCGGTGCGACCACATCGTCCACCTCGCCCATCATCACGCTGACCGGGCCCGCCAGCGGCTTGAGCAGGTGGAAAGCCTGTTTCTCCACCGACGGCGCGACCAGCACCAGGCGCTCTGGCCACCGGGTCATGCGCGAAGCCGCCGCGGCCGCCACGTAGCCGCCAAAGGAAAACCCCAGCAGCCACAGTTCTCGCACGGCCAGATGGGTCTGCGCCCACTCCAGCACCGCCAGACAATCATCTACTTCGCCGCTACCATGGTCGTGTTCGCCGGCACTGGCACCGACGCCGCGAAAGTTGAACCGCAGAGTGCTGGCACCCAGGTCCCGCGCAGTGCGCATCAGCGTGTGCACTACCTTGTTCTGCATGGTCCCGCCCTGCACCGGGTTAGGATGGCAGATAACCGCAACCACACCCTCGCGCTCGCCCTCGGTCAAGATTGCCTCCAGCGGACCAACCGGGCCATCGATCATCAGATTTTGCTCGCCAGCTCGACTCATTCTAGGTACTCCGTGACTACCGTGCGTGACCGGGCGTCGCACCAGCGGAACCTGCCGACGGCGCAATGCTCAAAAGCCATATTCTGGCCTTTGCGTCTTTGCCCTGACAAGCTGACAGCCGTGGCACCGACTGCGGTGAGCCAAGCGTCCGGCGCATGCACGCGGCGCCGCGCGTCACTGTGGCGCGCATGGCGGGGGCAACAATCGCGGTAGCAACCGGTTTAAACGCGGTGCGACGATGCAGGCAGAATTTCAACGGCCCGCTAGCCTTGCCCGACAAAACTGTTTACCGTAAGCCAAGGCAAGGTGCACTGACCTGAACGCACCAACCGATAGATGAGGGACCCAAGGTGGAAGCAAGCGAAAACCTGTGGATTGCAACAGCCGTCGCACTGGCCGTTGGTATTGTAGTTGGCATCGTACTGGCGCAAGTATCACGTCGCGTCAGCGGTGGCAGCAACGCCAGCGCCCAGGCTCAACTCGAAAGCCTGCAGCTGCGCTTTGAAGAGTACCAGCAGGAAGTGTCGACCCACTTCAAGACCACTGCCACGCTGGCCAGTCGCCTGAACCGCAGCTACCAGGACATCCAGGAACACCTGACCCACGGCGCACTCGAGCTGGCACCCGACGACATGACCCGTCAGCGCCTGCTGGCTGCGCTGGACCAGCAAGACGGCACCGTGCGCGACAACAGCAGCCGCCAGGCGCCCGCGTTCGACTCGCTGGAGCCGCCCCGCGATTACGCACCCAAGGAAGCCAACGGCCCCGGCACCCTGTCCGAGGATTTCGGCGTAAAGCGCAAATCCTGATGCAGCGGCCCGCGCCCTGACCGGTGCGGGCCAACACCATGCCCCATTCCGCACAATCAACCTTCATTCGGCACAGTGACGATGGCAGCACGCTGCACATTGCGGGCGACTGGACACTGGCCAACTACGCCCGTCTGCGCCAACAACTGGCAAGCCTGCAACCCACTGACACGCCTCACACGGTTGATTTGAGCGCCCTCAACACGCTGGACACCGCCGGCGGCCAACTATTGGCCGATTTGCTTGGCCCGGACCAACTACAGCACCTACTCAAGCAGGATCAGCAACTGCCTGACGAGCGCCGGGCGCTACTGCAACGGCTGGCCGATATCCAGCCTGAGCCCGACCCGCAGCCGGCAACGCACATCAACCCGGCGCTGGTGCTGCTCGAGCGCATCGGCGCGAAGATGCTGCTACTGGCCGGCGACCTGCGTGCGCTACTGGGCTTTATTGGCCTGACTCTCAGCAGCCTGCTGGCCAACCTGTTGCGCCCTGGCCGCTGGCGACTGACCGCCATCGCCGCGCAGATTGAACAAACCGGCATCAACGCTATCCCGATCGTGGCACTGCTGACCTTCATGGTCGGCGCGGTGATCGCCTTTCTTGGCGCCACCGTGCTGCGGACCTTCGGTGCCGAAATATTTACCGTCGACCTGGTCGCGTTCTCCTTCCTGCGCGAGTTCGGCGTACTGCTGACCGCCATCCTGATGGCCGGCCGCACTGCCAGCGCCTTCACCGCGCAAATCGGCTCGATGAAAGCCAACGAAGAGATCGACGCCATCCGCGCACTGGGACTCAACCCCCTGGAGCTGCTGGTGCTGCCGCGCGTTATCGCGCTGCTGATAACCCTGCCGGCCCTGACGTTTATCGCCATGCTGTGCGGCCTGCTGGGTGGCGCCATGGTGTGCGCCTTCAGCCTGCACGTATCTCCCACCATGTTCATCAGCATGCTGCAGGAAAATGTCGACGTGCAGCACTTCCTGCTGGGCCTAGCCAAGGCACCCGTGTTTGCCTTCCTGATCGCAGTGATTGGCTGCATGGAGGGCTTCAAGGTGTCGGGTAGCGCCGAGTCGGTTGGCGAACACACCACCTCCAGCGTGGTGCAATGCATCTTTGTGGTGATTCTGGTGGATGCGCTGGCCGCACTCTTTTACATGGAGATGGGTTGGTGAGCAGCGACGAACACAGCAACGCCGTGGTGCAGGTGCGGGGCCTGGTCAACCGCTTTGGCACGCAAACCGTTCACGACAACCTGGACCTGGATATCCTGCCGCGCGAAGTGCTGGGCGTGGTCGGCGGCTCGGGCACCGGCAAGTCTGTACTGCTGCGCTCCATTGTCGGCCTGCGGCGCCCCAACGCCGGCTCGGTCAAGGTATTCGGCAAAGACCTGCAGACCCTGCCCGCAGCAGAGCGCTCCATACAGGAACGCCGCTTTGGCGTACTGTTTCAGTCTGGCGCGTTATTCTCCTCGCTGACCGTGGTCGAAAACATCGCCCTGCCGCTGATCGAACACAGCGGCCTCAGCCGAGACGACGCCGAGCATCTGGCACGCATGAAGGTGGCGCTGACCGGCCTGCCGCCCGGCGCCGGTGACAAATACCCTTCCATGCTGTCCGGTGGCATGGTCAAGCGCGCCGCCCTGGCCCGCGCACTAGCGCTGGACCCTGACATCCTGTTTCTCGACGAGCCCACCGCCGGCCTGGATCCTATCGGCGCTGCCGCCTTTGACGACCTGATCCGCACCCTGTGCGATGCCTTGGGGCTCAGCGTCTTCCTGGTTACCCACGATCTGGATACCCTGTACGCCATCTGCGACCGAGTCGCCGTGCTATCCGAAAAACGCGTGCTCATCGCCGACACCCTGGAGCGCGTTGCCGAGACCGACAACGCCTGGGTGCAGAGCTATTTTCACGGCCCGCGCGGACGCGCCGCCGCCTATCAGCAGCCCACCCCGGCCAAGGAGTAAGCCTGCCCATGGAAACCCGAGCCAATCATGTGCTGATCGGCCTGTTCACCGTCCTCGCGGCACTGGCCTCGATTGTCTTTGCCATCTGGCTGAGCAGCGCCAGCACCAGCAGTGAGCAGAATTACTACACGGTCGTGTTCAAGCAGGCGGTTACCGGCCTGTCGCGCGGCAGCGCAGTGCAGTTCAGCGGCATTCGTATCGGCGAAATCACCGAGCTAAGCCTGGACCACGACGACCCCCGGATCGTGCGCGCACGCATCCTGATTGACGCCAACGTGCCGATCAAGCAGGACACCAAGGCTCGCCTGTCCTTCACCGGCATCACCGGCAACTCGGTCATCGAGCTGACCCACAACGACCCGAACAGCCCGCCGTTGACCGCCGAACGCGGCGAAGACCCAATCATCTACGCGGCACCCTCGCCGCTGGCCAGCCTACTGACCAACGGCGAAGACCTGATGACCAATATCAACAAACTGGTGGTCAACGCCCGCGACGTTCTCTCAGAGGACAACGTCAAGCACCTGAGCGAAACGCTGGAGGGTCTCAATCAGGCCACTCAGAGCATTGCCGACCCCAACGGCAACCTGCAGCAGCTGATCGCCGAACTGCGCAGCACCAGCCAGGCCGCCACCGAAGCCCTGGAGCACAGCAGCCGGCTGATTGCCGATGCCGACCAGTTGCTCAACCAGGAAGGGGCGCAAACCCTGCAAAGTGCCCGCGATACCATGGCCTCGGTTGCCGAAACCAGCGCCCAGCTGGAGAAGATTCTCAGCGAAAACCGCTACGCCCTGAAAAGTGGCATGCAAGGCCTGGGGCAACTGGACCCGGCAATCAACGAGCTGCGCGGTACCCTGGCCGACTTGCGCAACCTGACCCGCCGCCTGCAGGACGACCCCGCCCGTTTTTTGCTCGGGCGTGAACAGCGACAGGAGTTTCAGCCATGACCTTCCGCACCCTGACCTCCGGACTGGCACTGGCCGGCCTGCTCTCAGCCTGCAGCGTGTTACCCAAAAGCGAACCACTGACGTTCTACCAGATGCCAGCGCCGGCACTCGATCGACATACTGGCCCAGCGTTGCCAATCAGTCTGCGTATCACCACGCCGGCCAGCAGCAGCGCCTTGCAGACCACCCGCATTCTGGTAACACCCGACAACAACACCCTGAGCAGTTACCAGGGCGCGCGCTGGGCAGACCCCAACCCCAGTCTGCTGCGTGAACAGTTGGTGCAGGCGTTTGAGCAGGACGGCAGCTTTAGCTCGGTAACCACCGAAACCCACGCCGTGCGTGCCGATGTGCACCTGTTCAGTGACCTGCGCCAATTCCAGACCCGCTACCAAGGCCAGCAGGCCAGCGTGGTGATCGAACTGGATGCCAAGCTGATCGACCCCAGCACCCGGGCAGTCATTGCCGCCCGCCACTTCAGTGTCCAGCAGCCACTGCCAGACACCGCCGTCAACGCGGTGGTCGACAACTTCGGCGTGGCCAGCGAGCAACTGGCGCGCGAACTGCTGGCCTGGAGCCGCGACGCGCTCAATGACGTTGAGCCGACAAGCCTGAAGTAACCCTCCCCCTGCGCGTGGGCGCCGCGCTGGCGCCCCGACAGACCTGCAACACCTCCCCAGGCGAGCGCTGACTGCCCTGCCCGTCAGCCGGCACACCCACATCTATAGCGCCGGACTCCGAGACAGTTTGCTTTACCTTTCTCACATAAATAGAATGCGAATCCCTCTCATTAGCACAATAAGAATCTGCCAACTCTCGACATTCAGGAAAGCAACGTCATGTCCCGATTCGCAAATAACCGCTCGACCGGTGCAGTGTGCCCACTCGCACTGGCAGTCCATATGCTGGCCGCCGGGGCCGCCTTCACCGCCACTCCCGCATCGGCACAACAGCCGGAACCAGCACAAACCGAGGAACTGGCGCCCATCACCGTGACTGGCAAGGGTGAGCGTCGCGCCACCACAGAAGGCACAGCCTCCTACACCACCGAGGCCGCTCGCACCGCCACACCTCTGAGCATGTCACTGCGCGAAACCCCACAGTCGGTCACCGTCGTCACCCAGCAGCGTATTGAAGATCAGGATATGCAAACCATCCTGGACGTTGTGAACAATACCGTCGGCGTCTCGGTAAACCGTTACGAAACCAGCCGCGCCCAGTTCAACGCCCGCGGTTTTGAAATCAATGCGCTAATGATTGATGGCGTGCCCACCATCTGGGAGCAGCCGTGGAGTTCGGGCGAGATGTTCAGCAGCCTTGCCATGTATGACCGCGTTGAGGTTGTACGCGGCGCCAATGGCCTGATGAGCGGCTCGGGTGACCCATCTGCGTCACTCAACCTGGTGCGCAAGCGCGCCAGTAGCGCTCACACCACCGGCTCACTGGAGGTGAGTGGCGGCACTTGGGACACCTATGGAGTATTGGGTGACGTTGCCTTCGCCCTGAACGACGCTGGCAGCGTAAGGGCCCGCCTGGTAGGAGAGTACAACGATGCTGACAGCTGGATTGACCTGCATACCAATCAGCGCTCAACCCTGTACGGAACCATGGATATCGACCTCACGCCGGATACCACACTCTGGTTTGGCATGAGCCACCAGGAGAACAAATCCGATTCACCCATGTGGGGCGGCCTGCCGTACTGGTATCACGATGGCAGCAAAACCGACTGGGATCGCTCCAAGACCACCTCGACACACTGGAGCAAGTGGAACACCACCTACGAAACCCGATTCATCAATCTGGACCACAGCTTCGCCAATGACTGGAACCTGCATCTGGGCTACAACCGGGGCGAGCGCGATGGCGAGTCCTATCTGTTCTACGTATATACCTACGCCAGCCAGCCGGGCTCTGCGCCCATCAACACCTATCCTGCGATGTACAAAACGCGCACGGTGCAAGAGGATTACAGCGTCCGTCTAGATGGCCCCTTCTCGCTGTTCAACCGCGATCATGAGCTGGCGTTCGGCTATATCCATAGCGAACAGAAGTTCGACGCGGATACCCGCTTTGCCCTGACCGGCTGGGGTGGCATCCCCGACTTCGACAGCTACGAAGGGGATTTCCCGGAACCTACCTGGAGTCCGCTGACCACCTACGGTGAGGGAGACCTGACCCAGACCGGAGCTTACGCGGCCACGCGACTAAACCTAGCCGATGACCTGAAGCTCATCTTGGGCGTCCGTGACAGTACCTACAAGAAAAAAGCTGATGACATCTATTCGGACCCGACCAGAACCGACGTTGGTCATGAGCTAACGCCCTACGCTGGCATCATTTATGATCTGAACAACACCTTCTCGGTGTACGCCAGCTACACCGATATCTTCCAGCCACAAACCGAGCGTGATCGAAACGGGCAGCAAATCGTGCCGATCATTGGCAAAAGCTACGAGGCCGGCCTGAAAGGTGAGTTCTACGATGGCCGCCTGAACGCGTCGATCGCTGTATTCCGGATTGAGCAAGATAACCTGGCAGCAGATGACCCCACCATCACCTTCATCCCTGGTACGACTGAGACGGCATACATCGCCAGCGAAGCAACTAGCAAAGGCTTTGAGCTAGAGGTCAACGGTGAGTTGGCCGACGGCTGGAACATCGGCGCGGGCTACACCCAGTTCAAAATCGAGGACGCAAACGGTGATGCAGCCAACACCCGCTTCCCAACCAAGCTGCTGCGCTCCTTCACAACCTACCAATTCCCCGGCGAGTGGAGCCGCCTGACCGTCGGCGGTGGCGTCAACTGGCAGGATGATATCTACACCTACGCACCCAACCCGGCTGGCAACGCCGAAAAGATCGAACAGCAGGCGTATGCCCTGGTCAACGCCATGGCGCGTTATCAGATCAGCGACAACCTCGCTGCGCAGGTCAACGCCAACAACCTCACCGATGAGAAGTACTTCGATATATTCGAGGCGTTCGGTGCTATCACCTACGGCGCGCCGCGCAGCGTAACCCTGTCTGCCAAATACCGCTTCTGAGCACTTTCGGCCCCTGTCGTCCGCCCATCACGGACGGTGGGGGCCACCCCTAAAGCAGTGCCTCGTAATGAATTTGTCTCAACAAAAACTGAGAAAGCATCAATTTTAATAATCCATCTATTCCCCTAGCCTGCCCCTGTACCTTTCCTGAATCGCAGAGGCAGCACATGGCACGCATCCACAACCTGGGGTTTCCCCGCATCGGCGCTCGCCGAGAACTGAAATTGGCCCTTGAGTCCTACTGGAAAAATCAATCATCCCGCGACGAACTGAAGGCGGCGGCGGCAGCCTTGCGCCAGCGTCACTGGGCCGAGCAGGCCGAACTGGACCTGGTGCCGGTGGGCGATTTCTCCTTCTACGACCAGGTGCTGGACATGAGCTTCACCCTGGGCAACCTGCCCGAGCGGGTGCGTGACTTTCATGGCAATGAGCTGGACAACTACTTCCGTGTGGCCCGTGGCCGCTCTGCGCAGTCGGCTGAAGAGCACGCCCAGTGTTGCGGCGGTGTCGCCGCTGGCGAGATGACCAAATGGTTCGACACCAACTACCACTATATTGTCCCGGAGTTCACCAAAGACACCGCGTTCAGCCTGAACGCCTCAAGGCTGATCGAGCAACTGCGCGAAGCCAAGGCGCAGAACGTCGCCGCCAAGCCAGTCATCATCGGCCCACTCACCTATCTGGCGCTGGGCAAGGAAAAGGACGAGTCCAACCGCTTTGCGCTGCTGCCGCGCCTGTTGCCCGTCTACCTTGAGCTGCTTAACAGGCTGGCGGCCGAGGGTGTGGAGTGGGTACAGATCGACGAGCCCATTCTGGTCACTGAATTGCCCAGCGAACTGAGTGCCGCCTGCGAGAACGCCTACCAGGCCCTGGCTGCCGCGCCAGTTAACCTCTTGCTGGCCACCTATTTTGGCCGTCTGGAGGAGAATCTGCCGCTCGTCGCCCGTCTGCCGGTCGCCGGCGTGCATCTGGACGCCGTCAACGCGGCCGACGAGGTTGATACCCTGATCACGCAGCTACCGCAGGATCGCGTGTTGTCGCTTGGGGTGATCAACGGCCGCAATATCTGGAAGACCGACCTGAATGCCGCGCTGCGATGGCTCGAACCCATTGCGGGAGTACTGGGCGAACGTCTGTGGATTGCACCCTCCTGCTCGTTGCTACACGTGCCAGTGGACTTGGCCAGCGAGCAGGCGCTGGATACTGAGATCGCCCGTTGGCTGGCCTTTGCCCTGCAGAAGCTGGACGAGCTGCGCATTCTTGGCGCGGCGCTGAATCAGGGCCGCAGCAGCGTGGCCGAGGAACTGGCCAACAACCAGGCAAGCATCGACAGCCGTCGACGCTCGCCGCGCGTCACCAACCCTGCCGTGCAGGCCGCTGTTGCTGCTATCGACGACCACCTGGGCAAACGCCAAAGCCCCTACGCAGAACGAGCGGCCAAGCAAGCTGCCCTGCTCAAACTGCCGCCATTCCCGACCACCACCATCGGCTCCTTCCCGCAGACCGCAGAGATCCGCCAGGCGCGCCGCCAGTTCAAGTCAGGTGAGCTGGATGAGACCGGCTACACGCAGGCCATGCAGGCCGAAATCGCCCACTGCGTGCGCGAGCAGGAGGCGCTGGGGCTGGACGTGCTGGTGCACGGCGAGCCGGAGCGCAACGACATGGTCGAGTACTTTGGCGAGCAACTCAGCGGTTACGCCTTCAGCCAGTTTGGCTGGGTGCAGTCTTACGGCTCACGCTGCGTCAAACCGCCGATTCTGTTTGGCGATATCAGCCGCCCACGTGCGATGACCGTAAACTGGATTACCTACGCCCAGTCGCTGACCGACAAGCCGATGAAAGGCATGCTGACCGGCCCGGTGACCATCCTCAACTGGTCGTTCGTGCGCGATGATCAGCCACGCTCGGTCAGCTGCCAGCAGTTGGCCCTGGCCATGCGTGAAGAGGTTCTGGACCTGGAACAAGCCGGCGTGCGCATTATCCAGATCGACGAAGCGGCGCTGCGCGAGGGGTTGCCGCTGCGCCGCACGCAATGGCAGGCGTACCTGGACTGGGCGGTGGAGTGCTTCCGTATCACCGCCAACGGTGTTGCCGATGAAACCCAGATTCACACCCATATGTGCTACTCGGAGTTCAATGACATCATCCAGTCAATCGCCGCGATGGATGCCGACGTCATCACCATCGAAACCTCACGCTCGGACATGGAGCTGCTGGATGCCTTCAAGCACTTCCAGTACCCGAACGAGATCGGTCCCGGTGTGTACGACATCCATTCACCGAACATCCCGACGCAGGCCTACATGGCCAACTTGCTGAGTCTGGCTGCCGAGCGCGTGCCGGCCGAGCGCCTGTGGGTCAACCCGGACTGCGGGCTGAAAACCCGTCAGTGGGCTGAGGTAACGCCTGCATTGGGCAACATGGTTGCGACGGCCAGAGCGCTGCGCGCCAACTGCTGATGCAGCGGCCGGGTGGTGCAACGCCGCCCGGTCTCTTGATAATGATAACTGGTTGCATTACCGTCTGAACGCTTGCCGCGCCCACCGCGCCCAAGCGTACACTAGACCCGGCAGCGGCTTTTCACTCTCCTGCATCACGCTGCCCCCAGAACCAGGAGCGCAGCACGATGAGCAAAACCCGTATTGAAAAAGACAGCATGGGCGAACTGGCCGTCCCGGCAGAGGCGCTCTATGCCGCGCAGACCCAGCGTGCGGTGGACAACTTCCCGGTCAGCGGCCAGCCGATGCCAGCCCCGTTTATCCGCGCCCTGCTGCTTGCCAAGCGCGCCGCGGCCACCGCCAACAGCGAACTGGAACAAATCCCGGCGGACATGGCTGACGCCATCTGCGGCGCAGTAGACGAGCTGCTGGCCGACGACTTCATGCAGCACTTCCCGGTCGATGTGTTCCAGACCGGCTCCGGCACCAGCTCCAACATGAACGCCAACGAGGTGCTCGCCACCCTGGCCGCCCGTCGCTATGGGCAACCGGTGGGCGCCAATGACCACATCAACTGCGGTCAAAGCAGCAACGACATCATCCCCTCCAGCATCCACATCAGCGCCGCCATCGAGTTGGCCGAGCAGCTGTTGCCGGCGCTGGAGCATCTGGTCAGCGTCACCCGCACCAAGGCCGCCAGCGTCGACCAGTACGTCAAGACCGGCCGCACCCACCTGATGGACGCCATGCCGGTACGCATGAGCCAGAGCCTGAACACCTGGGCCGATCAAATCGAGCAGAACATCCACACCCTGCGGCAGCTGCAGCCCAGCCTGCAGAGCCTGGCCCAGGGCGGCACCGCAGTCGGTACCGGCATCAACGCCCACCCCGAGTTCGCCAGCCGTTTTAACCAGGCGCTGAGCACCCACACCGGGCTGACCTTTACCCCGGCCAATAACTTCTTCACCCACATTGGCTCGCAGGATATCGCCGTGGCGCTGTCCGGCCAGCTGAAGACAACGGCGGTCAGCCTGACCAAGATCGCCAACGATCTGCGCTGGATGAACGCCGGCCCGCTGGCCGGCCTGGGCGAGATCGAACTGCAAGCGCTACAACCGGGCTCATCGATCATGCCCGGCAAGGTCAACCCGGTGATCCCCGAAGCCGCCGCCATGGTCGCCGCCCAGGTGATCGGCAACGATGCCACCATCACCATCGCTGGCCAGTCCGGTAACTTTGAACTGAACGTGATGCTGCCGGTGATCGCGCGCAACCTGCTGGAGAGCATCAAGCTGCTGAGCAACGTCAGCCGCCTGCTGGCCGACAAGGCCATCGCCAGCTTCAATGTGCGCGAAGACCAGCTGACTCAGGCGCTGGCCCGTAACCCGATTCTGGTGACCGCGCTGAACCCGATCATCGGCTATCTGAAAGCGGCGGAGATTGCCAAACTGGCCTATCAGGAAGGTCGCCCGATTGTTGATGTGGCCGCCGAGCACACCGACCTCAGCCGTGAAGAGCTGGAGCGTCTGCTCGACCCGGCCAAGCTGACCCACGGCGGACTCTAAGGCCCTGCGCGATCAGGCATCGAACGCCTGATCGCGTCTCAGGTTATTCCTGCGGCCGCTCAGCTGCCGCGCCCACATCATCACCCACTGCCCAGGCACCACCGATGCTGGCGGCGAGCTGCGCAGCGGCAGCAAGTTGCGCGCTGGTGACGCTAACCTGACCGCGCTTGGCGTTGAGCGTGGTGTTCTGCGCGATGGCCACCTCAAGATAGGACACCAGGCCCGATTGATAGCGGTTGGTGATCACCCGCTCGTTTTCCTCCGCCAGGCTCACCAGCTTGTCTTGCTGTACCGCTTTCTCACGCAGAATCGCGGTCGTCGCGAGTGCATTTTCCACCTCGGTCAATGCATCCAATACCGTCTGACGGTAGGCAGCAACCTGCTCGTCATAGCGCGCATAGGCAAGGTCTCGCGCCGCGCTGCGTGCGCCTCCATCAAACAACGTCTGGGCCAGACTCGGCCCGACCGACCAGAAGCGCACCGGCGCATTCCACAGGTCACTGATCGATTCACCGCTGACGCCACCGCTGGCGCCCAGACTGATAGTCGGCAGCCAGGCGGTAACGGCCACCCCGATGTCGGCATTGGCGGCGGCCACGCCGCGCTCGGCAGACACCACATCAGGACGCCGAGCAATCAACTCGCTGGGCAGCTGGGCTGGAATCTGCGGCACCACTGGCAGGCGGTCGTCCGCTGCCGACTCAAAGGACGACGGCGCCCTGCCGAGCAGCGCCGCCAGGGTGTTTTCTTCAATCGCCCGTTGGGCCTCAAGGTCGTACAAGTCACTGCGCAGCGATTGCAGCTGGGTTTCTGCCTGAATCACGTCGGCTCGCGAGACGATACCGGCGTCGTATTGGTTGCGCGTCAGCTGGGTTGAGCGCTCCGAGGATGACAGCGTCTGCTGCAGGATGCGCTGCTGCACGTCCAGAGCGCGCAGGTTGACGTAACTGTTGACCACCGCCAGCTGAATCGACAGCCGGGCGGCCGCCAGATCAGCAGCACTGGCATCCAGCGCTGCGGTTGAAGACTCCACCTGCCGCCGTACCCGCCCCCACAAGTCCAGCTCCCAGCTGATCCCCAGCTGGGCGCGGCTGCTGTCGGTGGTGGCGCTGTCGCTACCGCCACTGCGGCTGGTATCCAGTGCGGCGCTCAGGGTCGGCATATAGTCGGCGCTGCTTGCCCGGCGCTGGGCGAGGGCAGCGCGATAACGCGCGGTGGCCTGGGCGAGGGTCAGGTTGTTGGCGTTGGCCTCCACCACCAGCGCGCTCAGCTCGGCGTCGGCAAAGGCCTCCCACCAGGCACCACTGTCGGCCCAGGCCTTGGCTGGTAATGGTTGCCAGCCCTGGTCGTACTTGAGCACCAGCGGCTGGACGATGGCCGGTTGACGGTAATCCGGCCCCATGGTGCAACCAGCCAGGGCGGCGGCAAGCAGGACGGTAGACGTTAACAGCGAAGGCTTCATGGGCAGCAACCGGTGTTCAGACAGAGGATTCGGAAGGATGAGCCTGCGCCCGGCGGCGCAACACGCGCTGGCGCAGGTTTTCCAGATACAGGTACACCGCCGGGGTGGTGTAGAGGGTCAGCAGCTGGCTAAGCGCCAAGCCGCCAAAAATGGTCATACCCAGCGGGCGACGCATTTCTGCGCCCTCGCCAAAGCCCATGATCAACGGCACGGCGCCGAGCATGCCGGCCAGATTGGTCATCAGGATCGGACGCAGACGCAGCAGCGCCGCCCGCTCGATGGCCTGACGCGGCGCCAGGCCATCGCGACGCTGCAGTTCCAGGGCAAAGTCGATCATCATGATGGCGTTTTTCATCACGATGCCAATCAGCAAAAACAGGCCAAGCATCGCGATCAGGCTGAGATTCTGGCCGCCAAATTTAAGCGCCAGCAACGCGCCCAGCCCGGCCGGCGGCAGCGTGGACAGAATGGTCAGCGGGTGCAAGGTGCTCTCGTACAGCACACCCAGCACCAGGTAAACCGCGAGCAACACCACCACAAACACCCAGGGGTCGAGCACGGTGCCGAAGTCGTTGGCCGAGGGTGGCGCCAGGTGCACCGAGCTGGGCAGCATGACCTCGTTGAGGATCTGTTCAATCGCCTCACGTGCCTGGATATCGGTCACCCCGTCGGGCAGCGCGTAGCCAATGCCCATGGAGGCAAACTGACCTTCGTGGCGAATGCGGTCCTCGGACATGCCGTAGTCCCAGGTCGCGAAGGTGGAGAACGGCACCCGCTGACCGTCGCTGGTCAGCGCCTCGAGCTGCGCGAGCACCTCGGGGCTTTCCGTATAGCGCGGCGCCAGCTCCATGACCACCCGATACTGGTTAAGCTCGTCATACAAGGTGGCGACCTGGCGCTGCGAGAAAGAGTTGTTCAAGACCGAGGCAATGGTTTGCATATCCACCCCCAGCCGCCGTGCCGCCTCGCGGTCGATATTCAGCACCACCTGACGTGCTTCATCGCTGTCCATGGAGTCAACATCGGTCAGCAGCGGGCTTTGTTCCATTGCCTGTGCCACCGTGCGCGACCACTGTTTCAGCGCCTCCAGCGAATCCGAGCGCAGCAGCACTTCGTACTCGCTGCGCCGGAACGGCGGGCGGAAGAACAGATCCTGCTCAACCATCATAAACATCATGATGCCCGGTATCTGTGGTGCACCTGCGCGCAGGCGCTCCACCACTTCCTGCGCCGACACATTGCGCTCGGACAGGGGCTTGAGCTTGATCGACAGCTGGGTATTGGTCAGCCCACGGTCGCCACCGGAGGTGCCGGTCAGGTCCGCCACCGCCGGGTCCTGCAGGATGTACTGCCGGTAGGCCTCGATCTTTGGCTGCATCACCTGAAACGACAGACCGTCATCGCCGCGCAAGAAGCCGTTGATCTGGCCGCTGTCCTGCTGCGGCAACGACTCCTCCGGCAGGTTTGCGATCAGATAACCGCTACTGCCAATGGCTCCCAGCAGCAACACAATGGCCAGCGGGCGAAAGCGCAACAGCCAGTGCAGCGAGCGCACATAGCCACGGTGCAGGCTGGCAAACAGCGAGTCCTGGTCATCCTCTGCCGCCACCGGCTGCTGGCCCGGCTTGAGCCAGAGGGCGCATAGCGCTGGCGTCAGGGTCAGCGATACCAGCAGCGAAATCAGCATGGCCGCCACCAGGGTAATGGAGAACTCCTGGAACAACTGCTGAATCAGCCCGCCCAGCAACAGGATGGAAGCAAACACCACCGCCAGCGCCAGGGTCATGGCAATCAGGGTAAAACGCAGTTCACGGGCACTGCGTGCCGCAGCCTGCATCGGCGACAGGCCGTTGGCCATGTGCCGCTGGACGTTTTCCAGCACCACAATGGCATCATCCACCACCAGCCCGGCGCCAACGATCAGCGCCATCAGCGACAGGTTGTTGAGCGAAAAGCCGCACAGATACATGACGACAAAACTGCCGATCAGCGACACCGGAATCGCCGTCGAGGGGATCAGCGCAGCGCGCAGGTTACCGAGGAACAGCCAAACCACCAGCACCACCAGCAGGGAGGCGAGCAGCAGGGAAATTTGCGCCTCGCGCAGTGTGGCGCGAATGACCGGAGAACGGTCACTGATAACGGTCAGTTCGGCGTCGGCCGGAATCAGGTTGTACAGCTGCGGCAGCCGCTCGCGGATGTTGTCCACGGTTTCTACGATGTTCGCGCCGCTCTGCCGGCTCACGCTGAGAATGACCGCGGCCTTGTCGTTGTGAAAACCGGCGCTGTAGCGGTTCTCGACCGAATCGGTGACCTGCGCGACGTCGCCCAGGCGCACGGCGGCGCCATCCTGGTAACGGACAATCAGGCTACGGTAGGCTGCGGCAGTGCGCAGCGCCTCACTGGTCTGCACCTGCCAGCGGTGACTGCCCTCCTCGATCACGCCCATCGGCCGCAGCGCGTTGCTGTTGGAGATGGCGGTCCGCACCTCGTCCAGCGAAATGCCGTAGTGCAGCAAGGCGCCAGCATCCAACTGCACGCGCACCGCCGGCAGTGAGGCACCACCGACACTGACTTCACCGACGCCGGAAATCTGCGCTATTTTCTGCGCCAGAATGGTTGAGCCAATGTCATACAGTTCACTCGGCGAGAGGTTGGAGGAACTGAGTGCCAGCCCCATAACCGGCGCCTGCGACGGATCAATCTTGTGGTACTCGGGGTTGCCCGGCATGCCCGCGGGCAAATCACCACGCACGGCGTTAATGGCGGCCTGCACTTCCCGCGCCGCCTCGTTCAGGTCACGGTCCAACTCAAAGGCCAAGGCCACCTGGGCAGACCCCTGGTTGGATGAGGATGAGATTTCGGTCACCCCGGAGATGGCCCCCAGGGCGCGTTCCAAGGGCGTTGCCACGGTGGTAGCCATGCTTTGCGGACTGGCACCCGGCAAGCTGGCCGTGACTACGATCATCGGCACTTCCACCTGCGGCAGCGGGGCCACCGGCAGCAGACGCCAGCACAGCAGGCCGACCAGCACCAGCGCCAGGGCCAGCAGCGACAGCCCGACCGGGCGTCGCAGCATGCCAGTCTCGATGCTCACGGCGCAGCCTCAGCCACGGGAGCAGACTCGGGCTGCCGGGTCAGACGATCAAAGAACAGATACACCACCGGCGTGGTGAATAGCGTCAGTACCTGGCTGACCAGCAGACCGCCGACCATCACCACACCCAGCGGCTGGCGCAGTTCAGCGCCCGAGCCGCTGGCCAGCATCAGTGGCAGTGCGCCAAATAACGCCGCCAGCGTGGTCATCAAAATAGGTCGAAAACGCAGCATGGCTGCCCGGTGGATTGCCTCACGCGGGCTCATCCCCTGATGGCGCTGAGCCTCCAGTGCGAAGTCGACCATCATGATGCCGTTCTTCTTCACCAGACCGATCAGCAGCACGATGCCCACCACCGAGATCATATCCAGCGCCCGGTCGGTCAGCAGCAGCGCCAACAGCGCCCCCACCGTAGCGGACGGCAGCGTAGACAGAATGGTGACCGGGTGAATGGTGCTCTCATACAACACACCTAGCACGATATACATGGTCAGCACCGCGGCCAGAATTAGCCACAGGGTGTTACTCAGGGAGGCGCGGAAGGCCTCGGCGGCGCCCTGGAAGCGCAGCTCCACACTGACCGGCAGCTGCAATTGCTGCTGCACCGCTTCGATAGCCTCAACCGCCTCACCGAGCGACGCGCCCGGCGCCAGATTGAAAGACACGGTAGTGGCCGGGAATTGCCCCTGGTGGTTGATCAACAGCGCTGCACTGCGCTGGTGCACCTGCGCCACACTGGCCAGCGGAATGGAACTGCCGTCGCCGCTGGTCACATGGAGGTTGCGCAAGCTGTCCGGGGTGCCGGCAAACTGCGGGTCGACCTCCATGATCACGCGATACTGGTTGGCTTGGGTGAACAGCGTCGCGATCTGCCGCTGGCCGAAGGCGTTGTACAGCGTATTGGCCACATCGGTGACATTCAGCCCCAGGCGCGCGGCGGCGTCTCGGTCAATTTCCACATAGGCTTCCAACCCCTGCTGCTGCAGGTCAGAGGCTACATCCTGCAATTCCGGGCGCGCACTCAAGGCGTCGACCATCTGCGGGACCCACTCGCGCAGCTCGTCGCTGTCCAGGCTGGTAAGACTGAACTGGTACTGGGTGCGGCTGACCCGGTCTTCGATGGTCAGCTCCTGCACCGGTTGGAACCAGGCGGTGATACCCGGCACCTCGGCGGCGCGTTCACGCAGCCGGTCCATCACGGTGAACAGACTCTCGTCGCGCTCGCTGTGCGGCGGCAGGTTGATCAGCAAGCGGCCGCTGTTCAGCGTCACGTTGCTGCCATCCACACCGATAAAGGACGACAGGTTCTCGATGGCCGGCTCTTCCAGCAAGGCGACAGCCAGCTCGCGCTGACGCTCGGCCATGGCGCTGAAGGAGATGTCCTGCGGCGCCTCGGTAATCACCTGAATGACATTGCTGTCCTGCACCGGGAAGAAGTCCTTGTCCACCGCCAGGTACAGCAGGCCGGTCAATGCGATGGTGCCCAACATCACCAGCAGGGTGGCGCGCTGACGCTCCAGCACCCAATCCAGCGCACGACCGTAGCGCTCGATCACACCGTGTAAAAAGCCGCCGGCGTGCTCCTGCGGCGGGGTGTGCAGCATGCGCGCGCACATCATCGGCGTGAGCGTCAGCGACACTACCAGCGAGATGACGATGGCCACCGCCAGGGTAATGGCAAACTCGTGGAACAGCCGGCCCACCACATCCGGCATGAACAGCAGCGGAATCAACACCGCTACCAGCGAGAACGTCAGCGACATCAGGGTAAAACCGATCTCGCCCGCGCCAGCCAGCGCCGCCTGCATCGGCGACTTGCCCATCTCCCGGTGGCGGGCCACGTTCTCCAGCATAACGATGGCGTCATCGACCACAAACCCGGTCGCGATGGTTAGCGCCATCAAGGTCAGGTTGTTGACCGAAAACGCCATCAGATACATGAAAGCGAAGGTGCCAACCAGTGACAGCGGCACCGCCACACTGGGGATGATGGTGGCCGACGGACTGCGCAGGAAGACAAACGTCACCAGCACCACCAGCGCGATGGCGAACAGCAGCTCCTTCTGGGTATCGCTGACCGAGGCACGAATACTGTGGGTACGGTCGGTCAACACGGCAACATCGACTGCGGCCGGTAGGGTCGAGGTCAATTGCGGCAGCAGCTCGCGCACCCGGTCGGCCACATCGATCACATTGGCGCCGGGCTGGCGTTGCACATTCAGCAGCACCGCCGGCTGACTGTTGGCCCAGGCTGCGAGAAAACGATCTTCGGCGCCGTCAACAATGCTTGCCACATCACCCAGGCGCAGCGGCGCACCGTCCTGCCAGGTGATGATCAGGTTGCGGTAATCATCCACCGAGCGAATCTGATCGTTGGCATCAAGCATGGTAGAACGGGTCGGGCCGTCAAAACTGCCCTTGGGCTGATTGACGTTAGTGGCCGCGATACTCTGACGCACGCTGTCCAGACTCAAACCATAGGCGGTCAGGGCACGCGGGTTGATCAGTACACGCAGGGCCGGGCGTTGACCGCCGGCCAGACTGACCATGCCGACGCCGGACAGTTGCGCCAGCTTTTGCGCCATGCGGGTGTCGACCAGATCGTGTACTTCCGGTAGCGGCAGGCTGTCAGAGGTAATCGCCAGGGTCAGGATAGGAGCGTCCGCCGGGTTAACCTTGCGGTAGATCGGCGGCGTTGGCAGGTCGCTGGGCAGCAGGCTGTCTGCGGTATTCATGGCCGCCTGCACTTCCTGCTCGGCGACGCCCAGGTCTTCATCCAGGTCAAACTGCAGGGTAATCACCGACGCGCCGCCCGAGCTGGTCGAAGACATCTGCTTGAGACCAGGTATCTGCCCCAGATGCCGTTCCAGCGGGGCGGTGATGGTGCGCGCGGTGATTTCCGGGCTGGCGCCAGGCTGGAAGGTGAATACCTGGATGATGGGGTAATCGACCTGCGGCAGCGCGGCGACCGGCAGCAACCGCCAGGCCAACAAGCCGGCAGCCATAAAGGCCAGCATCAACAGCGAGGTGGCGACCGGACGCAGAATAAAGGGCGTGGACAGGCTTTTCATGCCGGCTTACTCAGTTGGCCGGAGGTGGGGCGCGACGCTCGCCGGTGCCCGCACCGGGCCGGCGACGCTCACCGGGGGCAACCTGGGCGGTTTGCGACGGGCTGGCTACATCACCATTGGCATCAGGTATCACTACCTCCTTGCCATCACGCAGGCGATCCAACCCTTCCAGCACCACCTGCTCGCCCTGCTTGAGGCCATCGGTGACGGCAACCTTGCCATCGGCGCTGGGACCCAGGGTCACCTCACGTACAAAGGCCTGGGTGCCTTCTACCACGTACACGTAGGTACGACTGCTGCCGAACTGCACCGCATCGGCCGGGATGGTGAGTACATCCTGCAGGGTGCTCAAGCGCAGCCGCACATTGACAAACTGATTGGGAAACAGCGCTTCGTCTTCATTGGCAAACTGACCGCGGACCCGCAGGGTACCGGTGGCGGTATCAATCTGGTTGTCCAGCGTGGTCAGCTCGCCCGTGGCGATGACCTGCTGATCGTTACGGTCCAGCACTTCGACCTTGAGCGGCCCGGCCCCGAGGAAGGAGCGGCGCAGGGTCGGCACGTCGACTTCCGGCACCGTGAAGTTGACCGCAATCGGCTGCATCTGAGTGATGCTGACAATGCCCTCGGCCTCGCTGCCGGTCACCAGGTTGCCCTGGTCCACCTTGCGCAGGCCCAGGCGACCAGCCAGCGGCGCAGTGATGCGAGTCCAGGACAATTGCAGGCGAGCATCGTCAACCGCCGCCTGATTGGCGCGCACGGTGCCCAGTAGCTCATTGACCATGGCGCGCTGATCGCTCAGCTGCTGGCGGGCGATGGAGTCCTGCTCCCACAGGGTCTCGTACAGGGTCAAATCAGCGCGCGCGTTCTCCAGCGTGGCGCGGCTCTGCTGTAGCTGGCCCTCCGCCTTTTCCAGCTGCGCCTTGTAAGGCAGCGGGTCAACTTCTGCCAGCAACTCGCCCTGCTCTACCACCGCGCCTTCGGTGAACACCACACGCTCCAGCACGCCATTGACGCGGCTCTGAACAACCACGGTATTCAACGGGGTCACTGTGCCAATCGATTTGATCTGCACATCCAGCGCACCACGCTGCACTGGCACCACGCGCACCACGGCGGGTGCACCGAAGGCCATCCGATGGGACATGGGGGCTGGTGTGGCAGAACCGGAAAATTGATACCAGGCAAACACCAGGGCAGCGACAATCGCTGCAAGCAGCAGTAACCACTTGGCCCGTGCACGGGAAAATAGAGCAGAAGAAGACATAAAGGTCAGGGTCCGGGAGTAGCATTTAGCGACTAGGAACTCTAGGCAATAAGCCCGGCCAGCCCTAGTGAATTTACACACTTTTACCTATCGAGGCGCTCATCTGACAAAGTCAGCGCCAGCGCCCCATCCCGGACAGAACACCCTCTCCGGGCGTGTCTAGCGAGCGCGCAGAAATGCAGGGCAAGCCGCACGCAGCAGCGCAGGGCGATAGCTCAGCGTCATCGCTGTTGCCACAGCAGCCACCGGCAACAGGGTAAACCAGACCAGCACCGCCATGGACGGATGGTCCGCCTTGAAACAGCACAGTACCGACACCGCCAGCGCCAGCCAGCCAAGGGTGCGCAGATAGCCTGGCGCTACCTCATCGGCCACAAACACCTGACGCCAGTGCACCGGTAGCGACAGCGCCAGCCAGTTGGTAGCCAACCACATGCTGCAGGCAGCAGCCAGCAGCCAGAGTCCAGCGTTACTCATAAGCCACCCCGCCAATCCGGCTGCCCTGCTTCACCTCGACGGTGCGCGCCAGTCGCCGCGCCGTGTACACCGATATCAACGCACAGGCCAACAAGCTCAGATCAACGCCGGCAACAGCCCAGTAAGGGTCCAGCAGCATGGTTTTCAGTAGGTGATCACCCGTGGTGATCCAGTTCAGCAGTACCGCCGCAACACAGGCCACCGCCAGCACCCAGCACTGCTCGCGCCAGGCCGGATTACTGCGCGCCAGCGCAACCGGCGCACTGCGCCACAGGGCGTGCAGCAGGCTCAGCAGCCAGACACCCCAGAAGGTCCACTGTTCCCAATCGCCCCGACCGGGCAGATTTTCTGGTAACAGCCGGTTGGCCACCAGCATACCCACCGCAGCCAGCACCATGCCGGTGACCGTGGTGACCGCCATGGCATCAACCAGACGGCAACCCTGCAGGCCCCGTTTGGCGTGATCCTGCTTGCGCTTCTCAACAAAGAAGACGAAGCCGGTGGCAATACAGATGCAGCCCAGCAAACCGCCAGCCACGTACAGCCAGCGCAGGGTCCAGTGCTCGAAATGCTGCAGGTGCAGGCCCGTCAGGAACTCGTTCACCGCGCCCACCGGATCGCTCGGTGGCTCTTCGCGCAGCAGCTCGCCGCTGCTTGCCTTAAAGTGAATGCCCTCACCCACCAACGCAACGCGATCGCTGCCGGCGCGGTAGATGCTCACGTAACCGTTGGCATCGCCCAGGTGCTCGATCATCAGCAGGCCTACTTCGCCCGCCATGTCACGCTCGGCCCAGATACGCTTAGCCTCGGCGACCATGGCATCCACCGACGCCAGCTCGGCCGGCACTCCCGCCTCCTCGTGGGGCAGCCCGGTGTGCTCCGCCTCTATGACCTCGTGACGATCATGCAACGGCTTGAGCAGGGTGCCGGACACAGGGAAGTAGTAATAGGCGGCGAAAATCACCAGACCGGTGAAGGCGAAGAAGAAATGAAACGGCAGCGCTACCACACCGGTCATGTTGTGCAGATCCAGCGTGCTGCGCTGGGTGCGTTTTTTCGGCCGGAAGGTGAAGAACTCCTTGAAGATCTTGCGGTGCATGATTACACCGGTTATCAGCGCCACCAGCATGATCAGCGCCGCCAGGCCAACCACGTAGATGCCCAGGCTCTTCCAGTTCAGCTGCAGGCTGTAATGCATCGGGTAGAACCAGTTGCTGCCAATCTTCAGCTGGTCATCGGGCAACGCTGCACCGGTGCGCGGGTCAATGGTTGCCCAGCCGTGCACGTGCAGGTGGTCGTCACTGGGGTCCTTCGGCTTATTGGGAATGTCGAACTCGGCGCCAATGCGCAGCACCGGATCACGATGCGTGGTGTAGGCAAACAGCGAGACCATCGGCATGGTGTCGGGTGCCGGCAAGTCACCGATCACCCGCTCAGCGGTGGCGGCCATATCCAGCGGATGCGGCTTGAGATCAGCAAACACCTGCTTGAGCAGGTTGTCATAAGACGGCATGGGCTGTGGCTCGAAGCGCGTTTCCGGGATCGCCCAGCGGTCGATCTCACGGTCAAACACCGACAGCGCGCCGAAGAAGAAGGCAACCATCAGCACAAAGCCCAGTACCAGCCCGAACCAGGTATGCACCCAGGCCATGGATTGACGAAAACTGTTCAGCATGGCGGCGCTCCTATCCGATTATCATACGCTGCAACTGCCAGGCGACAGCCAGCGTCAGGGCCGCACCCACGCCCAGAATGAGCCAGACGCGCCACAAACTCTTGACGGAAAACACCCAGATGAACAGCGCAACATACAGCAGCAGGCCAAGCATCAGCATGCCCTGCTCAGCGCTATGGTAAGCAACACCGAGAGCGCTAAAGCCAGCCATACCCATAGCAATCACGCCCCAGACAAAGGCGTACACGCCAAAGATGGCGGCGAGCACGCGCGAGGCAATCAGAAAACGGGGAGCGGTCGTCATGAACATGACGCTCCGTGGGAAGAAAACACCATAACTATCACCGCAGCGGCTTGTACTCACACACTAGCGAGTGCGAGATGAACTTACTCCATAGGCCTTCACAAAAGCCTGGAGAACAGAGAGCAGCAAATGATAGTTATTAGCATTCAAAAAAACAAGCCGAAGCCTTGTCGCCTGAGCACCGCTTAGCCAGTGTTTCCGACACGGCCCAGTGCTGGATAAAGACACGCGGCGACCAGCGCTCAAGCACCGCCAGCCGCCGCTACACTCACTACAACTCAACTACCAGCTTGCCTTGATTGCGCCCGTCAAACAGCATGTTGATGCCGTCTATCGCGCTCTCCAGACCTTTGATGGTGTGCAGGCGATAACATAGCTGGCCCTGTTGAAGGTAACCGAGCAGCGCCTTGCTCATACGGTCGATCTTGTCGAAATGATCAGGTACCACAAAGCCCTCAACGCGCAGCGCCTTGAGGTTGACCTCCTTCCAGTTTGGCCCCGGCGAGGGCGTGTGCTTGTTGTAGTCGGCGATCACACCACAGACGATGATGCGTCCCAGGCGGTTCATCTGTTGAAAAACAACCTCTTGCACCGGACCACCGGTATTCTCGAAAAACAGATCAACCCCGTTCGGTGCGGCAGCGGCCAACTCAGCAGCCAAGTCAGCCGCGCGGTAGTTGATCGCCTTGTCGAACCCCAGCTCCTGCTCCAGCCAGGCACACTTTTCATCGCTACCGGCAAAGCCAACCACCCGCAGCCCCTCGGCCTTGCCGATCTGACCAACTAGCGAGCCAACCGAACCTGCCGCCCCTGTGACGACCAAGGTTTCACCGGCCTTGGGCCGCCCGATTTCCATCAGCCCAAGGTACGCCGTGAGCCCTGGCAGGTGCAGTGCGCCAAGCAAGTCACCGACCGGTAGCTCCTGGGGGACCACTCGCATATCGGCACTGCCCAGCACATATTCAGCCCACCCGGTAGTGCCCAGCACCCGCGCACCCACCGGGAAGTCAGGATTGCGCGACTCGACCACCTCACCTACTCCGAACGCACGCATGGTCTCGCCCAGCTGTACCGGCGGCAGATAACTGTCGTCATACTCGTCCAGCCAGGTTCGCATGGCTGGGTCCAGCGACATGTGGGTCTGGCGGACCAGAAACTGGCCTTCGTCCAACGCCGGCAACGGCAAGTGGACAGTTGCAAAAATATCCGCGGTGATGTCCGGATTAGGACGTTTCACCAATTTGATTGCTTTGTACTGCATCAACGATCTCCTTCAAGCGCGCTTGGGTAAGCGCGCAGTAGCGCCCTCCCTGTAGGGAGGGCGTTATTGCGACTGCGAGTGGGTAACTCGCTAGGGGGGGTATTCAGGGCTGATCGCGTGGAGAATCACTCAGCGCTCTCTGCAGCGCTTCATCTGACCAGCCGCCGCCCAGTGAGCGGTAGATTTCCAGATAGGCATTTACCCGGCTCAGCTCCGCCTGGGACAAACCGATTTCCGCGCTCAGCAGCTCGCGCTCGGCATCCAGCACATTGACATAACCACTCACGCCGCTGGCAAACCGCGACTTTTGCAACGACAGACTTTCTGCTGCCGCTTCGGCGTAGGTAAGCTGAGCGTCGATCACCTCAGCAGAATAAGTAAACGCATACACGCTGTCGGACACCTCACGCAACGCAATCAGCACAGTGCGGCGGTAGTTCGTCAACGCCTCTGCCATGGCCGCACGGGCTGCGTCTTCGTTACCCTTGGCACGGCCCCAGTCAATGATCGGGATGTCGATATAGGGGCCCCAACCGCTAAAGTTGGTTGCGCTGCCGCTGTACAGATCGTTGAGATCGGTCGAATAGCGGCCAAACAGACCAGACAACCCGATGGTCGGTACCGGAAAGCGATTGGCTACCGCCACGCCCACCCGAGCAGTCGCAGCGTGCAGCCGTTGCTCGGCCGCCCGCACGTCGGGACGACGCTCCAACAGCTCGACCGGCAGCCCAAGTGCAACCTCTTTGTCATCCAGCAGTGTCACCGGGCGACGCTGCGGTCGGTCAGCAAACGCCTGCGGCGCCTGTCCCAACAGCAGGGATAGGGTGTTTTCGGCAAACACAACCTGCTGTTGCACCTGCGGCAGCCGTGCCCGCGTGGACGCCAGCTGCGCAATCGCCTGCTGTTCCTCGGCCCGGGAGGCCACGCCACTGTTGAGCTGCGAGCGCACCAGCTCCAGGGACTCCTCCTGACTACCCAGGGTCCGTACCAGAATGCGCTCTTCTTCGTCCAGTTCCTGCAGGCTGAACCAGGCTTGCGCCACGCTGACCACTAGGCTGGACATCACTGCGCGCGCACCGTCTTCAGTGGCCAGCAACTCGGCACGCGTCGCCTCATCGGCACGACGCAGCTTGCCAAGCAAGTCGAGCTCCCAGTTGAAGCCGACACCCGATGTGAAGCTGGCGTCATTCCCGTCACCACCCGGAGCAGGTGTATTTTGCACCGAACCCCGGATCTGCGGCCCGAACGCACTACGCGACACCGCCGTGCGCGCTCGTGCCTGCTCTACCCGCTCAAGCGCACCTGCCAGTTCGAGATTGTTCGCCAAAGCGACCTGCACCAGCTGGTTCAGGTAGGGATCATTGAACATCTCAAACCACTCAACGGCGGCCAGGGAGCGCGCTTGCTGCAGTTCGATCGGCACCCGAAAGTCCTGCTGCACGGCCCCAAGCTCGGGACGCTCATAGTCCGGTCCTACCGCACACCCCGCCAACAGCAGGGCCGACGCCAAGGGAGCCCACTTTTTCATTGCGTTGACTCCTTGCCCTTAAACAGAGCCTTGACCCAATCGGTGAGGGTTTGCACAAGTACATAGAATGCCGGCACGAAGAACACGCCCGACATGGTGGCCACCAGCATCCCGAAGAACACCACAACGCCGACCGAATTCTTCGACGCAGCACCGGCACCACTGGCCAGCATCAGCGGCAGAACCCCGAGGATGAACGCAAATGAGGTCATCAGAATCGGTCGCAAGCGCAGACGTGCTGCCTCCATCGCCGCCTCGACCAGACCATAGCCCTTTTTCTCATAGTGCAGCTTCGCGTACTCGACAATGAGGATCGCGTTCTTGGCCGACAGGCCCACCAGCGTTACCAACCCGATCTGGCCATAGACGTTGAACTCCATCCCCATCAGCTGCAATCCGCCGAACACGCCAAGCAGACCGAAAGGTACCGCCAGCAATACCGCAAACGGAACGCTCCAGCTCTCATACAGCGCCGCGAGGAACAGGAACACGACAACGATGGACAGCATCAGCACGTAGGTCCCGGTATTGCCGGACTCGACCTCCTCCAGCGTCTGGCCCGACCACTGATAGCCGTACCCATCGGGCAGAACCTCGGCAGCCACTTCTTTCAACGCCTGCACCGCTTGCCCCGAGCTGTAACCTGCCGCTGGCGTCCCCGTAAGTTCGGCCGTCGGGTAGAGGTTGTAGCGCATGATGTAGCGCGGTGACGTACTCGGCTCATAACTGACCAGGGTGTCGAGCGGCAGCATGTCCCCGGCGGCGTTGCGCACATGCAGCTGCGACAGGGTTTCGATATCCCGACGGAACTCTGGAGCTGCCTGCAGGCTGACACGGTAGTTCTCGCCAAACAGCGTGAAATCATTGACCTGATAGCTACCCAGGAAGACCTGCAGCGTGCCAAACACATCGCTGATCGGCACCCCCAGTTGCTTGATCTTCTCGCGGTCAACCTCCAGCCTGTAGTTCGGCGTCGCTGCGGCATAAGTAGTGCTCAGCTGCGCGATTTCCGGCCGCTGCATCGCAGCGGCGATAAACTCATGGGACATCTGATCCAGCTCGGTCGGGCTCTGCCCCCGCTCAGCCTGCAGCATCATTGACACCCCTGAGACGGCACCATAGCCCGGCAATGCCGGCGGGTTGAAGGCAAACACCAACGCCTCTTCGGTCTGGGCGCCGATCTGCTGAGCCTGCGCGATCAGACTATCCACCTGCTCATTTACCTCGGAGCGCTCAGCCCAGTCCTTCAACTGAACAACCAGCAAACCTCCATTGGGAGCAGCCACCTGGGTCAGCAGGTCGAAGCCGGTAATACCCAGCACCGCCTCGACGCCAGGCAGCGCTTGCAGCTGCTCAGACAGGTCAGCCACTACGGCTTCGGTGCGTTTGGTGGAGGAGGCTTCCGGCAATAGCGCCTGAACAAAGAAAGCGCCCTGATCCTCTTCCGGTACAAAACCGGTCGGCGTGACTTTGCCCAAGGTGACAATGCAAATGAGGATGATCAGGAAGAACAGCACCAGCCGCTTGAGGCCGCGAACCATCTTGCCCGTCAGGCCGAGATAACCCTTGGTAAACCGATCAAAACCACGGTTAAAAGCGGTGAAAAAACGCCCCAATATGCCGGTTCCGGGGTGGCGATGCTTGAGCAGGCCAGCACACATGACCGGCGACAATGTCAGTGCGATCAGCGCAGAGAATAGGGTAGACACTGCGATGGTTAGCGCGAACTGCTTGTATAGCTGGCCGGTAACGCCGGGCACCAGGGCCATCGGAATGAAGACGACCGCCAATACCAACGCCATGGCCACCAGGGCGCCGGACACCTCGTTCATGGCCTTTTTGGTGGCCTCCAGCGCCGACAGCCCTTCGTTTTCCATCTTCTCTTCGACCGCCTCAACCACCACGATGGCATCGTCCACCACGATACCAATGGCCAGCACCATGCCGAACAACGACAGGGTATTGATCGAAAAGCCCAGCACCTGATAGCTGATGAAAGTAGCAACCAGCGAGATTGGCACGGCAATCATGGGAATCACTGTGGCACGCCAGTTCTGCAGGAACAGAAAAACTACCAGCGTCACCAACAGCAGCGCTTCGACAAAGGTCTTGACCACCTCATCGATCGACGCCTTGACGAAGTTGGAGGTGTCATACACCACCGAGTACTCCATGCCCGACGGCATCTGCTCACTCAGGGCATCCATCTTTTCACGCAACTCTTGCGAGGTGCTCATGGCGTTGGCGCCTGGCGACAGGTAAACCGCAAAGGCCGAGCTCACATCCTCGTTGTGGTAACCGTAGATGTTGTAATCCTTGGCACCCAGCTCGACGCGCGCAACATCCTTGAGCCGCAGCAGCGAGCCGTCGGTATTGGCCCGCAACACGATATTCTCGAACTCATCGACATTCTTCAGACGGCCCTTCAGGGTTAACGAATACTGAAAGCCACTCTCACTGTCAGCCGGCGCCTGACCCACCTGGCCCGCCGCCGCCTGCTTGTTCTGCTCCTGCACGGCCAGGATCACATCCTGCGCCGTCAAACCCAGCGCTGCCATGCGATCAGGCTGCAGCCAGATACGCATGCCAAACTCAGACCCGAACACCTGCAGGTCGCCCACGCCGGGCACCCGTTTGAGCTCATCGACCCAGTAGTTGTTCAGGTAGTTGTCAAGAAAGTTGCGGTCCCGGCTGCCATCGTGCGAGTACAGCGCGGCGAACATCAGTACGTCAGGCGAGGACTTGGCGACCGCCACCCCCACATCGTTGACCTCAGCGGGCAGTCGCGAGGTCACCTGACTAACACGGTTCTGGGTTTCCACTGCGGCGATATCCGCATCACGCTCCAGCGCAAAGGTCACCTGAATTCTGGCCGACCCATCGTTCCCTGCCACCGCACGGATATACCGCATATCGGTAACACCGTTGATTTGCGAGTCCATCGGCGAAATCACCGAGTCGATCACCGCCTCTGCATCCGCGCCGGGGTACACCGTGTTCACCGTCACGGTAGGAGGGGCAATATCCGGGAACTGGGCAACCGGCAGGCCGCGCATGGTCAAGACGCCCGCCAACACCAGAAAGAGCGAAATGACGATCGCAAATACCGGCCTATCAAGGAAGAAGCGTGCCATCAGCGCTGCCCTCCCTCGGTCACATCACGAACCGTCAGGGCAGCGCCATCACGCGCCTTCTGGATACCTTCGACGACCACGCGGTCGCCCGCCTTGAGCCCGCTCGCAATGATCCACAAGCCACCCTGGCGCGGCCCCACCTTGACCTCGACCTGACGGGCGACATCACCCTCGTCCGCCAGCACCACAAAGTAGCTATTGAGCAACTGAGACACTGCCTTGTCAGGAACGGCGATCACATCCGACCGTTGCTCGGTAACCAGCTGCACCCGCGCAAACATGCCAGGACGCAGGGTGCCTTGCGGGTTGGGAAACTCCGCACGCAGTCGAATGGTACCGGTGCCGGTATTGATCGCCCGGTCAGAGAAGGTCACCTCACCCGGGTATTCATAAGCCTGTCCGTTGCTGAGAAACAACTTTGCCTGGGGGGCGGCCGCCGCGTCGGCTTGCTCAATGCTGCCATGCGCCTTCTCATAGGCCAGCAATGCAGACTCGCTGACATTGAAATAGACCCAGGACAGATCAACCGTCGACACCTTGGCCAGCAGGGTTGTACCCGCGCTGATCAGATCACCGACATCCGCCTCGGCCGCCCCGATGCGACCAGATACCGGCGAACGAATCACGGCATACTCGACCTCGAGCTCAGCCTGCTCCACGGCCGCCTTGGCATTCTCTACCTGAGAAGATGCCGAGCGTAGCGTCGCTACCGCGTTGTCGTACACCTGACGAGCAATAGCCTGCGTCGCCAGCAAAGGCTGGTAACGGTCGACATCCAGGCGAGCACGTGTCTGGCTGCTCTGAGCAGAAGTCAGGGAAGCACGGGCGTCGAGCAAGCGAGCCTGCAAGTCGCGGTCATCAATGGTGAAAAGCAGATCCCCCGCCTCCACCTGCGCGCCATCCACAAAGTGCTTCTCCAGCAAGGTGCCGGAGACTCGGGCTCTGAGCTCGACTTCCTGCGGGCTGCTGACCTGCCCGGTGAAGTCGTTCAGCAGCGCCAGATCTTGAGGTTGCACGGTGACCGTTTGAACCGGCACCGCCTGCGGCGCCGAGGCAGGTTGCTCGCGCTCGCACCCTGCCAAAGCGAGAAACAGGCAGAAAACCGACACTGCCCGAAAAGAGAAAGCCCAGCCGGGCTGGCGGGATGAGCAAACCTGTCTGTTATCGTTTTGATTTTTCATATCGATTTCCAGAGTTAACCAGTGTATTCAATGTAGGTCACCGTGCCGCCCTGGGCGCAAAACCTCGACCAGCGGCTGACGGGCGGCGAGAATATACTACACCGTGCAGTGTAATTTCAACACAAAAGACAACCACAATACCGCCCGCATTCAGCCAGGCGGCCGGTGCGCGCGGCAACGCTGGCTAGCTCAGAGGGTGTGCGGGGCGTAGTGCTTGAGAAACATCGCAGCAATCGAGCTCAGGTAGGCTTCGCGCGCGGCAGATGTCGGCAACTGATCTTCCTGCAGCATGCGGGGCCAAAACTCCATCGCTGTAATCAGTCCGGCAAACTCCGTCGTCGCTTGCACGGCATCAAATGCCGGCAGCAAACCGCCCTCCTGGGCGCATTCCAGCCAGGCCTGAATCGGCATCTGCGGCTCTCGGCCGGTAATGGTTGCACCGGCAACCTGCGGCGACTGAATAAAACGCGACAGCACCACTCGTACCAGCTTGACGAAATCATCGCTGATCATCAGTTGGGCATACCGACGCCCGACTTCCACCAGCTGGGCATGCATACTGCCGGGGCCGGGATCCGGCAGCAGCAGGCGCCCACAGCGCGCAATCAGCTCCTGACGAATGGCATCAAACAGCAACTCTTTGGATGCAAAGTGGTTATAGACAGTGCGCTTGGAAACCTGGGCAGCTTCGGCAATACGGTCCATACTGGTTTCCATATAGCCATGCTGCTGAAATTGATCGACTGCGGCCTCGATGATAGCGGCTCGCTTACCGCTCTTCCGAACACTCATTACTTGCCTCTTGTAAAAGTAAGATCACAAAAATATACTACACCGTGCAGTATAAATAAGCCAATCTACATCAAGACACCCGCAGTCAAACACACCTGGAGCCGCCGATGAACACGACAGCCTCAGCTACCCCACCCCCGGCGCCGGGTGAGTCCGCGTCGCCGTCTGCGGCCCAGCCTTCGGGCAACCTGCTGGCCTGTCACGAATGCGACCTGCTGTTGCGCTTTCCGCCGCTGGAACAACACAGCCGGCTAACCTGCCCCCGATGCGGTCATTCACTGGGCGGCGGCGGTGACCAGCGTTTGAAGCGGGCCCTGCCCCTGGCAATCAGCGCCGCCTTATTGCTTGGCCTATCGCTGATGTTCCCGTTTATGTCGTTTGAGCGCGCCGGTGTGGCCAACCAAATGACGTTGCTGCAAGCCGCCATCGCGCTGTTTCAAGACGGTAGCGTCATACTCAGCGTGCTGGTGT
Source organism: Halopseudomonas maritima (assembly GCF_021545785.1). Classification (NCBI taxonomy): domain Bacteria; kingdom Pseudomonadati; phylum Pseudomonadota; class Gammaproteobacteria; order Pseudomonadales; family Pseudomonadaceae; genus Halopseudomonas; species Halopseudomonas maritima. The sequence goes on from NZ_CP079801.1 coordinate 1,080,108, forward strand.
TGGTCTTTATCGTGCTGGCCCCCTGCGCGCTGGTCGCCTGCATTCTACTGATTAGCTGCAGTCTCGCCAGCCAGCGTTTACTCCCCGGCACCCTGGCGGCCAGCCGGCTGATGTTTGCCCTGACCAGCTGGAACATGGTCGAGGTGTTTATCATCGGTGTTTTTGTCAGCCTGGTGAAGATCGCCGGGATGGCCCATGTCGAGCTGGGTATTTCACTTTGGACGTACCTGGCACTGGCCGTCGCACTGGCCGGCGCCATTGGCGCCCTTGACCGTCTGAGCCTGTGGCAGCGCCTGGACAGCCTGGGAGCCGGACGATGAGCAGCGGGCAGAGCGCGCGCGCGCGCGGGCTGGCGGGCTGCCACAGTTGTCTGCTGGTGATGAGTATCGACACCGAGCACTGCCCCCGCTGCCACGCACGTGTCCACTCGCGTACTCCAAACAGCCTGCAGCGCACCGTCGCATTGATTGTCGTAGCCTGCATTCTGTATCTGCCCGCCAACCTGCTGCCCATCACCAATACCGTTTATTTGGGCAGCTACGCGCCCAGCACTATCATCGGCGGCGTCATCACGCTCTGGCAGATGGGCTCGTATCCGATCGCCCTGGTCATTCTCATCGCCAGTGTCCTGGTCCCCGTCGGCAAGCTGGTTGTGCTCAGTTATCTGTGCTGGGCTGCCAGCCGCCCGCAACTCGCCAATCCGCGCCAATGTGCCCGACTGTATCGTCTGACCGAGTTTATCGGCCGCTGGTCGATGATCGACGTCTTCGTGGTGGCGATCCTGGTGGCCCTGATCAAACTCGGCAACATTATTTCCTTTTACCCGGGCTTTGCTGCCCTGAGCTTTGCAGCTGTCGTCATTATCACCATGATCGCCGCAGAACAATTCGACCCCAGGCTTATCTGGGACAACCTAGAGTCCAACGACCATGACTGAGCCCACAGCTACCGTAAGCGCCGCCCGCCGAATCAGCCCGATCTGGTTTATGCCCCTGCTCGTCATCCTGATCGGCGGCTGGGTGACCACTCACTACTATCTGTCCCAGGGACCGCTGGTGGAGATCGCTTTTGCCACTGCCGAAGGACTGGAAGCCGGACGCACCCGTGTGCGCGCGTTGAGCGTGGATGTCGGCGTGGTCAAGGACATCCAGCTCACCGACGACCTGCAGGGTGTCAACGTCAGCGTGCAACTAAACCCCGGGACCGACCGTCTGCTGCATGCCGATACTCAGTTCTGGGTTGTGCGGCCACGCCTGAACGCCTCCGGAGTGTCGGGCCTGGGCACGCTGCTTTCGGGCCCCTATATCGAGCTGTACCCAGGCAGCGACGGCAAGGGAGAACGTCGGTATACGGGCCTGGATGACGCTCCCCATACTCCGCCCGGCGTAGCCGGTGTGCGCGTCGAGCTGTTCGGCACCCACGCGAGCTCGGTGAGTGTTGGCGCACCTATCCTGCATCGCGGCCTTCAGGTCGGCCAGGTGGAGTCGGTCGACCTGGACATGGCTCGCTCACAAATCCGTATCTCTGCCTTTATCGACGCCCCCTTCGACCAGCTCGTAACCGAGGGCACCCGCTTCTGGAATGCCAGCGGCATATCACTGCGTACCGGCGCGGAGGGTGTGCAGGTCGATGCCGAGTCGCTCACGGCGGTGCTGTCTGGCGGCATTGCCTTCGCCGTGCCGAGCCAGGGGACCAAGGGTGAGCCCGTCGAGGCCGGCAGTCGATTTGAACTGTTCGCGTCTCAACAGGCCGCCGAATCGGATCCCTACCGTTTTGCCAAGCGCTACGTGCTGCAGTTTGAGCAGTCCCTGCGCGGCCTGGATGAGGGCGCGCCGGTCGAGTATCGCGGCATCCGCGTCGGCACCGTCGAGCGCATTCTCCGTGAGGAGCTTGCCAAGGCCCACACCAGCGCCATCGCGGTGCCGGTGGTAATCCGTCTGGAGCCAGGCCGTTTCGGCATGCCGGACAACGCCGAATCAGTTGAACTGCTGAGCGAACGCATCGAGGATACCGTTGCAACCATGGGCCTGCGGGCCAGTCTGCAGACCGGGAACCTGATTACCGGCGGGCTCTTTGTCGCCATCGATCACCACCCCGACCAGCAGACAGCTCACATCGGCGAATTCAACGGCCTGAGCACCCTACCCACCATCTCGGGCGGTATCGAGCGTCTGGGGCAGCAGCTCAGCACGCTACTAAGCAAGCTCAACGCGCTGCCCCTGGAGCAAACAACCGAAGAACTCAACAGCACACTGGCGAGTGCACGTCACACCCTGCAATCGATCGAGCAGTTGAGCCGCAGCGAAGCAGTGACCGCGCTGCCTGAGCAGCTGGCCGAGACGCTGGAGAGCGCACGCACGCTACTCGACAGCCTGGGCCAGGACTCCGCTCTGCAACAGGAGGCCGAACGCAACCTGCGCACGCTGGACAGCACACTGCGCAAGGCCAACAACCTGCTCGACGGCCTGCAAGCACAGCCCAGTTCCCTGCTATTCCCCACGCAGCAGGCACCCGACCCTGAACCGAGGACCCCACAATGAATCGCTTTCCGCCCCGGATCTGGCCGCTCTCCGGCGCCTTGATACTTCTTGTCACGCTGGCCGGTTGTAGCAGCCCAAGCCCACTGCAACAGCACAGTTACCTGCTGCGCAGTGCCCAGCCGGTACCTCAGGTACAACCCGTGGTGCTGCAGCGCGTCAGCCTGCCCGATTACCTGTACGGTGATGCACTGGTTGTGCTGGTCAACGACAACGAGCTGTACCGCGCGCAGCAGCATCGCTGGGCCGAGCCGCTGCCCCAGAGCATTGAACGGTATTTGCGTCAGCGCATCAGCAGCCACCTGGGCGCCGCTACGCTGGCGCAACCAGTGACGCTGGAGGTGCGTATCGACGAGCTGCTGGGCACCCTGGAGGGACAGCTGAGCCTGGTGGCCAGCTACCGCATTGAGCGCGAGGGACAAGCCCCACAACGTGGTGCGTTTCAGCAACAACTAGCGCAACCTGCCGAGGGCTACACAGGTCTGGTGGCTGGGCACCAGCAGATTCTCGACCAGCTAGCCGCGGCGATCGCTGCCGACCTGCAGTCCGCCGCGACACCCTGACAGCCTTGACCCACTCAGTGTGTCGGGCGCCGCACGCCGTGCGCACGGAATAGCGCCGACGTGCGCACGGTCACGTCACTTTGGAACGGCTTTTCGTAGGTCACATCCAGCACATAGGCCTTGGCCCGCAAGCGAATGGCCAATCGTTCGGCAACCTGAACCTCCTCGATAGCAAAGGTCACAGGCTTTTTCAGGTAGGCGTAGCGGCTGGTGACAATAACCTGCCGGGCAATATCCTCGGCCTGCTTGATGTCGGCATCGAGCGCCAGATGAAAGTCGGTGACCACCATCATGTCCATTTCCCCGAGGTTACCGGAGGCGACCACATCGGTGATAAAGCGCGAGTTGGGGATAGTGACGATGTTATCGTCCAGCGTCTGCAGCCGCACCGTGCGTAGGGTAATCGCGATAATTTCGCCATAAACACCATCAAAGCTGACCCGGTCACCCACATGAAACGGCCGGTCAAACAACAGAATCAGGCCCGACACCAGCGAGGCGGCGATATCCTTGAGGGCAAACCCCAGTGCAACTGCAGCCGAACCACCGATGGCCAGCAGAAACTCCTGCGGCGGCCTCAGCACCCCCAGCACCAACGCCGCGCCCCCAGCAATGTAGAGCGTGAAACTGAACAGCGTGCCCAGCTGCATGATCGTAAACCGGCGCGAGGGGAAGCGCGTCATCAGCCGGGACGTCGCATGACGAATACACCAGTTCACCAGCCAGAGGACAAACAGGCAGACAAACAACAGCGCCAAGGTGCCGGCGTCGAACATGTTGACGAAGGTCGTCAACTGATCAGCAAGGTTCTCGTTATTCATGCAACAGATTCTTCCTGGCCAGCAGCCTTACGATAGTCGGATACCAGAGCGTTGCCACACGGTACCGCCGACTGGAGGAGCGCTCGAGAAAGCCCAGATCCATTCCCGTCTTGAGTGCCCGCCGCACCACCCCCTCGGACAATGCTGTGGTGGCGATCAGCTCATCGGTCGTCATGTTCTCGTGAATCATTACGGCGGCATAGACAAAATGCAGCGCGCTGTCGAGCTGCTCCAGCGAGCTGCTGCCCACCTCTTCCGGCAAGCCGACCACCACCGTGTTGCCGCTCAGGCGAATGGAGCGCAACCACAGATGCAACGCCAGCTTGGGATTGCCCTGACAGGCATCCCACAACAAGCTGAAATACAGTTGTTCGGCGTTGCGGATACTGCCGGCCTCGGGCCCGCGCGTCGCCAGCAGAATGTTGTCGTAGCGGATCCGGCAGCCGCTGAGGTGGTTGCGTGACAGCACCAGAGAACGTACATCCGGCTGAGACCAGCGCCGCGCCACCTTGATGTTGCGAAACTGATAGTCGCGCCCATAGACGTTACTGAGGTAGGCCCAGCTATGGTTATTGATGAGCACCAGCCAGAACAGATTCTCGACGCGGGCATTGGCTAACGCAAGCAGCGCCTCCCAAGCAGCCAGACCGCCGACGCGGCGCAGGAACAGGTTTTGCGCATCATCGATAATCACCAGGCTCGGACTCAACTCGGCGTCGGCCCGCACCAGCGCCGCCGGCCCATCGCTCAGGTCCGCGCCCAGCACCTCTCCCAACACCTGATGCAATTGCCCTGCGTCGATCAGTTTGTCCTCGATCCGCAGCCGGACCAGACGCAGCTGCGGATGCTCAGCATCCAGATCACGTGTCAGGCGCTGAAGTACCGAACTTTTGCCAGCGCCGTTGGCGCCCGTCAGCAGCAACGCGTTATCGCTGCCGCGGTCGTCCAGCCACGGGTCCAGCGACTTGCGCACCTGCACGTACAACCCCGAATCGATGAACGGCAGTTGTACGTGGTCGTCGGACAGGAACCAGCGCTGATAGGCCTCCAGCGCCCTGCTGTCGGCCGAGCTTCCGTCCAGCTCTCCCTGCTCGGCTTCCACCGCTGCCACGCGCAGCTTGAAACTGCGCGCAAATAGCCGGCGATACCAGTCATAGTCAAACAGCGCCTTATGCAGGAAGTTCAGCACAAGCGCCAACAGCAGCGGTGGCGCAGCAATCGGCGCTACCAACAGGAACAGGCGCTTGTCGAGCAGGCGCTCGATTAGGCGATCTCCCTGGCTGGGCAAGAAAGATTTGAGCGCCTCGATAAAGTCCTCGCGTCGACTGCGCAACAGCAACCCCAGCGCCAGCAATATGCCCAACAGCGACGCCCAGTGACACAGGTCCAGCAGACGCGAGGGGCCCACTCCCAGCTCGACGAAGTCCCTCACCAGCAGCGGCAACACAGCAACAGCAGCAACCAGCCGTGCCTGGCGCTGAGCCTGGGCCAATTGCTCATCATTCAGATAACTACCGGCCTGCTGAGCGGTGCGCTGCAATAGCCATTCACCAGCCAGCGAGATCAGCCCGTACAGAATGAACAGCCGTGCCAGCGGCAGAAACGTAGCCAACAACGGCAGGTGCAACCGTGTAAACAGCAGGTGCAGCAGGCCCAGGCCGAGCAAACCGACCAGCCAGGGCGTGAGTAGTGGCAAGCCGGCAGTGGCCCGGCTGATCGGCCCCGCCAACCGTCGGCCTTGGCTCCAGCGCGCAAAGCGCCCCTGCGCTACCACGACCGGCGCTTTAAGGCTGCGCGCCAAGTAGACTAACGCCACCAGCCCCAACAGCCCCAAGCCATACTCGAACAGTTTTAGCCAGCCGGGCGGGCCACTCTCCCCGGCCGCATGCCGATAGCTGGCCTGGGTGTCGGCGACCAGCCACTCCAGCCGGGTCTGAAAGGCGCGAATCTCATCCAGCAACAAGCCGTCGGTGGCCGTGTCACCGGCCCGCTCGAACAACGCCGGTTGGCTCTCCCACAACCAGCCACGCACATAGCTCAAGGCATTGCGCTGGACCAGCACATCGAGCTGCGCCAATCGGAAGTAGTCCCTCACGTCCTGCGCCAGAGGCCCAGGCAAGGCCGACAGCAGCGTGGCGTCCGGAAGGTGGCGGACGGGTCGAACCTCGTAGGCCTGGTGCCACAGGAGCAGCAGCTCACGCAGCCCACTCGGCATTGCCTCGCGCTGTAGCGCGGGCATCATCTCGAACAGCTCTCGGCGCAATACGCTGAGCTCGCTGCGGCTTTGCTCAATCGCGCCTTGCAGTTGCTGACGCACCAGCGGATCAACGCCGTCCTGCTGCTCCAACGAGGCCTGCAGCGCGGCGGCGGACAACAGCAGCCGCTGGCGCGACTGCCAGACGCGCAGCAGACCGTCGCGCATAGCCGCAGACAAGGCACTCCAACTGCTCTGCTGACGCTGCAGCCGGCTCTGCGCCCGCTTATAGTCGGCCAACGCCGAAGCATACTGAGCGTCGAGCGCTGGGCAGTCGATGGTCTGCGGCCAGTCGCGCTGCGCACTGCCGCTGCCGGCTTTGAGCACATCGTCAAGCGCAGCGCTGGCGGGCGCGTCATCATTGTAGAGCGACTCGAACACCGCGCGCCGGTCATTCAACTCGTCAATCGCCACCTCCAGGGCAGCGAGCAGCTCGTATTCATCACGGCATTCGCTCAGTTGCTGCCCCGAGGGCCGCGCCTCAGCCACCAGACAGGCAAGCCCCAGCAGCGCCCCGAGACAGAAAAAACGCAAAGCAGCCATCCTTCCCCTGCACCCATTACATCAGCCGACAGTCGGCCTCTCCCTCGCTCCCGATCAGAGCCCCTAGCCGGCCCACATACGGACGACTGCGCAGAGATTATAGCCATTGTCTGAGGCAGCGGCGCTATTTCACAACAGCCCGACGCTCGCCTCGCCCAGGGCTCAAAGACATCGGGCACCGAAACAAAAAGCGCCGCAAAAAACAGCGCATTCGCGGTACTGGCGTCTGCTGCACTATTTTGCGTCTCACTGCGGCAAAAGCAGGCTTGCCCCGCTCCCTTGCCGCAAGCAGACGAGCGCTGGCGGATGCGCGCAGTTGCACCGCTCAATCTTGACGTCATGGTCTACACTAAAAAAATCACGACACGCACGACTATCGGTCACACCTGACCTAAACGTCCTGCAAACGCGGACATGGCATCTCGGCTATTGTGCTCACCGCTTCGGTCAGCGTGTACCGGTTACCCGTTTACAGGCATCGCTGCTGCGGCAGCGGTTGCTGCCTCCAGAATGCCGGGCGGTGTTGACACTGCTCAATGTAACTTGGCAACCCGGGGATCCCCCCCGGCCTTGGTTCCCTGCGGGCGGACCAAGCGCCACCGCCTGCACCCAACACACGGCTCAGCCACAGCGGCGTCCGGCACTGCCCACCCACGTCCTGCTCGTGGCGCAAACCATCGCTCCGGCAGACTGCACAGCGCAAGGGACGTCTCGTTGCTATTGCATTCGACAATACCGGGGGTCTGATGATCGCCCACGATGCGGGCAATACCGCCTGACGGTAACGGGCACAGGTTAGCGCGCAGTCTCAGCGCCTAAGGAGCTTCGTATGCAAACCAGCAATCCCTCAACGCCGCACACCGCCACCGTGCACTGGTTCGTCCGGCTCGCAGCCGGCGCGGTGGGGCTTTGCGGCCTGGCACTACTCACCGGAGGCATCTATCTGGCCCTGCTCGGCGGCTCCTGGTACTACGCCGTGGCCGGTGCCGGCATGGTCGTCGCCGCCGCCACCCTGTGGCAAGGTCGACTGACTGGAGTCAATACCTACCTGCTTGTGCTTTTCTTCACTGTGGCCTGGAGCATCTACGACGCCGGCTTCGCGTTCTGGCCGTCAGTACCCCGGCTCGTCACAGTAGTCGCCCTGGGGGCCGTGATCTTACTGAGTGTGCCGCTACTTCCCGCTCGCCACAGACCCTCCTCTTCTCGCCTGTATATTGCAGGAGGGCTCGCTCTCACCATGGTTTTTTGCGGTTTTCTGATCGCCATGTTCTTTCCTCACCCGATCATCAGTCGTGAGAGCGTGTCGCTTGACGGCGCACCGTCGGCCGCAACCAAAGCCGTCGGCAACAACTGGATGGCCTGGGGCAAAAGCGGCGGCGGTACACGCTATGCGGAGCTGGAGCAGATAACGCCTGAGAATGTAAAAGACCTTGAGGTAGCCTGGACCGCACGAACCGGGTTTATCGCTGAACAGTCCGAAAACCTGCAGGACCAGACAGTGCCACTGTACGTTGACAGCACGCTATACCACTGCGCACCAGCAGGGCAGGTGAGCGCCCTGGATGGGACGACTGGGGAGATCAAATGGCAGTTTGATCCACGCGCGCAGTCGGATGACTGGAAACGCTGCCGCGCACTGGCCTATGTTGAAGCAGGCGAAGGCGATCGCTGTGGCGCACGGGTTGTTTTGACCACCGTGGACGCCCGCTTGATCGCCATTCGCGCCGCCGATGGCACACCCTGCCCCAGCTTCGGACGCAACGGTACTGTTGATCTGTGGACCGGCATGGGTGACGCCAATCCCGAGTTCCTGACCAACTCCAGCGGCCCCATTGTCGCCAGAGGAAAGATCGTGCTGGGCGGACGCGTTATCGACAATGTCACCTTGGGTGAGCCCTCGGGTGTGGTGCGCGCCTACGACGCCATTACCGGCGCTCCCGCCTGGGTGTGGGATCTCGGGCAACCCGACCTAAAGAGCGTCGAAGGGCAGGAGCGGCTGTTCACCAAAGGCACGCCCAACGTCTGGTCGGTACTGTCCTACGATGAGCGCCTGGGCATGGTGTACCTGCCGCTCGGCAACGCCACCCCGGACATCTATGGTGGCCAGCGGCGTCCGTTTGACGATGAATACAGCTCCTCCATCGTCGCCCTGAATATCGATACCGGTGAGGAGGTATGGAAGTTTCAGACCGTCCATCACGATCTATGGGACTACGACCTGCCCGCCCAACCGATTCTGGCCGACTTGCCTGACGGCCAGGGCAATCAGGTCCCGGCCTTGATCCAACTGACCAAGCGCTCACAGATATTCGTGCTGGATCGCCGCACAGGAGAACCGATCAAACGCGTACAAGAGCGGCCCGTTCCCTCGTCAGACAAGACCATAGAAGGCGAATACTACGCAGACACTCAACCCTACTCCATCGACATGCCAGCGATTGGCACGACCCCGCTGACAGAGGCCCAGATGTGGGGAGCCACTCCGATAGACCAGATGGTTTGCCGAATCCTGTTCCGCAAGTACCGCTACGACGGCGAGTTCACCACCCCATCAACCCGCTGGTCCATCATCTGGCCCGGCCCGATGGGCGGCGCAAACTACGGCGGCGGTGCTATAGACGAGGAGCGCCGCATTCTGGTCATGGCCGAAATGCGGCTGCCCATGGTGCAGCGACTCGTGAAACGGGAAGAGGCGGACAAGGACCTAGAGTATACCGGCGAGAGCGGGTACTTCTTCCCGATGAGCGGGACGCCCTACATCATGGAGCGTTTTCCATTCTTTTCCCCGCTGATGATCCCCTGTCGAGAGCCGATCTGGGGCGCCTATTCCGGTATCGACCTGGTCAGTGGCAAGCAGCTCTGGCAGCAACCGGCCGGCACTGCAAAGGACATAGCGCTGGGCAACGTCCAGCCGGGGCTGGCCTTCCAGGTCGGACTGCCGCCGCTGGGTGGCGCAACGGTGACCCGGTCGGGCCTTGCCTTTGCCGGCGGGTTTCAGGACTTCTATCTGCGCGCCTATGAAACAGCCACAGGCAGAGAGCTATGGAAAGGACGCCTGCCCACCGGAACGCAAGCGTTTCCCATCACCTATCAAGGAACAGACGGGCAGCAGTACGTGGTGGTTTCAGCCAGCGGAGCGCGCGGCAACCCGGTGCAATGGGGCGACTACATCATTGCCTTCGCCTTGAAGAAATGAGATAGCCAATCAGCCTGGGCAGGCTCCTTGTCGCTCGCTACAGCTGCGCAAGGAGCCCCGCCTGTGCTGATACGCTATTCACCGTATCTCGACCCTTTGCGGCACTGATCAGCATTCGCCGTCGGTCAAGCCAACATCATTCCCACTCAATCGTCGCCGGCGGCTTGCTTGAGACGTCGTAGGTGACACGGGAGATGCCGTCGATTTCGTTGATGATGCGGTTGGAGACCTTCTCCAGCAGCTCGTACGGCAGGTGCGCCCAGCGAGCAGTCATGAAGTCGATAGTTTCTACCGCACGCAGGGCAACCACCCAGGCGTAGCGACGGCCGTCACCAACCACACCCACCGACTTGACCGGCTGGAACACAACGAATGCCTGGCTGGTCTTGTGGTACCAGTCAAAGTTGTGCAGCTCCTGGATGAAGATGTGGTCCGCCAGACGCAGCAGGTCAGCGTATTCCTTCTTCACTTCACCGAGGATGCGCACACCCAGCCCCGGGCCCGGGAAGGGGTGACGGTAGACCATGTCGTAGGGCAGGCCCAGCTCCAGGCCGATCTTGCGCACTTCGTCCTTGAACAGTTCACGCAGCGGCTCGACCAGTTCAAAGGCCATGTCTTCCGGCAGGCCGCCGACGTTGTGGTGCGACTTGATCACGTGCGCCTTGCCGGTCTTGGCGCCAGCGGACTCGATCACGTCGGGGTAGATGGTGCCCTGGGCGAGGAATTTCACATCCTTGAGCTTGGTCGCTTCAGTGTCGAACACCTCGATAAAGGTGCGACCGATGACCTTGCGCTTCTCTTCCGGGTCGGACACGCCAGCCAGGCGGCCGAGGAACAGGTCTTCAGCGTCGGAGCGGATGACCTTAACGCCCATGTTCTCGGCGAACATGGCCATGACCTGATCACCTTCCTGATGACGCAGCAGACCGTTATCGACAAAGACGCAGGTCAGCTGGTCGCCGATGGCCTTGTGCAGCAGCGCGGCAACCACCGAGGAGTCAACACCACCGGACAGCCCCAGCAGCACCTTGGAGTCGCCTACTTGTGCACGCACGGTGGCGATAGCATCTTCCACGATGTTGGCCGGGGTCCACAGCGCTTCACAGCCGCAGATCTCCAGCACAAAGCGCGACAGGATGCGACCACCCTGCTTGGTGTGGGTCACTTCCGGGTGGAACTGCACGCCGTAGTAGCCGCGCTCGTCATCCGCCATGGCGGCAATCGGGCAGCTCGGGGTGCTGGCCAGCACGTGGAAACCTTCAGGGATGGCACTGACCTTGTCGCCGTGGCTCATCCAGACATCCAGCGCCAGCACGCCGTCGGCGTCAACGTGATCTTCGATGCCGTCGAGCAGGCGGGCCTTACCGACCACATCCACGCGGGCATAGCCGAATTCGCGCAGGTTGGAGCCTTCGACCTTACCGCCCAGTTGCTCGGCCATGGTTTGCATGCCGTAGCAGATGCCGAACAGCGGCACGTTCAGATCAAATACCGCCTGCGGTGCGCGCGGGCTGTCAGCCGCGTGTACCGACTCCGGGCCACCGGCCAGGATAACGCCGCGCGGAGCGAAGGCGTTGATGTCCTCGGCACTCATGTCCCAGGGATGGATCTCGCAGTAAACACCGATCTCACGCACCCGGCGGGCGATGAGCTGGGTGTACTGGGAACCGAAGTCCAGAATCAGGATGCGATGCGCATGGATATCTTGCAGGGACATGGAATTTCCTCAGAAAAAAACAAGGCTGAACGCTAAAGGCTTGAGGCCAGAAGGCGTTGCTCCGTGCGAACACGCAGTTTACCTTCCAGCCTCAAGCCTCCAGCCTTCAGCGAGCTAACTTCAACCTACCCGATAGTTCGGCGCTTCCTTGGTGATCTGCACGTCGTGGACGTGCGACTCACTCATGCCGGCGCCGGTAATGCGAACAAACTCGGGCTGGGTACGCATCTCGTCGATGGAGCCGGAGCCGGTGTAGCCCATGGAGGCACGCAGACCACCCATCAGCTGATGGATGATGGCAGCCAGTGCGCCCTTGTACGGCACGCGGCCTTCGATCCCTTCCGGCACCAGCTTCTCGGCGCCTGCTGCGGAGTCTTGGAAGTAACGGTCGGCAGAACCACCACCGGCGTTAGCCATCGCGCCCAGCGAGCCCATGCCACGGTAAGCCTTGTAGGAACGGCCCTGGAACAGCTCGACTTCACCCGGTGCTTCTTCAGTACCGGCAAACATGGAGCCCATCATCACCACGGATGCGCCTGCAGCGATGGCCTTGGCCAGGTCACCGGAGAAGCGGATGCCGCCGTCAGCGATCAGCGGCACGCCAGTGCCTTCCAGCGCAGCGGCCACATCAGCGATAGCGGAGATTTGCGGTACGCCAACACCGGCAACGATACGGGTGGTGCAGATGGAGCCCGGGCCGATACCGACCTTGACCGCATCAGCGCCTGCCTCGGCCAGCGCCTTGGCGGCGGCACCGGTGGCGATGTTGCCGCCGATAACCTGAATGTCCGGGAAGGTCTGCTTGACCCAGCTGACGCGGTCGATCACGCCCTTGGAGTGGCCGTGCGCGGTATCCACGATGATCACGTCAACGCCGGCGGCAGCCAAGGCTTCAACGCGAGCAGGGGTTTCGGGACCGGTGCCAACCGCAGCGCCAACCAGCAGGCGACCCTGGTCGTCCTTGGCAGCGTTCGGGTAGGCGCGGGCTTTTTCGATGTCCTTGACGGTCATCATGCCCTGCAGACGGAAGGCATCATCAACGATCAGCACCTTCTCGATGCGGTTGATGTGCAGGAGCTGACGCACTTCGGCAGCAGCAACCCCCTCCTTGACGGTCACCAGTTTGTCCTTCGGCGTCATCACGTCACTGACCAGCGCATTCATGCGGGTCTCAAAGCGGATGTCGCGGGCCGTCACGATGCCAACCAGATCACCGTTGGACAGCACCGGCACACCGGAGATGTTGTTCTGATGGGTCAGTTCGATCAGCTGCGCAACGGTGGCGCTGGCATCGATGGTGATAGGGTCACGGACAACGCCGGACTCGAACTTCTTAACCTTGCGTACTTCGGCGGCCTGCTGCTCGACGGTCATGTTCTTGTGGATGATGCCCATGCCACCTTCCTGCGCCATGGCAATCGCCAGACGGGCTTCGGTGACCGTGTCCATGGCAGCGGACAGCAACGGGATGTTCAGTTCGATACGACGGGTCAGACGGGTCTTGAGACTCACGTCCTTGGGCAGGACCTCGGAGTATCCGGGCACCAGGAGAACGTCATCAAAGGTAAGTGCTTCTTGGCGAATACGCAGCATAGCAGGCTCCCGAGCGGGAAAAATGGAAGCGCGCCATTATACCTGTCAGCCCCGCTGCACTCAATTGGCTTGAGTACTCTAAATGCCAGAATACACAAGGCGTGGCGGCAAGCTCGCCGGAGGCTCTGGCAAGCGGCTAAGCGCGCATACGCAGGCGTCGTTGCAGGGCCAAAAACCGGCAGGCAGGCGCAATTGTCGTAAAACAAATGCGTACGGTTAACCCGGCAGCGACAATGCGGGTAGATTGTCAGCAGCCTGTTAGAATGCGCCCATGAACGACGACCACCTGTTTCAGAAGCTCACCGCCGAGCCAGACGTACTCAGCGTCAGCCAATTGAATGCCCGCGCCAGACAACTGCTGGAAGATGTCTTTCCGCGTATCTGGGTTGAGGGCGAGCTGTCCAACCTGTCCCGGCCCAGCTCCGGCCATATGTACTTCACGCTGAAGGATGACCGCGCGCAGATACGCTGCGCGCTGTTCCGTCAGCACGCCGCCCGCGTGCGCCTGGCGATGCGCGACGGCCAGCAGATTCGCGCGCGCGGCCGCGTCAGCCTGTATGAAGGCCGTGGCGATTATCAGCTGATTGTCGACAGCGTCGAGACAGCCGGTGACGGCGCCTTGCGCCAGGCCTTTGAGGCGCTCAAGGCCAAACTCCAGGCCGAGGGCCTGTTTGCCACCGAGCGCAAGCAGCCGCTGCCCGAGCACCCGACCCGCATCGGTGTAATCACCTCGCCCAGCGGCGCAGCGGTGCGCGACATTATCAGCGTGTTCGGCCGTCGCGCGCCCTTTATCGAGCTGGTCATCGTGCCGGCCGCCGTGCAGGGGCGCGAGGCCGCACCGCAGCTGGTGCAGGCGCTGGAGCGGGCCGACCGCGCCGGCTTTGACGCCATCATCCTCAGCCGCGGCGGCGGCTCGCTGGAAGACCTGTGGCCGTTCAACGAAGAGATGGTTGCCCGCGCACTGGCCGCCTGCCGCACGCCCACCATCAGCGCGGTGGGCCATGAAACCGATATCTCGATCAGTGACTTTGTCGCCGACGTGCGCGCCCCCACCCCGTCAGCAGCGGCAGAACTGCTGAGCCCGGACCGCCAGGCGCTGCTGCGCCAGGTCGAGCAGTTGCAGCGCCGCTTGCAGCAACGACTGGCCGAACGCCTGAGCCGCGCCCGCCTGCAACTCGACGGCCTGCGCCGCCGCCTGCGCCACCCGGGCGAGCGCCTGAGCCAACAAGCCCAGCGCCTGGACGAAATGGAACTGCGCCTGCGCCGGGCGCTGGAAAACCGCCTGCGCCAGCGCGGCGAACGCCTGCAACACCTGCAGACACGGCTGGCCGCCCAGCATCCGGGCCGCCGCCTGCAGCGCCTGCAGGAACAATGGCAGCAACTGGATCAGCGCCTGCCGCGCGCCATGCAGCAGCAGCTCAAACAGCAACACACACGCCTGCAACAGCAAGTGCAGGCGCTGCATCTGATGAGCCCGCTGGCCACCCTGGGCCGCGGCTACAGCATTTTGCTGGACCAGCACGGCAACGCCGTGCGCAGCGCCGGCGACACCCGCCCGGGGCAGCGCCTGAGCGCACGCCTGCAGGACGGCACGCTGGCGGTAGAGGTCATAAAAGACGAACCCCACACTCTGTCATTGCTGGATTAAGTCATGCCCCTACATCGACTGCGCCGCCCACTGGCGGCCCTGCTGCTGGTGGCGATCAGCCTGCCGGCACTGGCCGACGGCTTTATCACCCGTCTGCTCAACAAGCCCGTACCCGGCGGCGTTGCGGTAGTAGCCCTGCCTGAGCAGGCCGAAGCGCCCCGCGCTACCTATCAGGGCAAACCACTGCTAACCATCCGCGAGGATGACCAACGCTGGATCGCCATCGTCGGACTGGGCCTGGATACCACTACCGGCCAACAGCACATCACGCTGGCAGACGGCAGCCAATTGAGCTTTACCGTCAATCCACGCGAGTACGACCAGCAACACATCACCCTGCGCAACCAGAGCCAGGTCAACCCGGCGCCGGCCCAGCTGGCACGCATTCAGCGCGAACTGAAAGAGCAGACCGACGCCTACGCACAGTTCAGCCCGCGCCAACCCAGCAACCTGTTGTTTGACCGCCCGGTGCCGGGCCGCCAGTCCAGCCCCTTTGGTGTGCGTCGCTTCTTTAACGGCGAGGAACGCAACCCGCATTCGGGCCTCGACTTTGCCGCCGGCACCGGCACACCAATCAAGGCGCCCGCCGCAGGCAAGGTGATTCTGGTGGGGGATTACTTCTTCAACGGTAAAACCGTGTTCGTCGACCACGGCCAGGGGCTGATCAGCATGTTCTGCCACCTGTCAGCCATTGATGTCGCACTGGGGCAGGAAATCCCCCGTGGCGGCGTGCTCGGCAAGGTGGGTGCCACCGGCCGCGCTACCGGCCCGCACCTGCACTGGAACGTCAGCCTGAACGGCAGCCGAATCGATCCGGCCATTTTCATTGGCACGTATCAGCCTTGACTCCGGCCGGAAACCACCACGCAAACATTTGGCATAAATCGCCAACCACAGGCAATAAAAACCAACTTTTATCGCCAAAGAAGTGATTTCTGCCAATTTTTTTCAACTTGTTGCAAGCAGAAACCACAACCATTACCTTCTACTGCAACTAACTCCTTAATTTGTTACTGCCCTTGGCCTTCACAAGAGGCCAACCAGCCCAGGGAAACCCAAACCATGAGCATGCTCAAAGATCCTTCCGGCAAGTATCGCGCGTTCCAGCCGATCGACATTCCTGACCGCCAGTGGCCCAGCCGCACCATCACCGAAGTCCCGGTGTGGTGCAGCTCCGACCTGCGTGATGGCAACCAGTCGCTGATCGAGCCGATGGACCCGGTGCGCAAGCTGCGGTTCTTCAAGACGCTGGTGGCCGTGGGCCTGAAGCAGATCGAGGTGGCCTTCCCGTCTGCCTCGCAGACCGATTTCGACTTTGTGCGCACCCTGATCGAGGATGGCCACATTCCGGACGACGTGACCATTCAGGTGCTCACCCAGGCGCGTGCCGACCTGATCGAACGCACCTTCGAGTCCGTGCGTGGCGCCAAGAAGGCGATCATCCACGTTTACAACGCGACCGCACCGAGCTTCCGCCGCATCGTCTTCAAACAGGACAAGCAGGGCGTGACCGATATCGCCGTCAACGCTGCCAAGCTGATCAAGGAGCTGGCCGCCAAGCAGCCCGAGACCCAGTGGACCTTCCAGTATTCGCCAGAGATCTTCACCTCCACCGAACTGGACTTTGCCGTGCAGGTCTGCGACGCGGTGCTGGATGTGTGGGAGCCGACCCCTGAGAACAAGGTCATCCTCAACCTGCCGGCCACCGTCGAGGTATCCACGCCGAACATCTACGCCGACCAGATCGAGTGGTTCTGCCGTCACATCAGCCGCCGCGACAGCGTGCTGGTCAGCCTGCACACCCACAACGACCGAGGCACCGGCGTAGCTGCTACCGAGCTGGGTCTGATGGCCGGCGCCGACCGGGTTGAAGGCTGCCTGTTCGGCAATGGCGAGCGCACCGGCAACGTTGACCTGGTCAACGTGGCGCTGAACATGTACACCCAGGGCCTGCACCCAGGTTTGGACTTCTCCGACATCGACGCCGTGCGCAAGGTGGTCGAGGAGTGCAACCAGCTGCCGGTTCACCCGCGCCACCCCTATGTGGGCGATCTGGTGCACACCGCCTTCTCCGGCTCGCACCAGGACGCAATCCGCAAAGGTTTCAGCCAGCAGGACCCGGACGGTGTCTGGGAAGTGCCCTACCTGCCGATTGACCCGGCCGACATTGGCCGTAGCTACGAGGCGGTGATTCGCGTCAACAGCCAGTCCGGCAAGGGCGGTATTACCTACTTGCTGGAGCAGGAATATGGCATCAGCCTGCCGCGCCGCATGCAGATCGAGTTCAGCCAGGTGGTGCAGGGCGAAACCGACCGCCTGGGCCTGGAGCTGACCGCCGCGCAGATTCACGGCTTGCTCGAGAAAGAATACCTGCAAGCCACCAGCCCCTACGCGCTGATTCGTCACCGCCTGCAGGAAGAGAACGGCACCAGCGCGGTTGACGTGGAAGTACTCAACAAGGGCGACACCTTGCACTGGCGCGGCCTGGGCAAAGGCCCACTGGAAGCACTGGTCGCCTGCCTGCCGGTCAAGATCGAGATCATGGATTACCACGAGCACTCCATCGGCTCCGGCAGCAACGCCAAAGCCGCCGCCTATGTGGAGATTCGCCTCGACAACGGCCGCCCGCTGCACGGTATCGGCATTGACGAGAACCTCACCACCGCGACCTTCCGTGCGCTGTTCAGCGCCCTCAACCGCGCGCTGCGTCAGGCCGAGGCGCAAGCCGCCTGAGCCTTAAGGAAGCACTGATTTAATTCCGCATGCCCTCTGAACTGGCAGCGCCCTGCTGCCAGTGCTCTCTACCCCAGGTACACATCGCCGCCAGTACCGGCTGCAGGCTGGCACCGTGTTCGGTTATCCGATACTCGACACGCGGTGGCACCTCGGCAAATACCGTACGGCTAACCACGCCGTCGCGCTCCAACTCACGCAGTGTCTGGGTCAGCATCTTCTCGGTAATCCCCGGCACCAGCCGTTTGAGCTCAGAAAACCGCAGCGGCCCCTGAATGATGTGATAGGCCAGCACCGACTTCCACTTGCCACCGATCACATCCAGCGTGACCTCAATGGGCGTGGCGTACACCTTACCGTCGCGCTCCAAGCGCTTGCTTTCAGCGGTGCGCAGCTGCTCTTCGTTCATCAATGGTTACCCCTTGGTAAGTGACTGCGCAAATCGTACGTACTTGTCAAAAAGAATGCCACCCCCATAATGACCGGCACTGGTAACCCACCGACGACCGCATTCGGGAGATACGTCATGCCCAGCAGCACCCTGTTTCAACCCGCCCGCCTCGGCAGCCTGGATCTGCCCAACCGTATTGTTATGGCCCCGCTGACGCGCCAGCGCGCCGCACAACCCGGCAACCTGCCACAGGCACTGAACGTCGAGTACTACACCCAGCGCGCCAACGCCGGCCTGATCATCAGCGAAGGCGTACAGATCAGCCCCGAGGCGCAGGGCTATGCCTGGACGCCGGGCATCCACAGCGCAGAGCAGATCGACGGCTGGAAGGCCGTAACGGAGTCGGTACACAGTGCTGGCGGCCGAATCTTCCTGCAGCTGTGGCACGTTGGCCGCATCTCCCACACACTGATTCAGCCCAACGGCCAGGCGCCGGTAGCGCCGTCAGCCATTGCCGCCAAGGCCGATGTCTATGTGCAGGAGCCGGACGGTAGCCACCACAAGGCGGCTGCGTCTACCCCGCGCGCGTTGGAAACCGCAGAGCTGCCACAGGTCGTAGAAAGCTACGCACAGGCCACTCGCAACTCACTGCAAGCCGGTTTTGACGGCGTTGAAATTCACGCCGCCAATGGCTATCTGCTGGACCAGTTCCTCTGCGCCAACAGCAATCAGCGCAGCGACAACTATGGTGGCAGTGTCGAGAACCGCGCACGCCTGGTGCTGGAAGTGGTTGATGCGGTCATTGCTGCCGCAGGCGATGCGGGCATTGTCGGCATTCGTATCTCGCCGCTCGGCACCTTCAACGGGGTTGAAGACGCCAGCCCGCTGGAAACCTTCAGCTATCTGCTGGGCGAGCTGAACAGCCGCGGCCTGGCCTACGTGCACGTCAACAAGCCCGACTGGGCCGGTGGCAGCTACGAAGGCTTCGACGAGCTGCTGGCCGCACTGCGCAAGGTCTACAAAGGCGACTTTATCCTCGCTGGCGGTCTGGACGGCGACAGCGCCTCTGCAGCGGTTGATAGCGGCCTGGCGCAGTTTGCCGCCTTTGGCCGCCCCTACATCGCCAACCCGGACCTGGCGGCTCGCCTAAAGGCCGGCGCACCGTTGAACCAGGTCAACCCACGCACCCTGTACGGCGGCGGCGCCGAGGGTTACACCGACTACCCGACCATGGATGCCTGAGTAGCGGACACAAAAAAGCCGGCGTAATGCCGGCTTTTTTGTCAGAGCAGGATCAGCGCTTGTCCCTGCCCTTTTTCTTCATCTTCTTGTTGTGGCTCATCAACCGGCGCTTCTTGTTCACCTGGCGCTCGGTGAGCGTGTTCTTGCGGTCGGCGTAGGGGTTATCGCTGCCCTTGTACTCGACCCGAATCGGGGTGCCCTTTAGCTTGAGCACCTTGCGGAAGGTATTTTCCAGATAGCGCGTGTAGGAACGCGGCACAGAGTCAACCTGGTTGCCGTGCACTACGATGATCGGCGGATTGGAGCCACCCAGGTGCGCGTAACGCAGCTTGATCCGGCGGCCGTTGACCATCGGCGGCTGGTGCTCGGTCACCGCATCTTCCAGGATCTCGGTCATGCGGCGGGTCGGAATCTTGGTCATCGCTGCGCTGTAAGCCTGATCGACCGACTTGTACAGCAGGCCCACGCCACTGCCATGCAGTGCCGAGATAAAATGCAGGTCGGCAAACTGGGCGAAAATCAGCCGGCGTTCCAGCTCGGTCTTCACGTAGTCCTTTTCTTCCTGCGCCATGCCGTCCCACTTGTTGACGGCAATTACCAATGCGCGGCCGGCTTCCAGCACAAAGCCCAGCAGGTGCAAGTCCTGCTCGACGATACCCTCACGGGCGTCGATCACAAAGACCACCACGTTGGCATCCTGAATCGCCTGCAGGGTCTTGATCACCGAGAACTTCTCAATGGCCTCGAACACCTTGCCGCGACGACGCACACCGGCGGTGTCGATCAGCGTGTAGGGCTTTTCATGGCGCTCATAGGGAATGTAGATACTGTCGCGGGTGGTACCGGCCTGGTCAAACACCACAACCCGGTCTTCACCCAGCATGCGGTTGACCAGCGTGGACTTGCCCACGTTGGGGCGGCCGATAATCGCGATCTTGGTGCCGATGGGTTCAACGACCCGCCCCTCTTCACCGGTAACCTGCAAGCTTTCGTCGTTGAGCACCGCATCCAGCATCGGGTTGATGTTGCGCCCGTGCGCCGCCGCGATACCCAGCGGCTGCCCCAGACCCAGGGTGGCAAACTCGCCCAGAATCGCGTCCGGATCAGCCCCGTCAATCTTGTTGGCAATCAGATAGGTGTGCTTGTTGCGCTTGCGCAGGTGCGCGGCAATCTGCTCGTCACCGGCGGTGCGGCCTGCGCGTGCATCCACCAGAAACAGCACGGCGTCGGCCTCTTCGATGGCCTGCAGGGATTGCCCGGCCATCATCAGATCCAGGCCCTGTTCATCGCCGCTGATACCACCGGTATCGACAACGATATAAGGCTTGCCCTGCCATACGGCCTCGCCGTACTGGCGATCACGGGTCAACCCGGAGACGTCGGCAACAATGGCGTCGCGACTCTTGGTCAGACGGTTGAACAACGTGGATTTGCCGACATTCGGCCGCCCCACCAGGGCGATGACAGGAACCATGATTACTCCGCGCACATCTGCTGTGCAGAAAAAACAAAACGGCCGTTACACCTGACTGTGTAACGGCCGGGAAAGTATAACCGCTTTTCGGCTTACTTCAGCTTGTAGGCAGCCAGATCGCCGCTGTTGCCATAAACAAACAGCAGGTCGCCCACAGTGATCGGCGCTGCGCGCAGGCCATCACCATCGACGCGCACCCGACCGGCCATGCGACCATCGGTCTGAGCCAGCAAGTGCAGGTAGCCTTCAAAGTCACCGACGGCCACGTAGTTGCTGAACGCAACCGGCGCGGTCAGCTGGCGACGGGCCAACACATCCGTCTCCCACAGCTCGCGACCGCCACTGGCATCCAGCGCCTGCACGGTGCCGTCTGCCTCACTGATATAGACACTGCCGAAGCCCGCACCGGGGCCGGCATAGCTGGACGTGGCGTACTGCCAGAGCGAGCGACCGGACTGGACATCCAGCGCCGCAACGTTGCCTTGAAAAGACACCACATACAGGGTCTGGTCATTCAGCAGCAGACGGCCGTCGATATCGACCATGCGCTCCAGCTCTGAGCGACCGGACGGCTGAGCCACGCGCTGCTCCCACATCGGAATACCAGTATCGGCAGACAGCGCAACGACCTTGCCGCTGGCCAGACCGGCAAACACCTGACGTACATCCACCAGCGGCTCGCTGTGGCCTCGCACCGTGAGCACCGGCATGGTGGACTCATAGATCCAGCGCTGCTCGCCGCTGCTGATATCCAGCGCGACCAGTTTGTCATCCTGGGTTTGCACCACGACCACGTCACCATTGGTCTGCGGTGCTGCCAGCACTTCACTGGAGACGTGCGCGCGCCACTTCTCGCTGCCGTCCTCTTCGTCCAGGGTAATCACCTGGCCATCGAGCGTGCCAACCAGCACCAAGCCACCGCCCGCACCCACAGCGCCAGACAGAGGCTCCTTCAGTTTGACTTCCCACTTTTTATCGCCAGACTCACGATCCAGGGCAACCACTCGGCCCTTGGCGTCAGCGGCGTATAGTGTCAGGCCGTCCAGCGCAGGTGTCAGATTGTTGTACAAATCACCCTGACCCACGCCGATGTTGCGCTTCCAGACACGGTCCAGCTCAACTTCGGCATCAAACTTTTCCAGCTCGGCCGGCGGCAGCTCCTTGCTTGAGCTGCAGCCCACCGTGATAGCGGCCGCCAGGCCCAGGATCAGACAACGGGACAACATCTTCACTAGGCTTCCTCCGCCAGATCATCAAGTTTCAGTTGCAGCTGAGGACGAGCCGAGGCGTCTGCCAGCGCTTCGACGGCAGCCTGGTAGGCGGCGCGAGCCTCCTCCTTGCGACCGAGGCTGACCAGCAGGTCGCCACGTACTTCTTCGCGGCTGGCGGTCAGCTCAGACCCGCTGACCGGGGCAGACAACAGTTCAAGCGCCTCGTCAGCGCGATCAAGCTGGGCCAGCACACGGGCCAGTCGCTGACGCGCCACTTCCTGCAGGGCCTCGTCCTTGCTGCCGTCGACCAGATCACGCAGGCTTTGTTCGGCCCCCGGGAAGTCTCGCGCCTCAACAGCCAGTCGCGCCTGCATCAGGGCAGCAAAATCGGCATAGCGTGTGCTGTCGTAGTCGCTGCGCAGCTGTGCTGCCAGCTCGGCGGCGCGCGCACGGGAGGCCTCGGTATCGCTTGCCAGCACGGCTTCCATCATCGACTGATAAAGGGTGGACGCGTTCTGCGCCTGCGTGTTTTCGTAGTTCTGCCAGGCGTTCCAGCCGAACACACCGGCCAGTGCCAGCGCTACACCGGTCAACAGCGGCGCGCCATGACGGTTCCAAAGGTCCCGCAGTTTCTCAACCTGTTCTTCTTCTGTGTCGTAAGCCACGCAATGCTCCTTAGCGGTACCAAGAACGGTGTTCGCCGTTCAGATAATCTCTGCAAGCCGAGCGGGCAGTGCCTGCCAGCTCAGGTTTTCCTGTTCTGCGCCACTACGCAGCGGCTTGAGGCCAATCTGCTCAGCAGCAACCTCGTCTTCACCCAGCACCAGCGCATACAGCGCACCGGATTTATCCGCCTTCTTGAACTGGCTCTTGAAGCTGCCGCCACCGGCGTGAACCACCAGACGTAGTTGCGGCACTGCATCGCGCAGCTGTTCCGCCAGGCGCAGGCCGGCCAGTTCAGCGGCTTCACCCAGGGTGACGAGGTAGACATCGACCTGACGGGCCAGTTCAGCAGGCACCTGATCGAGGGTCTCGATCAGCAGCAGCAATCGCTCCATGCCCATCGCAAAACCCACCGCCGGGGCAGGCTTGCCGCCTAGCTGGGTGACCAGACCATCGTAACGGCCGCCAGCACATACCGTGCCTTGGGCGCCCAGTTGATCGGTGACCCATTCGAACACCGTCAGACCGTAGTAGTCCAGCCCACGCACCAGGCGCGGGTTGATTTCGTAGGGAATGCCCACAGCGTCCAGCAGCTTGCGCAAGCCATCAAAATGCGCACGCGCCTCATCGTTCAGGTAATCGGCCAACTTCGGCGCATCCACCAGTAGCGCCTGGGTATCGGGGTTCTTGCTGTCGAGAATCCGCAGCGGGTTGCTGGCCAGGCGGCGCTGGCTGTCTTCGTCCAGTTGATCAAAACGCGCCTTGAGATAGGCGACCAGATCGTCACGGTAGCGCGCGCGATCTTCCGAACTGCCCAGGCTGTTCAGTTCCAGCTTGACTGCACCACTGATGCCCAGACGCTGCCACAGGCGCCAGGACAGCACGATCAGCTCGGCGTCTACGTCCGGGCCGGCAAAGTTGAAGGTTTCCACGCCGATCTGATGGAACTGGCGGTAGCGCCCCTTCTGCGGCCGTTCGTGACGGAACATCGGGCCGGTGTACCAGACCTTGTGACCCACGCCGCCGCCCAGCAGGCCGTGCTGCAGCATGGCGCGCACGCAGCCAGCAGTACCTTCAGGGCGCAGGGTCAGGGAGTCGCCATTGCGGTCGTCGAAGGTGTACATCTCCTTCTCGACAATATCGGTTACCTCACCGATCGAACGCTTGAACAGCTCGGTGGGCTCAACGATGGGCAGGCGGATCTGCTGATAACCGTAGCCAGCCAGCAGATCTGCTACGGTGCGCTCCAGATACTGCCAGAGCGCGCTGTCGGCGGGCAGGATGTCGTTCATGCCGCGCACGGCTTGCAGGGTCTTCAAAGTCGCTTTCCTAAATGCTTGGCCGCTCAGCCGCGGGCGATGGTATTGGCTTCCACCGCCTGCTTGGCTGCGACCTTGTCTCGAATCATTTTTTCCAGCCGGTCGACCAGCTCCAGGTTGTCCACCTT
This sequence comes from Halopseudomonas maritima, assembly GCF_021545785.1. NCBI lineage: Bacteria > Pseudomonadati > Pseudomonadota > Gammaproteobacteria > Pseudomonadales > Pseudomonadaceae > Halopseudomonas > Halopseudomonas maritima. The sequence continues at coordinate 1,104,141 of NZ_CP079801.1, forward strand.
CTGGTCCGGCTTGCCGTCCTGATAGATCAGGTTGTTCGGCGTGCCGCCGGTCAGGCCGATATCGGCCTCCTTGGCTTCGCCCGGGCCGTTGACCACGCAACCGATCACTGCCACATCCATCGGCGTGAGCACATCCTCAAGACGCGTCTCCAGCTCGTTCATGGTTTTGACCACGTCGAAGTTCTGTCGCGAGCAGCTGGGGCAGGCAATAAAGTTGATGCCACGCGAGCGCAGGCGCAGGGACTTGAGGATGTCGAAGCCGACACGAATCTCTTCAACCGGATCAGCCGCCAACGAAATACGGATGGTATCGCCAATGCCTTCTGCCAGCAGCATGCCAAGTCCGACCGCCGACTTCACGGTGCCGGAGCGCAGGCCGCCGGCTTCGGTGATACCCAGGTGCAACGGCTGTTCGATCTGCTTGGCCAGCAGGCGATAAGCCTCCACCGCCATGAATACATCGGACGCCTTGACGCTGACTTTGAAGTCTTGGAAGTCCAGGCGATCCAGGTGCTCGACATGACGCAGGGCCGACTCGACCAGCGCCGCCGGAGTCGGCTCACCGTATTTCTTCTGCAGGTCCTTTTCCAGCGAACCGGCGTTAACGCCAATGCGGATCGGAATGCCGTTATGACGCGCGGCGTCGACCACCGCCTTGACGCGGTCCTCACGGCCAATATTGCCGGGATTGATGCGCAGGCAGTCGACACCCAGATCAGCCACGCGCAGGGCAATCTTGTAGTCGAAGTGGATATCCGCAACCAGGGCAATGCCCACTTGCTTGCGAATGTCACCAAAGGCCTCCGCGGCCTCCATGCTGGGTACCGAAACCCGAACAATATCGGCGCCCACCTCTTCCAGACGCCGAATCTGGGCCACGGTAGCGGCCACATCGCAGGTCTCGGTATTGGTCATGCTCTGCACTGAAATCGGCGCATCACCGCCAACCAGTACCGAACCCACCTTGATCTGCCGGGAAACGCGCCGTTTTACGGGCGACTGATGCTGCATAACGTGCTGACCTCCTACTCGCCGAGGCGCATGCGGACAACGCCCGAACGCCCCTGCGGCGGCAGTGTGACGGAATTACCCTGAAAACGAATCTCGGTGACCGCGCTGCGATCACCAATAACCAGATCGACCGGGCCGCTGTGGTTCAAATCAAGCGCCTGCCCTTCACGCATCAGCCCGCTGTGCAGCACACCGCCACCGACCGCGGATACCTGAACCCAGCAATCGGCAGCGACGCTCAGATACAGACCAGCCGCTGTCGGCGCAGCGGGCTCAGCCTCGGCGGACGCTGACTCTGCTGTTTCAGTGACCTCAGGTGCAGACTGTTCAACCTCGCCATCACCCTGAGGCGCCGGCGCGACGTGCTGCTCGGTGGCCGGCGCAGACTCCTCGCCCGGCTGCTCGACCGGCAGCAAATCTGCGGGCAAGCCGCCGGCTTGCTCGGCAATGGCTTCGGGCAACGTAATGGCATCCACTTCAACGTCGTCGAGCAACGCCTGGCCTGCCAGCTCGTCCAGCGCCGGCAACGGCTCAGGCGCGGGCTGACTGGTCTCGTACCACCACAGCGCAGACAGCACCAGCGCCAAAATGATAATGAGCGAGCTCCACCACATCAGGGTGCGGCCGCTGCGGCTTGGTGCCTGGATGCGGGCAATGCTGCTCACTGCGCGTTCACGCGCCTCGATACCGCGCTCCTGATCGAAAGCCAGCGCCATGCGGGTCGGGTCCAGGCCCATCAAGCGGGCATAACCACGAATGTAGCCGCGGGCGAAGGTGTCACCGGGCAGTCGGTCGTAGTTACCCTGCTCTATGCCCTCGACCGCCTGACGGGAAATTTTCAGCTCCTGCGCCACCTCGGCGACCGACATGCTGCGTGCTTCACGCGCTTCACGCAGTACCTGACCGGGGCGCCCGAGGGGGCCTGTTTGTGCCATGTCTGCCACTGCATCATGACGCTCGGAACTCATGATTATTCGGACTCCACAAGCGCTTTCGCTTCGGGACTATTGGGATAAAGACGTTTTAGTTGCAGGCCGTAACTGACGGCCTTGCTGTGATCTTCAAAGCGACGCGCCAACTGCACGCCAAGCCACAAACTGGGCGCATTCTGGCTGGATAGCTGGTCAAAACGACGATAGTGAGTCCACGCCGGAACAAACTCCCCCGCCGCAAACTCCAGCTGCGCCAGCTCCAGCAACGCCCTTGGCTGGCGGCTGTTCAGGCGCAGCGAGCGTTCAAGATTCTCCCGCGCCGAGGCGGAGTCACCCATGCGCAGATAGGTAATACCCATATTCTCGAACACCCGCGAGCGTTCGCTGTAGAGGGTATCAGCCGCGGCCTTCTGGAAATAGTTCAGCGCCTCGGCATAGCGTTCGCGATCCAGCAGGAAGGCACCGTAGTTGTTCAGGATACGCGCGTTACCCGCGTCGGCGGACAACGCTGAGCGAAAGTGCTCTTCCGCAGCGTCGTACTCGCCTTCCTGCTGAAACACCAGCGCCAGCACCATATGAGCCGACGCCGAGCGCGGGTCCAACTTCAGGGCTTCACTGAGCGGCTGCTTGGCGCGCTCGGTCTCACCTTTTTGCAAATAACCAATACCCAGCTGGATGTAGGCATCGCGAGCCGCGTCCGGATCCACCTTGCGAGGCACATCCCCGGTCGTGACGCAGCCCGCCAACAGCAGGCTGAGTAGTAGGATCGCGGCGCTTGGCTTGCTCATGTCAACATCCTTTCCGGCTTGAGTAGTTAACCCGCGTTACGCTGCCCGCGCTCAGTGGCATCGGCCGCCTCGGCAAGCTGGCGCACGGCAATATAGCGTTCGCTGCGGCGGGTGCGGTCCATCACCTGACCAACCAGTTGGCCACAGGCAGCGTCGATATCTTCTCCCCGGGTAGTACGCACGGTGACGTTATAGCCAGCGTTATGCAACATGTCCTGGAAACGGCGGATAGCATTGTTGCTCGGTCGCTCGTAACCGGAATACGGGAAGGGGTTGAAGGGGATCAGGTTGATCTTGCACGGGATATCGCGCAGCAGCTCGATCATCTCGGCAGCATGCTCGGGTTGATCGTTGACGCCCTTGAGCAGGGTGTACTCAATGGTCAGCGAGCGCTTTTCGCCAAGCCCGGCGATGTAGCTCTTGCAGGCTGGCAGCAGCACTTCCAGCGGGTACTTCTTGTTTAGGGGCACCAGCTCGTTGCGCAATGCGTTGTTCGGCGCATGCAGCGACAGCGCCAGGGCAACATCCATATCCTCGGCCAGCTTGTTGATCATCGGCACCACGCCCGAGGTCGACAGCGTCACCTTACGCTTGGAAATACCGTAGCCCAGATCGTCCATCATTAACGTCATGGCATCCACAACGTTGTCGTAATTCAGTAGCGGCTCACCCATGCCCATCATCACCACGTTGGTGACGGCACGGTCGGCGGTTGCCGGTACAGAGCCAAAGGACTTGCTGGCGATCCACACCTGGCCAATGATCTCGGCCACGGTCAGGTCGCTGTTGAAGCCCTGTTTGCCGGTCGAGCAGAAGCTGCAGTCCAGCGCACAACCCGCCTGGGAGGACACGCACAGGGTGCCACGTCCGTTCTGCGGAATGTACACGGTCTCAACGCAACTGCCCGAGGCAACCCGCACGACCCACTTGCGTGTGCCGTCGCGGGAAATATCCTCGCTGACAACTTCGGGACCGCGAATTTCGGCGTTGGCCTTGAGCTTTTCGCGCAGGGCCTTGCCGATATTGGTCATGTCATCGAAGTTGTCCACGCCATAGTGATGCATCCATTTCATGACCTGGCCGGCACGAAAACGCTTCTCTCCCAATCCTTCGAAGAAAGCTTCCAGTTTCTGCTGTGTCAGACCCAGCAGATTGGTCTTGCTGGTGGTATCAGTCATGGCAATCACATCACTCGGCTGAGAGAACCAAACCCGGCCTTAGCGCGGGCAGAGTTCAGTTTCGGCGAAGAAGTAGGCCACTTCACGGGCAGCGGAAGTGGTGGAGTCGGAACCGTGCACGGCGTTGGCATCGATGGACTCGGCGAAGTCGGCGCGGATAGTGCCGGCAGCAGCTTCTTTCGGGTTGGTAGCGCCCATCAGGTCACGGTTCTTCAGGACCGCGCCCTCGCCTTCCAGCACTTGTACAACAACTGGGCCAGAGGTCATGAAGCCAACCAGATCCTTGAAGAAGGGGCGCTCTTTGTGCTCGGCGTAGAAGCCTTCGGCATCGGTCTGGGACAGCTGAACCATCTTGGCTGCAACAACGCGCAGACCAGCCTTTTCAAAACGGGTCAGAATCTCGCCAATAACGTTCTTGGCAACGGCATCGGGCTTGATGATGGACAGGGTGCGTTCAACGGCCATAAAACTCTCCAGACAGATAGTTACAGAATGAAATTACAAAAGATGGTTAACCTGCGGATTATACGCAGGTTAACGACAAATAGATAACAGTGCGCGGTCAGGCACTGCGCAGGCGCGGCACCACCTGACAGATGACCTCGGCAGCGCGCTGCACGTCGTCCGCGGTGGTATAACGCCCTAGCGACAGTCGAATGGAGCTGTGCGCCAGCTCGTCGCTCACACCGATGCCACGCAGCACATAAGAGGGCTCGACAGCAGCCGAGGTACAGGCCGAGCCACTGGACAGGGCAAGCTCCTTGAGCGACAACAACAGCAGCTCCCCATCAACACCGGCAAAGGCCAGGTTCAGGTTATGCGGCACGCGCGCCTCTGCACTGCCGTTCAGACTGACGCCCTCAAGCCCGGCCAGCCCTGCCAGCAGCAGCTCGCGCAGCTCGCCGATGCGCGCAACCTCGCCCTCACGAAGCTGGCCTGCCAGCTCGAACGCCGCCCCCATACCGACCAACTGATGGGTGGCCAGCGTACCCGAGCGCAGGCCGCGCTCGTGTCCGCCACCGTGAATCTGCGCCTGCGGACGCGGTGTAAGACCACGACGCACAAAGAGCGCACCCACGCCCTTGGGCCCGTAGGTCTTGTGAGCACTGAAGGACATCAGATCAACCGGCAGGCTTTTCAGGTCAATCGGCAGCTTGCCCGTGGCCTGCGCCGCATCCACATGAAATACCGCGCCAGACACCTGCGCGACCTGACCCAGCGCCCGAATATCGTTGACCGTGCCAATCTCGTTGTTCACCTGCATCAACGACACCAGCACAGTATCCTCGCGCAGCGCAGCCTGCAGCTGCGCCGGACTGATCACACCGGAGGCGTCCGGCTGCAGCAGGGTGACCTCAAAGCCATCCTGCTCCAACTGCTTGAAGCAGTCCAGCACAGCCTTGTGTTCGATAACGGAGGTGATCAGGTGGCGTCCACGCGAGCTAAGCGCGTGCGCCATACCCTTGATGGCCAGATTGTTCGATTCGGTCGCACCCGAGGTCCAGACGATCTCGCGCGGATCGGCGCCGACCAGATCAGCCACCTGACGCCGGGCGTTCTCTGCCGCCTCTTCGGCTTTCCAGCCGTAGACATGCGAGCGCGAGGCCGGATTGGCAAAATTGCCATCCATGGTCAGGCAGGCAACCATTTTCTCGGCAACCGCCGGATCAACCGGCGTAGTCGCCGCATAATCCAGATAAATAGGCTGTTTCATATCACCTCAGGCCTTGCTGTCGCTGGCAGCGTCTGCATCAACCGACGATTGCGACTCATCCTTGAGCAGCTCGAAATCCTCACCACCCAGGGTTGGCAGCTCCTTGGCGCAGTAATCGCTGCCAAGCTCGCTCAACGCCTTGCACATACCTTCAAGCCGGCCGTCGACGGCATGCATGTGGTCAAGCATCTGCCCGATGGCCCGCGCCACCGGGTCCGGCATATCACGGCTCACACCGTAGGCATCAAAGCCCAGCTTCTCAGCCATCGCCTCACGCTTGACCTGCTGCTCCGTCTTGACCTCAGGCTCCGGCTCTTTGGGGATAATGCGGCCCGGAATACCCACCGCCGTGGCACCGGCAGGCACCGCCTTGGTGACCACCGCGTTGGAGCCGATCTTGGCGCCAGCCCCAACAGTGAAAGGCCCAAGCACCTTGGCACCGGCGCCCACCACCACACCGTCTTCCAGCGTAGGGTGGCGCTTGCCCTGATCCCAACTGGTGCCACCCAGCGTCACACCCTGATAGAGGGTGACGTCATCACCGATTTCGGTGGTCTCACCGATAACCACGCCAAAGCCGTGATCGATAAAGAAGCGGCGACCAATCTGCGCGCCAGGGTGAATCTCTATCCCGGTCAGCCAGCGCGCCAGGTGCGACACCATGCGCGCCAGCAAAAAGGCGCGACGCTCCCACAGCGCATGCGCCACTCGATGCAACCAGACCGCATGCAAGCCGGGATAGCAGGTCAGCACTTCCAGCGTGTTGCGCGCGGCAGGGTCACGATGGAATACGCTGGCGATATCTTCTTTCATGCGAGCAAACATGGTCAGGGTCTCCGCTCACCGGCCGCTTTTACGCCGATGGCCTTCTGGGTTTCGGTCAAGATGCCACGCAGGATGTTCATTTCCATCCGGTTGAGGTGCACCCGCCCGTAGAGGCGACGCAAACGCGGCAACAGCTGCCGTGGTTTCTGTGGGTCATGGAAGCCGATTTCAACCAGCACCTGCTCCAGATGCTGATAAAACTGCTCCAACTCCCCTGCCGTCGCCGGAATTTCGTTGAACACGGCCGTCGTCTCGACCTTGTGCATCTTGGTCGGCGCACCCTCGCGCTGCAGACCCTGCATACGTAGCTCGTAAGCTAGCACCTGCACAGCGGCCGCCAGATTCAGCGAGCTGAAATCAGGCATGGAGGGGATATGCACGTGATACTGACAGCGCTGCAGCTCGTCCGTGGTGAGCCCCGAATCCTCTCGACCGAATACCAGTGCAATCTGCGCCTCGGGCAGCGCGGCATGGTCAAGCACCATGTCTGCCGCCTCGCGCGGATCAACCACCGGCCAGGGGATACGGCGATCACGCGCACTGGTTCCCATTACCAGGGTGCAGTCGGCAATAGCGTCGTCCAAGGTCGCAACGATGCGCGCATTACTGAGCACATCATCAGCGCCGGAGGCACGAGAATTGGCATCAGGATCGGGGAAGCGGACCGGATCGACCAGCACCAGCTGGTTCAGGCCCATATTTTTCATGGCTCTGGCGGCGCCGCCAATGTTGCCCGGATGACTGGTGTTGACCAACACCACACGCACGTTATTCAGCACAGCGGACCCTTCACGCCGGAAAATGGACCCTGCATCTTACAAAAGCCGCGCGCTGATAGCCATGATCCATTTCTGTTCACCTGCACATCTGCTACAATTTCCGGCTTTTCATCATTCCCCCGACAGAGACATAGCCTTATGCAGCCCATGCTGAACATCGCCCTGCGTGCCGCGCGCAGCGCAGGAGAGCTCATTTACCGTTCCATGGAACGCCTTGATGTGCTCACCGTGGACGAAAAGGACGCGCGCGATTATGTGTCGGAAGTGGATCGCGCCGCCGAGCAGGCCATCATCAGCCAACTGCGCAAGGCCTATCCGGACCACAGCATCCAGGCCGAAGAAAGCGGCTTTCAGCCGGGCCACGGCGAAGGCGCGGACACCGTCTGGATCATCGACCCATTGGACGGCACCACCAATTTCATCCGTGGCGTACCGCACTTCGCCATCAGCATTGCCTGCCGGGTAAAAGGCCGTATCGAACACGCCGTGGTGCTGGATCCGATCCGCCAGGAAGAATTTACCGCCAGCCGCGGCCGCGGCGCGGCCCTCAACGGTCGCCGCCTGCGCGTCAGCAACCGCAAGACCCTCGATGGCGCACTGCTGGGCACCGGCTTCCCCTTCCGTGCCAACCAGCTCGATTCACTGGACAACTACCTGGGCATGTTCCGCAGCCTGGTCGGCCAGACCGCCGGCATCCGCCGCGCCGGCGCCGCCAGCCTGGACCTGGCCTACGTGGCCGCTGGCCGCTTCGACGCTTTCTGGGAATTCGGCCTGGCCGAGTGGGATATGGCCGCAGGCGCTCTGCTGATCCAGGAAGCGGGCGGGCTGTGCAGTGATTTCAGTGGCGGCCATCAGTTCCTCGACAAAGGCCAGATCGTCGCCGGCAACCCCAAGTGCTTCAAGGCCGTGCTGACGGCTATTCAGCCGCATTTGAAGTAAGCCTTAGCGGCAAGCCTCGCACGACCAGCTGGCCGTGCGAGACACAAAAAAGAGGCCCACACCCTGATCGGTGTGGGCCTCTTTTTTTGAGCTGCAAGCTACAAGCCGCAAGCTTCAAGCCACCCAGAAAAGCAAAAACCCGCGCCGGATTCAGTTCCGGCGCGGGCTTTCTTGCAGCTTGTAGCTTGCAGCTGCGCCGGCGCTCAGGGCCGCTCGTCTACCTCTTCTTCAATCTGCGGCGGAATCAGGTCTTCGCGCGTGAGCTTCATGGTTACCAGCAGGCCGCCGGCAACGTAGATCGACGAGTAAGTACCGATACCCACACCAATCAGCAGCGCCGTGGCAAAGCCATGGATGTTCTCACCACCAAACCAGAACAGCGCCAGCAGCACCAGAATGGTCGAGAACGACGTCGCCAACGTCCGGCCCAGGGTCTGGGTGGTGGACACGTTGATAATCTCGACCAGATCGGTGTGCCGCATGGCGCGAATGTTCTCACGGATACGGTCAAATACCACGATGGTGTCGTTCAGCGAGTAACCGATCACCGCCAGCAGCGCCGCCAACACCGTCAAGTCAAACGACAGGCCGAAGAAGGCGAAGAAGCCCAGGGTAAAGATCACGTCGTGCACCAGCGCCAGAATGGCCGCCACAGCGAACTTCATCTGGAAGCGCAGGGACACGTACAGCAGGATGCCGCCAATAGCCAGCAGCATGCCGAGGCCACCCTGGTCACGCAGCTCCTCACCCACCTGAGGACCGATAAACTCAACCCGCTTGACCGACACTTCGCCGCCCTCGGTGCGCTTGACCATATCGGCCACCTGGTTACCCAGGTCCGGGTCATCGCTGGCCAGACGGATCAATACGTCGGTCGAAGCGCCGAAGTTCTGCACCACAGCATCGCCCCAGCCGTTCTCACGGAGGGTCGCGCGAATCTCTTCCAGATCAGCAGCCTCGCTGTAGTTCAGCTCCACCAGTGCACCACCGGTAAAGTCCAACCCCAGATTCAGCTGCTTGACCACCAGACTGCCCAACGAGGCAATCATCAGCACAATAGCCACGCCAAAGAAGAATTTGCGCAGGCCGAGGAAATTAATGGTTCTATTGATGTTCATTGCAAATTCCTCAGAGCCACAGCTTCTTCACGTCGCGACCGCCAACGGCCAGATTGACCATGGCGCGGGTCACCATGATGGCGCTGAACATCGAGGTCACGATACCCAGCGACAGGGTCACGGCAAAGCCCTTGATCGGCCCCGAGCCCATGGCAAACAGGATCACGCCGACCAGCAAGGTGGTCAGGTTGCCGTCGATAATCGCCGAGAAGGCCTTGTCGAAACCTTCATGCACTGCGCGCTGCGGCGACATCCCGTTAAATATCTCCTCCTTGATCCGCGAGAAGATCAGCACGTTGGCATCAACCGCCATACCCAGGGTCAGCACGATACCGGCGATACCGGGCAGCGTCAGGGTAGCGCCCAACATGGACATCAGCGCAATCAGCAGCACCAGGTTGAAGCTCAGGGCAATGCTGGCAAACACGCCGAAGGCGCGATAGATGATGATCATGAACACCAGCACGGCGAGAAAGCCGACCTGGGTCGCGGTCACGCCCTTGGCAATGTTCTCCGCCCCCAGGCTCGGGCCGATGGTGCGCTCTTCCACAAAGTGCATCGGAGCCGCCAGGCCGCCGGCCCGCAGCAACAGCGCCAGCTCGGAGGACTCGGCCGGCGAATCCAGGCCGGTGATACGGAATTGGGTACCCAGCGCGCTCTGGATGGTCGCCAGACTGATAATGGACTTTTCTTCAACGAAGGCCGGCACTTCGACCTCCTGCATCACACCATCAACCTCTTCGGTCACGGTGCGACTGATCTGGCGCTGCTCGATAAACAGCACCGCCATGCCGCGGCCAATATTGCTGCGGGTGGCGCGATTCATCAGCTCGCCGCCGTGGCTGTCGAGATTGATGTTGACCTGCGGGCGGCCGTTTTCGTCGTAATTGGCCTGCGCATCGGTAACCTGGTCACCGGTAATGATGATGCTGCGCTCAACATCCGCCACCCGGCCTTGGCTACTGCGGAACGGGAAGGATTCGGTGGTTGCACGCGCCGCGTCAGGCTCAGCGGCCAGACGGAACTCCAGGTTGGCAGTCTTGCCCAATACGCGCTTGGCCTCGGCGGTGTCCTGCACGCCCGGCAGCTCAACCACGATGCGATCGGCCCCCTGGCGCTGCACCAGCGGCTCGGCCACGCCCAGTTCGTTGACGCGGTTACGCACGGTGGTCAGGTTCTGGTTGACGGCGTAATCGCGAATGGCCGCAATTTCGGCCTCGGTCAGCGTCAGCTGCAGCACGTATTGATCCTGACGCTCGGTCGTTTCCAGCGCGAACTGGTTGTACTGACGGCTGATCAGGCGGCGTGCTTCGCTACGCTGCTCTTCATCGGCAAAGCCAAACTGCAGGGTGTTGCCCTGGGTCGGCAGGCTGCGGTAACGCACGCCTTCGGTGCGCATCAGGCCGCGCAGCTCGCTCTGGTAGACATTGACCCGCGACTCGATGGCCTTTTCCATGTCGACCTGCAGCAAAAAGTGCACGCCACCGGACAGGTCCAGACCCAACGTCATGGGGCCAGCACCGATGTTGCTCAGCCAATCGGGCGTGGTCGGCGCCAGGTTCTGGGCCACCACGTAGTCACGGCCCAGCGCATCGCGCACCACATCCTGCGCTTTCAGCTGGTCGGCGCGGTTAACCAGGCGCACCAGACCGGAACGACCATTGGCGCCCAGTTCGGTGCCCTTGGTCGGCAGGTTGGCGGCAGCCAGCGCCTGCTCGATACGGTCGAGATCGGGCTGCTGGATTTCCAGCGTGGAGCTGGCACCAGAAATCTGAATGGCCGGGTCATCCGGGTACAGGTTGGGCATTGCGTAGATCACGCCCAGCACAAGCACGGCCGCGATCAGCAGGTATTTCCAGAGAGGGTAACGATTGAGCATATCAGGGCCTGATAGCAGTCCGGGCGCCTTAGCGGCGCCCGGAACGGAGGTCTACGAGGGGATTAGATGGCTTTCAGCGTGCCCTTGGGCAGTACAGCCACGATCGAGCCTTTCTGGAACTTGAGTTCCTGGCTATCACCCACTTCCAGCACCACAAACTCGTCGGTCACTTTCTTGACCTTGCCCAGGATGCCACCGCCGGTAACCACTTCATCACCGGTGGACAGGCCGGCCAGCAGATTCTTGTGCTCCTTGGCGCGCTTGGCCTGCGGACGCCAGATCATCAGATAGAAGATGACCACGAAGCCGATCAGAAAAATCCACTCGAAACCGGAACCCGCCGGTGCGGCTCCGCCTGCAGACTGTGCCATGGCGGCGGGAATGAAAAAGCTCATGTGACGCTCCTGTTATTGAACTGCGAAAAATCGGTTATTGGGGCGCTTCGGACACTATTCAAGCGCCCGACTGCGCTGATCGCACCCGCGGACGCTCAGGGCTCCAGCGGCGGTACCGGCCGGCCCAGCTTGGCGTAGAAGTTATCCACAAAGGCGCTCAATGTACCCTGTTGAATGGCACCGCGCAAACCCGCCATAAGCCGCTGATAATGCCGCAGGTTATGGATGGTATTGAGCATGCTGCCGAGCATTTCGCCGCACTTGTCCAGGTGATGCAGATAGGCGCGGGAGAAGTGCTGACAGGTGTAGCAGTCGCACGCAGGGTCCAGCGGCGACTCGTCGTGACGGTGCACCGCGTTGCGGATCTTGATCACACCCGCCTCGGTGAACAGGTGGCCGTTGCGCGCATTGCGGCTGGGCATGACGCAATCGAACATGTCCACCCCGCGGCGCACACCTTCCACCAGATCTTCGGGCTTGCCTACTCCCATCAGGTAACGGGGTTTTTCCGGCGGCATATGGCCGGGCAGAAAATCCAGTACGCGGATCATCTCTTCCTTCGGCTCACCCACCGACAGGCCGCCGATGGCCAGACCGTCAAAGCCGATCTCGCTCAGCCCTTCCAGCGAGCGCAGACGCAGCTCCTCGTGCATACCGCCCTGGATAATGCCGAACAGTGCCGAGGGGTTATCGCCGTGCGCCTGCTTGGAGCGCTTGGCCCAGCGCAGCGACAGCTCCATGGAACGGCGCGCAGTATCGACGTCAGCCGGATAGGGCGTGCACTCATCGAAGATCATCACGATGTCGGAACCCAGCGCACGCTGCACCTGCATGGACTCTTCCGGCCCCATGAACACCTTGGCGCCATCGACCGGCGAGGAGAAATAGACCCCCTCCTCCTTGATCTTGCGCATGGCGCCCAGGCTGAACACCTGAAACCCGCCCGAATCGGTCAGAATCGGTCCCTGCCACTGCATGAAGTCATGCAGGTCACCGTGCTTGCTGATGACCTCGGTACCGGGTCGCAGCCACAGGTGAAAGGTATTGCCAAGAATAATCTGGGCACCGATAGCCTCAACGTCGCGCGGCAGCATGCCCTTGACCGTGCCGTAGGTACCCACCGGCATGAAGGCCGGGGTTTCCACTACCCCACGCGGAAAAGTCAGCCGGCCGCGGCGCGCCTTGCCGTCGGTGGCAAGCAATTCAAAGGACATGTGACTCATGACGATACCTCGGGGCCGGTCGGGGCCGGATTGCGGGTGATGAACATGGCATCACCGTAACTGAAAAAGCGGTACTTCTCGGCCACGGCAGCGCGATAGGCCGCCATGGCTTCGGGATAACCAGCGAAGGCCGACACCAGCATCAGCAGGGTCGACTCGGGCAAATGGAAGTTGGTGACCAGCGCATCGACCACATGAAACGGCCGGCCAGGGTACAAAAAGATGTCAGTATCACCACTGAACGGCTTGAGTTCACCGTCACGCGCAGCCGACTCCAGCGAGCGCACGCTGGTAGTGCCCACGGCAACCACCCGGCCGCCGCGCGCCTTGCACGCCTGCACCGCAGCCACCACTTCAGGCGAAACCTCAAGCCACTCCTGATGCATGACATGGTCTTCGATCTTCTCGACCCGCACCGGCTGGAAGGTGCCCGCCCCAACGTGCAGGGTGACCTCGGCGGTCTCGACGCCCAGCTCGGCGATGGCATCGAGCAACGGCTGATCAAAATGCAGCCCGGCAGTGGGCGCGGCCACCGCGCCTTCGCGCTTGGCGTAGACCGTTTGATAGCGCTCGCGATCGGCGTCTTCATCAGGCCGGTCGATATAGGGCGGCAACGGCATATGCCCAACGCGCTGCAGCAACGGCAACACCGGCTCGGCAAAGCGCAGTTCAAACAGCGCATCATGCCGCGCGACCATCTCGGCCTCGGCGCCGCCATCAATCAGAATCTGGCTGCCGGGCTTAGGCGACTTGCTGGAGCGGACGTGCGCCAGCACCCGGTACTCATCCAGCACCCGCTCGACCAGCACCTCCAGCGCGCCGCCGGACGCCTTGCGGCCAAACAGGCGCGCCGGAATCACCCGAGTGTTGTTAAACACCATCAAGTCGCCTGGACGCAGATAGCTCAGCAAGTCGATAAACTGCCGGTGAGCGATGCTGCCACTGGGTCCATCCAGGCACAGCAGGCGGCTGCCACGCCGCTCAGCCAGCGGGTGGCGGGCGATCAGGTCATCGGGCAGCTCAAAATAAAAGTCACTGAGGCGCATGCGGCAGGCAGATCCGGGTGGTAGAAAAAGGGCCGCTATAGTAGCGGAAAACCTCGATTATCGCGATCAACTGACGCTCGACAGCATTGACCTGCCCCGCCACAGCTCCTTATACTCCGCGCCAGCTTTGCGCGCCAACGGCGCCTGGCATGCCCCGATGGCGGAATTGGTAGACGCGACGGATTCAAAATCCGTTTCTGGTGACAGAGTGGGAGTTCGATTCTCCCTCGGGGCACCATTCGAGCAATTCGAATGGTCGCAAACATGATCTCAAGCTTTCCCTACATCCCCCTTACCTTGCGACTCGCAGCCACCAGACCGTTGCGCCCGCACGCCGCCAGCCACAGCGCGCTAGCCCCCAGCCAACTGAAGCAGCCGAGCAACAGCACCTGACAGGCGGTGCATTGCATTTACCGAGACGATCGGTCTAATATAAAACCATGGACACGCCGACCACCCCAACCCGCCGCCGCGGACGCCCGCCAAAACCCCGCGCCAGCGACGCCGCCACCCGCGACCTGATTCTGCAGGCGGGCCTGCAGGTGCTGACCGAAAAGGGCTTCAGCGCCACCGGGCTGGATGAGCTACTGAACCGCGCGGGCGTTCCCAAGGGCTCTTTCTATCATTACTTCGCCAGCAAGGAGCAGCTGGGCCTGGCGCTGATCGAGCGCTACGGTGCCTACTTTGCACGCAAGCTCAATCGTCACTTTGATAACACTGCACTGGCGCCACTGGCCCGCCTGCAAGCCTTTATTGACGATGCCAGCGAAGGCATGGCGCAGCACGCGTTTCGGCGCGGCTGCCTTATTGGCAACCTTGGCCAGGAAATGGGCGCATTACCCGACAGCTTCCGCGCGCACCTGTGCGCCACCTTCGAGGACTGGCAGCAACGCCTGCAAGGCTGCCTGCAGCAGGCTATCGACAGCGGGCAACTGAGCCCCGATTGCGATACCCGGGCACTGTCAGCCGCCTTCTGGATTGGCTGGGAAGGCGCCGTACTGCGCGCCAAACTGGAGCGCTCGGCCCAACCGCTGGCAGTGTTCGCCAGCTTTTACTTGAACGCACTCCCCAAACCCTGAGTTTTTTTGCCATTTAAGAGACGATCAGTCTAAATAAAGGAGCAACCCCATGTTCAACGGCATTGTGATCGAACAGCACGACGGTAAGCAGCGCGCCAGCGTCCAGCCGCTGCAAGACAGCCAGCTACCCGAGGGCGAGGTGACGGTACGCGTCAGCCACTCCACCCTCAACTACAAGGACGCACTGGCCATCACCGGGGCCAGCCCCGTGGTGCGCAACTTTCCCATGGTGCCCGGTATCGACCTGGCTGGTGTGGTTGAGCACAGCAACGACGCTCGCTACCAGGCCGGCGACGCCGTGTTGCTTAACGGCTGGGGCGTGGGTGAACGGCACTGGGGCGGACTGGCCCAGAAAGCACGCCTGAAGGCCGACTGGCTGATCCCCTTACCAGAAGCGTTTTCGCCTGCTCAGGCGATGGCCATCGGCACCGCCGGCTACACCGCCATGCTGTGCGTCATGGCACTGGAAGAACAAGGCGTTACGCCCGGCGACGGTGACATTCTGGTGACCGGCGCCGCCGGCGGTGTGGGCAGTGTTGCCATCGCCCTGCTGGCACGCCTCGGCTATCGCGTGGTCGCCATGACCGGACGCGCCGGCGACAGTGATTACCTGACGCAGCTGGGCGCCAGCGAGATTGTTCCGCGCGCCGACTTCGCCAGTGCCGGACGCCCACTGGCCAAGGAGCGCTGGGCTGGCGCAGTGGACGTGGCCGGCAGCCACGTGTTGGCCAATGTCTGTGCCAGCACCCGCTACGGTGGCGTTGTCACCGCCTGCGGCCTAGCCGCCGGCATGGACCTGCCGGCCACCGTGGCCCCGTTCATTCTGCGCGGTGTACGCTTGATCGGCATCGACAGTGTTATGTGCCCACTGGCGCGCCGTCAGCAGGCATGGCAACGCCTGGCCAAGGATCTGGACCTGGCCGCCTTGGGCAGCATTGGTGACGAGGTAGGTCTGCAGCAAAGCCTGGAACTGGCCCCTGAGCTGCTGGCAGGGCGCGTGCGCGGACGCATCGTCGTGGACGTTAATCGCTGAACAGGCGCGGCCGCGCCGCATTCAGTCGGCACGGCGACCACCCGCCGCGCAGGGGCAGCAGCATGACGTCGGCAGCTCAATCACCGCTGGAGTCCCGGCGCTGCTGGCGGATGCGCGCCAGCAATTGCTGCAGGTTATCTTGCGCCGCGTCCAGCTCGGCGCGCTCAGCGGCCGGCAACAGGCTCGGCAGCAAGGCGTCCAGCGACCCGCCCAAGCCAATCAGGCGCTGCTGTTGCGCCTCGCTGCGGACGGCCAGATCCTGCCACTCCGCTGGCTGCGGCAGCCCATAACCGGCGGACACAAGGTCAGCCGGGCGACTGAGAAACCCGCGTTCACGCAGCAGGCTGGCGACCAGGTCACCGGCCTGTTGCATGGCAGCAGGGCCGTCGCCTTGCAGATATTGCAGCTTGATACGCTGCTGCACCCGCAGCAGCTGACGCCGCAACGCGGCTTGCTCCAACAGCAGCAGGGCCGCACTGGCGCGCAAGTCGGCGCCGGCAAACCAGTCCCGGCGCCGACTTGCCGACAGGTCAAGCCACCCTGCCACATCCGCAGCAGGCAAACCCAATTGCTCGCGCAGCGGCGCAAACAATTGCTGGTATCGCTCGGCATAGGAGTCGAACCGATACCCCTGACGCAGCGCAAGGACCGGATCAGTCAGTACCGAGGTATCGGCCAGCCCGCGGGCCTCAAGCAATTGCAGCAAACCAATCGGCGTCTGGCTGTCCAGATCACGTAGCACGGCACTGTTGCTGCCGGCGCGCAGCAGCTTGAGGGTTTCTACCGCACAGTTGTTGCCAATGAAGTAGTAGCGACCATCGTAGCTCCAGTGCAACTGCGCCGCCTGCCGCACCACCCCCGCTATTTGCGCCCGGCCAAAGCGCAGCGGCACCGAGCGCAACGCCCGTAATTCCAGCTTGGTGTACTCGTCCACTACCTGCGACAGCGGCAACAGAAACAGCCGCGACGGATAACTGCCTACCAGCCCGTCCCAGTGAGACAGCTGGACGTCATCAACAAAGGCGCGAAACGACATGACCAGATGCTGCTCGACATCCAGCAGGCAACCTGGACCGCGCTCACGCCCCGGCGCACAGACCACCAGCCGGAGCATACTGTGCCCCCAGCGACTGGCCCAGTCATCATTGGGCTCGGCCAGCAGATAATGCACCGCATACACCCGCTCCGGGTCAAGCCAGCCAAGCAGTGACTGTTCGGCATTGGCGCCGGCATTGAGGTAGGGATAACGCTGTGAACAGCGCGCGGTCGGGGGTGCCCAGCCTGCGAACTGCGCTGTGAAGTAGGCGTGCAACGCCGGACGGCGGCAGGCGTACTCGGCATCCAGCAGAAAATACTCGGCGTTGACCGCCACAAATTCGGCCGGGCTATCTAGCTCGTAAGGATCAGGCGAGCGCAGGGTTTGCGCATTCTGCTGCTCGCGTTGGCCTCGCGTGCCGACCCGTTCGGGCCAGCCAGCCAGATCGAGCAATCGCGGGTCGTCGCTCAGTCGCCGCTGCCGCTGACCCTGCCCGCGACACACCGCCGGCAAGCCAACCAGCCCTTGCACCTGCACCCGGGACGCACAGCGCCAGCGCAGCGCGGGCGGCGGCCCAAGTCGGTCATACAGGTGAATTACTTCGTGCAGCAGCGTACGCAAGGCCAGCGCCTGATCACCCTCCTGCAACAGCCGCTGCGCCAGTAGCACACGACCGTTGCCGGTAGCACGCCCGGCCACACCGGCAGGCAGGTCATCCACCCATCGCACCGGCACGACTACATCCAGCTCGGCCCGCACCACCGGCGGCAAGCGCTGCTCGGCTGTCGTCAACACGGCCTGGGTAAAGGCTTGCTGTTGCGCATCCAGCCCGCTCAGGGGCGCCTCAAAACGCAGCGCGGCGGCCGCTGGCAGGGCTGCCAGCAGCATCAGCAGCCGTAGCGTCTCAGCCAGCAGCCAGTGTACGCCACGGCGCCGAGCACTCAACGGGCGAGAATGTCCTCGGCCAGCTGCATGTCACTGGCATTCAGGCCAGGTTGTTGCGCGCGCAGATGCTGCAACGCGGCTTCCAGCTGCACGCCGCGGATCGCACCGTTGCTGGCGACAAAACTGGCGGCGTCATCACGCGCCTGGAGCACCACTTTGTCATTGCCGCCAGTAGAGGCATCACTGGTGCTTTCCACGCTGTTGGCGAGCGAGGAGCCGATGGTATCAGTGGTGCCGATAAAGCTGCTGGCAGACGCGCTGCCGGCGACCGCGAGCAGGCCTGCAATAGCCAGAACAGACAGAGTTTTCATAACGCTCTTCCTCTTCAGAGAGATGGTCGCTGCTACCGCGAGCGGCAGGGACGACCGACTAGGCCGGTACGATCAGGCCATCGTCAACTGATGACCGACCATGCCCAGCACAAACCCGAGCACCGCGCCCATCGGCGGCGCCCAATGACGTTCGACTTTCACCTGGGGCGCGATGTCCTGAAAGACTGAATAGCAGATACCGCCGGCGGCGAACAGCATCACACCGGCTACAACAGCCGGAAATTGCGCCAGCCAGCCGTACCCCAGCAGGCCACAGACCGGGCCGAGCAGGGCCATCAAGGCAAACAGACCAGCCACCCGACGCACCGAGTAATGGGTGCTGGCACGCAGCTCGCGACAGGCATTGAAGCCCTCAGGCAGGTTCTGCAGCATCATCAGGCAGGCTAGCAGCAACCCGCCGGAACCGCCCACCGCAAAGGCAGCCCCAAGGGCGATGGATTCGGGAATAAAGTCTGACAACATGGCAGCCAACTGACTGGCCGGCGTATTGATGCGATAAAGCAGCAGGTCCAACCCCATAAAGGCCGCGCCGCCGAGCACAAACCAGAATGCCGAACTGACTGGCGACAGTACCTCGATACCCTCTGGCACCAACACCAGCGCCACCGCCGACAACAGCGCGCCACCGCCAAAGGCAATAATGCCGTGGCGGCGCTCCTCATCCAGCCAGTTCGGCCGAATGGACTCCACCCCAGCCAGCAACGCACCGACCGGCATCGCCACTCCGGCCATCAGGGTCAAACCGACAACCAGTATCCACTGCTCCATTTACCCTGCCTCCTGCCAAGCAAAAACCCCACCTCAACGCTGCCGTCGAGGCGGGGTTTCAGACCATCACATTACAGCTCGTCGAGGAAGCGCTCCGCGTCCAGCGCCGCCATGCAGCCAGCACCGGCCGAGGTAATCGCCTGGCGATAAACGTGGTCAGCCACGTCACCGGCAGCAAACACGCCCGCGATATTGGTCTGGGTGGCGTTACCCTCGGTGCCGCTCTTGATTTTCAGGTAGCCGTCTTTCATGTCCAGCTGCCCTTCGAACAGGCCGGTGTTGGGCGTGTGACCAATCGCGATAAACACCCCAGCCAAGGCGATATCCTCAGTGCCGCCGCCGTTCAGCGCGATACGCATGCCGGTCACACCGCTGTCGTCACCCAGCACTTCATCCAGGGTGGCGTTGAGCTTCAGCTCGATCTTGCCTTCAGCCACGCGGGCCATCAGCTTGTCGACCAGAATCTTCTCGGCGCGGAAGCTGTCACGGCGATGCACCAGGGTGACCTTCTTGGCGATATTGGCCAGATACAGCGCTTCTTCAACGGCGGTATTGCCGCCGCCGATCACGGACACGTCCTGATTGCGATAGAAGAACCCGTCACAGGTAGCGCAGGCCGATACGCCCTTGCCCATAAAGGCCTCCTCGGACGGCAGACCAAGGTAGCGGGCAGAGGCACCCGTGGCGATGATCAGCGCATCACACTGATATTCGCCGCTGTCACCCCACAGCTTCAGCGGACGGCTGCTGAGGTCGACCTTGTTGATGTGGTCAAACTGGATTTCGGTCTCGAAGCGCTCGGCGTGCTTGCGCATGCGCTCCATCAGGTCAGGGCCTTGCAAGCCTTCAACGTCACCCGGCCAGTTGTCCACCTCGGTGGTGGTGGTCAGTTGGCCACCCATCTGCATCCCGGTAATCAGCAACGGCTTGAGGTTGGCCCGCGCAGCATAAACGGCGGCGCTGTAACCGGCCGGGCCCGAGCCCAGGATGATCAGACGAGCATGACGCACTTCAGACATATAACCTCCGTAATCGCCAGCGTGCTGGCGGCAGTAATAAAACGGGCAGTCGGGGGTAAGGGGTCCCCGGTGTAACGTGACTGCCCCAAAAACGATTCGATCAAGGGTCACCAGCGGGCTGGGCCATCAGTTCCTGCAGCGCAGCTTAGGGCGTGGGGACACATTAGGACATTGCAAAGACTGTATCAGCCAAATAGTTTACCCCTATAGTACCCGGCGAGACACTGCCCATTTGCGCACCAACACCCCTCCAGGACCAGCCACCATGAAGCACGTCACCGACCTACTCCGCGGCCCCGACTACCTCAAAGAGGGCTGGCGGACCCTGCGCCGACCCGGGCTACGCCGCTTTGTGCTAATCCCGCTGCTGCTCAACCTGATCCTGTTCAGCGCACTGATCGGCTGGGGCATCCAGCAGTTCGATCTGTGGATGACCAGGCTAATGCCGCAACTACCCGACTGGGCAAGCTTCATCGAGTGGTTACTGTGGCCGCTGTTTGCCCTGGTGGTATTGCTGGTGCTGTTCTTCGGCTTCAGCGTGGTGGCCAACATCATCGCCTCGCCTTTTTACGGCATCCTGGCGGAAAAAATAGCCGAGCAGGAACGCAACGAAGTCAGCCCGCCCACCGGCTGGCGCGACATCGCCCTGCTGGTGCCGCACAGCGTCGGCCGCGAGCTACGCAAACTGGCCTACTACCTGCCGCGCATGGGCGCCCTGCTCCTGCTGACCCTGATCCCGGTGGTTAATCTGGTCGCCTCGCCGCTGCTACTGGCCTTTGGTGTGTGGATGATGGCGATACAGTACATCGACTATCAGGCCGACAACGACAAGGTTGGTTTCCGTGACATGCTGCGCTGGATGCAAACCCGTCGCAGCCTGTCACTGGGCCTTGGACTGCCAGTGTATGTGGGCATGCTGATCCCGCTGGTCAACCTGCTGGTCATGCCGACCGCCGTAGCCGCCTCCACCCTGCTGTGGGTGCGCGAGAACCAGGGAAGCACCGATTGATTCCACACGCCCTCTGCGAGGGCTCAAGCGCACAGATGCAAGGCGCGATGTGCAGCCAATAGTGGTTCTATTGGCAAGCAGCGCAACGCAGCAGATGCATGCTTGAGCGCTTGCCCTACGGGGCATGCGGAATTAATCGGTGCTTCCCCAGCACCGGCCATCATAAAAGCGTCATTAAGATGTCACACTCCGATCATGGCAGCTGTCCATACTTGGAGCATGACCACACCAGACTCGCCCGGCCGCTGCTTCGCACTGGTCACTGAAACCTACCCCCCGCAGATCAACGGCGTTGCCAACACCCTTGGCCAGCTGTGCAGTGGTCTGCTTGCCCGCCAGCACAACGTGCAACTGGTACGCCCGGCACTGAGTGACGAGCGCCCGGGCAGCGACAGCCAGGGTGGCCTGCTTGAACGCCGTGTACGCGGCATGCCCATTCCCGGCTACGCCAGTCTGCAATGGGGTCTGCCGGCCGGGCACCAGTTGCGCCGGCTGTGGCAGCGCGAACGACCGGATGCGGTGTATCTGGCAACCGAGGGCCCGCTCGGCTGGTCCGCGCTGCGCGCAGCCCGCCACTTGCAGATTCCGGTTATCAGCGGCTTTCACACCAATTTCCAGCAGTACAGCGACCACTTTCATCTCGGCCTGCTGCACGGGCCGGCCATGCGCTATCTGCGCTGGTTTCACAACCAGACACTGAGCACCCTGGTCGCCAGCTCCACGCAACAACGCGAACTCAGCCGCCTGGGCGTGAACAACCTGTCCCTGCTTGGTCGCGGCGTCGATTGCAGACGCTTCCACCCGGCGCACCGCAGCAGTGAACTACGCAGCACGTGGGGCGCCGCTGATAACGACCTGGTGATGTTGCATGTGGGCCGCCTGTCGCCAGAGAAGAACCTGGCGCTGCTGGCCGACGCCTGGGAACAGGTCAGTGCCCAGAACACCAGCGGCCGTAACCTGCATCTGGTGATCGTCGGCGACGGCCCATCCCGTGCAGAACTGCAGCGCCGTCTGCCCCACGCCGTTTTTACCGGCGCCCTGACCGGCGAGCCGCTGGCAGCGGCCTACGCCAGCGCCGACATTTTTGTCTTTCCCAGCCTGACCGAAACCTTTGGCAATGTAGTGACCGAAGCCATGGCCTCGGGCCTGGCAGTCTGCGCCTTTGATACCGCAGCAGCTCACCAGCACATCCAGGACAGGTACAGCGGCAGTCTCGCGCCCGTGGCTCACGAGCGGGTATTTATCGAGAACCTGCAATGGCTTACGGAAGATCGGGAGGGGCGGCGCAGTATCCGCCTGCATGCGCGGCATCGGGCCTGCCAGCTGGACTGGAGCAGTATCGTGGAGCGCTTTGAGCGTTACCTGCTACAGGCTGCCGGGCGACAGCCTGCACTGGCGCAGGCGCTGCCGATCAAGTGACCGGCAGCACTCGGACAAGACTCAGACCAGCGTCTTGAGCGCGTCGCGGCTAAAGGGCGCGATATCCTCAAAGCGGCCTTCGCGCACCTTGTCAGCCCACTCGGGGTCAACCAGCAGGGCACGACCAACAGCGACCAGATCAAACTCGTCGGCATCCAGACGCTCAAGCAGGCCGTCGATATTGGCGGTCTGCGCCACCTTGTCGGTGTTGACCATAAACTGCAGGAACTCACCGTCCAGGCCGACGCTACCGACAGTGATGCACGGCTTGCCGGTGATCTTGCGGGTCCAGCCAGCCAGGTTCAGCTCGGAGCTTTCGAATTCCGGCTCCCAGAAGCGACGCTGCGAGCAGTGGAAAATATCCACGCCAGCGTCGGCCAGCGGCGCGAGAAACTGCTCCAGCAGCTCAGGCGTCGGCGCCAGGCGCGCGGTGTAATCCTGCTGCTTCCACTGAGAGAAGCGGAAGATGATCGGATAGTCGGCACCCACAGCCGCGCGCACGGCCTTGATGATCTCGACAGCAAAGCGACCACGGTTTTCCATACTGCCGCCGTACTGGTCTTCACGCTGGTTGGTACCTTCCCAGAAGAACTGGTCGATCAGATAGCCGTGCGCGCCGTGCAGTTCGATAGCATCGAAGCCCACATCCTTGGCATCCTTGGCCGCCTTGGCAAAGGCAGCAACCACCTCATCAATGTCCTGCTGGGTCATACCCTTGACCAGCACCTTGCCATCCTTCTGCTTTTCCATCGGGCCGTAGCCAGGCACATCCCCATCCGGGTCGGTGCCCAGACGGCGAACATTGCCCACGTGCCACAGCTGCGGGGCGATCTTGCCGCCGGCTGCGTGCACGGCATCAACCACTTTCTTCCAACCAGCCAGCGACTCTTCGCCATGGAAGTACGGCACATTCGGATAGCCGTTGGAGGCGGCGTGATCAACCACGGTGCCTTCGGTAATGATCAGACCAACACCGGACGCAGCGCGGCGGCGGTAGTAGTCAACCACACCCTGGTTCGGCACGCCCTTAGGCGAGAAGTTACGCGTCATGGGCGCCATGACAATGCGGTTGGACAGCGTCAAATTGCCCAGAGTGAAGGGCTTGAACAGAGAGCCTGCTGCTGCGGACATGGATAGTTCCTCACAAGTTGACCGGCGCACCAGCCAGCATCGAGCTGACCGGTCGTCTCGGCGAATGGATCAAGGCTGCAGCAAACGCTCCAGCTGCTGGATAAAAATGCGTAGCGGGCCAATCTGACGGTCGGCCTTCATACGCAGGAGAGCGCCCTCCCACGCAGCACTGACAAAACCGGCCAGCGCCGCCGGATCTTGGTCAGCGGCAATCTCGCCGGCCGCCTGGGCCTGCGCCAGGCAATCAGCCAAGACCTGATTGGAGCGCTGCAAAATGGCACTGGCGGCGTACCCTATCGGCTGACTTTCCTCGGCCATCTCATGGCAGAGGCTGCCGATGAAACACTGGTGACTGGGCTGTTCCTGGTTGGCAAAGTAGCCAACCAGGTCGCGATAACAGCGCAGGATACGCTCGCGCGGGGACAGCTGCGCGGCGCTGAGAGCATCAGCAAAGCGTTCGATGCGTGGGGTGTAGTAGTAGTGCAGTGCCTGAATGGCAAAGTCTTCCTTACTTTCAAAGTAATGATAGAAAGACCCCTTGGGCACGCCAGCCCCCTGGGTAATTTCCTGCACCCCAGTGCCGTTGTAGCCCTTGCGCAGCATCACCGCCGTACCGGAGGCCAGAATGCGCGCGCGCTTGTCTTGGATAGCGTTCATGCTGGGCACTATACGACCGGTCAACTTTTACTGATACCTACAAATAAGACATATAAATATCAGTGATAGCCATCAATTAGAGCCAGGGAAGCGCTGACCTATTCCACATGCCCTCGACAGCGGGCACAAAAAAACCGGGCCTGAGCCCGGTTTTCTGCACGCCATCACCTCAATGGTGATGACCGCCCTCACCATGGATGTGACCGTGGGCGATCTCTTCTTCCTGTGCGTCGCGTACTTCCACAACCTTCACTTCGAAGGTCAGGCGCTCGCCCGCCAGCGGGTGGTTGCCATCAACGGTCACTTCATCACCTTCCAGCGCCTTGATGGTAACAATCTGCATGCTGCCGTCCGGGCCGGAGGCATGAAACTGCATGCCGACTTCCAGCTCATCAACCCCTTCAAACATGTTGCGACCCAGTACCGCGATCAGCTCGGCGTTGAAGTCACCGTAAGCCTCTTCCGGCTCAACGGTCACCTTCACCTCGTCGCCACTCTGCTTGCCTTCCAGTGCCTTTTCCAGGCCTGGGATGATATTGCCGGCACCATGCAGGTAGACCAGCGGTGCGCCACCGGCGGACGAATCCAGCACTTCGCCATCGTCGTTGGTCAGTGTGTAGTCGATGGACACGGCCTTGTTGGCAGCAATCTGCATAATCTCTTTCCTGTTGGTTTTGAGGTAACAAGCTGCAAAGTGTACGCGCAATAGGCCATAAACGCACGGCTTGACCCGACCGGAGGCGCACCGGAAGATGCACGAACCCGCCAACTTTTCTGCGGTCCATATACCAGATCCGGCTGAAAGGAATTCACTAGCACCATGACAAACCGCCTCGTACTGGTCATTAACGGAGGCAGCTCCTCCATCAAGGTGGCCTTGCGCCGCGAGAACAGCGCCGGCGCTATCTTCGAGGCGATTGCCGAGCGCCTGAATACGGCACAGGCTTGCCTTTCGACCTCTGACGGTCTGGAACGGACGCTGCCAGGTGCCGATCATCTGGCCGCGCTGAATGCGCTGCTACCGCTTATCGACGACCATCTTGACCAGCCACTCAGCGCCATCGGCCACCGGGTTGTACACGGCGGTGAGCGCTTCACCAGCGCGCGACTGATTGATGACGAGGTGCTGGCCGGCATACAGGCCAATGCACCGCTGGCACCGCTGCATAACCCGGCCAACCTGACAGGTATTCGCGCGGCCCTGAAACTCTTGCCTGGCACACCCCAGTTTGCCGTGTTTGATACCGCCTTCCATCAAAGCATGCCGCCCCACGCTTTCCGCTACGCACTACCCGATGAGTTGTACGCGGTACACGGCGTGCGCCGCTACGGCTTCCACGGTACCAGCCACAAGTATGTCAGCGACCAGGCCAGCCTGCTGACCGGCCGACGCAAGGGCGAAGGCGCCTGGCTGAGCGCGCACCTGGGCAACGGCTGCTCCAGCTGCGCGGTGCTGGAGGGCAGCAGCATGGATACCAGCATGGGATTGACCCCGCTGGAGGGCTTGGTGATGGGCACACGCAGCGGCGACGTCGACCCCAACCTGCATGCACACCTGGCCCGCACACTGGGCTGGGACCTGCCCCGCATCGAGCAGCTGCTTAACCGCGAAAGCGGCCTGCTGGGCCTGTCCGGGCTGTCCAACGACATGCGCGAGCTGGAGCAGGCCCGCGCCAACGGCCACAGCGGCGCGCAGCTGGCCATCGAAGTGTTCTGTTACCGCCTGGCCCGCTCGCTGGCCGGCCTTGCCGTAGCGCTGCCGCGTATTGACGGCCTGATTTTCACCGGAGGCATTGGCGAGAATTCAGCACTGACCCGCGCGCTGACCGTTAAACATCTGGCTGTAATGGGGCTGCGCGTGGAGCCGGACAGCAACAGCCGATTGCCACGCGGCGAAGCCGGCCGGGTGGAAGCCAGCGGCTCGCCGGCTATTCTGGTCATACCCACTGACGAAGAGCGCCAGATTGCCGATGAAAGCCTGGCGCTGCTGGATCAATCAGGAACAACCACCCCATGAGTTTGCATACCTTTTTCATTGCCCCTACCGGCTTCGGCGTCGGCCTGACATCCACCAGCCTGGGCCTGATTCGCGCCCTGGAACGCACCGGGCTGAAAGTTCACTTTCTCAAACCGATAGCCCAACCGCACCCGGGCGACGAAGGCCCGGAGCGCTCCAGCGAATTGATCAGTCGCACGCTCGGCCTCACATCACCCGCAGCGATGCCGCTGACCGAAGTGGAGCATCAGCTGGCAATGGGCGAGCTGGACGAGGTGCTCGAAAGCATCGTCAGCCGCTACCAGCAGGCCGCCAAGGGCGCCGATGTGGTGGTGGTTGAAGGTATGGTGCCCACCCGTCAGAGTAGCTACGCGGCACAGATCAACCAGCAGCTGGCCAAGAGCCTGGACGCCGACGTGATTCTGGTCACCGCGCCGGACGGCGACGACATCGCCACCCTCGCCGACCGTATCGAGATTCACGCACAAACCTTTGGTGGCCCCAAACACCCCAAAGTGCTGGGCGTGATCATCAACAAGGTCAAGGCACTGGCACCTGAGACCAGGGCCGACATTCCCGATCGACCAACGCTCAAAAATACGCTCAAGGACTTTGCCCAAAGCCTGCGCGATGCCTCCAACCGACTGGACACCGACGACTTCCGCCTGATCGGCTGCGTGCCCTGGCAGGAAGAGTTGAACGCGCCGCGCACCTCGGACATCGCCGAGCTGCTCAAGGCCAACACCTTCCACGCCGGCGACATGCAGCAACGCCGGGTTATGGAAATGGCCCTGTGCTCACGCACCGTGCCCAACATCATCCACCTGCTGCGCCCTGGGGCGCTGATTGTCACCCCGGGTGACCGCGACGACATCATCATCGCCAGCTCACTCGCCTCGCTGTCCGGCACACCGCTGGCCGGCCTGCTGCTGACCGGCGGCTTTGAACCCAACCCACGGGTCGTCCAGCTGTGCCAGCCGGCGCTGGATCAGGGGTTACCGATCCTCGGTGTGCCCACTGATACCTTTGCCACCGCCACCCAGCTCGACCGCATGAACCGAGAGATCCCGATTGACGACCACGAGCGCGCCGAGAAGGTGACCGACTTTGTCGCCAGCCATATCGACCACATCTGGCTGGCCAAGCGCTGCGACACCCCGCGCGAAAAACGCATGTCACCGCCCGCCTTTCGCTACGAACTGGTGCGCCAGGCCCAGCACGCGGCGAAGACCATCGTCCTGCCCGAAGGTGACGAGCCGCGTACCGTCCAGGCCGCGTCCATCTGCCAACGTCGGGGCATCGCCAACTGCATTCTGCTGGCCAAACGTGAATCGGTCGAAGCCGTCGCCCGCGCCCAGCACATCAGCCTGCCCGAGGGGCTACAGATCGTCGATCCGGATGAGGTACGCGAGCGCTACGTGGCGCCCATGGTCAAGCTGCGCGAAGGCAAGGGCCTGAATGAGCCGATGGCGTTGCAGCAACTGGAAGACAACGTGGTGCTGGGCACCATGATGCTGGCACTGGATGAGGTAGACGGCCTGGTGTCCGGCGCTATCCACACCACCGCCAACACCATTCGCCCAGCCTTCCAACTGATCAAGACCGCCCCGGGCTACAATCTGGTGTCCTCGATCTTCTTCATGCTGCTACCCGAGCAGGTGCTGGTTTACGGCGACTGCGCGGTCAACCCCGACCCCAGTGCCGAAGACCTGGCCGAAATTGCCATCCAGAGCGCCCGCTCGGCCGAAGCCTTCGGCATTCCGGCGAGGGTGGCGATGATCAGCTACTCCACCGGCACCTCCGGTAGCGGTAGCGAAGTCGAGAAGGTAAGAGAGGCGACCCGCCTGGCCCGTGAGCGCGAGCCCGGACTGTTGCTCGACGGCCCACTCCAGTATGATGCCGCCGCCATCGCCAGTGTCGGTCGCCAAAAGGCACCAGACAGCCCGGTGGCCGGCCAGGCGACGGTATTTGTCTTCCCTGACCTTAACACCGGCAACACAACCTACAAGGCCGTACAACGCAGCGCCAACGTAGTCAGCGTCGGCCCCATGCTGCAGGGCCTGCGCAAACCGGTGAACGACCTGTCACGCGGCGCGCTGGTCGACGATATCGTCTACACCATTGCATTAACCGCCATCCAGGCTTACAACAACGAATAAACAATAAACTAGGCCGCCTGCGGGCGGCCACTGAACGAGCTCCCCCATGCTGTCGTTTCTGCCTGCCCCCGTGCGCGGCACCCTCGCCGCACTTCTGCTGGTGCTGAACACCCTGTGCCACGCCCCCGTGCTGTTCTTCTTCGCCCTGATCAAGCTGATCCCCATCCCGGCACTGCGCACCTGGTGCACCCGCGTGATGATTCGCATTGCTGAATTCTGGATACGCTGCAACAGCGGCTGGATGGCCCTGAGCGGCAATATTCGCTGGGACATTCAAGGGCTGGAGCAACTGGACTACAACGGCTGGTATCTGGTCACCAGCAACCATCAGAGCTGGGTCGACATTCTCGCGCTGCAGCACGTTCTGAATCGCCGCATGCCCATGCTGAAGTTCTTTCTCAAGCAAGAGCTGATCTGGGTCCCGGTAATCGGGCTGTGCTGGTGGGCTCTCGACTTCCCGTTCATGAAGCGCTACACCAAGGCTTATCTGGCCAAACACCCGGAAAAGGCCGGCCAGGACATGGCCACTACCCGCAAGGCCTGCGAGAAGTTCAAAAGCACGCCGGTCGCGGTGTTCAACTTTCTCGAAGGCACCCGTCTGACACCCGCCAAACACGCCAAACAAAACTCCCCGTTCCGCTACCTGCTCAAACCCAAGTCCGGTGGTATCGCCTTCGTACTGGACGCCATGGGCGAGCAGTTACGCTCACTGCTGGATATCACCATTCACTACCCGGGCGGCAACCCGAGCTTCTGGAGGCTGATGTGCGGCAAGGTTACCCAGGTTGTGATGCACCTGGAGCTCAAGCCGATTCCAACCGAGTTTATCGGGCGCAACTACCAGGAAGACGAAGCCTTTCGCACCGAGTTTCAGGCTTGGGTCACCCAGCTGTGGGTCGATAAGGACGCGCACATGGCGCGTCTGCATCAGGAATATCCGACGCCGGCTGATCGTGCAGTGGAGCGATAGCGCTGGGCGCCTGGGGCGCTAGCCGTGCGCAAGACTTGCCACGCAAAAGGCCCATCAAGGATGATCCTTCCCTCCACTGAACGGTTTATACATTGCGCTGTTGCTCAGTCGGCCTTTCGCCTTCAGGGCGAGCCAAGGGGGGCTGCTTGCCCAGCCCCCCTTAGCGATCCCCCGGGGCACCCGACTACGCGGCCCTTCGGGTTCGCTGCGTTGCTCGGGCTAACGGGGGCCGGCAGAACTCGTCGCTGCGCTCCTCAGACATGCTGCCGTCCTATTTCCCGTCAGCCCTGCGCTACTCGCCCGCGTAAACGGGACAAACCCTCGGTGCACGCTCCACCATTCGAGCATTCGGCAGATTCCGTCGGTACAGCTACTCGGAGAACAAAAAAAGGCCAACCGGTCACCCGGCTGGCCTTTGCTACTTACGCCCGCTGATCAGAGCTGACGCAGGGTAATCTCTACCCGGCGGTTCTGAGCGCGACCGGCTTCGGTATCGTTGCTGGCGATCGGCTGGCTGGGGCCAACACCGGCGCTGCTGATACGCGCGCCGCTCACGCCCTGGCCTGACAGATAAGACGCTACGCTGGTAGCGCGCTCACGCGACAGACGCATGTTCAGCTCCATGGAGCCAGTGCTGTCAGTGTGGCCAACGATGTTGATGCCGTTCTGATCGAACTCCTTGAACACCTTCACCAGCGAGTTCAGGGTCGGATAGAAGCTGCTGGCAATATCGGAGGAGCCCGAGGCGAAGGTGATGTTGCCCGGCATGACCAGTTGCAGAGTGTCGCCGTTACGGACGACCTGCACGCCAGTACCGGTCAGCTCCTGACGCAGGCGCTGCTCCTGCTTGTCGACGTAATAGCCGTAGCCGCCGCCCGCTGCGCCGCCCACCGCGGCACCAATCAGCGCGCCTTTGGCACGGTCGTCGCTGCTGGAGGTGGCAGCGCCAATCGCAGCCCCTGCCAGTGCGCCAATACCGCCGTAGGTCGCTGATTTGCCGGCCTGCTCTTCGCCGGTGTAGGGGTTATTGGTGCAACCTGCAATCATCAGTGCGCAGGCACCGGCGACAATCAAACCTTGGCTTTTCATATTGATTCCCTTGTTTCGTTGGTTCCAGACCATCAGGCAGAGGCACAACCCTGCCTGTACGCAGCTTAGCCGCGAATAAACGGATTCTCGCGAATCTCATCTCCGATGCGTGTCTCCGGTCCGTGGCCGGTAACGACGACCGCATCCTCATCGAGGCTATAGAGTCTCTGACGGATGGATTGTTCAATCTGACGATAATCTCCCCCCCACAGATCAGTGCGGCCAATGCCACGGCGAAACAACGTATCGCCGGCAATCAGCAGCTTGTCCTGCGGAAACCAGAAGCTCATCGAGCCGGGCGTATGCCCCGGCGTATGCAGCGCCACACCGCAGCCGCAGGCCAGCTCTTCGTCATCACTCAGCCACTGATCAGGCGCAGGCACCGGGGTGTAGGGCACGCCAAACATCTTGCATTGCATCTCCAGATTGTCCCAGAGGAACTGATCCTCCTTGTGCAGATGCAACGTGGCGCCGGTCGCCTTTTTCAGTTCACCCGAGGCCAGAAAGTGATCCAGATGCGCGTGCGTGTGAATGATGCTGACCAGCTTGAGCCCCAGCTCATCCAGGCGCTTGAGAATATGTTGATGGTCCCCACCCGGGTCCACCACGATGGCTTTTTTGCTGACCGGGTCACCAATCAGCGTGCAATTGCACTGCAGCGGGCCAACGGGGAAGGTTTCACGGATCAGGCTGGGTGTCTGGTGCATGGATTATCCAGGTCAGGCGATGGAGTTGGCCACGTACGTTGCGCAGCCGTCGAATAAACCGAGTATACCAGCGCCACCAGACGACGGCCGGCAGCATCTGTCATGGAGGAGCTGCTACAATCCGCGCACCCACCTGCCAAGAGGACTGTTTATGGCTACCAACCGCTCGCGCCGCCTGCGCAAGAAACTCTGTGTCGACGAATTCCAGGAACTGGGCTTCGAACTGAATCTGGAATTCAAGCAAGACCTGTCCGACGACGCCATCGACAGCTACCTGAATCAATTCCTGCGCGAGGCCATCATCGCTAACGGTCTGGATTACGTAGGCGGGGAAGACTTTGGCCTGATTTGCCTGGCCAAGCGCGGCTCGGTTACTGAAGAGCAGCGCAGCGCCGTCGAAAACTGGCTCAAAGGCCGCGACGAGCTGGCCAGCTTTACCGTCAGCCCGCTGCAGGACGCCTGGTATCCGAGCATGCCGATTCCGGCAGCCTGATACCTGAACGCCGCCGGGTTGCTGCCGGGCGGCGTGACCACTCCTACAGACCGCCTTCCATCTCCTGGTCACGCTCATAGTGCTGCATCCACGGGAATGCCGGTAACCAATCCTC
The DNA here is from genome assembly GCF_021545785.1 of Halopseudomonas maritima. Classification (NCBI taxonomy): domain Bacteria; kingdom Pseudomonadati; phylum Pseudomonadota; class Gammaproteobacteria; order Pseudomonadales; family Pseudomonadaceae; genus Halopseudomonas; species Halopseudomonas maritima. The sequence continues at coordinate 1,135,925 of NZ_CP079801.1, forward strand.
GCGACGACAGGTCCACAACTCATAGCTGGGCGTAAACTGGTTCGGCGCATCCAGCGTGCCCAACAGCACCTCCATCTCCTCCCCGCTGCGCGAGTAGACCGACGAGCCGCAGATCGGGCAGAAGTGCCGCCCGGCGTATTCAGCTGTCTGCCCCATCACCTGCACTGCCGTTAGCGCAAAGATAGCCGAGGCATGAAACAGCGCGCCGTGATGCTTGCGGCAATCCAGACAGTGGCAAACACCGACACGCAGCGGCTCACCCACAGCGCGCAAGCGCACAGCGCCGCAAAGACAGCCACCCGATACTGCTTTCATCTCCCTACCCTCCAGCAAGATTTCATCCTCTAGGGAAGCGCTGATCAATTCCACTCGCCCTGGCGCTCCAGCTGCGCCAGCACCCGCTGCACCAGCGTATCCTTCTCGCCCACGGGCGCGACGTAATGAATCGCCTGCGCCGCCGCCTCTTCCCCGAGCAAACGATAGATAAGCCAGGCCGTCAGGTAGACCGATGCCAGACAGCCGCCCGCTGTCGCGGTATTCCCCTGCTGGTAAAACGGCTGCTCCAGCACCTCAACGCCCGCCTCCACCAGCCAGGGCCGGGTCGTCAGGTCGGTACACGCAGGCATGCCGCGCAATAGACCCAGCCTGGCCAACAGCAAAGCGCCGGAGCACTGCGCCGCCAGCAACTGGCGCTTGGGGTTTAGGGCCAACTGCGCCATCAGATCCGCGTCTGCCGCAACCTGCCGCGTCTGCATACCGCTGCCAACCAGCACCGCATCGGCGCTGCATGCCTCTGCCAGCGAAACCTGCCGCTCAACCACCAGTCCGTTCATCGAACGCGGGCGAGTCACCGGGCTGGCGATGGTCACGCGCCAGTCGGCGCGGCGCACACGGTTGAGAATACCGTAGGCGATAAAGGAATCGAGTTCATTGAACCCGTCGAAGGTGAGAATACTGATATGCATGCTGCTTAGGCCTCCGGTAACACACTGCAGTTGCCGACCAGCATCAGATAGCAGAGCATAACGATCAATAAATTGTCATGGATACAACCGTGCCAGCACCACGCTACAAGCAATTGGTTGATCGCTTTGCCAAGCAGATTCGCTCCGGCCAACTGCCGCCGGGCACGCGACTGCCCACCCATCGCGCACTGGCCACAGAACAGCACATGGCCCTGGTGACGGCCTCGCGGGTCTATGCCGAGCTGGCAGCAATGGGGCTGGTCAGCGCCGAGGCGGGCCGCGGCACCTTTGTGCGTGACATCAGTGTGCCGCTGGGACACGGCGTGGACCAGCGCCCCACCGCGCCAGGCATGCTTGACCTCAACTTCAACTATCCGGAACTGCCAGCACAGGCAGACCTGCTACGCAGCGCCCTGCGCGCACTGTCCAGCGCCGGTGATCTGGATACCCTGCTGCGCTACCAGCCGCATGCTGGACGCCCGCACGAGCGCGCCATCGTCGCAGGTTACCTGGCCGAGCGCGGCCTGGCCGTCAGCGCTGAACAGGTACTGCTGGTCAGCGGTGCCCAGCACGGGCTTAGCGTTGCGCTGATGAGCCGGCTACGCGCAGGTGATGCAATCGCCGTAGATGCCCAGACCTACCCCGGCTTCAAGACCATTGCCGAATCCCTGCGACTAGACCTGCTACCGGTTCCGGCCAGTGCTGACGGGCCTGACCTGGCGGCGCTGGACGCGCTGTGCCAACGCCGCAAGGTACGTGCACTGTACTGCATGCCCACCCTGCACAACCCGCTCGGCTGGGTGATGAGCCGTACCCAGCGCAAACAGTTGGCGGCACTGGCACGCCAGCACGATCTGCTGCTGATCGAAGACGCCGCTTATGCCTTTCTCGCCGACAACCCGCCACCACCGCTGTACAGCTTTGCGCCGGAGCGCACCCTGTATGTCTCTGGCTTTTCCAAAAACGCCGCCACCGGCCTGCGGGTTGGTTACCTGGTGTCCCCAGTCCACTGGGTCGCCAGCCTGGAACGTGTCATCCGGGCAACCACCTGGAATACCCCGGCGTTGCTCACCCGCCTGATCTGTGAATGGATTAGCGACGGCACCCTGCAGCAACTTGAACAGGCCAAGCGCCGGGACGCCGCTGCACGGCAACAGGTGGCACGCAGCGCGCTTAACGGGCTGAGCTGTCACAGCCACCCCAACAGCTACTTCCTCTGGCTGCCGCTACCAGCAACGGTACGCGCAGATGAGGTGGTGGCGGCGCTGATGAGGCGCAACGTGTCGGTCTCCAGCGCAGCGCCCTTCACGGCAGGTGAGCAGGTTCCACAGGCAATTCGATTGGCGCTGGGCTCGCTGGACATCAACCAGCTGCCCTTCGCCCTCCGGCAGGTCAGAGAGGTTATTGAGGCGGTTGAATGCGGGGTGTCAGAGTCGATTGCCGTTGCGCGCCCCTGATCCCGCAAAAGCACACTGCCTGGGCCAACGCCGGCTGAATACCTGACCGGTGTTACGCGCATCCGCTGCGCAACTGCACTATGCTGACGATGCGCGCTCGCCGAGAGCCGCCGTTGAAAGGAACAGGACGATCCATGCTCAAACGGTTTTTCTGCGCTGCGGCACTGTTGTTAGGCAGTGCCGCAGCCCAGGCACAGGTCGCTGCATTGCAGCTGCGTGACGGCGCTGTCGAAGATGCCATCAATGGCGTACTGACGCTAATGTCCTACTCGATGACGCTGGACCTGGCCTCCAGCTCACTCAGCATCAATGATCGCGACACCGGCAACCCGGCCCTGCAAATGACCCAGCTTGGCGGCGGGGCCACCATGAGCGACGAGATTCCGCTGTATCTCGAAGGCTCAATTGCCTACAGCCGTTACGACCCCAAGTTCGTGGCCACCGACGGCGTGCAGTCGCGCACGCTGCCAACCAAATGGACGTCGGTTACTGCCGCAGGCGGCATCGGCTGGGACTTTCCACTCAACGATGAGTGGGTGGTGCGCCCAATCGGCAATGTGGCACTGGGCTATATGAGCAGCGACCTGAACAGCGCCCGCCTGTACCTCAATTACACCTATGACCGCGACATCGAGTTTCTCGACGACGGCCACATGGCCGCGCTGGGCCTCGGTGGCGCACTGATGCTGGACTGGGAGCGGGTGAAACCCGACTACGAGGTCGATCTGGAGCTGCGCTACAGCTACATGGACCTGCAGAACATTGGTGGCACCAAGGCCATCGACGGCCACGTCAACGCGCAAACCCTCAACCTGTGGAGCCGCTATCGGGCGCCCACCGGCCTGACGGTGCTGCAGCGCCCGCTGCGCTACGTGCTGGAGTATTCGCACTCCGAGTACATTGGCCAGCAGCGCGGTGCCCTGGGTTTTGACCGGCTATCCACCGTCGGCGCCGGTGTCGAGTTTGATTCCAGCGCCTACAACGTCTTTGTCACCCGCACCCGCCTGCTCTTGCGCCACATGTACGGCAACGGCGTGTCCGGCCTGGCTCTGAGCCTGGCGGTGAGCTTCTGAAACAAAAACGCCCGGCACAAGGCCGGGCGCATCACTGCAGGCAGACGGCTTAGCGAACGCCAGACTGACGCAGAGCAGTAGGCGTGAACTCGACGCTGGACAGCTTGTAGCTGTAATCGTAGTTGCTGCGCTCTTCGTTGTTGGCACCCATTACCAGGTAGCGGCCGGCAATCAGGTCGTACAGGGTTTCCATGGTGTAACCCAGTACCTTGTCGGCGTAACGCTGAACGGCATGTGCCTCACCTACGCGCCACAGCTCACCACGACCATCGTAATGGTCGATATGAGCGGCCTGCCAGGAGTCTTCATCGATGAACATGTGACGCTTGGCGTAAATGTGACGCTCGCTCGGCTTGACGTTGGCAACCACTTCCCATACGCGGTGCAGCTCGTAACGGGTCAGGTCCTGATTGATATGGCCAGCCTGGAAGATCTGGTCATATTTGACCTGCGGCGAACCCAGCTCGAAGTTGTTATAGGAGATGAACATCTCGCGCTTGCCCACCAGCTCCCAGTCGTAACGATCCGGCGCGCCGTTGTACAGGTCGAGGTTGTCGGAGGTGCGCATACCATCAGCCGCGGTGCCTGGACCATCGTAGGAAACCTGCGGAGCACGACGGACACGACGCTGACCAGCGTTGTAGATCCAGGCCATGCGCGGAGTAGCCACCTGGTTGATGGTCTCGTGTACCAGCAGCACGTTACCGGCCAGACGCGCCGGGTCGGTTACCTGTTGCTTGAAGTAGTAGAGCATGTCAGATGCCTTGCTGGCATCGTAGTCTTTCAGGCCGGCCGGAACAGCATATTCCTCGACAAAGCGCACGACGTTGTAGCTGCCGTTCACCTGAGGAGTGGCCTGCACAACGGTACGCTGGAAGGACTCACCACGGTAGCGGGTGATGTGATTCCAGATCACTTCCAGGCCATCAGCCGGAATCGGGAACGCATAGGCCAGGCTGTAGTTGTTCAGGCCGTTACCGCCCTGCACCATCGAGGCTTGGGTGGCGTTGCTGGCCGCAGCGTCGTATACCGCCTGCGGGAAGGCAGCCGAGCGATGGCTGGGGAATACGCGCATCTTGAAGGTGTCGGGGTAGCGCTTGAACATCGCAATCTGGCCCGGCGCCAGGTTATCTGCGTACTGCTCGTAGTTGGCTGCGGTGATGACAAACAGCGGTTGCTCGCCGCTGTAGGGGTCAGCCAGGAAGCCGTTTGCATCGACAGCGGCGGCATCGGTAGCCAGACCGCCAGTCCAGGCAGGAATGGTTCCGGCAGCATTGCCAGCGGTTTCGGCGCCAATCGGCGTCAGGCTGTTACCAAGTTTGGCGGCTTCCTGCTCGCTCACGGCAGCGAACGCGGACGGCGCCAGCAGCGCGGAAGCCAGGAGTGTGGAAACAATACGTGTGGGTTTCATTGAATCGCCCTGTTCTGCTTGGAGTTGTTTGGGGTGACCGGCCAACAGCTCAGCAGCTGCAACGACCATGACCGGTGTGTTTCCCTCAAGGGGCACACGCGGTGCCTGCCGTCAGATTTTCAGACGCACAACATCGCCCGCAGTACCCCCGATGATAGTCAAAGGGTCACGCAGCGATGGATTTTATTAGGATTTTTATAAGACTTGAGAGGACGACGACTCTACTGTCTGAGTGCGAGCTAATCAAGCCCGTCCGTCCCGTTCAGCGCACTATAAATCACCATCAAAAAAAACCAAGACACCTCTAGAAAGGCACTTTCAGGCAATCTTTTGGGTTTTGTGGCAAAAACGTAAATGAGACAGTCATGCCTGCATGAACCACACTACGGACAGCGTACGTACAGCACAAAAAAGCCGCGCCAGGCGAATGCCTGGCGCGGCTTGTGGAAGCTGGCTAGGGCTTCAGGCAACCGCCTGACCGGCGGCTGCTAGCAACCACAACAGCCCTCAGCAGCGGATCAGTCCAGCGCCGAGATGCACTCTGCGCCGCTCTCCAGCCAGCCTGCGATATCACCGCGGATACGCTTCTTGTCGAGCTTGCCGACGCTGGTCTTGGGGATATCGGAGACCACCGCGATCTGACGCGGAATGGCCCACTTGTTGATGCGTCCGTCCTCTACTGCCGGCATCAGGTGGTCGGCGATGGCCTGGGCGCTCACCGTTTGGCCGGCCGCCGGCACGATCAGCGCAAAGGGACGTTCATCCCAGCGCGGATCAGGCACACCTACCACAGCCACGTCGCCCACCAGCGGGCTGCGACTGATCAGGTCTTCCAGCTCCAGCGAGGACAGCCACTCGCCGCCGGTCTTGATCACGTCCTTAATGCGGTCACGGATCTCGATGGTACCCGTCGGGCTGATGGTGGCCACGTCACCGGTGTGCATCCAGCCGCCGGCCCACAGCTCTTTGCTCTTTTCCGGTTCACGGTAGTAAGCCTGAGTCAGCCAGGGCGCACGCAGCACCAGTTCACCCTGGGTCACACCGTCCTTGGGCAGGAAACTGCCGTCAGCGGCAATGACCCGGGCCTCTACCAGCGGGCCCGGCACACCGGCCTTGATACGCTGGCTAGCGCGCTGCTCTTCGGTGCCTGCCTCATCTTCCAGATTGATATAACCGGCAGAAATCAGCGGGCAGGTTTCGGACATGCCGTAGGCCGCGCTCAGATGCATACCCTTGGCCTTGGCCGCGTTGTAGAGCGAGCGATTGAGAGCGCTGCCGCCAATGATTACGCGCATACCGCCAAAATCGAAATCCTTGGCCCCTTCGGCATTCAGCACCATCTGCAGAATGGTCGGCACGCAATGCGAGAAGGTGACCTTGTGCTCCTTGATCATCTGCACCAGGCGCTCCGGCTCGTAACGACCCGGATAGACCTGCTTGATCCCCAGCATGGTCGCGGTGTACGGCAGACCCCATGCGTGTACGTGGAACATCGGGGTGATCGGCATATACACATCGCGGTTACCCAGCAGGCGAACACTGTCCAGCGCCGCCATCGAAGACGCTTGCGCGAGGGTATGCAGTACCAGTTGGCGGTGAGAGAAATACACGCCCTTGGGGTTACCGGTAGTGCCGGTGGTATAGAACGTGGTGGCGACCGAGTTCTCGTCAAAATCAGGGAAGTCGTAGGTCGGCTCAGCGGCGGCCAGCAGCTGCTCGTACTCGCCAGCCAGGCCTGGCAGGTCCGCTGTCTTGTCTTGCTCGTCGGTCAGCAAGATAGTGGTGGTGACGGTGGTCAGCTGATCTTCGATGGCCTTGTAGATCGGCACAAACTCACTGTTGATCAGCACCACGACGTCTTCGGCGTGATTCATCGTGTAGAGAATCTGATCCGGTGACAAACGGACGTTGATGGTGTGCATCACCGCGCCGATCATGGGCACAGCAAACATGCATTCCAGGTAACGGTGGCTGTCCCAATCCATCATTGCGACAGTATCACCCGCCTTGACGCCAGCTTTGGTCAGGGCGTTGGCAACGCGACAAATGCGCTCGTTGAAGGTGCGGTAGTCGTAGCGCACCTGGTCGCGATAGATGATTTCCTGCGTGCGCTCGTAGCGCTGACCGGTCAGAAGCAGATTCTTGATCAGCAGCGGAGTGGAATGCGCCTCATCAGCCGGCTTGAGGATACGAGTATTGAGCATTGAATGGCCTACTGTTTTTGGGATTGTCAGGACATGAAATCGGTCGTTGTACGCCGCCGAACCGCGACATCTGTTTCAGCGTAGCCCAGTCAGCGCAAGCACAAATCATCATACGGATTTTCTTTGGCACCATCATGCGTATAATTGTAAACAAAAGTCGATTTATGACTGAACTGCCGTTCATAGTTTCAAGAAGATAATCACACCCGCTAATCAGGAGCCGAAAAATGTCGGATCAAAGCATTGTCATCGTCAGTGGCGCACGCACCCCCATGGGTGGTTTTCAAGGCAGCCTGTCGGCTCTCAGCGCCACTGAGCTTGGCGCGCTGAGCATTCGCGAAGCCGTCGCCCGCGCCGGCATCGACGCCGCCGACGTGCAGGAAGTCATCATGGGCTGCGTACTGCCCGCCGGCCTCAAGCAAGGCCCGGCTCGCCAGGCCAGCCTGGGCGCCGGTCTGCCGGCAGCAACCGGCTGCACCACCATCAACAAGCTGTGTGGCTCCGGCATGAAAGCCGTGATGCAGGCGCACGACGCGCTCAAGGCGGGCAGCAATCAGGTGATGGTAGCTGGTGGCATGGAAAGCATGTCCAACGCACCGTACATCATTGAGAAGGCGCGCACCGGCCTGCGCATGGGACACGGCGAAATCAAGGACCATATGTTCCTCGATGGTCTGGAGGACGCCCGCACCGGTCGCCTGATGGGCTCATTCGCCCAGGACACCGCCGATCAGTACGGTCTGAACCGTGAAGACATGGACGCCTATGCTATCGAGTCGCTCAAGCGCGCGCAGGCGGCCATCGAGGCAGGCACTCTGGCCAAGGAGATCGTTCCGGTTACCGTCAAGACCCGCAAGGGCGAGGTGGTGGTCAAAGACGACGAGCAGCCGCTGAACGCCAATCTGGACAAGATCCCGGGCCTCAAGCCCGCCTTCAAAAAAGACGGCACCATTACTGCAGCCAATGCCAGCTCCATCTCTGATGGCGCCAGCGCTCTGGTGATGATGACCGCCGGTGAGGCCGAGCGCCGTGGTCTCAAGCCGCTGGCTCGTATCGTTGCTCACGCCACCCAGAGCCAGGACCCCAGCGAGTTCACACTGGCTCCCATCGGCGCCATGACCAATCTGTTCAACAAGACCGGCTGGAGCGCGGCCGATGTCGACCTGTTCGAGATCAACGAAGCCTTTGCCATGGTGACCATGCTGGCCATGCGTGAGCACGGTCTGGACCACGCCAAGGTCAACATCTACGGCGGCGCCTGCGCCCAGGGCCATCCGGTTGGCTCCACCGGCTCGCGGATCATCATCACCCTGATCAACGCCCTGCAACAGACCGGCGGTAAGCGCGGGGTTGCCTCGCTGTGTATCGGTGGTGGTGAGGCGACGGCAGTTGCCATCGAATTGGTCTGAGGCTGTTTCCGAAAGCACCGATGGTGAAGTGTGCACATGGGGTTCGTCCCGTTTACGCGGGCGAGTAGCGCAGATTTATCGGGAAAAAGAGTCATAGGATGTCTGAGGAGCGTAGCGACGAGTTTTATGACTCCCCGATAAATCGAGCAACGCAGCGAACCCGAAGGGCCGCGTAGTCGGGTGCCCCGGGGGATCGCTAAGGGGGGCTGGGCAAGCAGCCCCCCTTGGCTCGCCGTGAAAGGCGAAAAGCTGACTCAAATACAGCACTATGCAACAGTCGATCGACAGGGAGCCTCTCCCAATTAATCCGGCAGAAACAAAAAAACGGCCAACCCTCGCGGGTTGGCCGTTTTGCGTAGCGGCAAACGCCTAGAACCGCATCGCCATGCCCAAACGGATTTCACGGCCTGGCTCGTAAGCTCCGATCACCCCGGCGTAGCCCGGCACGCCTTCAAAGTCGGCGTTGCTGGCCTGATCCAGGTACTGCTTGTCGAACAGGTTCTTGACCGTCAGCGACAGGGTCAGGCGTTCGTCGTCGAGGACCATCCAGTTGGCGTAAAGGTCTTGCACGCCGTAACCGGGCTTGTCGACTTCACCCACCAGCGTATCCATCGAGACACGCTCGACAAAGCGACCCTGCCAGCCCATTTCCAGCGCGTCGCTGAAGCGATAGTCAGCGCTCATGGTCCAGGTGTCACCAATGGTGGTGCCCAGACTATTGTGCTGCCACATGTTCAGGTCGTAGCCGTCGTTCAGGTCGGTGTCATTGTGGTGATAGCTCATACCGACACTTAGCTGGGTCCAGCGATAGGCGGTTTCTAGCAGGTAGCCATTGGACTCCAGATCACCCGCGTTTTCATAGATGCGTGGACGCGGCTCCGGATCGCCGATGGCGTCCTGAATCTTCGAGCGATAGTACTTACCGGACAGCAACCAGCCACCATTGATGTAGTCGAAGCCAATCTCGTTGCTGCGCGCCTTCTCGGGCTTGAGGTTCGGGTCCAGCGGCGCGAAGTCGACCTTGAAGCCGTCACGAATCTGCGGCCCGCGGAACGCTCGTGCGTGAGAAACCCACAGGCCCAGGTTGTCGGTGGCCTGGAAGCGCAAGCTGGTATTGGGGCTGAAGCCGCTTTCGCGGAAGCGCTCGCCCAGGTTGCCGTCGAGCTGGTAACGGTCATAGCGCCCGCCCAGGCCCAGCAGCCAACGTTCGCCCAGACTCCAGTAATCCTGCACGAAGACACCGTAAACCTTGCCCTTCTGCTCGCTTGCATCCGGATTGCTGCCCGGACCGGCAATCAGGCTGTCGCGACGGTAATCAACGCCGTAGGTCAGTTCATGGCCGCCCAAACGGCTGGTGTTACGCACATCACCACCCCAGGACTGGGTTTGCGCACCATAAATGCCCCAACGACCGATGACGTTCTGCTCCAACTGATTCTCGGTGTGGTAGGCCGACACCTCCAGGTGCAGCAGCGGGTTGTCGCTGGGGGCCAGTTCATAGCCGACATTCCAGGTTTCACGCACATTTTCCAACGGATAGCTGGGGTTCCAGTTGCTGGCGACCCACTGCGGGCGCTGGTTGCGCAGCCCGGTATCCTCGCGCCGTTCATAGCTCAGGCGCACGGTCTGAGCCTCGGTCAGATGCCCCACCACCTTGCCAAAGCCAAGTGACTGCCGCGCACCGGTGGCGGGTACGGTGTCGCCGTTGCCGTCCTCGTAGTCATCCAGATCCTGGTAGGTGGCCATCAGCATGCCGGACCAGGCATCGTTGAGCCGGCCAAACAGGGTACCGTTGCCCTTGAAGCCTTCGGCGTTACTGAAGTAGGTGGTCTTGAGCAAGGCGCCAGCGGACTCGCCCGGACGCAGCAGGTCTTCCGGGTCTTTGGTCTCAAAGCGGATGGCACCACCCAGCGCACCTGGGCCTGCCAAGGCGTCAGGCGTACCGGCCTTGACGTCGACCGCCTTCAGCAGCTCAGGCTCGACATTGATCCGTCCGGTGTGGTGAAAGGTCTGGCCGACCTGCTGGGCACCATCGATGCTGATGTTCACCATGGTGTCTTCAAGGCCGCGCAGATAGAGCTTCTGCGCCACGCTGTGGCCGCCGCCGACACTAACCTCTGGCTCGGAGGCAAAAACGTCTTCCAGGTCAGTGGCCTGGAAGTGCTCCAGGGTTTCGCTGGTAATCTCAGCCTGCTGGATGTGCTGGCCGGTCACATCCAGGGTTGGCAGTTCGGCAGGCTCATCGGCCTGGGCACTGGCTGCAGCCAGTGCGAGCGCTAGAGAACAAAGACGGAATGGCAGGCCGACGCGACCTGCTGTGGAGTAACGGTGCATACTGCATCCTCTGCATAGTTGTTGGCATGTATTCTTATTTGCGCAACATTCTTGTTTAGCAGAGAGATAAATCAAACCGCTTTTACATTTGTTACCTTTCAGCGCTTGGCCAAGCGGATAGCCATGCACAGGCCGCCAGTGTCCGCCGCACGGGCTGCGATGCTGCCACCGGTGGCCATGATCTGTCGCCGTGCCAGCGCCAGCCCCAGCCCGAAACCTGCGCGTTCGGCCGTCCCTGACGCGGCTTGCGGGGCACGGAAGAACGGCTGAAAGATCTCTTCCAGCAGCTCACCCGCTACGCCCTTGCCCTGGTCGGTGATAGTCAGCAGCCAGCTGTCTGGTGCCTCATGCAACGCCAACTGGACCACACCCCCTGCAGGTGTGTGGTCCAGCGCATTGCGCAGTACATTCTCGATAGCCTGGCCCAATGCTCGATGGCTACTTCGTGCCAAAGGGGCGACTGGCGGCAGCGACACCTCCAACCGGCGGTCGGCGAATTCGAAACGGGCGTCGTCAATCAGACTGTCCAGCAGCTCGGTCAGGTCCAGCGACTCGTCACGCAGCACCGGCGCTTCCTGCTCGATCCAGCTCAGGGTCAAGGCATCCTCGACCAGCTGGCGCATGCCGTTACACTCCCCGTGAATGCGCTCCAGCAGGACCGCACTGCCACCCTGCTGGCGCGCCAGGCTGACGGCCATTTCGATCCGCGTGAGCGGCGTGCGCAGCTCGTGGGACATATCCGCCAGCCGTTGACGCTGATGCAGGATCAACTCCTCGGTACGCTCGGCCATCGCATCAAAGACCCTGGCCAAGCCGGCCAGCTCGTCCTTGCGACCGCGCAGCTCATCACCCACGCGGGCGCTGTAGTCACCATCGCGAAAACGCCGGGTCGCCAGCTCCAGCCTGCGCAGTGGGTGCATCAGATGGCGATAGAGCAACAGGCAAATGACCAACAGTACGGTAAAGGGCAGCACCACCTGCAGCAGCACACGCGAGTGGGTCCAGTAGTTGCCGGGACGCATGCGCTGCGGCAACTTGATGAGAAAGCGCGTATGCCCATCAGCAAAGGGCACATCCATCACCGGGTTTTCGGCAAAGTAGAGGTGGATCTTCCATGACAGATCACGCCCGAGCGCAATGCCGTCATCATAACCTGCGGGCACGACCGTGCCGCCCAGCGGCGTCAGCTGCGTGCGCACCACGCCGGCCCAGGTGTTCTCCTGCTGCTGCAAGGTCTCCAGCCAGCGCGCCAGCGCCTGTTCATCCCCGGCGTTGTGCAGCGCCTCAGCCTGCGCCGCATAATTGCGCAAGGTTTTTTGATGCCCCTCATCTATGAAGCTCATCGCTTCTTCCGTCTGCAGGGCCAGTTGGGAAATAGACCAGAACAGCACCAGCATGCCCACCACCAACGTCAGACATAGCTTCCACCACAAGCGCCGATTCATGCGAACAGATACCCCCTGCCATGCTGGGTCTGCAGCACATCCCCCAAGCCGGCATCAATCAGGCGCCGCCGGATACGGCTGATGTGCATGTCCAGGCTGCGGTCGTAACGACTGAACTCGCGATCCAGCACCACACGGTAAAGGTACGGCTTGGAGAGCACCTCGCCGCGCTGAGCGACCAGTTGCCAGAGCAGGCGAAACTGCAGCGGTGTCAGGTCTAGACGTACACCGCCGGCCTCGGCCCATTGCTGCGCACGATCCAGACGCAGCGAACCAACCGTCAGTTGCTCCGGTTCGGCCTGCCGCGCACCAACCGGGCGCACACGACGCAGCACCGCATCGATGCGCAGCTGCAATTCTTCCAGGCTGTAGGGCTTGGCCAGATAGTCATCTGCGCCGTGGCGCAACCCGCGAATGCGTTCTTCTTCCGCGTTGGAAGCAGTGACCATGATGACCGGCATGCGGCTGTGCTGACGCAGGCGCTTAAGCAGACTAAAGCCGTTCAGCCCTGGCAACTTGACGTCCAGCAGCAACAGGTCGTGCTGTTCGCGCAGCGCCAGCTCCAGCCCCGCAGTGCCGTCACCGCAGCACTGCACCGCATACCCGGTGTGCTCCAGCAACTGGCCCAGCTGACCGCTCAGCTGCCGGTCGTCCTCAACAATCAGAATGTGTCCCAACGGCGCCGGCATGCTGCGCCCTCCTTGCAAATAAGAATGCGCATCATATCCAAATGACAATCAAACGCCCAGCTGACGACCTCGCACCACGTCAGGGCGTGGCACCAAAAAAGTGCGCACCATTTCAGGGAAGCCCCGCCTCCGGCTCTCGCCACAACCACTGCCAACCCTGCTGAAACGCGCTCTGCAGCTGACATTGTCACGCATTGTCAAACATTGGCACGTTCCCTGCTCTCTGCTCTGCAGGCGGCGAAACACCTGCCGGCACTCCAGACAACAACAGAGAAGGAAAGGAACATGACTCTGAAGAAGATCGTCAAACAGGTCGGCGCGCTGGGCGTTGCCTGTGGCATGGCGCTTGGGGCAATGAGCGCCCAGGCCGAGGAGACCATCAAGGTCGGCGTGCTGCACTCGCTGTCCGGCACCATGGCCATCTCGGAAACCACGCTCAAAGACACCATGCTGATGCTGATCGAAGAGCAGAACAAAAAGGGCGGCCTGCTCGGCAAGCAGCTCGAACCCGTTGTAGTTGACCCGGCGTCCAACTGGCCGCTGTTCGCCGAGCGCACCCGGGAGCTGCTGGAGCAGCACGGTGTTGACGCCATCTTCGGCTGCTGGACCTCCGTTTCGCGCAAATCCGTACTGCCGGTGGTTGAAGAGCTGAACGGCATCCTGTTCTACCCGGTGCAGTACGAAGGTGAAGAGTCCTCGCGCAACGTGTTCTACACCGGCGCCGCGCCAAACCAGCAAGCCATTCCGGCAGTGGACTACCTGAAAGACGAACTAGGCATCGAGCGTTGGGTACTGGCCGGCACCGACTACGTCTACCCGCGCACCACCAACCGTATTCTGGAAGCCTACCTGAAGGCCAACGGCGTGGCGGAAGACGACATCATGATCAACTACACCCCGTTCGGCCATGCTGACTGGCAGAACATCGTGGCCGAGATCAAGCGCTTTGGCAGCGCCGGCAAGAAGACCGCCGTGGTCTCCACCATCAACGGTGACGCCAACGTGCCTTTCTACCGCGAACTAGGTAACCAGGGCGTTTCCGCTGAGGACATCCCGGTGGTTGCCTTCTCCGTGGGTGAAGAAGAGCTGTCCGGTATCGACACCGGCCCGCTGGTCGGCCACATGGCCGCCTGGAACTACTTCATGAACGAAGAGACGCCGGAAAACGAAGCCTTCATCCAGGCCTGGCACAACTACATTGGCGACACCAAGCGCGTCACCAATGACCCGATGGAAGCGCACTACATCGGCTTCAACATGTGGATCAAAGCGGTTGAAGCCGCTGGCACCACCGATACCGACAAGGTCATCGATGCCATGGTTGGCGTTGAAGTACCCAACCTGACCGGCGGCACCAGCAAAATGCTGCCGAACCACCACATCACCAAGCCGGTTCTGATCGGTGAAATCCAGGACGACGGCCAATTCCTGACGGTTTCCAGCACTGAAGAGCTGGTGCCGGGCGACGCCTGGTCCGACTACCTGGAAGGCAGCAAGGACCTGCTCTCCGACTGGACCGCACCGGTCAGCTGCGGCAACTACAACACCGAAACCAAGAGCTGCGTCGGCACCACCGCCGAATAAGCAGCCCACCCGGCGGGCAGACAACTGCCCGCCACTGTCCGCGGGGCGCCACGGCGCTCCGTTGAGCTGTTCCACCCGCTATCCAATCAGGACATGACCATGATCCCGACCTGCCGTTTGACACCCCGGCATGCCGTGCAGCAATGGCTTAGTCGCGTGCTGCTGCTGTGTCTGTGCAGTCTGCCCCTGCACGTCAGCGCCCAGCAAACCCCTGAGGCCGCGCCCGCACAGCCCTCCTTTGATGAGCTGGTACGCCAGTTGCCCAGCGGCAACCTGCGCCAGCGCGCCACCACGGTTGAACAACTCGCCAGCCAGCAGGATGAACGCCTGGCTGACATTCTCACCGCCCTGATCGCCGGCGACCTGCTGGCCACCAAGGACAAGCCCCCGGTTGTTGCCATTCGCAGCGGCGAGACCCTGACCGACGCGCTGAATGGCATTGACCTGACCGGCACCAGCGGCCTGCGCCGCATTCCGGTCAACAACAGCCTGCGCACCCAGCTGCGCGGCATGGTAGCCCAGCTCAACCTCAGCCACCCCGACAGCGACAAGCGCTACGCCGCCGTGCAGCGTTTTATCCGCGACGGCGTAGACGCCGAGACCGCCGCCCTGCTGAGCCAGCACCAGCCCACTGAGGAGTCTGGCCGGGTCAACGACGCCATCGACGCCGCCCTCGCCCTCTTTGCCCTGCAAGACGGTGAGCGTGACGCGCGCCTGGCGGCTATCGACACGCTCAGCGGCTCGCTGGAGCAGGAAGCGCGTAACGCCCTGCGCAGCGTCGCTGAAAACGACGAAGACGCTGAATTGCGCGCCGCCGCCGCCAAGGCCATCGACTCCATTCAGGGCCGCATCAGCTTTTACCGCTTTATCGAAAATGTGTTTTTCGGCCTCAGTCTGGGCTCGATCCTGCTGCTGGCGGCCATCGGCCTGGCCATCACCTTCGGCGTGATGGGCGTGATCAACATGGCCCACGGCGAGCTGATCATGATCGGCGCTTACACCACCTGGGGCATTCAGGTGCTGTTCCCCAACCTGATCGAATGGAGCCTGCTGATTGCCATTCCGGCCGCCTTCCTGATCACCGCATTGGTCGGCATCGCCATCGAGCGCGGGGTGATTCGCTTCCTCTATGGCCGCCCGCTGGAAACCCTGCTGGCCACCTTCGGCCTGAGTCTGGTGCTGCAGCAGGCGGTACGCACCCTGTTCAGCCCGCTCAACCGCTCGGTTACCTCACCGGAGTGGATCAGCGGCACCCTGAGCATCAACCCGGTGCTGTCGATCACCTATACCCGTCTGTACATCCTGCTGTTCGGGCTGGCGGTGTTCTTCGCGCTGATGCTGGTGATGAAACGCACCAGCCTCGGCCTCAAGGTCCGCGCCGTCTCGCAGAACCGCGCCATGGCCCGCGCCGTGGGCGTGCGTTCCAACTGGATCGACGCCCTGACCTTTGGTCTGGGTTCGGGTATCGCCGGGGTCGCAGGCGTTGCGCTGTCACAGATCACCAACGTCGGCCCCAACCTCGGCCAGGCCTACATCATCGATTCGTTCATGGTGGTGGTGTTCGGCGGCGTGGGTAACCTCTGGGGCACGCTGGTCAGCGCCATGAGCCTGGGCCTGATCAACAACTTCCTCGAGCCCTGGGCCGGCGCCATGCTCGCCAAGGTGCTGGTGCTGATCATGCTGATCCTGTTTATCCAGAAGAAACCCAAGGGACTCTTCCCGCAGAAAGGACGGGCAGCGGCTGACTGATCGCTGCTGCCAATCCGTTTCCAACCGAATTAAACGAGGGAAGTATGCTTACCCAACGACTGTTACTCAGTGATCGAGGCGGAATGCTGGTGCTGGGCCTGGTGCTGCTCACCGCCATCATCGTGCCGTTTCTCAATTTGGCGGTGCCGTCTGACTCACCGCTGTACATTTCCAACTACACCGTGGCGCTGCTCGGAAAATTTCTCTGCTTTGCCCTGCTGGCGCTGTCTGTCGACCTGATCTGGGGCTACGCCGGCATCCTGTCGCTCGGCCACGGCGCCTTCTTCAGCCTGGGCGGTTACGCCATGGGCATGTACCTGATGCGCCAGATTGGCGATCGCGGTGTCTACGGCCACCCCGAGCTGATGGACTTCATGGTGGTGCTCAACTGGGACAAGCTGCCCTGGTACTGGCAGGGTTTCGACATGTTCTGGTTCGCCATGCTGATGGTGCTGCTGGTGCCGGGCCTGCTGGCCATGGTGTTCGGCTGGCTGGCGTTTCGCTCGCGGGTGACCGGCGTCTACTTCGCCATCATCACCCAGGCGCTGACCTACGCGCTGATGCTCGCCTTCTTCCGCAACGAGATGGGCTTTGGCGGCAACAACGGCCTGAACGACTTCAAGGAAATCCTCGGCTTTGATCTGGCAGCCAAGACCACCCGCGTCGGGCTGTTTGTGGCCTCGGCCTTGGCCTTGATCGTCGGTTACATGGCCTGCCGCTACATCGTTACCTCGCGCATGGGCCGGGTGATCATCGCCATCCGTGATGCCGAAAGCCGCACCCGCTTCAGCGGTTATCAGGTCGAAAGCTACAAGCTCTGGCTGTTCGTGTTCTCCGCGATGCTGGCGGCGGTAGCCGGCGCGCTTTATGTGCCGCAGGTCGGCATCATCAACCCGGGCGAGTTCTCCCCGCTCAACTCCATCGAAATGGTGGTCTGGGTCGCAACCGGCGGCCGTGGCACCCTGTTCGGCGCCATTGTCGGCGCGTTCAGCGTCAACTACGCCAAGACCTTCTTCACCACCTTCTCACCGGAAACCTGGCTGTTCATCCTCGGCGGTCTGTTCGTACTGGTAACCCTGCTGCTGCCCAAAGGCATCGTGGGCCTGTTCGACCGCTTCAGCCGCAAGGGAGACAAACAATGAACCCGCTTGAACAACTGCGCGAAACCTGGCGCCGCGATCAGGTCTTCGATTTCGTCCAGCCCGCGCCGGACTTCTCCGCGAAGGTCGACACCAGCCACGGCCCGATCCTCTACGTGGAAGACGTCAGTGTCAGCTTTGACGGCTTCAAGGCACTGAACAACCTGAACCTGTACATCGATGACGGCGAGCTGCGCTGCATCATCGGCCCCAACGGCGCCGGCAAGACCACCATGATGGACGTGATCACCGGCAAGACCCGCCCGGACACCGGCAGCGTCTGGTTCGGCCAACGCATGAACCTGCTCAAGCTGTCCGAGCACGAGATTGCCCGCGGCGGCATCGGTCGCAAGTTTCAGAAACCGACCATCTTCGAAGCACTCTCGGTGTTCGAGAACCTGGAACTGGCCACCGCCTCCAACAAACACGTCTGGTACACGCTGAACAAGAACCTGACCGGCGAACAGCTCGACCGCATCGACGAGGTGCTCAAGCTGATCGGCCTGAAAGAGCAATTCCGCATGGAGGCCGGTGCCCTGTCGCACGGCCAGAAGCAGTGGCTGGAGATCGGCATGTTGCTGATGCAGAACCCGCGCGTGCTGCTGGTCGACGAGCCGGTGGCCGGCATGACGGGTGAAGAGGTGGAACACACCGCCGAGCTACTGACCTCGCTGGCCGGCCGTCACTCGGTCATCGTGGTCGAGCACGACATGGCGTTTGTGCGTTCCATCGCCCGCAAGGTCACCGTACTGCACCAGGGCTCGGTGCTGGCCGAAGGCAGCATGGATCAGGTGCAGAATGACCCGCGTGTGGTCGAAGTCTATTTGGGGGAATGACCATGCTCAGCATTCAAGGTATCAACCAGTTCTACAGCCAGAGCCACATCCTCTGGGATCTCGACCTGGAGCTGAAAGAAGGCAGCTGCAGCTGCCTGCTCGGCCGCAACGGCGTGGGCAAGACCACCCTGCTCAAATGCATCACCGGCCTGCTGCCGGTAAAAAGCGGGCAGATCAGCCTAATGGGCCGCGACATCACCAAGCTATCGACCGAAAACCGCGCCCGCTCCGGGATCGGCTACGTGCCGCAGGGCCGCGAGATCTTTCCGCTGCTGACGGTGGAAGAAAACCTGAAAATCTCCCTCGGCGCCCGCCCCGACCGCGCCCGGCAGATTCCCGCGCACATTTACGAGCTGTTCCCGGTGCTCAAGGAAATGAAACACCGCCGCGGCGGCGACCTGTCCGGTGGCCAACAGCAGCAACTGGCGATTGGCCGGGCGCTGGTGCTCGACCCCAAGCTGCTGATTCTTGATGAGCCGACCGAGGGCATTCAGCCCAACATCGTGCGCGACATCAGCGACGTCATCCGCAAGCTCAACACCGAGCTGGGGCTGACCGTGCTGCTGGTCGAGCAGAAGCTGCCGTTCGCCCGCCGGGCCGCGGAAAGCTTTTTCATCATGGAACGCGGGCGCATGGTCGCCAACGGCCCGATGGATGATCTGAATGACGATCTGATCCAGCGCTATCTGACCGTCTGACCCTGCTGCACCTGCCGCCGCCGGGCAATCCGGCGGCGGCCATTTCCTTTCACAGGCAATGGGTCATTCTCCACCCATTTGCCTTCCATCGACGGGTGAAAAACCACCCATCCACCACCACGCAACAACACAAAACCCTTATAAATCAGTGCCTTTTCAGTCTGGCACAGCGCTTGCTCTAGGCCTTGTGTACATCCCGCCCGCCGCCCAACGGCGGCCAACTACAAACACAAGAACCGGAGTAACCCGATGAACACATTGCGCTCCCTGGCGATTGCCAGCCTGTCTGCCACCACCCTGCTCTCCAGCTCCCTGGCTTTCGCCCAGGATCGCGACGGCTGGCCCTCCAGCTTTACCGTCGGCACTGCCAGCCAGGGCGGCACCTACTTCGCCTACGGGTCTGGCTGGGCCAACTTTATCGCCGAGCAAACCGGTGTTTCCGGTGGCGCAGAGGTGACTGGCGGCCCGGTGCAAAACATGGCGCTGGTCCACACCGGTGACCTGGCTTTCGGTTTTACCACCATGGGCCCGGCCCGTGACGCCATCGGAGGCAAGAGCCCACTGGCCCCGGGCATGCCGCTGGACAACACCTGCGCCATGTTCCCGATGTTCGAAACGCCCTTCTCCATGGCCGCCCTGGGCAGCTCCGGTGTGCAAAGCATCAGCGAGATTCCGGCAGGCACGCGCATCGGCTTTGGCCCATCCGGTTCCACCTCCGACAGCTACTTCCCACGCATGATGGAAACCCTGGGCGTCCAGTTCGAGCCGCGTAACGGCAGTTGGGCAGACCTCGGCGGCCAGATGCAGGACGGCCTGCTGGACATGATCGGCTTTGCCGCCGGCATCCCGGTGCCGACCATCAGCCAGCTGGAAGTGCAGACTGCGGTCAACGTGATCTCCTTCACCCAGGAGGAAGCCGACAAGCTGGTCGCCAACTTCCCGGTCTCCGAATTCACCATCCCGGCCGGCACCTACGGCTCAGCCAAGGAAGATGTGCGCGCCGTGGCCATGTGGAACTTCGCCGTGGCCAACTGCGACCTGCCGGAGAGCTTCATCTATGAAGTCACCCGTCTGACCATGGAAAACAACCCGCGCATGGTGTCCATCCACCAGTCGGCGGTAACCAGCATTCCGGAAAACCGCGACAAGAACACCTTCATTCCGTGGCACCCGGGTGCGGCGCGCTGGTTTGCTGAAAACGGCTACGAGCTGGACCCGGCACTGGTCAAGTAACCCTCTATCTCCCTGTCCACCGCCGCCCGGCCCATGCTGGGCGGCCCGCTCCCTTGCAGGTGCACCATGACTCAGCTAACTCACTCCCCTGCGGATGATCCGCACGCCACCCTCGCGCCCACCGCTCCGGTCATGGTAGAAGGCGTGGACGACGAACCCGTTGAAGGCAACCGCCGCCTGTATCAGGGCTGGCGCATGCACGGCATGGCCGTGCTGGCCATCCTCTACTCGGCATTTCACCTTTACGTGCTGAATGTGTCCCCCATGGAGACCTGGAGCTACCGCATCGTGCACGTCTGTGGCGCGCTGATTCTGGGCTACCTGCTGTTTTCCGGTCGTGGCTTTGCCGACGCGCCGACCCGCTCACAGCGCTGGGTCAACGTCGCGGCCATCACCGCCCTGCTGCCGGCGGGCTACGCCCTGTGGCAGACCGTCTCGATGTACCTGCTGCTCAAAGGCGGCGCCATGCGCGTGCCAGTCGAGATCGAAACCCTGCACTACGGCTGGCCGCTGCTGGCCGCCACCGGCGTGGGTATCGTGTTGAGCTGGCTGCAACGCCAACAGCGCAGCGGTTTTAACCTGCCCGATCTAGTGCTGATTGTCTGCTCGCTGGCCAGCGCCGGTTACTTCCTGGTGATCTTCAACTCTCCGCTGCGCATGAGCACCGGCACCCCGTTTGCGCCGATCGGCATGAGCTTCGCTGCTGTTGCCGGCACCGCGCTGATCATGGAAATGACCCGCCGCGTCGCGGGTCTGGCGCTGGTGGTGATTGCCCTGCTGTTCGTCGCCTACGTATTCGCCGGCCCGCACCTGCCGAGCTTTCTGGGCTATCCGGGCCTGAGCATTCAGCGCTTCTTCAGTCAGGTCTACACCGATATCGGCGTCCTGGGCCCGACCACCGCTGTATCGTCGACCTACATCATTCTGTTCATCATCTTCGCTGCCTTCCTGCAGGCGTCGAAGGTGGGTGACTACTTCGTCAACTTCGCCTTTGCCTGCGCCGGTCGTTCACGCGGCGGCCCGGCCAAAGTGTCCATTTTTGCCTCCGGCCTGATGGGCATGATCAACGGCACCAGCGCCGGCAACGTGGTGTCCACCGGCTCGCTGACCATCCCGCTGATGAAGAAAGTCGGCTACAGCAAAAAGACCGCCGGCGCGGTTGAAGCGGCTGCCTCCACCGGTGGCCAGATCATGCCGCCGATCATGGGCGCAGGCGCCTTCATCATGGCCGAGATCACCGGCATCCCCTATACCGAGATCGCCATTGCGGCGGTTATCCCGGCGATTCTGTACTTCGCCTCGGTGTACTTCATGGTTGACCTGGAAGCCGCCAAGACCGGCATGCGCGGCATGCGCAAGGAGGAGCTGCCGCAGCTCAAGGCGCTGCTGCGTCAGGTGTATCTGTTTGTGCCGATTCTGATCCTGGTGGTGGCGCTGTTCCTCGGTTACTCGGTGATCCGTGCCGGCACCCTGGCTACCGTTGCCGCCGCTGTCGTCAGCTGGCTGTCGCCCAACAAGATGGGCCTGCGCGGCATGCTCAAGGCGCTGGAGCTGGCCGGCATCATGTCGATCCAGATCATCGTGGTCTGTGCCTGTGCCGGTGTGATCGTGGGCGTGATTGCGCTGACCGGTGTCGGCGCGCGCTTCTCCTCCATGCTGCTGGGTCTGGCAGACGCCAGCCAACTGCTGGCACTGGTGTTCGCCATGCTGATCTCGATCGTTCTGGGCATGGGCATGCCGACCACCGCCGCCTACGCTGTCGCCGCCTCGGTCGTGGCCCCCGGACTGATTCAGCTCGGCATCGATCCGCTGACTGCGCACTTCTTCGTGTTCTACTTTGCAGTGGTCTCGGCTATCACCCCGCCGGTCGCACTGGCTTCGTTCGCGGCGGCCGGTATCTCGGGGGCTAACCCGATGCAGACCTCGGTTGCCTCGTTCAAGATCGGTCTGGCTGCGTTTATCGTGCCGTTCATGTTCTTCTACAACGGCGCGCTGCTGATGAACGACAGCATCCCGGCCATTATCCAGGCGCTGATCACCGCCAGCGCGGGCGTCTACCTGCTGTCGGCCGGCGTGCAAGGCTGGTTCATGAACCTGCGCACCAACTGGCTGGTACGCGGCCTGCTGATCATCGCCGCCTTCCTGATGATCGAGGGGGGCGGGCTGACCGACCTGGTGGGCATCGCCACCGCCGTGCTGGCGGCCGGCCTGCAGAAGAAGCTCGGCGGCCGCCAACGGGTCTCGGTAGCCTGAAGCAAAAACCCGGACAACCCGCAGCCAACGGGTTGTCCGCTTGCTTGCCGACGGCTACGCTCGCGGGTAAGCACACACGCATCACATCATGAAAAAGAACCTGCCCATCGCCCTGTGTTTCAGCCTGATCGCCCTGCTGGCATGGCAGCTTGGCGGCCAGGTTGGCTATCGCCAGCTGGAACAGCACGGGCGCGATGAAGCCTTCCGCTACAGCCAGCTGATCAGCAACGAGATCAAACGCTACGAACCTATTGTGGCGCTGGCCGCGCAGCACCCGCAGCTACGCCAGGCGCTGAACAGCCCGGAGCAGCCGCACCTTATCGATGCTGCCAACAGCATCATGCAGACCATGGCGACCATCGTTGCCAGCTCTGATGTCTACCTGATGGACGCCAGTGGCCACACCATCGCCGCCAGCAACTATCAGCAGAGCGCCAACTTCATCGGCCGCAACTTCGCCTTTCGCCCTTACTTTCGCCGCGCCATGGCCAACCCGCGTGCCCCGGCCTTCTACTTCGCCCTCGGCATCACCTCACAGGTGCGCGGACTGTACTTTGCCCAGGCGGTGATGCCCGATGATGGCAGCGACCAGCCCATCGGCGTGATCACCATGAAGGTGCAAGTCACGACACTGGAGCAGCAGTGGCAGCGGCCCGACGCGGCACGTGGCAGCGAGATGCTGATTACCGACGCCCAGGGCGTCAGCTTTCTTGCCAGCCGCCCCGACTGGCGCTACCGCAGTATCAAGCCCATGGACAGCTGGCTGCAGCGCCAACTGGTTGAGGAGCAGCGCTACGACCGCCAGGCCATCACGCCGCTGCTTACCAACGCCCTACCAACACCCTGGGGCATCGACGCCGAGTACCTGATGATCGTCGAGCAACAGGAGCAACACAGTTACCTCAGCGTCAGCCTGCCCCTACCCGCCGAAGACTGGACCCTGCGCGTGCTGAGCGATACCCGCCCGGTATTCTGGACCCGCATCCTGTTTCTGCTGGTCAGTTGCCTGCTGTTCGCCGGCCTGCTACTGACCTGGCTATACCTGCGCGAGCGCCACCGCCGAGAAGCGGAATTGGCCGAGCGCAGCACCGTGCTGGAACAGCGCGTGGCCGAGCGCACCGCCGACCTGGAAGCGTCCAATCAGCAATTATTGGCCGAGATCAGCGAGCGCGAACGCGCCGAGGCCGAGCTAAAGGCCGCCCAGCAGGAGTTGATTCAGGCCGCCAAACTGGCCGTGCTCGGACAAATGTCTGCCGGCCTGAACCACGAACTGAACCAACCGCTGACCGCTATTCAGGCCTACGCCCGCAATAGCCAGCGCTTTCTGCAGCGCGGCGAGCAGGAGACCGTCGCGGCCAATCTGGGCGAGATAGCCAACCTGTGCGACACCATGGCCGAGCTGACCCGGCAGTTCAAAGTCTTCGCCCGCAAGTCTGCCGGTCTGCCCTCCCAAGTTGATCTGCGCCAACCCATCGACGCCGCCCTCAAGATTATCCGCGCCCAGGACAGCAGTCGCGGCATCCAGATTGATTGGCAGCGACCAGTGCAGCCCGTCACGGTGCACGGTGAACTGATCCGCATCGAGCAAGTATTGGTCAATCTGATTGCCAACGCCGTACACGCGGTCGAGGCCATGCCCGACGGCCAGATAAGCCTGGAAATCCAGCAGGACGACGGGCAGATTACCTGCCATGTACGTGATAATGGCCCCGGCCTGCCGGCAGACAGCGAGCAGCTGTTCGAGCCCTTCTACACCACTAAATCGATGAAGCAGGGCCTTGGCCTGGGGCTGTCGATTTCGCGGCAGATCATGGATGCCCTCGGCGGCAGACTGACCGGCCAGAACCGTCGCGACACTCGCGGCGCCGACTTTATCCTGCGCTTTCAGCCACCACGCAGCGCAGCGCAACCCGCGGAGCGGTCATGAGTGAGCCGGTGATTTTCTTTATCGACGACGAGGCCACTATTCGCCAGGCCATCACCCAAACCCTGGCGCTGGAAGACCTGCCGGTGCGCGCCTTTGCCGACGGCCCCAGCGCCCTGGCCGAGCTTACCCCCGACTTCCCCGGCATCATCCTGTGTGATTACCACATGCCCGGCATGGACGGCTTGGCCGTGCTACAGGCCGTGCAAGCCTGCGACGATAGTATTCCGCTGATCATCCTCACCGGCCAGGGCGACATCAGCACCGCCGTGGCCGCCATGCGCCAGGGTGCCTACGACTTTATTGAAAAGCCCTTTCACCACGACGGCCTGATCGAGATTCTCAAGCGCGCCATGGACAAACGGGCGCTGGCCCTGGAGAACCGACGGCTCAAGGCCCAGCTGCGCGTGCTGGCGCGTCCCGGCCCGCGCCTACTGGGCAGCTCCAGCAGCATGCAGGCGCTGCTCGCACTGCTCGACCCGCTGCTCGGCACCGCCGCCGATATTCTGCTGTACGGCGAAACCGGCGCCGGCAAGGATGCCATCGCCCGCTACATTCACGAAAACAGCCCGCGCAGCGAACACAACTTTGTGGCCATCAACTGCGGCGCGGTGCCAGAGAACCTGATCGAAAGCGAGCTGTTTGGCCACGAGGCCGGTGCTTTCACCGGGGCAGACAAGCGCCGCATCGGCAAGTTTGAACACGCCCACAAAGGCACCCTGTTTCTCGATGAACTGGAAAGCATGCCGCTAAACCTGCAGGTGCGGCTGTTGCGGGTGCTGGAGGAACGCAAGATCGAACGCCTGGGCAGCAACCAGTCCATCCCGGTGGACGTGCGCGTGATCGCCGCCAGCAAATCCGACCTCAAGGCGCTGAGCGATGCGGGTGACTTTCGCGCCGACCTGTTCTATCGACTGAATGTCTTGCGCATCAATATTCCGCCGCTGCGCGAGCGCCGGCAGGACGTCCCGTTGCTGTTTCACCACTTTGCGCTGATCGCCGCCTCGCGTTACGACCGCGAGATCATCCCCTTGGACGCCAGCCAGGCCGCCGCCCTGATGCAGCATGACTGGCCCGGCAACGTGCGCGAGCTGCGTAACCTGGCCGAGCGCTACGTGCTGATGGGCGCCGCCGCACTCAATGACCCGGACAGCCCACAATTACCGGCGGCCGGAAGCCAGCAGACGCTGGCAGAAATGGTCGACACCTACGAACGCAGCCTGATCGCCAACGCCCTGAACGCCTGCAATGGCAGCATCAAACAGGTCATGATGCAGCTGGGCCTGGCACGTAAAACCCTGTACGACAAGATGAAACGCCACGGCCTGGACAAGGCCGACTACAAGGACTGAACACCGCCCCCCCCCAGGGCGGACACAGCGAAGCCCTGTCCACGCAGCAGGCCCAGGCTGCGTCACCAGCGAACGCGCCCACTGCGCGGTCAACATCGCCTCGGGCCAGTCGCCCCCCGATAAAACCGCCAACACAGGCGTCTGCATCATTTATGGGTCAGTATTCACCGGCGCCCCACCCCTTGCCATGTTCAAACAGTTGTTCGACACTGGCTGCCTTTTTTCATCCGCACACAAACAAGGGGACAACCCATGAGCGATATCCGTTTTGACGACAAAGTCGTCATCGTAACCGGTGCCGGCGGCGGCATTGGCCGCGCCCACGCCCTGCTGTTCGCCAAGCACGGCGCCAAAGTCGTAGTCAACGATCTGGGTGGCAGCACCAACGGCGAAGGCGCTAACAGCGAAGCCGCGCTCAAGGTTGTCGAAGAAATCAAGGCCGCTGGCGGCACCGCCATCGCCAACCCCGACAACGTCATCAACGGTGACCGCATTGTCGAGTGCGCGATGGACAACTTCGGTCGCATCGACGTGGTCGTCAACAACGCCGGCATCCTGCGCGACAAGAGCTTCGCCAAGATGACCGATGCCGACTGGGACCTGATCTACAAAGTCCACGTCGAAGGCGCCTACAAAACCACCAAGGCCGCCTGGGAGCACATGAAGAACAACAACTTCGGTCGTGTGATCTTCACCTCATCCACCTCCGGCATCTACGGCAACTTCGGTCAGGCCAACTACGGCATGGCCAAGCTGGGCCTGTACGGCTTCACCCGTACCCTGGCTATCGAAGGCCGCAAGAACAACATCTTCGTCAACGCCATTGCCCCGACTGGCGGCACGCGCATGACCGAAGGTCTGTTTCCGGAAGGCGCGTTCGACAAACTGAAGCCTGAGCTGGTCAGCCCGCTGGTTGCCTACCTGTGCTCCGAAGAGTGCAAGGAAACCGGCAGCCTGTTCGAAGTCGGCGGCGGCTGGATGGGCAAGGTACGCTGGGAGCGCTCCCTGGGTATCGGCTTCAACCCGGACGAAGGCTTCACCCCGGAAGACGTTGCCGCCAACTTCGAGCAGCTGTGCAGCTTCGAAGGCGCCGTCCACCCGAAAGACAACATCGAAGCCCTGCGCGAGCTGATGGCCAATATCCAGAAGTTCGCCTGACGGCTCGCTTCTGGAGCGGCAAGCTTTAAGCCTTAAGCTGCAAGCTAGAAGCTAACGGCAAAAGCGCTGCCCGATGTTAAAAAGCCCGCCCCTGGGTTCAGGGGCGGGCTTTTTGTTTTACGGATGCCCCTGAAGCCAAAAGTAGGGCGAGGGTCTGTACATGCGGAGCCTTCAATGTATCGCCTACCCCCTCACCAAATGATTTGCCCTTAGAGTCGAGAAAATTGCCGCTCAAAGGGGCACCATGACAGAGTCTTAGCGCTCTCATTTGCGGGGCTGGGATCGCTATCAGGAAAAGCCAATGCATGGATAGCGGTGGACGCTATAACGCCGGATATCTCAACATTCATGGGGCCGAAACTTGGACCAATAAAGCCGGGGGACCGCTTCCATTCCACCTTCTCTAAAGTCTCGACTTTTGGCTGCTCGCAGTTAGAGCTCAAAACTTTGACTGCTGCGCGATTATGATAGTAGCCGCATGATAGGGCTAAAAAACTATCCCGACTTGCCAGTCTACCAAGCTCTACCTCAGCAACACCTAGAGGTTCGTCTGCCGAAAGCAGCGCAACATCCACTCCGACGGTAAGCTCCTTCAAACTCTCGTCATCAACACGATTAGCGCATACTTCGACATCGACATGCGGAAATCTCGCGAGAATACACTGCTTAAGCACTTCCACTTTCAATGAGCCGACATCTTTTCTCGACCACATAAACTGCCTATTCAGGTTACTTAACTCTACAGAGTCAGGATCAACCAGTACAATTTTCTGCACTCCAGAACCAGCCAGTTGCAGTGCCGTCAGGGAGCCAATTCCTCCGCAACCAATTATTAAAGCTTTAGCAGATCGAATCCGCTTAAATGCATCTATCACCTCGTCACACGTCTTAGCAATACAGCAAAAATAGGATGCGGTTCGACTTGACACTTCATCATTCAGAAGCGCCTGCACTTCTTGGATTTCCGACTCGCCACCAAAAAGTATGGAGTTCGATTTCAACAACGCTGCAAACTTTGCCTCACGCGCGCCCCCACTATCAACGGAGACAACACCTGAAATACCGCCGAGAACGTACTTTTGATTTTGGGTGATGCCTTCAACGGTAGCAGGCCTAATAACACCCAGCGCAACATCCCCCACATAAACAACGGAGTTTTGAATACGCTCCGCGCCACATGAGACATCCTCAAATAGTGAAGCCATATTATTCCCACCAAATACAGGTGTGCCAACACTCGCACAACCCGAATTAATTGCCAAACCCCAAAGCATGAAACATCAGAAAACAGCCCACTCAAATAAAGATGCTCTTCATCAGACACAGCCACATTAGGGCACAGCAACGTATTCGACAGACGTCCCTGTCCGCCGAAAACTCACTTAATTACACATTGGACTAGGAAAATAATTAGCACATTTCGACCAAGCTACTTCCTGAGCCTCCTCAACATCTTCCTGCTGGAGACTAAAGAAAGGGGTTTCCAGCTGGACATCTCCCTCAGTCAGAACTTGATCGACATCAGCCAAAGGCACGCTACCGGACATCGCCGCAGCATGGGCAGAAATCAACAATGACGCAGCAATAGAAATAGTCTTGATTGACATGTTTTCTCTCCATGAAAATTGAAATCAACAATTACCTGTGAGAACGCCTGAATTCAGCTCACCACGAAACAGTACCAACTGCTAATGCGAACCACAAGCATTTACATTGTATTTTTTTATGCCAGAATGGACAGAGACCCTACGCACCCATGCTTGAGAACAAGTAAAGGCGAAACTTAATGAAAAAATGCATTTTTTGCGACATAGCTCACAAAACAAGCCCTGCGCACAAAGTATGGGAGGACGAGGACCACCTAGCGTTCCTTTCGATATACCCCAACACCGAAGGGGTAACCGTGGTGATACCTAAAAAACACTATCCCAGCTATGCGTTTGCGGTGCCCGAAGATGTTTTAGTCAAGCTCATACAAGCATCAAGACAAGTCGCTCTACTGTTAGATAGCGCTCTCGAAAACGTCGCCAGGACGGGGCTCGTCTTAGAAGGCTATGGAGTGGACCATTTACATGCAAAACTATTTCCAATGCATAACACAGGAAAAGACAGCACTTTTAAACTGATAAAGTCAGATGTGGAAAAATTCTTTGACAAATATGAAGGCTACTTATCATCCCACGACGGAAAAAGAGCAGACGAAGATGCGCTGGCGTCGCTTGCGGCTTACATTAGAAGCTGCTCTTAGACTCAGAAAACCTGCACCCACCAAGCATACAGATCGAGTAGGCGCTGGGTATCGGCACTACATTCGCTCGCGCCCTGCGCAGCCGGCTCTGACTGCCTACTTCGATGAAGTCTTATGTTAGTGACATGCGGTAGTTATTCATCTCCGCAGACGAGCTCGCATTGGTAGTCTTATAATATAGGCTAAGCGTTTTAACACTATATCGTACTCCCTAAGGTGTACAGATCAAGGACGCACTCAACAGCGTTCGTTGACGTCTGTGCCTGGATGGGCAGCAAGCAAATCCGTACATGATCGCGACTTTCTTAGCTCACCAAGTGCCCATCTTACAACTCCCAAGCAAGTTCTCACCCGACGCGAGCCTACTAGCCTGGCATCGCGAACATTGCTTTGTAGGTGAGCCACTTTGAAAAGCAGCCACCATTAGCCACGCGCTGTAGCCCGCATAGCACTTCGCCGCTTCAACGCCGCCACAATCGCCCGCCCCGGCCACACCGAGCGCCACGTCATCACATACGCCCCGTACAGGGTGAGTGAACGCTTGCCGTCTGCATCAATTGCCGGCCTCACCAGTCCTTTGGCCAACAGCGCCTCAGACTCTTCACGCAGAAAAGCGGTGATCTCGGCAAAGCCTTGCTCCGCCTGATAGTCAACTACCTGCAAATCGCCCTTCAGGCGCTGCCGCAGCTGCGCGTGCAAGGGCAGCAGTTGCTCGACAACCATAACCTTGGGGAACTGGAAGCTCTGTTTTATGGGTAACTCGGGGTAGGCTTCCGGCCGGCTGCTGTTGGATACGTTCAGCCAGCAGCCGTCAGCGAATTTCTGCGAGAACTCGCAGTAGGTGAGATCCGGCTGATTGGTTGCACTGATGCCGACCACAGTCCCGGCCAGTTTCAATTGCTCGTGCCAGTAGACGCGAAACCAGGTATCGGTGTGGCTATCGTGCAACGAAGAGTTGCCTACCACGACGAACCCGGCATCTATCATCTGCTCGTCAAAGTAGGGGACGCCCTCGGTGCAACGCTCGAAAAAGTCGTCGTCGCTGACCAACTCAAACTGGACGATGGTGGGGATTTTCTGGGTGCGCCAGACAATGAAGGGGCCGACGATATTCATAAACAGCGGCCCGATCAGCACCAGTCCGACCAGCCCCCAAAACGCGATTTCAAGCATA
Source organism: Halopseudomonas maritima (assembly GCF_021545785.1). NCBI lineage: Bacteria > Pseudomonadati > Pseudomonadota > Gammaproteobacteria > Pseudomonadales > Pseudomonadaceae > Halopseudomonas > Halopseudomonas maritima. The sequence goes on from NZ_CP079801.1 coordinate 1,166,260, forward strand.
CGACTCCTTATATGCAGTCTGTGTGTCCTGTCCGGACTGTAACAAACCCAAGAGCCGCCAGTGACCCGCTACCGGCCACTCCAGCTGATGGCATATTGAAACTGCGATCTATGCCCCACAGACAAAAAACCCCGCGCCATTACCGACGCGGGGTTTTCTCTTGCAGCTTGAAGCTTACAGCTTGCGGCTGTCTACAGCGCTACGCGCTTTAGACGTAAAACGCTTCCAGCGGCGGGAAGCCGTTGAACTCGATGGCGCTGTAGCTGGTGGTGTAGGCGCCGGTAGAGAGCCAGTACAGGCGGTCGCCGATGGCCAGGTTCAGCGGCAGGCCGTATTTGTAGTGCTCGTACATGATGTCGGCGCTGTCGCAGGTCGGGCCGGCGATCACGGCTTCTTCCAGTTCGCCCTGCTTTTCGGTCCACAGCGGGAACTTGATGGATTCGTCCATGGTTTCGATCAGGCCGGAGAACTTGCCCACATCGGTGTACACCCAGCGCTCCAGTGCGGTGTGCGACTTGCGCGACACCAGCACCACTTCACTGACCAGAATACCGGCGTTGGCGATCAGCGAACGGCCCGGCTCGAGGATGATTTCCGGCAGCTCGTCACCAAAGTCTTCCTGCAGGAAGCGGGTGATTTCTTCCGCGTAGGTCTGCAGGGTGTTGGTCTTGGTGATGTAGTTGGCCGGGAAGCCGCCGCCCATGTTGATCATCTTCAGGGTGATGCCGTCTTCTTCTTTCAGACGCTCGAAAATCACCTTCACCTTGGCAATCGCTGCATCCCAGGCGCCGATGTCGCGCTGCTGCGAGCCCACGTGGAAGGAGATACCGTAGGGCTCAAGGCCCAGCTCCTTGGCCAGTACCAGCAGGTCCATGGCCATGTCGGTCTGGCAGCCGAACTTGCGCGACAGCGGCCAGTCGGCCGTGGTCGAGCCCTCGGTCAGGATGCGCACATACACCTTGGAACCAGGGGCAGCCTTGGCGATGTTACGCAGGTCAGCCTCGGAATCAGTAGCGTACAGGCGCACACCCTTTTCATAGAAGGCGCGGATGTGGCGTGCCTTCTTGATGGTGTTGCCAAAGCTGATCTGTTCGGGTTTGACGCCCAGCGCCAGCACCTTCTCCAGCTCATAGATAGAGGCGATGTCGAAGTTGGAGCCCTTGTTTTTTAGCAGCTCAAGTACTTCGTTGGCCGGGTTGGCCTTAACCGCGTAGTAGACCTTGGCAAAGGGAAAGCCCTCGACCAGCTCATCAAAAGCGCGGTCAATGGTTTTCAGGTCAACGACGAGAAAGGGGGTTTCGTGCTGGTCAGCACAGGCCTTGATGCGACCGAAAGTGTCGCGATCGAAATAATCTTCCAGTTTGATGGACATGGCGTCGGCTCCAAAGCGTTCAGTTCTGGTAACGGACCGTGTGGGGACGAGAGAGGATCAGATATGCAGGGCAGAGGTGCACGCACGCCCCGCTCGCATGAGCAGGAACCTGCAGTACGCCTTCCGACGGAAGCGACTCTGAACGCTTTCAGCCAACACACAACCCGGGGGTGCGAACGTCTGATCAGTATCCCCACTTTGGTTCGCCTACTTCCCAAGGCGTGCGCCGAAAGCAATAAGTCCATCCTTATATAGGCGGTCTTGCTGTCTCGTCGTCAGTACTTGAGCCGTATGGATCGTGCCAGCCTCAACGTTCGGAGCGAACCTTAAGACCAAGCGATCTGGCGGTCAATAGGGAAGCACTGATTAATTCCGCATGCCCTCTGGGGCGCGTATTTATCTGTTGACTCCGTTGGTCAGTTCAAGCGTTTGGCTGGCAACATGCGGTCACAAGTGCTTGCACCATGAAATGAGAACCCCTATCATTTGCGCCTTAATTTTCCCTCTTGGAGGCCATTGTGACCACCGAAGCCGCCGCTCCAGACGCTACCGAAACCACCTCTGCCACCGCTCAAACTTCCACGGCAGACGTTTCCCAGACTCCAACCGATGCGGCGCCTCAAGTCACTCCAGGCGCCGAGGGCGGCCTACCTGAGGGCGCAGCGACCGATCTGGCCAACGCCGTCGATCCGCTGACCGGCGCCCCCCTGGACCCTAGTATCGCTGGGGCAGTTGACAATGCCGAGACAGCCCGCTCGATGGCTGAGACCCTGCAAGACTGGCTGATTGTGGGTGGTCCGGTGGTCTGGATTCTGCTGGGCATGTCGGTGGTGGCCCTGACCATCCTGCTGATCAAGCTGTGGCAATTCTATGTGCCGGCACCGGAAGGCAGCCGCGCCGTGCGTCGCAGCCTGGCGCTCTGGCATCAGGGTCAAACCGATGACGCCATTGCCCAGCTCAATACCCGCCAAACCGTTCCGTCCGTGCTGCTGCTGGCCATGCGCGGCAAGCGTAGCGGTACCGACCTGACGCTGCTGCGCGAAGAGCTAGAGCGCGTTGCTACCCTCCGTCTCAATCATCTGAAAATGCTGCTGCGCCCACTGGAAGTGATCGCCAACCTGGCACCGCTACTGGGTCTGCTGGGTACCGTACTGGGCATGATCGTGGCTTTCCAGAACATGGAAGCGGCTGGCAGCCGCGTTGATCCGTCAGTGCTGTCGGGCGGTATCTGGCAAGCCCTGCTGACCACCGCCGTGGGTCTGGCCGTGGCCATCCCGACCGTTGCCGTACACAGCTGGCTGGAGCGCCGTGTTGAACGCGTTGCGGCCAGTATCAACGACGCGGTCACCCAGGTCTTTACCCACCAACCCAAGTCGCAGGCCAACGCGAGCGGGAAGGTGGTCAATGCAGCTTGAGGCCTTCCCGGGCAAGAAGCGGCGCGGCATCAGCCTGACACCTCTGATTGATGTGGTGTTCATTCTGCTGCTGTTCTTCATGCTTTCGTCCAATTTCACGCACTGGCGGCAGATCTCGCTGTCCTCAGCCAACCAGACCGAGAACAAGCCCGATGAGATTGAAGTCGTGCGGGTGGAGTCTGACGCCGGGCGGGTAACCCACGACGGCAAGACCTACCAGCTGAAAGACCTCGATGGCCTGCGCACGCTGGTCGCCGCCGCCCCTGATGCGGTGTACGCGGTTGAGGCGGCGCCCGAGGTCAAGACCCAGACGCTGGTGCGCCTGCTGGATCAACTGCACCGCGCAGGCGCCCAGAAGGTATCCATGACCGGAGTGTTGCCGTGAAACTGGTTGCCGAAAATACCCATCGCAAGGACAACGGTGATGATCAGTTGATTCCGCTGATCAACATCGTGTTCCTGATGCTGATCTTCTTTATGGTGGCCGGCCAGATCAGCAAGTCTGACGCCACCTTTATCTCCCCGCCCGAGTCTATCAGCGAGGCTTACGTCGATGACGAGGCGCTGCAGATCTTGCTCGACGCCGAGAAACAACTGTGGCTGAACGGCGAGCAGATTGCGTTGGATGATCTGGACGCCCCACTCATTGCCGCCTTCGAGCAGGTCGAGAACCCGGACAACTTCAGCCTGGCGATCAAGGCTGACGGCGACGTGCCGGTTGAAGCGCTGCAAGCTCTGATGCAGCGTATCAAGGCCGCTGGCTTCCGCCGCATCACCCTGCTGACTCAGCCTGGTGAGGAGCAACAATGATTCGTCCGCAACACTGGGTCATTGCGCTGACCATTGCCTTGGCGCTGCACCTGGGCGTGTTTGCCTACATCACCTTCAATCCGCCGGCAGCCACTGCTGCCGCCGAAGGCGTACTGGGTGTCGAGATCGACCTGGGCATGCTGGGCGATCTGGGCGAGGCCGAGGAGACCGAGCAACCGGAAGAGGTCGCGCCGCCCAAGCCGACGCCGCCACCGCCGCCACCTCCTCCGCCACCGCCGGAGCCGCCGCGCCAGCAGGCACAGGCGCAGGTGCGTGAGAAACCCAAACCCAAGCCCGAGCCGCCGCGCGAAGAAGAAGTGCAGCCCGAGCCGGCACCCGAGCAACCGACCACCAACGACCAGGCCGAGCCGGGCCAGTCGGACAATCGTGCTCAGCTCAGCCGCTCCAGCGGTGTTGGCAACGCGCCGACCACCGGCGGTGCCAGTGGAGCATCCACCGACTACAAGTCGAAGATTGCGGCCCAACTGGCGCGCCACAAGCGCTACCCGCAGGCCTCGCGCCGCCGCCGGGAAGAAGGCATCGCCACCCTGAGCTTTGTGATCCACCGCGACGGCAGCGTCACCGGTGCCGAGATCAAGAGCAGCTCCGGCTATGCCCGTCTGGACCGCGCGGTCATCCAGATGCTGGAGAAGGCTTCGCCCTTCCCGCCCTTCCCGGATGACATGCCCGAGCAGCAACTGGCGCTGACCATCCCGGTCAACTTTGAGGTGGTCAACGGTCGCTGACCGCAGCGCTGCAACAACAAAGGGTCCACATGGGCCCTTTGTTGTTTCCGGGCGCAGCCGTTACTCCGCTGGCCGCCGCTGGCGTTCGTAGAGGAAGCTCAACACCTGTGAGCGGAAGTGGTTGTAACGCTCGTCGCTGGCCAGTGCCAACCGGTCACGCGGACGCGCCAGGTCTACGTCCAGCACCTCGCCGACGGTCGCCGCCGGGCCGTTGGTCATCATCACGATCTTGTCCGACAGCAGCACCGCCTCATCCACGTCGTGGGTCACCATGATCACGGTATTGTTCAGGTCCGCCTGAATCTCCATCACCGAATCCTGCAGGTGGGCGCGGGTCAGGGCATCCAGTGCCCCAAAGGGCTCGTCCATGAGCAGCACCGAGGGCTCCATTGCCAACGCCCTTGCTATCCCTACCCGTTGCTTCATCCCACCGGAAATCTCGGCGGGATATTTGTGGATCGCATGATCCATGTGCACCAGTTTCAGGTTGTGCTCGATCCAATCGCGCATTTCCCGTTTGCTCTTACGGCCCTTGAACACCGTTTTCACTGCCAGCTCAACATTCTGATAACAGGTCAGCCAGGGCAGCAGCGCATGGTTCTGAAACACCACTGCGCGCTCGGGGCCGGGCTCGTTGACTTCTCTGCCACTGAGAATGGCACCGCCCTCGGTGGCCTGATAGAGGCCGGCGACGATATTCAGCACCGTCGACTTGCCGCAACCGGAGTGCCCAATGATGGACACAAACTCGCCCTTGGCAATCTTCAAATTGACGTTGTTAAGGGCACGGAACGGGCCCTTGCGCGTCGGAAAATCGATAGACACGCCCGATAGGTCGAGAAAGGCACGCGGACGGCTGGGGGCTTCGCTACCCGCCTCAACAGGCACTTCGGGCTGGTCTTTGCGCATGGCGATAACAGACATGGGGTTCTCTCCTGTTCAGTGGCCGGCGGGCTTTTGGTGGGACAGCAAGCTCTGCAGCGTGACCATCAGCCAGTCGAGCAGAAAGCCGATGATGCCGATGGTGATAACCGCGACCATGATGCGACCGAGCGAATCGGAACTGCCGTTCTGAAACTCGTCCCAGACAAACTTGCCGAGCCCCGGGTTCTGCGCCAGCATCTCGGCGGCGATCAACACCATCCAGCCGACACCGAGCGACAGCCGCAGGCCGGTGAAAATCATCGGCAAGGCGGCCGGAATGGCAATCTTGAAAACCTGGGTGCGCCAATTCAGACGAATCACCCGACCAACGTTGATCCAATCCTTATCGATAGAGGCCACCGCCACCGCGGTGTTGATCAGCGTGGGCCAGAGCGAGCACAGGGTCACGGTGACCGCCGAGGTGATAAAGGATTTCTGAAACAGCGGGTCATCGGAGATGTACACCGCACTGACCACCATGGTGACAATCGGCAACCAGGCCAGCGGCGACACCGGTTTGAATATCTGCACCAGCGGGCTGATGGCGCCGTACAGTTTTGGGCTCAGGCCACAGGCCACGCCGACCGGAATGGCAATCAGGCTGGCCAGCAGAAAGCCGGTGAACACCGTCAGCAAGCTGGTGGCAATTTGATCGATAAAGGTGGGTTTGCCGGTGTAATCACGAATGCGCACCTCGGCGTTCGGGTCGCGCTCCAGCTTGGCAGCGTTGCGCTCTTCCTGGCGCTGATAGAAGGCCTCGGCCTTCTCGCGCTGCACCTGATGCTCTTCATACAGGTTACCCGCCTGCTGCCAGACCGCCGCCGGGCCTGGCAGCTCGCCCAGGCTGGTATTGACCTGGGATGCGCCAATCGACCAGACCAGCAGAAATACCAATACGGCGATCAGCGGCAGGCCGACCTTGGTAAAGAGTTCGTTGGCCTGCTCGCGGGCATCCTCGCCACGGCACAGCCGCACCACGGGCACGGCCCAGTTCAGGCCAGCGGTTTCCAGATAGTTGATCAGCTTGTTGCTCATAGCCTCTTACCTCCGCCATCACGGGATGGATGTCCCGACCGCCAGCGCCGGGACGCAGTTGGGGTTACAGTTGGGTGTCGCCCTTCAGGCCAATCTCGAACTGCTGCAGATAGGCGTTGGGCTGGCTACCGTCGTAACTCACGCCATCGATGAACTCGCTGGTCACCGGCTTGAAACCGGTCTCGCTGGCAAAGTCGGGGAAGGCCTCCGCCGGCAGCGTGCCTTCGTCAATCAGCTCCTGCGCGGCCTGGGCGTAGATGTCCGGGCGGTAGACTTTTTTGGCGACATCCATGTACCAGCTGTCCGGCTGCGCCTGACCAATCTGCCCCCAGCGGCGCATCTGCGTCAGATACCAGATGGCGTCGGAGTAGTAGGGATAGGTCGCGTTGTAGCGGAAGAACACATTGAAGTCGGGCACTTGGCGCACGTCACCCTTCTCGTACTCAAAGGTGCCGGTCATCGAGTTGGCAATCACCTCGGCGTCGGCGCCCACATAGGCCGGTTGCGACAGAATCTCCACCGCTTCGCCACGGTTGGCGTTGTTGTCGGCATCCAGCCAGGCCGCAGCGCGGATCAGCGCCTTGACCACCGCGATGTGGGTGTTGGGGTTTTCATCCGCCCACGCCTGGCTGACACCAAACACCTTCTCCGGGTTGTTCTTCCAGATTTCATAGTCGGTGATCACCGGCACGCCAATACCCTTGAACACCGCCTGCTGGTTCCAGGGCTCACCCACGCAGTAGCCGTAGATGGTGCCGGCTTCCAGGGTCGCGGGCATCTGCGGCGGCGGCGTGACCGACAGCAACGCCTGGGCGTCGATCTGCCCCGAGGTATCGCCCTTGTGCGGCGCGTAGTAGCCGGGGTGGATACCGCCGGCCGCCAGCCAGTAGCGCAGCTCGTAGTTGTGGGTGGATACCGGAAATACCATGCCCATATTGAACGGCTTGCCGTCCGCGCGGTACTGCTCGATCACCGGTTTGAGTGCCGCGGCGCTGATCGGGTGCTGGGGTTTGCCGTCGGCATCCAGCGGGATGTGTTTTTTCATCTGCGCCCAAACATCGTTGGAAACGGTGATGCCGTTGCCGTTCAGGTCCATGGAGAAGGCGGTAATGATGTCCGCCTGGGTGCCGAAGCCAATGGTCGCGCCCAGCGGCTGGCCGGCCAGCATGTGCGCGCCATCCAGCTCGCCGTCGATGACCCGATCCAGCAACACCTTCCAGTTGGCCTGCGCTTCGAGGCTGACATACAGCCCCTCGTCCTCGAAAAAGCCCTTTTCGTAGGCGATAGCCAGCGGGGCCATGTCGGTTAGCTTGATAAAGCCGAATTTCAGGTCTTCCTTCTCCAGATCCTCGACCGCCTGCACCGATAGCGGCAGCAGGCTGCCGACAGCCAGTGACAGGGCCAGGGAAAGACCGGCAGTGCGTGAAAGACGTTTGCGTAGACTCATGGTGCTATTCCTCAACAGTCATCGAAAGGTTTTTAGAAGGCGACTTGCGCCATCAGCCAGAGCTTGTCGGTATCGGTTGCAAAGTCGTCGGCGCGGTAGCTGGCGTACTTGGCCAGCAGCGTCACATCGCCAACGCTGCGAGCGGCCTGCAGATCTATTTCGCTGCCGTACTCAGCACTGCCGCGGTCGGCGGAAAAGTCGTGATAGCGGGCGCTCAGCTTGAAGCCGGCGAGGCTGCCATCCAGGCGCAGGTAACGGTCTTCCAGACCCTCTGCCGGGGTGGCGAGAAACTTGTCAGCCCAGCCGTTGAAGGCATGCCCGGTGGCCAGCGGGGTGCTGAAGGCAGAATCGTCGGCGCCCAGCAGCTCGTAGCCACCCGTCAGCTGCCAGCCACCCAGCTTGATCCCCAGCTCACCCAGCCAGTAATCGGCGCCGATGTTGCCGCCGTCCGCATAATCACTTTGCCGCGCGTACTCCAGCACGTAGCTCAGGCCCAGGTCGGCGGCGACCGTCGGCGCGCCGGTCAGGCGCAGGCCCAGGGTTTTGTTGGAGGCCGCCGGCGCGTCCTGCAGGTCGAGGAAGTAGCCGTAGCCAACCAGACGTGAAGTGGCAAAGCCGTCATAGGCGAGATTGACGAAATGCGCCCGGGTATCCAGATCAGCGTTGGGTGAGTCTTCGCCAAAGATGCGGTTGACGTTGTACACGTAGGCGTAGTTGAGCGTGGTATCACTCAGGCTGCTGTTGCTCAGGCTGAAGCCGTCGTAGGTCTGCTCGTTCTGACGCCAGCCAACGTTGCCGATAAAGCGGGCGTTGTCGTAGATGATGCGTTGACGGCCAAACGTCAGACTGGTGTCAGCGAGCCCACCGTAGCTCAGCCAGGCCTGGTTCACTTCGGTGCCGTCCGGGTCAGCGACCACCGGGTAACGGGTATCGGCACTGGGCAGACCGGTGGCGTTGTTGTAACGCTCACTGCCGATCACGGTGACATCATCCACCTCGATAAAGGCGCTTACACCCTGCCAGGCCGCGGTACCAAAGTTGATTCGGCTGCGCAGCGTGGAGGCATCAGCGCTGCGCTCAATACCGTCCTGATCGACGTATTCGTAGCGATAGCGAAAATCCAGCCCCACCTTGCCCTCACTGACCGCCTCAGACAGCGAGCTAACCTCGGCCTGAGCCGGCGCACTGGCCATTGCCAGCATCAGCGCGCCGCCGCCAACGGCCAACCACATCCCTTTTTGCTGCTGCATGCCCGCCCCTCCCCAAAAAATGCGCACAAAAAAAGGCGCCCACTAACATGGCCGCTGCAAGCAGACCTGTTGGTGGACGCCTTTGCCCGAAAAATTGTTATCAGCTGCCCGCCATTGGGCGCGCTGACAGCGGAGTAAACGCAAGGCTTGTGCCAATAGCCGCAAACCTTTGTTTTCATTAACAACAAGCCAAAAACCAGGAGTATCTCCTGGGTGAGTCCTGATGGGCGCGGGTGCACTGATCAACTTTTGCGCACTGTATGCGGGCAGACTTTTACGCACGCAGTACTTACACTGGGACACACAGGGAAGCGCTTGCCCAAGCGCGGTTACGTCGAGCCAGGACCATGGAACAACGCAAATACCCGCGCCACGTCTGCCACATCGACGCGGTGCTGGCTGTCACGGGTACCGATCGCTATCGCTGCGTGATCAGCGAATACAGCCAGGGCGGCCTGCAATTGTCCTTTATCGGCGCCGACGGCGCGGCCAGCGTGCGGCAACTGGCAGGCTTCCCCGGGCTGCACGGTCATGCCACGGTCAGCGTTCAGCAGGGCCGCCAGCCGCTGCATCTGCCGGTCAACCTGATGCACATCGGCCAAACCATCCTGGGCCTCAGCTTGCGCCAGCCGGATCCGGCGATCTTCCGCGTGCTGCAGCACCTGGCCGCCGCCCAGTCTGCCCAGCAGGCAGCCTCCGGTGCCGTGCCTGGCACCTCGTCGCCGCTGGCACCACGCCAGAAGCAGCACCTGATGCAAGCGGCCTGCAGCCGCGTCCATCAGTACCTGCTCCAGCACTACCCCAGCTTTTGCAACCAACTGGATCACGGCCTGCTGGCCGCAGCAGACAAACAGCTGCAAAGCGAAGCGCAGCAGCGCTTTCTGATCGCCCAGCGGCACCTGCGCCAAGCGCGCCAGCAGGTTTTCACCGCGCTGAGTCGCAGCCTGGTCAGCAACGCGATGGCGCACAGCCGCGGCGAGCCCCCCGATACGCCGGCCGATATGCAGCAGAGTGCACCACTGGCACTGGTCACCAAGAACGACTTTGAAGACTGGCTGCTGATCAGGGTGATTGTCTCGCGCCTCGAGCTGCGCCTGCGCAACGAGCTGATCGAACTGCAGATTCGGCTGGACGCGGCCTTTGGCCGGCCAGGCGGAAGACGCAACCTGAATCCCTTTTCGCCCGCCGCCCTGTGCAATGGTTTCTTTGACCAGATTCGTCATCTGGGCCTGGGCAACCCGCAACTGGACGTCATTTACGCGGTGTTGCAGCAAACCGTCCTGAGTAGCCTGGAGCAGCTCTACCGACAGCTCAATCAGCTGTTCATCGACGCCGACATCCTGCCCAACATTGATGTCACCCGGTATCTGACCGAGCAGGCCAGACCACCGGCTGCGCCCGCCGCCACGCCCGCCGTAGCCAGCGCAGCTAGCGTGTCCGCCATCGCACCGCCGGAGACCGTAGCTGACGCCAAGCCAAGCGGCGCCCCCACACCGCCCAAACGAGGCAACAATGCGGCAACCGCGTATGGCACCGCCAGCCAGCTCATGGCGCTGCGCCGCCAGGCCCAGGGTCAACGTCCGGGCAGCGTACCCTCGCCTGCGCAGCAGCAGGCCACCCTTGAGCAGCTTGCCGAACTGCAGCAATACGCACTCACCGACGCCGAGCGCCTACAGCGCAGCGGCGGGCTGCGTCAGGTACTGCAACAGGCCAAGGGCATCGGCAAGCCACTGTCTGAGCAGGAGCAGGATGCAGCCGACACCGTGGAGAGCCTGTTCGACAGCATCATGCAGGGCGAGCGCATTGGCAGCGAGCTGAGCGGTGCCTTCCGCGCGCTTCAGATACCACTGCTGCGCAGCCTGCTGGACAACCCCGACCTGTTTGCCGAAGACAGCCACCCTGCGCGCCAGGCGCTCAACCATATCGCCCTGCTGGCCGATCGCGGCAGTAGCAACCTGGCCGCCAACACCCCGGTAATTCTGGAGGCCATTCACGGCATTCTAGGCGAGCCCTCCAGCAACGACGGTTTCAGCCAGGGGCTGGCACGGCTCGACCACCTGGTCAGTCGCGAGAAACGACTGATCGAGCGCAGCCTGCTACGCCTGCGCCAGAGCTGCGACGGCCGCCAGCGCATGCGCCACGCCAATCGCCAGATTCATCAGGAGCTGAGTCGTATCCTCGCCAAGCCGGTGCCGCAGGCGGTACCCGACCTGCTGGAACACGGCTGGCGCAGCCTGCTGCTGCTCTGCTACCTGCGCGAAGGGGTGGCCAGCCGCAGCTGGGCGATGACACTGCAGGTCATCGAACAACTGGCTGCCAACCGCGACCCGCAGCATTTGGCGGCGCTGGAGCGCGAATTGGCAGATGATGAGCTGCTGCAACTGGTCGAGAAGGGGCTGGACAAGATTCCGACCCTGCACTTCAGCCCGCAGCAGCAAATCAAACAGGTCGCCAATCTGCTGGCCTGCGATCCGGCGGGCGTAGCGCTGACGCAGGTTGAATTGCCCCCATTGCCAGCGGGCGACCAGCCGCCGGCCATCAGTCCGGCCCCGGCCTTGCAACGCTGGGTACGCCGTGCGCGTGCGCTGCACGCCAACCAGTGGTTTCAATACAGCGAGCAAGGCCACCCCACTGCCCTGCTGCAACTAGTCTGGGTCGCCGACGACAACGGGCTGTATGTGTTCGCCAACCATCAGGGCACCCGCAGTCTGGAACTTGGCCTGGAGCAGGTGGCGCTGGCGTTGCGTGACGGCCGCCTGAGCCAGCTCAGCGACGCTGCGCTACCGGCGGTCGAGCAGGGCTTGGACGCGTTGGTACAGAAGGTTTACGACAAACTGGCATTCGACTCCTGCCACGACCCGCTAACCGGCTTCCTGACGCGCAAGGCGTTTTGCCGCGCGCTGGCACAACAGGTCGCCAGCCCCACTGAAGAAGAGCACCCCGGCTACAGCCTGCTGTTTATCGACGTGCTGCAATTCAAGATAATCAACAACGCCTGCGGTTATGACGCTGGCGACCAGTTTCTCACCGAGTTGTCGCGCCGCCTGGCCAACTTCCTGCCACCGGATACCCTGGTCGGCCGCCTGGGCGCTGACCAGTTTGCACTGTTACTGGATGAGGATGCCGAAACCCTGGGCTACAACAGCGCACGCCAGCTCAAGGGCATGATCGAAGAGGCCCGTTTTCACTATGAGGGCCATAGCTTCGTCATCAACACGGCGCTGGCACTGGCTGGCCTGGAGCGCGGCAGCAGCAAAGTCATGGAACGCCTGCGTTCGGTGGAGGCGGCTGCCAGCCTCTCCAAGAAAAAGGGCTACAAGGATGTACTTGTGGTGCGCCCTGGCGACCGTCAACTGGAACGGCTGGACGAGGTCATGGCCTGGGTCACGCGCATCAACCGCGCGCTGGACAACGACAATCTGGCGTTGCGCTGCCAGCAAATCACCCCGATCAATGCCAGCAACGGCGCCCTGCCCCACTACGAAGTGCTGCTCAGCGTGCTGGACGATCAGGGCGAAGCGATGCCGCCGGCGGAGTTCATCAGGGTGGCAGAAGAATACAACCGTATGGCAGCAGTGGATCGCTGGGTCATCGAGCATGTACTGCTATGGATGTACCACAACGCCGATCAGCTCCCGTTGTTCGGCGGCTTTTCAGTCAATCTGTCGGGCCAGAGCCTGAACGATGAGACCTTTCTGGACTTCATCTTTGACGCACTGGTGCGCTACCCGGTGCCGCGCGACAAGCTGGTGTTCGAGATCACCGAAACCGTGGCCATCACCAACCTCGAAGACGCCGCCGACTTTATCCGCGAAATGCGCGGCATTGGCTGTCGCTTTTCGCTGGATGACTTTGGCGTTGGCCAATCCTCCTACTCCTACCTCAAGCAGCTGCCGGTCGACTTCATCAAGATCGATGGCAACTTTGTGCGCGATATCAACAACAGCGATGTCGACTACGCCCTGGTCAAGTCGATCACCGAGATGGGGCACTACCTGCACAAGAAGGTGATCGCCGAGTACGTTGGCAACCAGCCGACCCTCAATACGGTCACCGAACTGGGGGTGGATTATGCCCAGGGCTACCTGTTTGGCCAGCCGCTGATGCTCGACGCACTGGACCTGCGCCCACGCTGAGCCTCTACGGCGACGACAGCCTGCGCGCCCAATACGCCCCAAAATAAAGCACTCAAGCACCCTGTGCTGCACCATGCTGCAGCACAGGGACCCACCGCCGCCAGCGCCCATGCCGCGCAAAGCCCCGCGGCCAGGGCCTTCGCCCCTATTGGCCCGCACCTTGCTTGCAGTTCAGGTGTTCGCACTCCAACAGACGGCGTAACACACAACTTGCAAATAGAGCGCTAGGGTTCCGGCTGCCAACGCAGCGACTGGTCCGAGAGCACTCGACCTTTCAGACAAAGGTTACACGGCGGGATAAAAGCCCGGGAGACGATTGGCAACACTGCCAGGAGTGCTCCACGTGACATTGACTGAGAGGTTTCCGATGAAAAAATTCTCCGCCCTGCTACTTAGCTCCCTGCTGCTGTCCTCCGGCGCCCAGGCGCAGGACAGTTTCAAGCTCTGCTGGTCTATCTACGTTGGCTGGATGCCCTGGGCCTACGGCGCCGAGCAAGGCATCGTCAAGAAGTGGGCCGACAAGTACGGCATCGATATTGAAGTCGTACAAATCAACGACTACATCGAGTCCATCAACCAGTACACCGCCGGCGAGTTTGACGCCTGCACCATGACCAACATGGACGCGCTGACCATTCCGGCGGCCGGTGGCGTGGACAGCACCGCGCTGATCGTCGGCGACTTCTCCAACGGCAACGACGGCATCGTGCTCAAGGGCAAGGAGCAACTTGCCGACATCAAGGGCCAGAACGTCAATCTGGTCGAGCTGAGCGTGTCACACTACCTGCTGGCCCGCGCACTGGACTCGGTGGGCCTGAGCGAAGCCGATGTGCAGGTGGTCAACACCTCTGACGCCGACCTAGTCGCCGCCTACAGCACCAGCGACGTGACCGCGGTCGCCACCTGGAACCCGCTGCTGAGCGAAATCAGCCAGCAACCCAACAGCACCGTGGTGTTCAACTCGGCGCAGATTCCGGGCGAGATCATCGACCTGCTGGTAATCAACACCGACACCCTGGCCGCCCACCCGGAACTGGGCAAGGCGCTGACCGGCGCCTGGTACGACATCATGGCCACCATGAGCAGCGACAGCGAAGAGGGTGTTGCCGCCCGCAGCTACATGGCAGAGGCCTCCGGCACCGATCTGGCCGGTTACCAAGCCCAGCTCGCCGCCACCAAGATGTTCTACACCCCGGCCGCTGCACTGGAGCTGACCAACAGCGCCCAGCTCAAGCAGACCATGCAGTACGTCGCCGAGTTCTCCTTCGACCACGGCCTGCTGGGTGACGGCGCACCGGATGCCAGCTTTATCGGCGTACAGATGCCCGCTGGTGACTACGGCGATAGCGGCAATGTGAAATTCCGCTTTGACCCGACCTACATGCAGATGGCTGCCGACGACCAGCTCTGAGCCCTGAACCAAAACGGGCGCGGCTGCGCGCCCCAGCGGGATGCACATGAAGCGACTGATCAACCTCACACCGCCACCGGCCAGTAAGCTGTTCCTCGGCCTGCTGCCGTTCGCCCTGCTGCTCCTGCTCTACGTGGTGGCCTCGGACGCGCGGCTGGCCGAAAACGCCAACGACAAGCTGCTGCCGGCCTTCAGTCAGATGGGCGCTGCTATCGAGCGCATGGCGCTGGAGCCGAGCAAGCGCACCGGCGAATACCTGTTCTGGCAGGACACCGCCAGCAGCCTCAAGCGCCTCGCGCTGGGCGTGCTGATCGCTGCCGCCATCGGCCTGGCGCTGGGGCTGTTTACCGGCGCCCTGCCGCTGGTACACGCCGGGGTCAGCCCGCTGCTGACGGTGGTGTCGCTGATACCGCCGCTGGCGATTCTGCCGGTGCTATTCATTCTGTTCGGCCTGGGTGAAGCCTCCAAGGTGATCCTGATCGCCATCGGCATCACCCCGTTCATTGCCCGCGACCTGCAGCGCCGCACCCAGGAAATCCCCAGCGAGCAACTGGTCAAGGCGCAGACCCTCGGCGCCAACACCAGCCAGATCATGGTCCGCGTGCTGCTGCCGCAGCTGATGCCCAAGCTGATCGACGCGGTGCGCCTGTCGCTCGGCGCCGGCTGGCTGTTCCTGATCGCCGCCGAAGCCATCGCTGCCACCGACGGTCTGGGTTATCGCATCTTCCTGGTCCGCCGCTATATGTCGATGGACGTGATCCTGCCGTACGTGGCCTGGATCACCCTGCTGGCGTTCCTGTTCGACTGGCTGCTGGCGACCCTGTCGCGCCGCCTGTTCCCGTGGAACGCCCAAGGAGCCCACTGATGATTGAAGTCAAGAACGTCGGCAAGCGCTACGACGACAACGTGGTGCTTGAGCGTCTGAACGTCACCGTGCAGGAGGGCGAGTTTGTCACCCTGGTCGGCGCCTCCGGCTGTGGCAAGAGCACCTTCTTGAAGATGCTGCTGGGCACCGAATCCCCCACCAGCGGCGAGCTGCTGCTCGACGGCAAGCCGATTGCCGATGAACCCGGCCCGGATCGCGGCATCGTGTTCCAGCAGTATTCGGTGTTCCCGCACATGACCGTGCTGGAAAACGTGATGGCGGCGGTCGGCTTTGCCCAGCGCGGGCTGACCGGTTACCTGTTCGGCAGCAAGCGCAAGCAGGCCCGCCAGGACGCCGAAGCCATTCTCAAGGAAGTTGGCCTCGGCCACGCGCTGAAGAAGTACCCGCACGAACTGTCCGGCGGCATGAAGCAGCGTCTGGCGATTGCCCAGGCGCTGCTCGGCAAGCCGCGCATTCTGCTGCTGGACGAACCCTTCGGCGCACTCGACCCGGGCATCCGCGCCGACATGCACGAGCTGGTGCTGCGCCTGTGGCAGGAGCACAAGCTGACCATCTTCATGGTCACCCACGACATCAAGGAAGGCTTTCACCTCGGCACCCGCCTGTGGGTGTTCGACAAGCTGCGACACGACCCGCACGCACCGCAAGCCTTTGGGGCCACCATCACCTATGACCTGCCGATCGACCACCGCGCCCGGCAGCCTGCGCCGCAAACCACCGAACAAACCATTGCCCCGCTGCTGGCCGAAGCCGCCAGCTGAGCCACCGAATCACGGAGACAAGGCAGATGACCCTGAACACCTACACCACTGAAATCGCCGGCGCCAGCCACTGGTCGCTGCGCGTGCGCAAGGGCACCCTGATGCGCCTGACCGACCTGGCCGGCGATGCCAACATCGGCATGCTGTTCTACAACCCGGAAAACCTGCTGGAGCGCTACAACGCACCAGACACCCTCAAGTGCCAGCACACCTTCAAACTGACCCGCGGCAACTGCCTGTACTCCGACATGGGCCGCATCTTCGCCTCCATCGTCGAAGACGATCTGGGCTGGCACGAAAGCGTCTGCGGCAACAGCAACGCCGCTCAGGTGGCCGAACGCTGGGGCGCACGCGACTACCAGAACGCCCGCAACGAATGGCACCAGAACGGCTACGACGCCTTTCTGGTCGAGCTGGCCAAGTACGGCCTGGGCCGCGCCGACATGGCCGCCAACCTGAACCTGTTCAGCAAGGTCGCCACCGACGACGAAGGCCGCATGCAACTGGTCTCAGGCCACAGCAAGGCCGGCAGCCAGGTCGCCCTGCGCTTTGAGATGGACACGCTGGTGCTGCTGCATACCTGCCCGCACCCGCTCAGCAGCGCCGAGAGCTACCCCTACACGCCGGTGCGCATCGAGCTGAGCGAAGCAGCGCCTGTGAGCGATGACGACTTCTGCCGCAACTTCCGCCCGGAAAACCAGCGCGGCTTCCAGAACAACGCCCTGTACCACCTGGGCAAGTAAGCGAGGACACCATGATCAAGCACAGCTCCCTGCTCCCCGAAAACGCCGCCTCGCGCACCACCATCGGCGCCGGCGATTACTACATCGGCATCGTCAAGGCCGGCCAGACCCTGCGCCTGCTGGATCTGGAAGGCAATCAGGCCGCCGACACCCTGTTCTTCAGCGCCGCCAACCCGGTCGAGCGCTACAGCGCCACCGACACCATTCGCGAACAGGGCAACGTCTACCTGACCGCCGGCTCGGTGATTCGCTCGAACGAAAACAACCCGATGCTGGAAATCGTCGCCGACACCTGCGGCCGTCACGACACCCTCGGCGGCGCCTGCGCCAGCGAAAGCAACACCGTGCGCTACGACCTGGAAAAGCGCTGCATGCACTCGTGCCGCGACAGCTGGATGCTGGCGGTGGCGGAAAACCCGCAATACGGCATCAGCAAGCGCGACATCACCCACAACATCAACTTCTTCATGAACGTGCCGGTGACCGCCGAGGGCGGCCTGACCTTTGAAGACGGCATTTCCGGCGCCGGCAAGTACGTTGAGCTGACCGCGCTGATGGATGTGGTGATCCTGATATCCAACTGCCCGCAGCTGAACAACCCGTGCAACGGTTACAACCCGACGCCAGTTGAGTTGCTGGTCTGGAACTGAGGGAGCCGCAGAGAAGCTACCTGCGGTCCCCGTAAAACGTGACACAACATCTTCAGTGGACGACCACTGTCGTAAGAAGCAGCCTGGGACGGCCCGGCAAAGGCTAGCGACATGTTCAACAAGGTTCTGATCGCCAACCGTGGCGCCATCGCCACCCGTATCATCCGTACCCTGCGCACCCTCGGTGTCGGCTCCGTTGCCGTTTACGCCGAGTGCGACGCCGACAGCCTGCACGTGCGGCTGGCCGACGAGGCCTACAGCCTCGGCGACGGCGCCGCCGCCGACACCTACCTGCAGGTCGACAAGCTGCTGGCCATCGCCGCCGAAACCGGCGCCCAGGCCATCCACCCCGGTTACGGATTCCTCAGCGAGAACGCCAACTTCGTGCGCCGCTGCGAGGCCGCCGGTGTCGCCTTTATCGGCCCGACGCCCGAACAGATGCTGGCCTTCGGACTCAAGCACCACGCCCGTGAGCTGGCCGAGCAGGCCAATGTGCCGCTGCTGCCAGGCACCGATCTGTTGACCGATCTGGCTGCCGCCAAGGCAGAAGCCGCGCGTATCGGCTATCCGGTCATGCTCAAGAGCACCGCCGGTGGCGGCGGTATCGGCATGCAGCTGTGCCACAGCGAAGACGAGCTGTCCGGCGCCTTCGACAGCGTCAAGCGCCTTGGCGCCAGCAACTTTGCCGACGATGGCGTGTTCCTGGAAAAATTCATCGCCCGCGCCCGGCATATCGAGGTGCAGGTGTTTGCCGACGGCAAGGGCAGCGCGCTGGCACTCGGTGAGCGTGACTGCTCCAGCCAGCGCCGCAATCAGAAAGTGGTTGAAGAATGCCCGGCACCGAATCTGAGCGACGCGGTGCGCAGCGAGCTGCACGCCACCGCTGAAAAGCTGCTGTCCAGTGTCAGCTACCGCAACGCCGGCACCGTCGAGTTCATCTACGACGCCGACAGCCATCAGTTCTACTTCCTTGAAGTAAACACCCGCCTGCAGGTTGAGCACGGCGTCACCGAAGAGGTGTTCGGCGTTGATCTGGTCGAGTGGATGGTGCGTCTGGCCGCTGGCGAAGAGCTGGAGCTGAACGCCCGCCGCGCCAGCCTTGCGCCCAAGGGCCATTCCATTCAGGTACGCCTGTACGCCGAAGACCCGTTCCGCGACTTCCAGCCCTGCGCGGGCCTGCTGAGCGAAGTGGCCTTCCCCTCCGGCGACGGCATCCGCATCGACCACTGGATCGAATCCGGGCTGGAAGTGCCGCCCTACTTCGACCCGATGCTGGCCAAGGTTATCGTCCATGCCGAAGACCGCGCCGCCGCGCTGACCAAACTGCAGAGCACGCTGGACGCGACCCGCCTGTACGGCAGTGAAACCAACCTCGACTACCTGCGCGCGCTGACCCGCGACCCGGCGCTGCTGGCTGGCGAAGTCACCACCCGCTACCTCAACAGCTTCCGCTTCCAGCCGGCGCGCATCGACGTGCTGGCCGGCGGCACCCAGACCACCATTCAGGACTTTCCGGGCCGCACCGGCAGCTGGGATGTCGGCGTACCGCCGTCCGGCCCGTTCGACAGCTATGCCTTCCGTCTCGGCAACCGCCTGCTGGACAACCCGGCCGATGCCGCCGGGCTGGAAATCACCCTGCAGGGCCCGACCCTGCGCTTTGCCAGCGCCAGCCAGATCGTGCTGAGTGGCGCGGAAATCGACGCCAAACTGGACGAGCAACCTATTGCCGCCTGGCAGGTCATCGACGTTGCTGCCGGTCAAACCCTGACCCTTGGCCGCATCAAGGAAGCCGGTGCCCGCGCCTATCTGGCGGTACTTGGTGGCCTGCAATGCCCGGACTACCTCGGCTCCAAGTCCACCTTCACCCTCGGTCAGTTTGGCGGCCACAACGGCCGCGCGCTGCGCACCGGCGATGTGCTGCACCTGAGCGCGTCGGCCAGCCCGGTCGCGTCTGCTGAGGTGCCGAGCGAGCTGCGCCCGGCGATCAGCAACCAGTGGGAGCTGCGGGTGATCTACGGCCCGCACGGCGCGCCGGATTTCTTTACCGGCAAGGATATCGACAGCTTCTTCGCCACCGACTGGGAGATTCACTACAACTCCAGCCGCACCGGCGTGCGCCTGATCGGCCCGAAACCGGAGTGGGCGCGCAAGGACGGCGGTGAAGCCGGTCTGCACCCGTCCAACATTCACGACAACGCCTACGCCTTCGGCACCGTCGACTTCACCGGTGACATGCCAGTGATCCTCGGCCCGGACGGCCCGTCGCTCGGTGGCTTCGTCTGCCCCGCGACCGTGATTACCGCCGACCTGTGGAAGCTCGGCCAACTGCGCGCCGGCGACACCCTGCGCTTTGTACCGGTCAGCATCGAACAGGCGGTTGCGCTGGAGGCGGCGCAGATTGAGCAGATCGACGCCCTCGCCGCCAAGCCGGTTGAGTGGGTGCCAGTACCGGTCGACAGCCCGATCCTCAAGCGCCTGCCCGCCGAGCAGTTCGGTGACGAGATCGTCTACCGCGCCGCCGGCGACCAGTTCCTGCTGGTCGAATACGGCGAGCAGATGCTGGATATCCGCCTGCGCTTTCGCGCCCACGCGCTGATGCAATGGCTGCAGCAGAACCCGGTGGCCGGCCTGCGTGAGCTGACGCCGGGGATCCGCTCGCTGCAGGTGCATTTCGACAGCCAGCAATTGAGCCATGACGCCCTTCTGGGTCATCTGCTCAAGGCCGAGCAGGCACTGTCGGAAAGACTCAACGAGTTGGCGGTGCCCTCGCGCATCGTGCACATCCCGCTGTCGTGGGATGACGAGGCCTGCCAGCTGGCGATAGAAAAATACACCCAGTCGGTGCGCAAGAACGCGCCCTGGTGCCCGAGCAACCTGGAGTTCATCCGCCGCATCAACGGCCTGGACAGCATCGACGACGTCAAGAAGGTGCTGTTCGAGGCGTCGTATCTGGTCATGGGCCTGGGCGACGTCTACCTCGGCGCGCCGGTAGCCACACCGACCGACCCGCGCCACCGTCTGGTGACCACCAAGTACAACCCGGCGCGCACCTGGACCGCCGAGAACTCGGTCGGCATTGGTGGCTCCTACCTCTGCGTCTACGGCATGGAAGGGCCCGGCGGCTATCAGTTCGTCGGTCGTACCCTGCAGATGTGGAACCGCTATCGCCAGACCCGCGAGTTCAGCAAGCCGTGGCTGCTGCGCTTCTTTGACCAGATCCGCTTTTATGAAGTCAGCCACGAGGAGCTGCAGCAGATTCGTCGCGACTTCCCTCAGGGTCGCTATCCGCTGCGCATCGAGGAAAGTCAGTTCAGTC
Source organism: Halopseudomonas maritima (assembly GCF_021545785.1). Taxonomy (NCBI): domain Bacteria; kingdom Pseudomonadati; phylum Pseudomonadota; class Gammaproteobacteria; order Pseudomonadales; family Pseudomonadaceae; genus Halopseudomonas; species Halopseudomonas maritima. The sequence continues at coordinate 1,187,162 of NZ_CP079801.1, forward strand.
TGGCCGAGCACGAAGCCTTTATCGCCGATAACGCCGACGACATCGACGCCTTCAAGCAGCAGCGCAACGCGGCGTTCGCCGAAGAACTGCGCCAGTGGCACGCCAATGGTCAGTTCAACTTCGAGAGCGAAGAGCTGGAAAGCAGCGACGAAGATGTCAACTGGCCCGAGGACAGCGTGGGCGTAGACAGCCCGGTTTCCGGCAGTCTGTGGCAGGCCGAGGTCAAGGTGGGCGACACGGTCAAGGCCGGCCAGACCCTGCTGATTCTGGAGTCCATGAAAATGGAAATCCCGCTGCAGGCGCCCTGTGCTGGCGTGGTTACCCACGTGCTGCAGCAGCCCGGTGGCCGCGTGCAGGCGGGTCAGCCGCTGGTAGTGCTGCGCGATGAGGCGGTTGATAGCGCCGCCTAAAAAAGATGCTTTCTGGTGCTTAATAAGCATCAGAAAGCATCATGTCGTATCAAGTTACAAACTCCCCAAGCGTGGTATCAGCCGAGGTGCTGGTGCCCATCATGGCTGGCGGTTACCTGCTGATCGCTATCGTAGTGCTGGGCCTGAACTTCACCGAGATTCCCGCCACCCTGAAGCTGATCGTAGAAAGCGCCTTCGGCATTGGCCCTGCCGTCGGCGGCGGTATCGGCGCGGCCATCCTGATGGGCGTCAAACGCGGCCTGTTCTCCAACGAAGCGGGTCTCGGCAGCGCGCCCAACGTGGCTGCTGTTGCGTACGTGCCGCACCCGGCCAACCAGGGCGTGGTGCAATCGTTCTCGGTCTTCATCGACACCATTATCCTGTGCACCTGTACCGCGCTGATCATTCTGATGGGCACCGCCTATGATCCGAGTCTGGCCGACTCCAGCCAGGGCGTGGCCCTGACCCAGGCGTCGCTAGCCACTCACATCGGTGAATGGGGCCGCGTGTTCGTCAGTATCGCCATGCTGCTGTTCGGCTTCAGCACCGTGCTCTACAACTACTACCTGGGCGAAAACAGCGTCAGCTATCTGACCACCGGCCGCAGCAACGAATTCGTGATGAACGGCTTCCGCGTGGTGGTGATCTGCCTGTGCTGTCTGGGCGCGATCATGGATCTGGGCACGGTGTTCGGCTTTGCCGACCTGACCATGGGCCTGTTGGCGCTGGTCAACCTGATTGCCCTGGCGCTGCTGTTCAAGACCGGCAAGCGCGTGCTCGGCGACTACGACCGCCAGCTCAAGAGCGGCAACAAGGTGCCCACCTTCCAGGCTGAAGAGTTTGCCGACCTGAAGCTGGACGCCGAGTCCTGGCCGGTCGCTGACAACAGCCGCAAACAACCCTGACACCACCTGAGAGCGCCGGGTTTCCGGCGCTCCGTTTCCCTGCGGAAGCACACCCCCATGAACACCCGCTCAGAATACGATCTGCTCGGTTATCTCGATGTACCCGCTGATGCCTGGTACGGCATCCAGACCCAACGCGCCGCCAACAACTTCGCCATTACCGGCGTGCCGATTGCCCACTTTCCAGAGCTGATCCGCGCACTGGCCATGGTCAAACAGGCAGCAGCACTGACCAATCACGACTTCGGGCTGCTCAATACCACCAAGACCGAGGCGATTGTCTCGGCCTGCGAAGACATCGCCGCCGGTCAATATCTGGACCAGTTCATCGTTGATGTTATTCAAGGTGGCGCTGGCACCTCAACCAACATGAACGCCAACGAGGTGATCGCCAACGTTGCACTGGCCAAGCTGGGTCACGCACGCGGCGAGTACGCGCATCTACACCCCAACGACGACGTCAACCGCTCGCAGTCGACCAACGACGCCTACCCGACCGCTGCCTGCCTCGGCATTCAGTTTGCCGCTGACAACTTCGTTCCGGCGCTGGCCTCACTGAAAGCCGCACTGGAAGACAAGGGCCGTGAATTTGCCCACATCCTGAAGATGGGCCGCACCCAGCTGCAGGACGCGGTGCCGATGACCCTAGGCCAGGAATTCGACGCCTTTGCGGTAAACCTGGGTGAAGACCTCGACCGCATCCGCGAAGCCTGTGCCCTGCTCTGTGAGGTCAACCTCGGCGGCACCGCTATCGGCACCGGGATCAACACCCCCGACGGGTATTCCGCCAAGGTCGTCGCACGACTGGCCGAGGTGTCGGGCAAGCCGCTGGTACCGGCCTGCAACCTGGTCGAAGCCACGTCCGACATGGGCGCCTTTGTGTTCTTCTCCGGCATCCTCAAGCGCCTGGCGATCAAGCTGAGCAAGATGAGCAACGACCTGCGCCTGCTCTCTAGCGGCCCGCGCACCGGTCTAGGCGAGATCCAACTGCCGCCGATGCAGCCGGGCTCCTCGATCATGCCGGGCAAGGTCAACCCGGTAATTCCCGAAGCAGTGAACCAGACGGCCTATCAGGTGATCGCTGCCGATCTGGCGGTGACATTGGCCGCCGAGGCCGGTCAGCTGCAGCTCAACGCCATGGAGCCGATGATCATCTACAACCTGCTCAATGCGCTGAAGATGCTCAAGCAAGCCTGCGAGATGCTGGAGCATCGCTGCATTCGTGGCATCATCGCCAACGAACAGGCGTGCGCCGCCCATGTCGACAACAGCATCGGTATCATTACCGCACTGGTGCCGCATATCGGCTACAGCAACGCCTCCCGTATTGCCCACACGGCGCTGATGACCGGCAGCACGGTCAAGGCGCTGATCATCGAGGAAAACCTGATGAGCGAGTCAGAACTCAACCGCCTGCTGAGTCCGCAATCCATGCTGGCGCCGCAGAAGGCCGTCTCATGACCGCAGAGGTTCTGATCCTGCATACCGGCGGCACCATCGGCATGGTGCCCGGCCCGCACGGGCTGGCGCCCGCCGCCGGTTTGCAGCAGCGGATCGAGCAGCAACTGGGCAGCAGTCTTGCGCTGCTGCCCAGCTTCGACCTGCTGGAGCTCGACCCGCTAATCGACAGCGCGGACCTGACACCCGGCCACTGGCAGCAGCTGGCGGCCCTGCTGGCCGAGCACTGGGACGACTACCGCGGCTTTATCATCCTGCACGGCACCGACACCATGGCCTACAGCGCTGCAGCGCTGTCGTTCATACTCGGAGCCAGCGAGCGCAACGTGCTGTTCACTGGTGCGCAGGTACCGCTTGGCCTACCGCGCAGTGACGCCGTGGCGCACCTGCAAGCCGCCCTGCAACTGGCCGCCGGGCCGCGTATCCCAAATGTCAGTCTGGTGTTCAATAACCGTTTGCTCAACGGCAGCCGTCTGCGCAAGGTCAGCAGCCAGCAGTTTCCGGCCTTCGACACGCCAAACGCCGCGCCGCTGGCTGACCTCAACATCCGTCCGCTGCTTCACCGCGAACGGCTGCTTGGTGAGCATGTTGCCAGCCGCCATCCGCGCGACGCTGCCGCGCTGACCTTCCAGGCAGGCGCCGTTGCCATGCTCTGCCTGCACCCGTCCATGCCCACAGCGCTATACGACGCGCTGCTGGCCGACAACGCCTGCAAGGCGGTGGTGCTACAGAGTTTTGGCGCCGGCAACATCCCGAGCCGTGACGCGGCGTTCAATGCCTTCATCAAACGCGCCGCCGCTCGCGACAAAGTCGTGGTCAACGTCACCCAGTGTTTGCAGGGCGGCATCAGCCCCGGCGCCTACGCCGCCAGCGCCGGCCTGCAGGAACAGGGCGTATTGAGCGGCGGAGACATGACGCCGGAAGCCGCGTTCTGCAAGCTGCATTGGTTGCTGGCGGGCGGGCGTGACGCGGCGGCAGTCCGCCGCGACTGGCCACTCAACCTGAGCGACGAAGGCACGATCTAAAACCGCGCCCGGAAATGCCACTCGCCCGGGCCGATATCATTGCGGATCGCCGCGCGGATATCTGCATCCAACGCGGGATCATCGCAGGCATACAGCCCGCACAGCGCCAGCACCCGCTGGCGATCCACCTCGCGGCCCAGATACTCGTAGAGCACCCGGGTGCAACAGGGCACCCGCTCGCCGCTGCCGGACACACCGATGCGCAGCCCAGTCAGGCGATCTACCCGGTTACGAAACGACGGGTAGAGCACCGTCTGGGTCATTTCGAAGTTGGTCAGGGTTTCATAGTCGGCAAGAAAGATACGATCCGACAGAAACTGCACCATGCCACGGTACACGCCGTGAAACGGCTTGCTGCCCGGTCGCTCGCGGATACGCTCGGTGCGCTGGTAATAGGCCTTGCCGTCGCGCTCTTCCAGGCACACCAGCGTGCGCAGAATGCTGCCGGGATAGGCCATCGACAGGTAGTACTCAAAGTAGTACCCCAGGTACTTGTCGAGCCCGCTCTGGCCGACCCGGTTTAGCCGCTCAAGGTAATCCTGCTCAAGCGAGGCCGGCTGCACCGATGCCAAAGCCGGTCGCTCGCCCGGTTGCGGGCGCACCTGAATCAGTCGCTGAAACTGCCCGTGGGGTAGCAGCATTTCGTGCACCTCGACGCCGAAGAAATCACACAGCCGCCGCATGGTGCTGTCGGAGGGGCGATTGACGCCGTTGAGATAGCGATTGAACTGCGGGCGATTAATCCCCAGCCGGCGGCACACCTCGGCAGTGGACTTGTAGTAGCTGCACAGCAACCGCAGGTTGTCGCCAAAATCGTCGTGCATAGGGCCTTTTCTCGCTTGAGGGTCTGCTGCCGACACATCCCCCCTGTTTACGGGCTGCCCGGTACCCAGGCACCTGGCTAGCCTACCGGAACAAGTACATGGAAAGGGAGTGGAGCATGATCAATCAACAATGGAATTACCTTAAACTGCCGGGCGCCCTGCTTGGCGCGGCCCTGTTGAGCGCCTGCCTTAGCGGCGGCGGTGGAGGCGGCGGCAGTAACGGTGGTGGCGCGCCCGCCGGCACCAGCGTGAGCGGCACAGCCGCCACTGGTGCGGCCATTGCCGGCGGTACCATCACGGCTGTCTGCGCAGACGGCTCGGGCTTTACCGATACCGTGACCACCGGCACCGACGGCAGTTGGCGCGGCGAGATCAGCAACGCACAGGTGCTGCCCTGCGCCCTGCGCATCAACGGCGGCACGCCGAACGTGACGCTCTACAGCCTGGCCACCGCCAGCGGCAACGTGAACATCACCCCGCTCACCGACCTGGCACTGGCGCTGCAGGTCAACGACCTGTCGGGGCAGAGCCTGACAGACTGGTTCAGCGCACCCGGCGATGGCAGTGCCGACCTGGCCACCCTGGGCGCTCAGCTTGGCGCCGCCGCCGACGCCCTGCGCAACCTGCTGGAAGCGGCCGGCTATACGCTGCCCGCCAGCTGGGGCACCGGCTCCACCGCGCCGTTTAGCGCAGCCTTCACACCGGACCCAAACAGCGACCCCTACGACCAACTGCTTGAAGCCCTGGCCCAGGCGATCAACGGCACCCCCAGCCTGGCCGATTACGACGCCCTGGTCAGCTCACTGCTCGGCGGTGCCAGCTTGCCGGCTGCGCCCGGCTCGCAAAACGGCGGCGGCAGCGTTCCAGCGACCCTGAACAGCGCGCTGGTCGGCAGCTTGGATCTGGTCTTCAAGCAAGGCAGCGGTGCCGGCTGCGGCAGCGTCTGCGCCTTCAGCGAAGATCAGGCCGTCAGCGTGGTGCTGGGCGCCGACAACAGCCTGACCATCAACGGCAAGACCCTGACCAACCCCATCAACCGGATTCTCGGCGACAGCCCGCATCTGCCGGAAATCATCTGGCAGGACGGCAACATCGACTATGCCCTGAGCGACAACGAGGTGGGGCATTTCAACGAAATCAACGTCGGTGATCTGAGCAATACCAGCGGCCCGTTCAATACCCCGGCCTTCCTCGGCCAGTTGCGCGTCAAGCAACCGGTGAACCCCGCCGCCACCGCAGTTGGCGCGCTGGCCGGCACCTACACGCCGACCTTCGTCAACCGTAGCGCCCGTTTTGAAGACACTGCACTGACGCTGGGCGATCAGGCGCAGGTGCTGGTGCAGAACAACGGCGTCGTCAGCATCGAAGATTTCACCTTTGACCCGAGCGACCCGACCTTCAATTTCTGGAACGGCAGCACCTCGCCCTACCAGAACACACCGGTCTACCAGCTCACCGTCAAGCCCAGCGAGGATGTGACCCATACCCTGACCATCACGCTGGACCAGCAGCGCACCAGCCCGGTCGCCTGGCGCATTGCAATCACTACGCGCATCGGCTCCGGCGCCTACAGCAACAGCTACATGGATCTGGAAGAGCGCCCGCTGGCACCGGAAATCACCACCCTGTTCCAGACCCTGCAGGCGCGCAGCCCGATCACCCTGACCGGTTTTGTCGACAGCACACTGCAGTCAGGCTTTACCCTGTGCGAGGAGGTTGATCTGCTCATCGAGGGTGACGGCAGCATCGCCGATCCGTGGCGTTATGACCTCAACCCCAAGGGCGTCACCACCCCCGGCATCAGCAACGGCCAGAAAGGTACCGAAACCTTCAGCTTGCGCAACGCCTACTACGCAACTGAAAGCAACGGTGAGCGCGCGGCCATGGAGCGTTTGCAGATCCTGCTGCGCGATGACGGCGAGGTTGAGCTGCAACAGTTCAACGGCGGCATCATCCGCGATCAGGCCAGTACCGACCCGACGCAGATTGCCACCGCCAACTGCGAGGCCTTCCAGTAAGGCCGAGGGCTTGGCGCCGTTTCGTTCACCCGCTTGACGAAACGACACCAGGCCCCACGCCGGCGGGTCCATCCCGCCGGCTTTTCCCTTTGTCATCCCCCGGTTGATCGGCGACAATATGCAGCCAATTTTCTTGCCGGGCCGCAGCGCGCTTAAGCGTGCCACCATCGCGCCCCGCCAACTGCCCAGTAGCCGACATGTCCAACGCCATCGAAAAAGAAGTCGCCAAGCGGCGCACCTTCGCCATCATCTCCCACCCGGATGCGGGTAAGACCACCATCACCGAACGCCTGCTGCTGATGGGGCAGGCGATCAGCGTTGCCGGCACGGTTAAGTCACGCAAATCCGACCGCCACGCCACCTCCGACTGGATGGCGATGGAAAAGGAGCGGGGCATTTCGGTGACCACCTCGGTGATGCAGTTCCCCTATCGCGACGCCATGGTCAACCTGCTCGACACCCCCGGTCACGAAGACTTCTCGGAAGATACCTACCGCACCCTGACCGCGGTGGACTCGGCGCTGATGGTGCTCGACGGCGGTAAGGGTGTCGAGCCGCGTACCATTGCGCTGATGGACGTCTGCCGCCTGCGCGACACGCCCATCGTCAGCTTCGTCAACAAACTCGACCGCGACATCCGCGACCCGATTGAGCTGCTCGACGAGATTGAGGCGGTGCTGAACATCAAAGCCGCGCCGATCACCTGGCCGATCGGCTGCTACCGCGACTTCAAGGGCGTCTACCACCTGGCCGAAGACAAGATCATCGTCTACGTCCCGGGCCACGGCCACGAGCGCACCGAGCAGCAAATCATCAACGGCCTGGACTCGGACGAAGCCCGCGCGCACCTGGGCGATCTGTACGACAACTTCGTCGAAGAGCTGGAGCTGGTGCAGGGCGCCTGCCATGAGTTTGATCAGGACGCCTTTATCAAGGGCGAGATGACGCCGGTGTTCTTCGGTACCGCACTGGGTAACTTCGGTGTAGATCAGGTGCTGGACGCCATCGTTGACTGGGCACCGCGCCCGCAGCCACGCGCCAGCCACGAGCGCGACGTGCAGCCGACCGAAGCACCCTTCACCGGTTTTGTGTTCAAGATTCAGGCGAACATGGACCCGAAACACCGCGACCGCATCGCTTTTGTGCGTATCTGCTCCGGCCGCTACGAGAAGGGTATGAAGCTGCACCACGTGCGCACCGGCAAGGAAGTGCGCATCGCCGACGCCCTGACCTTCTTCGCCGCAGAACGTGAGCACCTGGAAGAGGCCTGGGCGGGCGACATCATCGGCCTGCACAACCACGGCACCATCCAGATCGGTGACACCTTTACCGAAGGCGAGAAGATCGGTTTTACCGGTATCCCGCACTTTGCCCCGGAACTGTTCCGCCGCGTACGTCTGAAAGACCCGCTGAAATCCAAGCAGCTGCGTCAGGGCCTGCAGGAGCTGGCCGAGGAAGGTGCGACCCAGGTGTTCTTCCCCGAGCGCAACAACGACATCATCCTCGGCGCCGTGGGTGTGCTGCAGTTTGACGTGGTGGCCGAGCGTCTGAGGCAGGAATACAAGGTCGAGTGCATCTACGAGCCGGTCAACGTCTGGTCCGCCCGCTGGGTCGAATCCAGTGATCGCAAGAAACTGGACGAGTTCAGCAACAAGGCCACCGACAACCTCGCCGTAGACGGCGGCGGCCACCTCACCTACCTGGCCCCAACGCGCGTCAACCTGAGCCTGACCGAAGAGCGTTGGCCGGAGATCAACTTCCGCGCCACGCGAGAGCATCACTGAGCGGCGTTGCCGCTCGGCTGGAGGCTGGAGGCTGGAGGCTGGAGGCTGGAGGCTGGAGGCTGGAGGCTGGAAAGCATAACGCCATACGCAAACGGCTAGCGTAATGGCATTGACCACCTCAAGCCAAAGCAGCGACTACGCTCAAAAAACCAGCAACTAACGACTGGCTAGACCTTTCAGCCCTCCAGCCTTCAGCTTCCCGCCGCGTCCGGCCCAGCCGGACGCCTGCTTGCCTATCAAGGCAAGCAGGCGTAGCGTCCCCCCATGCCCTACATCGACACCCACACCCACCTCGACTTTGCCGCCTTTGACCCTGATCGCGATCAGGTGTTGAGCGATTGCGCGCGGCTGGGGGTCGAGCGGTTGGTGGTGCTGGGTGTGTGCCGCAGCAACTGGCAGGCGGTTTGGCAACTGTGCCAGCAGCACACCAGCCTGTACGCCGCCTTTGGCCTGCACCCGATGTTCATGGCCGAGCACGCCGCTGAGCACGTGGCCGCGTTGCAACAGTGCCTGGCCGAGCGGCTGGGGGACGCGCGCTGCTGCGCGGTGGGGGAGTTCGGGCTGGACTACTGGGACAAAAGCGCGGACCGGGCGGCGCAGCAACGGCTATTTGAAGCCCAATTACAGCTGGCGGTGGACTATCAACTGCCCAGCTTGCTGCATGTGCGCAAGGCGCATGCTGAGGTAATCGCCACGCTCAAGCGCTATCGCCCGGCGCGCGGCGGCATTATCCATGCCTTCAGCGGCAGCCCGGAACAAGCCCGCGAATACCACAAGCTGGGGTTCAGACTCGGGCTTGGCGGTGCCGCCACCTGGCCGCAGGCCACACGCCTGCGCAAAACCGTTAGCCAGCTGCCGGCCGAACAGATAGTGCTGGAGACCGACAGCCCCGACATGGCTCCAGCGTTCCACGCCCATCAGCGCAACAGCCCTGCGCTGCTGCCGCAAATTGCCGCCGAGCTGGCCGCGCTGCGCGGCGAGCCGCTGAGCACCTTCAGCGCCCGTTGCTGGCAGAACAGCTGCGAGCTATTTCAGTGGTCTGCCGCCTGATTTGCTAAAGTCGCCTTTCCGATGCGCGATAAGGGAGTTACCCCATGCCCTACGGCATAGCTCTGTTTCTAGTCTGGCTGGTCCTGCTACTGCGCTTTCCACGCGTGATGCTGCCGGTGAGCGGCGTGATCGCAGCCGTCGGCTTGCTGCTCGGCGTCATCATGGGCGTGCTGCAATGGCAGCAAAACCAGCGCGTCGAACAGCTGGGCTTCAGTCTGCAGTATCAGCCGGCAGACTGCCCCTTCGGCAAGCCGCTGGCGGTAGTGGTGCGCAACCATGGCGAGCAAACCGCGCGCAATATCACTTGGCAGCTCTGGGCCTATCAGCAAGGTTACAACTCGAATCTGCTGGATGTGGGCAGCAGCGGCCAACGCTTTAGCCTGCCAGGCGAGTTACCGGCCGGCGCACAAAGCCGCGTCTGCTACAGTATCCCGCGCCTGCGCAGCGGCTACAGTGAGGCCGAACTGCAGTACCGCACCGATACCGTGCGTGCCGACTTTAAACAACAATAAGGAACCCGCCCCATGACTCAACCCGTTGCGCTGATTACCGGCTGCTCATCCGGCATCGGCCAGGCCCTTGCGCTGGCCTGCCTGGACGCCGGTTATCAGGTATTCGCTGCCGCCCGCCGTCTGGAGAGTCTGGCGCCGCTAACCGCCAAGGGGGCGCTGGCAGTCGAGTTGGATGTCAACGACGACACGCAACGCCTGCGCTGCGCCGAGCAGATTCGCCAGCAGGCCGGCCGCCTCGACCTGCTGGTCAATAACGCCGGCTACGGCGCCATGGGGCCGGTACTGGACGCCGACCGCGATACCCTCCTGCGCCAATTCGACACCAACGTATTCGCGCCGCTGCAACTGGTCCGTGCCTGCGCCGAGCTGCTGCGCGACAGCAAAGGGTTGATCGTCAATATCGGTAGCGTCTCCGGCGTAACCACGACGCCCTTCTCGGGTGTGTATTGCGCCTCCAAGGCGGCGTTGCACGCGCTATCCGATGCCCTGCGCATGGAGCTGCACCCGTTCGGCATTCAGGTACTGAATGTGTTGCCGGGCGCCATTGCCTCCGATTTTGGCAACAACGCCACTGCCGCCATCACCATGGCAGAAACGTCCTGGTTCAAACCCTGGGAAAAGGCCGTGCAGGCGCGCGCCAAGGCCTCACAGAACGCCCGCTCAACCAGCGCGACAGACTTTGCCGCCGAGCTGCTGGGTTACATCCGCAACCCGGTGCGCCCTGAGAATGCGCTGATTGGCTCGGGCGCCCGCAGCATGGTGCGCCTGAGACGCTGGCTGCCCACCTCGATCCTGGAAAAACGCCTGCGCAAGCGCTTCAAGCTGGAATAGCCAGGCGCTGTTGCCGTTTCGTTCGCCGCCTGGCGCTGATCACGTCCCTAACCATAGAGAATCTGCTCGGCCTGCCGGTCTGCCACCTCGGCCGGTGACAGGCCTTCGGCGCGGCTCTGCGCAAAGATTGAGTCGAGCCGCTCGCCAATCCCCTTGACCCGCCCGGCGATGTCACCTGCGCTGACGCCAGCATGGGTTAGCGCCACATGCAGCAAGCCGCCTGCGTTGATCACGTAGTCCGGCGCATAGAGGATATCGCGGGCCATCAGCTGCTCGCCCAGTTCTGCCTCCACCAGCTGATTGTTGGCGGCACCGGCCACCACGGCGCAACGCAGTTGCCCGATGCTGCGCTGATTGATAGCGCCGCCCAGCCCGCAGGGAGCAAACAGGTCGCAGGGCGTTTCATAGACCGCCTCCAGCGCCAGCGGCTGAGCACCCAGCTCTTGTTCTGCCAGCCGCACCTTGCCGTGATCCAGGTCCGCCACCAGCAGCTCGGCGCCCTCTGCCTGCAGCAGCTCCGCCAGCGCGTAGCCCACGTTACCCAGCCCCTGCAGGGTGACCCGCACCCCGGACAGCGAATCAGTCGCCAAGCGGGCACGGGCGGCGGCGCGAATGCCGGCCAACACACCAAGGGCGGTATGCGGTGACGGGTCACCGGCGTGGGTGGTACTGGTGACATGCGCGGTCTGCTGGGCAATACAGTCCATGTCGGCACTGCTGGTGCCGCTGTCCATCGCCGTGATGTAACCGCCCCGCAACGACTCGATAAAACGTCCGAAGGCTTCAAACAACGCTGCCCGATCGGCAACATGGGGATGGCGCAAAATCACCGCCTTGCCGCCACCCTGCGCAAGCCCGGCTAGCGCCGCCTTGTAGCTCATACCCCGGGCCAGACGCATGGCATCTGCCAGCGCGTCGTCCAGGGTGTTGTAAGCGAGATAACGGCAACCGCCCAGCGCCGGGCCGAGCTTTGTGTTGTGAATGGCGACCACCGCTTCCAGTCCGGTTGCAGGGTCACTGAACAAGTGCAACGCTTCCATTCGCTCTGACCGCATGGCTGCAAACATGTATGCTCTCCCACTTTTTCGAGTGTCTGAAATAACCATACACACTTATCCCCCTCGCTGCCTGTGCCGCTTTGGCAAACTTAGCGTCCGCCTGAATTGGAGAGTTGAACATGCGTTGGTTACTGCCGTTTTTCACCGTAATGCTGATGGTTGTGGTCAGCACCCCCGATGCCGAGGCTCGTCGCATGGGCGGCGGCAAGAGCTTTGGCAGTTCGCCAACCCACCAGAGCCAGCCGGCGCAGCGCCAGCAAGCCCCGCGGGATCAGCAAGCAGCCCCCCGCCAGCAGCAACCCGGCGCGGCCGCCAACTCCGGCGCCCGTCGCTGGCTTGGCCCATTGGCGGGTATCGCCGCTGGCGGCCTGCTGGCGGCCATGCTGTTTGGTGACGGCTTTGAAGGGATCCAGCTGTTCGACATCCTGCTGCTGGGCCTGATTGCCTTTGTCCTGTTCAAGCTGTTCGCCCGTCGCCCGCAGCCGCAGCTACAGTCAGCCGGCGGCCCAGCGGGCATGCAGCGCGAAGCCTCAGGAATGTTCACGCCCGCCTCCGCCGCGCCGCGTGCGCAGTCGGCACCGCAATACGAGGCACCGGCCTGGTTTGACGCAGAGGTTTTCCTGCGTGGCGCGAAGGAGCACTTCTACACCTTGCAACGCCACTGGCGCGACAACGATATCGCCGGCATGAGCGAATACATGACGCCCGAGCTGGTACGTCAGCTGCAGCAGGAGCGCGCGCACCAGCCGCCGACCGCCAACGGCTTTGTCGACCACCTAGAAGCACGCCTGGACGGCATTAGCCAGCGCGACGGCCACACCCTGGTCACCGTCAGCTTCAGCGGCCTGGACCGCGACAGCGCCGAAGACGCCGGCCAGTGGTTTGATGAAAGCTGGGCACTGGAACGCGCCGACGGCGACAACCAGCCTTGGGTTATTGTGGGGATACGGCAGAACGCCTAAGCGCGCCGCAGGCGCGCTTAGGCTGAAGGCTGAAGGCTGAAGGCTGAAGGCTGAAGGCTGAAGGCTGAAGAGTGTGGTCTTTATCCTGCGCAGTCAGACCTTGGCGCATTAAAAAACCACTCACCCCGATAACCGGCTTCCAGCCTTAAGCCTCCAGCTTCCAGCTGTGCGCCGCCTCAGCGGCGCACTGGCCTCTTCTGCAGTTTGCGCTGCAGCGTCCGTCGGTGCATACCCAAGGCGCGGGCGGTGGCGGAGATGTTGCCTTCGTGCTCGGCGAGCACCCGTTGGATGTGTTCCCACTGCAGGCGGTCAACCGACATCGGGTGCTCGGGTACCAGTGATTCCGGGTCGGCCTGTTCCGACAGCAGCGCGGTCAGCACATCGTCAGCATCAGCCGGTTTGCACAGGTAATTGCAGGCACCACGCTTGATGGCTTCCACTGCTGTGGCAATGCTGGAGTAGCCGGTCAAGATAACGATGCGCAGGTCGGGGTAGAGCTCCAGCAAGCGCGGCATCAAGACCAGCCCCGAGTCCCCTTCCATCTTCAGGTCCAGCACGGCGTAGTCAGGGCGCTGGGCGCGAGCCACCTGCATGGCCTCCTCGGCGCCACCAGCGGTATCTACCTGCAGGCCGCGCCGGCTCAGTGCCCGCGCCATGACGCGGGTAAAGGTCGGGTCGTCATCCACCAGCAGCACGCGCGGCTGCTCTTCCTGGTTTAGCTCGTCAGTCATCAACTCTCTCCTGCCGCCACCGGCAACTGTACTTCGGTCAGGGTACCACCACCGTCCTGGTTGAACAGCCGCACACTGCCTCCCAGGCGCTCCACTGCCGCCTGACTGAGGAACAGCCCCAGCCCGAAACCCTTCTTGCCCTTGGTCGTCACAAAGGCGGTACCCAGCTGTTCGGCAATGTGCAGGGGTACACCGGGTCCATGATCACGAATGCGCAGGATCACCTGCTGGGCATCCCATTGCAGGCTGATCTGGATATTATCCGGGCAGGCGTCGGCAGCGTTGTTCAGCAGGTTAAGCACTGCCTGTCCCAACTCTGGCGTTGCGCGCATCACCGGCGCCGCCCCCTTCGGCAGTGGCAACCACTGCCAGGCAGCCTCTGGCCGCATCAGCTGCCAGCGCTCCAGCAAGGCCCGTAGCCACACATCAGCGGACTCGCTCCGCTCCGGTTGCAGGCGGCTACTTTCAGCGCTGCGCACCATATGCTGCAGGCTCTCCTTGCAGAGCCGGACCTGCTCCTGCAACACCGCCATGTCTTCTTGCAGCTGGGGGTCGGAATAGTCCTTGCTGATTTCCTTGAGCAGCACGCTCATGGTCGACAGCGGCGTAGACAGCTCGTGCGCAGCACCCGCAGCCACGCTGGCAATGCCGAGCAATTGCGCATCACGGGCGCTCTGCTCACGGCGCTGCGCAAGACGATCGGCATGCTGGCGCAAGGCGTCGGCCATGCGCACGACAAACAGGCTGATCAGTCCAGCACTCATGGCAAAGTTAAGCCACATGCCAATCACGTGCAGGTTGATCAGCCCGCCACCCAACGGAATCTCGAAGGCAGTCAACGGCTGATACCAGACCAGCAGTGCGCTGTAGGAGGTAACTGCCACCACTGCCAGCACGGCGGTGAAAAACCACGGCAAGGTAGCAGCCGCAATGGTCAGCGGCACCAGGTAATAGGACACAAAGGGGTTGGTCGGCCCGCCCGAGTAGTACAGCAGCACACTGTGAATCACCATATCGAACAACAACTGAATGGCATACTCCAGGCTGGTCACCGGCCAACCGGTACGCAAACGCAGCAGGGTCAAGATGCTGACCAGCGCCGAGACACTCAGGGCCGCGAGCAACGGCGTCCAGGGCAGCGGAAACCAGCCACTCAGATACGCTGCCAGTACCGAAACGCTTTGCGCCAGCAATACCAGCAGGCGGATCAACACCAGGCGCCAAAGGTTCTGGCTGGAGGGAGAGAGGGCCAGGGTGTTAACACTCATAAGGGTTCGGTGCGGCACGCGGGAAAAACTCCAGTATAGAGAGCCCGCAGCGCGGGCCGATGTGACACAGGGTCGCACAAAGCGTTAGATGGCGAAATCCGGGAACTGCCCTGCCAGCATCGGGTCTGAGTCAACACTGCACAAGGAGAACACCATGCGTACACTGATTCTGCCACTGACCGGCCTGCTGCTCGGCGGCAGCCTGCTGGCCGGCGCCGCGCAGGCCGACGAGCCGCGTTATAACCAGATTTCCCTGCAAACCCAGGTCCAGCAAGCGGTCAACCATGACACCATGCAAGTGACCTTCTACGCCGAGGCGCAGGATCGCGACCCGGCCAAGCTGGCCGAAACCATTACCCGGCGCCTCAATGCGGGCCTGGAAACCGCACGCCAGAGCCAGAATATTCGCGTCAGCAGCGGCGGCCGCAGCAGCCATCCGGTGTATGACGAGAAGGGTGAGAACATCATTGCCTGGCGCGAGCGCGGCGAGATCAACATCGAAGGCAGTGACTTTGCTGCTATTTCCTCGCTCACCGGTGAGCTGCTCGGCGACCTGGGCCTGGGCAGCATGCAGTTCAGCCTGTCCGCCGACAGCCGCCGCAAGACCGAAGACCAACTGATTGCCAGCGCCATCGAAGCCTTCAAGGCCAGGGCCGACATCGCCACCCGCAGCCTCGGTGGTAGCGACTACAAGATCGTCAATCTGAACCTCAACACCCAGTACATGCAGCCGATGCGCTATCGCGCCGAGAAACTGATGATGGCCGCCGACGCGGCCGGCGGCGCGCCGCAGGTCGAAGGCGGTCAGTCAGACGTCGCCGTCAGTGCCAACGGCGTAATCGAGGTTCGCGGCAACTGAGCAAGCCCCACCCTGCCCCTGCGGTTGCCCGCCTCAGGGGCGCATAAAGGCGTAATCTTCATCATCGTCCAGGTTGTTGGCCAGAAAATCCAACTCGCTGGCGATGTCCTGCGGCGTGCGCCCCCGCTTGTACACCGCAATCACTTCGCTCATCAGCGCGCGCGCCAAAGCCTGCTCGTCGTGACCCGCCGCGGCAGCCTTCTCGATGGCCTCAGCCATCGCCTGTTGTGCAATCTTGTAAGCAGACATCGGTCTTCTCCTGTTCGAGGGTGCATTGAAGCATGTACGTAGGCCTCAGGCATTGACCTTAGTCATCATCCAAAGGCGCCTGAAGGTATCTGTCCGTATTGAACGTCTCAACCCAGTCCGGATGGAAGACAATCAGCGCCGCGATTGCCATGCCATTGACGAAGCCTTCAGGGAACATCACCAACAGCAGATACCCCAATAGCTCAACCAGGCTGTCCGGCGCGACCAGCTGCCCCGACCAGAGCAGCAACCCCATCCCCGTCAGCACCGTACCCACGGCACTAAAGCCGGCAGCAAAGAAGGCACTGATAAAGATATAGAGAAACAGGTTACGCGGCTGACGTGCTTCCAGCGCCCGACTCAGGGCGACGGTAATAACCACCGGCACCAGCACCCTGAGCAGCCCGTTGGCGCCCAGCGCAGCGGCGTCATCCAGCCCCAACAGCACCAGCGCCAGCTGCGCGATGGCAGCAGCAGCCAAGGCCAGAGGCCAGTCAAGAATCAGCGTAACGGCGGTCAACCCGAGAAAGTGCACCGTCAGGCCGCTATCAAAACCGCGACGCACCAGCCACAAGGCAAACAGGGCGAATGCACACCCGTAGAACAAGTGCTGACGGCGGCTGTCCGCGACCAGCTCGACCCAACTGACGCGGGCCAGCGCCCACAGGGTAGCCCCTGCGTACAACAGCAGACATAGGGTGGTCTGCAGCGGGGTCAACAGCGCTGCCGATAGCATGCCAGTCTCCTCGAACGGTGGCAGGCATGATAGCAGGCGTGACGGGTCAAAAGGAGTAATGCATTCGGGCCTGCGAGGGTCTAGAATGACCGCAAAGTCAGTCAAGCCTTGTTCGCAGCAACGTACTGCACCACCTACAAGAAGGCCGCCCCATGCCAAGTCGGCTGAACCCGGAAGATCAGAAGCGCGTGGACCAATACCTCGCCTCGCCAGTTCATCAGGTTGAACGCCGACCGTTTCGGGTCTGGATACTCGTTGCCATCGTGATCGCCTCGGTGGTTGGCTTGGGGTTGCTGTCGCGCCTGCTGGCCCAGCTCGTCGCCGTCTGAGCGACCATGCCCGCACCCGCCCAAGCGGCCAAACGCCGCACAGCACCGACTGACGCCCGTTTCCCTTATCCGTGAGAAACCAAGATGTCAGACTCAGCAACTCCCAGCGCTTCTCCGCGCATTGTCGTAGTCGGCGGTGGCGCCGGCGGCCTGGAATTGGCTACCCGCCTGGGCCGCAAGCTAGGCCGCAAGGGCAAGGCCAGAATCACCCTGGTCGACGCCAACATGACCCACATCTGGAAGCCCCTGCTGCATGAGGTCGCTGCCGGCTCGCTGAACTCCACCGAAGACGAGCTCAATTACGTGGCCCAAGGCAAGTGGAACCACTTCGCCTTTCAGCTGGGCGCCATGACGGGTCTGGACCGCGAACGCCGAACCATTCAGCTGGCCGCCATCGCGGACGAGAAAGGCGTAGAACTGATCGCCCCGCGCGAGCTGGACTACGACTATCTGGTCATCGCCGTCGGCAGCACCACCAATGACTTCAATACGCCCGGCGCTGCCGAGCACTGCCTGTTCCTCGATACCCGCGCCCAGGCCGAACGCTTTCACCGCCAGTTGCTGAACCAGTACATGAAAGCCCAGGTCAGCGAGCGTGACGCCACCCGCGAACCCATCAATGTGGCAATCATCGGCGCCGGCGCCACCGGCGTCGAACTGTCTGCCGAACTGCACCACGCAGCCCAGTTGCTGCGCGCCTACGGCTTCAACCGAATCAGCCCGGAAGACCTCAACATCAACATCATCGAAGCCAGCCCGCGCCTGCTGCCCGCCCTGCCGGAGCGGATTAGTGGACCGGTCACGGAAATCCTGCGCGACCTGGGTGTGCACCTGCACACCGGCTCGCCGGTCAAAGAGGTCAAGGCAGACCGACTGGTGCTGGGCAACGGCGAGGAAATTCCCGCCAGCCTCAAGGTCTGGGCGGCCGGCATTCGCGCACCGGCCTTCCTTGCCGGCCTCGGTATGCCGGTCAACCGTATCAACCAGCTGGAAGTCGACCGCACCCTCAAGGTAAAGGGCGAGCAGCACATTTACGCCTTCGGCGACTGCGCCGCCTGCCCTACCGACGAGCCCGGCAAGTTTGTACCGCCACGGGCGCAAGCAGCTCACCAGCAGGCCAGCCTGCTGGCGAAAAACCTGCGCAACCTGCTTGATGGCAAACCCGAGAAAGAATACAGCTACCGGGACTACGGCTCGCTGATCTCGCTATCGACCTTTAGCGCTGTGGGTAATCTGATGGGCAACTTGACCGGCAACGTGATGCTGGAAGGCCGCCTGGCACGCATGTTCTACGTATCGCTGTATCGCATGCATCAGATGGCCCTGTACGGCGTGCCACGCACGCTGATGCTGATGCTCAGCGACCAGTTCGGGCGAACCACTGAACCGCGCCTGAAGCTGCACTGAGCGCCTCTAACGCCACAGACAAACCCCGCCGCGTGCGGGGTTTTGTTTAGTCCTTCGTGGCACGTTGAGGTAACGCGATAAAGTTCTTTTCCCGGTTGGCCAATACTTCGGTGGCGCAGCGTGCACGCAGGGTTCGTCCCGTTTACGCGGGCGAGTAGCGCAGGGCTGGCGGGATAAAGAGTCGCAGCATGCTTGAGGGGCGCAGCCCCGAGTTCTGCGACTCCCCGTCAGCCCGAGCAACGCAGCGAAGCCGAAGGGCCGCGTAGTCGGGTGCCCGGGGGGATTGCTAAGGGGGGCTGGGCAAGCAGCCCCCCCCTTGGCTCGCCATGAAGGCGAAAGGCTGACTCAGCAACAGCACAATGCAGGAAATGGCCGCGTTCTGATCGTACCCACGGGCACAGCACATGCCATTCGCCCACGCCAACCACAAACGCAAAAAACCCGCTCAAGGCAGGACGGGTAAAGATATTCAGATAGAAAGGAGAGGCACTACAGGGAGGGGTTTGAGTGGTGGGTCGTGTAGGATTCGAACCTACGACCAATTGGTTAAAAGCCAACTGCTCTACCAACTGAGCTAACGACCCATGCTCAAAAAAACTGGTCGGGGTAGAGGGATTCGAACTCTCGACATCCTGCTCCCAAAGCAGGCGCGCTACCAGGCTGCGCTATACCCCGTACTATTCCAAGTTGGCTCCGCGACCAGGACTCGAACCTGGGACCCAATGATTAACAGTCATTTGCTCTACCAACTGAGCTATCGCGGACCGGCCTTGAAACACCTCAACAGCGGTAGTGGTTGGTACACATATCCCCTGCTGAGGCGCGCCATTTTACCGGCCAGCGCGGGAGTGTCAACCCTTTTTATCTCTTTTATTTCAATGTTCTATGCCCATCGCCCAGAAACACGAAACCCGCCGGAAGGCGGGTTTCGTCAGCGCACCAAGATGGCGGCTCAGGCCAGTTGCGGACCTGCTGCAACAATGGCGTCGGAAACCTCGAACTTCTTGAAGTTTTCGACGAACAGCTTGGCCAGTTCCTGCGCAGCCTGATCGTAGTCTGCGCCGTTGGCCCAGGTGTTACGCGGGTTCAGCAGCTTGGTTTCAACGCCCGGAACGGCCTTGGGCACATCCAGGTTGATACCCGGCAGATGCTCGGTCTCGGCACCGATCAGCGCGCCAGACTGGATCGCGGCGATGATCGCGCGGGTAGTCGGGATGCTGAAGCGGCTACCGGTGCCGTAGGAGCCACCGGTCCAGCCGGTGTTAACCAGGTAGACCTTGCTGCCGAAGGCGTTGATGCGCTTGATCAGCAGCTCGGCGTACTCGCCAGCCGGACGCGGGAAGAACGGCGCGCCGAAGCAGGTAGAGAAGGTGGACTTGATGCCGCCGCCAGACCCCATCTCGGTAGAGCCGACCAGTGCGGTGTAACCGGACAGGAAGTGATAAGCCGCCTGCTCGTTGTTGAGGATGGACACCGGCGGCAGAACACCAGTCAGGTCGCAGGTCAGGAAGATGATCGCGTTCGGCTCACCGGCCAGGTTAGCTTCAACGCGCTTCTCGACGTGCTCCAGCGGATAGGCTGCACGGGTGTTCTGGGTCAGGCTGACATCGGTGTAGTCGGCGTGACGGCTCTGCGGATCGATAACCACGTTCTCGACGATGGAGCCGAACTTGATGGCATTCCAGATAACCGGCTCGTTCTTCTGCGACAGGTCGATACACTTGGCGTAGCAGCCGCCCTCAATGTTGAACACGGAGCCTTCAGCCCAGCCGTGCTCGTCGTCGCCAATCAGGTTACGCGCTTCGTCGGCAGACAGGGTGGTCTTGCCGGTGCCGGACAGGCCGAAGAACAGCGTGGTGTCACCGTCATCGCCAACGTTGGCGGCGCAGTGCATCGGCAGTACGTCCTTGGCCGGCAGCAGGAAGTTCTGTACCGAGAACATGGCCTTCTTCATTTCACCGGCGTACTGCATGCCCGCCAGCAACACCTTGCGCTGGGCGAAGTTGATGATCACGCAGCCTTCACTGTTGGTGCCATCACGCTCCGGCTCGCACACGAAGTACGGCGCATTCATGATCTGCCAGGCATCTTTGGAGGACGGGTTGTACTGCTCGGGGTTGATGAACAGAGTGCGGCCGAACACGTTGTGCCAGGCGGTCTCGGTTTCCATCACCACCGGCAGGTAGTGCTGCGGGTCGGCACCAACGTGCACGTGGGAGACAAAGCTCTCCTTGCTGCCCAGGTAGTCAGCGACGCGGGCCCACAGACCATCGAACTTGTCAGCCGGGAAAGGACGGTTGACGGCACCCCAGGCGATAGCAGAGCTGGTGGAGGGCTCATCGACGATGAAGCGGTCCATCGGCGAGCGGCCAGTGCGTTCGCCAGTCTTCACTACCAGGGCGCCGGTGTCAGCCAGTTGGCCCTCGTTGCGCTGAATGGCCAGCTCGATCAGATGTGCGACGCTGAGGTCGGTGTACACGGTATTGGTAGCTTGCGTCATCAAACAGGGTCCTCTTCGACTTCGACCGAATAAGTGCTAAGACCGACCAAATCGGCCTAAGTCTGTGGGGTTCAGATAAATTTCATCCATGGGATACAGCGCTGGCACAGCGCGCAGGCGCGCCATTATGCCAAAAAAAAGACAAAGGCGCAGCCTGCCTCAATGCAGGCTGCGGGCGTGCTCGGCTGCGGCTTCGAACAAGGCCAGCACCGCAGCTTGGTCGTAACGATACCGGCTGTTGCAAAACTGGCAATCAACGGTGATCTCGCCGCCCTGCTCCCGCAGCAGTTCCAGTACATCGTCGCGTCCAAGGCTGACCAGCGCATTACCCGAACGCTCGGCCGAGCAGCTGCACTCAAACCGCGCCGGACGTGCGTCGAACAGTCGCACGTCTTCCTCGTGGTAGAGCCGATGCAGCAGGGTCTGGTTGTCCAGGCTGATCAGCTCTTCGGCGGTCAGGGTATCGGCGAGGATGTTCAGGCGCTGCCAGGTTTCATCGCGCTCCTGGGCGTCGGGCTGGCGATCGGCGGGTAGTGCCTGCAGCAGAAAACCGCGGGCGCTGCGGCCATCGGCCAGCAAGCGGAAGCGGGTGGGCAACTGTTCGGAGTTGGCAAAATAGCTGTCCAGTGCTGTGGCGAGCGAACCACCCTCCAGCGACACAATGCCCTGGTAGCGCTGCCCCTTGACCGGGTCAATGGTGATGGCCAGCACGCCGTCGGGCATCAGCTCATCCAGGGTCTCGCCCTGCAGGTCATCGGCGTAGCGGGCGATGCCGCGCACGGCCTGATCGCTGGAGCACTCGACCATCAGGGTGGACAGCGGGCCGCTGGAACGCGCCTGCAGGATCAGCAAGCCATCGTACTTGATGGTGGTCGACAGCAGCACAGCAGCGGCCAGCATCTCGCCCAGCAGCGCCTGCACCGGCTGCGGATAGGCATGCTTGGCCAGAATCTCGCGATAGCTACTGTCGAGCGAGGCCAGCTCACCGCGCACATCGGCGTTGTCGAAGATAAAGCGCTGGGTAGTGTCCTGAGCAGCCATGATGCACCTTCAAAAAGCCGCGATTATACCCAATCAGTCCGCTGACGGTGTATTACGCTCATCGCGAAAGCGAAAGATCTGACGACGTTGCTTCTTGCTGGGCCGGCCGTCACTGATCTGCCCGCCGGCGCCCAGGGCCTTGCGCTGGGCTGCTGCGCTTTCGCGGGCGGCAATACTCTCCTCGCTCTCGCGGTACAGCAACTGTGCCTCGGGCGCGCCACGACGCTGATCAGATAACTGCAATACTTCGACGCTACGCTGATCAACGCTTTGGCGAATCTGCAGCTGATCGCCAACACGGATTTCCTTACTGGCCTTGCAGCGCTCGCCGCCACAGTGCACCTTGCCCCCTTCGATGGCACTTTTGGCCAGAGAGCGGGTCTTGAAAAAACGGGCGGCCCAGAGCCACTTGTCCAGGCGCAACTTGCCAACATCGGGCATAGGGTCTGTACTCCATTCCAATAGCGCGGCGCCCCGGCATGACAGCACATCTGGCCGTAACTGGCGCAACCTTCAGCGGCACACTATAACAGGCTTGTCGAATGCCGAGACTTGCCGCATGATGCGCGCCCAACGGCCTCTGGCCTGGAGAATCGAGCGTGAAAACCTTTGATCATCTGAGCGTGATCGGCCTGCGCGAATGGGTCGCGCTACCCGGCCTTGGCATCAGCCAGATGATTGCCAAGATAGACAGCGGCGCCAAGACATCGGCCCTGCACGCCAGCAATATTTGCACCTTTGAACGCGACGGACAGGACTGGGTGCGCTTTGACGCCCACGTTGGCAGCCGCAGCAAGCAGACAACCCGCACCTGCGAAGCACAACTGATCGACCTCAAGCGCATCAAAAGCTCCAACGGCCAATTGCAGGAGCGCCTTGTTATCCGCACACCGCTGGTGCTCGGTGACCGCAGCTGGCTGGTCGACTTCACCCTGACCTGCCGCAAAGCGATGCGCTACCGCATGCTGCTGGGCTGCACCGCCATGCAGGACGCCCAACTGGTCATCAATCCGGGCCTGCGTTTCGTTCAGGACAAACCCCAGACCGATAGCCTCGGCTGACCTATCACCCCTCACACCGCCCATAGCTGCGCCAAGGGAAGTACCATGAAACTTGCGATTCTATCGCGCAACGCCAAGCTGTATTCCACCCGCCGCCTGATCGAGGCGGCGACCGAGCGCGGCCATGAAGTGCGGGTGATAGACACCCTGCGTGCCTATATGAACATCGCCAGCCACAAGCCCTCTATCCACTACAAGGGCGAGGAGCTGGAGGGTTTTGATGCGGTGATCCCGCGCATCGGCGCCTCCATTACCTTCTACGGTACGGCGGTGCTGCGTCAGTTCGAGATGATGGGCGTATTCCCGTTGAACGAATCGGTGGCCATCAGCCGCTCACGCGACAAACTGCGCTCGCTGCAGCTGCTGGCTCGCAAGGGCGTGGGCCTGCCGGTCACCGGTTTTGCCCACTCACCCGATGACATTCCCGACCTGATCAGCATGGTCGGCGGCGCACCGCTGGTGATCAAACTGCTCGAAGGCACCCAGGGCATCGGCGTGGTGCTATGCGAGACCGAGAAGGCCGCCGAGTCGGTGCTGGAAGCCTTTATGGGGCTGAAGGCCAACATCATGGTGCAGGAGTACATCCGCGAGGCCGGTGGCGCCGACATCCGCTGTCTGGTGGTAGGCGACAAGGTGATTGCCGCCATGAAGCGCCAGGCCAAGGCTGGTGAGTTTCGTTCCAACCTGCACCGCGGCGGCAGCGCCAGCCTGATCAAGATCACCCCTGAGGAGCGCATGACCGCCGTACGCGCCGCCAAGGTTATGGGCCTGAGTGTTGCCGGCGTCGACATCCTGCGCTCCAACCACGGCCCAGTGGTGATGGAGGTCAATTCATCCCCCGGCCTCGAAGGCATCGAAGCCACCACCGGCAAGGATGTCGCCGGCCTGATTATCGACTATATCGAGAAGACCGCACGGCCCAATCAGACGCGAACGAGGGGGAAGGGTTAGCAGCCGCAGGCTGCGGCCGGCTGGGGGCTGGAAGCTGGAAGCTGGAAGCTGGAGGCCAAGAGTTTGCGTGGGTGGCTGAGCCATGAGAAGTGCTCTCGCCAGGTATTGATCACCGAACGTAGGGACGCGACATGTCGCGTCCGTTGCAGGAAAGCAGAACCGGGCACAGCAGCTGCAAGAGCACCCAAACGACTTCTAGCCTTCAGCCTTCGGCCAGAGCTTGCGCTGCCAGCGCAAGCTCTGCGTAGTCCTCCACCGCCTCAAACTCCTCCGTATCACGGCGTGCGCCGCGGCTGTCGGGTTCGCGCACGGCGAGCAGATGGGCGATACCGTAGTCACGGGCTGAGCGCAGCACGCTCAGGCTGTCGTCGATAAACAGCGTACGCTCCGGATCAAAGGGCAGGTCCGCCTGCAGGGCATGCCAGAACGCCTGGGTCTCCTTCGGGTAGCCGTAATCATGTGAGCTGATCAGGCGCTGAATCCAGGTGCGTAGCTCCACCCTCTCCAGCTTGAGTGACAACGAGTCGCGGTGGGCGTTGGTAATCAGCACCACTTCACGCCCGGTCTGCTGTAGCGTTTGCAGAAAGAGATCGGCGTCCGGCCGCAGACTGATCAGGTGGGCAATCTCGCGCTTGAGCTCAACAATCGGCAAGCCCAGCTCACGGGTCCAGTAATCCAGGCAATACCACTCCAGCTGCCCCTGAATGGCCTGCATCATCGGGTACAGCTCGGCCTTGGCCCAATCGACCGACTGGCCGTGATGGCGCGCGTAGCAGGCGGGCATGTGCTCGAGCCAGAAGTGGTTGTCAAAGTGCAGATCCAGCAGGGTGCCGTCCATATCCAGCAGGACGGTATCGATCATGTTCCAGTTCAGCATTGCGGCTCGGACTTGGGCTTGGGAATGTGCTTTGGGTGCGGCTATGATACCCAAGCACCCGGCCTATCACCACGGAGTCTCCATGCCGCAAAAGCCGCAAACGCTGGAAGCCAAAATCGTTGCCAAGAGCCGCCTGTTCACTGTCGAGCAGGTGCAGCTGCGCTTCAGCAATGGTGTTGAACGCACCTACGAACGCCTGGTCAACAAGGGACAGGGCTACGGCGCCGTGATGGTGGTAGCACTGCGGGATGCGCGCACCGCCCTGCTGATCGAGGAATATTGCGGCGGTACCGACGACTATCAGCTGTCGCTGCCCAAGGGGCTGGTTGAGCCCGGCGAAGATGTGCTCGATGCGGCAAACCGTGAGCTGATGGAAGAAGCCGGCTTTGGCGCGCAACAGCTGGAGCTTCTGACCCACCTGTCGCTGTCACCCGGTTACATGAGCCAGAAGATCGCCGTGGTACTGGCGCGCGACCTGTATGAAAAGCGACTGCCGGGTGATGAGCCCGAACCCATCCGCGTCGATCAGGTCGACCTGTATCAGCTCAGCGAGCTGACCGCCCGCGCCAACTTCACCGAGGGCCGGGCGCTGGCAGCACTCTATCTGGTACGCGACCTGCTGGAACAACGCGGCGAGCTGCAACGCTGAGCCACAGGAGGTTCTGATGTTTTTCCAACGTATCCCCGAACACAAGCTGCGTTTGCCCACGGCGGAAGAAGCCCTGCCCGGCCGCGACACGCCGCTTGCCACCAGCCAAACCCACCACAGCGTACTGAACACGCCGCTGCACGGCCCCTTTCCCGAAGGCATGCAGCAGGTCATCTTTGGCATGGGCTGTTTCTGGGGCGCCGAGCGGCGCTTATGGCAGGTGCCCGGCGTCTACACCACCGCCGTCGGCTATTGCGCCGGCACAACCCCCAACCCGACCTACGAGGAAGTGTGCACCGGCATGACCGGCCACAACGAGGTGGTGCTGGTAGTGTTCGACCCGCAGGAAGTTGCCCTGCAGCAGTTGCTCAAGGTGTTCTGGGAGTCCCACGACCCGACTCAGGGCATGCGCCAGGGCAACGACCAAGGCACCCAGTACCGTTCCGGCATTTATGTCAGCGACCTGTCGCAGCGCGCCTTTGCCGAAGCCAGCCGTGCCAACTTTGCCAACGCCCTGGAACAGGCGGGCAAGGGCGACATTACCACCGAAATCCTGCCGGCTCCGACCTTCTACTACGCCGAGGACTACCACCAGCAATACCTGGCCAAAAACCCCAATGGCTACTGCGGACTGGGCGGCACCGGCGTGTGCCTGCCAGGCTGAGACCGACATGCCAGCAACCAAGCTCGACATCCATCACTACGCCAACGCCAGCGACGCGCACAGCCATGATCAGCAAGCGCAACTGGTGTTTGGCCTGAACGGCAGCCTGGAGCTGGAATTCGGAAAAGGTGGCGGCAGAGTACAACACGGCAACGTAGCGATCATCGCGCCGGGCGAGCGCCACGCCTTCTTCAGCCCCGACCAGGGCAACTGCCTGGTGCTGGATATCGACAGTAATTTGACCTTGAGCGGCCTGACGCAGGAGCGTAGCCGACAACAGGCTCTGCTTGAGCAGACCCAGCTGCTCCCACTCAGCGACGAACAAAGCGGGCTGGTTAGCAGCCTGGCACCTCTCATCGTAGCGCAACCCCATCTGGCGGACGCCAGCGCCGCGCTGCTGATTGGCGCGCTACTGGGCGAACCACCAGCCCCGGCACGTCTGCCGCTGGCTCGACTGAACCAGTACATAGACGGGCATCTGGCCCATCCGCTGGGTGTCGCCGACCTGGCTACCGTCAGCGGGCTGTCCGCCTCGCGCCTGAACCACTGGTGCCTGCGTGAGTTGGGCTGCACACCGCTTGAGTACGTGCGTCGGCGTCGTCTGCAGCGAGCGCGCCAGCTGGTTCTGCATACCGATCGAGCCCTGACCGAGATTGCCGCCGAATGCGGCTACAGCAGCCAAAGCGCCTTCACCCAGGCCTTTCGTCGGTATTGGCAGGCTACGCCCAGCCAACTGCGCCAGCAGCAATAGCGCGACAACATCCAGCACGCAGGCAACAGCAGCCGCACGAAGGCAGCGCTAACATGGCGCCTCACCCTGTTGCGAGGCCGCCATGACCGACCTGACCCACAACCGCGCTCTAGCCTTTATGCACGTTGCCGCCCTGCTGTTCGGCCTGACGGGCATCTTCGGCAAGCTGGCCAGTACATCACCCGACGCCATTGTCCTGGGGCGGGCTGTTTTCGCGGTGGCGGCGCTGGTGCTTTTCGCGCTCTGGGCACGCAACCCGCTGGCAGCCGGATTGACCGGCAAGCGCCTGGGCAGCCTGATACTGTGCGGAGTGTTTCTGGCGATTCACTGGCTAACCTTTTTCCACGCCATCAAACTGTCCGGTGTCGGCATCGCCACCCTTGGCTTTGCCAGCTTCCCGGCCTTTGTGGTGGTGCTGGAAGCGGTGTTCTGGCGTGAAAAGCCGAGCGCCTCGGATCTGCTGAAAGTCGCCCTGGTGTGCGGCGGTCTGCTGCTGATTCCGGCGCAATTCGATTTGGCGGCCAGCAACACCAGTGGCCTGCTGTGGGCAATCCTCTCAGGCTTCTGCTTCGCCGCTGTCTCGGTTGGCAATCGCCTGACCAGCGGCCACCTGCACCCGGTGCAGATTGCCTGCTGGCAAAACCTGGTGGTGCTGGCGTGCATGCTGCCCTTTGGCATGGCGCCCATGCTGCACATGCCCGCACTGGACTGGCTGTGGATCGGCCTGCTGGGCGTGCTGTGTACCGGCCTGGCACACGTGCTCTTTGTTTCCAGCCTGCGCGTGTTGAAAGCCCGGGTGGCATCGCTGTTCTTCGCACTGGAGCCGGTGTACGGCATTCTTATCGCCTGGTGGCTGTTTGCCGAACAACCAACGCTGCGCATGTTGCTGGGCGGCGCGCTGATCATCAGCGCAGTGCTGATGGTACGGCGGGCTCCCAAGCCCGTCTGATCAGATCGGGCTTTCGATCAGCTTGACCCAGTGCGGCAACACCCCCAGCCGCGCGGCAGCCAGCTTGAGGCAAACCAGCAGCGGCACGGCGATCAACACGCCAACCACGCCCCACATCCAACCCCAGAGAATCAACCAGAGCATCAATATCAGTGGGTGCAAACGCATGTTGTGGCCTAGCACCGTTGGCGTGACAAACTGCGCTTCGACCAGATTGATACCGAAGTACACCAGCGTCGGCAGCAACGCCGCCAGCACGGGGCCGTATTGCACAACCCCGGCCAGGCACAGCACTGCCATACCGATGACGGGCCCGACGTAGGGGGCAAAGTTGAGCAGGCCCACCATCACGCCCCACAGCAACGCGTCCTCTACCCCCATCAGGTAGAGCACCAGGCCTGTGATCGCGCCCAGCAGCGTATTGATGACGCTGACGGTCAATATGTAGCGAGACAGCTCATACTGGACTTGCTCCAACAGATCGGTAGCCGCCTGCTTGTCACGAATTTGCGGAAACACGCGAATAAAGGTGCCGTACAGGGTCGGCCCGAAGATCAGCATAAACAGCACCAGCACCAAGAAAGTGAAGAACTGCGCCAACACCGCCGGCGTGGCCCCCAGCACCTTCACCAACAGCTCTACACCGCCCTGCATCACCCGGTCTGATACTGCACTGTCCTTGCTCGAGACCGGCGCCGGGCTGGGGGCAGGTTCCGGTTCATCATCACGAAACCAACCAAACAGGCGCATACCCTCCTCGCGTTTGACCTGCGGTTGCACCACGGGTGTCTCGTTGGGCGATAACTTACGACTGAACTCGTCGAGCTCTTCGGTCAACTGCGCAGACAATTCGGGAATGCGCTTGACCCATTTTTCAGCCGGCTCCGCCAGCTGCATGCCCAGCAACGTGAAGGGCACACCAACCGCTGCCAATAGCAGCAGAGCCGACAGGGTACGTGGAATATGAAAGCGCTTCAGCAGCCCGACCAGAGGGCTCAACAGCAACGCAAACAGGGCCGCCACAATCACCGGCAGCAACAGGGTTTTAGCCAGATACAAGGTGTACAGGCAGGCCAGCGCCAGCAGCCAGTAAAGCGCCATCTGCACCGGTGGTGTCTTCTGCCTGGGCCCAGTAATTTCCTCGATTTCGTTGGGCTGCTCGGCCAGGCTCACAGCGCAACCCCCAGGTTACGCAACAGCGGCAACAGGCTCTGGGCCACTGGCAGCAAGCGCAAACCCGTCAACCCCATGCTCCAGCCGCGCTCGACCCCCAAACGCTGCGTCGCCGCGCCGGCCAAAGTACCGCCGCCGACCAGTAGCGCAGGGTGAACCTGACGGAGCTGATGACGCACCAGCGCACCACTGAGTTCGACAATATCCAGGCGTACCGCCAACTGGCGATCCAGCTGCTCAATCTCCGCTATCAGTTGCTGCCTTTTCATCACCTGCTCCCTGCAAAAGTCGCTTCAGGTGGGCGCGGGTGCGCCGGAACCCCTGAGACCGCTGATAAATCCCAATCTGCCGCACCAGCCCCGCTATGCAAACCAACTGCAACGCCAGCATCGCCGCCAGGGCCAGGCCAACAGACCCGGCTGCGTACCACACCGCCCAGCCAACCAGGGCGCTGAGCATCAACCAGGCAAACAGCAATAGCGGCACCAGCAATACGCCAAGCAGCAATACGCGTTTGGCATCGCCCAACGTCAGCTGCCACTCCAAACGAAAAAGCCGCGCCAACTCGCCGCTGGCCGACGCAATCTGTCCGAGCCAGGCTGCAGTTTGCTCCACCAGGGCGTCATTGGCAGTACCCTGCTCCGCCTGCTCTGCACCGGAGGCGGCTTCTTGCGCCGCCTCCGGCTGATCGGCCGGTGAACCGGTCATTTGCGCGAGAGCAACTGGGACAGCACAAAGCCGGCAGCAAAGGCCAGGCTGACGGTTGCCAGCGGTTTCTCGCGAATGTAGGTGTTGGCCTGCGCGCCCAGCTCTTCAGCCTTCTCCCGACCTTTGAGCAGGTGCTCCAGGGCGTCGTGGCGCACTTCTAACCCTGCCGCCTGCGCCGCCGACGCAAAATGATCACGTGCCTCCAGTAATTTCTCATAGGCCTCGCCCACCGCTGCCTTGCTGGCGGCCAGCTCACTTTGCTTGCTCTGCGAGGTCTGGGGTGTTTTTTCTGCTGCCATGTCGATCTCCTTGCATTCGTCATTTTTTGGCCAGGTGCCAATCATATAAGCACTATAGGCGCCGCCCTGCGGCCCGTCATGGCTGCGGATTATTGCCCGCCATTCGCCCCAGGGAAACCCCGACCGCGATAGCGGTGATACTCCGCCAACTGTGCCAGACTAGCCTGCATGTCAGCACCCGCATTGGCTGGGACTGACCCACACAATACAAAGTTCAGATACCCGTACCCCGACACCCGGAGGACACCTGCATGAGCAGCAAGCCCGAATTCGACATCATCGTCTATGGCGCCACCGGCTATACCGGACGCCTGGTCGCCGAATACCTGAGCCAGCAATACGCCGAAGACAGCAAGCTGCGCTGGGCCATGGCCGGCCGCAGCCAGAGCAAGCTGGAAGCCGTTCGCGACGAGATTGGCGCACCTGCCAGCACGCCGCTGGTGGTCGCCGACACGGGTGATACCGATAGCCTGCGCGCCATGGCCGAGCGCACCCGCGTGGTGCTGACTACCGTTGGCCCCTACCAGCTCTACGGCTCCGACCTGGTGCGCATCTGTGCCGAGACCGGCACCGACTATGTCGACCTGTGCGGCGAGCCAGCCTGGATGCGCCAGATGATTGATGCCCACGGCGAAACCGCCAAGCAAAGCGGCGCGCGCATCGTCTTTTCCTGCGGCTTTGACTCCATCCCCTTCGATCTGGGGGTGTACTTCCTGCAGCAAGCCGCCAAGGAGAAGTTTGGCGCAGCGCTGCCGCGCGTCAAGGGCCGTGTACGCAAGATGAAAGGCACCTTCTCCGGCGGCACCGCTGCCAGCCTGAAGGCCACACTGGCGGCCGCCAAGGCCAACCCGGAAATCTACCAGCTGCTGGGCAACCCCTTTGCACTGACACCCGGTTTTACCGGCCCGGCCCAACCGCCGGCGGCCAAGCCGGAGTTTGACGAATCGCTGGGCAGTTGGGCCGCCCCCTTCGTCATGGCCGCCATCAACACCCGTAACGTGCATCGCTCCAACGCCCTGCTGGGCCACGACTATGGCAACGATTTTGTCTACGACGAGATGATTCTGACGGGCCCTGGTGAGCAAGGCGAAGCCATCGCCAAAGCAGTGACCGGCGACAAGTCACTGGCCGGCGACGACGCGCCCAAGCCGGGTGAAGGCCCGACCAAGGAAGAACGTGAAACTGGCTTCTATGACGTACTGTTTATTGGTGAGGGCGCCGACGGCAAGACGCTGATGGCGAGCGTGGCGGGCAAACGCGATCCGGGTTACGGCTCGACCTCGCGCATGATTGCCGAAAGCGCCGTTTGCCTGGTGCGTGATGCCACCGACACCCAGGGCGGCATCTGGACTACCGCACCGGCGATGGGCGACAAGCTGATCAAGCGCCTGCAGGAGCACGCCGGGCTGACCTTCAAGCTGGAGGGTTGATCGCGCGGTAATCTTGGCGGGCACGGCACGCCGCGCCCCACGCCAAATCGGCCCCGGCGCGCCCTGACCTCAGGGCGCGCCGGCGAGCCAGTCCATTCGCCAGCTTCCGCCACCGGCCTGCGCCAGCTCCTGGCTCAGCCACGGCAAGACCTGCTCCAGCTCCTCCCAGATCGGCCACGGCGGATTAATCAGCATCATGCCCGAACCGTTCAGCCCCAACTGGTTGTCGACCGGACGGACATTTAGCTCGACCCGCAGCGCCTTGGGCGCGCCACTGTCAGCGATGCCCTGATAGAAATCCTTGAGCAGCCGCTGATCCTTGATCGGATACCAGATCGCAATCACCGTCTGACGCATGCGCGTAATCGCCTGCTGCACCGCGGCTACGCAGCGTTGCAGGTCATCGGTTTTTTCAAAGGGGGGATCGAGCAGCCAGAGAGCGCGCTTTTCGACTACTGGCAAAAACGCCTTGGGCAGCTCATAGCCATCGCGCTGATGCACCGCAATGTCGGGTTGCGGCGCAAAATACTGTCGCAGGGTATCGGCGTCTTCGGGGTGCAGTTCGCTGAGAATCATGCGGTCCTGCTCGCGCAGCAGTTCGGCCATAAGCTGCGGTGAACCCGGATACCAGCGCAGCTGGCCGTCCGGGTTGTGTCGCGCCACCGCATCCCGATAGTCAGTCAGCCACAACGGCAAGTCATCACGCGCCCAGAGTCGGCCAATGCCCTCAACGTACTCACCGGTTTTGCCGGCGGCTTCTCCCAGCAGGTCGTAAAAGGCAGTGCCGGCGTGGCTGTCCAGACAGCACAGCGGCGTGTCCTTGCGCTGCATCAGCACTAACAGCTGACGCAGCAAAGCGTGCTTGAAGACATCGGCGTGGTTGCCGGCGTGGTAACTGTGGCGGTAATTCATGGACAGCTCTGCTGATTGGCTCGAGGTAAGCCAGGCATTCTAACAGCAGCGAGCAAACGCCTTACACCTCAGCCCACTGCCGCAGCAGGTTATGGTAGTGACCGGTCAGGGTCAGCACTTCCGGACAATCGCCCAGCTTGCCGCGCAACTGCTGGATGGTCGTGTCCAGGTCATACAGCTGGGAGCGCTGGGCATCGGAGCGCACCATACTCTGGCTCCAAAATACGCTGCACACGCGCTCGCCGCGGGTGACCGGCGTCACCTGGTGCAAACTGCTGGAGGGATACAGGATCAGGTCGCCGGCCGGCAGCTTGACCTCGTGACACCCGTACGTGTCCTGCACCTCCAGCTCGCCACCGTCGTACTCCTCCGGTTCAGAGAGAAACAAGGTGGAAGACACATCGGTACGCAGACTCAATTGATTGAACGGCAACTGACGCACCGCGCCATCAACATGAAAGCCGTAGTGCTCGCCACCGCTGTAGATGCTGAACAAAGGTGGCACCGACCGCAGCGGCAGCGCCGCAGCCATGAAAAGGGGCGTGGCGTAAAGTCGCTTGAGGATGAGTTCGCCCAGCTCGCGGGCAACGGGGGAATCGACCGGCAACTGGCGATTGCGCTTGACCACCGCCCCCTGCTGCCCGACCGTCGCGCGGCCATCCACCCAGTCGGCGGCGGCCAGGCGCTTACGCACCTCTGCCACCTCGGCCTTGCTTAGCACCTCGGGAATATGCACCAACATAACTCGCTCACCTGCTGTTGGCTCGGGCTGACGCTCACGCTGTCAGGCAGCGCCGCTCGGGTTCAGCCTGAGCAAGGACTGGAAGCAGCAACACCCGCAGAGTGCGGGTGTCACCGGTAAAACTCAACTGCAACACATGCAGCTGCACGCCGGCCGAGGCCGGCGCCCTGCTCAGAAGCTCATGTCAGCGCTCAGCAGATAGGTGCGCGCAGCACCCGGGGTGTAGCGATAGCCACTCTTGTTGATGGCCGCAACGTATTCCTCGTCGGCCAGGTTATAGGCGTTGAGGCGCAGCGACAGGTTGTCCGACACTGGGTAGGACACAACCGCGTCAAACACCGTGTAGGAATCGGTGTGATCGGGCGTACCCACCGCGCCGTCGCGGCCGCGGGTCAGGCCGGCGGTATAGCGCGCACCGCCACCCACAGTCAGGCCAGACGGAAAGCGGTAGGTGGTCCAGCTGGTGAAGGCATTGTCCGGCGTGTAGGTCAGGTCGCTGGAGCCGTTGGCGGTGATTGCATTGCCTTCGGTCACTTCGGTATCCAGGTAGGTGTAACCGGCAGAGACCGACCAGTTGGGCGTAATGCTGCCAATCATCGACAACTCAACGCCCTGCACGCGCTTCTCGCCATCCTGCGTCGGGTTACCCAGGTCATCTCGGCTCACTTCGTTGAGGACGTCGGTACGGAACACCGCCGCGTTCAGGGTCAGGGCATCCGGCACCGCGTCCCACTTCACGCCAACCTCATAGGTGCGCGCTTCTTGCGGGTCCATGCTCGGGTTATTGGCGCTGGTGGCGGAGTCACTGAGCTGGAAGTTGAGACCGCCCGGCGGCTGCTGGGACAGCGCGTAGTTGATATACAGACTGGTCTGCGGCACCGGCTTGTACACCGCGCCCAACTTCCAGTTGATCAGGGTATCGCTGTCATCGGTGTCGATGGTGTTGACGATGCTGCCGGTCGGCAGCGCGCCACAGGGCACGGCGCGACGCCCGGTGCCGCCACAAATGGCGTCATTGCTGTACTCGGTGGTATAGCGATCAGCCCGCAGGCCGCCGGACACCAGGAACTGCTCACCGAACTTCAGGGTATCGAACACATACAGCGAATAGGTATCGGTCGAGCCTTCACTGTTGGCGCCATTGCGCCCGTAGGTCAGATCCCCGGTGTCGTTCCAGTTCGGGTTGAACAGATTGGCATCCGGACGACTGCCGGAGGAGCTGACGCCGTATTTGGTCTGCTCTTCACGGGTCAACTCGACGCCAGTCAGCAGATTGTGCTCGATGCTGCCAGTGTGAAAGTCGACCCGCAAATTCAGCTGATCAGTGAAGATGGTGTTCTCGATGTCCTTGAAAGTCGGCAGGCTACGCGCCAGCACGTAACTCGACAGATCGTTGGCATCGGTATAGGTGATATTGGTGCCGGTGCTCATAAAGGCGGTCAGCAGGTAGTCTTGCTTGGTCTCGCCCCAGCGCAGCACGTTGGTCAGCTTCACCCGGTCGGAAAAGTCATGCTCCAGACGGAAGGTGGCCATCTTGGCCGTGACATCGTCGTGGTCCTGCTTGGTGCCGTAGAAGTTTTCGCTGTCGACCGGGTTGTCCACCAGGTTTTCCAACCCCGGCTGCGGGCTCCAGTGGTCAATGCCAACCGTTGGCACATAACCGTCCGGAATGTTGTCCTGCTTGACGTACAGCAGGTTGAGGTAGGCCCGCGTAGCGGTATCCAGCCCAAACCCGAAGGAAGCCGCGATGCCGTTGCGGCTGTTGTTGACGTGATCACGGCCGGCAACATCGCTGTCCTGCCACAGCAGGTTGAGGCGCACTGCACTGCCGGGCAGCGTATCCAGGGTCTGGTTCAAGTCGGCTGTGACGCGCTTCTGGCCGTCGGTGCCCATGGTAGCGCTGGCCAGGTTGGAGTCACGCAGATTGGCTTGTTTGGTGCTCAGGTTGATTGAGCCAGACGGCGAACTGCGGCCGCTATCGGTGCCGGCCGGGCCTTTCTCCACCTCAACCTGCTCGATATTGAACAGATCGCGCGAGATGGAGCCGATGTCACGCACACCATCCACAAAGATGCTGCCGGAGGTATCAAACCCTCGCATGTAAATAGAGTCGCCGGTGGTGGTGTTGCCGTTTTCACCCGCATAGAAAGTACCCACGCCCGCGCTGTTGCGCAGCGCCTCGGTCAGGGTAGTGGCGCCCTGCTCGGTAAACACCTGGTTGGTGATGACCTGGATGGTCTGCGGCGTATCCAGCAGCGGCTGGGTAAATTTGGGGGAGCTGACAGACTCCGCCCGGTAGGAGGACGCTTCGCCCTCGATTTGAATGGCATCGAGCTCCACAACCTCGGAAGCTTGCTGCGCGACGGCAGAACCGGACAACAACAGCAGCGAAGAGACCGCGGTGGCGACCGGTTGCTGCAGACGATGCTTTCTTGCGCGAATGAACGGCGACTTAGATTTGTGCATTGCTTAGCTACCCTTTCCTCTAGCAGATTCAGGGGTCAGCACGCCCCTGATTTATAATCAGCTGCGGATAATAATGAGATGGTTTCTCATCTTCAAGGGTATTGTGAGCAAATGTTTCACCGATTTGCGGCACCGGTCACGCACAACCGTCGCGCTCGACAAGCCGAAAAAAGGGGTGATGAAGGCGCCTCGCCACCCCACATACTCCCATGCGCGGCGGCGAGCGCGGCCCGGTCAGGCCTGCTGACTCTGCGGCGTCACCCGCAGCACTTCTTCGATGGTTGTCAGCCCGGCGCCCACTTTCTGCGCGCCGGACAAACGCAGGCTGTGCATGCCTTCCTTGTAAGCCTGACGGCGCAGCTGGCCCAGGTCGGTGTCACCGTGAATCAGACCTTTGATGCCATCGCTCAGCGGCATCAGCTCGTACACCCCGGCGCGGCCACGGTAGCCGGTTTCCCGACACTCCAGGCAACCGGCAGCGTGCCGTGACTGGGTCGGCAGCGGCGCATTCCAGGGTTTGGTCAGCGCTGCCCAGGCCTCCTCATCGACCGGCGCCGGTGCACGGCAGTGCGGGCAAAGGGTACGCACCAGGCGTTGGGCCATGACACCGAGCACCGTCGCCTTGATCAGGTAAGGGGCCACACCCAGCTCGATCAGACGACTGATGGCGCTGGGCGCGTCATTGGTGTGCAGGGTGGAGAGCACCAGGTGGCCGGTCAGCGCGGCCTGAATCGCCATCTCGGCGGTTTCCAGGTCACGGATCTCGCCCACCATGATGATGTCCGGGTCTTGCCGCATCAGCGCGCGCACGCCGCTGGCAAAGCTCAGTTCAATATTGTGCTGCACCTGCATCTGGTTGAAGCTGTCCTCGACCATCTCGATCGGGTCTTCGATGGTGCAGACATTCACCTCGGGCGTGGCCAGCTGCTTAAGCGTGGTGTAGAGCGTGGTGGTTTTGCCGGAGCCGGTTGGCCCGGTCACCAGCACGATGCCGTTGGGCTGACTGACCATCTGCTGCCAGCGGCGCTGATCTTCGGCAGAGAAACCCAGCTGATCGAAGGTGCGCAGCAGCACGTCGGGGTCGAAGATCCGCATCACCATCTTCTCGCCAAAGGCCGTGGGCAGCGTCGACAGACGCAATTCCACTTCGTTGCCCTTGGGCGTGCGGGTTTTGATGCGGCCGTCCTGCGGCTTGCGCTTTTCAGCCACGTTCATGCGACCCAGGCTTTTCAGCCGGCTAACCACCGCCACGGTGACCTGCAGCGGGAACTGGTAAACGGTGTGCAACACACCATCAATGCGCAGCCGCACGCTGCCGCTCTCGCGGCGCGGCTCGATATGAATATCACTGGCGCGTTGCTCAAAGGCGTATTGAAACAACCAGTCGACGATATTGACCACGTGGGCGTCGTTGGCATCCGGCTCCAGGCTCATGCTGCCCAGATTCAGCAACTGCTCGAAGTTGCCAACACCACTGTTCCTCTGGTCGATTGCATTGGCGCCGGTGACCGAGCGGGCCAGGCGGTAGAACTCCACCGAATAGCGCTGCAGGTCTTCCGGGTTGGCGATCACCCGGCGGATATCGCGCTTGAGCACATGCTGCAGGTCCGCCTCCCAACCCTGTACAAAGGGCTGGGCACTGGCGATGGTGACCTCGCGATCAGTCACCTCCACCGCCAGAATGCGGTGGCGTTGGGCAAAGGCGAAGGACATCAGTGGCGTGACCGCCGAGACATTGATCTTTAGCGGATCAATGCGGAAAAACGGCTGCCCACTCTCGCGGGCCAGCCAGCGGCTAAGGGTGTCCAGATCAAGCTTTTTGCCAGGTCGCGCCACATCTTCAACGTCCTGCGCGGCGATAAACTGCAGCGGATGCAGCTTAGCGGTGTCGCCCACGGCGGCCCGGCGCAAGCTGACCAGATGATCGGCGCTGTCTTGAGTCATGCGTTGCTGGGTCACCAGCATCTGCAGAAAGTCACCCAGTTCCAGCGGTCTGTCACTGCCAGGAATTGCCAGGTCGGCCAGTGTTTTCATGTGTCTCTCCCTTTACTCAGATCGCACTCGGCACCACTCAGCCGTTGAGTTCCCGCCAGCCGTTGAGTCTGCGCACCCGCACACCCTGCTTGCGCAACGCATCAAGCAACAGCTCTCGCTGCTCTTCAGCCACCTGCGGGTACTGCTCCAGCAGCGCCTGCAGCTTGTTCAACTCGCCAAACAGGCGATCAGGCTCGGGTACCTGCAAAAAGGCCCGAAAATGCCCCAGCAGCAGTTGCAGGCGCCCCAGGCGCGGCAACTGATCCAGCCATTCGCTGACCAGGTGCGCCGCATCGTTGTTGTGTGGCACCCTCAGCTCCTGAATTTCCTTGCCGCAGGCGGCCAGTAGCCAGCGCTCCAGCGGCAGGGCGGCAATCTTGCCGCCGCGCGGCGGACGGTTCTGCGTCCAGCGCTGCTCCAGCAACCACTGCGCCAGCTCAACAAAGAGCGTACCCCAGGCCGTATCCTCCAGCCGGGCATCAAACACCGCTTCGGCCTCACGGCGAGCGGCTTCGCCGTCGGCGTCGTCCGCCCAACCAGCCAACACCAACGGCTGAAACGCCGCCAGCAGCGCATCCAGCGGCGCAACAAAAGGGCTCGCCGCCGAGCGCGGCAGGGCCAGGTCAAACACGCCGAAACAGGCGCGCAACTGGGCCAGCGCAGCGGTCAGCTCACGAAACAGCTTCCACTGGCGGGTATGCCGGTACTGCTCGGCCAGACGCTGCACGCGCCCCAGCAGTTGACCGACCAGCTCGCCGATCACCTCATCGACCGGTGTGTCGGCCTGCCAGCGAGCCTGCTCCAGCCGCAGACTGAAACTGCCAGCATCAAACAGGCGGTAACCACGCTCGGCCTTGGAGATGTCACAGGGCATCAACGGCAAGTCGCGAGTCAGCTCCAGCGCCAGCTCCAGCAATGCCACCGCCGGCCCCTGGCGAATCTCCAGCTCCAGCTCGCTGATCGGCTCCGCCGCGCTGTCCGTGCGAACCTCACCGCTATCAAGCGCCGCTTCCACTTCGACCAGTTCGCCTTCACGCTCCCAGCGCAACAGCGCGCGGGTGCGCTCAAAGTCAGTGGTAAACAGCGGTTGCAGCTGCTGCTTGTCCAGCTCGGCCAGACTGGCCGGCCAGCAGCTGTCGTCCAGCAGCGACGGGTCCAGCTGGTCGCTCTTGAGGTACCAGTCCCACTCGTTGCGCTCGGACAACCCGGCCACGCTCTGGCCACGGCTTTTCAGCGTCTGAATGAAAGTGTCGCCGTCACGACGCAGGCGCAACGCTACCCGCGCGGCGCTCAGGTCACGCGCGGCGGTGTCGAAATACTGGTTAAACAGGGTGCTACGTTGCCACTCTCCCTGCCGGCGGGCATTCAGCAGCGGGTGCTGTTGCAGGGCGGCGAGCTTCTCGGCGCTGGCGCGCAACTTGATTTCGGTTTCCTTGACCATGTGCGATTCTCTAACGGCACGGTGGCAGTCAACGCCAGCGCGCAAAAATGTTCATTTCTTTTCAATCTGATGACGGCTGCAAACTCAGCACCTATACTTTGCGACCTCAATTCCAGCGGGAGGCGTCATGCCCAACAATCCGTTCCTCACCCTGTTCGGTCGTTCACCGATTGGCCCCATGCAGCAACATATCGCCAAGGCCCACGAGTGTGCGGCGCAGCTGCTGCCCTTTATTGAAGCACTGCAGGCCGAGGACTGGGCCGAAGCAGCGCGCTTGCAGCAGCACATCGCCCAGCTTGAACGCGATGCTGACAAGCTCAAGAAGGACGTGCGCGTGCACCTGCCCAAGAGCCTGTTTCTACCAGTGCCGCGCTCGGACCTGCTGGAGCTGCTCAGTGTACAGGACAAAGTGGCCAACCGCGCCAAGGATATCGCGGGCCTGATGCTGGGCCGCCGCATGGTCATTCCGGCGCCGCTGTTCCCCGCATTCAGAGCCTTTGTCTCACGCTCGATCGACGCCGCAGCCCAGGCGTTGACTGCCATGAACGAGCTGGACGAGCTGCTGGAAACCGGCTTTGCCGGTCGTGAAGTTACCCTGGTCGAGCGCCTGATCGAGGAGCTCGACCGCATTGAACACGATACCGACAACATGCAGATCAGCCTGCGCCAGGAGCTGTATCAACTGGAGAAAGGCCTGCCAGCGGTAGACGTCATGTTCATGTACCAGATCATCGAATGGATTGGCGACGTTGCCGACCGCGCCCAGCGCGTGGGTAACCGCCTGGAACTACTGATGGCCCGCTAGGAAAGCGACCGACTGGCCACCAGCAAGCCCGCCGACGCTTGATTTCAGGTGTCGGCAGCCCATGCACCCGTTTAGAGAATGTGACATATGACCCTGATTGCGGAATACGGCACCATACTGCTGATTCTTGCCTGCCTGTTCGGTTTTTTCATGGCTTGGGGCGTCGGCGCAAATGACGTCGCCAACGCCATGGGCACCTCGGTAGGCTCCCGCGCACTGACCATCAAGCAGGCGATCATCGTCGCCATGGTGTTCGAGTTTCTCGGCGCCTACCTTGCTGGCGGCTCGGTCACCCAGACCATCCGCAGCGGTATTGTCGACGCCGAAGCCATCAGCCCGGATCAGATGGTATTCGGCATGATGGCCGCGCTCCTGGCGGCCGGCACCTGGCTGCTGGTGGCCTCCATCAAGGGCTGGCCGGTGTCTACCACGCACTCGATCATTGGCGCCGTTATTGGCTTCGGCGCGGTTGGCGTGTCGATGGATGCGGTGCACTGGGACGGCGTCATTCCGATCGCCGCCAGCTGGGTGATTTCACCGCTGCTCTCCGGCATCGTCGCCTTCATGATCTTTATCAGCGTGCACAAGCTGATCCTTGATACCGACGATCCCTTCGCCAACGCCAAGCGTTACGTACCCTTCTACATGTTCCTGGTCGGGTTTGTCGTCACCATCCTGACGCTGACTAAGGGCCTCAAGCACATCGGTCTGGAACTCACCGGCCTGGAAAGCCTGGGCCTGGCCCTGCTCGCCGGGGTCGCTGTCTCCTCTCTGGGCGTGGGTCTGCTGAGCCGCATCAAGGCTGACCCCGAGGCTGACCGCACCTTCCACTTCGCCAGCGTAGAAAAGGTGTTTGCGGTACTGATGATCTTCACCGCCTGCGCCATGGCCTTCGCCCACGGCTCCAACGATGTAGCCAACGCGGTCGGGCCGCTGGCGGCAATTGTCGGCGTACTGCAAAGCGGTGGTGATATCGCCGCCAAGTCAGTCGTGCCGGGCTGGGTGCTGCTGCTGGGGGCGGTCGGTATCGTGGTTGGTCTGGCCACCTACGGTTACCGGGTTATCGCCACCATCGGCAAGCACATCACCGAGCTGACCCCGAGCCGCGGCTTTGCCGCCGAGCTGGCAACCGCCACCACCGTCGTCGGTGCCTCCAGCATCGGCCTGCCCATCTCCACCACCCACACCCTGGTGGGCGCCGTGCTAGGCGTGGGCCTGGCCCGCGGTATCGGTGCGCTGAACCTGCGCGTGGTGGGCACCATCTTTACCTCTTGGGTGGTCACCCTGCCGGCTGGCGCCTTCCTGGCCATCATTTACTTCTTTATCCTCACCAGCATTTTCGGCTGACGTCATCGCGCCCGGCGCGTAAGCTCAGAGGACATCAATCGATTGCCCGCCTGCTGGCGGGCAATCCCGGTCCACGGAGTTGTCATGGCCCTGCCACCGCTCAAGGCGCAATTCGACGCGCTGCTCAAACTGCCTTCCATCAGCTGTACCCAACCGGCGCTGGACCAGTCCAATCTGGCGGTCGTGGAGCAGCTCGCGAGCTGGTTTGAGACACTGGGATTCAGTTGCCGCATTCAGCCGATTCCCGGCCAGCCCGGCAAGGCCAATCTGATTGCCGCGCTGGGTAGCGGGCCCGGCGGCCTGGTACTGGCCGGCCACACCGATACCGTGCCCTGTAACCCGGAGCGCTGGCAGAGCGACCCGTTCGCCCTGACCGAGAAAAACAACCGCTGGTACGGTCTGGGCAGCTGCGACATGAAAGGCTTCTTCCCGCTGATCATCGAGGCGGTCAAGGCCTATGCCGATCAGCCGTTCAAACAACCGCTGATCATCCTCGCAACCGCCGACGAAGAATGCTCCATGAGCGGTGCCCGTGCGCTGGTCGAGGCGGACCTGCTGGGCGCGCGCCACGCGGTCATCGGCGAACCGACCGGCATGCGGCCGATCCGCCTGCACAAGGGCATTTTGATGGAGCGCATCGATATCCTCGGGCAGGCCGGCCACTCCTCCGATCCGAGCCTGGGCCACAGCGCCATGGAGGCCATGCACGCGGTGATCGGCAACCTGTTGCAGCTGCGCGGCGACTGGCAGAAACGCTGGAACAATCCGCTGTTCGGCGTGCCCACGCCAACGCTGAACCTGGGCTGTATCCACGGCGGCGACAACCCCAACCGCATTTGCGCCAAATGCGCCTTGGAGTTTGATATCCGCCCACTGCCCGGCATGGACAGCGATGACCTGCGCGCGGCCATTCGTGAGCGCCTGGTGCCGATTGCTGCCGAGCATCAGGTGCAAATCGACTATCAACCGCTCTTCCCGGGTGTGCCGGCCTTTGAAACAGCGGACAACGCACCTATCGTGCAGGCCTGTGAAACCCTGACCGGCTACCGAGCCGAGGCCGTCGCCTTTGCCACCGAAGGCCCATACCTGAATCAGCTCGGCGCGCAGACCCTGATTCTTGGCCCTGGCGACATCGCCCAGGCGCATCAGCCGGACGAGTTTCTCGCCATGGACCGCCTGCAGCCTACGATAGACGTGCTGCAAGGGCTGATCCGCCGATTCTGCCTGCAACATAGCAGCACTGATTGATTCCACCACACGGCGGCTTGCCGCCGGCGCCGCAAACACCGTTAAATAGCTCTTTTGCCTGGAACACCGCGCATGCTCGACTACGTCAACTGGTTCCGCCACTCCACGCCCTACATCAACCAGCATCGTGACTGCACTTTCGTGCTGATGCTGCCGGGCGAAGCCATGGTGCATGCCAACTTCAACAACATCATCCACGACATCATGCTGCTCAGCAGCCTGGGCGTGCGCTTGGTGCTGGTGCACGGTTCGCGCCCACAGATTGAAGACCGACTGGCCGCGCGCGGCGTGCAGTCGCGCTATCACAACGATCTGCGCGTGACCGACCTGGATACGCTCGGCTGCGTGATCGACGCTGTCGGCAGTCTGCGCATCGCCATTGAGGCCCAGCTGTGCACCCAGCAATCGGGTAGCCGGCTGCGCGTGGTTGGCG
Organism: Halopseudomonas maritima; assembly: GCF_021545785.1. Taxonomy (NCBI): domain Bacteria; kingdom Pseudomonadati; phylum Pseudomonadota; class Gammaproteobacteria; order Pseudomonadales; family Pseudomonadaceae; genus Halopseudomonas; species Halopseudomonas maritima. Next base: position 1,230,059 of record NZ_CP079801.1, read on the forward strand.
GCAACCTGGTCACCGCCAAACCGATTGGCGTGGTTGATGGTGTGGACTTTCACCACACCGGCGAGGTGCGGCGCATCGACCGCAAGGCGATCACACGTCACCTGGACGAGCAAGACATTGTGCTGCTGTCCAGTGTCGGCTACTCCCCCACTGGCGAGGTGTTCAATCTGGCCTGTGAAGACGTTGCCACCAGCGTGGCCGTTGCCCTGAGTGCCGACAAGCTGGTCCTGTTTGGCGAAGATGCCGGCATTCGCAACGAGCAAGGTGAGCTGCTGCGCGAACTCAAACCCACTCGCGCCGCACCGCTGTTGCAGCAACTGGGCAACAGTCTGCCGGGCAACCTGCTGCAGGCCGCCTGCAAGGCCAGCAACGCGGGCGTGCGGCGCAGCCACATTGTCAGCTTTGCCGAGGACGGCGCCCTGCTGACCGAGCTGTTCACCCGCGACGGCGGCGGTACTCTGGTCAGCCAGGAAGCCTTTGAACAGGTGCGCGGCGCCACCATTGATGACGTCAGCGGCCTGCTCGAATTACTGCGCCCGCTGGAAGAAGCCGGCATTCTAGTGCGCCGCTCGCGGGAGGTACTGGAGACCGAGATCAGTCAGTTCACCCTGATCGAGCGCGACGGTCGCATCATCGGCTGCGCCGCGCTCTACCCGCTCGAAGGCTCCAGCGCCGCCGAGCTGGCCTGTGTCGCCATCGACCCGACCTACCGCCAGGGCGGACGCGGCGACCAACTGCTGCAGCACATAGAAAGCCAGGCGCGCAGCCTGAAGATCGACACTCTGTTTGTGCTCACCACCCGCACCGCGCACTGGTTCCGCGAACGGGGCTTTGTGCCCAGCAGCGTCGAGCGCCTGCCGGCCAAGCGCGCCGAACTGTATAACTTCCAGCGCAACTCCAAGGTGTTCGAAAAAAGCCTGTAAGCGCCCCCGCAAGAAGGAATAAATAAATAACCTTTTATTCCTTCTTGAAGCCAAACATTTCATTTATGTTACAAGCCGACATCCCCCGGGTGGCTTGACCCATTGCGCCAGCCCCAGGCGGCGATGCTGTCATGCCTGTCGTCTTGTTTACGGAGCCTCCCCATGCGTTACACCCCTCTTGCCGGCGCTGTTGCTGTCGCCCTGCTCGGCCTGTCCCAAACTACTCAGGCCAGCGGTTTCGTAGCTGACAGTAAAGCAACCCTGGATACCCGCAACTTCTATATCAACCAGGACAACCGCAGTGGCAACGCTGCACCGTCCTACGGCGAGGAATGGGGCCAGGGCTTCGTCCTCAACTTCCAGTCTGGCTACACCGACGGCCCCATCGGCTTTGGTCTGGATGCGCTGGCCCAGTTGGGTATTCGCCTGGACTCGGGCGGACGCACCACCAAGGCCGACCGCAGCCGCAACCCCGGCATCGTCTTCCCGCTGGACAGCGACGGCAGCGCCGTCAACGAGTTCAGCCGCATCGACTTTGCCGCCAAAGCACGCGTTTCCGAAACCGAGCTGCGCTACGGCGTACTGCAACCCAAACTGCCGGTGCTGACCTACAACGACGGTCGCCTGCTGCCACAAACCTTCCGCGGCGCGCAGGTCAGCTCCAGCGACATCGACGACCTCAAGCTGACCCTCGGTGAAATTCGCGAGGCCAGCGGCCGCATCTCCAGCAACTACGACGACCTGCGCATTGCCGGCGGCACCGCGCGCGTTGACCGCTTCCGCTACGCCGGTGGCGACTATGCCCTGACCGAGAACCTGACCACCTCTTACTACTTTGCCGAGCTGAAGGACTACTACCGCCAGCACTACCTGGGCGCAGTACACAATCTGGCCCTGGGCGGCGGCGCGCTGACCACCGACCTGCGCTACTTCGACAGCAACGCCCACGGCGCCAACGATGATCAGCGAGCCGGGTATGGCGCCAGCGGCTTCAACAACAACGGTGAGGTCGACAACCGCGCCGCCAGCGCCCTGTTCACCTTCAGCCAAAGCGGCCACAGCCTTGGCCTGGGTTATCAGCACCTCAGCGGCAAGAGCAACTTCCCGTTCATCAACAACGGTGACGGTGCTACCGCGTACCTGATCACCGACTCGCAGATCGGCAAGTTCCAGCGTGCCGGTGAGCGTACCTGGCTGGCCCGTTACGGCTACGATTTTGCCGCAGCCGGCCTACCGGGCCTGAAGGCGACCGCCAGCTACCTGCGCGGCACCGACGTGGACAGCGCCGTCGCCGGCGCCGACAGCGAGTGGGAGCGCGACCTGCGCGTGGACTACAAGGTGCAAAGCGGCTACCTGAAGGATCTGGGCATCTCCCTGCGTCACGCCAGCCTGCGCAGCGAGGTTGCCGGCCAGCGCGATATCGACGAAGTACGCGCCATCCTCAGTTACAGCTTCGCACTGCGCTAAGGCGCCAGCCAGGCCGGCCACCCCCTCTTCAGCAGGTGGGGCAGATTTCCTCAGCGTGCGGACGCGGCTTGACCGTCAACCCGCAGGCTGAGGGTATTCTGAGCGCTCATGGTAGACACTCCGGGACTCCATTCGAGGACACAGCCGTGTCCGACGGAGTGATACTAGGCCAGGCCAAATATAACCAAAAATACTATTTTTTGATTTTTTGTATTCCATAAACACCTATACAGCCTACCCAGGCGCCGCCGCCTACTGCATGGCTTGCAGTGAATTGGTATGCTTGCCTGTCTGCACTACACAATGAGAAGTCCGTCATGCCTGATTACCGCTCGAAAACCTCCACCTTCGGCCGCAACATGGCCGGCGCACGCGCCCTGTGGCGCGCCACCGGCATGAAGGACGAAGACTTCAAGAAGCCGATCATCGCCATCGCCAACTCCTTCACCCAGTTCGTGCCCGGCCACGTACACCTGAAGGATCTGGGTCAGCTGGTCGCACGGGAAATCGAAAAGGCCGGCGGTGTCGCCAAGGAATTCAACACCATCGCGGTCGACGACGGCATCGCCATGGGCCACGACGGCATGCTGTACTCGCTGCCCAGCCGCGAAATCATCGCCGACTCGGTCGAGTACATGGTCAACGCCCACTGCGCTGACGCCATTGTCTGCATCTCCAACTGCGACAAGATCACCCCCGGCATGCTGATGGCAGCCCTGCGCCTGAACATCCCGGTGGTCTTCGTTTCCGGCGGCCCGATGGAAGCCGGCAAGACCAAGCTGGCCAACCACGGCCTGGACCTGGTTGATGCCATGGTGGTTGCCGCTGACGACAGTTGCTCAGACGAGAAAGTAGAAGAATACGAACGCAGCGCCTGCCCCACCTGCGGCAGCTGCTCCGGCATGTTCACCGCCAACTCGATGAACTGCCTGACCGAAGCCCTCGGCCTGTCGCTGCCCGGCAACGGCTCGACCCTGGCCACCCACAGCGACCGGGAACAGCTCTTCCTGCGCGCCGGCCGCACCGTTGTCGAGCTGTGCAAGCGCTACTACGCCGAAGGCGACGACAGCGTGCTGCCGCGCAACATCGCCAACTTCAAGGCGTTTGAAAATGCCATGACGCTGGATATCGCCATGGGTGGCTCCACCAACACCATCCTGCACCTGCTGGCCGCCGCCCAGGAAGCCGAGGTCGACTTTGACCTGCGCGACATCGACCGACTGTCGCGCAAGGTGCCGCAGCTGTGCAAGGTTGCGCCGAACATCCAGAAGTACCACATGGAAGACGTGCACCGTGCCGGCGGCATTTTCAGCATCCTCGGCTCGCTGGCGCGTGGCGGTCTGCTGCATACCGACGTCAGCACCGTCCACAGTCGCAGCATGGCCGATGCCATCGCCCAGTGGGACATCACCCAGACCAGCGACGAAGCCGTCCATACCTTCTTCCGCGCAGGTCCGGCCGGCATCCCGACCCAGACCGCATTCAGCCAGAGCACCCGTTGGGACACCCTGGATGACGACCGCGCCGAAGGCTGTATCCGCAGCGTCGAGCACGCCTACTCGAAGGAAGGCGGTCTGGCGGTACTGTACGGCAACATTGCGCTGGACGGCTGCGTGGTGAAAACCGCCGGTGTCGACGAGTCCATCCATGTGTTCGAGGGCAACGCCAAGATCTTCGAAAGCCAGGACACCGCCGTCAAAGGCATCCTTAACGATGAGGTCAAGGCTGGCGACATCGTGATCATCCGCTATGAAGGCCCGAAAGGCGGTCCGGGCATGCAGGAAATGCTCTACCCCACCAGCTACCTGAAATCCAAGGGCCTGGGCAAGGAGTGCGCCCTGCTGACCGACGGCCGCTTCTCCGGCGGCACCTCAGGCCTGTCCATCGGCCACGCCTCGCCGGAAGCGGCCGCAGGCGGCGCCATCGGTCTGGTGCAGGACGGTGACAAGGTGCTGATCGACATCCCCAACCGCAGCATCAACCTGCTGGTCTCTGACGAGGAGCTGGCTGCCCGCCGCGCGGCACAAGACGCCAAGGGCTGGAAGCCGGCCCTGTCGCGCCCGCGCAAGGTCAGCACCGCACTCAAGGCCTACGCCCTGCTGGCCACCAGCGCCGACAAAGGCGGCGTACGTGACAAGGCGATGCTCGACGGATAAGTTCTGCCGCGCAGGGGCGCCCGCCCCTGCGCCAACTTTCCGGCATACACCCACGCCCCGCACAATTCAAGCCATTACCTTGACACTAAAGGCAAATCGCCATACCGCTGGTCGGAGATTTGTGCCTTTGAACCATCCATAGAGGTGCCGCAAAAGCGTGACGGCGTTAACATACAGCCGTCAACAATTTGTGCATGGACGGCAATAAGCTCCAACAACTGAGCACGCTTCATGGATCCCGCACGCACGATACTGCTGGTTGAAAGCAATCCCGCCAAGCGCGAGCAACTGCTCGGGCTTTGTCGCGACTCTTCGCCACACGCTCAGGTGGAAATTTGCACCAGCCCGCGTGAGGCAGTCTCACGCCTGGGCCGACAGCCCTACAGCGCCTGCCTGCTGCCCAACGATCTCAACCTGCTCAATGAAGCCAAACGCGCAGCAGAGAACACCCTGTTTCTGCTGATCAGTGATGACGCCAACGCCGAACGCGACAGTGGCGCCATCGCCGAAGGCGCCGACGACGTGTTGCCGCGCGACAGCCTCAGCAGCGACGCGCTGCAGCGTGCCCTGATCAACGCCGAACGGCGCCGCAGCAGCGGGCGCAAGCTCATGGAGATGGCCCGCCAGGACCCGCTGACCGGACTTGGCAACCGCGCCTTGCTTGAAGCCGAGCTGGATCGCATGATCCTGCGCGGCCAGCGCAGCCCGACCGGCTTTGCGCTGCTGTATATCGATCTGGACTATTTCAAGCAGATCAACGACAGCTTTGGTCATGGCCTGGGCGATCTCCTACTGGCGGTGATTGCCAACCGGCTGCGCCGCACCATGCGCCAGGATGACCTGATTGCACGGATCGGCGGCGACGAGTTTGTCGCCCTGCTCAACGACCTGCACGACCCCAACGACGCCGCCCTGATTGCCAGTAAGATCATTCACGCTCTGAGCGAGCCGGTCACGCTCAGCGGCCACCACCTGCTGGTTTCGGCCAGCGTGGGTATTGCCACCTACCCCAGCCACGGCGCCACCGCCGCCGAGTTGCTGCAGCATGCCGATCAGGCGCTGTACCGCGCCAAGGCCAACGGCCGCAACGGCTACGCGTTCTTCAACCCGCAAAAAGACGCCGCCACCCGGCACAATCTGGATATTGAGCAGGGCCTGCGCCACGGCCTGCTGGAAGGCCAGTTCCGCCTGCACTATCAACCGATTGTCGACACCCGCAACGGCGACACCGTGTCCTGGGAAGCCTTGCTGCGCTGGCAGCACCCGCAGCTCGGCCTGCTGACGCCCGACGCTTTTCTCAAGCTGGCCGAGCACAGCGGCCTGATCCTGCCGATGGGCCATTGGGTGATCGGGCAGGCGCTGGAGGCCGTCAGGCAATGGCTGGACGTCGGCATCCAGTGCCGGCTATCGATCAACCTCAGCGACCGCGAACTCAAGCAGCCACGCTTTGCCGAGCAACTAAAGCAACTGCTTGAGCGCAGCCGGGTACCACCGCAGATGATCCAGCTGGAACTGCGCGAAGACACCCTGCTCAAGCACGCCCACCAGGCTAGCAAGCTGTGTCAGGCACTGCGCGCCCTGGGCGTGGAAATCTGGCTGGATCACTTTGGCTCGGAATATGGCGCACTCGGTTACCTGAGCCGGCTACCGATCACCGGCGTGAAGCTCGACAGCCGCGAGCTGGTCGGCAGCAAGGGAGAGGAACACGGTGCCTACCTGCAGAGCCTGATCACACTGTCGCGCCAAATGAACAAACAGGTAGCGGCCAACTACATCGAAGATGGGCGCGTTGCCGAGCAGCTGTCACGCTGGGGCGGCACCTTGCTGCAGGGTTACTGGATTGGACATCCGCGTCCGTTCGAAGAGCTGATCAAGCAGAACGCCCTGCACTGACACCCTGTGTGGCGACGCGGTCAGCGCCGCTCGAGCACCTGATAGACATGCGCTGGATAGCCGTCTCCGGCTGCCACCGCACGCTCGCTGACCACGACCCAGGCTTGCTCGTCAAAGGTCGGAAACCAGGCATCGCCCTCAGGCTCTGATTCAATGCGGGTCAGATAGATACGCTCAGCCTGCGCCAGGGTCTGGCGATAGAGATTGTCGCCACCAATCACCATCACCTCATCGACCCCATCGGCCTGCGCCTGCTGGCGGGCAGCGTCCAGCGCGGCGTCGATCGACGCAAACACCTGCGCACCCTCAAGTCTCAGATCCGGCTGACGCGAGACCACAATATTGGTACGTCCGGGCAAGGGCCGCCCCAGCGAGTCAAAGGTCTTGCGCCCCATGACAATCGGTTTGCCCAGCGTGGTCGCCTTGAAATAACGCAGGTCCTCCGGCAGGTGCCAGGGCATGGCGTTGTCACGCCCGATCACCCGATTGCGCGCCATGGCGGCGATCAGCGCCAGCTTGATCTCGCTCATACCGCCACCGGCGCCTTGATGTGCGGATGGGCTTGATAGCCCTGCAGTTCAAAGTCTTCAAAGCGGAAGGCAAAGAGATCGCGCACCTCGGGATTGAGCTGCATGGTCGGCAGCGGCAGCGGCTCGCGCGTCAGCTGCAGATCGGTCTGCTCGATGTGGTTGGCGTACAGGTGGCAATCACCGCCGGTCCAGATAAACTCGCCCGGTTGCAGGTCGCAGACCTGCGCCACCATCAACGTCAGCAGCGCGTAGCTGGCGATATTGAAGGGCACACCGAGGAAGATGTCTGCCGAGCGCTGATACAGCTGGCAGCTTAGCTTGCCGTCGGCCACATAGAACTGGAACAGCGCATGACAGGGCGGCAGCGCCATCTGGTCGACCAGCGCCGGGTTCCAGGCCGAGACAATCAGACGGCGCGAATCCGGGTTGCTTTTGATCATGGCGATCAGCTTGCTGATCTGGTCGATAGACTCGCCATTGGGCGCCGGCCAGCTGCGCCACTGGTAGCCGTACACCGGCCCAAGGTCACCGTTCTCGTCGGCCCACTCATCCCAGATGGAAACGCCGTTTTCCTTCAGATAACGAATGTTCGTATCACCCTGCAAGAACCACAGCAGCTCATGGATGATTGACTTGAGATGGCACTTTTTGGTGGTCACCAGCGGGAAGCCTTCGGCCAAGTCAAACCGCATCTGGTGGCCGAACACACTGTAGGTGCCGGTGCCGGTGCGATCGCTCTTGAAGGTGCCGTTCTCGCGCACGTGGCGCATCAGGTCGAGGTATTGTTTCATGCGGTGCGCCCCTCACGCCGGTAGGCCAGCCCCATCAGCAGGGCGCCAAATACAATCATGGGAATACAGAGTAGCTGACCCATGGTCAGCCAATCGAAGGCCAGATAGCCAAGCTGCTCATCCGGCACGCGGACAAACTCCACGGCAAAGCGGAAACAGCCGTAGCAGATGGCAAACAGGCCGCTGACGGCCATGGTCGGCCGTGGCTTGCGCGAATAGAACCAGAGGATGGTGAACAGCGCCACCCCTTCCAGAGCAAACTGATACAGCTGCGAGGGGTGGCGTGCCAACTGCGCAGGGTCGGTCGGGAACACCATGGCCCAGGGCAGATCGGTCGCCTTGCCCCACAGCTCGGCATTGATAAAGTTGCCGATGCGCCCCGCGCCCAGACCAATCGGCACCAGCGGCGCAACAAAGTCGACCAGCTCAAAGAAGCGCTTGTTATGCCTGCGCGAAAACCACAGCAGCGCCAGCAGCACGCCCAGCAGCCCGCCATGGAAAGACATGCCGCCCTTCCAGATCTCGAGAATCAGCAACGGGTTGTCGATATAGGCGCCCAGGTCGTAGAACAGCACATAGCCCAACCGTCCGCCGGCAATTACCCCCAGCGCCACCCAGAACACCAGATCAGACAGGGTTTCCTTGCTCCAGGTCGGATCAAAGTCGGCCAGTCGGCGCTTGGCCAGCCACCAGGCGCCACCAATGCCGATCAGGTACATCAGGCCGTACCAGTGGATCTTCAGCGGGCCGATGGCCAGCGCAACCGGATCAATCTGCGGGTAGGTCAGCATGCTCTATTCCTAGACGAGAAAATTGATTCCAACACATAGCAGCAGCAACGCGAACAGCCGCTTTAGCAAATCCTGCGACAGCCGGTGTGCCAGCCGCGCACCAAAACCGGCGAACAGCATGCTGGTGGCGGCGATGCCAATCAGCGCCGGCAGATACACATAGCCCAGACTCCATGACGGCAGTGCGGTTTCATGCCAGCCGGTAACAATAAATGACAGCGCGCCAGCCACCGCAATCGGCAGACCGCAGGCCGACGAGGTGGCAACCGCCTGTTGCATGGGAACACTGCGCCAGACCAGAAAGGGTACGGTCAGGGAGCCACCACCAATGCCGAAGATGGCAGAGGCCCAGCCAATTCCAGCGCCCGCCAGGCCGAGCGTCGGTTTGCCCGGCTCCTCCAGGCTCGCTTTTGGCTGCAATTTAAAGCCCATCTGAATAGCGACACAGATGGCGAATACGCCAATGATCTTCTGCAGCAACGGACCGCTGATTTGCGCGGCTGTCAGTGCGCCCAGCACCGTGCCCAGCACAATGCCAACGGTCAGCCAGACAAACAGGTGCCAACGTACGGCACCTTTCTTGTGGTGAGCTCGGATCGCGTTGATGGAGGTAAATACGATGGTCGCCAGCGAGGTGCCGACGGCCATGTGCGTCAGCACCTCGGGATTCATACCCTGCAGCGAGAAGCTGTAGACCAGCACCGGCACGATAATCATGCCGCCGCCCACGCCGAACAGCCCCGCCAGCGTGCCGGCAAAACCGCCCAGCACCAGATAGATCAGAAACTCCACAACACCCCCAGGCTGCCCGCCGGACCTGACGCGCAAAGCGCCTAGTCTACTGAAATCACCCCGTCAGCGCACCGCCATCGTGCACTACCGCCGCCACAGCAGGTAGACTCCGGATATAACAACGAAGGAGCCTTGAGCCGCATGTGTTTGATTGCCTTTGCCTGGCAGATGTCCAAGCACCACCGTCTGACCCTGATCGGTAACCGTGACGAGTTCCACCGCCGCCCTACCCGCCCGCTGGATTGGTGGGATGACCAAGAACAACCCCAACTGCTGGCCGGTCGCGATCTGGAAGCCGGCGGCACCTGGTTAGGCGCTAGGCGCGACGGCCGCTTTGCCGCGGTCACCAATATCCGCACCCCGGGCGCAGCCAAGGCGCCCCGCTCGCGTGGCCAGTTGCCCTTGGATTTCTTGCAGGGCAGTCAAACGCCCGCCGCTTTTATGCAGCACCTGGCCGAGCAACGACACGAGTACACCGGCTTCAACCTGATCGTCGGCGACGCCAGCGAGCTGTGGTTTCTCAACAGCGAACACGGTCAGCCCAAAGCACTGGAGCCCGGCGTCTACGGCCTGTCGAACGCCGATCTGGATAGCCCCTGGCCGAAAACCCGCACCCTGCGCGAGGCCCTTGCGGCGGCGCCGGATGCCGACAGCGAGCAGTTGCTGTCGCTGCTGGCCGATAGCCGCAGCTACGCGGATGATCAGTTGCCCGCCACCGGCATCAGTCTCGAGTGGGAACGGATGCTGGCTCCTGCCTTTATCACCGGCAACCGAGAGTACGGCACTCGCGCCAGCAGCCTGCTGCGCATCGGCCAGGACGGCAGCATCAGCATGATTGAAAAGCGCTTTGCCCCCTTCGGCCAGCCCGAAGGAGAACGCCTCTGCGAGTGGGCGTGAAGGGCTCGGCCAGTCGTGCTAACGCGGCTGGCTGAGTACCTTGCCCAGCCCCATACGGCGCAGGGCAAGGTGCAGGGTGCTGAGCACCAAATGCGGGTTATCCAGCTCGATCACCTCATCGAGCAGCGCCTTGGCATCGGTCAGCTTGATCTGGCGCAGCAGCCACTTGACCTTGGGCAGGTTGGTGGCATTCATCGACAGCGCGTCGCAGCCCATCGCCATCAGCAGTACGGCGGCGGCCGGGTCACCGGCCATTTCGCCGCACACGCTCATCGGCTTGCCAGCCTCGCGGCAAGCCGTTGACACCTTGATCAGGGCTTGCAGCACCGCCGGGTGCAGCGAGTGATACAGGTCCGCCACCCGCGGGTTATTGCGATCGACGGCAAGCAGATACTGGGTCAGGTCGTTGGTGCCAATCGACAGAAAATCCACCATCTGGATCAGCTCGCGAGCCTGGTACACCGCCGCCGGCACTTCGATCATGACGCCAACCGGCGGCATGGGCACATCCACCCCTTCATCCAGCACTTCGCTGTAGGCACGATGAATCAGGTGCAGCGCCTCTTCCACCTCGAACAGGCTGCTGACCATAGGCAACATGATGCGCAGGTTATTCAGCCCCTGGCTGGCCTTGAGCATGGCCCGCGTCTGCACCAGAAAGATTTCCGGATGATCCAGCGTCACGCGAATGCCGCGCCAGCCGAGGAACGGGTTTTCTTCGTCGATGGGGAAATAGGTCAGCGCCTTATCACCGCCGATATCCAGCGAGCGCATGGTGACCGGCAGCGGATGGAAGGCTTCGAGCTGCTCGCGGTAGGTCGCCTGCTGCTCCTTCTCGCTCGGGAAGCGATCCTGAATCATGAAGGGTACTTCGGTTCGGTACAGCCCAACACCCTCGGCACCACGGTCAAGCGAGCGCGCCACGTCGGCCTGCAGACCGGTGTTGACCATCAACGGCATGCGGTGGCCATCCAGGGTGACACAGGGCACATCGCGCAGCTTCTCCAGCCCCTGCACCAGCTCGCGCTCTTCGCGCACCAGCTCAAGGTAATGGCGCCGCAGTTCCGGTGACGGGTTGGAATAACCCTCTCCCCGGTTACCGTCGACAATCAGCTCCATGCCATCGAGCCGGGTGTAGGGCAGGTCTAACGCACCCATCACCGTCGGAATGCCCATGGCGCGCGCCAGAATCGCCACGTGCGAACTGCCGGAGCCGAGCACCGACACCAGGCCGACCAGCTTTTCCTTGGGCACTTGGCCAAGCATCACCGGCGACAGCTCTTCACTCACCAAAATGGTGTGCTCCGGGAACACCAGTTCCTGACGGCCAACCTCCTGCAGGTAGGCCAGGATACGACGCCCCAGGTCCTTAACGTCAGCTGCTCGCTCACGCAGATAAGGGTCATCCATCAGCTCAAAGCGGGCGACATGCGCCAACACCACCTCACGCAGCGCGCCCTGGGCCCACTGGCCGCCGCGAATCACCTTGATAACCTCGTTACCCAGGGCCGCGTCATCCAGCATCATCAGGTAGACGTCAAACAGCGCCAGCTCTTCCGGCCTGAGCTGCGAAGACAGCTTGCTCGACAGCTGCTGCATATCTGCCCGCACGGCGTCCAGCGCCCGGCGGAACAGCGCGACCTCCGCGTCGATATCCTGTATCGGCTTGTCAGGCACGGACTTCAGATCCGCCGGCGGCAGAATCACCACCGCATGCCCGATCGCCACGCCGGGCGCGCCAGCCACGCCATCAAAGCGGGTATCCTGCACCACCTCACCGCCCCAACCCAGGCCACCAATGGCACCGGTCGCCTCGGCATGGGCAATCACCCCGGCCAGCTGAGCGCTCATGGTCACCAGAAAGGCTTCTTCACCTTCGTCAAACTGGCGGCGCTCTTTCTGCTGCACCACCAGCACACCCATTACCCGGCGGTGGTGGATGATGGGGACGCCCAGAAAGGACGCAAAGCGCTCTTCGCCGGTCTCGGCAAAATAACGGAAACGGGGGTGGGAGGCGGCGTCTTCAAGGTTGACCGGCTCCTCGCGGGTGCCGACATAGCCAATCAAGCCTTCGCTGGTGCCCAGGGTCACGGCACGTACCGCGTCCTTGTTCAGACCTTCAGTGGCCATCAGCACATAGCGGCTGATCTCCGGATTGAACAGGTAGACCGAGCACACCTCGGTGCCCATGGCCTCGCGCACACGCTGCACGATAATGTCCAGAGCCGCTGCCAGATCTCTGGCAGAATTGACCTCCTGAACAATACGGCGCAGCGTGTTGAGCATCATCAACTACCCGGTAGACTGGAAAGCAGGCGCGGCGCCAGTTCTTTCATGGCGCGGCGATAGACATCACGTTTGAAAGGGACAACCTGCCCCAGAGGATACCAGTAGCTGACCCAACGCCAACCGTCGAATTCGGGTTTTGCGCTACGCGTCATACACACGCGCTCATCCTCGCTTTTCAGCCGCAACAGAAACCACTTCTGTTTCTGCCCGACGCAGACCGGCTGCGAGTGGCTGCGAATCAGCCGCTGCGGCAAACGGTAGCGTAGCCAGCCACGGGTGCAGGCCAAAATTTCGACATCTTCGGGAAACAAGCCGACTTCTTCGTGCAACTCGCGGTACAGCGCCTGCTCGGGGCTTTCATTACGCTGAATACCACCCTGCGGGAACTGCCAGGAGTCCTGACCGATGCGTCTGGCCCAGAGCACCTGCCCCAACTCATTGGTCAGGATGATGCCTACATTGGGTCTGAAACCATCGGGGTCAATCACAGCTACTATCCTTCTACAGTATGCTCCGCATTGTTCCACAAAGGACGCCGGGGCGGCAATTCCGTCAGCGCCGCAGGTGAGCGGGCAAATGCACGCAGACTGCTTTATCCTATGCAGCCTGTTACACAGCCCGGGAGAGCTGCCTTGCCACTTGCCATCTTTGACCTCGACAACACCCTGCTTGGCGGGGATAGCGACCACGCCTGGGGCGAATTTATCGTTGCCCACCGGATTGTCGACCCCGAGCAATATCAGGCACGCAATGACCAGTTTTTCAATGACTACCTGGCCGGCAAGCTGGATATTCAGGTCTACCTGAACTTCTGTCTGGCATTGCTGGGCGAGCACCCGCAAAGCCAGCTGGACACCTGGCATGAGCAATTCATGCAGGAGAAAATCCTGCCGATTGTGCTGCCCAAGGCCCAGGCGCTGATCGAGCGCCACCGCCAAGCCGGTGACACCCTGATGATCATCACCGCCACCAACCGCTTTATCACCGGCCCGATTGCCCGCCACCTGGGCATCGACCTGCTGCTGGCCACCGAATGCGAGCGCACCAACGGTCAGTACACCGGTCGCACCACCGACATCCCCTGCTTCCGCGACGGCAAGGTCACCCGGCTGGAGCGCTGGCTACTGGAAAACAACCGCACGCTGGAAGGCAGTTATTTCTACAGCGACTCGCACAACGACCTGCCACTACTGAGCATGGTCGACCACCCGGTCGCCGTCGACCCCGACGACACCCTCCGCGCCCACGCACAGGCGCAGGGGTGGCAGATCCTCAGCTTGCGCTGATGTGCAGCCGCCGCAAGCAGCTTGCTCAGCTGAAGGCTGAAGGCTGAAGGCTGAAGGCTGAAGGCTGAAGGCTGAAGGCCAGAGTTTAGCGTGAGGCGGCTGCCCGTCTTTGCGAATACACTCGCGAATTAGCCAGTCACCGCGATAAAACAACCTACCCCGAGTTAAGGCTTCCAGCCTTCAGCCTCAAGCTTCCAGCCGCCGGCGCCTTACGCCGGCGTAACCCTACAAAACAGCGCCTTGATATACCCGGTTTCCGGAATCGCCGGGTGCAGCGGGTGGTCGGCGCCCTGGAAGCCGCGTTCGGTGATGATCAGGTTGCGATCCAGGTGGCGGCTGGCGCCGAGCAGGGCGTCGCGCAGGCGATCTTCCTCCAGGTGCATCGAGCAGGAAGCCGAGACCAGAATGCCGTCCTTGTTGAGCAGGCGCATGGCCTGCTCATTGAGTCGGCGGTAGGCGGCCTCGCCGTTGCGGATGTCCTTGCGCTTTTTGATGAACGCCGGCGGGTCGGCAATCACCACATCAAAGCGCTCGTTGGCGCCCTTGAGTTCGCGCAGGGCTGCCATCACATCCCCCTCGACCACGGCCATTTTCTCGGCCACACCGTTGAGCGCGGCATTGGCCTCCACGCAATCCAGCGCCGGTGCCGAGCTGTCGACACACATCACCTCGCTGGCACCAAACACCGCCGCCTGCACGCCCCAGCCACCGATGTAGCTATAGAGGTCGAGCACCCGCTTGCCGGCAACATAGGGCGCCAGACGGGCGCGGTTAGCGCGGTGATCGTAGAACCAGCCGGTCTTCTGCCCGTCGCGCACCGGCGCCTCAAAACGCACGCCGTTTTCCTCCAGCGCCACCCGCTCTGGCATCACGCCGTAGGCATCTTCGACGTAGGACTCCAGCCCTTCGAGCTTGCGCGCGCCGCTGTCGTTCTTGAACAGCACCGCTTGCGGCTTGAACACCTGCACCAGCGCCTCGACGATAGCGTCACGTACCCGCTCCATACCGGGATTGGCAATCTGCACCACGAAGTAGTCACCAAAACGGTCCACCACCAGCCCCGGCAACAGGTCGGATTCACCGTACACCAGACGATAGAAGGGCTTGTCGAACAGCCGCTCGCGCAGGCTCAGCGCCACCTTGAAGCGGTGCACCAGCAAAGACTTGTCGAGCAGGTGGCCAGTATCGCGACCAAACAGGCGCGCACAGATCAGGTTGTTGGGGCTGATGCACACCAGCCCGAGGGGCTTGCCGCTGCTGGTTTCGAGCTGCGCCTGTTGGCCGGCCTCAAAGGCGGTCAGCGGCGTCTGCGCGGTATCCACTTCATTACTGAAGACCCACAGGTGCCCCGCGCGGATGCGCCGTTCGGCATTGGCTTTGAGACGCAGACTGGGCAGTGACATGAGAAACTCCTGGGGAACAAGCGGGAAGTAGAAACACAGGGGCCGATTATACAGACTGCCGGCCCTTCGCGCCGCGCCCGCGCCAGACCTTTGCGCCAGAGCCTCGCCGGGGTTTCCCAAGCGCCCCCCAGTGGCGCTAAACTCAGTGGTTCAGCCACCAGCGGACCGTCTCCATGAATGCCGAGCTTACCGACCAGCAGATCAGCAGCGCACTGCAGGGCATCAGCGTGCCACCGCAGCCGCAGATCATGGTCGACCTGCAGATGGAGCAACTGATGCCGGACCCGGACCTGAAGGTCATCGCCCGGCTGATCAGCCAGGACCCAGGCCTCTCCGGCAGCCTGCTCAAGGTAGTCAACTCCGCGTTCTTCGGGCTGACCAACCGCATCAGTTCGATTCAGCAGGCAGTGAACCTGCTGGGCGTCTCGCGGGTGGTCAATATCGTCAACGCCCAGTCCATTCGCGGCGAGCTGACCGACGAGAATATCGTCAACCTCAACCGCTTCTGGGACAGCGCCCAGGACGTTGCCATGACCTGCATGACGCTGGCCAAGCGCATCGGCTGCGTAGAACCTGATGAGGCCTATGCCCTTGGGCTGTTCCACAACTGTGGCATTCCGCTGATGCTCAGCCGTTTCCCCTACTACATTGAGGTGATGGAAGAGTCCTACGCACAGAACACGGTTCGTATCGTCGATGTCGAGAATCAGCGCATGAACACCAACCACGCAGTGATCGGCTACTACACCGCCAAATCCTGGCGCCTGCCAGCACACCTGTGCGAGGCCATTGCCAGTCACCACAATGCCGCGCAGACCTTTCTCTCGCCACTGGGTACCGATGCGGAACAAAAGAACCTGCTGGCGATTCTGAAGATGGCAGAACACATCTGTCAGGCCTACCGGGTGCTCGGCAACCACAGTGTCGACCATGAGTGGAACGCCGTGGGTGCGGCGATTCTGGAGTACGTTGGCCTGTCCGAATACGACTTTGAAAACCTGGAAGCCACTTGCCAGGAAATGACCGCGACCGGCGAAGGCCGCTACTATCAGAACTGATTTGCGCGCCCCGCCCAAAGGAGACAGAGCATGACCACCCCGCTCGTGATTACCGTTATTTCTGCCGACAAACCCGGCCTGGTCGAGAGCCTGGCCCAGACCATCAACCGCCACGGCGGCAACTGGCTGGAGAGCCGCATGGCACGCATGGCGGGCCAGTTTGCCGGCATTCTGCGGGTTGACGTAGGCAACGAACAGCTGGACGCACTGCGTGTTGATCTGGAAGAGCTGACCCACCTGGGCATCAACGTTCAGGTGGCCATCAGTGGTCAGGCCGATGAGCCTGTGCAGAGCACACTGATCCTCAACCTCGTCGGCAACGATCGGGCTGGCATCGTGCACGAGGTCTCGCGCGTCCTGGCCAGCCACGGCGTCAACGTCGAATCGCTGGAAACCGAGTGCGTGCCCGCGCCCATGAGTGCCGACATGCTGTTCAAGGCCGAGGCCCGCCTGGGCGTCTACCCGCAGACCGACCTGGACGCCCTGCGCGATGCCCTCGAGAATCTGACTGACGACCTGATGGTCGAGCTTCGCGACGCGGACTAGGGACAGCGGCTGACTTACAACAAAAAAGTCAGCCCCACCTGGAACAGGCGTTCCACCGCCTGCATGTCCCGCTTGTCGGGCACTAGCACAATAACGTGATCACCCTCTTCAATCTGTGTGCTGTCGTGGGCAATGATCACGTCTTCACCCCGTACCACCGCGCCCACCATGGCGCCCGGCGGTAACGGCAGCTCGTCGATACGCTTGCCAACCACCTGCGAGCTTTGCGGATCGCCGTGCGCCACCGCCTCCATGGCCTCGGCCGTGCCGCGTCGCAGCGAATGCACCGCCACCACATCACCGCGCCGCACATGCGTCAGCAGCGCGCCAATGGTCGCCTGCTGCGGCGAAATAGCAATATCGATACTGCCACCCTGCACCAGCTCGGCATACGACGGGTTGCTGATCAGGGTAATCACGGTACGTGCGCCCATGCGCTTGGCCAGCATGGAGGACATGATGTTGGCTTCGTCGTCGTTGGTCAGGGCCAGAAAGACGTCCGCCGACTCAATGCTCTCCTCCAGCAGCAGCTCACGATCCGAGGCACTGCCGTACAACACCGTGGTCTTGCGTAAGCGCTCGGACAGCAGCTGACAGCGCGCCATATCCTGCTCGATCACCTTGACCCGGTAATCCTCTTCCAGCACACGGGCCAGGCGCGCGCCAATATTGCCGCCGCCGGCAATCACAATACGCTTGTAGGGCTTTTCCCGGCGCCGCAACTCGTTCAACACCAGGCGAATGTCGGGGCGGGCTGCGACAAAGAACACCTCATCGCCGTCCTGAATCACGGTGTCGCCGTCCGGCACCACCGAGTGATTCTGCCGAAAGATGGCTGCCACGCGAATTTCCACCGCCGGCAAGCGCTCGCGCAGGGCCGAGATGCGTTGACCGACCAGCGCGCCGCCAGTAGTGGCGCGCACCGCCACCAGCTGCGCGAGGCCATCGGCAAAGTTAATCACCTGCAGCGCGCCGGGATAGCGGATCAGTTTTTTCAGGTGCTGAGTCACCAGCGCCTCAGGGTTGATCAGCACATCCACCGGCACCGCCGCCTTGGCAAACAGCGCCTGGTTTTGCTCCATGTAGCCCGGCTCACGCACCCGCGCGACCTTGTTGGGCACGTGGAACAGCGACTGGGCCACCTGGCAGGCGATCATGTTGACTTCGTCGCTGTTGGTCACCGCCACCAGCATGTCAGCATCATCGGCGCCAGCCTTGGACAAGGTGACCGGATGGGCGCCGTGGGCACACAGAATATTGACGTCGTGCAGCTCGTGCACCATCTGCAGCCGCGCCGGATTGGTATCCACCACGGTGATGTGGTTCTTCTCGCTGACCAGATTCTCAACCAGACTGCGGCCTACCTGGCCTGCGCCAAGAATGATGATGCGCATCAGACTGTCTCTCCCGATCCCATATAGTCACCCACGCCAGAACATGGGGGTAAAGAGTACCATCAGCGTCAGTAACTCCAAGCGCCCCATCAGCATGGCAAAGGACAACAGCCACTTGGCCGCCACCGGCATGCTGGCAAAATTACCCGCCGGGCCAATGATGTCACCCAACCCAGGCCCCACGTTGGTCAGCGCGGTGGCCGCTGCCGTCAGACTGGTCATCAGGTCCAGCCCCATCAGCGCCAGCAGCAGCGTTGTCACCGCCAGGGTGACAAAAAACAGAAAGGAAAAGGCAACGGCCGAGAGGATGATATCGTCCTGCACCGGCCGGCCGTTGTACTGGGTGACAAACACCCCGCTGGGGTGAATCAGCTTGCGAATCTGGCTACGCAGAAACAGATAACTCAGCTGAAAGCGAAACACCTTCATGCCGCCGCTGGTAGAGCCCGAGCAGCCGCCGATAAACATCACCACAAAGAACAGCGCGATACTGAAGGTACCCCACTGGGTGTAGTCGGCCGAGGCAAACCCGGTAGTGGTGATCACCGACACCAGATTAAAGGTCGCCAGGGTGAAGGCTTCGAAGGGCGCAAACAATTGCAGCTCGACCAAATCAGCGGTCAACAGCAGCGACACCGCCGCAATGATGGCGAAAAACCCCAGCACCTGCTGATTTTTAAACAGCTCCAGCGAGCGCCGCTGAAAAAAACCGATCAACAGGGTAAAGGGTAACGCGCTGAGCACCATAAACAGGATGGAGACCCACAGCACGCCAAGCGAGAAGCGCCCCATGGAGCGATCATCCGTCGCAAAGCCACCGGTCGACACCGTCGCCATAGCGTGGTTGACCGCATCGAACAGACTCATACCGGCCAGCCAGTAACAGAGCGTGCAACAGACCGACAGCGTCAGGTAGGTCAGCACCAGCAGGCGCGCCAGCGATTGCACACGCGGAATCGACTTGTCCGACCAGTCCGAGGATTCGGTATGGAACAGGCGCATGCCGCCCACCCGCAAAAACGGCAGGATAGACACCGCCATTCCAATCACCCCAAGCCCGCCCAGCCACTGCAGCAGCGAGCGCCACAGCAACAGGCTGGGTGCCAGATGCTCGATGCCGCTGAGAACGGTTGAGCCTGTGGTGGTAATACCTGACACCGCTTCGAACACCGCGTCCTCAGCACTCAACTGAAAGTGGCTGAAGAACAGCGGCAAGGCCCCGAACAGCGACATCAGCACCCAACTGAGACTGGTCAGCAGGTACAGCTGACGCGCCACCAGATGAAACCTCCGGTCGCGACACCCCACTACCAGCAGCAGGCCGCAGCCCAAGGTAATGCCAAAGGAGGTCAGGAAGACCTCCATCTCCGGGTCCTGCCGCCACCAGGCAAAAGCCGCCACCGCCAGCATCAGGCCAGCCATGATCAGCGTCAGGATGCCGCAGACAAAAAGAACCGGTCGCAGAAAGCGCACCATGCAAAGAGCCCCCCGAGGGCGCAAGAATGCCGCACATGATAGCCAAAGTGAGCTGAGCGTGCGCGGCATCCTCAAGCAAAGGCGTATTACCGAAGTACTGATATTCCACACGACCACTGCGCGTGCTCAAACGTGCAGGATGTAGAGGCTACCCTCCATCGACAGCACGCACCGCGCCCTGTGCAGCCAGCCTTTTCAGCTCTTGCACGGTCATTTATCCACTCCCGCCTGTCAGGGGGCGAAGAACTCACCGCTATTGACCGCCGTCACGTTAACCACCGGCAGCAACGAGGGGAACGGCAAAGCCACGCTCCTGTGCGACTCAAGCCTGCAGCCGAGTAGCGACGAAGCGGTTCAATAGCAGATGCATGAGGTACACCGCCGTCAACGAGAGCAATACCGCCACAGACAGCGACCAGAATCGGTACAGGTCACTATAGAACAGGTCTTGCCTGGGAGAGAGGTACTGGCCAAACAGGATCGACATGGTAGTCAACGCGGCAAAGCCCGCGCCTGTGCCCCCTTCCAGCAGGTGGATACGGGCGAACAACATCAGACTGACCCAGAGTCCGGCAGCCACAAAGGGCAGTACGTCAAAGTGGTTCATCAGCACAAACTGCACCAGCAAGCCGACGTTGCAGCCAACCAGTGTACCCAAGGCGCGATTCCAGCCTGCCGGCCCGGCGCCTTTCCAGTTCAGCGGGAACAACACCAGAATACTCGCCACCTGCGCCGACAACCCGCTCTGCAGGTTGAACACCTGAAAGACGATATAGGACAGGGTCGCTACCGTAGTGGCCAGTATCACTTCATGGCGCTGATTGGTCAGCGGCTTGCTCGGCATCTGCCGTGGCTGGCGCGGCGCCACATCGGCAAACACCACGTGCATCAGCATTGCGATACCCAGCGTGGTAAACACCGAGACAATATTGGAGGCCACGATGTCGCCAATGTCCGCGGTCGGGTAGCTGGCAAAATGCAGCTGCATCGACATGTTGACGATCGACATGGCGCCGAAAAGGAAATGGGCACCACGGCTCATCTGCCGAAACAACAAGGCGAACATGCCCGCCACCAGCAGCGTCATGGGCACCGGCTTGTCGCCGAACAAGCCCTGCACCACCAGCACCGACAGGGTTACCACCAGCATGTTGGCGACAAACTGGCGCATGACATGACCGTTGAGCGTCGGCACCATGCCCAGCAATAGAATCGGCTGCACCACAAAAAAGGCGCCGTAGTTCCAGCCCATCAGCTTGCACAGCACAAAGCCGAGGGTGCCGCCAAAGGCGATGCGCAGACACTGACGCACATCGTTGGCGTCAAGCTGCCGCTTGCTCATCAACAAAATGGGTTTCACGGCCGGGCCTCAGTAGATGTAATGCATGAGGCTGACCAGACGAATCTGCACACTACCCAGCAGCTCTGCCAGGCCACCAACCGGGTAAAGCTGCACGGTCGCGCGCGCACCTGAGGGCAGCTCGCTGAGCAACGCCGGTTCTTCCAGCTGCAGGTGAATGCGTTGGCGCTGGGCATCGCGCACCCAACGATCAGAGGTTTCCGGTGCTGCCAGCGTCCCGTCGGGCAACAGCTGCCCCTGCTGGGTGCCAGCGTCGACCGCGGTAACCCGGGCATCGAACACCTTACCCGGCAGGGCATCAAACACCACCGCTGCGGCCTCGCCACGCTGCATGTGCACCAGCGACTTCTCGCGAAAATCAGCAATCACATCAGCATCATCGCTGACCAGCGCGGCCAGCGAGCCGCCAACACTGGCAAAGGTGCCGGGCTTGACCTGCAGGTTGGAAACAATGCCGGTTTGCTGCGCACGCACCTCGGTATACCCCAGATTGAGCTCGGCACGCTCCAGATCGTTACGCGCCTGGCGCAGGCGCAGGTTGTCCTCATCGGTCAAACCGCGCTGCACCCGCAACTGCTCGGCGCGCGCCTTGGCGCTGGACAGAGCCGACTGCGACGACTGATAGCGTGACTGGGTCTGGTCATACAGCTGCTGGGACACATTGCCGCCGGCCAACAGGGTGGATAAGCGAGCGTGCTCGCGCGCCAGCTCGTTCACCTGCACCTGCGCGGCGCGCACCTCGGCCTCGGCCGCCGCCAGCGACGCGTCATAACCGGCGTTGTCGCGTTCTGCCGCTTCCAGCGCCAGCTGCGCCTGCTGCACCGCCAGTCCGTATGGCCGTGGATCAAGCCTGAACAGCACGTCGCCGCCCTGGACATGCTGGTTGTCAGTCACCGGCACCGTCACTACTTGCCCGCTGACTTGCGGGGCTACCCGCACCACCGGATGCATCACGCGGGCCTGCGGCGTCAACGGCATCCACAGGTCAGCGGCCAAAAAGTACACAAACACCACGGCGAACAGCAACAGGGCAGCCCGCACCCAGCGCGCAAATATCTGGTCTGGGGTCACGCTGACGCCTCCCCGGGGGTCAATATCCCGCGTACATTAACTTCCATCTGCAACAGCACCTCGGCAAAAGCATCGAGTTGCTCGGTGCTCAGGCCCTGATAGATCTGCTCACGTACTCGCGCCACATGCACCGCCAAATCAGCCACCCGCTGACGCCCCGCCGGGGTAAACCAGAGGGTGTGCACGCGACCATCGGCCGGATCCCGGCGGCGCTCGATCAATTCCTGCTGTTGCAGCTGATTCAGTGTGCGCGTCAGCGAGGGCATCTCGATCGCCAGCTCATCGGCCAGCACCTGCTGGGTGCAGCCCTCCCCGACCTTGACCAGATGCAGCAGGACCGCCCAGCGCGCCTCGGTCATCCCCAGCTCACCGACCGCCTGATTGATCGCGCTGCGCCACAGACGATGTATCCGCCCCATGGCTGCGCCCATCGAAGGGCGCAGGGTTTCGTGCAGCGCAGGCGTCTTGTCGCTCATGTTCCACCCCAAAATTAATTAGCTTGCTAAGCATTAGTCTACGCCCTTGCAGTTATTTAGCAAGCTAACCATTGATGCATTCTTGCAACAAGCCGTCGCGCACGCTGTCCCAAGACCCGTGTATTCGCTACAGTTCAGCCTTTGAATTACTGCTACAAGGAAGCCCCCCATGTCCTACATCGAAGACTCGCTCTCCAGCGGCGAAGTCATCCACAAGGTATTTCAGCTGCACTGGTTTGCCCGCGTCCCCATGTACTGCTGGCTGGTACTGGGGCTGGTGACCTTCGGGCTGACCTGGCTGATTGCGTTGTACGAGTACTTCCGTCTGCGCTCGATCGAGCAGGGCGTGACCAACAAGCGGGTGATCCTCAAGAACGGCATCATCAGCCGGCACACCGAGGAAATGAAGCTCAGCTCCATCGAAACCGTGGAAATAGAACAGGGTATCTGGGGGCGCATGTTCGGCTACGGCACGATCAAATTGACCGGCCGTGGCATCAGTGACGTGAAATTCCGCAATATCGACGACCCCATGCAGGTCAAGCGCGATATCGAAAGCGTCAGCAACCCAATCGAGTAAGCGCTACAGCAGAAACAGCGTCGCCAGGCCAAGGAAGGCCAGAAAGCCAACCACGTCGGTGACTGTGGTCAGAATCACACTGCCAGCCAGCGCCGGGTCAACGCCAAAGCGGCGCAGCAGCAGCGGGATCGCCAAACCGG
The DNA here is from genome assembly GCF_021545785.1 of Halopseudomonas maritima. Classification (NCBI taxonomy): domain Bacteria; kingdom Pseudomonadati; phylum Pseudomonadota; class Gammaproteobacteria; order Pseudomonadales; family Pseudomonadaceae; genus Halopseudomonas; species Halopseudomonas maritima. The sequence goes on from NZ_CP079801.1 coordinate 1,253,378, forward strand.
ATACCGCGGCGCACATCAGGTTGAGCAAAATGGCTGCCGCAATCACCCCGCCGAGCGCCCAACTGCCAAACCAGAGCACCGCCAGCGCCGCCACCACCAGGGCCCAGAGCACGCCATTCAAACAGGCGATGCCAATCTCCTTGCTGAGCAGCAACCGCGCGTTACCGCCCTCTACCTGCCCCAGCGCCATGCCGCGCACCACCAGCGTTAGCGTCTGACTGCCGGCAATGCCACCCATGCTGGCCACAATCGGCATCAGTACCGCCAACGCGACCAGTTGCTCCAGCGTGCCCTGGAACAGGCCAATCACCCAGGCGGCCAGAAAGGCGGTCACCAGGTTGATCCCCAGCCAGACCGCGCGGCGCCGGCTGCTGGTCAATACCGGCGCGAACATGTCCGCCTCATCATCCAGACCCGCCATGCTCATCATCGCGCGCTCGGAATCCTCACGGATGATGTCCATCACGTCATCCACGGTGATACGCCCGATCAGCAGTTGGTTCTCATCCACCACCGCGGCCGACAGAATGTCCAGATCCTCGAAGCGGCGCGCCACATCCTGGCTCGGCAACATGACATCAAAGGGCTGAAAATCGGCATCCATCACCTCGCTGACCGCGGCCTCCGGCGCACTGGTCACCAGACGACTGAGGCGCAGCACGCCCTGATAGCGATTCTTGCGATCCACCACCATCACTTTGTCGGTGTGGTCCGGCAGGTCCTCCAGTAGGCGCAGGTAACGCAGCACCGAGCCGACCCGCACGTCAGCGCGTACGGAGATATGGTCGGTATTCATCAGACCGCCCGCCGAATCCTCGGGGTAGGACAGCATCGACAGCAACTGCTGCCGCTTGCGCACGTCCATGGCCTGCAACAGTTGCCGGCCGCTGCCGCTGGGCAGCGCCTGGATCAGGTCGACCAGATCGTCGAGATCAAGCTTGCGGGCGGCGGCAACCAGCTCGTCTTCCTCCATCTCCAGCGCCAGACGGGCGCGCACTTCATCGTGCAGATGGACCAGAATCTTGCCGGCACGCTCGGCGTCGAGCATCTCCCAGACGCTGCTGCGCTCAGCCGGCGGCAGCGCCTCCAGCAGGCCAGCCGCCTTGGCCGGGTGCATTTGCCGGAAGGCCTTGCCCACCCGCTTGAACTTGCCTGCTTCCAGGGCATCACGCACCCGCGCGATCTGGGTGGCCGCGCCGTCCCCCTCCTCACTTTCTTCGGCCAGGTCGGACTCTTCCGGCTCGCGGCGCAGTTGGGCGCCCAACAGCGGACTCAAATGTTTGAGCACCTGCTCTTCGCGATCGTCATCAATCTGCTGCCAGAGCGCCGCGCGCAACTCGCCATCCAACGTCTCCAGCAAACTGGCGACCTTGCCCGGATGCATACCGCGCAGCAACTTGCGCACCCGCTTACGCTTGTCGCGCTGCAACGCCTCGATGATCGGATCGAGTTCGGTGCGGGTGTCTTGGCTGTCGGTATCGGTCATAGGCAAGCAGCTTCCGGCAGGATAACGGGCAAACATCACGGCAAAACAACAATGTACCGCCGAGAGACGATATTCACCAGAACAGGGTCACCACACACAAACCACATACACAGCACAAATGCGATCGACACACTGCCAGTCACTGTCCACAGGGAGACTCGACATGAAGACCGCATTTCTCTGGCTGGTGCTACTTGGCACCTTCGCCTCACTCACCGCCCAAGCGGGCACCAGCAGCAACCCCCCAGGCACCGGCAGCTTCCTGCTGCGCGCAGACGACGGCAGCTGGCAACCCGCGCTGCTGCTCAATACCGACATGCAAGTGCAGGTCAGCGGCCCAGTCGCTGAGGTGCAGATTCGCCAGTCCTTCAGCAACCCGGGCGGCGCCTTTGCCGAGGGCCGTTATGTGTTGCCGACCAGCGAAGGCGCTGCCGTGCATGCCATGACCCTGGAAATCGGTGAACGCCGCATCAACGGCGTGATTCAGGAGCGCGAGCAGGCACGCAAGACCTACGAGCAAGCCCGAGACAATGGCCAGCAGACCGGCCTGGTCGAGCAGGAACGCCCCAACCTGTTCACCACCTCGGTCGCCAATATCGGCGCCGGCCAAACCATCAGCGTGATCATCCGTTATACCGAAGTACTGCAGCCAGACGCTGGCCGCTACAGCCTGCGCCTGCCGCTGACCATGACCCCGCGTTACAACGCTCGTCCGCAGCCGGTCGATGGTCAGCAGCATCCGCAACGGGGCAGCTCTGCCAGCCCGGAAGGGCCGATTGTCGGCAGCCTGTGGCGGGATGGCCCATCCCACCAAGCCGACATCCAGGTCACGCTGGACAGCGGTTTTGCTCTGCATGAGGTAAGCAGCCCAAGTCATGCGATCAGCAGCCACTTCAACGGCCGCCAGTACCGCATTCAGCTGCAGGACAACCCGGTGGTGATGGACCGCGACTTTGTGCTCAACTGGCAACTGCCGAGCGAAGCCGGCAACCAGATCGCTGTATTCACCGAACAGGTAAGCGACGAGCACTACGCACTGATGATGCTGTCACCTGCCGCCGAACCGGTTAGTCGTGAGCGCCAGCCTCGCGAGGTGTTTCTGATTCTCGACACCTCCGGCTCGATGCAGGGCGAGCGCATTCGTCAGGCCCGCGACAGCCTGATTCACGCACTTGGCCGCCTGCAGCCCGAAGACCGCTTCAACGTGCTCGAATTCAACAGCGAGTACAGCATGCTCTATCGCGAGCCGGTCAACGCGACCGAAGACAACCTGAGCGAGGCCCGCAGCTGGGTCGCGGGCCTGCCCGCCGGCGGCGGTACCGAAATGCTGCCGGTGCTGCGCGCAGCGCTGACCCAACCGAACGAGCCCGGCTATCTGCGCCAGCTGATCTTTATCACCGACGGCTCGGTCAGCAACGAGCGCGAAGTGCTGAAAATGATTGAGCAGCGCCTGCGTCAGGCCCGCGTCTTCACCGTGGGCATTGGCGCTTCCCCGAACAGCTTCCTGCTGCGTAAGGCCGCCGACGTTGGTCGCGGGCAGTTCACCGCTATCGACGACCGGGCGGGGATCGGCGCTGCCATGGAGCGCCTGTTCGAAAAACTGGAATCACCAGTGCTGACCCACCTGCAGCTGGAGTTGCCAGAGGGTATCGAGGCGGAAATCTGGCCGCAAAAGCTGCCCGACCTGTACAGCGACCAGCCGCTGCTGATTGCCATGAAACTCAACCAGCTGCCCGAGCAGATCGCCCTGCATGGTCAACAGCCCGAGCCGTGGGAGCAGCACCTGCAGATCCCCGAGCCACAACAGGGCAACGGCATTGCCAGGCTGTGGGCACGCCGCAAGATCGAAGCCGCGATGGACCGCCTGAACGAAGGTGCCACCGAAGAAGAGGTTCGCAATCAGGTGTTGCCGGTAGCGTTGGAGCATCAATTGATGAGCCGCTTTACCAGCTTTGTCGCGGTAGAGGAGCAACCGGTGCGCGCCGCCGACGAGCCACTGGACAGCCAGCTGGTCCCCAACCTGAATCCGGTCGATCACCGTCTGTATCCGCAAACCTCGCTCGGCCTCACCGGTCTCTGGGCGCTGGCGCTGGCGCTGCTGCTCGCCGCCTGCGTCGTCCTCAACTGGAAGCCGCGCCATGCGTAAGCTGGTTGCCGCCGCTCTGCTGCTGGGGGCCATCGCCGTCGCCGCGCAGGGTGGCTGGTTGCAGGCCAAGGCATGGCTGGCCCAATGGTTGATCGCCGATGCCTGGACCGAGCAGCTGCAGGCGGGCACACCGAGCAAACCCTGGCCCTGGGCCGACACCTGGCCGGTTGCCAAGCTGACCACACCCGACGGCGAGGCCCGCTACGTACTCGACAGCGTCAGCGGTCAGGCGCTGGCCTTCGGGCCGGGCCAGCTGGACAACGGCGTTGCGCCCGGGCAAACCGGCACCCTGCTGCTGGCCGGTCATCAGGACAGCCACTTTGCCTTTGTCGAGCAGCTGAAAACAGGGCAGGTGTTGACCCTGCAGGACGCCACCGGACGCGAGTACCGCTACCGCGTGGCGAGCCAACGCATCGTCGACAGCCGCAAGGAGCCGATGCTGCTGCAATACGATCGCGCTGAGCTGCGACTGGTCACCTGCTACCCGTTCCGCGCCCTGACCAGCGGCGGCCCCCTGCGCTATGTGGTCACCGCCTGGCTGGAGACACCCGCCTCGTGATTGCGCAGCCCCTAGATAAACCGCCACAATCGGAGGGTGATTCACGGACAGGGCAGACCATGCCGGACAGGATTCTGATTATCGAGGACGAGCCCGCCATCGCCGATGCGCTGGTGTACGCGCTCGGCACCGAAGGCTTCGAGGTGCACTGGTGCGGCCTGGCTGGCGACGGCATGCAGTGGCTGCGCGACAACCCGGTCGACCTGCTGGTACTCGACGTTGGCCTGCCCGACGAAAGCGGCTTTGAAGTCTGCCGCCGCATCCGCCAGTTCTCAGCGCTGCCGATCATGTTCCTGACCGCGCGCAAGGAAGAAGTCGACCGCATCGTCGGGCTGGAAATCGGCGCCGACGACTATGTGGTCAAACCCTTCAGCCCGCGGGAAATCTCCGCCCGAGCGCGCGCCATCCTGCGCCGCACCCGGGCCGAACCGCTGTCCGCTGACCAGCCGGCACCTGCCGAGCTGTTTCTGCACGACGCCGAGCGCAAACGCATTCGCTACCACCAGCAGTGGCTGGATCTCACGCGCTACGAGTACCTGATTCTCAGCACCCTGCTGCTCCGCCCCGAGCACGTGCTCAGCCGAGATCAGTTGATGGAGGCTGTCTGGGCCGACCCCGGTGCCAGTCTCGACCGGGTAATCGACACCCATATCAAGGGCATCCGCACCAAACTCAAGCGTATCCTGCCCAGCCACGACCCCATCATCACCCATCGCGGCCTGGGCTACAGCATCAACCCGCAGCCGCCGGGCACCGACGCATGAGCCTGAGCACCCGCCTGCTGCTTGGCTGGTTTGTCATTGCCGGCCTTGCCACGGTGCTGTTTCTCAACAGTATTCTCAATCAGGTGCCCTCGTCCGTGCGCCAGGCCAGCGAAGAGGTGATGGTCGACAGCGCCAACCTGCTGGCCGAAATCGCCGAGCAGCACTGGCAGCAAGGCTTTGCCGCAGACAGCCCGTTTGCTACCGCCATCAACCGCTATCTGGCCCGCGAGCTGGACGCACAAATCTGGTCACGCCACAAAACCCGCAGCGAGCTGGTGATCTATCTGACCGACATCAACGGCAGCGTGCTGTATCACACCGACCCACAGCAGATCGGCGAGGACTACTCGCAATGGCGCGACGTGTCGCTCACGCTGCGCGGCGAATACGGTGCGCGCACCACGCGCATCGACCCCGAGGACGACACCAGCAGCCTGATGTACATCGCCGCGCCGGTGTACCAGGGCAATCAGCTGGCCGGCGTGCTGACGCTCGCCAAACCCAACGCCAGCTTGCACCCGTTTATCACCCTGGCGCATGGTTACTTCTGGCAGCGCGGCGGGGTGATCCTGTTCGGCGCGCTGCTGCTCGGTGCCGGCATGGCCTTCTGGCTGACCCGCTCGGTCAGGCGACTGGTGGATTACGTCGAGCGGGTGCGCCACGGTGAGCGGGTCAGCCCGCCGCAACTGGCTGACAAGGAGCTGGCCCGCCTGGCCGCTGCCACCGAGGCGATGCGCCGCGAGATCGACGGCAAGGCCTATGTCGAGCAGTACGTGCACACCCTGACCCATGAAATGAAGTCACCGCTGTCGGCCATCCGCGGCGCGGCCGAGCTGCTGCAGGAAGGCGACGTGCCCGCCCCCATGCGCGAGCGTTTTCTGGCCAATATCGACAGCGAGTCCAGCCGCCTGCAGCGGCTGGTTGATCGCCTGCTGTCACTGGCCGGCGTGGAGAAGCGCCAGACGCTTGAGCAGACCGAGCTGGTTGAGCTGGCCGAGATCGCGGCGCTTGAACTGGAAGCCAAACGCCCGCTGGCCGAGCGCAAAAACCTGACGCTGCAACTGGACAGTTGCGCCGACAGCAGCCTGGCCGGAGATCGTTTTCTGCTCGAACAGGCGATCAGCAACCTGCTCGACAACGCCATCGAGTTCAGCCTGCCCGACGGCACCATCACCCTGCAGATCAGCTCCAGCGCCCCGGCGCTGAGCCTGCGCGTGCGCAACGACGGGCCGGCCGTGCCGGACTACGCCCTGGACCGGGTATTTGAGCGCTTTTATTCCCTGCCGCGGCCGGACGGCCAGCGCAAGAGCACCGGGCTGGGGCTGAGTTTTGTCAGGGAGATCGCCAGACTGCACCACGGCCGGGTGAGTCTGCGTAACCGCGCGGAAGGCGGCGTGGAAGTAGAGATGCAGCTGGATAGAGAAGCACAAACGGGAGAAGGTCACCCCTCTCCCGTTTGATACTGGCGACCTCAGTCCTCGTAAGACTCGATCGGCGGGCAGGCGCAGAACAGGTTGCGGTCCCCAAAGACGTTGTCGATACGGTTCACGCTCGGCCAGAACTTGTTGGCCGCGACCCAGGGCTGCGGGAACACCGCCTCTTCACGGCTGTAGGCACGCTGCCAGTCGCCGGTGATGTCAGCCAGGGTGTGCGGTGCGTTGTGCAGCGGGTTGTCCTCTGCCGTCCACTCACCCAGCTCAACCTTGTGGATCTCGGCGCGGATGGTCAGCATCGCGTCAATAAAGCGATCCAGCTCGGCCTTGGACTCGCTCTCGGTCGGCTCGATCATCAAGGTGCCGGCCACCGGGAACGACATGGTCGGCGCGTGGAAGCCGAAGTCCATCAGGCGCTTGGCGACATCTTCCTCGCTGACACCCGAGGCCGCCTTGAGCGGGCGGATGTCGATGATGCACTCGTGCGCCACCCGGCCGTTACGGCCGCTGTACAGCACCGGATAGGCATCGCCCAGACGCTTGGCCAGATAGTTGGCGTTGAGGATGGCGACCGAGGTGGCCTGACGCAGACCGATCGCACCCATCAGGGCGATGTAGGTCCAGCTGATTGGCAGAATGCTCGCGCTGCCCCAGGGCGCCGCGCTGACCGCGCCGTTTTCCGGGTTCGGGCCATCCAGCGGCACCACCGGGTGGTTGGCAACGAAGGGCGCCAGGTGCGCCTTGACGCCAATCGGGCCCATGCCCGGGCCGCCGCCGCCGTGCGGAATACAGAAGGTCTTGTGCAGGTTCATGTGCGACACGTCGGCACCGATGTCGGCCGGACGGGTCAGACCCACCTGCGCGTTCAGGTTGGCACCGTCCATGTACACCTGACCACCGTGCTGGTGGATGATCTCGCAGATCTCGCGGATACCTTCCTCGTAGACACCGTGGGTCGACGGGTAGGTAATCATCAGGCAGGACAGGTTGTCGGCGTTGTCGGTCGCCTTCTGGCGCAGGTCCGCCACATCCACGTTGCCCTGGTCGTCGCAGTTGACCAGCACCACGCGCATGCTCGCCATCATCGCCGAGGCCGGGTTGGTGCCGTGCGCCGAGGTGGGGATCAGGCAGACGTTGCGGTGCGCCTCGTCGTTGCTTTCGTGGAACTTGCGGATCGCCAGCAGGCCGGCGTACTCACCCTGCGCGCCGGAGTTGGGCTGCATGCAGATGGCATCGAAGCCGGTGATGGTGCGCAACATGGCTTCCAGCTCGTCGATCATCTGCTTGTAGCCCTCGGCCTGCGCCAGCGGCGCAAAGGGATGCAGCTGACCAAACTCCGGCCAGGTGATCGGGATCATCTCGGTGGTCGCGTTCAGCTTCATGGTGCAGGAGCCGAGCGGGATCATCGCATGGTTCAGCGCCAGATCCTTGTTCTCCAGCGACTTGATGTAGCGCAGCATCTCGGTTTCCGAGTGGTAGCTGTTGAACACCGGGTGGGTCAGAAACGCGGAGGTACGACGCAGCGCTGCCGGAATCCCCATCTCGGTAGCGCTGACCTTGGCGTCCAGCGCGGCAACATCCTGACCGTGCGCGGCCCCGGCAAAGGCCGCCAGCAGCTGGTCGATGGTGGCGCGGGTGGTGGTTTCATCCAGGCTGACACCCAGATGATCGGCATCGATCACCCGCAGGTTGATGCGCGCGGCGCGGGCACGCTCAAGAATCTCGCGGGCCTTGCCCGGCACCTTCAGGGTCAAGGTATCGAAGAAGGTCGCGTTGCGACGCTCGATACCCTGCGCGCTCAGGCCTTCAGCCAGAATCGCGGTCAAACGCTGGACGCGCTCGGCGATCTGCTTGAGGCCCTGCGGGCCGTGGTAAACGGCGTAGAAGCTGGCGATGTTGGCCAGCAGCACCTGCGCGGTACAGATGTTGGAGTTGGCCTTCTCGCGGCGAATGTGCTGCTCACGGGTCTGCAGCGCCATACGCAGGGCACGGTTGCCGCGGGTATCAACCGACACACCGATGATGCGGCCCGGCATCGCGCGCTTGTAGGCATCACGGGTAGCGAAGAAAGCAGCGTGCGGTCCGCCGTAGCCCATCGGCACACCAAAACGCTGCGCCGAACCAAAGACCACATCCGCGCCCAGCTCGCCCGGCGGCGTCAGCAGGGTCAGGCCGAGTAGATCAGCGCCGACACAGGCCAGACCTTTCTGCGCCTGAACCTGCTCGATCAGCGGTTTGATGTCGCGGATTTCACCCCAGGTGGTCGGGTATTGGAACAGCGCGCCAAAGACCTCGTACTCGCCCAGCTTGCTGACGTCATCGACCACCACGTCAAAGCCAAAGGCCTCGGCGCGGGTCAGCACCACGGAGATGGTCTGCGGATGGCAGTCCTGATCAACGAAGAACAGGTTGCTCTTGCTCTTGGCAACCCGCTTGGCCAGCGCCATGGCTTCGGCAGCGGCGGTGGCTTCGTCCAGCAGCGAGGCGCTGGCCAGTTCCATGCCGGTCAGGTCGATGGTCAGTTGCTGGAAGTTCAGCAGCGACTCCAGACGGCCCTGGGCAATCTCTGGCTGGTACGGGGTGTAGGCGGTGTACCAGCCCGGATTCTCCAGCACGTTGCGCAGGATCACGGTGGGCGTCAGGGTGCCGTGATAGCCCATGCCGATGCAGGAGGTGAAGATCTGGTTGCGGCTGGCAACCTGCTTCAGGTAGTCCAGCACCTCGGCCTCGCTGCGCGGGCCGTCCAGCGGCAGCAGGTCATCGCGCAGAATGCTTTGCGGCACGGTCTGTGCGACCAGCGCTTCCAGCGTGTCGGCGCCCAGGGTCGACAGCATGGCTTGCTGTTCGATGGCGTCCGGGCCGATGTGACGGCGAATGAAGGCGTCGGTCTGTTCCAGCTCGACGAGGCTCGGGGTGTGGCTCATGGGGTGTACCTGTGCAAAGTGTGAAAGCAAAAAGCCCCGACGCGAATCAGGGCTTCAGCACAACAACCAGCGAATAGCGATCAGATGGAGGCGCCGTAGGCAGCCGCGTCCATCAGCTTATCCAGCTCACTGGCATCGCTCGGCTTGATCTTGAAGAACCAGGCATCGCCGTAGGGTGCGCTGTTGACCAGCTCAGGGGAGTCGGCCAGCGCGTCGTTGACGGCGACCACTTCACCGCTGATCGGCGCGTAGATGTCGGAAGCGGCCTTGACCGACTCGACCACCGCGCACTCTTCACCGGCGGCGACTTCACGGCCGACTTCGGGGCACTCGACGAAAACCACGTCACCCAGCAGGTCCTGCGCGTGATCGGTGATACCAACAGTCACGGTGCCATCGGCTTCCAGACGGGTCCACTCATGGCTGGCGGCATAACGCAGTTCGGCGGGAATGTTGCTCATGGAAATATCCTCAGGAGTTGAATCAATGCTTATTCGATGACCGACTGGCCGTTACGTACGAAGCTGGGCTTGACCACCCGCACGTCCAGCCGTTTGCCGCGAATCTCGACCTGAGCGCTGCTACCGGTCGCACGCGGCACGCGGGCCAGCGCGATGGAATAACCCAGCGTCGGGGAAAAGGTACCGCTGGTGATCTCGCCTTCGCCGACGCCGTCGACGATGACCTTCTGGTGGCCACGCAGCACAGCGCGCTCTTCCAGTACCAGGCCCACCAGCTTGGGCTGATCGCCGGCAGCTTTCTGGGCTTCCAGCGCCTGACGACCAATAAAGTCGCGCTCGGCCGGTTCCCAGGCGATGGTCCAGGCCATGTTGGCCGCCAGCGGGGAAATGCTTTCGTCCATGTCGGAGCCGTACAGATTCATGCCGGCCTCCAGACGCAGGGTGTCACGCGCACCCAGACCGCAGGGCTTGCAGCCCGCGCCGACTAGCGCCTGCCAGAAATCGGCGGATTGCTCAGCCGGCAGCATGATCTCCAGACCGTCTTCACCGGTGTAACCGGTACGACCGATAAACCAGTCACCCGACGGCAAGCCCTGGAAGGGCTTGAGATCGCTGATCAGTGCAGCGCGGTCGTCGCGGACCACCGACTTGACCAGCTCCAGCGCCTGCGGGCCCTGCACGGCGATCATCGCCAGCTCACTGCGCTCGGTCAGGGTGACGGCATAGGCGTCGGCCTGCTGGTTCATCCAGGCCAGGTCTTTCTCGCGGGTCGCGGCGTTGACCACCACGCGGTAACCATCAGCGGCCAGGTAAACGATCAGGTCATCAATAACGCCACCCTGCTCGTTCAGCATGCCGCTGTAAAGTGCCTTGCCCGGTGTCTTCAGACGGGCCACATCGTTAGCCAGCAGGTGCTGCAGGTAGGCTTGCGCCTCGCTGCCGGTCACATCGACTACCGTCATGTGGGAGACATCGAACATGCCGACCGCGCGGCGTACCTGGTGGTGCTCTTCGAGCTGAGAGCCGTAATTGATGGGCATCTCCCAGCCGCCAAAATCAACCATCTTGGCACCGGCAGCAAGGTGCTGATCGTACAAAGGGGTCCGCAGGGCCATCGCGCCATCCTTCGGTTCAGGGGTTGCAAAGGGCGAATTGTAGCCGTAAACCCGGCCGCTGTGCAGCCCGCCGATCAGTGCGCCCGACTACCACCGGTCGAGTGCGCGGACCGGCGAATCAGTACAATGACCGGCAACAGCCCGGTAGCCACCAGGGTAATGGCCGGCAGCGCCGCTCTAGACCAGTTACCCTCAGCGGTCAGGCTGTGGATACGCACCGCCAGGGTATCCCAGCCAAAGGGGCGCATCAGCAAGGTCGCGGGCATTTCCTTGAGCACGTCGACAAACACCAGCAGCCCGGCGCTCAGCAGCCCCGGCATCAACAGGGGCAAATAGACACGCCAAAACACGCTGGCACCGGAATGCCCGAGACTGTGCGCGGCCTCAGGCAAGGCCGGACGAATACGTGCCAGCGCCGTATCAATCGGGCCACTGGCCACAGCCATAAAGCGAATCAGGTAGGCCAGCAGCAGGGCAAACAGGCTGCCCAACAGCAAGGGCGCGGGCGATTCTACTCCCAGCCAGCGTTGCAGCGGCACCACCAGCTGGTTATCCGCCACGCTGAACGCAAACATGATACCCACCGCCAGCACCGAGCCGGGCAGTGCGTAGCCGAGGTTGGCCAGCGCCACCGCCGAGCGCACCCGGCGAATCGGCTGCAATCGACGCGCCAGCACCAGCAGCAGCGCTACCACTACCGTGGTGACGGCGGCGATGATACCCAGGGTCAGGGTATTACGAATCAGCGACCAATAGCGCTCATCAAAATCGTTGCTGCCGCTGCTGAACAGCCAGTAAAACAACTGAATCAGCGGAATGACAAAGGCCAGCGACAGTACCAGCAGGCAGTAGCCGGTAGCCAGCCAGCCACGTACGCCGCGCAGCTGGAACAGTGCGCTCTGGCGTGGTTTGTCACTGCCGGGAAAGCGCTTGCTGCCTTGGGCGCGGCGCTCGGCATACAGTGCCAGCAGCACAAACAGCAGCAACAGGCTGGCCAGCTGGGTGGCGGTCTGCAGGCTGTAGAAGCCGTACCAGGTCTTGTAGATGGCCGTGGTAAAGGTGTCGTAATTGAACACCGACACCGCGCCAAAGTCGGCCAGGGTTTCCATCACTGCCAGCGCCGCGCCGGCGCCAATCGCCGGTCGCGCCATCGGCAATGCCACCCGCCAGAACGCCTGCCAGGGGCTGTGCCCGAGAATCCGCGCAGCTTCCATCAAACCGCGCCCCTGCGCCAAAAAGGCGCCGCGGGCGAGCATGTACACATAGGGGTAGAACACCAGCACCAGTACAAAGATCACGCCACCGGTGGAGCGAATGGAGGCCATGCGAAAGTCGCTGCCGAGCCAACCGCGCAACGTGGTTTGCAACGGCCCGGCAAAGTCCATGATGCCGATCATGACAAAGGCCAGCACATAGGCCGGCACCGCGAAGGGCAGCATCAGCGCCCAATCCAGCCAACGTCGCCCGGGAAAGCTGCACAGACTGGTGAGCCAGGCCAGGCTTACACCCAACAGCACCACGCCGCTGACAACGCCCAGTACCAGTACCAGCGTGTTGCCCAGCAGGCGCGTCATCTGGGTTTGCAGCAGATGATTCCAGATGGTGCTGTCCAGCGTGTTCCAACTCAGCGCCAATACCAGCAGCGGCAACAGCACCAGCACGGCGCCTGCGTAGGCGACAGCGCGCCACTGGGGCTTGGCAACAATGGACGGAAGCGGCACTCAGACTCCTGTGAGCAAAAGCAGTGAGGCAAAAACAGCAACGCCCGGCGAGGCCGGGCGTGCAGTATATCGGCAAAACGGCAGTGAATCAGTGCCAGCCGACGCGATCCATCAGCATGATGGCTTCTGCCTGACGGCGACCAGCCACTTCGACATTGACGTCGTCACGCTTGAAATCACCCCAGGCGGCCACTTCTTCAGAGGGAGCAACCGACTCGTTAGCCGGGAATTCCTGATTGACGTCGGCGAACACACGCTGTGCTTCTTCGGTGGTCAGCCACTCCAGGAAGGCAACGGCCTCCTCCGCGTGCTTGGCGTGTGCAGTTACGCCGGCACCTGAGATATTTACGTGCACACCACGGTCTTCCTGGTTCGGCCAGAACAGCTTGACCGGGAAGGACGGGTCAGCCTTTTCCAGGCGGCCGAAATAGTAGCTGTTGACGATCCCGACGTCGCACTGACCGGCCGCGATGGCGTTGAGCAGCGCGGTGTCATCACCAAAGGCCGGCGTGGCGAGGTTGTTGACCCAGCCCTGCAGCACGTCGGTAGTACGCTCAACCCCAATGCTTTCCATCATGGTCGCGGTCAGCGACTGGTTGTAGACCTTCTTGGCGGTGCGCAGGCACAGGCGGCCAGCCCAGGCTTCATCAGCCAGCGCCTCATAGGTGCTCAGCTCGGCCGGATCAACGCGCTCGGTGGAGTAGGCAACGGTGCGCGCGCGCAGCGACAGGCCAGTCCAGAAGCCGCCAGCGGAGCGATACTTGGCAGGAATATTGGCGCTGATGGTCTCGGAGTCGACGGAGCGCAAAACGCCCTGCTCCTCGGCCTGCCACAGGTTGCCAGCGTCAACGGTGATCAGCAGGTCGGCCGGGGTGTTGGCGTCCTCTGCTTTCAGGCGTGCCAGCAGCGGCGCCTCGCTGTCGGTGATGTATTTGAAGGTGGTACCGGTTTTCTCGGTATAGAGATCGAATACCGGCTTGATCAGGTGGTCCTGACGGGCCGAGTAAACAACCAGTTCTCCGGCCTGGGCGACGCCACCCAGAGTGCTGACGGCCAACCCGAGGGCGGCGAGCTTGCGAATCACAGACATGAAAGGTCGCTCCGTTGCGTGTGGACAGCAGATGATAATAATTACTGTTTCAACTAGCAATGCATTCAGCTGACGCATTGCGTGGCTGAATGTTGCTGTCAGCAGCGTGCCAGGCTTGGCAGCTCGCCATCCAGCCCCATCGCCTGGCGCATGACCCGCGCCTTGAGCAGCGGCGCACGGTCAAACAGCTGCATGCCAGCATTGCGCAGCCAGCGCAGCGCCAGTGCATCGGCGTGAAACAGCCGCTCAAACCCCTCCATCGCCGCCATTACCGCCAGGTTGTTGCCCATGCGCGCTCGCTCATAACGCTCCAACACCGCCAGCTCGGCGATATTTTCGCCACGCTCGCGGGCGGCCAGCAGCACATCAGCCAGTTGGGCAGCGTCGAGAAAGCCGAGGTTCACCCCCTGCCCCGCCAGCGGGTGGATACTGTGGGCAGCGTCACCCAGCAACGCCAGCCCCGGCATGACGTAGCGTTTGGCATGGCGTTGGCGCAGCGGAATGCAGACCCGCGGATCAGCGGCTTGCACCGGCCCCAGACGACCTTCCAGCGCCTCGGTCAGCGCCAGACAAAAGGCCTGCTCGTCCAACGCCATAACCCGCTCGGCAGCATCCGGCAGCAGCGACCAGACTATCGAGCAGAAGTGCCGTCCGTCACGCGGCGGCAGCGGCAGATAGGCCAGTGGCCCACTCGGCAGAAAGCGCTGCCAGGCGGTGTCCTGATGCGGCTGAGCCAGTTCGACCGTGGTCACCACTGCGTGATGCAGATAGTCCCACTCGCGCATGGCAAAACCGGCCAGCTCACGCAGCTGCGAGCGCGCGCCATCAGCACCCAGCATCAGCGGCGCACGCAACTGACGACCATCATCCAGGTTAAGCCGCCAGCCCTCGTCTTCGCGCACCAGCCCTTGCACCCGGCTGTCGCCCAGCAAGGTCACATCGGTGTCCTGCAAGCGAGCCAGCAGTGCGTTCTGCACCTGCCAGTTCTCAACGATATGCCCCAGCCGCAGCTCGCTAAGCGATTCGGCAGCAAAGCGCACTTCACCGGTGCCCTCAGCATCCCAGACACACATGTGCCGGTAGGCGCAAAGGCGCTCGGCGGGAATCCGCTGCCAGGCGTCCACGGCGCGCAGGATCTGCTCGGACGCCGCACTCAGCGCACTAACGCGCGGATCGTAGCCCGAGGCGCTTTGCGGTTCAGGCAGCGTCACCAGCGGCTGGGCGTCCAGCAGCGCCAGGCGCAACCCCTTGTTAGCCAGCGCACAGGCCAACGCCGAGCCGACCATACCGGCGCCAACGACGATGAGGTCAAATTGTCCGCTTTGCATGCCCTACCCCTTGAGTCCCATTGCCTGCCGGGCGAAGACCGACTTCAGCGGTGCGACGATATCCATCCCCAGCAGCCCGAGGTTACGCCCCGCTGCCAGCACCGGCTTGCGGTTACTGAACAGACGCGTCAGCCCGTCACTGAAGGCGATGGTCTGCTGCTGGTCCTGGCGCTGGCGCTGCAGGTAGCCGTTGAGCAGCCCCAACTCACCCGGTGACTGACCAGGCGCGGCGCCAGACAGGGTAGCGGCCAGCGCCATCACATCCCGCAGACTGAGGTTGAAGCCCTGGCCGGCAATCGGATGCAGGCTGTGCGCCGCGTTACCCAGCACCACCAGCCCGGCGCGCACCTGCTCTTCGGCCTCGATCAGACTGAGCGGATAGCTGTGACGCGCACCGACGCGCTTGAGCGCGCCCATGCGAAAACCGAAGGCCTCTTGCAGCGCGTGCAAAAAAGCCCCATCAGACAGTGCCATCACCTCGCCAGCTTGCGCCTCGGGCCGGGTCCAGACCAGCGCACTGCGCGCAGCGGACATTGGCAGCAGCGCCAGCGGACCGCTCTCGGTGAAGCGCTCATAGGCAACGCCCGCATGCCCCTGACTGCTGGTGATATTGGCGATAATCGCGGTCTGCCCGTAAGGGCGAACCTGACGGTGAATGCCTAGCTGCTCCAGCAGCCCCGAGCGGCCGCCATCAGCCACTACCAACAGATCGCTCGCCTGCTCATGCAACTGCCCGTCCTGCTCCACCTGCAGCAACCAGCCAGTACGCGCAGGCTCGGCGCGCACGACCCGTGCTGGCGCCTGCCACTGGACGAAGCGCTCATCCAGCGCGCCAAGCAACACCCGACCCAAACGCGCATTTTCCACAACATAACCGAGTGCCGGCACACGCTCTTTCTCCGCGTGCAGACGGGTTATGCCGGGATGGCCGCGATCGGACACATGAATCTGCCGGATGGGCTCCGGCGCGGCCTCGGCCATGACACGTGGCCACACGCCAAGCTGCTCAAATAGCAGTCGACTGCCGTGGGACAGCGCCGTGGAGCGCGCATCAAAACTCGGCTGCAGCTCGCCACTGACCGGCGGCTGCGCCTCAATCAGCTCAATACGCCAACCGTGCCGTGCCGCCAGCGGCTGCAGGGCCAGCGCCAGGCTGGCGCCGACCATGCCACCGCCGACAATGCTGATGCGGCGGCTCACGCAGGCTCAGCCTCGGGCTGGCGCGCGGCGGCCATCAGCGCCTCGATCTCGTCCGGGTCCTTGGGCACCTTGGCGGTCAGCACCTCATAACCGGTCCTGGTTACCACCACATCGTCTTCGATCCGCACACCGATACCGCGCCACTTGCGCGGCACACTGTCGTCATCCGGCGAGATGTAAATGCCCGGCTCCACGGTCATCACCATGCCCGGTTCCAGCTGACGCCAGACGCCGCCGACGCGGTACTCACCGACGTCGTGTACATCCATGCCCAGCCAGTGGCCAAGGCGGTGCATGTAAAAGCGGCGATACGCCTCGCCGGCGATCAGCTCGTCAACCTCGCCCTGCAACAGACCCAGCTCCACCAGCCCGGCAGTAATAGCGCGCACGCTGGCGTCGTGCGATTCATTCCAGCTGCGCCCGGGGCCGATCACCGCCATGGCCGCCTCTTGCGCGGCCAGCACGATGTCGTAAATGGCGCGCTGCTCGGGGCTGAAGGTGCCGTTGGCCGGGAAGGTACGGGTAATGTCGCTGGCGTAGCAGTCCAGCTCGCAACCGGCATCAATCAGCACCAGGTCGCCATCGCGCACCTGCGCGCTGTTCTCGGTGTAATGCAGGATGCAGGCATTCTTGCCGGCGGCAACAATGGACGAATACGCCGGCGAGCGGCTGCCGTGGTGCATGAAGCAATGCTGCAGCTCGGCCTCCAGTTGGTACTCGTAGCAACCGGGGCGACAGAACTGCATGGCCCGCACATGAGCCTGGGCGGAAATATCGGCCGCCGCCTGCATGACCTTCTGCTCGCCGGCGCTCTTGTACAAGCGCATGTCGTGCAGCAGGTGATCCAGCGCAACAAACTCCTTGGGCGGCTGCGCGCCCAAGCGCGCCTTGCTACGAATCAGATTGATCCAGTTGGTCAGCCGGCGATCAAATTCGGCGTTGGCCCCCATGGCGTAGTAGACACGCTCGCGGCCCTCGATCAGCCCGGGCAGAATGTCGTCGATATCACTGATGGGAAAGGCGTCGTTGGCGCCATATTCGACAACCGCGCCTTCTTGCCCTGCACGATAGCCATCCCACAGCTCGCGCTCCTTGTCCTTCTCGCGGCAGAACAACACGTACTCGCCATGCTCGCGACCGGGAACCAACACCGCTACCGCCTCGGGCTCGGGGAAGCCGGTGAGATACTGAAAGTCGCTATCCTGGCGGTAGTTGTGCTCGACATCGCGGTTACGGATAAACACCTGGGCCGCCGGCAGTACGGCAATGCTGTTGGCTTCCATCTGGCTCATCAGCGCCTTGCGGCGCCGGGCATATTCCTGCTTGCTGATTCGCATCTTCACCTCAATCAATGCAGTGCGGCGGGCGGGGCGTCCTGTTGCTTATCATTGCTCTGACATTCGCTGAATACCATCAGCGTGGCCATGCGCACGTACTCCATGACCTCCATGAAATCGACTTCGTTGGCCTCGGAGTCATCCAGGTCAGATTGCACCTGCGCGATGGCAGCGAAATCACGCAGCACGCCGTCGGCCTCCTCGCTCAACTCGGCGCTGCGCTCAACCAGACCAAAGCCTGCCAGAAAGCCATCACACCATTGCCCCAAGGCGGCGGTGCGCAGATCAATACCGGCATCATCGTCGGGCAGCAGCAAGGTCAAACTGAAGCCGCTGCCAGCCAGCTCGGCGAGGCTGGCGTCATAGAGCTGGATCAGCGCCACCTTGCCGGCCTCGGAGAGAGCGCCGCGGCCGTCCAGCAGCTCCTGGGCGACATTCAGCCAGGTGGTGTGATCCAGCCGCGAACCGGCGCTCAGGCGGCCGACCAGATGGCCGTGCAGTTCAGGTGGACGACCCACCGCAGCCAGATCGCTGCAGATCTGCGCGTAACGGTCATAATCAAATACAGCGTGCGTCAAAGCCATGCGGTGCTCCCACAGAAAAACAGACGCTGCCGATCGGCGCGGATACAGGTATGCTGTCGCCGGCACCGCGTTGCAGCGGGTGAACCCAATGGGGCTATTGTGCCTGTGCGCAGCGGATGAAATCTACCGCCCGGGCCGCTGATGCAGCGCCGGCCAGCCGTCCCAAGCAGCCTCCGGCTGCGGGTTTGACCACCCTGCAGGGCGCCTCTATAGTGGCTCAACCCCCCGGGAAGACAGAATGGCGGCAATGGACGATTTGGATATCCAGGCACTGACTCAGCGTATCAGCCAGTTGATTGATCTGTGCGACCAGCTGAAACTGCAGAATCAGCACCTGCAAGCGCAGGAGCGCCTGTGGCGCGATGAGCGCGTGCAGTTAATTGAAAAGAACGATTTGGCCCGCCAGAAGGTCGAAGCCATGATTCTGCGACTCAAATCCCTGGAGCACGACTCATGAGCCAACCCCTGACCGTCACCCTGCACATCCTCGACAAGGAGTATCGCGTCAGCTGCCCGCCGGAAGAGCGCTCCAACCTGGAGCAGGCAGCACGCCATCTGGACACCACCATGCGCGACATCCGCAACAGCGGCAAGGTGGTCGGTGTCGAGCGTATTGCGGTCATGGCTGCCCTCAACATCACCCACGACATGCTCACCGGCAGCCACCAGCAAACAGCCGACCTGAGCGCCCAGCAAGCGCAGATCAGCGAACTGGTCAAACGCTTGGACCAGGCCCTGGAAGGTCATCAGGACTGACAACCCCTGGCGCCAGTCAGCGGCAGACAGTCATCGAAGTCGGCGACAAACTTCTGTATAGTGGTGTTCATCCCTGGGGTGTTGGCCAGCCGGTGATGTCCCTGAGCCGATACTCCTGTACCAGGGGAACACGCGCGGTGCCAGTGTGCATGTCCGCATGACGGAAAGCCTGAGGTATCGCCGTATTCTCCGCCTTGAACTTTCGGGTTCAAGGGCTAACCCGGCAGCGGCACTCTGGGGACTCCTTTCAGCATGAACCCGCCTGTTTCACGCTCCCAACTACGACGCCAACTGCGCCAACGGCGCCGAGCGCTTAGCCCTGCCCAGCAACACGCCGCCGCGCGCAGCTTGCAGCGGGTAATGGCGCAGGATCTGCGCTTTCTTCGCGCCCGACATATCGCCTTTTATCTGGCCAACGACGGAGAAATAGACCCGGCTCCCCTGATGCGTCACGCCCAACGGCTGGGCAAACACTGCTACCTGCCGGTCTTGAGCCGCTGGCCCCGCACAGCCATGCGCTTCCAGCGCCTGGTCAAAGGCCAGCGCTGGCAGCGAAATCGTTTTGGCATACGCGAGCCTCAGACGCAGCGCGGCCTGCAGGTCAAAGCCTGGCGCCTTGATCTGGTGCTGTTACCGCTAGTGGGGTTTGATGCAGCCGGCAACCGCCTGGGCATGGGCGGCGGCTTTTATGATCGCGCGTTCGCCTGGCGGCGCTGGCGCACTGCAACACGCAGGCCGGCCCTGCTGGGGCTGGCCCACCGCTGTCAGCAGGTAGATCACCTGCAGGGCGCGAGCTGGGATATCCTGCTCAACGCGGTAGTGACTGACCGCGCGCCGGGCAAACACTGATCCATGGCGCATTCCCTAGGTCAGGGCGCGCGCTGTAGCTCCGCTTCGGCACTACGATCAAGATAACTCTGGGTATAGCCCGTGGTCACCACCCCCAAACCGAATACGATGACCAAAACCCACAACAAATCTGGTTTGCGTCGCACGCGTTGCCTCCTGACAAATACGGCAATCTAATAATATGAATATGCGTGATGCAGCGCCCCAATTCGACTCACCGTCGCTGCACACAAAACCGCTTCCTACACCCTTGTCACACAACTGTCAACAAAAAGGAGGCCTGCATGGCCTTTTGGCTGCTAAAGTCCGAGCCGGACACCTTCTCCATCGACGACCTGCGACATCAGCAAGAGTCCCCCTGGGACGGCGTGCGCAATTACCAGGCACGCAACTTCATGCAGACAATGCAGCCCGGCGACACCTTCCTGTTCTATCACTCCAGCTGCCAACCTCCAGGGCTAGCCGGGATTGGCCGCATTACGCGTGCCCCGTACCCAGATCAGACGGCCCTGAACCCTGAAAGCCCCTACCACGACCCGCGCTGCCATGCCGAACGCTTGCCCTGGGTCGCAGTGGACGTCGCCTTCGTCGAAAAGTTC
This sequence comes from Halopseudomonas maritima, assembly GCF_021545785.1. NCBI lineage: Bacteria > Pseudomonadati > Pseudomonadota > Gammaproteobacteria > Pseudomonadales > Pseudomonadaceae > Halopseudomonas > Halopseudomonas maritima. Next base: position 1,273,730 of record NZ_CP079801.1, read on the forward strand.
CCACGCCTGCTCAGTCTGGCTGACTTGCGTAACCTGGCCGGCCTGGAAGGGCTGGCGCTGCTGCAGCGCGGGAGCCGCCTGTCAGTTATGCCGGTAACGCCGGATCAATGGCATATCCTGCTGGCCGCCGCGCGCACCTAGCCACTGGTCTGAGTGAAAGCACTGTGCTATCACTAAGCCAACAAAGCTGGGTAACATACACAGAGTCATCACAGGGGTTAGCGGCACTGCAGGCGAAGCAATCAACGGCGACCGGGCAGGCTGCCACCTCGATTTCGCGCCAGAACAGCAACAACCTGGCCTCCGTCGTTTAGAGACTTGCCATGCCAGCACCCGCCATGCCCGCGCCAATCACACAGTTCCCACGGCTGATTTTTGCGCTGTTTTGTGTCATGGCGTTCGCTCTTTACCTGCTTTGGCAGGCACTGCTGGATGCCGAGCAGGAGCAAGCGCGCGCGCGCCTGCAGCTGGAAGCCGACGCCCTAGCCCACCAAATTCAAACCCGCTTCGAGCAGCAGGCCGCCACCCTGCTGCGCCTGGCCGAACGCTGGCCACAGCACCGCGACAATCGTGATTTGTGGCGCGAAAACGCCAACCAGCTACTGCGTGACTATCAGAATTTCCAGGCCATCGAGTGGCTGGACGCCAGTTTTCGCATGCGCTGGATCGAACCACTGAACGGCAACGAGGCAGCAATCGGCCTTATCTACCCGAGAACCCACCCCAACTACCCGCTACTCACGGCGGCCCGTGACACCAGCCAACCTCGACTAAGCAACTCGTTCGAACTGGTTCAGGGAGGACTGGGCCTGGCCTACTACATACCGCTGCACCGCATCAGCGGCGACCTGCGTCGCTTCGATGGCTTTCTACTCGGCATCTTCCGCGTCGAAGTGCTGATCAACGACCTGCTCAGCGAACTGCAGGCCACCGACCGCAGCCTGCACCTGGAGGAGCAGGGCGTGACGCTGTTCGCCTCCGAAAGCGATTACCAGGCCGCACCCTGGAGTGTTAGCAGCCCGGTCACCCTGGCAGGCAACAGTAACTTTGTGCTGGTCATGCACCCCACCCATCAATTACTCGTCAGCACCACCACCCATTTGCCGCTGATGGTAGTCATCTCCGGCACCCTGGCGGCGGCGCTGTTGTGCATTTCGCTGTTGCTTACCATGCGCGGAGCGCAGCGCAGCCAGCAACTGGCGCTTAGCAATCATCAACTCCACGCCGAAATAAAGCGCCGCCAGGACACCGAGGAAAACCTGAAGCACAATCAGGCTCGCCTGAAGTTGGTCCATGACATGACCGATCACAGTCACGACGCGCTGTTCATCATTGGTCTGGACCCGCTGGAAGTTGTCTACCTGAATCGTACCTGCTGGCAAAGCCTGGGCTACAGCGAGATTGAGCTGCGCGAAATACTGCGCATTGCGCCGGACGACGTTATGCCCGGAGCCGTCAAGTGGCTGACCGAGTTGCGCGACATGATCCACAGCCAGGGCAACGCGATTTTCCAAAAACGTATCGTTCGCCGTGACGGCAGGAGCTTTCCGCTGGAGGTCAGCGTTCGCCACCTGCGACGTATCGGTCGCGACTACCTGATTTGCGTCGGACGCGACAACAGCGAGCAGCTGCAACTGGCGGCCCGCCTGCAGCAACTATCACATCAAGACGGATTGACCGGGCTGTTCAATCGTCGCTACTTCGACAAGACACTGGTCAGCGAGTGGCGACGCCTGCGCCGCGAGCAAACGCCGCTCGGCTTGCTGATGCTGGATGTCGACCACTTCAAGCGTTTCAATGACGAGCTGGGCCACCAGGCGGGTGATGAGGCGCTGCAGCAGGTTGCCACTGCGCTGAACAGCTGCCTGATGCGCGAGGGGGACTGCGTCTGCCGCTACGGCGGCGAGGAGTTTGCGGCCATCTTGCCCGGCGCCGGCCCGCAGCAGTGCATGCAGGTGGCCGAACGGATTCACGACGCCATTGCCACGCTCGGTATTCGTCACCCCAACACTACGGTTGCCGGAGGCGTGCTCACCATCAGTGTCGGCGCCGCCAGTTTGCTGCCGCAACCCGAGTGGAGCCCACATGACCTGGTACGCCAGGCCGATACCGCCCTTTACCGGGCCAAGGCCGCCGGGCGGAACCGCTCGCAACTGGCAGTGAGCACCGCCGATCAGCCTAAATAGAGCTTGTACGCCGGATTGTCGGTTTCGTCCCAATATTGGTAGCCAATACCGTCCAACGCCGCCGGAATCAGATGTCGCTCGCCCTCGGGTACTTGTAGGCCGGCGACCACACGGCCGTAGGCAGCGCCGTGGTTGCGGTAGTGGAACATCGAGATATTCCAGCGCCCGCCCAGCTTGTTGAGGAAGTTGAACAGCGCGCCCGGACGCTCCGGAAACTCAAAGCGAAACACCTGCTCGTCGGTCACGTATTCAGCATGGCCGCCAACCATGTGGCGAATATGCAGTTTGGCCAGCTCGTTATCGGTCAGGTCCAGCACCGGGAAGCCGTCGGCTGACAGCTGCTCGACCAGCTTGTCGCGCGGATCCAGCTCGGGGTGCGTCTGTACACCCACGAAGATGTGCGCCTCGCTGCCGGTGTGGTAGCGGTAGTTGAACTCGGTAATCGCACGCTTGCCGATCGCCTCGCAAAACTGTTTGAAGCTGCCCGGCTTCTCGGGAATGGTCACCGCCAGCAGTGCTTCACGCCGCTCACCAATCTCGGCGCGTTCGGCCACGTGACGCAAACGATCAAAGTTGATGTTGGCGCCAGAATCGATGGCCACCAGTACCTGACCGCTGCACCCTTCGCGCTCGACATACTTCTTGATCCCGGCAACGCCCAGGCAGCCTGCCGGCTCGCAAATCGAGCGGGTATCGTCGTAGATATCCTTGATCGCCGCGCACATCTCGTCGGTGGTGACAGTGATGACCTCATCAACATACTGACGACATACCTCAAAGGTATGCTCACCAATCTGCGCTACCGCCACGCCATCGGCAAACAGCCCGACCTGCCCAAGCACGACCCGCTCATCAGCAGCCAGCGCGGCATGCAGACAGGCCGAATCTTGTGGCTCGACACCGATCACCTTGATATCCGGGCGCAGGTATTTAACGTACGCGGCGATGCCAGCGACCAGGCCGCCACCGCCGACCGGGACGAAAATCGCATTCAGCGGCCCCTGCACCTGACGCAAAATTTCCATTGCCACGGTGCCCTGACCGGCAATGGTGTCGGGGTCATCGTAAGGGTGAATGTAGACGTAGCCCTTTTCCTTCACCAGTTTCTGCGAATAGGCCAGCGCCTCGTCGAAGGCATCGCCGTGCAGCACCACCTTGCCGCCACGGGCACGCACCGCCTTGACCTTGATCTCGGGCGTGGTGCGCGGCATCACGATGGTCGCCTTCACACCCATGTGCCGTGCGGCGTAGGCCAGGCCCTGGGCATGGTTACCCGCCGAAGCAGCCACCACGCCGCAGGCGCGCTGCTCGTCGGTTAGCTGCGCCAGCTTGTTGTAGGCGCCACGAATCTTGAAGGAGAACACCGGCTGCAGGTCTTCGCGCTTGAGCAGCACCGTGTTGTCCAGACGTTCGGAGAGAAAGGGCGCCGGATGGACCGGCGTTTCCACCGCCACATCGTAGACAGGTGAGCAGAGAATCTTTTTAACGTAGGTTTCCAGCATGGAGGCAGTCGGCTAGCAGAGGGACGGGAAAGCGGCCAGTCTAGCGAATCAAGGCCGGCCCGACTACACGCCGGTCCCGCCAAGCCCGTATAATCGCGTTTTTTGCCCGCCCGTGACGAGGAGCCGAGATGACCCAGGACGAACTGAAACAGGCGGTAGGACAGGCCGCCGTGGAGCGCCTGCTGCCGCATCTGGATGAAAACAGCATTGTCGGCGTTGGCACCGGCTCTACCGCCAACTGCTTTATCGACGCGCTAGCCAAACACAAGCTGGCCTTCGACGGCGCCGTCGCCAGCTCGGAAGCCACCGCCGAGCGCCTAAAAAGCCACGGCATTACCGTCTACGACCTGAACGGCGTGCCGCAGCTGGACTTTTATGTCGATGGCGCGGATGAAAGCAACGAGAACCTAGAACTGATCAAGGGTGGTGGCGCGGCGCTGACGCGCGAGAAAATCGTTGCGGCCGTTGCCAAAACATTCATCTGCATCGCCGATGAAAGCAAGCTGGTGCCGGTGCTCGGCAACTTCCCGCTGCCGGTTGAGGTCATACCGATGGCGCGCAGCCACGTGGCCCGCGAGATCGTCAAACTCGGCGGGGACCCGGTCTACCGCGAAGGCTGCGTGACCGACAACGGCAACGTCATCCTCGACGTTTACAACATGTCGATTGTTAACCCCAAACAGCTGGAAGCCGACCTCAACGCCATTGTCGGTGTGGTCTGCAACGGCCTGTTCGCGGCTCGCCCGGCAGATGTACTGCTGCTTGGCACCCCCCAGGGCGTACGCACTATCGAGCGCAGCTGAGACGCGAGGCCTTGCTCACCTAATCCCCCGGCACAAAGCGATAGAACAGATTAGGCTCGCTGACCAGATACAACCGCCGCTGCTCATCCATCGCCAACCCTTCGGCCTGTGGCACCGTGTGCTCCAGGCCGTGCATGCCGCGCCATAACCCCAGCAGGCTGCGCGGATGGCTGTCTTCGTCATACTCGACCAGCATGTTTGATTCGTCGCTGAGCAGCAACAGATGCCCGGTGTCATCGTGCAGGCTCAGGGAGGACAGGTCGCGCATGAACAGCCAGGGTGAGTCCGGGGACTTCAGCTCCTCGATACGAATGGCGATCGGCGCGCCAGGCGGCGCGCCGATAAAGCCACTGACCGCCATCACACGCAAGGGGTCTCGCTCCTTGACCACCAGCAAGCGCTGCTGTCGCTGATCCCAGGACAACCCCTCAAACCCCTTGTTGCCATTGAGGTCCAGCCCTATGGTCAGACTGGGCGCGCCGGTAACGTCCAGCTCTGTGACGTCATCGGCTACCTCGACCTCGATCAGCCGCTGGGTGCGTTCCTCAGCGATCACAAAGCGGTTACCTGCCACATAGGTCAGACCTTCCATGTCGTGCACACCGTTGATGCGCACCTTGCGCAGCAGTTGGCCTTCAACCGACAGCTCCACCAGCAACGGCTCGCCGTTTAGCACCGCAAACAGCGTGCCGGTCTGCGGATTGAAGGTCAGGGCCGACACATCATCGTCCAGCCCCTTAATGGGCAGTCCCTGGATGTCGACCCGGTAGCGGTCCAGTGCCAGCGAGTCGGGGTGCGCTGGCGCCTGCTGCATCCGCCAGTTGTGCCACCAGAGCGCGTCCAGATGCAGGTAATGGATCACGGCTCCGCCCAGCACCAGCAGCATTACCAGGGCAATCAGCAACTTTTTCATCGGCGCTCCAGACGTTGATAGCCCAACTGGGACCAGCGCCAGCGCCGCAGGTTCACCCAGCGATACGCGTCTCGACCTGCAACCGGCCCGGGATCGCCAGACTCAGCACATCTCCCGGGTTGAGCACACCCACACCGGCAGGTGTGCCGGTAATCACCACGTCGCCCGGCAACAGGGTGAACTGGGTCGCGATATGCCGCAGCAGCGCGATAATCGGGGTAATCATCTCCCCTGCCGTGCCGTATTGGCGACGCTCACCGTTGATGTCCAGTTGCAACGCCAGGGTATGCAGATCACCTGTCTCGGCTTTGGGTACAAAAGGCGACAGCGGGCAGGCGCCGTCGAAGCACTTGGCGCGCTCCCACGGGTGGCTCTTGCTCTTCAACTGATCCTGCAATTCACGCAGGGTCAGGTCGAGCGCCAGACCAACGCCAATGATCGCCGCCTCTGCTTCCTGGTCGCTGACCAGACCACTCAGCGGTGCACCGACCAGCAACGCAATCTCGGTCTCGTAATGCACCGGACCGCGGCCCTGGACCAGCTCAATCGGCGGCGTCATCGGAACGACCGAGGTGGCCGGCTTGATAAACAACAGCGGTTCGGTTGGCACCGGATTGTTCAGCTCTCGGGCATGCTCGGCGTAGTTGCGCCCGACACACACCACCTTACCCATCGGCAGATCAATCACACTGCCATCCACATACTGATGCTGGTAGCTCATATACCCTGCTCTCGCTTTTGCCTTTGCTTGCCGCTGTCAGTTGAATATCTTGCCGGGGTTCATGATGCCGTTGGGGTCAAACACCGCCTTGATCGACTTCATCACCGCGATTTCTGCCGGGCTGCGGCTGTAGGTCAGATAGTCGCGCTTGGTCATGCCCACACCGTGCTCGGCAGAGATTGAGCCGTTGTACTTCTCGACAATCTCGAACACCCATTTGTTGACCGTTGCACACTTGGCGAAGAACTCGTCCTTGGACAGGTTCTCGGGCTTCAGGATGTTCAGGTGCAGGTTGCCGTCGCCGATGTGACCGAACCAGACGATCTCGAAGTCCGGGTAGTGCTCACCAACGATGGTATCGATGTCGTGCAGGAAGGCTGGCACCTTACCGACCGTCACCGAGATGTCGTTCTTATAAGGCGTCCAGTGGGAGATGGTCTCGGAGATAAACTCGCGTAGCTTCCACAGGTTTTCCAACTGCTGCTGGCTCTGGCTCATCACGCCATCGAGCACCCAGCCCTGCTCCACGCAATGTTCGAAGGTGGCCAGCGCATCGTTGGCAACCTCTTCGCTGACCGCTTCAAACTCAAGCAACGCGTAGAAGGGGCAGTCGGTTTCGAACGGCGCAGGCACATCACCACGCCCCATGATCTTGGCCATCGCCTTGTCGGAGAAAAACTCGAAAGCTGTCAGGTCGAGCTTGCCCTGAAAGGCGTGCAGTACCGGCATGATGGAGTCGAAGTCCGGCGTCCCCAGCACCATCGCCGTCAGATTTTTCGGCGCGCGCTCAAGGCGCATGGTCGCCTCAACCACAAAGCCCAGGGTACCTTCGGCGCCAATAAACAGCTGGCGCAGATCGTAGCCGGTAGCGTTCTTGATCAGGTCACGGTTCAGCTCCAGCAGCTCGCCAGTGCCGGTAACCACCTTCAGGCCGGCGACCCAGTTGCGGGTCATGCCGTAGCGAATCACCTTGATACCGCCGGCATTGGTGCCGATATTGCCGCCAATCTGGCTGGAACCGGCAGAGGCGAAGTCCACCGGATAGTACAAACCCTTTTCTTCGGCAAACTGCTGCAGCTGCGCAGTAACAACACCAGGCTGACACACCACGGTGCGATCAAAGGCGTTGAACTCGCCAATCTGGTTCATGTAATCAAAAGACACCACGATCTCGCCATTGGCCGCTACCGCCGCCGCAGACAGGCCGGTACGACCACCGGAGGGCACCAGCGCCAGTTTCTGTTCATTGGCAAAGCGCACCAGCGCCTGCACCTGCTCAACCGTCTTGGGAAATACGATGGCCAGCGGCGCCGGCGCAAAGTGCTTGGTCCAGTCCTTGCCCCAGTTGTCGAGGGACTCGGCATCAACGCGGACCTTGTCCGCATCCACCAGGGTCTTGAGGGTTTCAATCACAGCATCAGGGGTCATGGTGCGCTCTCAAAGGGAATTAATGCAGTACCTGAAGACTTTTCATGCGTCTGCGGGCATCAAAAAAGGCAGATTATGCTAGCATACGCGACTTCCGAAACAGGCCCCTTCTGTCATCCGCAGCCAAAGTGGCCTGCCTCGGACTTTCCGATATCAGCACCCGGGTAACTCACACCATGGCCAACACCTCGCTGGACAAAAGCAAGATCAAGTTCCTGCTGCTCGAGGGCGTACACCAGACCGCCGTCGACACACTGAAGGCAGCCGGTTACACCAATATCGAGTACCACACCGGCTCGCTGCCTGAAGAGCAGCTGAAGGAATCCATTGCCGACGCCCATTTCGTCGGCATTCGCTCGCGCACCCAACTGACCGAAGAGGTCTTTGCGCAGGCGCACAAACTGGTCGCGGTAGGCTGCTTCTGTATCGGCACCAACCAGGTCGACCTGGACGCGGCCATGCGTCGTGGCGTAGCCGTATTCAACGCCCCTTACTCCAACACCCGCTCGGTTGCCGAGCTGGTGCTGGCCGAGGCGATTCTGCTGCTGCGCGGTATTCCGGAAAAGAACGCGGCCTGTCACGAAGGTGGCTGGAGCAAGAGCGCAACCGGCTCCTATGAAATCCGCGGCAAGAAGCTCGGCATTATCGGCTACGGCTCGATCGGCACGCAGCTGTCCGTGCTGGCTGAAGGCCTGGGCATGCAGGTGCTGTTCTACGATGTGGTCACCAAGCTGCCGCTGGGTAACGCCACTCAGGTAGGCTCGCTGGCGGAACTGCTGGCCGAAGCCGATATCGTCACCCTGCACGTGCCGGAAACCGCCGCCACCAAGTGGATGATCGGTGAGAAGGAAATCCGCACCATGAAGCAGGGCGGCATCCTGATCAACGCCGCCCGCGGCACCGTGGTCGACATCGACGCACTGGCCTCTGCATTGGGCGACAAGCACCTGAGCGGTGCGGCAATCGACGTATTCCCGGTTGAGCCGCGTGCCAACGGCGAAGAGTTCGTCAGCCCGCTGCGCGAGTTCCAGAACTGCATCCTGACCCCGCACATCGGCGGCTCAACCATGGAAGCACAGGCCAACATCGGTCTGGAAGTCGCCGAGAAGCTGGTACGTTACAGCGACAACGGCACCTCCATCACCTCGGTCAACTTCCCGGAAGTGGCGCTGCCGTCGCACCCGGGCAAGCACCGCCTGCTGCACATCCACGAGAACGTGCCGGGCGTCATGAGCGAGATCAACCAGGTGTTCGCTGCCAACGGCATCAACATCTGCGGTCAGTTCCTGCAGACCAACGAGAAAGTCGGCTACGTCGTCATCGACGTCGACGCCGAATACTCAGACCTGGCTCTGGAGAAAATCCAGCAGGTCAAAGGCACCATCCGCGTTCGCGTGCTGTTCTAAGCAGCCAGCTGTAACGCAAAAAGGGGCACAACCTTGGTTGTGCCCCTTTTTTATGCCTGCGCCTTAACTCGACCAGTTAGCAGAGCAAACATGCAAGCCATCACGCTAGCTGTTTAGTCACCCAGCAACGCACGCAACTCGCCCACCTGCTCTTCATTAAATACCCGCACCCCCGCCTGCCGAAGAGCCGCTGCGGTCACCCCCTCCCCGCTTACCCGCACCCCAGAAAAGCTGCCGTCGTAGTTTTCGACATTGCCGCAGGACGGACTACGCGCCTTGAGCAGCGCAAAACGGATACGGTATCTACGTACCAGAGCCAGCGCCTGTTCAGCACCACGGACAAAGGCGGTGGTGACATCCTCGCCTCGGTCGGTAACCACAACCCGCTCACCGGCTAGCACCAACGCACCCTGCCCGCCCGGAATTTCCGCGGGCGGGCGCGGTGTCGGCAGGCCACCGGCAACTTCCGGACAGACCACCACCAGCCGGCCCTGGGACTGCCAGTCCAGCAGCAGCTGCGTGGGGTCAAACCCGCCGCCGTCGTAGCGAACGCGCTGCCCCAGAAGGCAGGCACTGATCAGCAGTTTTTCCACGCGCTCTCCAATGGTGGCTACGCGCCGAGATTCAGCGCAGCACCGGATTGATCGGTCGGCGACGGAACCAGCCCGTCAGGCTGGCGCGCTCAAAGCGCGAGGCCAACACCTCATGCTCTACATCAGCACTGGTAAATACGACCACCGTGCCGGCACGCGGCGCGACATGGTGCTCGCCCTCGGGCAAGTAGAGGCGTAGCTCGCCGCCATCACCCGGCTGCCATGACTGATTCAGGTAGGTTACCACCGACAGGGTGCGCAGAGGGTTGTCCTGAAAACGGTCAAGGTGACGCTGATAGCCGGCCCCTGGAGGGTAGAGCGCGTAATGGGTCTCAAAGGTATCGAGCCCCATAAACAGATTGCGATTGAGGGTCTCTCGCAGCCCGTCCATCACCGCCAGATAGGTGCGCCCGGCGGCGGTTGGAGGGCAGTCATCCAGCCAGCGCGTGTAGTCGCCACGGATGCCGGGGATCACCAATTGACCGTCTCCCCGGCCAATGGCCGCGGGGGTTAGATCGTCGCGCTGCCACAGGGCACGACAATCGCGCTCCAAAGCCAGCGCCAGGGGCTCAGGCAGCAGTTGCTCCTGCACCGACCAGCCGCGCTCGGCCAGCTCATCAGCCATGCGCACAAAGCGGCTGGCAGGCACCAAAGGGAACTCGGGCATAGTGACACTACTCAAAGGGGAGGACGCCGGCTCGTCGCTGAGGCGCAGGGCTGCTACACGCTACCCGGATAGACAATCGAGGGCGTGACAAGCGACGAAGCGAGCCCGCATTGTTATGCCAATGCACGCCCCAGGCAAGACATTTAACCGGGCAGTGCCACAACCACGCTTTTTTGCAGAGAACACCATGACCCGCATTTTGCCGCGCGCCCTCTGGGGCGCACTTTTTGTCAGCCTGCTTGGCCTCGGCATGAGCGCCCAGGCCGACACCCTTCAGCTATACCGCGCCTCCGGCATGGAGACCCATCAACAACACTTCCAGCAGGCGCTGGAGAAAGCCCGTAGCCGTTATGCGGCTCAATTGCCTGCGGCCGTCGCCGACAATCTGGTGCGCAAGAGTAACGAACGCTTCGACGCTGACCGCATGCACGCCCGCGCCCTGGCCAGCCTGGCGGTCAACCTGTCCGACGACCAACTGCTCGACGCCCAGCAGTTCTACCGCAGCGAGCTGGGCGAAGCCGTCGTCGCGGCCGAAACCCGTGCGACCTCGCCTGCGGAGGTAAGCCGCATGCAAAACGGCCTGCCACCACTGACTATCAGCGCCGAGCGGGAAGCCAACTTGAAACGTCTAGGCCAGCAGTTGCCGGCGCTGGATATGGGTGAAGAGGTCTCGCTGGCCTTCGCCAGCCTGGCAACGCAAAGCGCCAACGACATGCTTGGCGGCCTACTGACCATTCCGGACGGTCTGGCCAACCAGCGCCGCAGCAGCATACGGGCGCAGATGGAACCCAATCTGCCGCAGACCCTGGCCTATGTTTATCGCGACCTGACCGATGCGCAGCTCAACGCCTACGCCGACTGGAGCGAGAGTGACAGCGGCAGCGCGTTCTTCCGCGCCAGCAGCGCGGCTGCCCGCGACGCGCTGAACCCCTGAAGCAACGTAGGGGCTGTTAACGTTTCGCTCACGCTCCTGCCGCAGACCATTTTTCGGCCAGGTAACGCGGAGGGAGCAAAACGGCAACAGCCCCTAACGCCCCACCGATGAAGGCGTTACCCCGAACAGCCGCTTGAACGCGGTCGCAAAACTGGCCGCGCTGCCGTAGCCGGCCAGTTCGGCCGCCATCATCACCGACGCGCCGTCCTCCAGAGCCATGCGCGCCTGCACCAGCTTGCGCTCACGCAGGTAGGCAAACACCGTGGTACCCCAGACCTGACGAAAATGCCGCTGCAGATCAACCGAGTTGGTCGCCATTTGCCGTGCGATGTCATCCAGCCCCACCCCGTCGGCGGCGCCGCTATCAAGAAAATCCTTGGCCTGCAGCATGCGCTGATGCACCCGCACCGAGGTGCCAACGCAAGCCCTTGGCGGCGAAAATAGCTGGATAATCTCGGCCGCCAGTTGCACCGCCACCTGCTCACGCTGCAGGGCGGCGACCAACGGGTCCACGCCCTGCAGATCAAACAGCCGGCGCAATGCTGTCTGCGCAGCGACCGAGGGCAGCCAGCGCAGTTCACTGAGATGGGCAGCGGAAAACCGCTGCATAGCATCCCAGCATTCGCTGCCCTGCTGCGCCATCCGCTCCAACCAGGACGCCGGCAGCGTCAGCACGCACTTTATTTCTCGGCGCCCAGCTTGCCAGCGACGGCGGAATTGATCGCTGCGCGCCAGGGAGATCAGCACACCGGCGCGTTCCTGACCTGCGGCAGCCAGATGAAATGCCTTGCCACCATAGGACAGCTCGGTCGCCCCGGACAGCACCATGGTGAGTTTCAGTCCGGGCGTCAGCAGGTTCTCACTGACACCATCGATCAGGTCCTCAACATCCGCCAAGTGCAGCAACAGACCTCCACACAGCTCGTGGGTTTCCATACGTCCACGCAGCACCGGCAAGCCCGGCGAAAAAGCCTGCACAAAGCGCGGCGCGGTGCCCAGCCCGGTATCGCGCCGCATCATGTGATCACAGGTAATCAGCGGCCCCGGCGCAGCCAAAGTCGACACCATCGCGCCCCCTCCCAGGTCCAATAAACTTGCTGGCGGCAAGATTTTCCTTGCTTTCGCGAAACACCGAAATGTAGTTGAGAATTATTATCATGCACCGCCAACCAATGAATATCAAAGGGATCTGCCATGCATGACCTCAACGCCCTCCGCCGCAGCCACCTGGCCTGCGCCATCGCCATCGCCACTTTCTGCAGTGCCACACAGGCCGCTGACAGCAGCGAGTCGATAACCCTGGATACCATGGTGATCACCGCTGCAGCCACCGAGCAGAGCCTGCGCGATGCGCCGGCCAGCATCACCGTGCTGACTGAAGAGGACATCAAGCGCACCCCGGTAACGGATCTGGCCGACCTGCTTGGCCGGGTGGCAGGCGTTACCCTGCAGCGCTCCGGCAACACCGTGCCGGGCGTGCAGATACGCGGCTTCGACCAGGCCTACACGCTGATCCTGATCGACGGTCGCCGGGTCAACTCCACCTCGGCTTCCTTCCGCGGCAACGACTACGACACCGGCTGGGTGCCGGTCGACATGATCGAGCGGATTAGAAGTAGTGCGCGGGCCAATGTCATCGCTGTACGGCTCCGACGCCATTGGCGGCGTAGTCAACATCATCACCAAAAAGGCCACCGACAGCTGGCACGGCAGCCTGTCTACCACCTACATCGCGCAACAGCAGGATGACGCGGGCGACACAAGCAAGTACGCCGCCTCGCTCAGCGGTCCGCTATCCGAGCAACTGCTGGTCAAGCTGTATGGCGCTGCCGATCGCCGCACCGCCGACGCCGAGGACATCAACAACTCGGGCCGCGCCGGCACGCCTTATCGCAAGAACACCTCGGCCAACGGTGAACTGACCTGGCTCATCAACGACGATCACGACCTAAACCTGAACCTGGACGCCTCCCGCCGTAACCACGATGACTTTGTGCTGCGCCGCGACGCCGCCTCCCTGACCCATCGCGGTTACTACAGCTTCGGTGACAGCCAGGTCAGCCTGCAGTTTGACGAGACCCGCAATCTGGACGGCACGATTGGCGGCCAGAACAACCCCAACAAGGCCAACAAGGCCAACACCTGGACCGCCCAGGGCCGTATCAACCTGCCGATTGGCGACAGCCGCCTGAGCCTGGGCGGAGAGTGGAAACAGGAAGAGCTGGAAGACGCCGCCAACCTCAGCGGCGCCCCCGGCAGCGCCACCTATGGCCAGGACCCGACCACCGAAGTGCAAACCCAGGCCGCCTTTGTCGAATACGAAGTGCCGATCTTCGACAACCTCAGCTTGACTCTGGGCAATCGCTTCGATAATCACGAGAACTTCGGCGGCCACAACAGCCCGCGCGCCTACCTGGTTTGGCACAGCACCGATCACCTGAGTTTCAAGGGCGGCTGGGCCAAGGCCTTCCGCGCACCGACCCTGTTACAGAACTCCGATAACTGGGGCTCGGCCTCCTGCGGCAGCGCAACGGTTGGATGCTACATTGTCGGCAGCACCGAGTTGGAGCCGGAAGTCAGCACCAGTCGCGAACTGGCCATGCTGCTCAGCTACGACAGCTGGGACGCCAGCCTGACCGTCTTTCGCAATGACCTGAAGGACATGATCGACATCGACAGCCGCACCCGCGACCCGGTGGTGGCGCCGACCTACCCGAACTTTGTTGGCTTTCTACCCGACGGCCGTCCGATCTTTGCCTACCAGAACATCGACAAGGTACGCACCCAGGGCGTCGAGGCCAGCCTGAACATGCAACTTGGCAGCAACCTGAGGGCACAGTTCAACTACAGCTACCTGGACGCAGAGAATCTGAGCGCCGGCGCCCCGCACGACCTGAGCCACAAGCCGGAACACAGCGCCAACGCAGCGCTGGACTGGAACGCCACCGAGCACCTGGCACTGAACGTCAGCGCGCGGTATACCGGCACCCAGTACACCAGCGTCAGCACCCGCGGCAACACCGTCAAAGAGGCCTATACCATATACGACATGGGCGGGCACTACCGGGTTGGCGAGAGCCTGACCTTGGGCGCCGGCGTGCTCAACCTGTTCGACAAGCAGATCGAAAACGAGCACTGGGGCGACTTTAATGAAGATCGCCGTCAGGTTTACGCATCCGTCGAGTACCAGTTCTGATGCTGCGTATATGGACAGGACCCTGCGCAGCGCTCGCCCTGCTAGGCGCCCCCTCGCTGCTGGCGGCCGACCGGCCGCTGCAGTTGATGCTGCCGCCCGGCGCCACCGTCAGTACACCGCTGGCGGTGGCGCCGCAGCAGATCCGGGTGCTGGAGCTGGACAGCCAGGGCGAGCAGGTCAGCATCAGTCTGTTTGACGGCGACCACCTGCTGCGACAACTGACGTTGCCCGAAAACAACCGGCTGGCCCTGCGCGGCCAACCTGGGCAGCCCCTGCAGCTGCGTGCTCGCAGCGAAGCACCCGCGCAACTGAATCTGAAGATAGGCGCCGCCCTGCCCTCGCCATCGCCCGCCCAACCCGCTGCCGAACAGCCCGCCAGCCCACGCCTGCGCGCCCTGCAGACAGCCCTGGAGAGCGGCGACACGGATGCGTTGAACACCTTCTGGCAGCACATGACAGCGCACGGCGGACCGCTGGTCGAGCCCATGGCCGATGGCCGCCAACGGGTGACGTTTGTGGTCCGTAGCCCGGCCGCTGCCGGCGAGGTGCGGCTGTTTTGGCCGGCGCCCGGCATCAACAGCCGCCAGTTGGCCCTGTTGCCGGGCAGCGACCTGCGCTATTTGAGCATCGAAGTGCCGGCCGGCACCCGCGCCTCCTACCGACTGGCCAGCGGCCTGCCGCCAATGAATGACCAGCCCCGCGCCGTGCTGCGTCAGGTGCTGCAGGACCTGGCAGCTGCCGACCCGCTCAACCCTGCACGCTGGCAGCCAGACCCAGCGGCCCCCGCGCAGTCCGTACTTAGCCTGCCGGGCGCTCGCCCCTACGATTGGCACCAACCACGCAGCGATGTGCCCAAGGGCACAGTCCAACGCTTGCGTTATCACAGCAAACGGCTTGGCAATCAACGCCAACTGACCCTGTATACCCCCGCTGGCAAGCAGCACGACGCGCTGCCGCTGCTGACCCTGTTTGACGAGCAGGCCTACACCTTGGAGGTGCCAACACCGACGCTGCTCGACAACCTGATCGCAGCGGGGCGCATTCCGCCCATGGCGGCGGTATTGGTGGGCAACCCGGACCGCGCCAGTCGCGCCACAGAGCTGCCCGGCAACCCGGACTTTGCCGATTTTCTGGCCATGGAGCTGCTGCCTTGGCTGCAGACCCGGCTGCCGATCAGTTGCGCCGCCGAGGACCGTATTCTGGCCGGTTCGAGCTTCGGCGGGCTGGCCGCCGCCTATGTCGCCATGCGGCATCCTCAGCGTTTCGGCAAGGTGCTCAGCCAATCCGGCAGTTTTTGGTGGAGCCCCGAAGGTGAACCGCCGCAATGGCTGGTCCGCCAGTACGCCGAGCACCAACGCCTGCCACTGCGCTTTTATCTGGATGCCGGCCTGCTGGAAGAGCCCGGTGCCGAAGGCATTCTCGGCAGCACCCGCGCGCTATATGAAGTGCTGCAGGGCAAGGGCTACCCGGTGGACTATCAGGAATTTGCTGGCGGTCACGACTACCTGCTGTGGCGCGACACCTTGGTTGACGGGCTGACCGCGCTGACCAGCGACAGCCGCGGCGCCAGCCAGTCGAGATACTGCTGCCGCAGGCTCTCGTGCTCATTGGCCAGGTGATGACGCGCGGTGGGCAGGAAGAACGTATCCAGGCCGGCGAACTTGCTTTCCAGCACTTGAATGTTGTGCTGCCAGTCCACGGTGCCGTCTTCCTGCCCCTGAATGATCAACGGCTGATGCTCCACCGCCGCCGCCGACTCGATACGCGGAATCCAGCGCTCCAGCGCCTGCACCCAAGCCACCGGCAGCACCTGTGGCTGCAGCGGATCACGCGAACGGATGAACTCGAGAAAGGCCTCGTCGGTCGAGTTGTCAGTAAAGCGTCGCCCCAGCTGCTGCACAAACCCACCGAGCAGCCTCAAGCCCATTTGCGAGAACAACCACTGGCGAGGACGCACCAGCGGCGCCATCAGCACCGTGCGCCCCAGCTGCGCGGGCAGCTCGCCATGCAGCAGGCGGTCGATCAAAATCGCGCCACCGGTGCTCTGCCCCAGCATGTGCCAGGGCGCCGGCAGTTGCCAGAGCAAGGCCTGCTCCAGCACACCGTCGAGCACTTTTTGATAACGCAGAAAGCAGTCGATACTGGCGCGCGCGCCACTGGACAGGCCGTGCCCCGGCAGGTCAAACGCCAGTACCGCGTAGTGTTGCTCCAGCGCCCACTGAATCAGGTGCCGATACAGCCCCATATGGTCATAATAGCCGTGCAGGATCAGCAGGGTGCCGCGCGCGACCGGCGGCTTCCATATCTGCGTGGCGACACTGAAACCGTCCACCTCGATGCGCCCCAGGTGCTGGGCCGCGCGGTCATGGAAGTCAATGCCGTAATAGCCGGCGTAGCGGCGCGCGGCATCATCGGCAGCACGGCCGGGCTCAAGCGGCGGCAGGGAGTCGGCAAGGGAGGAAAAAAAAGCCTGATCCATCGAGTGTCTCGTCTGGTGGTATGACCCGCGAGTCACTCCCTGATCTGCGGAGGCCCCGGCACAATTGCGCCCGTCGGGCATGCTTTGCAACAGATCATCGTGTAACATACCGCGTCTCCAATTTCCACGTCCTGATGCGCGTAGCGCGCAGGTTGTCAGCACAGTGAGGGTGTAACATGACAGATCGCGTCCAAGTTGGCAGTTTGCAAGTAGCCAAAGTTCTCCACGACTTCATTAACCAGCGTGCCATCCCCGGCACCGGTGTTGACGCCGCTGCCTTCTGGGCCGGTGTAGAAGCCCTGATCAAGGACCTGGCTCCCAAGAACAAGGCACTGCTGGCCAAGCGCGACGACTTTCAGGCGCAAATTGATGCCTGGCACCAGGCCCGTGCCGGTCAGGCGCACAACGCCGCCGAGTACAAAGCCTTCCTGCAGGAAATCGGCTACCTGCTGCCCGAGCCGGCCGACTTCCAGGCCACTACCCAGAACGTTGACGAAGAAATCGCCACCATGGCCGGCCCGCAGCTGGTTGTGCCGGTCATGAACGCCCGTTTTGCCCTGAACGCCGCCAACGCCCGCTGGGGTTCACTGTACGACGCACTGTACGGTACCGACGCCATCTCCGAAGAAAACGGCGCCACCAAAGGCCCGGGTTACAACGAAATCCGTGGCAACAAGGTTATCGCCTTCGCCCGCGCCTTCCTTGATGAGGCAGCACCGCTGGCCAATGGTTCCCACGTTGACTCCACCAGCTACACCGTCAAGGACGGCCAGCTGAGCGTTAGCCTGAAAGACGGCAGCACCACCGGCCTGAAAGACGCCGCCCAGTTTATCGCCTTCCAGGGCGACGCTGCGGCGCCGACTGCCGTCCTGCTCAAGCACAACGGCCTGCACTTCGAAATCCAGATCGATGCGACCAGCAACGTCGGCCAGACCGACGCTGCCGGCGTCAAAGACGTGCTGATGGAATCTGCGCTGACCACCATCATGGACTGCGAAGACTCCGTCGCCGCCGTTGATGCCGACGACAAGACCGTTGTCTACAGCAACTGGCTGGGCCTGATGAAAGGTGACCTGGCCGAGTCCGTCAACAAGGGCGGCAGCACCTTCACCCGCACCATGAACCCGGACCGCGAATACACCAAGGCCGACGGCACCACCCTGACCCTGCACGGTCGCTCCCTGCTGTTCGTTCGCAACGTCGGCCACCTGATGACCAACGACGCGATCCTGGACCAGGACGGCAACGAAGTGCCGGAAGGCATCATGGACGCAGCGGTCACCAGCCTGATCGCCATGCACAACCTGAACGGCAACACCAGCCGCAAGAACACCCGCACCGGTTCGGTCTACATCGTTAAGCCGAAGATGCACGGTCCGGAAGAGGTGGCGTTCACCACCGAGCTGTTCGGCCGCGTTGAAGACATGCTGGGCCTGCCGCGCAACACCCTGAAAGTCGGCATCATGGACGAAGAGCGTCGCACCACCGTCAACCTGAAAGCCTGCATCAAGGCCGCCAGCGAGCGCGTTGTGTTCATCAACACCGGCTTCCTCGACCGCACCGGTGACGAGATCCACACTTCCATGGAAGCCGGCGCGTTCATCCGCAAGGGCGAAATCAAGGGCGCAGTCTGGATCGGTGCCTACGAGAACAACAACGTCGACATCGGTCTGGCCACCGGCCTGAAAGGTCGTGCGCAAATCGGTAAAGGCATGTGGGCCATGCCCGACCTGATGGCTGCCATGCTGGAGCAGAAGATCGGTCACCCGATGGCCGGCGCCAACACCGCCTGGGTTCCGTCCCCGACCGCCGCTACCCTGCATGCCCTGCACTACCACAAGGTGAACGTCGCCGAGCGCCAGGAAGAGCTGGCCAAGCGCACTCCGGCCTCCGTTGACGACATTCTGACCATTCCGCTGGCGCCGAACACCAACTGGTCCGCCGAGGAAATCCAGCAGGAACTGGACAACAACGCCCAGGGCATCCTCGGCTACGTTGTACGCTGGATCGATCAGGGCGTCGGCTGCTCCAAGGTACCGGACATCAACGACGTGGGCCTGATGGAAGACCGCGCAACCCTGCGTATCTCCAGCCAGCACATCGCCAACTGGCTGCGCCACGGCATCTGCACCGAAGAGCAGGTCATGGAAACCATGAAGCGCATGGCTGCAGTGGTTGACCGTCAGAACGAAAGCGACCCGGCCTACAAGCCGATGGCGCCGAACTTTGACGACAGCGTTGCCTTCCAGGCCGCCGTTGAACTGTGCGTTGAAGGCACCAAGCAGCCGAACGGCTACACCGAGCCGGTCCTGCACCGCCGTCGCCGTGAGTTCAAGGCCAAGTTCGGCCTGTAAGACTCTCAGCAGTAAAAGGTGCTTCACGAAAGTCCGGGGAAACCCGGACTTTTCGTTATCAGCGTCAGGTGAGTCGCTGACATCGCTATCAGGATGGTTGTGCGGGCAACCGCAGCACCCGAAAACACCACCTCATATCAGGTCATACCGACTGGCTGCCGCCCCGGCAGGACTTCAGCGCTCTTGATCTGCCCGCTTTTGAAGACCGTGTCTGCGTCTCACTGACACCGGACCAGATCCGGCAACCTGCAGCGTCTGCACTATTCCCCCCTGGCGCCCGCGCGGGCCTGTGCGCACCAAACCGCTTGCAGGCGTCAGCCCAAGAGCAAACGATCAAGCGAACAGCTTATTGCAACACCGACTACGTCTTCCTGAAGGTCAAAGCCGCCTACCCCGAGCATGCGCGATAAACCTCTTCTGCCGCCCTCCACCCTGTTCTGCAAGGAACCTTTCGCGTACAATCCCGTCTCAGTAACAGACCAGCAAGATTTGGGGCCGATTTGGATTCGACGACGGTTACAAAACTTGAGGGGCATGCCGAGTTGGTAGCAGATCTCGTAAATTCGCTGCTGCATACTTATAGTTGCCAACGACGACAACTACGCACTAGCCGCTTAAGCCGGCTAGCGGTCACCAGGGGATGCCTGTAAACCCGAAGTTGACCGACAGATAGAACAGGATCGCCGCCAAGTTTGCTGTAGACGTAACGGCTAAAACTTATACAGCTCGCTCCAAGCACCCTGCCACTCGGGCGGCGCGGAGTTAACTAAGTAGAGATGGCTAAGCATGTAGAACCGATAGCGGAGGACTGGCGGACGGGGGTTCAAATCCCCCCGGCTCCACCAAATTAGCAAGACCTAAAGCCCTGATAATCCTAGTGATTTTCGGGGCTTTTTACTTTCTGGCGTAGGGCAGTGCCCCAAAAGTGTCACACTTGAGCGCTCTAGCAATTGACCGAGCCCTCGCAAGGGTTTATGTTTTTGTTGCTGCACCTCCTTGCAGGGCAGTTCCTGACCAGCCACCACAGCGTGCTGTCGCCGTAACTCGTGGTCGATCCGCAGCCGGTATCCCTTATTCATCAAAGGAAACCGTCATGCGCAATCCCAAACTCAATAAACTACGAGAGTCAGCATTCAAACAACAACGTGGACGTTGCTGCTATTGCGGCTTCCTGATGTGGCAGGGCTCCGTAGAGACTTTCGCAAAAGATCACCAAATCTCCCTGGCACAAGCCCAGCACTTCCAATGCACAGCAGAACACCTCCAGGCTCGGCGTGACGGAGGGAAGGACACACGCAGCAACATCGCAGCCGCATGCAAGCGATGCAACCAACTCAGGCACCAACGCAAAAAGGCCCCCTCGCCAGATGCTTATCAGCAACTGGTGCAAAAGCGGCTTAGGAAAGGCAAGTGGAATACGCTGCCACTAGGGGCCAAACTAGACCGTCAAAAGCCACACACCCTCAAGATTGAGGGGGAACAAGCGACGGGCCGTGCGTGACAGCATGGCGCAAATGGTCAGGAGCAAGATGGGCATAGCGCATGGTCATAGCCAAGCTGGAGTGCCCTAGAATCCTCTGTAGCGTAAGGATGTTGCCGCCCTTTTGGATGAAGTGGCTAGCGAAGGTATGCCGCAGAGCATGACTTGCCTGTCCTTTGGGTAGCTCAATGCCAGAGCGATCCAACGCACGCCGAAACGAGGTAATCGCCCCAGTGAACTGGCCGTGAAGTTTCCAGTGTTTTTGGATGAAAGCTTCCAGCTCTGCAGAAATTGGGACCGTACGCACCTTGCTGGACTTGGTCTGACTATAAGGGACCGAACCATTCTTCAAGCGTGCCGGTGTCAGGCCTTCCGCCTCAGACCAGCGGGCACCAGTAGCAAGGCAAAGCAGGACGATGGGTTCAACGGGCGGGGGTAATCCCCCCTGAAATCAGTACTCGTCAGAAGTAGAATTTTCTCCTACTCGGATCAAGGAAATTTTGCGTGAAGACATCGCGTTTTTCGGACAGCCAGATCATCGCTATCCTCAAGCTGGCCGAAGCCGGCAGCCCAGTCCCTGAGCTTTGCCGCGAGCATGGCATCAGTTCGGCAACCTTCTACGAGTGGCGCGCCAAGTTCGGCGGCATGGACGCTTCATTGATGGCCCGGCTGCGCGAACTGGAGGATGAGAACCGTCGCCTTAAGAAGATGTACGCCGAAGAGCGCCTGAAGGCTGAGATCATCCAGGAAGCGATGGCAAAAAAGTGGTGAAGCCATCTCGGCGGCGAGAGATGGCTCAGCGTGCAGTTCGCTCTGGTCGAGCTAGCATCAAGCTGGCATGCCAGGTCTTCAGGGTTAGCGTCACCTGCTATCGCTACCAGCCACGGTTGTCCTCGGAAAATGCCGAGATCGCCGACCACCTGATCCGGCTTACGCACAACCAGCGCAACTGGGGTTTCGGCCTGTGCTTCCTGTATTTGCGCAACGTGAAAGGCCACCGCTGGAATCACAAGCGGGTGTACCGGATTTATCGCGAGCTGGAGCTGAACCTGCGAATCAAGCCGCGCAAACGCATCGTGCGTGAGAAGCCCGAGCCCCTAGCTGTGCCGGAGGCGATCAATCACTGTTGGTCGATGGACTTCATGCATGACCAACTGGCAGACGGTCGTAGCTTTCGCCTGTTTAACCTGATCGACGACTTCAACCGCGAAGCCCTGGCCATGGATATAGACCTATCACTGCCGGCAGAGCGGGTGGTACGTGCGCTGGATCAGGTGATCGAATGGCGTGGCAAACCCCGGTCGATTCGCAGTGACAACGGCCCGGAATACATCAGCAGCAAGCTTGTGCTGTGGGCAGAGAAGCATGGCATCCGCCTAGAACATATCCAGCCCGGCAATCCCCAGCAGAATGCCTACGTCGAACGCTATAACCGCACGGTACGTTATGACTGGCTGGGGCATTACCTGTTCGAGTCCATCGCTGAGGTGCAAGAACACGCCACACGATGGATCTGGACATACAATCATGAACGACCAAATATGGCCCTGGGAGGCATCACCCCCAAACAGAAGTTGGCCCTCGCGGCCTGACCTCTACTTCTGGTGAGTACTAAAAATGGGGGGATTACCCCCCGCTCCTCACCCATACGGGCACGGCAGAAGGTGTGGGCGATCTCACGCGGCGCGGCCTTGAACAGCAGCGCGGCCTGCAGCGCTATAGCCGTACGCTCGACGACCAGACGCGAACGTGCTTCCAGATTTTCCTGATTTTCGAAGGCGCGCATCAGCCAGGCGAGCTGACGGTCGTAATCGTTGTTCAATCCTTCGGCGGCCTGCAACTCAAGGAATAGCGCATCACGTACCTCTGGCTCACGGCGCAGCGCACGCAGCACATCAAGACACTGTACGTTGCCACTGCCTTCCCAGATGGAGTTCAGCGGAGCCTGACGATACAGCCGCGGCAGGATGTTCTCCTCCACATAACCGATACCACCCAGACATTCCTGCGCCTCGTTGATGACTGCCGGGCCTCGTTTGCAGATGTAGTACTTGGCGATGGCAGTGGTGATACGCGCCAGCGCGGCTTCATGCTCGTCTCGTGGCGCGGCATCCACGGCGGCGGCAACGCGCATGGACAGCGCCAGCGCGGCTTCGCTTTCCAGCGCAAGATCGGCCAGCACATTGCGCATCAGCGGCTGATCGATCAGCACACGACCAAAGGCAGAACGCTGACGGGTGTGGTTCAGCGCCTGAACTAGTGCCTGACGCATCAGCGAAGCGGTACCAACGATGCAGTCCAGGCGAGTCAGCGCCACCATGTCCAGAATGGTCGCGACGCCACGCCCATCTTGGCCGACCAGATAGCCCAGAGCGCCATTGAATTCGACTTCGGACGACGCATTGCTGCGATCACCCAGCTTGTCTTTGAGGCGCTGAATGCGCACTGCGTTCACCGAGCCGTCCGGCAGCACGCGCGGTACCAAGAAGCAGCCAACGCCCTGCCCGGTTTGCGCCAGCACCAGGTGCGCATCACACATCGGTGCGGAGAAGAAGAACTTGTGGCCGACCAGGCGATAGCTGCCGTCGTCCTGCAGCGTCGCCTGGGTGGTATTGGCGCGAACATCAGAGCCGCCCTGCTTTTCGGTCATGCCCATACCGATGGTGCAGGCACGCTTTTGATCCGCTGGCAGGGTGCGCTCGTCGTAGTCCGCCGCGAGCAGCCACGGGACCCACTCCTTGGCAATCTCGGGCGAATGCTGCAACGCCGGGACCACCGCGTAGGTCATGGTAATCGGGCAGCAGGTGCCAGCATCGGCCTGGCTGTGCAGATAGAGCAGACCCGCGCGGACAACGTGCGCACCAACCTTGCCCTGATTGTTCCAGGAGAAGGAGTGAACCTGGTTCTGCATCGCGCTGCGCATCAAGGTGTGATACGCCGGATGGAAGTCGACCTCGTCGATGCGCCGACCGTAGCGATCGAAGGCACGCAGTTCTGGCGTGTGACGGATGGCCAGATCGCCCTGCTCCATCAGCGTGTGACCAGTCAGCTCGCCGTAGCGCTGCAACCTATCAGCGCCCCACTCACCGCCGTTCTGGGCAATGGCCTG